>NZ_CP101943.1:1351696-2703393 GCF_024508235.1 Halococcus qingdaonensis | reverse complement strand
CCGCGGTCGGGCTGACCTGGCGCGACACCTTCCTCGTGCTCCCGCTCGCACCCGCGGTCGCACTCGGTATCGCCGCGATCTGGGCGACCGCACGTGCCTGAAGCCAGCACCGAAATGCGCCAGTTTGTCGCTTCCCTCACCGCTAGCCGTTGCGGTTGGCGCGCGGGAGCGCCCGGAGGGCGCGACTCGCGCGAGGGGCGACTGAGCGAACGGAGTGAGCGAGGGAGTCGGTTGGGGAGGCGTGTGGCTTGCGGTTCTCGTTTGCGTCAGGACAGGGGCAGTTCGAGAGCCAGCAACAGCTATCGAAGAATCTGCCGGGAACAGCACCGAAAATCGACGTACCGGCGCGACGACCGGTTCGTCATTCCACCGGGACCTCGACGAGCGACATCTCGTCGCTCGGCACGACGGTTTCGAGCGTCTCGCCCAGTTCGTCCCAGCTCTCCGGGCGGTACGCGTCGATGCCGAAGCTCTCGGCGAAGGTGATGAAATCGGGGTTCGTGAGACCGGTTCCGGTGTGTTCGCCCCGGTGATCCTCCTGCTTTGCCGAGATGAGGCCGTAATCGTCGTCGCTGAACAGCAGGATCGTGAACCCACAGCCCAGTCGGGTGGCGGTCTCGATCTCGGCAGCGTTCATCAGGAAGCCGCCGTCGCCGGTGGCGGCCACCACGTTGGAATCGACGGCGAGGTCGGCGGCCACCGCGCCCGGGACGGCGATCCCCATCGTCGCCAGGCCATTAGAAATAATACAGGTGTTCGGATCGTAGGTCGGGTAGTTCTGAGCGATCGCCATCTTGTGATTGCCTGTGTCCGAGACGAGGACGTCCTCGTCGGCCATCGCGTCCCGGAGGGAGGGGAGCGTGCGGCGAATGGAGAACCCCTCGTCGCTGTCGGGGTGGCGCGTCACGTCCGCGACGAGCGATTCGCGGAGATCGGCGTACCAGTCGGTGTCGGTCTCGATCGTCGTGTCGGTTCGCTGGATCGCACGCAGTCCCGCCGAGACGTCCGCGACGACCTCGACCTGCGGGTTGTAGTGGGCGTAGACCTCCGCCGGTTCGAAATCGAGATGGATGATGCGCTTTTCCTGGTGTGGGTTCCAGTTCTCGGGATCGTGCTCGGCGATGTCGTAGCCGACAGCGAGGACGACGTCCGCCCGATCGATGGCGCTCGCGGCCTGACCGTCCGCACCGGAGTCGAGCGTCAGCAGCGAGTGGTCGTCGGCATCCGAGACCGCGCCCTTGCCCATGTAGGTGGCGACGACGGGGATGTCGGTTTCATCGACGAACGAGCGCAGGCGTTCCGACGATCGGGTGCGGATACCGCCGTTGCCCGCCAGTGCAATCGGACGATCGGCGTCGGCGAGCAGCGCCGCGGCGCGTTCGACGGCCTTTTCGTCGGGGCTCGGCCGGCGCACGCGATTGCGCGGCGGCAGCGGCCGGTGGTCGGTGTCGGTGGCCGCGATGTCTTCAGGGAATTCGAGATGGGTCGCCCCGGGTTTCTCGTGTTCGGCGAGTTTGAACGCCTTGCGCACCGATTCGTTGACGATCTCCGGATCGGAGATCCGCGTGTTCCACTTCGTGATCGGCGCGAACAGGTTGACGACGTCGATGTTCTGGTGGCTCTCCTTGTGGAGGCGTTCGAGGCCACCCTGGCCGGAGATGGCGACGACCGGACTCTTGTCGAGGTGGGCGTCGGCGACACCGGTCAGAAGGTTCGTCGCGCCCGGTCCCAGCGTGCTGAGACAGACGCCGGCATCGCCCGTGAGCCGGCCGTGGACGTCGGCCATGAAGGCCGCGCCCTGTTCGTGGCGGACGGGGACGAACTCGATCGTCGAATCGCGCAGCGAGAAGAGGATCTCCTCCAGTTCCTCGCCCGGCAGCCCGAAGACGTACTCGACACCCTCGACTTCGAGACTCTCGACGAGCAGATCGGCAGCGTTCATGCCGGCGGGACGCACCCGCCGCACATCATTCCACCGGCGCTCACGTGGGTCGGTGGCCGGGGAAAGTTTTTGCGCCCATCGATGATAGAACGGGTATGACGACCACCGACGAACTGGCCGACTTCGTTGGCGACGTCGCCTACGACGAGCTCTCCGACGACGTGCGCGAGGAGCTCAAAAAGCGCGTGCTCGACTCCGTAGGCATCGCGGTCGGCGCGCTCGGGGCCGACGCGACCGAGAGCGTCCGCGAGACGGTCGAAGAGACCGCCGGCGGCGACGCGGCCCGCCTCTGGGGAACGGACGGACGCGCCAGTCCGACCGGCGCGGCGACGTACAACACCTCGTTGACGCGCTATCTCGACTTCATGGACTCGTTTCTCGCGCCGGGCGAGACGCCACACCCGAGCGACAACATCGGGAGCCTGATCGCCTGCGGTGAACACGCCGACGCGACGGGCGCGGAGCTCGTCGAGGCCGTGGGGACGAGCTACGAAATACAGGGTGAACTCGCGTGGAACGCCCCTGTGAGAGATCGCGGCTACGACCACGTGACCCATACAGTGATCTCGGCGGCCGCCGGTGCGGGTAAGATCCTGGAACTCGACCACCAGCAACTCCGCAACGCGGTCGGCATCGCCGGCACCGCACACAACGCGCTGCGCGTGACGCGCACGGGCGGCATCAACGAGTGGAAGGGGATCGCGAGCGCGAACGCCGCCCGCAATGCGGTCTATTCGGCGCTGCTCGCACGAAACGGGATGGACGGGCCCGTGAACCTCTTCGAGGGTCAGAAGGGCTGGAAACAGATCATTTCGGGCGACTTCTCGGTCGATCTCGATCCGTCCTGCGAGCGCGTGTTCGACACGATGACCAAACGCTACGTCGCCGAGACCTACGCCCAATCGGCGGTCGAGGGGGTCATCGAACTCGCCGAGGAGGCCGACATCGATCCCGAACAGGTGAACTCGATCCATCTCGACACCTTCCACGGCGCGAAGCTCATCATCGGCGGCGGCGAGGGGAGCAGATACGAAGTCGAAACGAAGGCTCAGGCCGACCACTCGCTCCCGTACATGCTCGCAGCTGCGCTCATCGACCGCGAGATGACCAACGACGCCTACGACGCGGAACGTATCCAGCAAGACGACGTGCAGGAACTCCTGAGAACCGTGGAGGTCGAGGAGGACGAGGAGCTCACCGAACGGTTCGAGAACGGCGAGATGCCCGCAGTCATCGACATCGCACTCGCCGACGACTCGACGCGCCACGTCGAAAAGGACGCGTTCAACGGCCATCCGACGAACCCGATGACGTGGGAGCAGGTCGAGGAGAAGTTCACCACGATGACCGAGGAACGGTACGACGAGGATCACAGACGGGAGATCATCGACACCGTCGAGAATCTGGAGGACCACGACGTGGCCGATCTCACGGCGTTGCTCGACTGAGCCGTCACCAACAGCTAAGTGCTCGGCCGGTGAACACGAACGGGTATGGCAGACAGACCGTTCGACAGGGCCTTCGACTTCCTGCACGTCAACGAGCGACCGGAGAAACCCCGCGAGAAGGGGATCACCGAGATGCGCGGGCCGTACTACGATCCGATGGGCCCCCGCGAGCTGCGGGACATCCTGGAGACGATGGGCTGGTACGTCGACATCTACAAGTTTTCGGGCGGCTCGTTCTCGCTGATGCCCGAGGATGCGGTGCGAGAGCTCATCGACATCTGCCACGAGTTCGACGTGAAGGTCTCGACTGGCGGGTTCATCGAGAACGTCCTGATCCGTGACAACGACAAAGTGGATCGATACGTCGAGGAGTGCGCCGAGATGGGCTTCGACATCGTGGAGATTTCCTCCGGCTTTCTCGCGATCGACGCCGACGACATGGTGGCGATGACCGAGATGGTCTCGGAGGTCGACGGTGTCGAGCCGAAACCCGAGATCAACGTCCAGTTTGGCGCGGGCGGTGCCTCCGATCCCGAGGACCTGGAGGAGGGCCAGCAGGACCCCGATATGGCCATCCGCGAGGGCGAGCGCCATCTCGATGCCGGTGCTGATCTCCTGATGGTCGAGGCCGAGGGGATCACCGAAGAGGTCGTCGAGTGGCGCACGGACGTCGCCTATCGGATCGCCAACGAGCTCGGCGCGGAGAACTGCGTCTTCGAGGCCCCCGGCCCGGAGATGTTCGAGTGGTACATCAAGAACTTCGGTCCGAACGTCAACCTGTTCGTCGACAACTCACAGATCGTCGAACTCGAGTGCATGCGTTCCGGTCTCTGGGGCAAGACCACCAGTTGGGGGCGCACGACGACCTATAGCGGCGACTGAGGGTCGAAACGGCTACTCGCCGAGAACCGCATCGGCGAGCGTATTTCGATGCAGTTCGTTCGGCCCGCCGGCGATGGTGAGCAGGCGCGCATCCCGGAGATAGCGCTCGATGTCGCGCTCGGCCGTGTAGCCGATACCGCCGTGAAGCTGGAGCGCCTCGTTCGTGTTCGTGACGGCGGCCTCGGTCGCCTGGATCTTCGCCATGCTCGACTCACGGCTCGCATCTTCGCCGCGGTCGGCGCGGTCGGCCGCCCGGAGCGTGAGTAGGCGGGCGGTATCGGTGCGAGTGGCCATATCGCCGACGCGCCAGCGAACTCCCTGAAAGTCGCCGATGGACTGGCCGAACTGCTCACGCTCGGAGACGTGGGCCACGGTGTCTTCGAGCGCCGCTCGCGCGATGCCGACCGCGCGGGCAGGAACATTGACGCCCGTGTTTATCCGACCGCGCTCGACGTACGCTTCATCCTCCTCGCCCACGAGCCGCTCGGAAGATACGCGAACGTCCGACAGCGAGACCTTGGGTGATTTGATGCTCCGTGCACCGAGGGTCTCCCAGACGGTCTCGACGGCAAACTCGTCGGTGGGAATCAAGAATGCGCTGACGTTGTGCGGTGCGTCGCTCTCCGGGCCGGTCTTCGCGTAGGTAAGCACCGTATCGGCGTCGAAGAAGTTCGTCACCCAGCGCTTGTGACCATTGAGGATCCAGTCGTCGTCCCCGTTCCCGCCGGCACGCTCGGCCCGTGTCTTCATCGCCAGTTTGTCGCTTCCAGCATGGTCCTCGCTGAGACCGAGCGCGCCGACGGTCTCGAAGCGCGCCATCGCGGGCAAATACTCCGCTTTGAGCCGTTCGGAGCCGAAGCGCTCGACGACCGTCGCCACGCCGAGATGCAGCGCGAGCGCGCTCGCGACGGGCATCATCGCCGCCGAGAGTTCCTCGATGGCGATCACGAGTTCGACGAGACCCGCACCGCGCCCGCCGTACTCCTCGGGCAGGGTGAGACCGGTAAAGCGTCGGTCGCCGAGGTCGGCGAGGATTTCGCTCGGGTACTCCTCGTTTCGGTCAAGTTCGGCGGCACGCGGCGCGATCCCGCTCCGTGCATACTCGCGGAGTTCGTTCCGGAGGTCGCGTTGGGCGTCGGTGAGTTCGAAGCGCATGATGGGTATCGAACGATTCGCTGTATGATGGTAGGGATAGCGGCAAACGGCGGGCGAACCGGTCCGTTTGAACCGTCGGCGCTCATCCCGTCATCGTGAACGTCGTATTCCACCACACCGAGGACGACCCCGACCTCCACGCACGCGTCACGGGCAACATCGAGAACCTGCTCGACGACGAAACCATCGCAACCGATGAGGTGGCGCTCGTCTCCAACGGTGGCGGCATCGCTTTGCTCACGGAGGACTCGCCACAGCGCGAAGCGATCGAGGTGCTTCAGAAACGTGACGTCACGTTCAAACAGTGCTCGAACACGCTCACGGGCATCGACACCACGGAGGACGACCTGCTCGACGGCGTCGAACTCGTCTCGTCGGGTGTGGGCGAAGTCGCCCGACTCGAAGCGGCGAGCTACGTCTACGTCACGCCCTAGAGGAACAGCGCCGGGATCGTGTTCCGGAAGATGTTGAGCGAGATGATGAACAGTAGCCCGATGACGAACCACGTGAATTTCTGCTCGTCGATCTCGATGCGCCGGAGATAGGTTCCTAGGAGGAGGCCGACGATGGCGACGACGGCGATGACGGAGCCGAGCCAGAGACGATAGGGAGTCATCAAATCAGTGAAGAAAGTCATGAGAATAATGCGAGTGGCGAAGATCGTGCCGAGCGCCATCGATAGCCCGCCGATGTATTTCTCGGCGTCGCGCTCGAAGGTGTGGAAGTACGCCGGCAGGACGGGGCCGAGGTTCGCGGCGGCGAGCAGAAAGCCCTCGACGAGTCCGATGGCACCCAGCGCAATGGGATGGTGGGCCTCCTCGATGACGACGAAGTTCTCGACGATCTGGAAGACGACGTAGCCGAGGATGATGAGACCGATGAGGAACGGAACGAGCGGGCCGGTGCTGAACTGGGTGAGAAAGACCACGCCGATGATCGTACCGATGATGGCGAGGATCATCAGCGGCCACTGCTTGCGGACGAACTCGATGCCGGTTCCGGTATCACCCATCTGAAAGACGTTGATGATCAGCGGCGGGACGGCGAGGACGACCACCGCGAGCGTCGGATCGATGACACTCACGAGGACGGGTGTGACGATGAGCGAAAAGCCGAACCCGAGCATCCCCATGACCGTTCCACCGAGGATTGCAACGGCAATAAGCAGGGCGAACAAACCCCCCGAGACGTTCGATTGAATTCCCTGCGTGACGTTCTCTACCCCCGGGAAGAGCACGATCGCCGCCGCGATGGCGACGAAGGTCGCGCCCGTCATCAGCACTTCGCGGTAGTGAAAGTGGGTGAGATTGTCGATGAACTGTGCGACGTCGATGCTGGATTCGCGTGTTCCCATTCGATGAATACTCCGAAGATGGCCGGTAGCGTGCCGACCGCGCGTGAAGAGAAACAGGAGCGGCACACCTATGGGGGTGCGGTCCGCGGAGAGAACTGCACGTATGCAGGTCGAGTCGTTTCCGGCCGATCCGTTGCCAACGCGGCTTTTCGGGACGCTATGGACGAGACAGCCTGTTCATGGCTGTCGTGGAAGTCGGCAATATTTGTGAGTTCTATGAGGAATGGCGACACCGATCGGTCGTGACGAAAAGATGGCTGAGAGGAGTAAGCCCCCTTCTGTTCGTCCCGGCATTCGGCTGAGCGTCCACGCCCCTGCCGGGCTACCGTGCGGCCGATCCGCGTGGCGTGGACTTGCACCGGTGAGGATTCGCCGTTCCATCCGTTCTCCCCGGTCTGCGTTCTGTGGGTTAACTCCCTTCCCTCGCGGGTCGGTTCGCGCACGTCATCATTCGCGGGGAGCGGTCTCGTTGCTGTTCCAGCGCCGACGGTCTCCCGTCCCGGGGTTTCCCCGGTCACCTGCCCGGCGGTGGGGGGACTTTCCTCGCGTGCGTGCCCGCTGGCACGCACGTGCCTACCGGCACGTGCATGTCGTCCGACACGCCGCGGTGGCCAGGCTCTCTCTGCCGGTTCGGAGTAGGCTCGCAGTCGTCAAAAGCAGTTCGTTCGTCACAGGAAGTCGACCGCCGCGGCGTCCGCACGGGCGCGGTCGGTCGCCGCGTCGAGATCGAACTCTCGGACGAGTTCGCCGTCGCGGAGCAGCGGTTCGAGCAGCGATTCGCCCTCGCTTTCGGTGCCGGCGAGCGCGACGTGATGACCGCCGTCGTCCGTGCGATAGACCTGCTTCTTTCCGGAGAGTTTGCCGCGTTTGGCGGCGGGCTCGCCGTCGATCGCGACGATATCGAGCGCGAAATCCACCGGGTCCGCGTTCGAGACGTAGCCGCCGACCCCGAAGCCCGCAGCGACGTCGCGGAGATCACGGAGCGCGTCGGGATCGAGACCGCCGCTGACGAACACCTCGACGTCCTCGCGGCCGCGCGCGTCGAGTTCCCAGCGCACCTCGCGGATGATATGGCGGATGTCGCCCCGCCGGGAGCCCGTCGTGTCGATGCGTACGCTGTCGAGGTTCTCGCCGAGCACGTCGGCCGCGCGCAGCACCTCGTCGACCTCGTCGGAATAGGTGTCACAGAGCGTGATGCGTGGCACGGAATCGGCGACGGCCTCGTCGAAAGCCGTCCACGCCGCCTCCTGATTGCCTTTGCCGAAGGCGATGACGAGCGCGTGCGGCATCGTCCCGCTCGCCTCGCGATCGAGCAGTTCGCCCGCGGCCACGTGTGAGAAGCCGTCGAACCCGCCGAGCAGCGCGCTGCGCTCGACGACGGCCGCGATCGACGGATGGACGTGGCGCGCGCCGAAGCTCAGCAGCGACGCATCGGGAACCGTTCGGCGCGCGCGCAGCGCGTTCGTCGCCATCCCAGATGCCTGCGAGAGAAATCCGAGGAGGGCGGTCTCCAGCCGGGCGAAATCGAGATACGAACCCTCGATAGACATGACCGGGCCGCCGTCGAACAGTCGGCCCTCGGCGAGGGCGTCGACGTCGATCGATCGACCGGCGAGCAGGCGGGCGGCATCGGCGACCCCCGCGAACACCTCGAACTCGCCCGTCGGGAACTGGTCGGCGGTGACCTCGGCGACGACATGCGGGTTCTTCCCGGCGTGGTCGAGCGTCTCGACGGTACGCTCGAAGTAGGCGTCGGTCGCACGACCCTCGCGGATGGTCTCGGGGGTGACGATGTCGAACGGCTCCGGCATGGGGAGAGTGCTCGGTCGATCGACAAAAACCATTCGTCACCCGCGCGCGTGGACCGCGTCGAGCGCCGACGGTTGCGGGGCATTGACGATGGTTACGGTGTCGCCCTGCCGGGAGATCCGGAAGGCGTCGGTGAAGGAGCTCGACCGTTCGATCTCCCAGACGTCCTGTCGGCCGAGAACACGTTCGCCACCCCAATGGCTCAGCAGTTGGCGGTAGCCACGGACGAACTCACGAGCCTCTTCGGGCGAGTCCCACGCGAGCTTCCAGACGTAGCCCGTTTTCCCGTCGTTCTCGTAGACAGCCATCCGATCGCCGTCCCAGCCGTCGGTGTACGCGAGGCCGTACTCGAAGGGGTCTGTCCGGTTGACGCTCCGGCCCTCGGAGTTGATGAACTCGTCCGGCCGGACGACCGACGAACGGTTGTAGTCGTCGTAGATGGTGTAGCCGAACATCGCCGACAGCCCCGACTGACCGAGCGTGGCGTAGTCCGGGCGGCCGTTCGGGCGCACCCGCTCCCAGCCGCTCGCGGTGCGATCCCGAACGGTGAGGTTCGTCGGCGTGTCGTTGCCGTACTTCTCGGGGTGGATGATCTGCTCCGAGCTTGCGGGAATCTCATCGTAGAGATCGTTCACGCCCTGCCAGCCCCTACGGTCGTAGACCGCATCGACGAACGCCGGTCCGTCGGCGTACGGGAAGTATTCGAGCGCGTAGACGCCGAGATGGAGGTCGCCACCACCACCACCGCTCCCGCCCGCACCGCCGACGTCGAGACAGCGCCACTGACCGCCACAGCGCTGCTCGTAGCGCCGCTGGACGTAGTTCGCCTCGCCCTCGACGAGCCCGTTGCGGGCGTTGTAGCCGTCACGGGTCGGCGGCGCGCCCTGTGAGAGGTTGAACTGCTGGTCCTGGAGCGCGTGGACGAGTTCGTGGGCGAGCGTCGACCGGCCGAGTTTCGGGGTGGCGCTATCGGAGACCACCACGATCGAGTCGTTGCGGGGACTGTAGTAACCCAGCACGTTCTGGTTGCTGTTCGACTGTTGGACGGCGAGCGAGTTGTTCTCCTCGCCGATGAGGAACAGCGCCTCGAACTTCGCGTTGTCGAAGGTGCGGAACGCCGGCGAGCGCGCCCCGCCGCCGGTCGCGTTCGGTGGCCCCTGGAACTCCTCGCGCGAGATGACCTCGACCGGCACGGTGCTGTCGAACTCCAGCTCCCGAACGCGCTCGATGCGCGCCATCGTCCGGTTGACGAGTGCCGACTGCTCGCTCGCGTTGAGGCCGTCGGCCCCCGTCACGGGGATCGACTCGTTGTACCAGTAGCCACCCTCCCAGCCGAGCACGTCGTCGGCAGGGTCGGGGAGGCTCTGAGCCGGAGCATCGGGGGTCGCGGTAGCTCCGACATCGCCAGCCCCGTTCGTCCCGGAGCCGTTCGGACCACCGGTCGTTCCTTCACCGCCAATGGAGAAGGGGACGCTGCAGCCGGCGAGAACGACGAGAACCACACAGAGGGCGGCGGCACGGGGTCGCATTGTCCGAGACGGGGGCGCTATGGCCAAAAAGGCCCCGGCTGGCGAGCAAAGACACTTGTCGAATCCGGCGATAGGGCGTGTATGCAGTTCGATCCAGACCGAACCGCGGTCGTCGTGGTGGACATGCAAAACGGGTTCTGCCATCCCGACGGCAGCCTCTACGCCCCGGCGAGCGAACACGTCGTCGAACCGATCGCGGAGCTGGTCGAGGGAGCCAGAGAAGCGGGTGCGGCCGTGCTCTACACTCGCGACGTCCATCCCGACGACCAGTTCACGGACAGCCACTACTACGACGAGTTCGAGCGCTGGGGCGAGCACGTCGTCGAGGGGACGTGGGAGACCGAGATCGCCGACGGGCTCGACGTCCGGGAGGACGACCACATAATCGAGAAACACACCTACGACGCCTTCTACAACACCGAACTAGAAGGATGGCTCGATGCCCGCGGCATCGACGATCTCCTGTTCTGTGGCACGCTCGCGAACGTCTGCGTGCTCCACACGGCTGGCAGCGCCGGTCTGCGCGATTTCAGGCCGGTGCTCGTCGAGGACGCGATCGGCTACATCGAGGAGGACCATCACGAGTACGCGCTCGATCACGCCGACTGGCTGTTCGGCGAACTCACCGACCGCGAGGGGATCGAGTTCGTCTGATCAGGGACGGAACAGTCGGTAGGCTCCCTGGCCGGTGGCGACGGGTTTAGTCTCGCCGTCGGGCGTCTCGCTCTCGACCGTTACCGCGGAGACGCCGACGCTCGTGCCCGCCCGGATCACCTCGGCGGTCGCCGTCAGATCGCCGGCGGCCGGCCGGAGGTAGTTGACGTTCAGATTGATCGTCGAGACGCCGCCGTTGATCGGGTCGTCGAGCGCCGGCCGGAGCGCGATGCCGCCGGTGGTGTCGATGAGCGTCGCGGCGATGCCGCCGTGGATGCGCGCGGGCATCTCGCTGCTCTCGCCCGGCCCGGAGTTCGTCAGTTTCGTGTCGAACGGGATCGTCATCACGAGTTCGCCGTACTCGATCGATTCGACACGCGCGCCGAGCCACGACAGATAGCCGTGGGCGTCGACGTAGCGCTGGAGGAGATCGGTCGTCTGGTCGGGAACGTCGGCATCGCTCATGGGCGATTCGTGACCGGCGATCGGTTTGTACCCATCGGTAGCGTCAACCGACCGATAGCCTCAGGCGAACGCGGATCGTTCCCGTCACATGACCGACGGTCCCGAGTACGACGTCGACTTCCGCGCCAACCCCGAGAGATACGAGATCGGTCGCGGCGAGGAAGGCGTGTTCAAAATCGAGCCGTACAAGAGCGAACTGCTCGATCTATGGGGCTACGCCGACCGCGAGACCGCCGACGAGGCCGGTGAGAAGATCTACGGGAAATATCGGGAGTACCGCGAGAACGACGACTTCCCGGGGATGGACATGGCGCGGAAGTACCTCCAGATGGGCTATACGCGTGCGATGCGGTACGCGCGCTATCCCGGCGGGCAGAAATACGAAGACGGCGAGGAGCGCGATCCCGAACACTGGGCCGACCACGACAAGCGCGAGGCGGCGCTCGTCTACGAAGTGTGGTGGGAGACAGTCGAAGACGACGAGCGATACCAGGAGTTGCGAGAGCGCCACCGCGAGCGCCACGGCTGATCAGCCGAGTCGCACGGGGTCGTCGCTCGGCCGGAGTTCGAGCCTGACCCGCTCGCCGACGGCGAACTCCCGTTCGGGACAGATGAGTTTCGCGCCGAAGGTATCGCGGGCACAGAACAGCGAGAGTCCGGTGATCGGCGCGCCGTTCGCCATGATTTCGAGATCGTTCCAGGACACGTCGCGGCCGGTCGCGCGGCCGACTTCCTGGCCGAACAGCGAGATCGGTCCGTCACGGTCCCCGTGCGCACCGCCGCCCGCGTAGTGGACGAGCCCACCGTCGAGAACCGCGCCCTCGTCGCTCGCGATGCCGACGAACCGCTCGCCAGGGGCGGGGTGGGTGGGCGCGTCCAGGACGGCGTAGGTCGCGCCGCTCTCGACGACTTCCCCGACCCCATCCCAGTCGAGTCCCTCGATTTCGGCACCGACGGCGAGCGGTTCGGACCCGCTCGCGCGCGAGAGGTTCGCGTCGGGGCCACGGAATTCGAGGTGGACGTGGTTGTCGACCCACGGCGCGAAGAAGCCCGCACGGACGAGTCGACCCATTTCGTCGCCGATCGCGAGCGTGTCGCCCGCCGCGACCGACGGCTCGACGTGGAGGATGCGCGCGACGTACTCGCCCGTATCGACGAGCACGAGGTGGTCGTTCGCGGCCGCGTAGGGTTTCGACGGCGCGCGCACGGTCCGGGTGTCGAGCACCTCGCCGGCGACGGGTGCAGGGGCGATCGAGCGGTCGCCGTCGGTCGCTGGGCCGAACCCTGGATCGGGGTAGAGATCGACGGCGCAGCCCCGCTCGTGGGCGACGTAGGGCGAGTTGTACAGCGAGAAGCGCCGGTAGGGCGAGAGCGCGTCCGCCGAGAGGGTGACGGCCATCGACGATCGAAGGATGCGTGAGCGTTTATGCGGACCGTTGTACTATCTGGACGGTCCACAACAGTCCCTTATCCTTCGCACTCGTACCCGAATCATGCGCGTCTTCGACGGCCGGGCTGCCGACATCGTCACCGACAGGGAGCGAACCCGGTCGATGTTCGCGTTCACGAAGGAGACCGGCGAGCCGGCCGTGCGTGCGTGGTGTCCCCATCGACAGGTGGCGTTCGGGCGGCGCGACGCCCGCGCTGACGGCTACGAGGAGGCAAGGCGGGCCGCCGCGGACAGGGGATTTCCGGCCGTCGAGCGGGCGGTCGGCGGCCGGGCGGTCGCCTACACGGGTTCGACGGTCGCGTTCGCGCGCGCAGAGCCGACCGAGGGACGAGAGATACAGCGCCGGTACGACCGGGCGAGCACCGATCTACAACGCGCCTTCGACCGTCTCGGCGTCGAGGCGCGCCCCGGCGAACCGCCCGACTCGTTCTGTCCGGGCTCGCACTCGCTCCAGGCGACCGGCAAGATCGCGGGGCTCGCTCAGCGCGTCACGGACGAAGGGGCGCTCGTCGCCGGCATCATCCTCACTCGCGACGCCGACGCGATCGCCGACGGGCTCGCCCCGGTCTATCGCGCGCTCGACGTCCCGTTCGATCCCGCGAGCGTGGGCAGCGTCGAACGGGCCGGCGGCGAGAGCGACCCCGCGACCGTCGCCGACGAGATCGAGCGAGCGCTCGTCGAGGGATATCGAGAGGACACGGGCGATCGACAGGATTAGGCCCGCAGGCACGCCAGCGAAGGCATGTTGATCCAGGACGCGACGCTCGCCGACGGTCGTCGGCGCGACGTTCGCGTGGAGAGCGAACGCATCGCGGCCGTCAAACGCCGGCTATCGTCACGTGATGGCGAGCGAACGGTGGATGCCGACGGCAAACTCCTCCTACCGGGAATGATCGACGCGCACGTCCACTTCCGTGAACCGGGCTTTCCCGACAAGGAGACGTGGGCGAGCGGCAGTCGGGCGGCAGCCGCCGGCGGCGTCACCACCGTGGTCGATCAGCCGAACACGGAGCCGCCGACGATCGACGGGGGGAGTGTCGCCGAAAAGACGGCGCTGGCCGCCGACTCGCTCGTCGACTTCGGCATCAGTGGCGGCGTCACGTCCGACTGGGATCCCGACGAACTGCTTGCCGAACCGCTGTTCGCGCTCGGCGAGGTCTTCCTCGCCGACTCGACGGGCGAGATGGGCATCGACGCCGACCTGTTCGCGGACGCGGTCGCGGCGGCCACCGAACGCGGCGTCGCCGTGACTGTCCACGCCGAGGACGCCGACGAGTTCGACGACAGCGTACGGCCCAGCGGGGACGGACAGCGCCAGGGAGCGAACGAACGCACGGACGCCGACGCCTGGAGCGCGTTCCGAACGCCCGCGGCCGAGCACGCCGCCGTCGAGCGCGCCTGCCGGGTCGGCGAGGAACGGGGCGCACAGCTCCACATCGCCCACACGAGCACGCCGGGTGGCATCGATCGTGCGACCGAGGCGGGCATGACCTGCGAGGTGACGCCACACCACCTCCTCCTCTCGCGCGACGACCTCCCCGAACTGGGGACGTTCGGACGGATGAACCCGCCGCTACGAAGCGAACAGCGGCGAGAAGGGGTCTTCGAGCGCGTCGCCGACGGGACAGTGGACATCGTCGCGACCGACCACGCACCCCACACTCGCGCGGAGAAGGACGCCGGGATCTGGGACGCACCGAGCGGCGTGCCGGGCGTCGAGACCGTCCTCCCGCTCCTCCTGGCCGAGGCCAACGAGGGACGACTGAGCTACGAGCGGGTGCGCGATCTCACGGCGGCGACCCCCGCAGCCGTGTTCGATCTCCCACGAAAGGGGCGGGTCGAAGCGGGCAAAGACGCCGATCTCGCCCTGTTCGATCCCGATGCGACGCGGGAGATCAGGGGCGAAGAACTCCACTCGAAGGCCGGCTGGACGCCGTTCGAGGGCTGGGACGGGATCTTCCCGGAGTGGACGATAGTGCGCGGCGAGACGGTCTATCGGAACGACGGGGACGAGGAGTTCGGCGACGCACGCGGCGAGAACGTCCGCTCAGGGGAGTAGTGGCGTTACGATCACGACGCCGGCCATCACGCCCGCACCGAACCCCGAGAGGCGGGTCATCGCCCGCCGTGAGTCGCGTTCGGTCCAGTCGGTGTTCGTGTCGAGACGGCGCTGGAGTCCCTCGATGCTGCGGCCGGCGAGCGCCGACCCCGACCAGCCGAGGATCCCGAACCCAAAGGCGAGCGTCCCGACCGCGAACGTCTGCGTGCTGGCGGTCGTCGGATCGTCGAGAACGGCGATCACGACGGCGGCGATCCCACCCAAAACGATCCCGACCGCGCCAGCGGTGACGACGAGGCGGAGTCGCCGACGAAGCCACGCGAACAGCGGATCGTGGCGAGCCATCGACTCACTCGACGGTCTCGCGCATCCGCGGGTCGAGCGCGTCGCGCATCCCGTCGCCCAGCAGGTTGAAGCCGAGCACCGTGATCGCCAGGAACAGTCCCGGGAAGAAGGAGAGCCACCAGTCGCCGGTCAGCAGCCCGTTGCTGACGCCGTTTTTCAACATCAGTCCCCACGACGGCGTGCCGGCCTGCGCGCCGAAGCCGAGGAAGGACAGCGCCGCGAGATCGATGATGGCGAGCCCGAAGTTCAGCGTGCTCTGGACGGTGATCGGTGCGAGACAGTTCGGCAGCACGTGGCGGACGAGCACGCGCGGATCGCGCGCGCCGAGTGCTACCGTGGCGTCGATATACTCGTCCTCCAGCACTTTGAGCGCCGCACCGCGGACGACGCGCGCGAAGCGGGGCGTGTAGACGAGCGTGAGCGCGATGACGACTTTCGACAGCCCCGCCCCGAAGATGGCGACCAGCGCGAGCGCCAGCAGTAGCGACGGAAAGGCGAGGAAGACGTCCATCGTCCGCATCACGACGTTGTCGACGACGTCGCCGTAGTACGCCGCGATGATGCCCAGCGAGATGCCAAGCACCGTGGAGGCACCGACGACAAGCACGCCGAACTTGAGCGCCAGCCACGCGCCGTACAGCACGCGCTTGAAGATATCGCGCGCGGCGGCGTCGGTGCCGAAGAGGAACTGATCGAGCGCTGCGGAGCCGAGCCAGCCGGGCGGGGCCTTGTTCGGATGCGCCGCGAGCTGTGACTGCGAGATCGCGCCGAGATCGATGAACAGCCGGGCGTAGACGCCGAGGAGCACCATCGCGAGGATGATACTCAACCCGATGAGCGCGAGCCGGTTCGAGAGCAGTTCCGAGAGGAACGGCGAGGCGCGCAGTCGCTCGACGATGCCCCGACGGTCGGCCGTGGTGGAGGTTTCGGTCGCCATTATTGTTGGATCCGTGGGTCGAGGTAGCTGTAGGTGACGTCGACGCCGAGATTCACGAGCGTAAAGAGCAGCGCGAACACCAGCACCGTGCCCTGGACGAGCGGGTAGTCGGTCGCGCCGATGGCCGCGACGAGCAGCTGGCCGATGCCGCCGATGCCGAAGACCGTCTCGGTGAGCACCGCACCGCCAAGCAACGTACCGAACTGGATACCGATCACGGTGATAACGGGAATGAGCGCGTTCCGGAGCCCGTGTTTCAGTATGGTGATCCGCTCGCCCTGCCCTTTCGCGCGCGCAGTGCGGATGTAGTCCTGCCGGATCACTTCGAGCATCGACGAGCGCATCATCCGCGACAGCAGCGCCATCGAGTAGATGCCGAGCGTCAACACCGGGAGGAACAGGTGTTGGACCGCCGAGATGAACGAAGCGTAGTATTCGGTCAGCGACGCGAACGCGCCGAGCCCCTCGCCGTAGAGGATCGACTGGACGAACGCGCCCGTATCGAGGATGAACGTATCGATCGACACCATCCCCGTCAGCGGGAGCTGAGTACCAAAGAGCACCCAGTGATCCTCAAGGAAGAAGGTGCTACCGATGCGCCCGCTCGTCGGCAGCCAGCCGAGAAAGGTCGCAAAGACGAGCAGAACCAATGGACCGCTCCAGAAGATCGGGACCGAAATGCCCGTCAGCGCGCCGATGCGGGTGACGTGGTCGGTCAACGAGTCCTGTTTGACCGCCGAGAGCACGCCGAGGGGGATCCCCAGCAGGATGGCGGTGATCTGCCCGTAGATCGCGAGCTCGATCGTCACCGGCAGACGGTCGGCGAGCACGTTCCAGACGGGGCTACCCTTGGCGATCTGGTAGGACTGTCCGAAGTCGAGCTGGGCGGTGTCGGCGAGAAAGCGGCCGTACTGGACCCAGATCGGGTCGTTCAGCCCGAGCTCACGCCGTAGCTGGACGACCTGCTGGGTCGGCGCGCGCTGGCCGAGGATCACCCGCGCCGGATCGCCCGGTGCGAGATGGAGAATGGCGAAGACGACCGTCGCCACGCCGAACAGCACCGGCACCAACAGGAGGAGACGTTTCGCGATGAACCGCTTCGAGACCATATAGATCGTTCCTGTGGGTGACTACTGTTTGAGCTTTACCGATTCGAGATACGGGTTGTTGATCGAGGTGACGGTGAACGTCGACTGATCGACGGCCTCGTTGACGCCACGCAGCGTCTTGGCGTAGTCGACGAACACCCAGGGGGCCTCCTCGTGGGCGACCTTGCTGGCCTCCTGATAGATCGATTTGCGCTTGGACTCGCCGTAGGTCTTCTGTCCCTTCTCGGTGAGATCCATGAACTTCCGGTTGGCCCACGCCGAGGCGTTGTTCGTGTTGTAGCCCTCGGTGTCGAAGCTCACCCAGTCCTGGCCTTCGGGGACCTCGGATTTGTCGACACCCGGATGGAGCAGCACGTAATCGAAGTTGTCCGGGTCGGCGTTGTCGGTGTACCAGCCCAGGAAGCAGGCGTCGTGTTTGCCCGCGTACGTGTATTCGAGGTAGGACGAGAAGGTGGAGAACTGGTTGATCTTCACCGAGATACCGATATCCGAGAGGTCGGATTTGACCTGCTGAGCGGTCTGGACGGGTGAGGGGTTGTAGCCCCGCGGGTTCGAGAACGTCGCCAGCTCGAAGGAGAGCTCCGATTCGCCCGCCTCCTCCAGTAGTTTCTTCGCCTTCTCCTTGTCGTTCGAATACGGATCGATCGAATCGTTGTAACCGGTGACGTTCGGCGGGAGCGGCTGATCGGCCTGAGAGGCGAACCCCTCGTAGATGTCGTCGACGATGGCCTTCGTGTTGATCGCGTGGCTCACCGCCTGGCGCACCTTCTTCTTCCGGAACGGCTCGTAGCGCTCCATGTTCATCGCCATGTAGCCGATGTTGATCCCGTCTTTCTGGAACAACGAGGCGCTATCCGAGTTCTGGAGCTGTTTCGAGGCCTGCGCGCCGATGCCGTCGATGATCTGGGCGTCGCCGTTGATCACGGCCTGTGCGCGCGTGGAGTTCTGGCCGATGGTCGTGAAGATGACGCGGTCGAGATACGGCCCGTCCTTCCAGTAGTCGCCGTTCTTGCCGAGCAGCACGCGCTGGTTGCCGTCGTCGAGCTCCTCGAACGTGAACGGCCCGGTGCCGACGGGGTTCTTGCCGAGCTGGTTCTGTTTCTTGCCGAGATCCTCGATCTGTTTCTTCGAGAGCACCGCCGAGGGGAACATCCCGAGGTTGCGCAGGATGGGCGCGTACTTCTGTTTGAGCTCGATTTCGAGGTCGTAATCGCCGTTCACGGTGACCGACTTGATCCAGTCGCTGTACGTGACCGACGCGTAGCCGGAGGGCTCGCCCGAGACCGCGTCCTTGCCGAGGTAGTACTGATAGCTGTCGTCGACGAACCGGCGGTAGGTCGCCTTGAAGTCGTCCGCGGTGAACTCTTCGCCGTTGTGGAACTTCACACTCTGACGGAGTTTGAGCGTCACCGTCGTGCCGTTCAGCTCGTAGTCCTTCGCCAGCCCGGCCGTGAGCTTCCCGCCGCTGCCGGGGACGAACGCGATGAGGTGGCTATACACCTGGTCGGTGATCTTCGCCACCTCGCCGCTGGTCGACTGATGAGGGTCGTAGTTGGAGGGGTAGTCACCACGAGCGTAGGTGAGCGTGCCGCCGCTCTGGCCGCCACCGCCACCGCCACCGCCAGAGCCGTTCCCACCGCTACCGTTGCCACCGGAGCCGTTGCCGCCCGATCCGTTGCCGCCACCGCCGCTGTCGAGACAGCCGGCCATCGCCGCGGCCGCCGCACCGCCGGCCGCCGTGAGGAACGATCGCCTGTCCGTGTCGCTATCGAATGGCATGGTGGCTACTGACGAGAGTGGATTAATAAGAGTACCGGAAAAACTTGCGTCAGACGTCAGTGCGGGCGGTCGGTTGGCTGCTCGTAGAGATGACACGCTGCGGGGTGGGCCTCGTCCTGGAGCACCGGCCGGTCGCGTTCGCAGATACTCTCGAAGCGCTCCCGAAGCCGGTCAGCCGCTTCGTCCCAGTCGCCAGCGACGACCCGCTCGAAGGAGTCCTCGATGACCGAGCGCGATCGCTCGTCGAGTTCGTCGCCGTGCTCGAAGAACTGCTTCCAGAACGCCCGCGTCGGCACGTCCGTCCCACCGTCCGCCGCGACCGTCTCCGCCCGCTCGGCTCCGGTGTCGGCACGCACGTCCGCCACCGAGATCGACGCGCTCTCGACGCGCTGGCGGTAGTCCATCACCTCGCGGTAGGCTTCCTGAGGAATATCGAGCTCGTCGGGCGGGATGACCGCCGGACAGCGCGTGTGGAATCGACAACCGGAGGGCGGATCGATCGGGCTCGGCACGTCGCCTTCGAGCACCACGCGGTCGGTGTCGCTCGTCGGATCGGGTTCGGGGATCGCCGACAGCAGCGCCTGCGTGTAGGGATGTTTCGGCTCGGCGAACAGCTCCTGGGTACCCGCGACCTCGACGATCTCGCCGAGATACATCACGGCCACGCGGTCACAGATATGTCTGACGACCGATAGGTCGTGGGCGATGAAGAGGAAGGTCAGCCCGAACTCCTCCTGGAGATCTTCGAGGAGATTCAGGATCTGGGCCTGTACCGAGACGTCGAGCGCCGATACGGGCTCGTCACAGACGATGAAATCGGGATCGACGGCCAAGGCACGGGCGATGCCGACACGCTGGCGCTGGCCGCCGGAGAGCTCGTGGGGGTAGCGATCGAGCTGGGAGACATCGAGACCGACGGCCTCCATCAGCTCCTCGACGCGCTCGCGGCGCGTCTGCCTGGTCGAGCCGTCCCCGGTATCGGGCAGATCGTGGATCTTGAGGGGTTCGGCGATCGTCGCACCGACGTTCATCCGCGGATCGAGGCTCGACAGCGGGTCCTGGAAGATCATCTGCATCTCGCGGCGTTTCGCGCGCAGCCCGTCCGAGTCGAGCTCGCTCAGATCCTCGCCGGCGAAGACGACCCGTCCGTCGGTGGGATCGAGCAGCCGGAGGATCGACCGCCCGGTCGTCGATTTCCCACAGCCGGATTCGCCGACCAGCCCGAGGGTTTCGCCCTCGTAGACCTCGAAGTCGACGCCGTCGACCGCCCGTACCGGCTGGCCGCCGCTACCGAGCCACGAGTCGAGCAGGTCGTCGGCCTGCGAGAAGTGTTTTTCGAGCCCATCGACCGAAACCAGTGGGTCGGCGGAGCCCTCCCGCGTCGGCGTGGCGTCGCTCGTCGCCCGTACCCCTTCGTCGGTGCCGTATTCGTCGGTATCGAACTCCTCCAGAATACACTTCGCACGGTGGTCCGTCTCGTCGGGACCGTGCTGGAGATACGGGATCTCGCCTTCCCGGCATTCGGGCTGGGCCCACGGACACCGCGGCGCGAACGAACAGCCCGACGGGAGATCGACGAGATCCGGGACGTTTCCCTCGATGGGGGTCAGCCGGTCGGCGTCCTCCCGGGGGATCGATTCGAGCAGCGTGTAGGTGTACGGATGCGAGGGGTTGTGGAAGATCTCCTCGACGGGACCCTCCTCGACGATATCGCCGGCGTACATCACGGCCACGCGATCGCAGGTCTCGGCCACGACGCCGAGATCGTGCGTGATGAAGAGGACGGACATGCCGAACTCGTCCTGGAGATCGTTGATGAGATCGAGGATCTGGGCCTGAATGGTGACGTCGAGCGCCGTCGTCGGTTCGTCGGCGATCAGGAGCTGGGGCCGACAGGCGAGCGCGATGGCGATCAGGACGCGCTGGCGCATCCCGCCGGAGAACTCGTGGGGATACTCGTCAACGCGAGTGGCGGGTTCGGGGATGCCGACCTCGTCGAGCATCTCGATCGTGTCGGCGAGCACTGCCTCGTCCATCTCGGAGCCGGCTTTCGGGAGGATCTCGCGGACGGCGTTGCGCCACGAATCCGGTTTCTGGCCGCCGTACTGGTGGAGACGGAGGCTTTCGGCGACCTGTTCGCCGACGGGAACGGCAGGGTTGAGCGAGGTCATCGGATCCTGGAAGATCATGCTCATCTCGCCGCCACGGACCGTCCGCATCGCGTCCTCCGGTGCACGCGTGAGATCGACGGTGCCCGCCGCGGGATCGACGAACCCGTCCCCATAGTCGTCGGCGAACGACCGCGCGAGATCCGCGTCGTGGAATTCGACCGTGCCATCGGCGACAGTACCGGGATCGTCGACCAGTCCCATCGCCGACAGCGCCGTCACCGACTTGCCCGAGCCGCTCTCGCCGACCAGTCCCACGGTTTCGCCGGCCTCCACCGTCAGATCGAGCCCGTCGACGGCTTTGACCGTGCCACGCTCGGTGGCGAACTGCGTCCGCAGCCCGGATATCGAGAGAAGGTCACTCACGCCGTGGCGTTTGCAACCGTGGTATATAGATTTGCCGCAACCGAAAGCAAGGCTTTTGCTCGCGTCACCCACACGACGCCTGTGTCCGAGAACGAGCCGAACGAGCACGTGGCGGGCCACTGGGAAGCGGTCGTCGAGGACATGGAGGCCACCGCCGCGGGCTACCGCGAGGCGGGCGTGTCGGTGCTCGAACTCCATCCCGGCGACGTCACGCTCCTCGACGAGGGCAACGGCCTCGACGTGCTCGTCCCCGGCGACGAGTTCGAAGAGCTGGAGACGCTCGCCAGCGAGGCGACCTTCGACTCCTACGAGGTCTATCGCGCCGAGGAGTCGGGAACCGTCTTCGCGCTGATCGTGCTCGAAGACGCCGACGGCGAGCGCGCGATCTGCTGTCCGGTCCACTACGACCGCGACGACATCGAGCGGCTGAAACGACGCCTCGACGACGGCGAACTCTACACCCACATCCGCCCGCTGGCCGACGACCGTGTGGTGGCGTTCAGCTACGAGGATCCCGACCTGTTCTGAGCGGCCCGTCTTCCGCGGCCGACTGTCGATCTCTACTCGGTGTCAGCTTGTTCGTCATCCCCGTCGTCCGCCTCGTTCGCCGTGTGGTCGTCAGCGGCGTCGCTCGCGGCGAACTCCTCGCCACAGTGCGGGCAGGTGAGATCGTCGTGGCGCAGCGCCGCGCTCTGGGCGCGCACCTCTCGCATCGTACTGGAGATGCGTTCCTCGCTGTCGAGCTCCTCGCCGACCGCGAGATCGACGCCCTCGACTTCGAGCAGGAACTTCGCCACTTCGGTCGCCTCGTACATCACGTCGTCGAGCTCCTCGGCGGTGAAGAAGTCACACATCGCGCCGTAGAGGAAGGTCGCCCCCGCCTTGCGGACCTTCTCCTCGAAGGCTGCACGCGCCTGATTGACCGCTTGCGGCGTGTAGGTGTCGGTCATAAAGGGGACGAGTTCGGGCAGATGGTCGCCGATCTTCGTCATCTCGACGCCGGTCTCGGTGCGGAAATCCGCACAGAGGCGAGCGATCGCCCACTCGCGGGCGGTGATGTAGGTGCGCTCGCGCAGGAAGTCGTTGGCGCGCTCGTAGCGCGCGCCGTCCATCTTCGTGAACCGCTCGTACCGGCGCACGTCCTCGGGAATCTCGGCCTCGTCGCCGGCGTCGGCCGGCGTCGCGGGCGATGGCGAATCCTCGGTCATCGGCGTCGATTGCGAACGGCCGGGAAAAAGCGTGTCGTGTCCCGCGGTCGGCACAACGGTTTTGCCCCGACCACTCCATCGGCGGGCATGAACGTCGTAGTGAGCATCGACGGAAGCGACGACGCCTTCGCCGTCTTCGAGCGCGCGGTCGGCCGGGCGCACGAGACGGGCGACGACCTCACGGTGGCACTCGTCGAGAGCGCGCTGGACGACGCGACGACGGTCGCCGACCGCGTGCACGAGACGCTGTCCGAGGCGAGTCTGGAGGCCGCGATCGAACACGTCGCCGACGACGGCGAACTGGTCGAGTTGGCGAACGGCGAGCGCTTCGACAGGCTCGTCGTCAGCGGCGGCGAGCGCACGCCGACCGGCAAGCTCTCGTTCAGCCGGACGACCGAGTTCGTCCTCATGAACGCCAACGTCTCGGTGACGCTCGCGCGATGACGCGCATCTATCCCGACGATCGCGCCGGGGAGTTCGATCGCCCACCGATCGAGTTCACCGACGGCCACGACCGCGACATCGAGATCACGGTCTACGCCGACGACGACCGCGCGGCGCTAACCGAGATGTACGTCTCTTTCGATCCCGCGGACCGCGCACAGGGGATCCCGCCGACCGAGCGTGGCGCGATCGAAGGCTGGCTCGACACCATCCTCGACGGCAGCTACAACGTCGTCGCCAGCCACGGCGAGGAATGCGTCGGCCACGCGACGCTCGTTCCCGACGGCGAGAACGCCCACGAGCTCGCCATCTTCGTTCTCGATACCCACCAGCAGGCCGGCATCGGCTCGCGGCTGCTCACGGGACTACTCGGCCACGCCAGAGCCGAGGGTGCCGAACACGTCTGGCTCACCGTCGAGCGCTGGAACACGCCCGCGGTCGCGCTCTACCGGAAGGTCGGCTTCGAGACCACCGATACCGAGAGCTTCGAGATGGAGATGGCGCTGCGGCTCTGATCCCTGAAATCGGCATGCGATAGCACCCCACAGCGTTAGGATGGTCGAGACCGTACGGGAGACATGTCACCATACCAGCGATGTCCGTACTGCGAGACGGTCATCGAGATCACCTCCGACGACAAGGAGCGCCTGAAGCGCCACATCCGGGTCGAGCATCCCGACGACGAGCAAGTAGAGCAGTGTCGCCCGGCGTGATGGGAGCTACACCGAGAGCACGGGCTGGGTCGCGTACTGGAGGACGTACTCGGCAGCGCGCCCGAGCGGCTCGTCGGGATCGCCCGAGACCGGCTGACGCGGGATGACGATGAAGTCGACCTCGACGTCCTCGGCGGCGTCGAGCACGACGCTGCCCGGATGGCGGGTCTTCGTCATCGCCGAGAAGCCGTAGGCCGACGAGTGCGAGAGCGGGACGCCTTCGGGCGCGAGCTCGTGCGCGTCGGCGATGAACGCCTCGTTGGCGGCGGCGAGCTCCGCATCGTCGACGTCGCCGAAGGAGGCCTCGCGGGTGGTTTCCTCGTCGACGACGTACAGCGCGTGGACGCCAGCGTCGTAGCGTTCGGCGATCTCGACGGCGTATTCGATCGCGCGCATGGACGTGTCGCTGCCATCGACCGGCGTGAGAACGGTCTCGACCGCGAGCGTCATGGTCGACAGTCGCGGCCGGAAGTCAAAAACCCACCGAGAACAGCGCGCGGCCTTTATCACCCAGCGGTCGGTAGCGGACGTATGTTCGAGACCGTGGTCATCGCCACCGACGGCTCGGAGAGCGCCGGGCGGGCAGTCACGGCCGCGCTCGACCTCGCCGATCGCTTCGATGCGGCCGTCCACGCACTGTACGTCGTCGAGGAGGACGACGTCGCCGCCGCGCCGGAGGACGTCCGCGACCGCCTCCGGTCGTCGCTCGAGGAGAGCGGCGAGGCGGCCGTCGAGAGCGTACAGGCAGTCGATGCGAGCGTGACGACCGCCGTTCGCGAGGGCCAGCCGACCGAGGAGATCCAGCGCTACGCCGACGATCACGACGCCGATCTCGTGGCGACGGGCACGCGTGGGCGACACGGCGAGTACCGGTTCGTCCTCGGCAGCGTCGCCGAAGCGCTCGTCAGAAACCTCTCGGTCCCGGTGCTCACCGTCCGCCAGCTCAACGAAGCGGCGGACTGAAGCGGGGAGTACTTCGGCCGCGGTGGCGTTGGAGGCGCATGAACGACCGACTCATCGACGACGAGCATCTCCCGCTGGCCCGGAAATCGCTGCTGCCGGGCACGGGTTTCTTCTACCCCGACTCGTTCGACGAGGAGCGGGCCGAGCGCGAGACGCGCGAAACCGTCACCAGCGCGGAGCGGGTGGTTATCGCCGATCCCGACGCCGACGGGCTGGCCTGCGTCGCCCTGATTCGGGAGGCGTTCGGCCCGACGGCGCTCGTCCCGGCCGGCCCGCACGACCTCAGCGACGCCATCGACCGGGTGGCCGACCACCTGGACGCCGGCGCGCGTGTGTTCGTTTGCGATCTCGTGCCCGACGACTTCCACTACATCGCCGGCCAGTTCGAGCGCCTCACCGAACGCGCCAGCGCGGTGAGCTGGTTCGATCACCACCAGTGGGACGACGAGGACGCCGAAAAGGTACGCAGCCACGGCGCGCGCCTCGTCGTCGGCGATTCCGACGAGGAGTGCTCGGCGGACGTCACGCTCGCGGCGCTCGATCACGAGTTCGACCCGCAGTGGGCCGAGCTCGCGGCCGTGACGCGCGATCACGATCTCTGGCTGCGCGAGGACCCCCGCAGCGACGATCTCGCGGATTTCGCCTACTGGGCCGATCCCGAGGAGTACGTCGAAACCATCGGCGAGCACGGCGCGGATCTCCCCGTCGAGATCGAGGAGTATCTCGCCGAGCAGCGCGTCGAGAAGGAGGCACTCATCGAGCGGGCGGTCGAGCGGGCGACGATCGAGGAGATCGGCCCCTGGACCGTCGGCGTCACCTACGGCCGCTGCTCGCAGAACGAGGTCGCCGAGGCGCTCCGAGAAGAGGGTGCCGACGCCGCCGTCGTCGTCAAACCCTCCGGCAGCGCCTCGATCCGCGGCTCCGAGGGGTTCGAGCGCTGTCACGAAGTCGCTGGACAGGTCAACGGCGGCGGCCACCCGAAAGCCGCCGGCTGCAAACCCGACATCTACGACGACATGCTCGACTACGCCAATCACTGGACGACGCGCGGCGCGGTGACCAAACAAGTGATCCAGGAGGCGTTCGGCCGACTCCTAGAAAACGAAGACGCACAGTAAGGACGACCGTTCGATCGAGACGTCGCGGTTCGATCGTGAAACGTTCAGGCGTCGCTCGGCATCGGCGGTGTGGTCCGCTTGTGCTCGTTGTCACGGTGCAGTTCCTGGATGTGCTCAACGACCTCAGGGGTGGTGTCGGCGATCTCGGCGGCCGCGGCGGTCGCCACGTTGCCGTCGACGGTGAGCGCGACGATCGCGTCGATGGTGTCGTACTCGACGCCGATCTCCTCCTCGTCGGTCTCGTAGTCGACCATCCCGCCGGTCGGCGTCTTCTGGACGAGCTCCTCGTCGGCACCGAGATCGGCGGCGAGCTGGCGGACCTGCTGTTTGTAGCAGTTGCCGATCGGGTTGCAGTCGACGCCGCCGTCGCCGTATTTCGTGACGTAGCCAAGCGAGAGTTCGACGCGGTTGCCGGTTCCGAGCACGAGTTTGTTCTCCTTGTTCGCGACGAGATAGTTGACCGTCATCCGGACGCGTGCGCTCGTGTTCCCGACGAAACGGTTCGCCCAGTCGTCCTCGTCGCTCGCGCTCTCGCCCGCATCGATGGCGAGCAGTTCGTCCATGATCGGGTCGATGTCGACGACGTCGTAGCGGATGCCGAGATCGACCGCGACGCGTTCGGCGTCGCTCATGTTCGCGTCGCTGTTGACGTCACGGGGGAGTATGAGCCCGTGAACGGCCGATCGCCCGAGCGCCTCGACGGCGAGATGGGCGACGGCCGTGCTGTCGACGCCGCCCGAGAGTCCGAGGACGACGCCGTCGGCGTCGTGGCGATCGACCTGTGCTTGAATGAACGACGTGATGCGCTCGCGCTCGGCGGTGAGTTCGTCGCTCGAAAACCGCAGGTCGAGCGGCGTTATCTCCGCGTCGAGCTGGGGCTGTCGCTGTGATAATTCCATGGCCGTACACGGCCGTCATCGTATATAAATTGCGTGATGCGCTGCGGCCGGTCAGGTCGCGCCCACGACCCAGCGCTCGGAGTAGACATCCCCGCACTCACAGACTGCATAGGCGTGGATCACGTCGCCCTCGGCGTAGATGCCGCCGACGTCCTCGTTGCGCTCCTCGGCGAAGGCGAAGACGAATCGCGGGACGTGCTCGTCGGTCCCGTTGGCGTCCACATCGTCGCCGTCGCTCTCGGGACAATCGCCTTCGAAGGAGTCGAGATCGACCGTCCCCTCGGCGTCCATCGCCGCGCTCGCGAGGGACATCGGATCGACGCCGGTCGCTCCCTCGAAGGCGCTCCGGCCGCGTTCGGCCTCCAGGATCAGTGCGACGCCGTTGCCGACGGCTTCACCGTGCTGTGAGAGCGTTCCGAGGTCTGAGACGGCCGATTCGGCGAAGAACAGGAGCACGTCCTCGGGGCGCTCACCGTCGAGGAACTGGCGTCGGTCGGGGTTCATGAAAGCGTTACAGCGAGGGCGAACAAAAGGTCGCGGGACTCGTGTCGTCGACCGATCCCAAAGCGCCGATCGCGGACGACCGTTCGATGTCAGCCGTCGGCGTCGTCGAGATCGCGCGCGATGGCCGCCAGCCCCTCGTCAGGTGATTCGACGGCGTCGTAGACGACACGCTCGCCGGGTTCGCGAACGCCGTAAAGAAAGCCCGATTCGACGATATCGACCAGCACGCTCCGTCCGTAGTCGATGTCGACCGAGCGACGCCACGCTTCGAGACGATCCTCGCCATCGCGCTCGCGTGCGAGTCGGGCGTTGCCGTACGCGCCGTTGATCTCGACACCGTCATCGCGAGCGCTCTCGATGCGGGCATGAGAAACGTCGCCGTCGAGAACGAGACGGATCGTCGTGCGTGGAAAACGGTCGTCCGCCGGCAGTTCGAGCCGTGAGCGGGTGCGTCCGCGGCGGGCGAGCGTCGCACGCACCGTCTCGACCGACGGGTGATCGCTCGGCAGCCGGTCGGTCACTCGTCGTCTTCGTCCGCGTCGCCCGCGTCGAGCAGTTCGTCGACCGATTGGTCGCCACGGGCCGTGATCGTGGCGTTGATCTGCTGGGTCTCCTCGCCGACTTCGCGGCCGCGGACGGTGACGCGCTTTCGTTCGCCGTCGCGAGTCGGGTTGAACCCCGTTCCGCCCGAGAGCAGGACGGCGTTGAGCGCCGGTCCGGCGATGTCCTCGCGCATCGGTCGACCGGCCGTATCCGAGCCGCCGGTGAGCTCGACGGTGTAGCCGTCGAGACCGACCGCGCCGCCGTCGACCTCCTCGCCGATCGAGCGTCCGATGAAGCGGTTGGCGTCCTGTCCGTCGACCGCACGCTGGTAGGCCGCCCCGTCCTCGGGGTCGGCGACGACGACCGTGAAATCAGCCATGTGCGGGGAAGTCGGTCGGCGTTCAAAAGCGTATTGAAAGCTTCACGGCGGGAACGTCACGGATAGCGAACACGATCCACGACCAGCAGATTAATATTTACCCGGGCTGCAGACGATAACCAATGACACGACGGACGATTCTCACGGGGGTCGTCATCGCGCTCGTGCTACTGGCGGGCTGTAGCTCGTTCGCGAACGACCCGGCCGAATCCACCGCTACCAACGGAACGACGGCCGCCACGGAAACGCCGGCACCGACGGCAGAGACGACCGCCGCCACAACGACGGTATCGACGGCGACAGCAACCGCGACGGCAACCGAGACGGCGACCGCAACGGCAACGGCCACGCCGACAGCGACACCGACCGCGACGGCAACGCCAACACCGACAGAAACCGCCACGCCGACCGAGACGGCGACAACGACGAGCGCGACCGATGAATCGGCAGCGTCGGCCGCCGGACCCGAGCCGCCGCTGGACGCTGGAAGCATCGCCAGCGGACACGTCGAGGGGCTCAGAGCCGCCGGCAGCTTCTCGATCAGCGATAGCGAGACGATCCAAGGCGGGGAGGGTGACGGAACCAACGATCGCAGCGGCCGGGCCGATCTCGAAGCGAACACGGCCCGATTGACGTCACAGCCGACCGACGAGGCGACCCGCCACAGCTACGCCGAGGGGGCGACGGCCTACGAGAAAACGGAGTACGAGAGCATGGAGCCCCAGTTCGAGACGTCGGAGCTCGGCCGGCCGCTCGCCGAGAGCCTGCTCACCGCAACCGAGATCCAGGAGACCGTCCGGGCGGTCGACTACGAGCGTTCAGGCAGCGTCACGCGCGACGGCCGCGAACTCGCCGTCTACGTCGCCAACGGCACCGACAGCCTCAGTACCGAGGTGCTGTTCCGCGGCGAGGACGTCTCCGCGTTCAGTTCGACGCTCGTCATCGACCCCGAGACGGGCATCGTCCACACGCTGAAAACCGAGCGCACGACCGACCAGCTGAGTGCCGGCGAGCCGAACACGATCGTCGAAACCCTCGAATTCTCGGATGTCGGCTCGACCAGCGTCGAGCAGCCCGGCTGGGTCGACGACCTGAAGTAGCGAAACGGGAGCGAAGAATCGACGAGATCGGACCGACGGGCCGAAAGCCCGCAGCCGTGAAGAGTGACCAATGAACGTCGAATTCCTCGGCGGCGCGCGCGAAGTCGGCCGGAGCGCGGTGCTGATCAACGGCGAGCTGTTGCTCGATTACGGGATGAAGAGCGGGACGCCGCCGGGCTATCCGGTCGGCTCAGTCGATCCGGAAGCGGTCGTCGTCTCGCACGGCCACCTCGATCACGTCGGTGCCGTGCCCGCACTGCTGTCGGGCGACGAACGCCCGACGATCCACTGGACGCCGCCGACACGCGAGCTCGCGATGACGCTCGCCCGCGACACGCTCAAACTCCACGGCGGAACCTACGGCTGTCCGTTCACCGAGACCGAACTGCGGCGGCTCACGCAGGTCTCGGAGACCCACGATTACGGCGAGTCGTTCACGGCCGCCGGCCACGAGATCACGCTCTACGACGCCGGCCACATCCCCGGCAGCGCACACGTCCTCGTCGACGACGGCGAGACACAGCTCTGTTACACCGGCGACTTTCACACCGGTCATCCGGACCGCGGCCAGCGCCTCGTCACCCCCTCGACCGCCCGACCCGACGCCGACGTCGTGATCTGCGAGAGCACCTACTCCGACACCGAACACGACCCTCGTGAACAGGTCGAGGAACGCTTCGCCGAGAGCGTCAGGCGAACCCTCTGGAACGGCGGGACGGTCGTCGTGCCGGCCTTCGCCATCGGTCGCACGCAGGAGCTACTCCTGGTCTGTGAAGCCCACGACGTCGACTGCTACGTCGACGGGATGGGCAAAGAAGTGACGGAGATGTGTCGACGACACCCCTCGTTCGTTCGCGATGGTGACGCGCTCGATCGGGCGGCGGGCCACGCCCGGTTCGTCACTGGTCGCGACGGCCAGCGCGAGCGCATCGCCGCCGAGAACACGGCGATCGTCACCACCAGCGGGATGCTCTCGGGCGGGCCGGCGATGTCGTACATCCCCGAGATCCGAGCGGACCCGACGAACCTGATCGCCATGACCGGCCACCAGGTCGCCGGCACCCCCGGTCACGAACTGCTCGACACCGGGCGCGCGGAGATCGACGGCCGCGTGATGGCCGTGAGCGCACGGGTCGAGGCGTACGATTTCTCGGCACACGCCGACCGCCGCGGCCTGCTCGCGTTCCTGGACTCGTACCGCGATGCGACCGTACTCTGCGTCCACGGTGACCGCTGTCCGGCTTTCGCCGACGAACTGCAGGAGGAGGGATTCGACGCGAGCGCACCCGAGCGCGGCGAGCGGGTCGATCTCTGATCAGTTCGAATCGAGATCGTAGTGCACGCCGGTCAGGTTTTCGGAGACGTCCCAGAGCCGTCCGGCGGTCCTCTCGTCGTACGAACGCTCGCTGGAGCGCTGTGTCTCGGGCTGGCCGCGCAGGTTCCCGACCCCGCCCGGGCCGACGTACTCGCCGCCGTCGACGTCGTCGGCAGTCGCGGCGTAGAGCAAGGGGAGCACGCCCGTCGCGGCGTCCTGACCGATCACGGCGTTGGCGATCTTCATTCCCAGCAGCCCGAGCGTGGAGCCCGCCTGCTCCGGCCCCCGCTTCTGGAGGTTCGTATCGGCGTAGCCAGGATGGCAGGCGACGCTCGAAACGCTCTCGACGCCCGACGCTCGGAGGCGGCGCTGGAGCTCGTAGGCGAACAGCACGTTCGCGAGCTTGCTCTGGCCGTAGGCGGCCCACTTGTCGTACGACTCCTCGCGCTGGCGATCGGCGCTGCGCGCTACGCTATCGAAGTCGATCGTGCCGTTCTCGTGGAGCGCGCTCGACTGGGTGACGACGCGCGTTTCGCCCTCGGTGTCGCGGAGCTCGTCGAGCAGCAGGCCCGTGAGCGCGAAATGGCCCAGATGGTTGACGCCGAACTGCGTCTCGAAACCGTCCGTCGTTTCGCCGTACGGGATCGCCATCACGCCGGCGTTGTTGCAGAGCACGTGGAGTCCGTCGTGCGTATCGGCGAAGCTCGTCGCGAACGCACGGATCGACGCGAGATCGGCGAGATCGAGTTCGATCACCGTCAGTCGAGTGTCGGGAGCCACCTCCCTGATGCGTTCGCCCGCATCGACACCGCGCTCGACGCTCCGACAGGCCAACACGACGTCCGCGCCGTGGCTCGCGAACGCTTTTGCCGCCTCGAAGCCCAGCCCGCTGTTCGCGCCGGTGACCACGACGGTTCGATCGCTCAGATCGCCCATCCGCTCGGTCGTCCAGTCGCCGTTAGCGGTCATGGCCGCCCTGAGAGTGGCCCGCGGAAAGCGGTTGGCGTTGCGGCGACCGCACCAAACGTTTTGGTCACTCTCGGCGATGGAGAGGGTATGGACGACCAGCAGGGACCGGACGAGGACGAACGGGCGGCGCTCCACGATCTCCAGCTCGGCATCGAACATCTCCACCGGAGTTACGGCCACCTGCTCGCCTTCCACCACGCGGTCGGCCGCGGCATGAACCGCTTCGACGACGCCCGCGAGACGCTCCGTGCGAGCGGACACGACGAACACGCCGACGCGCTCCGCGACGACCTCCTCCCGGCGGGCGTCGTCGACGGGCAGTGGACCTACGAACTGGTCGAGGCGTTCGTCGACGAGTTCCTCGGTCCCGTCGACGAGTTCGAGGCGGACGTCCGCGAGGAGCTGGCCGACGGTCGACGCCACGTCACCGAAGATCGCCAGCGACGGGCGTGGCGCGAGCGCAGCGAGAAGGACTGGTAACGAGGAGTAAGCGGGGCAAACCGAAGAGGTCGAGATTCAGTCGTCGGTCGCGCCCTCGACCGTCGCGGCACGGTCTTCGAGCGCGGTGGCGACCGTGCGGGCCTGCTCGGGCGTGAGTTCGATCTCGTCGGCGTGGGCCGGCACGGCGTCGAGATCGGTGTTGTCGAGTTCGAGCTGGAGTTTCACCGCATCGGGATCGTTGCGGTCGGCCGTGACGTTCAGCACCGCGAGCGCGTGCTCCTCGAAACCGTGGCCCTCCGCTCGCCCATCGAGCAGATCGAGCGTCGTGTAGGCGTTGACCTTCAGGATACGATCGCTCATCGACGATCAGTCGTCGGCGGTGATCGGCGTACCGTCGGCGCGGGCCGGCGTCGGCCGGTCGTCCATCTCGTCCTCCTCGGCGTAGGGATACCACGTCATCTTCGTGTTGTGCATGTACGGGTCCGCGTAGTCGGTCTCTTCGGGCTCGGCGAGTTCCTCCAACTCCTCCTCGTCGCGCGCGGCGATGAACTCGCGGAAGCTCTCATCGCCGGATTCCTCCTCGTAGGCCGCGAGTACGTTGCGGATGTAGCCCGGCACCTCGTCGGCCGCGACGCGCATCGCGATCCAGTCGGCGAAGTGGGGATCCTCGCCCAGCCCGCCGCCGAGCCCGATGTCGAACGCCTCGACCGGCTCGCCGTCCTTTCTCGTCTTCATCCCACGAAGACTGATGTCGGCGATCTGTGGCTGGGCACAGGAGGCGGTACAGCCCGAGAGATGGATGTGGAAGTCCTGGATTCCCTCGGGAAGCGCGACGTTCTCCTTCAGCCAGCGGGCGTACCGGACCTGCCGGTTCTTCGTCTCGACGATCGACAGCGAGCAGAATTCGGTACCCGTGCACGCGATCGACCCGCGCATGAACGGATGCGGGTCGGGTGAGTAATCCTCCAGGAGCGGTTCGTCGAGGAACGCGTCGAGACTCCCCTCGGGAACGTCGGTGACGATGACGTTCTGGCGTTGCGTGAGTCGCACCTCACCGGAGCCGTACTCGTCGGCGAGGGCAGCGAGCTCGTGGACGTCGTCGACACCCATCCGCCCGACCATGACGTTCAGGCCGACGTAGTAGTTGCCGTCGGGCTGTTCGTGGACGCCGATATGGTCGCCGTGTTCGTCCTGTCGGCCCGCGTTGTAGGTGTATTGGTCGCGGAGATCCTCGCCCGCCGAGGGGAGTTCGTAATCGACGTACTCCTCCTGAAGGGTGTTCCGGATCTTCTCGGTGCCCCACTCGTCGACGAGGAACTTGATGCGGGCGTTGAACCGGTCGTCGCGGTCGCCGTAGTCACGGAACAGCGCGGACATCCCTGCCGACACCTTGGGGGCGTCCTCGGGCGTGCAGAACACGTCGATATCGCGGGCGAAGCGGGGTTCCTTCCGCGAGAGACCGCCGCCGACGCGGACGTTGAACCCCATCGTCTCCTCACCGTCGATCTCCTTTTCCGCGGGCTCGAACGCGAGATCGTTGATATCGCCCTGGCCACAGCCCTCGTCACAGCCCGTCACCGAGACCTTCCACTTCCGGGGGAGGTTCTCGTAGGCGTCGTTGCCCTTGAACTCCTCGTGGAGCTGCTCGGCCACCGGCCACGCGTCGACGTGTTCGTGTTTGTCCTTGCCGGCGACCGGGCAGCCGACGATGTTGCGCCAGGAGTCGCCACAGGCCTGCATGGTCGATAACCCATTGGCTTCGAGTTTGTCGAAGATCTCGGGCACGTCCTCGATCCGGATCCAGTGGAGCTGGATCGACTGGCGCGTGGTCCAGTCACAGTACGCGCCGCCGAACTCGGGATTGTCGGCCGGGCCGCGGGCGTACTCGTCGGCGATATCGGCGACCACCTCCAGCTGGCCCGGTTCGAGCACGCCGTTGGGCGTCCCGATCCGCATCATGAAGTAACTCTCCTGGCCGTTGCGCTGGTGGTACAACCCCCACCATTTGAACCGCTCGAACCAGGCATCGTGTTCGTCGTCGGGGATCGACTCCCAGCCCTCCTCGGCGAACTCGAAGAGATGCTCGCGGATCTCCTCGCCGTAGACCTCGTCCTTCCAGCCTTCGACGTTGGTCGACATACCGTCGCAACGACCCCGACTCCTAAACCCTCCTCCGTGGTGTCAAACCTCCCCGCGTCTCGGTAAACGAGGAAAGAATTGCTTCATTCGGGCGACGCCGGACGGGCGAGTCGGCTGCGTCGACACGGGATATGGACGCTCTCGGGCACGACGGGGCGAAACTCGCCGTCGAGCACGCGACCGACGGCGAGCCAGTCGGTGACGCCGCTCGCGCCACAGGCGATACACTGACCGGCGATGCGCGCCTCGATATCGCGCGTGTCGACGCCGACCTCGACGAACCCCTCGGCGAGGAAATCGGCCATCTCACAGCCACAGAACTCCTGTCTGGCGAGTCGCCAGAGGTTGCTCACGCTCACCTCGCGGCTGTCGTTGACGCTGATCCACGCGCCGGCGTCGAGCTGATGGACGTCGATCGACACGGCTGCTCTTTCACCCCTATCACACTATGTCTGTCGCCCGCTTCCCACAGGAATCGTGGTGACGCACGGTTTCGAGAAAACTGCATGAAAGCGACCGTATTGGTCGATGAGGTGCGTCGAAGACACAGGCAGCAGTTGCCGAGAGATGAGAGCCGGGGTAGCGCTTACGGGTGAGCGCGTGCTTATCCTGGAACGACCCTTACCTGGGATCGATGTCAGATACCGACGGCGCGCGTCAGCACGTTTCGGCCGACGTCGCGCCAGAGCTGTACGACTCGGAGGACGAACGATGAGCGAGGCCGAGGAGAGAGAGGAGGAGCCGTCGACCGATCACCTCGACGACGTCGCGGACGGCTGTGGCTGCACCGAGATCTGGGAACATCTCTCCGAGGAACGCGACGACTGAGCGTGGCACGGTCGCGCGACGAGGTGCTTTTGTCCGTTGGCGTTTCACATGGGATATGACCCCCGACGACGCAGCCGACGGGCCGACCGACCGCGAGTCACCCGTCGGCCAGCCGGTCGTCCGGGGTGATCCGACCTTTGCCGGCGAACACGCCCAGCAGGCGGTCCAGTTCGATCCCGACGATCCCGACAGCCTCGGGCGTGCCGCCGACATCGTCGAGCGCTTCGCCGACGATTCGATCGGGGCGGCCGACAGCGTCTACATGCTTCGCGGGGCGGCCGCGTGTGCCGCACTCGTCCGTGGCGAGGGCTCCTACAAGGCGGCCGCCGAGCGAGCCGACGAGGGCGTCACGGTCTCGTTCATCCGGAAATGGGCACGCGTCCACGACCTCCCGCGGCCGATCCGCCAGTACGTCGCCACCGGCGACATCGCCCCGACGGCAGCCAAGCATATCGCGCGCGTCACCGACCGATCCCGATATCTCCTCGCGTGGGCCGTGCTCGACGGCGATCTCACCGTCCGCGAGGTGCGCTCGGTCGCGAGCGCGATCAACGCCGGCACCGATCCCGAGGCGGTGCTCGACGCCCACGACGTCACTCTCGGCGAGATGACGCTGCGCCTCCCACGCGAGACCTACACCGATCTCAGACGCCAGGCCGCACGGGAAGGCGTCGATCCCGCAGTGCTGGTCGCGGAGGCGCTTGACGAGCAGTCGACCGATCCTGCAACCGCCGAACGGTACTGATTTACGGCCGCCGCCCTCAGTCGAAGCGAGGGCTGGTAGCTCAGTTAGGCAGAGCGTCTGGCTTTTAACCAGACGGTCGGGGGTTCGAATCCCTCCCAGCCCGCTGTTCTGCTAAACGACAATGAGAAGCCAATAGCGAACGCTGGAGGATTCGAACGACAAGCGAGTGAGTATGACGAGAGCAGGAACTATGAGGACGAAGCGACTCCGTAGCGCGAAACATCGATCGATGTCGAACGAGATCAGCGGCGGAGCGCTGGGTCAGCCTCTGACCGGCATATACGCCAGCGCGACGATGAGAATGGCGGCGAACAGGCTGATGATGACGATCCCCCAGAGACCGAGGATACGGTTGTTGAACTCGTCGAGTTTCGCCTGCTCGGCCTGATAGCCCGAGACGTTCTGTGAGAGCGTGACCGTGCTGTTGGTCGGGAACTGCGCGACGTACGTCGTCTCGCCGATCGTCGCGTTCTCGCCGTCCTTCAGCTCCGTCGAGCGAGTCAGATTGCCTTCCCACGCGAGCGTCGCGCCGCTGGTGTTGACGCTCGCGACGCTGGACGAGTTGTTCTCGTACGGGAACGAATCACCGACCGAGACGTTCCGAACCTCCGGCGTCGGGAGATACTCGTCGAGAGGCTGGGTCGTCCCGTTGCGGTAGCGGACGTACTGCGTGCCGTTCTCGCCGGTCAGCGCCACGTCGGCGACCGACGAGTCCTGCCGCAGGCGCTGGCTCGTCACGAACTCCTGACGAAGGGTGAACGACGAGACGTTGGTCGCGTTGCCACCGGACGCGTTCCCGCCCGAAGCGTTCCCTGCCGTGGCGTTCGGGATGACGACGCGGAACCGCGTTGCGGAGTCGTTGCTGGCCGTCTCGCCGGTCGCAAGGCTCGTTCCCGAACCACCGGAAGTAGCCGTCGCACTCGGCGAGGGGCTACCGGTACCGGTCCCGGCACCGCCGTCCGACCCGTTCGGAGCGGGGCGGTACTCGCCGTTCGCGAAGAGCAGTGACGAGTTGTTCGCGATTGACGTGGTGAACCGCGCCGATTCGTTGACCCGCGAGACGTTGCCTTCGCCGTCGTTGACGTTGACCGTCCACTCCGTGCCGCCGGCCGAAAGGGTATCGCCCTGCGAGTAGTTCTGTCCCGCGACCGATACCGACGGCTCCTGCGCCACCGTCGTCAGCGAGAACGCTCCAACGGCGACGAGGACGAAGAAGACGACGTAGATCGCCGCAGCCCGTCGTTGCATGTTCGCCAGAAACATTGCCGGTGGTATAATCGTTGCTTTTCGCCGGAGGACCGCGCGGGACGGCAACCAAAGCCATTAACATAGATCGGATGGATGACGGACACGTGAAACGAATCATCTCGACCGACGACGCACCGGCGGCCGTCGGCGCATACAGCCAGGCGGCGACGAACGACGACCTCGTCTTCACCGCGGGACAGCTCCCCTTCACCGCCGACGGGGACTCCCTCGCCGACGAATCGATCGCGACCCAGACCGAACAGAGCCTCGCGAATATCGAGGCCGTCCTCGCCGAGGAAGGGCTCGACATGGACGACGTGGTCAAAACCACCATCTTCCTCGCCGACATCGACGACTTCGACGAGATGAACGAAGCCTACGGCGACGTCTTTGACGACGAGCCACCCGCGAGAAGCGCCTTTGCCGTCGGCGATCTCCCGAAAGGCATCGGCGTCGAGATCGAAGCCATCGCCTCGGCGGACTAGAAGTCGACTGTATTCACCGTGCGCTCGAGGAAGGCTGGGCCGAAATCGTTGATGCACCCTCACCAGAAGATGCCGATGCGGTCACTGCCAGCGACATCGCACGGCGCGTTATTGCGAACGAGACCGGCCAGCCCGAACACGAGATCGAAAAGACTGATACGATTCTCGCTGGGCTAGTGATTCAGTATCTCCAAGACACGAGCGCGACAGATATCGGCGTTCTCACTGACGATATCCCGGCAAACCGTGAAATCGAGACCGCAGTTGACGAGTTGGGCTACGGGGATGCAATTGGCGTCTACGGTCTCTCAGATATCATCGGCGACGATGCGGATGATTCGCTGACCGTGATTTGACATCAAATGGATAGATCAAGGCGTCATGCATAGCGATCTGCAGAATGCAGGTTGGTGGAGATCGATATCCGTACGTCCCGACACGTCGTAACTCGCCAGCGGCTGTCTCGATCGTCCGCAAAATGGTTTGCTCACGCACTCATCTCCCGATCTGAATGGATTGAGGATTCGCAAGAATGGCGGCTCCAAATGGTTGAGGAATTGGTAAAACCTCAGTATCTCAGCATGCAGTTTATAGATGAAATTATAGTCGCTTCATGGTTTATGTGGGGCATATTCAGGCATTTGAGCGATTCTATGGTTTACTCGTGCTTAGTCCAATAAGAACACGTAGATTTATCCGAAGCCCCCGCCCTCTGCCACAGCACATCAGATGCTACGGCCCAGAACCAGGGTTACTCGCACCGAGAACAGTGCTCGAGCCAGCGAACGTAGCGGAGGCGCGTAGCGTGGTGTCGATCGATGCAGTCATCGAGGACTTCCTGACGGACAAAGGCAAAGGTCAGGGTGGCGAGAGCGGCAACTACCGCCAGGACGCGGTCGAGAGCTCGATCGGTTCGTCGAGTTCCTCACTGGCCACGAGGACAGTCCGACGACGTTCGACGAATTGGATTCGAGCCACCTCCGCGAGTACGCGCGTCATCTCACTCGGCAGGGCTGGACCGCGGGCACAATACGTACCTACTATGCGTACGTCTCGGTGTTCTGCGGGTGGGCCGTCCGTGAAGGTCACCTCGCCGAGAACGTCGCCCAGCGTCGCAACGCGACCGAACCTATCCCTGACGATGGAGGTCACAAGAGTGGCGAGCAGCAAGCGTGGTCAGCCGAAGATCGCCAGCAGCTCACTTCCTTCGTCGACGAACAGGTCAGCACTGCGATCGACGACGTTGGTGAGGACCGAGAAGCAGCGATCAAAACCTGTCGCGACCGTGCGCTCGTCTACCTCCTCTCGTACTCCGGCGTGCGAGGTGCGGAGATACTACGCAATCGCAGTGATGAACGACGTCAGGGTCTTCGCTGGGAAGACGTCCACCTCGAAGATCGCTACGCGACGGTGTTCGCGAAAAAGCAGCGTCTCGACGACCGAGGGCTTCCCAAGCCAGTGATTCACCCGTTGCAGATGTATCGGAAGGTGTTGGATGCACCGAGCGAGAGCTGGCCGGTATTTCCCTCGTTCCATCGCCCGACGCTCTCTCAGCAGGTGATGGACAGGCTGGATCGACGCGGATACACTGATACGGAAATCAATGAGATGCGCGCCGATCGTTCGCTGATCGAGAATTGCGTCGAGTACGGCATCGAACCACCGTCGATAACGACCGACGCCGGTCGGCACGTCCTCAAACGTCTCTGCGAGGAAGCAGGTATCGAACTCGATGACGGCGAGGAATATCTGATGCCTCACGGTGCCCGGCGCGGTGCTGGTGAAGTTCTCGTGCGTACGTCAGGGCAGGCGGCTGCTGCCCGAGCACTCGACAACTCTGAGGAGGTCGTTCGCGAGCATTACTCACATATTGAGGCTGGTGAACGTGCTGTCCAGATGACCGAAGCATTCGAAGAAACAGATCAACCGTAGTATTAGTGTTGGCCCCTGTACAATTAGTGATATCATATCAAACACCGGTCCTATGCGGGAACAATTACTCTATCAATGCGTATGGTAGGTAGTAACTGTCATGAAGCGACGAGCGTTTCTGGGTTCGGCTGGATCAATTGTCGGTGCTGGCCTCCTTTCGACAGGAACGGCGAGCGCTGGCGGCAACGATCCACTCGGGAGTGTCGAAATTCGGACGGACGAACACAATGTCAGCCACCTCTACAGCGACGACCTGTACGATCTCGTCTTCGCAAACGGATACGTGCAGGCACGCGACCGACTGTTCGAGATGGATGCGCTCCGGCATGTGGGGTACGGCGACAGCGCAGAGGTGATCGGCGAGGCACAGCTTCAGTCGGATATCGAAGTCCGACGCGACCTCTACAACGAAGAGGAAATCAAGCGTCAGTACGAGAATGCCTCGGAGCGGACTCAACAGATTCTCGAAGCGTTTGCCGACGGCGTCAACCGAAAAATGGTCGAGATGGGCGCATCTGCCCAACTCCCCGGCGAGTTCACCGCTCTCGCACACGCCCCCGAGCCGTGGAAACCCGAAGACTCCATCGCCGCGCTTAGCTATATGATCGGGCGGTTCGGCATCGGTGGCGGGACGGAACTCGACAACGCACGGACGCTCGCCCGCCTCCGGAAATCGTTCGACGACGATCGCGAGGCCTACAAAGCGTTCGGGGACCGCAACTGGCTGCGTATCCGTGATAACCACTACACCTCCATTCCCAAAGAAGACCTTACTGTTGATGGCGGAGAGGACGTACTTCCCTACGACGATGTTTCCGAAGAGCAGTTTCGGTACGTGGATGCTGCACTCGGCGCAGAGCCATGGGGTATCGAGAAGGACTTCTCGCTCGATGAATGGCTCAGTCGGGACGCAAAGGGTGCGATGAGTGGCTTCAAGTTCGGCAGCAACGCGCTCATCGTCGACGGTGAGCATACCGAGACGGGCAAGCCGATGCTCGCCGGCGGCCCGCAGATGGGATACTTCAAGCCGCCGGTCATTCATCAGATCGGACTCCACGGTGCAGGCTTCGACGTGACTGGTACCGGCGTCGTGGGCACCCCGGGTGTCATCATCGGTCGCACACCCGAGTTCACGTGGACGGTCACGAGCGGTCGCGACGATCAGGTCGATACCATCGCTGTCGATCTCCATCCCGACGACAAGCATCGGTACAAATGGAACGGCGAGTGGCACGAGATGACCACGGAGACAGTCAAACATCGCGCATCGATCCCTGCATCCATCGTCAACGGCGATCCCGACGTTCGGATCGTCGAACAGGAAGTCGCTCGAATCGAAGAAGACGGCGCAGTGATGCCCGTGGTGGCGTGGAACCCGGACGAACGGGTTGCGTGGTGTCAACGAACCACGACACGATACGAGGAGCTCGAAGGCGCGTTCATGTGGGCGACCCTCGGTAAGCGAGACGATCTCGACGGGTTCAAAGAACAGATCTCCGAGTTCCCATTCACGTTCAACTTTCACTATATCGACGACGAGAATATCTCCTTCATCCATACGGGGAAGGTGCCCGATCGCAACTCGTCGCTCGATCACCGTCTTCCCGCACCCGGATCGGCCCACGAGTGGAACGGAATGCAGGTCGGACTGGGGCTCGGCACCCACTACACGAATCCGTCGCGTGGCTACGTCGTCAACTGGAACAACGGCCCCTGTGCCGAGTGGCGTGCCGGTGACAAATCCCGCAACTGGGGCTCGATCCATCGGGCCGAACTGCTTGATCAATACACTCAGCAGGCGCTTGACGATGGTCCGCTATCACTCGATGATGTGGAGGGGGTCATCGACAGCGTTTCGATCCACGACGCTGCCGCGTCCTATACTGTCCCAGCACTCATCAAGGCTGGAAAGAACAGCGACGATCGCCAGTTGCAAGCGATGGCCGCGGAGATCGAAACGTGGAAAGAGACGAACTACGAGTGGCGCGACGAGAACGATAACGGCCATTACGATTCGGGCGGAATGGCAATCTGGGAAGAAACTCGACGAGAGCTCCAATCACTCGTGTTCTCGGATGAGCTTGGTGAACAGACGCCCTCACTTACGTTCGAGCCGCCACAGGCACGCCATGCTGGCGATCACGGCAACGCTGAGCAGGACACAGTACTCGTCGATGCACTTGCTGGCCGAACGACACACTCATGGTTCGAAGATGTCGACGAGCGTGGTCTCAGCACGGCCGAACGGAAACGTCGCCAGCGCTCCACGCTTACGGAAGCGCTCCAACGTGCTGGTCACACCCTCGAAGATCGCTATGGAAGCGCCGATCCCGCGAACTGGCAACGCGACGTGCGACAGTCCACGTTTCGGTCGCTCGGTGGCAGCACGCAGACGACCATCGATATGATCAATCGCGCCACGTACAATCAGGCGATCGCGATGGGGGAGGGACTCGATGGATCGAAACACGTTCTTGCCCCGAGCAATACCGGCTATCTTTCGTTTGGAGAGGTGCTATCCACTCGTATTTCGGGTGACGAGCCTGCCCGACTGACTGAACAACTTGATGAGTACGTTAACTTCGACTATATTCCCCATCCTTACACCCGCAAACAGGTCGAACAACTCGCAGTCAAAGAGCAAACCCTGCGGACTGCAAAGACATCGCTCAACGATCCGATCCAACCGAGCGGAACCCTTCCCACTGACGTCAAACGAGACGTAGTCAGTGACATGCAAACTGAGAAAGATGGGAACAAATCTGAAGAGTAGGAATTGATCGTTGAGATCTTCCGCCGCTGTTGCCGGAACGGAACACTGCTGGTTCATCAAACATGACCAGACACATCGATATCGACCGAGGATTCCGGACTTATATTTGGCGTTCTAGGGTAGCTCTTGAGCTATTTGCCGCGCAAGCTAGAGTGAATGCTTTAATCCACCTAGTATATCCGGAAATGGATATTACCTTCGTGAACATATAACACAGCGAAGCGGCCAAACTATGACCAAAACTACCGAAACGGACTGGGTATGGGTAAGCGAGAAACAAGACACGAATCGAGCGACTGACTCTACAGCCAGCCGTGAAGACCGTTCCAGTTCATCCCGACGGGCAGTCCTACGAAGCGGGGCCGCTATCGGAGCAACTGCCGCACTCGGCGGACTCGTCGGAGTAGCTGCCGGTGCCGAGACATCAGAACGGAACGTGATGTTCACCGGAAATGCAAAGGACGGAACGGTCAGCCTCTCCGACGCCGAAACCTTCGAGCCGATCAAGTCAATCGATACCTACCCGGACCAAAATAAAGAGGACAAGTTGGAAGATTCTCTTGACCATTCCACACCAAAACTGTTGAACACGTTCCTCCGAGAGAACTACCTAGAACACGCGAATGTCTCGCCGGACGGCCGGACGCTGTATGCTTCCCGGGGTCACGTTGGCGACATCCTGGCCATCGACATCGAGACCGGTGAGAAACTCTGGGAGACAGACCCCGTCACTCTCCGTACCGACCATCAGGTGATCTCCGATAACGGCGATTATCTCTATACCTCCGATCTCACCTCCAATCAGATCATCAAGATTGACGCCGATACGGGCACCATCGTAGGGAAAGTGTCCATTCGAAACTTTCCTCATGGCAACCACCTCCATCAAATCCCGAGCCTTGGGAACGAGAAGATGCTCATCAACGGTAGCCTTGGGAACATGGTCTATCCGGACTCCAATTGGGACCCCCTCCCGCACCAACTCTCGTTCGTCGACCCCGAGTCGATGCAAACGGTGCGTACGGTCGACTTCGAAAACGGCGTTCGTCCGTTTGCCATCACCGAAGACGGCCAGAAGATCTACGTACAGATTTCATATTTCCACGGATTCCACGAGTACGACACGAAGAAAGACCGAATAACCCGCACCCGATACCTGCCGAAGACCAACCACGTCCCAGAACGCGAGCGTGACTTCCCTGTCCAGTCGGCCCATCACGGTATCGGTCTCTCGGGCGACGGCAAGTACATCTATGTCGCCGGAACCACCTCGTGGTACGCTGCGATTATCCGCCGAGCCGACTTCGAGCTGGTCGAAACGATTCCAGTGGGCAAGTACCCCTACTGGGTGCAGACAACCCCCGACGGCGACCACGCATTCGTCCCGGTGAGGGGCGAAAACGAAATTTCGGTCATCAACTACGCGAATGCAGAAGAAGTTGCCCGCATCCCAGCCAGTGGCGGGCCACACGTGATAGAATCCGAGACAGTACCTGAAGAGGTTCTTTGAATCGGTACTGTTTTACTCGTGCTTAGCTCTCTAACCTCGAGTGTGAGTACGAAATTCGATTCGATGAACGGAGTGTATGTCTTTGAAAGCCACCGATATCGGATACCCTTATGTAACTCTGATCTTTTGAAATCGGCGAACTGTTACACAAGGTGAGCAGAACCGAGCCACTCTACTCTGTTTGATTGGGAAGTCGAAGAGTGAGTATCGTGACGATACCCATGAGAAGCGCCAACGCGAGATAGCCCTCGTCGAAGAAACCACGCTCGGCGACCGCGCCGAAGAGCACCGGACCTGTAGAAGCCAACAAAGAAGCGCTTGACCGGACAGCTCCCAGTCCAGTCCCTTCAATCTCCGGTGGAATCGTCTCCGAGAGGTACGACTGAGTGATTGCGCCCGAACCAAGCATCGAACTGATCAGAACCGTGTCCCCTGCGAGCAACCAAAAATTGGTGAGAAACGGCAGCAGAGCAAATCCGAGGATTGCTCCACCGAGGACGAGTGGCAGTGAGCGCCGAATACCGATCACATCGTATGCAACGCCAGCAAGCGGCTTGGCAGCGATCCCGAACGCGAAAAACAGACTGAACAACGCGCTTGCTGCCGTCGAGGAAAATCCCTTTTCGTGGATCAGATAGGTGGGATAAAACGCCGAGAACGTCTGTAGAACACCGATATACAAAAACAGAATAATCGCCATGATCACCAGTGTCGGATGGTAGAGCTCCCGAAGAACAGTCTTCGCCCGCTGGAGAGACAGTTCCGTGCGTGCTGTGTCCGACGAGACTGTTGATGGAAGAACTCGCCAGACAGCGATCGCAACAACGACGAGGAGGGGTACGACAAAGACAAGACCCACCTGCCATGTGAGACCGATGAGGACACCAGCAATCAACGGGAGGACTGTCTGTCCAGTGTCACCCGCTGCCATCGTTATTCCCAGCACACGACCGATGCGATCAGGGTAGAGATCCGAGAGAGCAGTAATCCGTGCGACCGGATACAGAGACAATCCGACACCGATCAGTCCGGTTGCAGCGAACAGGCTCCACGTCGACGGAGCGAGAACCACCAACGACACGGCACCAGCGACGATCATCAGCCCTGTTGTCAATATCGTCCGCTCACCGTATCGATCAGCCAGAACGCCACTTGGGACCTGACCGATCGCGTAGGTGACCCAGATAATCGTTACTAACAGGCCAGCAGTGGTGAGCGTAAGATCAAAGTTCTCGCTCAACGACGGCAACAACACTGGATAGATCATCCGAGTTCCGTTCAAGAGCCCCCATCCGAGAGCAATCGCGATTAGCTTCTTTCCTTTTCCATCGGACCACAGTGCGCCTATTTCCTGTTGTAGAGAAGGGAACGCGTCCATCAATTCCGGTCGTTCGCTCGTAACCAAGCTAGCTGCAAAACACTTGCAGTGCCAGCACAAAAATCCGGTTGTCGGATCGCGCTTTATCAGTGTATAGAGAGTGGGCCCAGGATTATTTGAGCTTTGTATAATGCTAAAAACAGAGATTCACGAGCTGGGAAAACATTGGGCACGATCTCATCAGCAGGTATTCCCACCCAGAGATGGCTTTTGAGAGCGAGATTCACTCAACGGGTAGCGCTCGAATCGGGACCGTAACAACAGTAAGTATCGATTGGAAAGTTCCAATCGCATGCTGAAGCCGTCAAGAGGCACTGTCTAGTTGAGGTGGCTTGAGGAATGCCTTGTTGCAGCGCTAGCTGAGACTGTTCTCAGCCGATTTCTCGGGTTTTTCGTGAGACATGTGGGGAATTGGACGCCGTCTTGCGGTATGAGGTCAAAACGACCACTAGCCCGATAGTGTAAGAAGCTTGCCAAGAAGTACGTCGACGACCCGGACGTACCCGCTGCGCCGAACGGCGACAGCGGGTACGCCGAGTGGGTCCAGATCGCTCTGATTCTGATGCGCATCGAACTCGACAAGAATCTCCGTGAGACCGAGGCGTTAACGATTCAACCGTTATCCTCGACGAATTCGCCCTCGAACGGGCACCACACTACAGTTCGTTCTGTCGATGGGAGTAGCAGTTCCGAATGCGAGCCCATTCTCGGTAGTTCCCAATCGAGTTGAGAGGCGGAGCTAAAGCGTCGGTCTGATTGCAGAAGATGTCTGGTTGGGTGAATGTGTTAGAATTACCGCAACCAGACGGCTTCCTTTCGGCGTGGGATGTCAAAGGTGTAGCGGCGGATGTGATCGGAGAGCTTCCCTTGCCAGGGATCGAGGGCTCGCCCCTCGATCCTGGCGACATCTGGTCCGTCGTTATCCTTGCCAGCACCAATCAGAGCTCCATTCGAGAGGTCTGTGCCGAGAATCACGAGGCTCCCTGTGACGATACTGTCTTCGAGTGGCTCCACACGCTCGATCGAGGCTGGCTCGAATTCGCCGCTAACCTCCTGTTCATGCAGTTGGCTATGACGATCCTCGACCCTGACCGGTCGAGGATCGTCTCCATCGATTTCGTCGATAACCCCTATCACGGCACCTACAGCGACGAGGTAGGCGAACTCTGTCGAATGAGCCCCAAAGACGGTACCACGACCTGCCACCGATACTGCACTGCTTACCTCGTCTCGAACGGGAAACCGATCACGCTCGCGATGACGTACGTCCGCAGCGACGAGAAGCAGGCCGACGCGGTCGAGCGCGTCCTCGACCGCGTCGAGGCCTATCCCTTCGAGATCGAGCTGCTACTGGCTGATTCGGGCTTCTACAACGAGCGCGTCATCCGCCGCTCACGAGAGATCGCCGCGACTGTCGTGCCGGTCGCCGAGAAAGGCGACCGGCTCGAAGAGAAGCTTGAGACGCACAAATCGTACATGACGACCTACCGGATGTACAAGGACAGCGAGCGGGAACTGCGCTTCCCGCTCGCAGTCTCTGTCTCGTATCAGAACGGCGATCGCGGCAAGCATGGTGAAGTGGTCCGAGGGTACGCGGCGTGCGATCTGGGCGATCGCACGCCTACACAGGTCGAACACTGCTACCGAAAGCGGTCAGCGATCGAATCGAGCTACCGTCTGTTTCGGAGTGCACGAGCGGTAACGTCGACGCAAGATCCGATCGTGCGGTTTGCGTTCGTGGTGGTGAGCTTTCTGCTGGAGAACCTGTGGTTGGTGCTACGATGGGCGGTCGTCGCCCGCCCTCGCCGAGGCGGGCGCGACCTGCCCGAGGAGTTCACGTTCTCGGTGTTCTGTGACTGGATTCGACACGCGTTGGAAGAAGAGTTGGAGCGGCGGTGGAAGATCGAGATGAATGGTGTCGGCGTGCCGGACGCATACACCGCGGCCGCGGGCTGAGGCCAGCCCGCGGCCTCGGGGGTGCCCTTCGTGAGCTCCAGCTGTTGGCTGGGTTCGTGAGGAGTCGATGCTGGGAAGCGTTGAGTACGCAGCGGCGCTTCTGACCTCCAGCCAACCGGTCCACTACGATGTTTACCTCGATAGCACACCGGTTCAGAGGAGATGTTGAGATTTCAGTTGGGAACTACCGATTCTGGTTTCGAAGCCGCCCATACAGAATTTCCCTACTATCGTCAAGCTGACTTACGAGACTTGTCGATCTTCGTCGATTTCGAGCCCTAACTCGCGGGTGAGGTGGCGATACGCTCGTGTGATCCGGAGATGCTCAATACGAGAAACAGCAGCGACTTCATCGAGTGATCGGGGGATATCGGCCTGTCACGCGGCGGCGTACACCGCAGCCGTACTCATCCCCCAGTCGACCGACCACGCAGCAAGTCTTCGTCAAGTGCCCGGCGGTAGACCGATGGTGTGACCGGACTCAAAACCCGGATATAGCCGGAACAGAGCTTCTCCGTGTGCCACGGAACAACGGAACGATGCGCGATAAGATACCAGCGGTCGAGTTGCTGACCGACGCACACGGCGTCACGCACGTCTATGTCGAGGACCGCGACGAGTACGTCGACGAGGACGAACTGTATGCGCTCTCGTATGCGAACGGCTACGTGCAGGCCCGCGACCGACTGTTCGAGATGGACGCGCTCCGGCACATCGGCTACGGTGACAGCGCAAGCGTACTCGGGCCGATGCAGCTCGACTCGGATGTGCAAGTTACACGTGACCTCTACTCTCGCGACGAACTGAAAGCTCAGTACGACGCTGCAAGTACCGTTACGCGGGTTGCGCTCGAAGGCTTTTCCGGTGGTGTGAATCGACGACTGATAGAGTGCCTCGTAGACCGCGACCTTCCGGCGGAATTTCTCGCGCTCGGCCACGCCCCCGAGCCGTGGTCACCGGTCGATAGCGTCGCGGTCCTCGCGTACATGGTCGGCTTCTTCGGCGTCGATGGCGGCACAGAACTGGAGAACGCGAAGAACTTTGCCGAACTGGCCGACTCCCTCGGCGACGAGCGAGCGTCCTACGAGGCCTACGGCGACCTGAACTGGCTGTCGATTCCCGACGAACACTCCCCCACCATCGATGCCGCGGAACTAACGGTTGAGAGCGATGAATCGATTCCCGGCTATGAGACCGTTCCCGACGAGCAGTTAGAACTCGCCCATGCCGCGGCCGATGCGGAGCCGTGGGGTATCGATGCCGAGGTGCTCAACGGTGGCATCGGTGCGTCGGTTCGGCGGGCGACCGGCGCGCTCTCGGGCTTTCGGTGGGGATCGAACGCGCTCGCGGTCGCTGGCGAGCACACCGATACCGGCGGACCGATGCTGTTCGGCGGCCCGCAGATGGGATATTTTGCCCCACCGGTCATCCACGAAATCGGTCTTCATGGTGCCGGCTTCGACGTCGCCGGCGTCGGCGTGGTCGGCACGCCGGGCGTCGTCATCGGCCGCACACCCGAATTCGCGTGGACGGTCACCAGTGGCTACGATGACCAGGTCGATACCATCGCGGTCGAAGTTCATCCCGAAGACCGTCATCGGTATCGGTGGAACGGCGAGTGGCGGCGGATGGAGACGGAGACCGTCGTTCATCGGCCATCACTCCTCGGTGCGCTCGGTAACGGTGACTGGCCCCGTGGAACCGTCGAGCAAGAACTCGCCTACATCGAAGAGCGGGGAGATTCGATGCCCGTCGTCGCGTGGAACCCCGACGAGCACGTCGCGTGGTGTCAACGCACCACGACGCGAGGCGACGAACTTGAGGGCGTGTTCGCGTGGGCCGAACTCGGTCGACAGGAGAGTTTCGAGGAGTTCGAGACACAGCTTGCCGAGTTCCCCTTTACGTTCAATTTCATCTACGCCGACGACGAGGACATCGCGTTCGTCCACACCGGGAAGGTCCCCGATCGCAATCCCTCCCTCGACCATCGGTTTCCTGCCCCCGGCAGCGACCACCGCTGGGAATCGATGACGACCGGCACAGGAATGAACATGACGGTGCGAAATCCCGATTCGGGGTATTTCGTCCAGTGGAACAACGCGCCCGTCGCGGGCTGGCGGGCCGGCGACGCCGCGGGACGGTGGGGGTCGATCCATCGTGTCGACCTGCTCGACGACCTCACGCAGGACGCCATCGCGGACGGTCCGCTCTCGCTCGACGACGTGGCGGGCATCCTTCGAGACGTCGCAACCCGAAGCCCGATAGCCGGTGCTTCGACGCCCGTCTTCGTCGAAGCGGCCCGCGAGGCTGGGATGGACGCCATCGCCGACGAACTCGAACGGTGGGCCGCTGCGGAGTACACGTGGGAGACTGAAAACGGACGGTATCTTCCCGGATTTGCGATCTGGGAGACGGTGCGTAGAGAGCTACAGGAACTCGCCTTTAGGGACGAACTCGGTGACCGGACGCCCGAACTCCGGTTCGACCCGCCGACCGAAATCGACCTCGGCGCGGACGAGGACCCCCACGCCGGCGATCACGGCCGCACCATCCGCGAGGTCACGGTCGTCGATGCGCTCGCCGGACGGACGGGCCACGACTGGCTCGGCGAGGACCGCGAAAAAACGGTGCAAACCGCGCTCGAACGCGCACGCGAGACGCTGGCCGACCGATTCGGGACCGGAGACCCATCGGCGTGGCGGCAGGAAGCAAGAACGACCGGATTCATGGCCATCAGTGCGGCTGAGGGTCCGGAAATCGAGTTGGTCAACCGTGGGAGTTGGAATCAGGTCGTCTCGCTCGCCACCGGCGAAGGAAGGGGTATCCTGCCGCCCGGCAACTCGGGCCATCTTCGACTCGGCGAGCTACCCAAGGCAGTCGTCGGCGACCCGCCGGCCCGACTCACTGATCAGCTCGAACCCTACGAGAGCTTCGAGTACAAACCGTTCCCCATCGAGCGAAGCGCGGTCGAAGCGAACGCCGAGCGCCACGAATCGCTCTCGGTGTGGCGGCAATCGGGACTCTCGGGACAGGCGCTCGGAGTGCTCTCGCGGTGGTTTCGCGAGCGCTGAGGCGCGTTTGGGTGGCCACGATTACGGCGCGAACAGATCTTCGAGGTGGTCGTTGAGGAAGGCCCCGTCGTGATCGAACGAGCGCCGGACCTCCTCGAACGTGTCCCATTCGGGATAGCGCGATCGGAGGCGTTCGGTGTCGAGCGAGTGCATTTTCCCCCAGTGCGGCCGGCCATCATGCGCGTCGAAGATCGATTCGCAGGCGTCGAAGTACGAGCGATAGGGCTTGCGGTGGTACTTGTGGACAGCGATGAAAGCCGAATCGCGGCCGTAAGCGGGACTCAGAGGAATGTCGTCGCTAGCGACGCACCGAAACTCGACCGGAAACAACACTGTCGGCTCCGCGCGGCGGATGTGGTCGCGGATCTCGCGCACGACGGCCGCACCCTCGTCAGCCGGAACACCGTACTCAGTTTCGTTGAACCGAACTGTGCGCCGAGTGGGAAACACCTCGTGGCTCGGGCCAACCGTCTCGCCATCGGTGAGGGTGCCAGCGGCGACCCGCCCGCAGTACGGTGAGAGACGTGAGAAGCGGTTTGACAACCGACACAGTCCGCCCAACGCGAGGTTTTCGGCGCGCTCGTCCACAGTGAACGGTAGCGAGCGTGTTTCCGGCTTTCGAGTTTTGTCGAGCGTCTTGACGAGCGCGGTATCGGTGTGGGGAAACCAGAAGAACTCGAAGTGACGGTGGTTTTCGCGGAGCGGTTCGAGATTGTCGAGCACGGCATCAAGCGGAGCCGTTCGCGTGCGCTCGCGGAGCTTGTAGGCCGAATCGAGCTGAAGGGTGACCTCGCTCACGACGCCGAGCGCGCCGAGGGAGAGTCGTGCGGCCCGGAACACGTCGCCGTCGGTGGGTGAGAGCGTTACGACTTCGCCCTCGGCAGTGATGAGCCGTAATTCGACGACCTGCGTGGCGAGGATGCCGAGATCGATACCGGTGCCGTGGGTGCCAGTCGCCAGCGCGCCCGCAATCGTTTGACGATCCACGTCGCCCATGTTCGAAAGCGCGAGGTCGTGACCCGCGAGTTCGGCGTTCAAATCGTCGAGGCGCGTGCCCGCCCGGACGGTCGCTTGGCGACGCTCCCGATCGATGGCCGTCACGCCGGTATACGATCCGAGCGAGAGGAGTACGTCGTCCGTCGGCACGACGGGCGAGAACGAGTGGCCCGACCCCACGACACGAATCGTTCGCTCGTCGGCGTGGTGCGCGACGATACGCCGGAGTTCGGCCTCGGTCATCGGCTCGTAGTAGCTTTCCGGCCGACACGACACCGCTCCCGACCAGTTGCGCCAGCGAATCATTGCTCCGGCGTTTTCTTACAGCCATCGCTCATAAAAAACACTCCCCGTCGCCGCGATAGGTTGGGTATCGGTCCACGAGGTCGCCGTCAGCAACCACGTGGAGTTGCTCGAAACGCGTGCAGAGTTCGCCCGCCTTCGCGTGGCGGAACAGGATCGGGTCGCCGAGAGCGAGCTCAACCGGCCCATCGTATTCAATCGGCGTCTGTATCTCACCTGCGCCCTCGTTCGAGAGCAGCGAGGCACCCGCGGGAAGATGTGGCGCGGGAGCCTTGTCGACACCGGTTGAGCCGCTTGCAACGTAGCCACCACCGCGACAGGTGTAGATATCGGAAGTGGGCTGGCGGACGATTTCGACGGCGTACCCCGCCGCGGGTTCGTACTGAAATCCTCGATAGTGGTCGAACAAGTGTGGTGCGTAGAATCCCGATCCGACTGTGAGTTCCGTCACTGAGACGTCCCGGCAGGTTACTTCTACACTTCCTGTGCCACCACCATTGACGAACATGAGGTCGTGGCCCGCACGTTCGAGCGCCGCGACGACCCGCTCGCGCCGTTGGCGCATCGTTAGTGCGGACCGGTGCTTCAACCCGCGAACGATGGCGTTCGTCACGGCGTTGTTCGATGGGCTGTCGTCCGGTAGTCCAGCGATCTGCGCCTCGTAGCCCATCGCGCCAACGAGTTCGATATCCTCCGCGTCGGCGATGGTTTCAGCCAGCGAGAGCGCCCCATCCGGCGTCCTCACACCCGACCGCCGGACGCCGAAATGGATCCCGAAATACTCGGTCGACATGTCGATATCGATGCAGACCGGAACTTCGATGTCGTTTTTAGTGGCAATTTCGCCAATACGCTCAATGTGAGATGGGTCGTCGACCATGAGTACGACGCGAGTTCCTTTCTCGATGGCATCACATACGGCTTCGAGTTCGCCTCTGTGCCACACCGGGTAGGCGACGAGCAGGTCGTTGAACCCGTCGGCCGCGAGATGAGCCGCCTCGTGACCGGTATAGCACATGACGCCACGAAATCCCTCGTGGTCAAGGATGTAGCGGAGCACGTCCCGACACCGGACGGATTTCGATGCGACCCGCACCGGAAGGTTGCCGGCACGCCGACGCGTGGTTCGGATATTGGCGTCGAGCGCGTCGCGGTCGAGATACGCCAGCGGGAACTCCCGCTCTTCCATCGCCAACCGATACCTTTCGTACGCGGTCGAAGCCATAGATAGCAGTCAGAACCGGACCGTATAAATCCGATGTCCTGGTACGTACGTCAGGTCATGCAGCCGCTGCCCGAGCGCTTGACAACTCCGAAGAGGTCGTCCGCGAGCACTCCTCGCATATCGAAGCCGGCGAACTCGCCGATCAGATGACCAGTGCCTTCGAAAAAGCCGATCAGCAAAACGGTTCCAGTAACGAGTGAAAATGGGTACTGATTGCTAGCACTATTAACCACGAATTACAGCGGGCGGCTTCCGCAAGCTTCCGCGCACGACTCCGGCAGTCCACCCATGCTCGCCCGGTATCACCAAGCGGTTCGCGCGCCTGCGCACAAATCTCTCCGCCCTCGCCGTCCGGAATACATACTTCCGCGACGACGCGTTTCGGCGGACCACGCTCAATCATCAATCGATCACTGACAGTTGGTCGCCTCTCGTTTTGAAACTCGTGGCCCACCGTTTCTCTCCTCGCTCTCCCACCACTACCTACCTATCATCGAGAGCTCCATGTCTGGCGCGCGTCCGCCCCCCCCCCGTCTGCCAGCTTTGCCATTCATTCCAACAAAGCGCGAGAGCAAGACTAAATCCTATCGTACGGTCGCGTGCGATCTCTCGAGTCTCACCCGCCAGACACTCACGAACATCGACAAGGACCCCAGCGACGGCAATGGTACCTCGACACTGAAGCTGGCGACGAGCGTGTTGACGCCGCTCTCGAAGCCGTTCGATAAAGTACCAAACGGAGGCGCGAGCCTGGTACTCAGTTCGGCAGTTGCTCCCAGTATGGGGCTGAAGCAAGACTCGGCAGTGCTGTATGTAGATCCGAATGTGTTGTTCCGTAAAATCTCTCTCTGCCAACAGGCGTCGTGATACGCATGATGACGGTATTACTTGTAGCTTGGAACACCGACAGTATCCACGAGCTGGCTGTCTGTTCCCATTTACCCAAAACTGCGGTTTCATTATCCTCGATGGTACGTAGCCCCAATTCCCAACTCAGTCGTGTAAGCGGGTGGAGATCAAACGGGAGAACATCTGGAAGTTCGGGCGAAGTCCCACCGGCACTCTGAGAGCTATGTGCCGCCATACCATCCACTCGTCATCCTAAATTAAAAATGTGCCTATTCACTCGGCGGTTGAACTCGGAACCACTGGTCAATTCGCGGTGCTTGCGGTCTCGATCGCTATCTGCGGGTCCGATGATCCGAGTTGGATCTTCAATACAACCGAGAGACGCACGTCGTCGGCAACATTAGAGGCGTACCGTCCGGTGTCGGTGAATTGCTGATGGGTGCTGGCTAGGTGAAGGATCCAACGTCTTCGTGTCACCAACGTGGCCAGGAGACTCGCAATCTCGATCAATTCGACAGTCGTTCGCACAGCCTCGCGTCCACCCGCGATGCTGAAGATGAGCATTTGCACGAAGACTGACGGACTCGTCGGAGTCTCGCCAGAACAGAAGTGCCGCGACCAGCGGCAAGCAGTTCAACCGCGTTGCCCCTCCCTGTGGCCCGCGAGACCGTTTCGACGAGTCCGAGGTCCGCGAGCGATGAGTTGCCAGTCGTGAAACACTGGCGGACGGCACCGTTCGAGACATCGTGGGTCGCGTAGAGCGCGTTGTACGAAAGCGTCTCTGCAGTCTCTCCGGCGAGCTGCCGAAGGATTGGACTTTCCGGCTATCGGCATCAAGCGCTTCACGAGCAGCCTCGACGCGCTGAGTAATGGTGCCTGCGGAGGGGCCTGCAGTGTATTGTTCGCTAACGCCGGGTGGTTGTTCGCGGTATTCGCGCGCGAGCTTGCGTTGCCAGCGGCCGGTCGCTACAATGTGGAGGTCAACGGCACTAGCGAGGTCAGCAAGCAGTCCAAGAACTTCGGTACGCTGGTTGGCATTCAACTCGGCAAACGTATGGTCAATCTCCACGGCGACGGTTGGTGTCACTTCACTAGCTCGTAACACAGCGAGAGGTCCATCTTCAATGTCCTCAACCGGCGCATGTATCCAGAAAGACGTCCGTTCGGCCGCTCCGAACTCTTCAGTGCGTTGGAGCGCTTGCTCGCGGCGCTGCTCGCGAATGGGGTCTGTATCAGCGAGGGCTGCGACGACGCTCGCGTATAGTCCATCGAGTGCGGTCACGCCGTGCTGTTCGAGCGCGAACGCGCGTTGGCCCGCGTGAAGGTGGCCAACGAGTTCATTCACTCCCGTATCGAGCGCCTGCTGGAATCCAGAATTGGCGACGATGCGTTGCCAGATCACACCGATGGGTGCATCAAGCATGACGGCCACAGCAGGAGAGCGGTGGCTGCTGGGTGAGGGAGAGCCCTGCATTCGACATTCAGACTCACCTCACCCCTCCGCGTTGCCCACGCTCACCTAGTGCGTGTCGTGACGTGACTGTCGCGCAGTTTTGCTTGTACGCGGCCGATCTCCCTGTCTCGAAGCCCCGGGTTTGCATCCCCGGAACCGTCTTCTACGGTATTGTGTAAATTAGAATCGGGCGGTTCAGCTGTGTAGCTTTCACTATCAGTGTTGAAGAGAGCGAGAGAAATGTCACCAAATACATCAACCAGAGATAGTAGAGTAGAGTTGACACTCTTCGCGTGGATTGTGAAGAAATTGGTATAAGCCAAGGGCCGGATTTGAACCGGCGATGGGCGGCTCTGCAGGCCGCTGCGTTAGGCCGGACTCTGCCACCTTGGCGCAGTTGGGACTACTGGACTGATTGGCATAACGGTAGCGGTTTGCTACCGAGCATTGCCACTCCGCGAGTGATGATGAGTGAGCTACCGAAAACGGTAGCTCGAGGTATGAATGGGAGGCGGCGAACCACTAGTTATGAGCCGTTGTAACGGAGCGGTCTCGGGTTCCACCGGGACGGACCCTGCGTGTACTACCGATTGCGCTCCTGGGCTCACACTTGGCCCCTCTTGCGAGGCAGTTTTCCCAGAGGTTCGCACACTCCAGTACTCGCTGGAACGCTGGCGGGCTTATCTGCCGTGTTCGGGATGGGTACGGGAGTCGCCCCGCCGCTGTGGCCGCCTTAATGCCGATCCGCGGAGTCGAACCGCGTAAACCTGTGATCGGTGGGCCGATGCGTTCGGGTCTGCTGTGAGTGTATGATACGTGCGATCCAGTTAGCGCCTGGACCCGTCCAGCAGGACGGATTCCAATGCGATATGACTGATGTGGCTCGGTCAGTTAGTGCTCGCGGGCTGAACGCCTCGTTGCCTCGGCGCGTACACCCCGAGTCTATCGAACTCGTCTTCTACGAGTGACCTTGGCGGTACCTCTTTTCCAGGTGGGTTTCGAGCTTAGATGCGTTCAGCTCTTACCCCGTGTCGCGTGGCTGCCCGGCACGTGCCCTCTCGGACAACCGGTACACCAGTGGCGACCAATCGTAGTTCCTCTCGTACTATACGATCGTTCCCGTCAGGTACCATGACACCCCCAATAGATAGCAGCCGACCTGTCTCACGACGGTCTAAACCCAGCTCACGACCTCCTTTAATAGGCGAACAACCTCACCCTTGCCCGCTGCTGCACGGGCAGGATGGAGGGAACCGACATCGAGGTAGCAAGCCACCGGGTCGATATGTGCTCTTGCCGGTGACGACTCTGTTATCCCTAAGGTAGCTTTTCTGTCGTAAATGGCCCGCATCAAGCAGGCTCATCCGTTCGCTAGACCACGCTTTCGCGTCAGCGTTCCCGTGTTGGAGAGAACACTGTCAGACCACCTTTTGCTCTTACGCTCTTTTCCGGGTCTCCGACCCGGATGAGGTGATCTTCGGGCGCGCTCGATATTCTTTCAAGCGCGTACCGCCCCAGTCAAACTGCCCAGCTACCGGTGTCCTCCGCCAGGAGTAAGGGTCACAGTCACTAGTGGGTAGTATTTCAGTGGTGTCTCGGCGGCCCGCTAGCGCGGGTGCCTGCGTGACGACTCCTACCTATCCTGCACACTAGCGACCGTGTCCCAGCGACAGCTTGCAGTAAAGCTCTATAGGGTCTTCGCTTCCCCTTGGGGGTCTCCAGACTCCGCACTGGAACGTACAGTTCACCGGGCCCAACGTTGGGACAGTGACGCTCTCATTCATCCATTCATGCGAGCCGCTACTGAAGCGGCAAGGTACTACGCTACCTTAAGAGGGTCATAGTTACCCCCGCCGTTGACGGGTCCTTCGTCCCGTTGTACCGGGTGTTCAGATACCCGCACTGGGCAGGATTCAGTGACCGTACGAGTCCTTGCGGATTTGCGGTCACCTGTGTTGCTATTAGACAGTTGGAGCGTCCGAGTCGCTGCGACCTGCCTCATTCCGAGGCAGGCATCCCTTATTGCGAACGTACGGGACTAACTTGCCGAATTCCCTAACGTCGGTTGTCCCCGACAGGCCTTGGCTTTCGCCGCCACGGACACCTGTGTCGGATCTGGGTACGGACCGCGTGCGCCTTTTCACGGGCCCCAGGTTGGACCGAATTTCTCTATCTCACCGTTCGCCCGCTTCGTGCCGTTACGGCTTCCACGAGTTTTGGTGATTCGACCGGGCGAGTGCCCGGCTCGGTCGACCCCGAGGCGTCGGCATGATTGCACGCGGGCACTGGAATATTAACCAGTTTCCCGATTCGTCTTACTCGAACTGCGGTAAGACTGAGGACCGGCTAACCCTCGGTTGACGAACATTGCCGAGGAACCCTTGTCCGTGAGGCCGTCGGGATTCTAACCCGACTACCGCTGCTACTGTGGCCAGGATTATCGTCACCGTTCGGTCCATACGAACTCTCGCCCGTACTTCCACCCAAACGGAGCGCCGACCTACTGGATCGCACTATACAGTGCGCCGCTAGGTCTCGGTGGTGGACTTGAGCCCCGATCATTTTCGGCGCTCCAAACCTCGGCCGGTAAGCTGTTACGCTTTTCTTAGCGGGTAGCTGCTTCTAAGCTCACCTCCCGGCTGTCTATGGCTCGGAACCACCTTCGATCGCACTTAGTCCACACTTGGGGACCTCAACCAAGCTCTGGGTTGTCTCCCTCATGGTGCACAGGCTTACCCCGCACACCGCTCTCCCCGCGTCGACGGCGTTCGTAGGTTCGGAGTTCGACAGGAGGGCCGACTCCTCTCGGAGTCGGTCCCTCCAATCGGTCGCTCTACCCCACGAACTACCTCGGCGGAGGTCATGCTTCGACATGTTTCGGTCGGAACCAGCTGTTGCCGGACTCGATGGGCCTTTCACCCCTACACACTGGTCACGGGAGGGTATTGTAGGACACCATCCCTAACAGGCCTCCACGCAGCTTTCGCCACGCTTCACCTTGCCATCGTGTAGATCGTCCGGATTCGGGTCGTGTCCGCTTGACTCCCCGCGCTTGAACACGGCGGCCCTCGTACGTAGAACGCACTGCGGCCATGTCGGTTTCCCTACGCCTTCCCCGATACTCGGGTTAGACTCGTCAAGCAGACACACTCCCTGGCTCGTTTTTCAAAACGCACGACGGAACATCGGCTCGTCTCGGTTGCTACTGCGGGGTCGCCCCCGGGTCGTTCACTGAGACGCCTTTCATGCCCCGTCGCTCGATCGCCAACTGAGTTCAAGCCCTATTGCACCTCCCTTTGTGGGGTGCTTTTCAGCGTTCGCTCACGCTACTTGTTCACTATCGGTCTCGAGATGTGTTTAGTCTTGGCCGTCGATGCCGGCCATATTCACGAGGGATATCCAACCCCCGATACTCTGGAGCTGACGCACACCGTACTGATCTGTGTTACGGGGTTTTCACCCTGTCTCACGCTCCATTCCAGGAGACTTCACACAGACGATCCGGTGCTGAGAGCCAGTCCGAACACCACATTGCTCGTGGGGCAAAGCCCCGTAAGCTTCGGTTTGGACAGTGTCGCGTTCACTCGCCGTTAGTAACGACATCCCGTTCGGTTTCTCTTCCTGCCGGTACTGAGATGTTTCAGTTCCCGGCGTTCCCCATTGCGCGAAGCAATTGCGGTGGGGATTCCCATTCGGAAATCTCAGGTTCTTCGCCTCCGTGCGGCTCCCCTGAGCTTATCGCAGCTTGGCACGTCCTTCATCGGCACTCGAGCCGAGCTATCCACCAGTTGGCATAGTAGCCACGGTCTTCTAATCAGAATCCATGAACCCGCTGAACGGGTCCAGTGGACGCCTGGATCGCACGTACACACAGTCTCATGGACGTGCCCGAGTGTCACGAGGCACGTCTCAACCCTTCCCACCCACGCTTGCACGGGGTGGTGCATCGGTTCGGTCGGACTCGAGTATACCACCGAGACCCACTTAAGGGACTCGGTTCGGTCGAGTCGACGGATGGACCCACTGGGATTCGAACCCAGGGCATCCTCCTTGCAAAGGAGGCACTCTCCCACTGAGCTATGGGCCCGCCTTCCGTTTTCCCGCAGGCCGACTGCCACGGAAGGCTCGCGTTTGCTGTCAGCCCTGATAGTTCGTAGGTGCCCGGTCGGCACCGCGAGTCACGAACGCGAACACGAGTGGGTCGGGCCGTCGGCCCGATCCCGATCTGTAGGAGGTGATCCAGCCGCAGATTCCCCTACGGCTACCTTGTTACGACTTAATCCCCCTTGCGAAGCCCAGATTCGACCGGCGTTGCGCCGGCCTCATCCGGACCTCACTCGGGTGATTTGACGGGCGGTGTGTGCAAGGAGCAGGGACGTATTCACCGCACTCTTCTGAAATGCGATTACTACCGAATCCAGCTTCATGCGGGTGGGTTTCAACCCGCAATCCGAACTACGACCGAGGTTAGGAGATTAGCGCCCCCTCTCGGGGTAGCGTCCCATTGTCTCGGCCATTGTAGCCCGCGTGTCGCCCGGCACATTCGGGGCATACTGACCTACCGTTGCCCGTTCCTTCCTCCGTCTTAGCGACGGCAGTCTCCCTAATGTACCCAGCCAGCACAAGGCTGCTGCTGGCAATTAGGGACGCGGGTCTCGCTCGTTGCCTGACTTAACAGGACGCCTCACGGTACGAGCTGACGGCGGCCATGCACCTCCTCTCAGTGGCTCAAGTAAGCCCATCAGACTGACTGTCACTGCACACTGTCGGTGCCGGTGAGATGTCCGGCGTTGAGTCCAATTAAACCGCAGGCTCCTCCGGTTGTAGTGCTCCCCCGCCAATTCCTTTAAGTTTCATCCTTGCGGACGTACTTCCCAGGCGGCTCGCTTCTCGGCTTCCCTACGGCACAGCGCTGGCTCGTAGCCAACGCCACACCTAGCGAGCATCGTTTACAGCTTGGACTACCCGGGTATCTAATCCGGTTCGAGACCCAAGCTTTCGTCCCTCACCGTCGGGTCCGTTCTCCAGAGACGCTTTCGCTACCGGCGGTCCGTCCAGGATTACAGGATTTCACTCCTACCCCGGACGTACCTCTCTGGTCTCCCGGCCCCAAGCCGACTGGTTTCCGCCGGACGTCCACCCGTTGAGCGGGTGGATTTCCCGACGGACCTGTTCGGCCGGCTACGGACGCTTTAGGCCCAATAAGAGTGGCTATCACTCGAGCTGCCGGTATTACCGCGGCGGCTGGCACCGGTCTTGCCCAGCTCTTATTCTGAGACCTTCTTACGGTCACGAAAAGCGAGGACTGTATGCCCTCGCACTCGGGGTCCCCTTATCGCACTGGCGTGCAGTGTAAAGGTTTCGCGCCTGCTGCGCCCCGTAGGGCCCGGTATCTTGTCTCAGATACCGTCTCCGGGTTCTTGCTCTCACAACCCGTACCGATTATCGGCACGGTGGGCCGTTACCCCACCGTCTACCTAATCGGCCGCAGTCACGTCCTCCGGCGGCGGACCGTTTCCGACTTTCTGTGTTCCAACATGAAAGCAGTATCTGGGATTGACCTCAGTTTCCCGAGGATATCCCGGTCCAGAGGGTAGTTTGACCACGTGTTACGGAGCTATTTGCTACGGGCCTAAACCCGTACAACTAGCATGGCTGAATCGGACCCCGATAGCAATAGCCTCCGGCAGGATCAACCGGAATGTCCCGAGCACGAAGGCTCGGGGGGTTAGGCGGGAACACAAGGGTGTGTTCACCTATCGGGTTCGCGTTCGTGACACCGCGGACCGAACCGGGTGTCACCGAACTATCAGGGCTAACGTCAGATCCCGTCTTGACGGCGGACCGCAGGGGCGGAATCCTCATCTCCTTCGGATCTCTTCGTACACCGTTCGAGGGTATAAACCCTTCGAAGCGGCGACCCGGTGAGCGAGCCGACCTCGCCCACCGCGATCCGGCGAGAGCCGAGTTGAACGGCCCCCGAGTGTCGCTTTCTTTCTGCATTCCATCCGAGTGCCCTGTACCACTTAAGGGCGTCGGATCGTCGTTCGGTCGATCGTTTCCAACCGACCTTCGCATTCCATTCGAATCCCGGGTAACGGATAAACCCGTCGGAAGAGACGCCGTGTGTCGCCCGTTCACGCCGAACTCGTGTGTTGCTATACCGAGCGGAGTTCGATGCCAGATATCGTAAATATTGCTGCTACCAAAAGGATTGATCGCGGAGATCGCCGCGAAAAACGGCGAATTGTCATTATTATGACTGTGTGATCCTCGAAGAGCTGTTGCGCGGCTGGAGGTCGACCGTTCATCCCGCGCGTGTGCGTCGGGTCGGGTCGGATGTCTGGCCGCGCGTGTGGACATCGGCGCGTCGAACAAAAAGTCGGCCCGGTTCGTCGCTCGCGGGTTACAGCTCTTCGAGATGTTCGATACCCTGTTTCGAGACGTTCGCCTCCGTGATCCGATCGGGCATCCAGTCGGGTTTGTCATCGGGTGCGTCCTCGCGCCACGCCCAGCCCTCGTAGATATGGACCTTCTGCGTGCCCTTCTCGCGCAGTCGGAGATCCGCCCGACCGGCATCGTCCTCCGAATCGGCGGGATCGAGCCGGCGAGCGGCCTTCAACGCCGCCTGCCGTGGCGTCCGTCCCGAGAAGACGCTCGTTTCCCCATCACTCTCGCGCAGTGCGAAGTTTCGCTTACCGTCCGTGTCACGTGCCATGGTTTTGGTCGCTCCATGGGAACCCAACGCAGGCCACATTATAAATATATCCCCGGCACGGGGCGTCGACACGGATCGGGACCTATCGAAGCGTCGATCACCGACGGGGAGGGTGATCCGGTCGCCGCTCGGACCGTAACGTTAAGTGTATGCTACGTCGAACCCCGGTCAAGACTCCGCGATGGTACGGAAAAAGAAACTGAGTCCCAGCGGGGCAAAGGACGACGACGGCGAATACCACAACGTCCACGTCAACCTTCACGAGGACGAGCTGGCCGTCGCCGGGATGGCCATCGGCGACGAGGTGTTCGTCCGGGTGCGCGAGGACAAGATCATCATTCAGAAAGCCGACCAGGACGAGGTCGAGCACGACTTCTGAGTCGCCCAAACGACACATTCCCGATGCGCGCGTACGATGCTCTGAAACCACTGTTGTTCCGCCTCCCGCCCGAAACCACCCACAGCGCGGCCCACGCCCTCCTCGACGGCGTCCAGCACACGCCGCTCGAACGCGCCCTCGACGCCCGCTACACCGTCGATGACCCGCGACTGCGAACGGATGTGTTCGGCTGCGAGTTCCCGAACCCGATCGGCGTCGCCGCCGGCTTCGACAAGAACGCCGAGGTCCCGCGCGGACTCTCGACGCTCGGCTTCGGCCATGTCGAAGTCGGTGGCGTCACCGCCGAGCCACAGGCGGGGAACCCGCAGCCGCGACTCTTTCGCCTCCCAGGGGACGAGGCGCTCGTCAATCGGATGGGATTCAACAACCACGGTGCCGACCGCATCGGCGACCGACTCACGCGTGCGCGCGTTGATGTTCCCGTCGGCGTCAACATCGGGAAATCGAAGACGACGCCGCTCGACGAGGCGGCCGCCGACTACCGCTACTCATACGAGCGCTGCGCGGCAGGCGACTACTTCGTCGTGAACGTCTCCAGCCCGAACACGCCGGGGCTGCGGGATCTCCAGAACCGCGAGCATCTGGAACGGATCCTCGGCACGCTCCAGGACGCCGGCGCGAGCCCGCTGCTCGTGAAGCTCTCGCCCGACCTCACCGACGACGCGACCGCCGAGGCAGTTGCGGTCGCCGAAGAGCTCACCTTAGACGGGATCATCGCCACGAACACGACCACTGAGCGGACGTCGTCACTCCGTGGCGAACACCGAACCGAAGAGGGTGGGCTCTCGGGAGCACCGCTCGAATCGCGCGCGACACGAACCGTCCGTTTCGTGGCCGAACGCACCGACATCCCGGTGATCGGCGTCGGTGGCGTTTCGAACGCGAAGGATGCCTACCGGAAGATCCGGGCCGGCGCGTCCCTCGTCCAGCTCTACACCGGACTCGTCTATCGGGGACCGGCCATCGCGCGCGAGATCAACCGTGGCCTGCTCGCTCTCCTAGAACGCGACGGGTTCGAATCGATCGCCGACGCGGTCGGCGCGGACAACTGACTATCGAAGCGCGTCAGCGCGGAACTCGAAGCCGACGATGGGGACCTCCAGCCCGTGCTCGACGAGTATCTCCGGGTGAAGTTCGCCGACGATACCCGCGTGTTCGCCGTCAAGCACGACGCTCGCGACGCGACCTTCGATGAACGAGGGATGGTCGGTCGCAGGTGTTTGCAATTCGACGTCGAACGCGCGCGCGAGCGATGCCAGCCGTCCTTTCGCGTCCTCGTAGGAGGCATCGGTCCGGGCGAGCACGCCGGCGACGCGGCGCTCCTCGGCGATATTCGTGTTCTCGTCGGAGTTCACGCGGGCAGCGAGACCGACCTCGGCGAGCGCCTGTGGGTAGCGCCGATGGGTGTTGTTCTCCAGGACCATCAGCAGCGAGGGGAGCGCCCACGTGCGGACGATCTCGTAGTCGCGGCTGTACGGTTCGGCGATCGTCGCGGGTTCGGCGGCCCCGAGAGCATCGTCGCCCGGCGAGAGCCCCATCCGGTCGAAGTTCTCCGACTCGCCAATGAGATGGAAGTTCAGCAGGTCTTCGAAGCCCAAACCGACGAGCGTCTCGCGGATCGCCCGTTCGTGGCGCGAACGCTCGTGGCGGCCACCGACGGTGCTGACGTCGGGATACTCCGGCTCCAGACGGTTGAATCCGTACGCGCGCCCGATATCGTCGATCACGTCGACGGGATGGAGCACGTCGGTTCGGTAGGGCGGGATCGAAACGCGATAGCTGGGTTCGTCGCCCTCGCCGTCGCTCTCGGCGTCGAGCCCCGCACGTTCGAGCAGGTCGATCACCTCCCGTTCGTCGACGTCGATGCCGAGTGCGCGCTCGATACGCTGGTGGGAAACGGTCTTCTCGTCGGTCGCGAAGTCGGGGCGGTCAAGCGTACGATCGGGGTATTCGACGTTCACGCGCTCGATCGTCGCCCCGCGCGCGTCGAGCGCGTAGCAGATGATGGTACACATCCGGTCGATCGTCCACTGGTCGGTGCCCGTGAGCTCGACGAACAGCTCTCGGCTCCCCGTGTCGACCTCGGTGCGCCGTCCGTTGATCACCGGCGGGAACGAGAACAGCCCGAGATCGTCGTAGATGGCGGGATAGCGCTCGTAGCCGTCGAGCAGGGGGGCGTACGTCTCGCCGGTCGGATGATCAGTGAGTACCTCGGCGGGCGTGAGTTCGTCGTCGCTATCGAGCGGGACGAAACTCTCCCCGTCCGGTTCGATGCCGCGATAGCTGATCGAGTTTTGGCTGCCATCCATCCGACTCTGGCCCTTCAGCATCGTCAGGTCGTGGATGCCGATCGCACCCTTCGCGCGCCCGCGACCCATCGTCGCGTGGAGTTTCTCTTGGAGCTGGATCAACGAGTCGAGCCCCGCCTCGTCGAGGTCCACCCCTCGAATCACGGCCCCGGTGACGTACGGGCGCTCGTCCGGCACAGTTGGGGCGACCTCGATCGTCCAGTCGGCGTCGTTGGTCGACGGAACGTAGACGCCCGTGTCGTCGCCGTACTGATAGCGCAGCGAGCGCGCGACGCCCTCGACCGAGAGGCGGTCCAGCCGGTCGGCCTCGAACTCCAGTTGGAACAGTCCGTCCTCGGTCTCGCCCTCGAACTCGAGACCGAGTTCGAACAGGTCGTCGAGCAGTTCGTCGTCGTCCTTCTCGTCGTGGCCGGTGAATCGCCGGAGTTCGTCGGGATCGACGTCGACGACGGGCATCAGTAGACCACCTCCGCGTTCCGCAGGAAGTCGAGATCGACGAGCGTCCCGTGCACATCCCGAATGTCCTCGAAGCCGTGCGTGAGCATCAGCAGCCGTTCGAGCGCGAGCCCCCAGGCCATCACGTCGCAGTCGATGCCGAGCGGGTCGAGCATCTCCGGCCGAAAGAGCCCGGAGTTGCCGATCTCGACGAGCTCGCCAGTGGTGGGATGTTCGCCGAACAGCTCGAAGCTCGGCTCCGTATAGGGGTTGTACGTCGGCTTGAACTCCAGATCGGTGATGCCGAACTGCGCGTAGAATTCGGTGAACGTGCCCATCAGGTCGCGTACTGAGAGATCCTCGGCCATCACCAGACCTTCGATCTGGAAGAATTCGAGGAGGTGGGTCGCATCCAGCGTATCGTTCCGGTACACCTTCTCGACGCTGAACAGCCGTTGTGGCGGCTCCAGCTCACCGGCTGCGACGCCGGCGAGATGGCGTGCCGACAGCGAGGTCGTGTGCCCGCGCAGCGAGAGCCGCCGGGCGATGTCGGTCGACCACGGCGAGTGATAGCCGTCGCCGTCCGGACCGACCCCCTCGCGGTGGGCGTGTTCGACGCCCGCAACCAGTTCGTCGGGAAGATCGTCGATTTTCTCGGGCGTCGCGAGCGTGAACTGGTCCCAGTGGGTTCGTGCGGGGTGATCCTGGGGCATGAACAGGCAGTCGTTGATCCAGAACTCGGCGTCAGCGTGGGGCCCGTCCATCTCCTCGAACCCCATCCCGACGAGCACGTCCGTCACGCGCTCGGCGGTCCGCCGGAGCGGATGGAGGCGACCGGCCTGCGCGCGCTCGGCGTCGGCTTCGACGTTGTACGCGGCGAAATCCGCGTCGCGCCACTCGCCGGTAGTGAGCATCTCGGGGGTGAGCGCCCCGACTGTGTCTGCTATTTCGATCCCCTCCATCAGCGCGGTGACGCCGTCGTCGGCGAGCGTGACCTCGCGGACGGTGGTCTCTTCGCGCGCGACGAGGTTGCGACCGGCGAGTCCGTCGAGCACCGACTCGTCGTCGATAGATCCATCGTCGGCGAGCGTCGCGAGCGCCAGCCGCTCGGGATCGTCAGCCGGGTCCGCGTCGGGGGCGACCGAGATCTGCCCGCTGTCGATCGTTCCGTACCCCTTCCTGGAGAAGTTCGAGAGCGCGATGTCGACCTGTGGGCCCTCGAGATCGGCCTCGTTGATCGCGCTGCCGAGGTCTATCTCGCCGCCGGCCGCGACGACGGCCTCGTGGAGGGCCAGTTCGGGCAGTTCGGTGTCGGCGTACTCACGACCCTCCTCGGTGAGCGCTGCATCGGTCTCGATGCGTTCGGTGAGGCCGACGAGCCCCTCTTCTTCGAGAGTGAAGGCCGCCCCGACCACCGTCGGCTCCGGCAGATCGGCCTCGGCGGCCAGTCGCTCGATCGACCGTGCCTCGTTCGCGCTCGCGGCTTCGAGCACGGCGCGTTGTGCGTCCGGGAGTTTCATGCAGGCATCTACCGCGGTCGCTCAACTAACGGTTCCGACTCGGGACGAGCCTGCCGAAGAGCTAACCCCATCGAGCGAGAGGGTTCGAGAAAGATGTCGCCGAAACGTATCGCCGAGGCGGAGGCCGACGAAGCCGAGATCGAGAACCAGCGGGCCACCATCACCGAACGCGCGGCGATGGACCGCCAACGCGACGACGGGATCGAGAACGTGCTCGACGCCGACCGCGAGACGCTCGTCGAACGAGTGGGGATCGACGAACCGCCCGGCGACGTGGTCGACGATCACGAGTCGTGGGACGAGGGCATCGAGCAACTCGCTGCGACGAGTGAGGAATCGATCGCCGACGCGATGGCGGCGAAAGTCGATACCCTCCGCGGGCGGGCCGAGCGGGAGCATCCGTCGCTGTTGCGCCTGCGCTTTCGTCCGGAGGAACCCTTCGAGTTCGTGCCGGGCCAGTACGCGCGCATCAGCTACGAAGAGGAGGAACCGCGCGTCTACTCGATCGCGAGCTCGCCAAACCGCGACGAACTCGAACTCTGCATCCGGCGCGTGCCCGACGGCGAACTCACGCCTGACCTCTGCGACAGAACCGCCAAAGGTGACGAACTGTTCCTCCGCGGACCTTACGGCGACGAGTTCATGCTCCAGGACCCCTCCGAACGCGACCTCGTCTTCATCGCCACCGGCACGGGCGCGGCCCCGTTCAAGAGCATGATCGACTACACCTTCGAAGAGGGTCGCGACGAATTCGAGGGCCACGAACGCGACGTCTGGCTATTTCTGGGAGCATCCTGGGAGGACGATCTCCCCTACCACGAGGAGTTCCTCGCGCTCGCGGACGAGAACCCGAACTTCCACCCTGTCTTCACCTGCAGCCGCGAGGAGTATCTCGGCGACTGGGACGGCGAGACCGAATACGTCCAGCACACCTTGCTCAAATATCTCGATCCCGACTGCGTCGACACCGACAGCCTTCCGCCCGACATCACCGATTTCGTCGGCAGCGAGACGAAGACTGACATCGAGACGCGGATCGACCCGAAAAACGCCGAGGTGTACGTCTGTGGCATCGGCGCGATGTGCGAGAGCGTCCGCGAAGTCGTCGAACCGCTCGGCGTGCCCGATCTCTACTACGAGGAAGAAAGCTACGGGTAAGTGGGGATTTCACCGACGCAACGACCCGCAGTGTTGTCCAGGGATGAGATCGGAATATATTCTCTTAGAGACGTGAAATTTTATGTAGACGTGGTGAGTCCATCGAAGTGATGAAAAACGAGGACACACCTGAAAGATGTGGAATCGTCATCCGGGGCGTGGCGATGGCGATCGATTCGATCGTTTGGTTCGCGTTGTTTTTCGTCTCCACTTTTCTCGTGGCTGGAGTCATCGGTGATATCCAAACCAGCGGGACAACGACGAACGCGGACTTGGAGGGTGTTCCTGCGCTCGTTTCGCTCGTGCTCTGGATGGGGTTTTCCATCGGCTATCACGCGTTGCTGGAGTGGCGATTCGGTAGGACCATCGGCAAGGCTGCTGTCAAAATCCGGGCTACGAACTCCGATGGATCATCCATCTCACTGCAGTCATCGGTGGTACGAAACGTGCTACGGCTCGTGGATTTCTTCCCGTTTTTCTACGTCGTCGGGATCGTCTCGCTCGCCGTCTCGGATCACTCCAAACGACTGGGCGACCGATTTGCCGACACGATCGTTGTTCGGTAGTGGCCAACGCGGTGCCGTGCGAAACCGTTCGTGAGAAGCGGTGAAGCTACCCCGACAGCCCTCTACAGATCAAGATCGACGTCGAGACCGTCCAGCACTTCCTTCGCTTCCTCGCGTTTTTCCTGATGGTCTTCGAGGAACTCGCGCATCAATTCCGCGGCCTGCTCCTTACAGCCCCCGCAAAGGCGCTCGCCGTTCGTACACTCCTCGTAGACGCGGATCGCGAACTCGTCGTCGTCCGCCGCGAGCAGGTAGTTGTAGAGCTCGTAGACCGGACATTCGTCGGCTCGGCCGCCGAGTTCGCGCTGTTTTTCGGCCGTCTCGCGCCCGCCCGTGGTCGCCGATTTCACCTTCTCGTAGCCCTCGTCGGGGTCGTCGAGCAGACTGATGTGGCTCGCCGGCACCGAGGAGCTCATCTTCCCACCCGTCAGTCCGGTCATGAACCGATGATAGATCGAGGAGGGAGCAACGAACCCGTAGCCACCGTGATCGATTTCGACCTCGCGCGCGAGCGATTCGGCGTCCTCCCGCGAGAGTTCGAAGCTGTCGATGTGACCCTCGTAGACGCGTTTTTCGCCCTCGATCGCCTCGATGAGTGCTTCGAAGGCTGCGTCGGTTGCGGTACGATCCAGGAATCGGGTTCGCGGGCGAAGCGGTTCCTTGCCGGCGGCGCGGAGTTTCTTGATCGCGCCGGCACGGGCCTCACTCGGATCGTCCGCGTCGGCGAGCCAGTCGGCGGCCTCGACACAGCGGATCGGCTCCTCATCCGTGCTCGCGGAGAGCGCGTCGTACGCCTCACCGATGAGCACGCGCTCCTCGCTGTCGGTCTCGAAGCTCGCGTACGCTTCGCTGACCTTGAAATAGCGCATGCTGGCCGCGAGGTCGCGCGAGAGCCTGACGTGGGGGTCCTGATCCGGGCCCACCGGGATCACCGTGGGTTTCGGTTCGTCGATCTGTGGGTAGAGGATGTCCGCCATCTGGGTGACGACGCTCTGCATATGCGAGACGTTGGTCTCGCCGTCGAAGCCGTAGAGCGCCTGCATTTCGGAGAAGTTGACGTGCGCGCCGAGTTCGAAGGCGAGATCCTGCAGCGGGCGGTTGTCCGATTGGCGGTAGATCTCTCCTTCCTTGGGATCGAACCCGAGCGCGATGAGGCTCAGCAGGTACTCCCGCGAGTGGCGGGCGATCTCGTCCCAGGAGAGCCCGCGGGCGCTGTGGGCCTCCATGTCGGCGATCAGCGCGTAGGCGTCGCCACCCTGCTGTTGATGCCAGACGATCTCGTCGATGACGAGCTTGTGACCGATGTGCGGATCGCCGGTCGGCATCCAGCCCGAGAGCACGGCGAACTCCTCGTCGTTGGCCATCGCGCGCGCGACACGATCGTACCCTCGATGACCGAAGATGACCCCGCGGCGCATCAGGTAGTGGGGGCTCGGCACGTCGGGGAGCACATCGTCGAACTCCTCGATGCCGAACTCCTCGAAGAGTTTGCGGTAGTCGGCAACGGTCGACGATCCCCACGGGTCGAGCGTCGTCTCGTCGGCTCCAGTCGCTGTGCCACCGTCCGTTCGGGGTGGCTGGTCCGGCGCTCGTCGGTCGTCCGCGGGCTGTGGGTCGGTCATGGTGTGATTCGCTCGACGGCGAGCCAGTCGATGTCTTCATTCATGTGGGTCAGCGCAAAAGCCATTCGCTTGTGAACCCCGCCGGCGAGCCGCACGTCGAGCGAGAGTTCGCGCGGCCCGAAGGCGTACTCCGCAGGCAGGACGCGCACCAGAAACTCCGAATGACCGAGGTTATCGACCGATTCGACGTCCGCGTACGTCCGGAAATCCGCACCGAACTTGAACCCGGTTTTGGGAACGAGCCCCTCGGAGCGGAGCGTCGCGTAGACCGCCAGTCGACGGTCGAACCGCTCGCCCTCGACCGCCCGCCCGCGCTCGACGACCGTTTCGGCTCCGCCATCGAGGTCCAGCACATTCTCCTGGGCGAGAAACGCTGTCTCGACGAGCGAGAGCTGGAGCGGACCGCCATCGGCCCCGCGCCCGGCGAGTCGCTGGCCGTAGAACGCCCGTTCGTAGAGGTCGTCAGGAGGGTTCCAGAGCACGGTTCGATCCTCCAGCAGGTCGGCGGCGATCCCGGTCGGGTGATCGTAGTCGGTGCTTCCCGTCATCTCGGGGCGTGCGGTGTCGAGATAGGTGATCTCGCTCTCCTCGTCGACGACGGCGAGCACCACGCTCCCGAGGTCGTTCGCCGGCACCGCCGCGCGCTCGCCGACGACGCGCACGCGGTAGGCGATTTCGTCGTCCCACGGCCCGTTGCCCTGCGGGTAGACCACGAGGTCCGCGTCCGTTCGTGCGTCGGCGGCATCGACCCAGCCCTCGCGCGCGGGCGAAAGGTAAAAGCCGCGCTCGCGGAAGTCCTTGTAGACCAGAAAGCGGACCACGCAGTCGGTCGCGGCGAGAAATTTCCCGAGATCCATTCCGTCGACCGCGTCGAGATCGTCGCGAAAGAGCAGGTGGGCGGCCTCGACCGGCGCGAGCACGACGCCCGCGCCGTCGGGCCGACCGTAGCCACTTGAGTCGTAAAAGCGCTGGCGCGCGTCGCCGCCGACCCGGACGACGCCGCCGTCGAGCGTGCCTTCCATAGCGACAGCGGGTCGCGCGACGACAAGTCGCCTGCGGTCGGCCGTGGTGCTTCCAGTGAGAATCGAAGCGAATCAACCAGCGCGCTCGCAGGTCGCATCGAGACAGCGTCGTCCACCACCCGTGTCGAACGCCGGCAGCCCACACTCGCAGTCGCCGTCGACTGTTCCCGATGGGATCGAGAACGCGGTCTCGCAGTCGGGATAGTTCTCACAGCCGGCGAGCAGTTGGCCGTTGCGGATGACGCGCAGATCGCCGTCGCAGTCCGGACAGCCCCACTCGCGATCGAACGCTTCGTTCACTCGGTCGTCGAGCGATTCGCACTCGCGATCGATGCAGAGCGTGAACGCCCGCCCGCGCTCGGCGATCATCGTCGGCAGCCCGCAGTCGCGACAGGTCCGATCGAGCACGTCCGCGCCCGCCGGCAGCCCGTAGCGCTCGTCGCAGTCGAGACACGCCACCGCACCCGTCGCGCGGACGAGCGCGCCCTCGCAGTCGGGGCAGTCGCCCACGGGAACGCCGGCGTCGGAGGCCGGATAGCGCGCGAGTCCGTGCTCCTCGTTGGCGACCACGTCCAGCGACGACTCGCCATCGGTGGCGGTCAGCGAGAACGTCCCGCCGCTCGTCCCCTCGTAGCTGAGCGTCTCTGGGCGGGTGAGCCACGCCGCCGGCTGGTAGCCGTCGCGGTCGTGAATCAGAACCGTGTCGTCGGGTTTGATCACCACGACGACGTCGCCGCGCTGTTCGCGCTCGCCGTCCTCGGTGATGGTGCAGTCGCCGGCGAAGACCCGGATAGCGTCCATGGGGCGGCTGGCCGCGGCTTCGTAGTTGAACCTACGCCTCGCTGGGAGACTCAATCGACCCAGACGGTTCGCGTCTCGACCACCGGCGCGAGCGGCAGATCCGGGAAGACGATCTCGATGATGAACTTGAGCGTGTCGGGCTCGCCGCCGAAGACCGGGGCCGGCACGGTCTCGGTACCCAGAAACGAACTCGTCGCCGTCATCTCGGTGTCGTTGACCGAGACGCGGATCCCGGCGCGTGCGCCGTCGCCACCGTTCTCGATCGTCACCTCGGACAGCTCGTTCTCGCCGCGCGCGATCCGTTCGGGGAATGCACCCCAATCGATCGACAGCGCGGGGAGGCCGCGTGCACTCTCGACGACCCGCTCGGCGACACCCTCCGTGAGACCGGCAGCGACGAGCGCTTCGATGCCGGCCTCGACGACAGCGGCGGGCGTTTCGATCCCCTCGCCGGCGAGTTTGCTCGCTCTGCCCGGGCCGACGCCATCGATGGCGGTGAGCGCAACCGATTCCTCGCCCACCCCGTTCTCGACGCGCGCGGCCGCGCGACGCGCACGATTGGCCTCCCACTCCGAGCCGAAGCGATCGAGGAAGGCCCGCAGCGCGGCGAGCAGGCGCACGGCGTTCTGGCGAATGACCCATGCATCGCTCTGGAGTTCGCTCGGCGTCGCGGCGCGCGTGCTCGACGCGAGAATGGCCAGCACCTTTCGTCGGCCCGGATCGAGATCGCCGTGACCGTCGAGCACGCTTTCGATGGCGTCGCGCTCGGCGCGGCGGGCGTTCACGCTGTCGAACTCCGCGCTTCGGGCGACCGTTTCGAGGAGGACGTCCGTCGATGGGTCGGTGCCGGCGAGTTCGTAAAATCGGTGGGCGGTCGGCAATCTGAGGTAGTACGCCGACGCGAGCGTGCCGAGCGGGGTGGCCGAGACGGTGTCGTCCTCGATCGCGACGAACCCCCGATCGGCGAGCGTCGAGAGCGCTTCACGGACGCGTTCCCTGAGCGCCGCGACCGCGCCCTCGTCGGCACTCTGGGCACGGACGAACGCGAACGTCGTTTCGAGCCACTCCATCACCTCGGGCACGTCGTCGATGGTACCCATCGCGATCTCGGCGTTGAGATGCGTGTCGAGGTCGGCCGTGAGGTGGGAGTCGATCTCCGTCCCGTCGCGGAGCAGTTTTCGGTACTTCTCTGCGTCGCTGCCGTCACAGACCACGTAGGCGTAGCCCGCGTCGTCGTAGCCCGGCCGACCCGCGCGCCCGAGCATCTGGAGCACGTCGAGCGGGCTCATGTCGACCTCGCCTTCCAGGGGGTCGTGGTATTTCGTGTCGCGGATCACGACACACCGTGCGGGCAGGTTGACGCCCCACGCGAGCGTCGAGGTCGAGAAGAGCAGCTGTATCTTCCCCTCACGAAACCACTGCTCGACGTGGTCTTTGTCCGATTTCGATAGTCCGGCGTGATGGAAGGCGACGCCGTCGAGGGCCGATTTCCGGAGGGTCTGGTTCTCCAGAACCTGCGTTTCGGTATGGAAATCGTAATCGCCGCGCGCGCCGATCGGGACGTCCCGCGAGGCGAGTTCGTCGCGAGCCTTCTCGGCCGCGCGCACCGTGTCCTGACGGGAGGCGACGAAGACGAGGGCCTGGCCGTCCTCGCGGATGTGTTTCTCCGAGAGGTCGAGCGCGCGGTACAGGCGACGGTATTTGTCGGCGAAGGCGTTCTCGCCGTGCGTGTAGGTGCGGACGCCGGATTCGAGATCCACGGGCCGATACTCGTCGCCGAAATCGAAGGTCGTCTCCGGGACGGCGTCGAGCCAGTCGGCGATTTCGTCGACGTTGGGCATCGTCGCCGAGAGCGCGACGACGCGCGGGGTCGCGAGCCGGCGGAGCCGGGAGATGGTGACTTCGAGCACGCTCCCCCGATTCTCCGAATCGAGCAGGTGAACCTCGTCGATGACGCAACACGAGACGTCGGTGATGAACTCGTACCGGGGCGAGTCGTGTTTGCGCGTGGCCGAATCCACCTTCTCGGGCGTCATCACCAGAATGTCGGCGCGTTCGGCTCTGCGGGGATTCAGGTCGCGCTCGCCGGTGACGACGTAGACCGAGTAGCCCAGCTCCTCGAACCGTTCCCACTCGCTTTCCTTCTCGTTGGTGAGCGCGCGCAGCGGCGCGATGAACAGCGACGTCCCGCCTGCGTCGAGACACTTGCAGATGGCGAGTTCGGCGAGAGCGGTCTTCCCGCTCGCGGTGGGGGCACTGGCGACGACGTTCTCGTCGCGGTTCATGATCGCCGGCAGCGCCTCGCGCTGCATTCGATTGAACTCCTCGAAGGCGAAGGCATCGGCGAACTCGGGGACCGCCTCGGCGACGTTCATGGAGGGCCCTCCCGGAGACGATCCCCACGAGCACGTCGCGAGCGAAGCGAGACGACGTTCACGAGCGTCGCCCCCATCGGTCTTGGAGGCGTCGCGGGCGAAATGAGGCGACGGGAGTCACGTGCGTTGGTCTGTGGCTGGCGCGGCCAAAGGCGTTTCCTTACGCCCGCACGGCGCGTATCGGCGACTCGCTACCCATCCGCATCCGCGTCGGCATCGGTACCATCGGCGTCAGCATCGGCCCCGTCCGCGTCGGCGTCAGCGTCGTAGCCGTCAGCGTCCGCATCGGCGTCGTACCCGTCTGAATCGCTGTCGGTGTCGGTGCCGTCGGAGTCACTGTCCCTGTCGATACCATCCGAATCGCTGTCCCTATCGATACCGTCGAAATCCCGATCGACATCGCCGGTCGCGGTCGGTCGGCCAGAGCGATCGTCCGGAGAGCGGTCGTGTTCGGCGAGGTCGTCGCCGGTGAGATAGAGATAGACAGGCGGGAGGAGATAAGCGACGATGGCGACGGCGACGAACCAGCGCTCGAAATACGCGAGCAGCCCGAGCCCGGTGAGCGCCGCCGTCGCCGCCGCGTGGATCCCCGTCCGCTGCTTCGTGTACCGCCGGTAGTACTCCCAGCCCCGGCGGAGTCGACCCATGCTCGCCGTGCTCATGGGGCCACTACCGTCGCCGGCGTAATCAGGATGTTCCCGGCACAGTGGGCGGCGACTCACTCACCGACGGAAGTGTGCTACCGATGATCTCGTGACGGGCGGAGATCCAGAAGAGCGCGGGGATAACGACGTGCGAGAGTACGCCGACGCCGGCGTCGCGACGAGGCCTCACTCGTATTCGCCCTTGTCGACGTCGGGTTCGGGTTGGACGGACATGCCGACGCGCTGTTGGGGGAGGAAATGCGCGAGATCGGTCGTGGTGACGATGCCGACGGGTTCGCCGTCCTCAGTCACGGGGAGCTTCTTGACCGTGTTCTGCCCCATGCGCTCGCCCGCATCGCCCACGCTGTCGGTCGGACGGATGGTGACGACCGGATCGGACATCAGTTCGGCGACCGCCGTTTCCGTCGGATCGAGCCCCTCGGCGACGCTACCGACGATATCCGTCTCGGTGACGATCCCCTCGATGCGCTCCTCGCCGACGATCAGCGAGCCGATCCCCTGTTCGGTGAGCGCGCGAGCAGCCACCGCGATCGTCGTCTCGCCGGTGACCGTCCGGACCGGCGTCGTCATGACGTCGTTCACGGGTGTGTCTTTCATTGTCGTGTGTAGCGGTATCGTTCCCACAACTTAATCGTACTGGTCGTGGCGACCCCACGACCCGACGAACCGCACGCTTTTGCCGGGCGACCCTCGATACGTGGTATGAGTCGGGCGCGCAAACCGGCGTGGCTGAAGAGCCGCCCGCCGTCGGGCGAGCAGTTCACCGAGATCAAGGCGACCCTCCGCGAGCGCGACCTCCACACCGTCTGCGAGGAGGCCAACTGCCCGAACATGGGCGAGTGCTGGTCCGGACGGGACGGACCGGGCACCGCGACGTTCATGCTGATGGGCGAGCGCTGCTCGCGCGGCTGCAACTTCTGTGACGTCGAGACCGGCGGCATGAGCGCGCTCGATCCCGACGAGCCCGCGAACGTCGCCGACGCGGTCGCCGAGATCGGCCTGGAGTACGTCGTCCTGACGAGCGTGGACCGCGACGACCTCGACGACTACGGGGCCGCCCACTTCGCCCGCACGATCACGGCGATCAAGGAGCGCGACCCGTCGATCCTCGTGGAAGTGCTGATCCCCGACTTCCAGGGAGAGCCCGAGCTCGTCCGGGAGATCATCGACGCCGGGCCGGACGTGATCGCCCACAATATCGAGACGGTCGAACGGCTCCAGTGGCCCGTCCGCGACCGCCGGGCGAACTACGCCCAGTCGCTCTCGGTGCTCGAACAGGTCGAACGCGAGTCCGAGATCCACACCAAGACCTCGATCATGCTCGGCGTCGGCGAGTACGATCACGAGGTCTATCGCACGCTCTCCGATCTCAGAGAGGCTGATGTCGACATCGTGACGCTCGGCCAGTATCTCCAGCCCTCGCGCTCGCATCTCGACGTCTCCTCCTATGTGCATCCCGACAAGTTCGAGACCTGGCGGACGGTCGCCGAGGAGGAGTTGGACTTCCTCTACTGTGCCAGCGGGCCGATGGTCCGCTCGTCGTACAAGGCCGGCGAACTGTTCGTCGAGGCCGTGCTGCGGGAGGGGCAGTCGATCGAGGGTGCGCGGCGATCGGCGCGGGCGGCCTCCCAGTCAATCTGATCGAGGGCTCGGGCGAGCCCCGAATTACCGTCAGACGCGTTCTTTCAGCTCGATCCGGTAGCCGAACGGATCGACGACGTAGATCGAGGGTGCCTCGCCCGTCGCCCCACGCGGCGCGGCGAGTTCGTCGTCGATCTCGACGTCTTCCTCGTCGAGGCGTTCGCGGACCGTCTCGATCGGTTCCTCGACGACGACACAGAAATGGTTGAAGTTCGTCGCCGTCGGGACCTCGAACTCGTCGGTCGGCCAGAGATGGACGACCGCGGTCGCCGACAGTCGCGCGTCGAGAAACGGTTTTTCGCCCGTCTCGTAGAGCGTGTCCTCGATGCCGAAACCGAGCTGGTCGCCGTAGAACGTCCGTGCGGCGTCGGCCCCGTCGGCCGGGATGCGGAGGTTCACGTGATCGAGATGTCGTGCCTTCACGCATCGATCTTCGTCGCCGAGTCGCAAAAACCGTCTGGCGGTCGGTTGGTCGTCGCCCGTCCCGCGACGGCTATTCGGGGTTCAGATTTTCACGGACAAGCACCGATTATTGACGAATTCGTCGTTTTTCGTGTGCGAACGCGACACACGAACGGTTTTTCAGGGCTGGGGTGGCAAGAACAGCGGTCACAAAAACCCTTTTACAAAAAGGATATAACTGCGGCAATCAATGGTGCAGGTATGTCAGCGAGGTGGCTCCGCCCGTGAGCACGTTACAGCACGAAGTCGGCGAGCGCATCGAAGTTCTCGACAAGAACGGAGAGGTACGCGACGGTGCGACGGTGCCGGACATCGACGACGAGCTGCTGATCGCGATGTACCGCGAGATGCGGCTGGTGCGCCACTTCGACCAGCGCGCCGTCTCGCTCCAGCGCCAGGGGCGCATCGGTACCTACCCGCCGCTGTCGGGCCAGGAGGCCGCCCAGGTCGGCAGCGCCCACGCGCTGGCCGAAGAGGACTGGCTGTTCCCGAGCTACCGCGAACACGGCGCGTCGCTCATCAAGGGGTTCTCGCTCGAGCGCACCCTGCTCTACTGGATGGGTCACGAGGTGGGCTACGAGGAAGAGGACGCCAACATCTTCACGCCCGCGGTGCCGATCGCCTCCCAGCTCCCGCACGCCGTCGGCGCGGCGTGGGCCTCGAAACTCCGCGACGAGACCAAGGCGTTTCTCTGCTACTTCGGCGACGGTGCGACCAGCGAGGGCGATTTCCACGAGGCGATGAACTTCGCGGGCGTGTTCGACACCCCGAACATCTTCTTTTGTAACAACAACCAGTGGGCGATCTCGGTTCCAAGAGAACGACAGACGGCGAGCGCGACGCTCGCACAGAAGGCCAACGCCTACGGGTTCGAGGGCGTGCAGGTCGACGGGATGGACCCGCTCGCGGTCTATCAGGCCACCCAGCAGGCCGTCGAGAAGGCCAAAGATCCCGACGAGGACGAGCTCCGGCCGACGATGATCGAGGCCGTCCAGTATCGCTTCGGCGCGCACACGACCGCCGACGATCCCTCGGTCTATCGTGAAGACGACGAGGTCGAGGAGTGGAAACAGAAAGACCCGATCCCGCGACTGGAGGCGTTTCTGGAGGATCAGGGGCTGCTCGACGACGAGCGCATCGACGCGATCGAGGAAGAGATCGAGGAGAGCGTCGCCGACGCGATCGAGGCGGCCGAGTCCCACGAACGCCCGGAGCCCGAGGAGATGTTCGCGGACGTCTACGCCGAGATGCCGAAACGACTCGATCAGCAGTTACAGTACCTGAAGCGCCTGCGCGACGACCACGGCGACGAGGAGATCCTGGAATGAGCACGACAGAACAGCAGGAAACGGGCGAAACGCAGAGCCTGACGCTCGTCCAGGCGGTCCGGGACGGGCTCTACGGCGAGATGAACCGGGACGACGACGTACTCGTCATGGGCGAGGACGTCGGCGAGAACGGCGGTGTCTTCCGGGCGACACAGGGCCTCCACGACGAGTTCGGTGACGATCGCGTCATCGACACGCCGCTGGCCGAGTCGGGTATCATCGGTACGGCGATCGGGATGGCCGCCTACGGGATGAAACCGATCCCCGAGATCCAGTTCCAGGGGTTCATCTACCCGGGCTTTGACCAGATCGTCAGCCACGCGGCGCGGCTCAGAAACCGCTCGCGCGGCCGGTTCAACTGCCCGATGGTGATCCGCGCGCCCTACGGCGGCGGCATCCGCGCGCCGGAGCACCACTCCGAGTCCAAAGAGGCGTTCTTCGTCCACGAGGCCGGCCTCAAGGTCGTGATCCCGAGCACGCCCCGCGACACGAAGGGGCTGCTCGCCGCCTCGATCCGCGATCCCGACCCCGTTCTGTTCCTGGAGCCGAAACTCATTTACCGCGCGTTCAGGGAGGACGTGCCCGACGAATCCTACACCGTGCCGCTCGGCGAGGCCGCCATTCGCCGGAAGGGGAGCGACGTCTCGGTGTTCACCTGGGGCGCGATGACCCGCCCGACGATGGAGGCCGCCGAGTCACTCGCCGAGGAGGGCATCGACTGCGAGGTCGTCGATCTCCGCACGCTCTCGCCGCTCGACGACGAGGCGATCGTCGAGTCGTTCAAGAAGACGGGGCGGGCGGCCGTCGTCCACGAGGCACCCAAGACCGGCGGACTGGCCGGCGAGATCACCGCCACGATCCAGGAGGAGGCGCTCGTGTATCAGGAGGCACCGATCACGCGCGTCACGGGCTTCGACACGCCGTTCCCGCTGTACGCGCTCGAAGACTACTATCTCCCCGAGGCTGCCCGTATCGAGGACGGGATCCGGGAGGCCGCGGAGTTCTGAATGGTCCGCGAGTTCGAACTGCCCGACGTGGGCGAGGGCGTCGCGGAGGGCGAGATCGTCGACTGGCTGGTCGAGGAGGGCGACGCAGTCGAGGAGGACCAGCCCGTCGCCGAGGTCGAGACGGACAAGGCGGTCGTCGACGTTCCCTCGCCCGTCAACGGCAGCGTTCGGGAGATCCACGCTGAGGCGGGCGAGATGGTGCCGGTCGGCACCGTGATCATCACGTTCGCCGAGGAGGGCGACGACGAGAGCGACGAGGCGACGAGCACTGAGGAATCGACCGAAACGGACGCCACCACGGAGACGAGCGCAGCGGCGGAGGCGGAGACGACGGCCGAAGAGACGGCGGACGAGGAGACGCCGACGGCGAGCGGGCGCGTCTTCGCCGCCCCGAGCGCACGGCGGCTGGCGCGCGAGCTCGGCGTCGATATCGGGAACATCGACGGCTCCGGCCCCGGCGGCCGGGTGAGCGAACACGACGTGCGCGCGGCCGCCGAGGACGCAACGGGAGCGGGCGGTGAGGAGGAGAGCGACTCACCCGAACCGGCCGCCACACGTATCGAGGACTCCGACGAAGCGGATGCCGGCGAAACGGACACCGCCGGGGGTGGCGCAGCGCAAGCGTCATCGGCGAGTCAGTCCGCGTCGAGCGGTGCGATGGCGGGCGAATCGGCCGATCGCGAGCGCACGCTCGCCGCGCCCGCGACGCGGAAACTCGCCGCGGATTCGGGGGTGGATATCGACGCCGTACCGACCGACGAGGAGCGCGACGGTGAGGCGTTCGTCACACCAGCCGCCATCGAATCCTATGCCGAGGCTCAGCAGGCCGCACAGGACGCCGACAGGGCCGCGCTCGCCGGATCGAGGGAGGAAGAACGGATCCCCTACCGTGGGGTCCGGCGGACGATCGGCCAGCAGATGGCGGCATCGAAATACACCGCACCCCACGTCACCCATCACGACGAGGTCGACGTCACCGCGCTGGTCGAAGCCCGGACCGACCTCAAGGAACTCGCCGACGAGCAGGGGATCAGCCTCTCGTACATGCCGTTCGTCATGAAGGCCTGCGTGGCCGCGCTGCGCGAGTTCCCAATGGTCAACTCCATGCTCGACGAGGAGGCCGAGGAGATCGTCCAGAAGAAATACTACAACATCGGCGTGGCGACCGCGACCGACGCCGGGCTGATGGTGCCCGTCGTCGAGGACGCCGACCGGAAGAACATGCTCCAGTTGGCCTCGGAGATGAACGAACTCGTCGAGAAGGCCCGTGAGCGCACGATCAGTCGGGACGAAATGCAGGGCGGCACCTTCACCATCACCAACGTCGGGGCCATCGGCGGCGAGTACGCGACGCCGATCGTCAACCATCCCGAGGTGGCGATCCTCGCGCTCGGCGCGATCAAGGAGAAACCGCGAGTCAAGGACGGGGAAATCGTCCCCCGCAAGGTGATGACACTCTCGCTGTCGATCGACCACCGCGTCGTCGACGGCGCGATCGCGGCGCAGTTCACCAACCGCGTCGAGGAGTTCCTGGAGACCCCCCAGCGGTTGCTGCTCGAAGCGTAGTCGATTCAGACCCTACTGATTTTTCACGTCCGCGCGCCTCCGGTCGGTATGGTCGTCGGAGACGTCACGACGGGGACGGACGTACTGATTGTCGGCGCGGGCCCCGGTGGCTACGTCGCCGCCATTCGCGCGGGACAGCTCGATCTGGACGTGACGCTCGTCGAGAAAGAAGCGTATGGGGGGACCTGCCTGAACCACGGCTGCATCCCCTCGAAGGCGCTCATCTCGGCGACCGACGTCGCGCACGACGCGAGCACGGCCGAGGAGATGGGCATTCACGCCGATCCCGCGGTCGATCTCGCGGGAATGGTGAGCTGGAAGGACGACGTCGTCGATCAGCTCACCAGCGGCGTCGAGAAGCTCTGCAAGGCCAACGGCGTGAACCTCGTCGAGGGGCGTGCGGAGTTCGCGGGTGACGATACGGTGCGGGTCGCCCACGCGGGCGAGGGCCAGGGTTCCGAAACCATCCAGTTCGAGCACGCGATCGTCGCCACCGGCTCGCGCCCGATGTCGATCCCGAACTTCGAATTCGACGGCGAACACATCATCTCCTCGCGCGAGGCGCTCGCGCTCGATGCGGTGCCCGAGAGCCTCGTCGTCGTCGGCGCGGGCTACATCGGAATGGAGCTCTCGACCGTGTTCGCCAAACTCGGCACGGACGTGACGGTGGTCGAGATGCTCGATTCGGCGCTGCCGGCCTACGAGGACGACGTCGCGCGCGTCGTCAAGGACCGTGCCGAGGAGCTCGGCATCGACTTCTATTTCGGTGAGGGTGCGAGCGAATGGGAAGAGTCGGGCGACGGGATCACCATCAAGACCGAAGACGAGGACGGCGAGATCTCGGAGTTCGGCGCGGAGAAGGCGCTCGTCGCGGTCGGGCGCGAACCCGTCACGGACACGCTGAACCTCGACGCGATCGGGCTCGCGACCGACGAAGGCGGCTTCCTCGAAACGGACGATCGCGCACGGACCGACGTCGAGAATGTCTTCGCCGTCGGCGACGTCGCCGGCGAGCCGATGTTGGCCCACAAGGGGATGAAGGAGGGCGAGGTCGCCGTCGAAGTCATCGCCGGCGAGCCGTCGGCGCTCGACTACCAGAGTGTGCCGGCCGCGGTGTTCACCGATCCCGAGATCGGCACGGTCGGGATGACCGAGGAAGAGGCCGAAGAGGCGGGCTTCTCGACGGTTGTGGGCGAGATGCCGATGCGCGCGAGCGGGCGCGCGCTCACGCTCGGCGAGAGCGACGGGTTCGTCCGCGTCGTCGCCGACGACGATGCTGGATTCATCCTCGGCGCACAGATCGTCGCGCCGGAGGCCTCGGAGCTGATCGCCGAGCTCGGGCTGGCCGTCGAGATGGGTGCGACCCTGGAGGACATCGCCGCGACGATCCACACCCATCCCACACTCGGCGAGGCCGTGGTGGAGGCCGTCGAGAACGCGCGCGGCAGGGCGATCCACACACTCAACCGCTGAGGAAAGTCACGAATTCACGTGAATTCGTGAATTTCGGAGCGGACCGACGAGCACCGCAGCGTCCGCCGGGCTTTTGTTCGACTAGTCGTAACGTGACGGTATGAGCGGCTCCGAGGAGGACATCGAAGAACTGCGCAAGCAGAAGCTCGAACAGCTCAAAGAACAGCAGCAGGGCGGCGGGCAGAACGAGGAGGCCAGACAGGCCCAGCAGGAACAGGCCGAAGCACAGAAATCGGCCGTACTCCGCCAGAACCTCACCGACGGGGCCAGACAGCGGCTCAACTCGGTGAAGATGAGCAAGCCCGAGTTCGGTGAGCAGGTCGAACAGCAGGTGTTCGCGCTCGCACGCAGCGGCCGGCTCGGCGACAAGATCGACGAAGACCAGATGCGGGAGTTGCTCCAGGAGCTCAAACCCGACAAGAAGAGCTTCGACATCAAACGACGATAGCTGCCGGTCGGCCGACGACCGGACCCCCGTTCTCGTGGCGCATTCCGTAAGGGTGAACACGCCGATACCGCCAACGGACAGTATGTACGACCGCATCAAGGGCTTTCGTGATTTCTATCCCGGCGAGATGAGCGCTCGCCGTGAGGTCATCGACGACGTCGAGGAGGTCGCCCAGCGCTACGGCTTCCGCGAGATCGGCACGCCGGCGCTCGAACGCACGCAGATGTACGCCGACAAGAGCGGCGAGGAGATCGTCGAGGAGCTCTACAACTTCACCGACCACGGCGGTCGCGAGGTGGCGATGACGCCCGAGCTCACGCCGACGGTCGCGCGGATGGTCGTCGAAAAGCAGCAGGCGCTCTCGAAACCGATCAAGTGGGTCTCGTCGCGACCGTTCTGGCGCTACGAGGCGGTCCAGCAGGGCCGGTTTCGCGAGTTCTACCAGACCAACGTCGATATCTTCGGTTCGGCGGAACCGACCGCCGACGCCGAGATCCTCGCATACGCCGCCGACGCGCTCACCGAGCTCGGGCTCACGAGCGACGACTTCGAGTTCCGAGTGAGCCACCGCGACATCCTGGGAGGGTTGTTGGAGTCGTTCGACGCCGACGTCGACACCGAGGCGGCGATCCGCGCGGTCGACAAACGCGACAAGCTCGCCATCGGCGAGTATCGCGCACTGCTCGGCGACGCGGGCCTCTCGGAATCCGATGCCGAAGCGTTCGACGAGCTACTCGCAACCGAGGAGGAGAACCTCGACGAGCTCGTGGCCGCCGCCGAGACCGAACGTGTGGAGAATGCGGTCGAGAATCTCCAGAACGTGCTCGACGCGACGGCCGATCTCGGCGCGCGCGACTACTGCACGCTCTCGCTCGACACCGCACGGGGTCTCGACTACTATACGGGAGTGGTCTTCGAGTGCTTCGACACCACCGGCACAGTGGGCCGAGCGGTGTTCGGCGGCGGGCGCTACGACGATCTCATCGAGGGGTTCGGCGGCCAGCCGACGCCCGCGGTCGGCGTCGCGCTCGGGATGGCGACCCTCTCGCTGCTCTGCGAACGCGCCGGCGTCTGGCCCGAAGAAGCGACGACGACGGACTACTACGTTCTTCAAGTGGGTGACACGCGCGAGACCGCCGCCGGGATCACCCGCGAGCTGCGCGAGCGCGGCCACGTCGTCGAGACCGACATCGCCGGCCGAAGCTTCGGCGCACAGCTGGAGTACGCCGACTCGATCGGTGCCGAGACGACCGTCATCGTCGGCGAACAGGACCTCGCCGACGGGAACGTGACCGTCAAGGAGATGGCGTCGGGCGATCAGCACCAGGTACCGGTCGACGAGTTTCCCGATGCCGGCGAAAGAAAGTAGGGGACGGGGTCGTTCGATCGGGCAACGATGACGGACGATCTGCCGACGCCAACGGAGATCATCGATACTCACGACGAACTCGCCGAGTGGCTCGAAACAGGCGATATCGACGAATCACGGCTGTCAGAACACTAATTATGAAACGAAACGATAGCACCGGCATGGCCGAACCGGACGGGGAAGAGTTTCGCGAGCGTGTCGACCGAATCATCGAACGCGAGCAACCGATTCTCGATCGACTCGCGGACGAACAGATCGACACCACATAGCGTCACACCCGTTCGACGGCGTTCGCTGACGGTGTGGGAGCATCCGATCGTCGAATGCGCTGTCTGTTTTCGTTTTTCGACGAGGATTTTCGAGAACGGTTGCCCGAGAGAACGTTAGTCCTGGGCCGTCGGTGCGGAACCGACGGCATCGGGATCGACAGCGACGGTCTCCTGAACCTGTGTATAGACGAGCACGAGGCCAAGAGCGGCGAGCACCGCGCCGAAGACGAACGGGGCGGCGTAGCCAAAGCGCACCAGAAAGCCCGACGCGAGCGGCCCGATCGCGGTGCCGAGGCCGAACGACATCGTCAGCACCGACAGCTGCGTGCCGGACGAGCCCTTGCTCGCGAGATCGCCCGCGAGCGCGAGCGCCGGCGCGAACACGAGCGCGCCCGCGATCCCCTGTGCGGCACGGGCGACGATCATCTGCCACGGCGCGACGACGAACCCCTGCGCGAGCGTCGCGGGCACGAGCAGGACGAGCCCGATGAGGATGAACGGTTTGCGGCCGTAGCGGTCGCTCGCGCTACCGATCGGTGCCTGGAAGAGCACCTGCATCAGCACGAACGCCGAGAACTCGATGCCGAACAGTCCGGCACCCTGTCCGAGCCGGGCGTTGACCTGCGGTTCGATCGCCGAGAGCAAGGCGATACCGACAGCCATGAACAGCGAGGCGACCCCGAGGGCGAACACCGGGTCGATCAGCCCGTCGGCGTCGTGGTCGAACACCGCGATCGAGGTGTCCCCGTCGTCGGTCGCGCGCTCGATGTCGGGATCGGTGACGAGCAGCGTGACGAGCACGAAACTCACCACCGCCGAGATGGTCGCGATGTAGAAGGCCGCCTCGAAGCCCGTGATCGAGAGCCCGAGAAGGGAGTACGGGCCGCCGCCGATGACCGACCCGGCGACGATCGGACCGGCCCCGAAGCCGAGCAGTCGGAAGGTGTTGAACGTGCCCATGTTCCCGCCGCGGCTCTCGTCGTCGGCGAGCTCGTTGACTAGCGCGATCGTCGCGACGATCGTCAGCGACGCGCCGAGCCCCTGTGCGATCCGGATGACGAACAGCATCCAGTAGCTCGTCGCCAGCGAGTAGGTGAAATTCGCGACCGCGAGCAGTCCCAGCCCGGCGAGGACGAACGCCTTTCGCTTGCCGAGTTTGTCCGACAGACGCCCGGCAAAGGGCTGGAGCGCGCTGTTGAAGAAGCCAAACGCCGAGAGGATCAGCCCCGTGAGCAGCGAGACGCCGAGCCCGCCCGTCCCGCCCTCGATCGTCCCGCTGGCAATGTAGATCGGGAGGACGACGATGAGAAAGGAGTTGCCCACCGAGTCAGCCATCCGGGCGATCGCCAGCGCGAGTACCTCGCGGTTGATGCCGAGGTATTTGTTGATCGTGCTCACTGTCGACCCGCGCGTTCGGGCTGTGCCGCTCCGACGGACGACCGTCTCCGTTCGATGTGATGGATCGATTCGAAAACCATTCTCTGACTGCTTGGTTAGTCTCGCGCGCGTATGAATCCTTTGGCCAGCGATGGATCGACGCGACGGCATCCGTCCGCCGATCCATCGATCAGCCGGATTCCAACGGAGCGAAGGGTCGGCGGGGAGAAAGAGTGCGTGATGCGTGTGTTCCGGCTCGCCTACGACGGCCGACCGTTTTATGGCTTCCAGCGCCAGCCCACGGTGCCGACCGTCGAGGGGACGTTGTTCGATGCCCTCCGCGAGCTTGGCGTGCTCGATCCGGACAAACGAAAGCCATCGGGCTACGCCGCCGCGGGACGGACCGACAGGGGCGTCTCGGCGGTCGCACAGACGATCGGGCTCGCAGCACCGGAGTGGCTCACACCGCGGGCGCTCAACGGCGTGCTTCCAGGGTCGATTCGCGCGTGGGCACACGCCGATACGGGGTCGTTTCACGCGACCCACGACGCCGTTGCACGCGAATACACCTACCAGCTCCACGCGCCGGCGGCCGACGGCGAGCGGGCGCGCACAGTTCTGAGACGGCTCGCGGGCGAACACGATTTCTACAATCTCACGCCCGACGATCACAACACCGTCCGCACGCTCGCCGGCGAGATCGAGCGCGATAGCGAGTTCGTGATCGTGACGCTCCGTGCAGGAGGCTTCTCTCGCCAGCTCGTTCGTCGTATCGTCACGCTCGTTCGGAACGTCGCGACCGGCGACGCGTCGCTCTCAATGGTCGATCGGGCGCTCTCGGACGAAACGCTCTCGGGGCCGGACGGGATCGCGGCCGCACCGGCCGCGCCGCTCGTGCTCACCGGCGTCGACTATCCAGGACTCGACTTTCGAGTCGACGAGGAGGCCGCTACGAGCGCGCGAGAACTGTTCGAGAACGTCCGTACTGAGGCCGCAACGCGAGCACGCGTCGCCGGCGAGATAGAGCAACGGATCGACTAGTTCGAGAGAAGCTACTGGACATCGTGGCGTGCGGGTTCGTCGGCACCCACCTCGTCGAGGGTCGTCCCGCACCACTGGCAGAAGTCGAGATCGTCCTCGACGGGCCGGCCGCAGTCGGGACAGACCGCCATCTCCGTGCCGACGCTCCGGGCACGGAGGAGGTAGTTGTTGACGACCGCGAGCCGGTAGGCATCGAGCACGCTGAGCAGCGAGACGGCGAGCAGCGGCGCGGCGTCGAGCCACGCGAACGACTGGCCGGAGACGAGCGCATCGAGCGTCGCATCGGGAACGAACACGCTCGAAAGCATCGTCACCCCGAGCCAGCCGAGCGCCCGGAGCCACCGTCGGAGATAGAGGTGGCCGAACGCGGGCGCGATGGCCGAGAGCAACGCCGCGAGCCACGGCCGTTTCCGCGAACGGGTTTCTCCCATACTTTGACTGAACAGTTATTCACGCTTGAGTCTTTCGTTCGCGGCGTTCCCGACGCCGGTTCGGGAAGGTTTACCCCGCTCGGCCGCCGTGTTTTCCCCATGAGTTCGGTTCCCGAACGCAACGAGATCGACACCGAATACACGTGGGATCTCTCGAATCTCTACGCCACCGACGAGGACTGGGAGGCCGCCTACGAGGACGTCGAGGAGGGGATTTCGGCGCTCGAAGCCTACGAAGGACGGGCGACCGAGGACGGCGAAACCCTGCTGGCGACGCTCGAAACGCGCGAGGAGCTGTTCAGGAAGCTCTCGAACGTCGTCTCCTACGCACGGATGCGCCGCGACGAGGACACCACCGATCAGCAGTATCAGGCGCTCACCGCGCGGGCACAGTCGCTGGCGAGCGACGCGTCGAGCGCGGCGAGTTTCATCGACCCCGCGCTCCAGGACTGCACGCGCGAGGAACTCGATGCGATGATCGAGGAAGAGCCCGAACTCGAAACGTACGATCACTACTTCGACGACGTGTTGCGGATGAAGCCCCACACCCGCTCGGCGGAGATCGAGGCGCTGCTCGCGGATCTCGGCGAGGTGACGGGCGCGGCCAACGAGGTCTACGAGATGCTCACGAACGCCGACATGGAGTTCCCCACCGTCGAGGATCCCGACGGGGAAGCCGTCGAGATCTCGCTGAGCAACTTCACGAAGCTCCAGAAACGACCCGATCGCGCCTTCCGTCGGGACGTCTACGAACAGTTCTACGACGAGTGGGACGACGTCAGAAACGCGGTCGGGGCCGCCCACCGCAACAGCGTCAAGGCCGACGTGAAACTCGCCGACGCCAGGAATTACGACAGCGCACGAAAGGCCGGTCTCGACGGCGCGAACATCCCCGTCGAGGTCTACGACACGCTCGTCGATACTGTACGAGGGAACCTCGACGTGCTCAACCGCCACGCCGACCTCAAGCGCGAACGACTCGGCGTCGACGAACTGCGGATGTGGGATCTCTACATGCCGATGGTCGACTCCGAGAGCCCCGAGGTGCCATACGAGGACGCCAAAGAACACGTCACGGCCGCGGTCGCGCCGCTCGGCGAGGAGTATCAGGAGCAGCTCGCGGCAGGCCTCGACTCCCGCTGGGTCGACGTCTACGAGAACCAGGGCAAGCAGTCGGGGGCGTACTCGGGCGGGACCTACGACTCACAGCCCTACATCCTGATGAATTATCAGGACGACATCGCCTCGATGTACACGCTCGCCCACGAACTCGGCCACTCGCTGCACTCCGAACTGGCGAGCGAGGCCCAGCCCTATATCTACGGCGACTACGAGATCTTCGTCGCCGAGATCGCCTCGACGGTGAACGAGGCGCTGCTGACCCACCACCTGCTCGACACCGTGGAGGACGACTCCTTCCGCCGGCACGTGCTCAACGAGTATCTCGAACGGTTCCGTGCGACGCTCGTCCGCCAGACGATGTTCGCCGAGTTCGAGCAGCAGACCCACGAGCTCACCGAAGCAGGCGAGGCGCTCACGCCCGACCGTCTCGACGACATTTACGGCACGCTCAAGAGCGACTACTATCAGGACGCGGCAATCGACGACCGCATCGCCCGCGAGTGGATGCGAATCCCGCACTTCTACCGGCCGTTCTACGTCTACCAGTACGCGACGGGCATCTCGGCGGCGGTCGCGCTCGCCGAGCGCATCCGCGGGGGTGACGAGGACGCCGCAGCATCCTACCGGGAGTTCCTCTCGGCCGGCTCGCACGGCTATCCGATCGAGCTGCTCCGCGAAGCGGGCGTCGACATGACCGACGCGGACCCGATCGAGGCGGCGTTTACGGCCTACGACGACGCGCTTTCGGAGTTCGAAGAGCTGGCATAAACACCCCGAACCCAAAACCACTTTTAACGAAGAGCCCCTATCGTGGAGTAAGAATGTCCCACAGTCCCTCCCTCCCGGACCGACCGCGTCTCGATCTCGATCCGGAGTTGAGCGATGCCGAGCGGCTCGATGCCCTGGCCAAACACTTCGAGAGCGTCTCGAACGTCCACGACGAGCTCGCCGATCGCCTCGAGGAAGCCGAGGCCGAACGTGAGGAGCTCTCCGAAGAAGCCGAACGGCTCCAGCGCGAGAACGAGGCGCTCAAGACCTCCTCGCTGTACGTCGCCACCGTCGAGGAGTTCACCGACGAGGGAGCGATCGTCAGACAGCACGGCAACAACCAGGAAGTGTTGACGGAGGTCGCGCCCGGGATCGCCGACGGTATCGAGAACGGCGATCGCGTCGCCGTCGACGACTCGTTCAGCATCCAGCGCCCACTCGACAGCGAGACCGACGTGCGCGCGCAGGCGATGCAGATCGAGAATCGCCCGGCGGTCGGCTACGCCGACATCGGCGGGATCGACGACCAGATCCGAGAGGTCAGGGAAGCCGTCGAGATGCCGCTGGTCGATCCCGAGCGGTTCGACACCGTGGGCATCGAACCACCGACCGGCGTCCTCCTCCACGGTCCGCCCGGCACGGGCAAGACGATGCTCGCCAAGGCCGTCGCCAACGAGACCGACGCGACGTTCATCAAGATGGCGGGCTCGGAGCTCGTCCGCAAGTTCATCGGCGAGGGCGCACGGCTCGTCCGTGATCTCTTCGAGTTGGCGAGCGAGCACGAGCCCGCCGTGATCTTCATCGACGAGATCGACGCCGTCGCCTCAAAGCGCACGGACTCCAAGACCTCCGGCGACGCCGAGGTCCAGCGGACGATGATGCAGCTCCTCTCCGAGATGGATGGCTTCGAAGAACGCGGCGACATCTCGATCATCGCCGCCACGAACCGCTTCGACATGCTCGATCGGGCGATCCTCCGGCCCGGTCGGTTCGACCGGCTCATCGAGGTGCCGAAACCCGGGCCCGACGGTCGCGAGAAGATCTTCGCCATCCACACGCGCGGGATGAACCTCGACGACGACGTGGCGTTCGACGAACTCGCCGAAATGGCCGACGAGTTCAGCGGCGCGGAGATCGAGAGCCTCACGACCGAAGCCGGCATGTTCGCCGTCCGCGACGACCGCAGCGAGGTGCGGATGAGCGACTTCGAGGATGCTCTGGCGAAGATCACCGAGGACGACACCGCCGCCGATCCGGTCGCCTTCCTCTGAGCGACGCGGATCGCAACGCTCACCGTTCGGTCGCTCCATTCTCCCGTATGCAGATCAGAATCGTCACGGGAACCGGTACCGGGCCGACACCGATCGCGGCCTACGACGCCGCACTCGCCGCCGCCGGCGTCCACAACTACAACATCACCACCGTCTCGTCGGTGATCCCCGACGGCAGCACGCTCGAAATCGTCGACAGCGCGCCGGACCTCGGACCGGTCGGCGAGCGCCTCACCGTCGTCGAGGCGCGCGCCACGAGCGGGGTCGGTGAGAGTGGCGTGGCGGCCGGCCTCGGCTGGACGACGACCGAGAGCGATCGGGGACTGTTCTACGAGGCGACCGATACCGATCCGGAGAGCGTTCGCGAGGGCGTGGCCGCAGGGCTCGACTCCGGGCGCGCGCTCCGCGAGTGGACGTTCACCGACGAGCGCATCGTGACCGAACACGTCGAGGGGACCGACGGATCGTTCGCGACGGCGCTCGTGCTCGGGATCTACGGCGACAGCGAGCCGATATAGCTCGGCCATCCGGCGGTGTGGCAGCGGGTGTCGCGAACGGGAGTCTTTTCAGTACGTCGGCCCAACCGTCGCCGTCCTTCTCATGAACGATCGCACACCAATGGGACCGAACGTCAACACCGCGGACGTGGAACTCTCGGTCGAGCAACGCCGGGCGCTCCAGGCCGGTCTCGACACCGTCGCCGCCCGCACCCGCGAGTATCTCCCCGACGAGTACGTCGTCGGCGCGCAGATCATCGCCGGCAACGACGGGCCACAGGGGACGATCGCGGTCCAGCCGCCGGTCGGCGCGGCCGTCAGCGCCGGCTTCACGCCGGATTTCGAGGATCTGAGCGACGGCATCGCCGAAGAGGACAGAACCGAAGTCGCGAGACAGCTCGCCGCCAGCGCCGCCCTCCAGGTGAAACAGGCGGTGTCGGACGGCATCACACCGGTCGGTCGTTGACTTAGACGCAGCCGTTTGGCGGGTCGTAAAACAGCGCGTAGCCGAGCATCCCGATCGCCGGCAGCGTGCCGATTGCGAGCGCGACCGGCAGCGACAGCGCTGAGACCACGCCAGTCGCCCAGCCTGCGAGCAGGAGCGCCGGCAGCGCGATGAGCAGGAGATCGGCCGGCGCGATCGTCGGCCGGCGCTCGCGAACGGTTTCGACGACCGAATCCTCCGAATCGGACTGGTCTGAGCGGTTCATCGTACGACGGCCAACGGCCGCCGGGTAATTAAATATTATTACCAGCCGCGGCGAGCGGTCATTTCCCCCAGAAGGGGTCGCGCTGGCGCTGTTTGTCGAGATAGATGTGCAGCGCTTCGAGTTCGTCGGCCGGGATGTCGTCGGTGAGCTCCTGTTCGAGCACCTTCGCGTGTTTTTCGGGGATCTCAGACCAGAGCTCGTCACCCTCCTCGATCTGTCGGCCGACCGTCGGCCCGTCGATCGCGACGCTGACGCGCTCGCCCGCGCGGGCCTGTTCGACGTCCTCACCCTGTTCCTGGATGCCCTTGACCTGCCCGCGGCGCTCGGGTTCGTTCCCCTCGAAGTCGACGACGGTCGCGTTGCGCTTCAGCGTGCCCGTCATCACCTCGACGCCGACGACGGCGGGGTCGTTCTGCCGGAAGGTGTGATCGGGCAGCAGGCGAAAGCGGGCGGGCCGGGAGATGTTTTCGAGGATGGTGTCCTGCTGGCTGCGCTCGCGCTCGGCGATGAACTCCTCGTACTCCTCGATCAGCCGGTAGATGACGTCGCTCTCGAAGATCCGGATGTCGCCCTCGTCGGCCTGTTGCTCGGCGTTGTCGAGCACGTCGACCGAGAAGGCGAGCACCGTCTCGTGGCGCTCCTCGTCAGCGGTGCTCGCGACCGTGACATCGCGCGGCGCGACGTCGCCGACCTCGGCGCGGACGATCGGGATCTCGGCCTCGTCGAGCGCGTTCGCGACCGCCTCCAGACTGCCGAGCGTGTCGGCCTTGACGACGACGCCCTCCTCCTCGGTGGTGACGCCGATGGCCGCCAGTTCTTCCTGGACTTCCTGGACGACCTCCTCGCGCGAGCGGTCGCGCACGACGCGGACGGGCGCGCCGGCCATCGCGTCGTCGAGATCGGGCGCGGCGATCTTGAGCCCAGCCGCCGCGCTCACCGCGTCGACCTGCTCGAACCGCTTTTCGGTGCGGATCTCGGCGAGCGGGCGCGGCTGGAGTAGCGCGCGCACGTCGGTCACGATCGGCTCGCCCGTCGCGCCCACGACGACCGTGTCGTCGGCGCGCACGGTTCCATCGTAGAGCACCACGTCGATCGCCGTGCCGAACCCCTTCTGCTCTTTGACCTCAAGCACCGTGCCCGCGCCCGGCCCCTCGGCGTCGATTGCCATCGCGTCCTTGAGATAACGCTGCGAAAGTCCCATCAGTACGGTCAGCACGTCGGGCACTCCCTCGCCGGTCTCGGCGCTCGTCGGCACGACGCCGACGTTGTTGGCGAAGTCCTGGACGCGCCAGTACATGTCCGCCGAGAAATCGTGCTCCGAGAGTTCGCCGATGAGTTCGTAGAGGCGCTCGTCGAGCGTCTCGCGCGCGCGATCGGACTGGTCGTCGTAGCTCTCCTGGATGGGGGCGTCGTCCTGCGGGTTCCAGCCCGGCACGGTGTCGATCTTGTTCGCCGCCACGACGAACGGCGTCTCGGTGCGCTGGAGGATGTCGATCGCCTCGATCGTCTGTGGCTGGAACCCGTCGTTGACGTCCACCACGAGTACGGCGATATCGGCGAGCGCCCCGCCACGCGAGCGCAGCGTCGAGAAGGAGTGGTGACCCGGCGTGTCGATAAAGAGTAGACCGGGGAGATCGAAATCGGTCGGATCGACGAGACTGCCCGCGAGCTCCGAGACCGTTTCGAGCGGGACGGCGGTCGCGCCGATGTGCTGGGTTATCGCCCCCGCCTCGCCCTCCGTGACCGTCGAGCCACGGATCCGGTCCAGGAGGGTCGTCTTGCCGTGGTCGACGTGACCGAGAACGGCGACGATGGGGGTCCGAAGCGTTGCTACTGCGTCGCCGTCCGTCTCCGCGTCAGTATGTGTCTCCGACATGGCGTTCACCCGAGAAAGTCGTTGTTCGTTCGAGTCGGTCACGGCAGTTAAGCGCATCGTCACGCCCGCGTGGGCGAGAAACGGAAACTGCACCGTCTGCATGCGAAGTGGCTCTCACACTGCGGTACGATCGGCGTCGTTCATGCGGACACAGCACACGCCAGCACGAAAACGATATCGTCGGGCGCTCCGCGCGCGGGAATGCTCTCGGGCCTCCGTGGTGTTTATAATGGGCGGCCACGGTAGGGCGGGTATGCCGGACGTACTCGCACGGAAGCTAATCGACAAGGCCGTCATCGGCTCCGATGGTACCGAACTGGGCACGCTCTCGACGCTGACGATGGACCCCGACACGGGGCGACTGGGCGATCTGCTCATCACGCCGCGGAGCGAGACCACCGAACAGATCGACCTCGAACGCGACGAGGACGGGAGATACGCCGTCGCCATCGGCCGCGTGCAGGCCGTCAAAGACCACATCGTCGTCGACCGCTAATGGAGATCCTCGACGCCTCGGCGTTCATCAACGAGTACGACGCCGGCGACGACATCGCGACCGTGCCCGCCGTCGGTGCCGAACTCGACGGCGAGAGTTCCTATCGCTACGACGCGCTCGAAGGAGCGGGTATGTACATCCACGTGCCCGAAGAGGCCGTCATCGGGCGCATCGAACGCGCCGCGAGCGAGAGCGGCGACAAGGAAGAACTCTCGGAGACGGATATCGAACTGCTGGCGGCCGCCTTCGAACTCGATGCAAAGCTGGTGACCGACGACTACGCTATGCAGAACGTCGCCGAGCGACTCGACATCTACGTCGAGTTCATCGCTCGCGACGGGATCACCGAACAGCGCGACTGGGACTTCCAGTGTCAGGGCTGTGGCCGCGTGTTCGACGAGAACAAGGATCGCTGTCCGATCTGCGGCAGCGGCCTCACCCGGAAGAACCCCTCGTAGCTACGGAGCGAGGAAGCCCAAACCGCTCGTCTCGACGAGATAGAGCTGGACGAACAGGAGGGCGTTGTAGCCGCCGTGGACGAGGATCGGCACGAGGAGGTTGTCAGTGTATTCGTAGAGCGTGCCGAGCACGAGTCCGAGGACGAACGTCGAGACGACGTAGCCCCAGACCCCGGCCGCGCCGCTCGCCGCGACCAGCGCCGTGACGTGAGCCAGCCCGAAGAGCGCGCTCGATCCGACGATCGCGCCGACGGGCGAAAACACCCGTCGGAGCACACCCTGAACCCCGCCGCGGAACAGCGTCTCCTCGCCCGGTCCGGTCGCGACGAACGAAAGAACGACCAGCGACAGCGCGAGCAGCGGCTGTGCCCTCGCGGCGCTCTCGATGCGGTTCGTTCCCGGCGCGAACCCGAACTGATCGAGAACGATCCCGACTCCCTGTGCTGCGAGGAGCAGAACGACGAACCCGACGACGACCCAGCCGATATCCCGGAGGGTTCGCCGCGGGCGCGACAGCGACGGCCATCGGATATCGAGCAGTCGCGGACTGTCGCTGTAGCGCATGTAGCCGAGGACGAAGGCGACGAACGCCGCACCCTGGAGGAGCGTCGAGAGAGTGTAACTGACAGCACCCTCGATCGGAAACCCGAGAGCCAGCAGACCAAGCGTCAGCGGAACGGCGAGGAGCTGTGCGAAGAGAAACCCGCCGGCGGCGAGTCCGAGCGCGACCGAGACGGCGAGCAGGTAATCGCGCCAGTCGTTCCCGCCGGCGACGTGTTCGGATGCCATCGCGTGCGGGCACTCGTCGCCGATTCGGCATACGTCCTCCGCTTTTCGAGCGCTACTTGACGACGAGGCGGGTCTTCTCGGCGACGGAGTCGCTCTCGTCGTTTCCGTCGCCGATCAGCCCGCGGGCCGCGCGCTTGCCCCACTCGACGGCGGGCTGGGTGAACGTCTCGATGCCGTAGAGTTCGCCCGCGAGCACGCAGGCGACCTCCATCGTGTAGAGCAGTTCGCCGATCCCGGCCTCGTCGACCCGATCGAGTTCGATCCGCACCGAGGGACGGCCGGCCTCGGCGAGGCTCGCTTCGGTGGCGGCGAACTCCGCATCCAGGAGCTCGCCGAGCCCCGTGCCACCGAGATACGCGAGGTCGTCGTGGTCGGTCTCTGGAACTCGAAGATCGGGGCGCTCGCGCGGGCGAACGAGCGTGACGAGCGTGTTTCCGGGACCCGCCCGGTAGCGCTGGAGCTGGGAGTGCTGGTCGGTCGCGCCGAGCGCTCTGGTGGGCAGCTGGCCGAGCCCGTCCTTGCCGAGGCTCTCGGCCCATAACTGTGCGAACCACTCGGCGAACGATTCGAGCGATTCGGCGTAGGGCATCATCGCGTTGATCACCGCGCCGCGCATGTCGAGCGCGTACGCCACGGCCCCGTAGGCGTAGGCCGGCGTCTCGAACAGCGAGGGCGAGAGATCCGCCGCGCGCGCACCGCCATCCAGAATCGCCCCGATGTCGTGGCCACGGATGGCTGCCGGAGCGAGACCAACAGGTGAAAGCGCCGAAAACCGGCCCGGGACGCCGTCGGGAACCGCGAGTGCGGGCAGGTCGTGGCGGTCGGCCAGTTCGCGCAGCGGGCCGGAGTCGCCCGTTATCGTCACCACTCGTTCGGTCCAGTCGACGCCCACCTCGGCGAACGCCTCGCGCACCACGAGGAAGTTCGCCAGCGTCTCGGCGGTGGTGCCCGATCGGGAGACGACCGTCACGGCCGTCTCGGAGAGCGGGAGCAACGAGAGCACCTCCGAGACGTGGTCGGGATCGACGTTGTCGAGCGTCAGGATCCGCGAGTCGCCGAGCGCCTCGGCGATGGTCGCCGCGCCGAGCGCGCTGCCGCCGATGCCGACGACGAGGACGTACGCCGCGTCGTTCACCGGTGCGACCGTCTCCGTGATCTCGTCGGGGTCGGTCGCTTCGGGCAGGTTCAGTGCGGCGTAGCCGAACTCGTCGTCGCGTCGGCCGCGCTCGATGCGCTCGTGGGCACGCGCCACCCGCTCGTCGAGGCGATCGAGTGCCTCGCGGGAGACGCCCGGCGAGGCCTCGCTGGCGAGCGCGTTGCCGATGTCGATTTTCATACCGGCCGTGACAGGGCCGTCCCCAAATCGTTGCCGACCGCGGCGTTTAATCGCCCGCCGCCCGGATCTGACGCATGGGTGAGGCGAACGTCGAGGAACCGGGCGGGACGAGCGGGCCGAACGAGGAGGCCTACTCGGGGCTGTTCGGCGCGATCCCGTACGCGTTCGGATCGAGCCGGTCGTGGCTGTTCAAGTCCTACGTCGTCGTCGGCGGGCTCGTGGCACTGCTCGTGGCCATCCTGATGACGCTCTCGCTCGTCACGCTCGTCTCGCGCACGGCGACCGCCGGCGGCGGGTCGCTGACGCTCTCGCGGGCGTTTTTCGTGCTCGTCGGACTGTTCATCGTCGGCCCGCTGCTCGCGCCGGTCCTGTTCGTCGCGCGCCGCCATCGTCGCGTCGGCGACAGGAAGCACTACGACACGAGCCTCGCAGTCGCTGGCTACCTGTTCTTCGTCGCGCTCTACATCGGCCTGGTGATCACGATCCCGGCTGGCGAGCGGGAAGCGGTCAGCGGGTCGCTCGCGGGCGTCGTCGAGTTCCTCTACGCGCTCCCACAGCTCTGGGGACTGGTCCCGCCGGTCTGTGCGGCCGTCGGCATCTATCTGGTCCACCGACTCATGCGGTGAACGCCACCCCGAACTGAAAGGGTCAATCGGATCGCGCCCGAACGGCAAATATGACGACCGAAAGTACGTTTCTCGTCACGCACGCCGACGACGAGTCGGCGGTGTTGCACGACACGGCCGACGGACAGGTCCACACGCTCGCGGCGAATCCCGGTCTCGACGCGGACGACGCGATCGAAGGGACGATCGCGCCCGCCGGTCCGATGGAGCTCGCGTGGGAACTGGTCGAGATGGATGCACGGCGCTCGCTATCGACCGAACACAGCGAGGAGCCACCCACGAGTCAGGAGCACGAACTTGCGGACGCACAGGAAGAAGGCGAGCTGACGACCCGCGAGCGCGCCGGTGTCGGCGAGATTCACGTGCTGACGGTGCCCGCAGAACGTGTCCGAAAGGCCGTCGACGACGTTCTCGACGACGAGGCGACGCTCGTGCGCGCGGCTCGACTCGGCGTGAACCGGGTGGAAGTGCGTTCCGATGCCGAGGCGGGCGTCGTGGCAGTTCGGTATCTTCCCTGAGCAGGAGAGGGGGGGGAGAGTGAGAGGAAGAGAGAGGAAATGAAGAGCATGAGAGAAGAGAAGAAGAGATTCCAGCAACAGAAAGCTTATTCCACGATGTGAGAGACGGGAAACGATGAACCGACGAGGGACGCTGGCGTGGCTGCTCGTCACGGTCGTCTGTCTGTCCGCGCTGGGTGCGTTCTCGGCGACGGTCGCGGGCCAGAGCGCCACGGTGAACGAGACCGGACCGAACGACGAGCGGGCGGACGCGATGGAGCTCCCCGAGCGGACGTTCGTCGAAGCCGATACGAAGGACACCGACGACGACTGGTATAAATTCGAGGCGAACGCCGGCGAGGCGATCAGGGTGACCGGTGGTTTCGGAGCCGAATACCCGACCGTCACGCTGCACGGACCGAACGGCGAGCTCGGCACTGGGACGTCGGGCGGCACCGAGGACGCCGCCATCATCGGTGCCGTCGCCCCCGAAGACGGGACGTACTACCTCGAAGTCACCCACGACATCGGGTACGAGGCGCGCTACTCGGTGGCGGTCGCGACCGCCGAACAGGACGAGTTCGAGCGCGGCGAGCAGGGAGCCACGGTCGTCGAGCCGGGGAAGACCTACAACGCGACGCTGTTCGAGCAGCGCGAGGACGTGTTCGCGGTCGAGGCGAGTGCGGGCGAGACGATCACCACGACCGCGCGGATAACCGATCCCGGGGCCGAGTACGGCCAGAACGTCGCCGTCTCCCTCTTCGACGGTGACGGCAACCGCCTCGATCCCGCGAGCGGGCGCAACCACACGAACACGTTCGCTTCCGAGACGGCCTCGGAACAGCAGTTCACCGTTCCGGAGTCCGGAACGTACTACGTCCACGTCGCGTCGGCACGCTCCGTCGTCGGCATCACCGGCTTCACCGGCTACGAGTTGACCGTCGACACGAGCGGCGGGTCGAGCGACGGATCGTCCGATGCCTCCGCACTGACGATCGTCGGCGGCAGCCCGGAGGACAAGGTGAGCTATCGGATCGGCTACGAGGGAAGCGTCGAGCGCAGCGGCGAGAGCCACGGCGCGCCGATCGCGGACAGACACGTCACCGTCGACTCGGACGTCGACGAGATCGGTGATGCACGCGTCGACGGACGGCTCGGCGGCGGTGGCGACGCCTATCTCGTGACGGGCGAGATCACCGGTCTCGAGATCGACGGCAACGCGGAGATCTATCTCGATGGCGAGCAGGTCGATCCGGCGCGGTTCAGTGGCGTCGCCGACGAACGAACATCGACGCAAACCGCAACTGCGACGCCCACACCGACACAAACCACAACGCCCACACCAACCGCGACGGCGACGCCGACGGCAACCGCGACGACAGCGCCACCCATCGAGACCGCGACGCCATCGGCGACCGCGACGACACTGGGCGCAACCGACGAGCAGACGACGAACGCGACGAGCAAAGGAGAGATACTCGGCGGGGCCGAGACCGATACGGAGACGACGAGTTCGGGCGGTCCCGGCTTCGGGATCGCCGTCGCGGTCGTCGGGCTGCTAGTGGCCGCGCTGGTCGCGATGCGGCGCGAGTGATCGGGCGGAAACATACAAACGTTTATTCGCGGGCCTTCCGGACCGCAGGACATGGCTGCGCTCGACGTACCGGCAGTCGATTACACCGACTATACCGACCGCCAGCTCGCCGCGATCCCGCTGGTGGTGCTCGTCCTCGCGCTCGCGGTTCTCGGCGGCTGGTTTCTCATGACCGGCGCGCCGGTGACGCCCGGCATCGAGTTCACCGGTGGTACCGAACTCCAGGTCACGACGGGAGCGGGTCAGGCCCAGATTCAGGACACCTTTGCCGCTCTCCCCGCCGTCGACGGTCAGCCAACCGTCACGCCGACCGCGGGCGGCAACACCTTCATCGTCACCACCCAATCGACCGACACCGACGCGCTCACGTCGGCCGCGGAGTCCGCGGGCTACACCGTCGAATCCGTACAGGAGACCTCCGCGAGCTTCGGCTCCGACGTCCAGCAGCTCGGGGTGCTGGGGCTGGTGGCGGCGTTCGTCGGCATGGCGCTGCTCGTGTTCGTGCTCTTTCGAAGCCTCGTCCCCTCGATCGCCGTCATCCTCTCGGCGTTTTCCGATATCGTCGTGCCGCTCGCGCTGATGAATCTCTTCGGGATCGAACTCTCGCTGGGCACGGTGGCGGCGCTGTTGATGCTGATCGGCTACAGCGTCGACTCCGACATCCTGCTCAACAACCACGTGCTCAAGCGCCGCGGTGATTTCTACGAGAGCACCTATCGCGCGCGACGCACGGGCGTGACGATGACGCTCACCTCGATGTCGGCGATGGCAGTGATGGCGATTGTCGCCTCGAAGTTCGTCTTCAACATCCCCCTCCTGTCGCAGGTCGGGGTCGTGCTCGTGATGGGGCTCGCCGTCGATCTGATGAACACCTATCTGCTCAACGTGAGCCTGCTTCGCTGGTACAAGTTCGAGGGGATCGCACGATGATCCGTGAGAACTGGCGCATCGGCCTGCTCGTGATCTTCGTCCTCGCGGCCGCCGTCGCGCTGTTCGCGCCCGGCCTCGGCGGTGGCGTGGCGGCGAACGCGACCAACGGCAACGTCACGACCGGGCCGACGAACCTCCAGTACGGGCTCGATCTCTCCGGCGGCTCGCAGATCCGTGCGCCGCTGTCGGGACTCACCGCCGAGGGCGTCGACGTCGGTCCCCGAGGAGGAAACAACCTCACCGGACAGGTCGCGAGCGAGTTGAACGTCTCGACGACCGACGTTCGAGTGCGCACCGGCAACGGCAGCGCCACCGTCGAGGTCTACTCGGGGAACGTCTCCCAGCGTGCGTTCGCGAGCGCGCTCCAGTCGGCCGGCTACGACGTCCAGCAAGGCGACGTCAGCGATGGTCTGACCAAGGAGACCTACGACACGGCCGTCGAAGTGCTGAGCAACAAGATCAGCGAATCCGGTCTCTCCGGCGGCTCCGTTCAGACGGTGTCCTCGGGCGGCGAGCGCTACGTCAGCATCGAGGTGCCGAACCAGAACCGTTCGGAACTCAGGGAGCTCGTCGCCGATCAGGGCCAGGTGAAGACGGTCGCGTACTTCACCGTCGAGGGCAATCGGACGCCGAGCTACTGCGAAGGTCCCGTCGGAACGAACGCCAGCGGCAACAGTAGTGCGAACGGGACCGGCCCGACCACGTGTAACGTGACCGCGCTGCCGAGCCAGCAGTCGTTCCAAGACGTTCGACCCGTTCGGCAGGACCAGCAGACCGGTGAACCGGTCGTCCCGGTGACGCTCACCGAGGAGGCGGCCAAACCGTTCACCGAGAAGATGCAGCGGTTCGGCTTCGACGACCCGGCGAACCGTACCTGTGGCTACGGTCGCGGCGGTGGCGGCCACTGTCTGCTGACGGTGCGTGACGGCGAAGTCGTCTACTCGGCGGGCGTCGACCCCGATCTCGCACGGGGCTTCGCCAGCGGCGAGTTCGTCGACGATCCGGTCTATCAGACGTCGGCACAGAACGCCTCGCAGGCTCAAGGGCTCCAGGTTGACCTCCAGGCGGGTGCGCTGCCCGCGCCGCTCAATCTCCAGGAGGGGACGAGCCAGTACATCCTGCCGAGCGTCGCCCAGCGGTTCAAGGGGCTCTCGCTCGTCACGGGATTGGTGGCGGTGCTCGCGGTCAGCGTGGCGATCTTCGTCAGATATCGCGAACCGCGGGTGGCGGTGCCGATGCTGCTGACGGGGCTCTCGGAGGTGTTCATCCTGCTCGGCTTCGCGGCCACGATCGGGCTGCCGCTCGATCTCTCGCATATCGCTGGCTTCATCGCCGTCATCGGGACCGGGGTCGACGATCTGGTGATCATCGCCGACGAGATCCTCCAGAGCGACGTGAGCACGGGCCGAGTGTTCAAAAGTCGGTTCCGACGGGCGTTCTGGGTCATCGGCGCGGCCGCCGCGACGACCGTGATCGCGATGAGCCCGCTCGCGCTGCTCAGCCTCGGCGATCTCCGCGGGTTCGCCATCATCACCATCGTCGGCGTGTTGATCGGCGTGCTGATCACGCGCCCGGCCTACGGCAACGTGCTCCGCCGGCTACTCACCGACAACTAAGCGGGCGCGGGATCGAATCGATCATCGACGAACCGGCGAGCGGGAGCCTTTTGCACCGACCGCTCCAACCAGGCGCATGGCCCAGTCATCCGAACACCACGGCGAGTGGCCGCTCAAACGGCTGCTGACCGAGGTCGTCGGTTCGGGACACAAATCCGCCGACGACATGACGCGCGCGCAGGCGACCGAGGCCTTCGAGCGCATCCTGGACGGCGAACCCGATCACACGACGCTCGGCGCGTTCTGGCTCGCCAACCGCTGGAAGCGCAACACGCCCGATGAGCTGGCGGCGTACATCGACACCATGGCCGATCGGTCGGTGGAGTTCGCCACGCCCGACTGCGATCCCGTCGACTGCGGGGCGAACTACGACGGGAAGGGCCGCTCGGCGATCCTCGGCGTCGGTGCCGGCATCGTCGCCGCGGCGGCCGGCACGCCTGTGGTAACGCACTCCGGCGATCGCGTCCCCACGCAGAAGCAGGACGCCTACAAACACGTCCTCGACGAACTGGGGGTCAAAACCGATCTCGCGCCCGCCGAGAGCGCCGACATGGTCGACGAGACGGGCTTTGGCTTCTACTACCAGCCGAACTTCAACCCCGGTGTCGCCGGCCTCGTAGAGCGCCGCGACATGATGGGCGTGCGGACGTTCGTCAACACGATCGAGACGCTCGCCAACCCCGCTGGTGCCGATGTCCATCTCGGGAGCTTCTACCACCTGCCCTACGCGAAGCGGATCATCGACACGTTCGCGGCGAGCGAGCGCTACGACATCCCCCGCGTGGTGATGTTCCAAGGGATGGAGGGCTACGACGACATCCGGCCCGGCTCGACGACGGTCGCCGTGGGTGAAGACGGCGAGCTCGACGATTTCGAGATCGAGACCGACGAGTACGGCATGAATTTCGCCGAGGAAGACCTCGAAGTCGACGACGTGGCGGCGGACTCGGCGGCGATCACCGAGGCCGTGCTCACGGGCGATCGGGAGGACCAGTTCGCCGACGCCATCGCGCTCAACGGCGCGTTCCGCATCTACGCCCGCGAGGACTGCGACTCGCTCGACGAGGGGCTCGCGATGGCGCGCGAGGCCATCGCCGACGGCAGCGCCGAAGCGGTGCTCGACGAACTTCGGGCCTTCTGAGCCGTCGGAGTCGGCAGGGTTTTCCATCGTGCCGTCGACGTGCGGGTATGACAGACGCGACGCTGCACACCAATCGCGGCGACATCGAGGTCGAACTGTACGACGAGCGCGCGCCGCGCACGGTCGAGAACTTCGTCGGGCTGGCGACCGGCGAGCAGGAGTGGGAAGACGGCGGCGAGACGGTCGAAAAACCGCTCTACGACGACGTGGCCTTCCACCGCATCATCGAGGGGTTCATGATCCAGGGTGGCGACCCCGACGAGAACGGACGGGGTGGGCCGGGCTACACCTTCGACGACGAGTTCCACGACGACCTGCGCCACGACTCCGCAGGAACGCTCTCGATGGCCAACTCGGGTCCCGACACCAACGGCTCGCAGTTCTTTATCACGCTCGACGCCCAGCCTCATCTCGACGACCGCCACGCGGTGTTCGGCGACGTCACGGACGGGATGGACGTCGTCGAGGAGATCGGCTCCGTGCCGACCGATGCCAACGACCAGCCCCAGGAAGAGGTCGTTCTCGAATCGGTAGAGATTCACGAATAAATCGACAGACGACTAACTGTTTGGCCATTCGTTCGAGATGTTCTCGTTGAGCTGCCCGTCGATACGTCGGGTTCGACCAAACGCTTAGGTATTACTGTCGCATGAGTAGTACGTATGAGCAGTAATACATACGATGTCGTCCGGGTCTCGGCGAAGGGACAGGCAACGATCCCGAAGGAGCTCCGAGAGAAATTCGGCATCGAGACGCCGGGACGAGTGCGCTTTCGCGAAAGCGACAGTGGTGAAATCGTAGTCGAACCCGTTCCGCGCCCGTCGGAACTCCGAGGTCGACTCGCCGGTGACGAGTACGAACGTGGCGAGGTGCTGGAGAAGCTCCGCGAGTTCCGTGACACCGAACGCACGGAGGAACGTCCACGCAGGGCGGCGACCGCCAACGGCGATGAGTGAGACCTACGTGTTCGATGCCGAGCCAGTGATAGCGTACTGCTACGACGAGCCCGGCGCTGATCGCGTCGAATCGCTGCTGACAGCGATCTACGACGGCGATGCCACCGGCCTGTTGAGCGAGGTCACCGCAACGGAAATCACCTACAAGATCGCGTGGCTCGAAGCCGACGACCGGCCGACCGATGCCGACCTCGACATCGGGCGAACGCAGATCAAGGACATCGTCGACGGCGGCTGCCGACTCGAATCGACGACCGACTCGTGGGAGGTAGCGGCACGGGTGAAAGCGAGCGGTGGAATCGCACTCGGTGATGCGTTCGCGGTGGCGCTCGCCGAGGCAACCGACGCGCTGCTCGTCGCGGGCGCGGACGACGATTTCGACGAGCTCCCGTTCCCGGTTCGAATCGAGCGAATCCGGGAGAGATCGGCCTGACCCGAACGAGCGACGGCGACCGCCAGTCGAACGACAAGCGAAAAGGCCGTGAGGTTCTCGTTCGACTATGGCCGACGATCCCGTCGATCCGAGCACTATCGGCGAGCGCGACGCCCCACCCATATCGGAGAAACCCTACAAGATCGTCTTCGAGGCGAACAAGTGCATCGCGGCGGGCAAATGCGCCGAGGTTTCCGACAACTGGTCGATGAACATCACGAGCGGGATCGCTGAGCCGGCATCGTATTTCATCACCGAAGCGGAGCTCGACGACAACATCGAGGCGGCCGAGGTCTGCCCGGCGAAGAAGGATCGCGGCGTGATTCACGTCGTCGACCGCCGGACGAACGAGGAGATCGCCCCCGATCCCGACGGCGACGGCACGCTCTCGGTCGACTGGTGAATCGAAACGGGTTTTCGCGCGCGGGCGAACGCTGAACTGCGCGAGGGTGGCCGAGTCTGGCCAAAGGCGGCGGGCTTAAGACCCGCTCTCTCAGGAGTTCATGCGTTCAAATCGCATCCCTCGCACTCACTTCTCAGCGACTCCCTCATCGCCGACCACACCGGCGACGGATTTATCATGGTTCCGCATGACCAGTCGCGTGATGAACTCGGAACTGCTCGCCGGCGACGTCGCCGATCAGCTCGTGACGGCCGCGCGGACCGCGACCGGCGACCGGCTCCGGTCGGTGACCTACTTCACCCGCACCGACTACGACCAGCTCTACCTCCGTGGCGACCTCGCGCGCGACGCCGACGTGATGAGCTTCATCGGCCACGAGTGGCACGACTTCAAGAACACGCGCAACGCCTACCGGAGTTCCGAACTCGGCGGCTATCGCCACACCATCAGGGTGTTCGAGAACGGCTATCTCCTGCGCATCACGACCGATCGCAACGGGGTGTTCGTCACCACCGACGGCCTGACGATGAGCGACTTCGAGGCCGTCGCGAGCGCCGTCCTCTCGATACTCGACGATCGCTGACGACGCGCTTTTGCCTGCGAGTGCCCGAACGCAGCCATGACCGACGACGCGTTCGCAGCCCACGACGCCTACGAATCGGATGAGGGCGACTACGTGCTCACGACGACCGCGTTCGACGGCCGCGTCGCCGTCGACGACGAGTACCGAGTGACGGTGACGATGCCGACGCTCGACGCCGCCGCCGAGGAATCGGTCGAAGACGTTCTGGAGGACGGCTGGTTCGAAACGCTCTCGCTCCGACTGGAGGACGCAGGAAGTGCGACGCGGGGGAATGTCGACGTTCCCGAACCGACCGTCGAGCGCCGGAACGGTGAGATCCACGTCGAGTGGCTGCTCACACAGGACGACGGAGCACGAGCGGCCGAAGCGGCGAAGGCGCTCGTCGAGTACGCCGAGGGGACCTACGTCGAGGGGATCGTTCCCGGCTACTCGTATCGATCGCCCGTCGCCGATCTCATCGCACACGCCCGGACGGAGGGCGACGGCGAGGGCGAGCGCGGCCCGATGCCGCTTTAGACCGCGCCGACGACGAGGTGGCGCACGTCGCCGAGAACGTCGAAATCGGCGAGTGCGACCACCCGATCACCGCGTTCGAGCGAGTCGTCGGCGTGGGGGAGGTCGACCGCTTCACCCTCCTTGCCGAAGGCGAGGAGCTCGGCCCCACCGGGGAGTTCGAGCTCGCTCAGGCTGTAGCCGCGCATCGGCGAGGCCTCGGTGACGGTGAACTCGACGAGCTGGAGATGCTGGGCGATGTCGGCGATCGCACGGGTCGAGCCGCCGACGAGAGCGTTCTTCGCGCCGATCGCGCCGAGCCGTTCGGGGTAGACCACCTCGTCGACCTCGCTGGCGTACTTCCGGTAGATCTCCTGGTAGTAGTCGTCGTCGGCGCGCATCACGGTGCGACAGTCGTACGCGTCGGCGATCATGCAGGCGACGAAGTTCGTCGTCAGATCGCCCGTGAGCGCGCCGATCGCGTCCGCGTCGGCGATGCCCGCCTCCACGAGATCCTCCTCGCGACTTCCGTCGCCGTCGAGCACGTCGACGATCTCCAGACGTTCGCCCCAGAGGCGCTCCAGTCGTTCGGGATCGTTGTCGACGACGGTCGCCTCGTGGCCCTCCTCAGCGAGCACCCGTGCCGTCCTGAGCCCGACCCGCCCGGCCCCAATGATGACGAATCGCATACACCCACTACATCATGGTCGATAATAACAGTACGCACGATTTGCTGGCTCGATCGTCGCGACGCACCGACCCGCTCCCCCCCCCCCCTTCCCTCGTCCCGCGCGCTTTCGACACCCCAAAGGTCGTTCGGGCGGTAGCGGAGGTATGGTCTCGGTCGCCGACATCGTCGGCCTGCTCGTCGTCGTCGGCGTCAACACTGCCGTCGCCGCGCTCACCACACGATTCCTGCGCGTGCAGCTCACTACCCGCTGGGGCGTCGTCGTCTACGTTCTCGCCCTCGTTCCCGCGGTACAGCTGCTCGTCACGCTCGGGCTGACCGGCCCGCTCGGACTCGGCCCCGATCTCGGCAGTTCACTCACCGTCGTCAGCGTCGCGGTCGCGCTGCCGTTCGCGCTCGGGGTCGCCTTCGATTACTTCTGGATGCCCTCGCCCACCGAGGTCGAACTGCCCGAACGCCTCGAACGGTCCTAGTCGAGCAGTCGATCGAGCGCCGTCTCGACCGCATCGAGGACGTCCTCGGGCGGCTGGCTCGCGTCGATTCTGACGAACCGCTCGGGTTCGTACTCGACGAGCGTCTCGTAGTTCGACCGGACGGCCGCGAGATAGCCCGCCTGCTCGAACTTGTTCGTCGCGCCGCTTCGCGCCGCGCCGGTCTCGGGGTCGATATCGAGATAGATCGTCGCGTCGGGCGGGCGCGTCCAGGGCTGATGCACACCGCGGATGTACTCCATCGGCCGCTTTACCTCACCGTCGAGCGCCGCGCCCTGGTAGGCGTAGCGCGAGTCGGAATACCGATCTGAGACGACCAGCTCGCCGTCGGCGAGCGCGGGGCGCACGGTATCGGCGAGGTGGGCGGCGTGGTCGGCGGTGTAGAGGAACAGTTCGGCGAGCGAGTCGGCGTCGGGATCGGCGATCGAGCGCGCGACCGCCTCGCCGTACCAGGAGTCGGTCGGCTCGCGCGTGAACACGCCGTCGTAGGACTCCCGAAGCGCCTCCCAGACGGTCGTCTTGCCGCTGCCGTCGATCCCCTCGATCGTGACGAGCATGGTCATCGTTCGCCCGCCGACGGGTAAGTCTCGTCTTCCGGTGACGGTAGTTTTAGGTCAACTCGCCGAGTCATTCGGGTATGGACGTACTCGTGACCGGCGGCGACGGTTTCGTCGGGCGCTCCCTCTGTGACGAACTGGCGGAACGCGGCCACGACGTGACGGCACTCTCGCGCGACCCCGACCCGACGGTGTTCGAGGAGGACGTCTCCACCGCCGTCGGCGACGTGACGGCCTACGACTCCATGGTCGAGCAGTTCGAGGGCCGGGACGCCGTGGTGAACCTCGTCGCGCTCTCGCCACTCTTCCAGCCACCGAGCGGGACGAGCCACCGCGAGGTCCACCTCCATGGTTCCGAAAACGCCGTGCGGGCCGCCGAGGAGCACGATGTGAAACGATTCGTCCAGATGAGCGCGCTCGGAGCGGACCCCGACGGCGACACGGCGTACCTCCGCACGAAGGGCCGTGCCGAGGGAGTCGTCAGGGATTCGGCCCTCGACTGGACGATCTTCCGTCCATCCGTCGTCTTCGGTGACGGCGGCGAGTTCGTCTCCTTCACCAAGAAGGTCACGCCACCGTATCTCGCACCCCTCCCCCGTGGTGGGCGCACGCGCTTTCAACCGATCTGGATCGGCGATCTCGCCCCGATGCTCGCCGACGGGCTCGACGACGAACACGTCGGCGAGACGTACGAACTCGGCGGTCCTGCCGTCCTGACGCTCGCGGACGTGGCCAAACTCGCCTATCGCGCCGAGGGCAAGCCCGTCTCCGTGCTGCCCGTGCCGATGGGGCTGACAAAGCTCGGCATGAACGCGATCGGTCCCGTGCCGATGATCCCGTTCGGCCCGGATCAGGCGCGCTCACTCGAGATGGACAACGTCGTCGACGAGAACGATATCGGGGCGTTCGGACGCGGTGAATCGGAGCTGACGACGCTCGCGGCGTATCTCGGTGTCGAATAGGGGCTCGGCAAACAACGGCCCACGACCACCGGGACTTTGACTACCGACCCGTAGTTTCCGTATGCGCGTCGTCGTCCCGTTCGCTGCCGAGCAGCCGAAAACCCGCCTTGGTGACTTTTTTACCCTCACCGAGCGCCGCGAGTTCTCCGGCGCGATGCTCACCGACGTTCTCGCCGCCATTCGTGAGAGCGGCCACGAACCCGAACTGCTCGCGACCGCACCGGTCGAACGCGACGTGCCGACGACCGTCGACGAGCGCCCGCTGACCGCGGCCATGAACGCGGTTCTCGAAGCCGACTCGTCGATCGCGGTCGTGATGACCGACCTCCCGCTCGCGACACCCGCAGCACTCACGGAACTGTTCGACATTTCAGAGGACGTGGTGCTCGCTCCCGGTCGCGGCGGCGGGACGAACGCGCTCGTCGCGCGCCATCCAGACTTCCGCGTCGACTACCACGGTACCTCCTATCTCGACCACCGTGAGGGTGCCCGTCGCATCGGCGCGAGTGTCGGAACTGTTGATTCGTTCCGGCTCGCCACCGACATCGACGAGCGTGCCGATCTCGCCGAGGTGCTCGTCCATGGAGAGGGTGCGGCGCGCGCGTGGCTCGACCGTGCTGGCGTGCGACTCGTCCGCAATGACGGGCGCGTCGGCGTCGAGCGGACCGGAAACGGCTGAATCGGGTCGGAGTTGGGACAACCGTTTAGTTGGACGATCACCGAGTTTCGACCGCGCGAGCCGGTTCGCGCGCACGGTCGGTGTCGTCCCGTCCCCTCCCGACACCGGCTTCCGGACAGTCTTTTGTCCACCCGCCACGAGGGGGGTTCATGTCCGGTATCGACGCTGCCCTCGACGTCACTCGGGGCGAGCGCGACCGCCTCCGTTCCGTGGGCCCCGACGGCGTCGAGCCCGCGTCGGCGCTGACGTTCGCGCGCAACGTGTTCGTCCCGCTGACGACGGCCTGCCGGTACACCTGTACCTACTGTACCTACTTCGACCCGCCCGGCGAGGCCTCGCTGCTGAGCCACGAGGAAGTCCGCGACGTGCTCGAAACCGGCGCTGACGCCGGCTGTACGGAGGCCCTGTTCACCTTCGGTGACACGCCCGACGCGCGCTACGAACGCATCCACGAGCAGCTCGACGAGTGGGGCTACGACTCGATCCACGACTACCTCCGCGCGATGTGCGAGCTCGCTCTGGAAGTTGGTCTGCTCCCGCACAGCAACCCCGGCGATCTCACTCGCGAGCAGATGGCCGATCTCGCCGACGTGAACGCCTCGATGGGCGTCATGCTCGAAACCACCGCCGACGTCGACGCCCATTCGGGATCGCGAAAGAAGACGCCCGAACAGCGCCTCGAAACGATCCGCGCGGCCGGCGAGGTCGGGATCCCGTTCACGACGGGGATCCTGATCGGCATCGGCGAAGACTGGGACGACCGCGCCGAATCACTGCTCGCCATCCGCGCGCTCCACACGGAGTACGGCCACATCCAGGAGGTCATCGTCCAGCCGGTGGCCGAAAACGAGCGCTGGAACGGCCCCACACCCACCGTCGAGACGCTGCGCCGTGCGGTGGCGATGGCCCGCTACGCGCTACCCGAGGAGGTCTCGGTACAGGTCCCGCCGAACCTCGCGCCCGTTCGCGAGGTCGTCGACTGCGGCGTCGACGACCTCGGTGGCGTTTCGCCGATCACCGACGACCACATCAACCCGGACTACGCGTGGCCCGGCCTGCGCGAACTGGAGTCGATCGCCGACGATGCTGGCGTCCCACTGAACGAGCGTCTACCGACCCACACGCGCTACGTGGATGAAGGCTGGCTCGCGCCGCGGATCGAGCGCGCCATCGATCGCGAGAACGAGGCCGGCGAACGCTATCGGGCGGTGCTCTCAACGAGCGACTGACGCGGTCAGTCGTCGGCGGGTGCGTGGCTCGTCCCGTCGAACAGCGGCGTCCCGTCAGCCTGTGGTCCGAGTCGCGGGCCGTCGGGGTCGTCGGTGTTGATCTCGCGCACCTGCCGGTAGTCCGTCGAGCGCTCGGCGGGCGTCCGTCCGATCGCCGATATCATCTCGACGTACTCGTCGAAGCTCCGGTACTCGCCGAACTCGCCACCCGCGCGCTTGGTGATCTCCTCCGAGAGGATGGTGCCCATGAAATCGTTCGCACCACACGAGAGCATCTTGAGCCCCTGCTGGTCGCCGTATTTCACCCAGCTCGACTGGATGTTGTCGACGTTGTCGAGGAACAGCCGCGAGACGGCGATCATCAGCTCGTCCTCGTCGTCGCTCGCGCCCGCTTCGACGATCCCACGCTCGGCGAGCGGCGTGTTCGGATGGATAAAGGAGAGGGGAACGAACTCGGTGATCGCACCCGTTTCGTCCTGGAGTTCGCGCACGCGCTGGAGGTGCTTTATCCGATGAGCCGCGTTCTCGACGTGGCCGTACATGATCGTCGCGGTCATGTCGAGACCCACCGTCGCGGCCGCCCTCATCGCCCGCAGCCAGCCGTCGGTGTCGATCTTGCCCGGACAGATGACGTCGCGCACCTCGTCGACGAGGATCTCGGCCGCGGTTCCGGGCACCGAGTCGAGCCCCGCTTCCTGGAGTCGGCCATAGACCTCCTCGTAGCTCCAGTCGGTGCCGCGGCGGGCGTGGTAGGCCTCCTCCGGTGTCATCGAGTGGAAATGCACCCCACAGGTACTCATCGCCTCGATCTGCTCCAGATAGGTGCCAGGATCGGTGTCGTAGGCCGCCGGCGGGCGGTAGTTCACCGTCTTCGCGGCGTCATCGTGATTCGCCAGAATTTCGTGGTGTTCGTCGTCGAGCGCGAAGGCGGGATGGAGCCCCGAGACCGACGTGACCTCGTAGATACCGCGTTCGGCGGCCCGCTCGACGATCTCTCGGGAGTCGGCCGGCGTCTTGGTGAACCCGCCGTGGCTCTCGTCGGCGTCCGACCGGAAGTGTTGAGAGCTGTCCTTGAAGTTGCAGAACAGACAGCCAGTGTTGCAGGCGGTCGTGACGTTGTTGTTGAGGTTCGCGACGAACGTGACCTGCTCGCCGACCGCTTCCGCACGACGGCGGTCGGCGGCTTCGAGCACCCGCTCCTTTCGCTCGGGATCGATCCCTCTCTCGTCGGTGCCGGTCGTGATGAGCTCGATGCCGTCGGCGACCGCGAGCCGTTCGCCGTCCCGTGCCTTCCGGAGGGCGTTCTCGAACGACTGATCGGTCGCGGGAACGCACTCGAAACCGAACTCCCCGCGCGAGCGCTGCATGGTGTGACGGCCGCGGCGAACCCGTTAAAACCCCACGGTAGATGTGTTCAGACCGACTGGCCCGACGGCGCGTGATCGGTGAACTCGGCGTCGAGATCGGCGAAACAGTCCGGACAGACCATCCGTATCGACTCGGTCTCCTCGCCCGGACCGCTCTCGTCGATCAGGACGGCCCGGCAGTCGGGATACTCGCTCGGGCTGAGCTCGGTGCCACAGAGCGCGCAGTCCGTTCCGGCGGGCGTCGGATCGGGCGTCTCGCCGGGCGGGTCGGGATCGGTGCCGTTCGGCCGCGGGTCTTCGCTCATTGCTCGTCCCCGTCGAACCGTGCGTTCAGTTCGTTCCAGCAGCCACGACAGAGCCGGTAGGACACCTGCCCGTCGGTCCCGTCCGAACGGTTTTCGAGCCGGATACGCCACTGTGACTCGCCGCGTGCATCACATCTGTCGCAGATGGTTTCGGTCATGTTCTGTGCGGTCGGATAACCGCTTGGTGACGGAGCGACCTATATGTTTGCTCGCGGGATGACAACCGCTTAGTTCGCCGCCGGCGAGGTCGCCCCATGACCAGCGTCAAGGAGTTTCGCGTCGAGCAGCCCGCGACGCCCGACGAGCTCGGCCGCGGACGGTTCGTCTTCACCGACGCCTACTCGATCTTCGACTGGGGGCGCATGCCCGACACGATCCCCGAGAAGGGGCGGAGCCTCTGTACGATGGGCGCACACAACTTCGCGCTGCTCGAAGCCGAAGGCATCCCGACGCACTACCGTGGCGTCGTCGCCGACGGTTCGGTGGTCGATCTCGCCGAGACGGACGAGCCGCCGCGCGAGATGGCGATCGATCTCGCACAGGTGCCCGAACTCCCCGTCCAGAACGGCGACTACGACTACGGGGCTTTCCACGCCGATGCGGGTGACAACTACCTGATCCCGCTCGAAATCGTCTTCCGGAACACGGTTCCGGTGGGGTCGAGTCTGCGCTCGCGCCGCGATCCTCAGGACGTCGGCCTCGATGTCGCGGAGTGGCCCGACGACCCCGTCGAGCTACCCGAGCCGGTCGTCGAGTTCTCGACGAAGTTCGAGGAGCAGGACCGCTATCTCACGCGGGAGGAAGCCGACGCGATCGCCGGCCGGGCGACGCTCGACGAGCTCGCGGCGCTCGCGCGCGAGGTGAATCGCGTCGTGACCGAGCGGGCCGAAGAGGTGGGGTTGACCCACGAGGACGGCAAGATCGAATGTCTCTACCACGATGGCGAGGTGCGCGTTGCGGACGTCGTCGGCACCTTCGACGAAAACCGGTTCTCGTATCGTGGCCACGAGCTCTCGAAGGAGGTGCTCAGACAGTACCACAAGCGCACCCAGCCCGAGTGGGTGACAGCCGTCTCCGCGGCGAAAGAGGAGATCGAAGAAACCCAAGGGACCGACTGGCACGCGCTCTGTGGACCCGATCCGGAGCCGCTCACCGCGGACGTCGTCGCGACCGCGAGCGACCTCTACACCGCCGGTGCGAACGCCTACGTCGGTCGGGAACTGTTCGATGCGCCCGAACTGAGTGCCGCGGTCGAGGCCGCGAGCGAACTGGCGTAGTTTCGAAGCGCTTTCGCCTACCGGGACCCGCCACCCGATATGACCGCCTACACCGCCGTCGTCACCGTGCGACTGAAGCGGGGCGTGCTCGATCCCGAGGCCGAGACCACCCGGCAGGCGCTCTCGCGACTCGGCTTCGAACTCGACGAGCTCCGCGCGGCCGACCGCTTCGAGATCGACCTCGACGCCGAGAGCGAAGCGGCCGCCGCCGAGCGTGCCGAATCGATGGCCGAACGCCTGCTCGCCAACCCGACCATCCACGACCACTCGGTCGACATCGAGAACAGATGACGGTATCAGTGATCCAGTTCGGCGGCTCGAACTGCGACCGCGACGCCGTGCGCGCGCTCGACGCGGTGGGCGTCGCTGCCGAACGCGTCTGGCACGAGGACGGTCTCCCCGACGACCCCTCGGGCATCGTCCTTCCTGGAGGATTTTCCTACGGCGACTACCTCCGGGCCGGCGCGATGGCCGGACGCGCACCCATCGTCGAGGAGGTCCGCGATGCCGCGCACGAGGGCGTGCCGGTGCTCGGGGTCTGCAACGGCGCGCAGGTCGGCTGCGAGGCGGGGCTGACGCCCGGCGCGTTCACCACGAACGCGAGCGCGCGTTTCCAGTGCGAGCACGTCCACCTTCGCGTGGAGAACGCCGAGACACCGTGGACGCGCGCGTTCGAGGCGGGCGAAGTCATCTCGCTCCCGATCGCCCACGGTGAAGGACGCTTCGAGATCGGCGACGAGGAACTCGCAACACTCGACGACGAGGATCGGATTCTCTTTCGCTACTGTGACGAGGACGGAAACGTGACGCCGGCGGCGAACCCGAACGGCTCGACGGGCGCGGTGGCCGGTCTCTGCGGCGACCGCGAGCACGTCGCCGTGTTGATGCCACACCCCGAACGGGCCACGCTGCCGGAACTCGGCGGCACGGATGGTCAGGACGTTCTGCGCGCGTTCGCCGAGTGAGGGCGGGCGACCGTGACTTTTTGTTCGTGTGTAAGGTACCGACCCACATGGGTGAGCGTGCGTGTTACCGTGCGGTCTGTCCGAACTGTGACCTCCAACTCTCGATCGCCGACGAGACCTGTCCCGAATGTGGGGCGGAGGTCGACACGGACGACTGATCACGAACTGACGAGTCGGCAGCCAACGGTCGATCCGTAGCGAAACGGTCCGCCGAAGAGTCGTTATCGTGCCAGCGGCAGCCCGTAGCTCTTCTCGCGCTCCATCACCGCCTCCCAGGTCCGCTCGCACTCGCAGGACACCTGCTCGAACACCGATGGATCCTGTCTGAGATCGAAGTCCTTGATCGCAGTCTGGACGTGATCGTCGCACTCCCCGCAGTTGTGTGGACCGCGATCGGAGCCGTGGCCCACCGGATCGGAGATCACGAGCGCGTCGGCGTCCGCGGTCTCGTGGAGGACTTCAGCCACGGACCAGAGCCACGGCGGGCGGTAGCCGCCGTCGTGGTACAGCTCCTCGACCATCGTGTGGCGCTGGACATTACAAGGATTCATCGAGACGGTATGGGCGTACTCCGCACAGCGCTCGACCGAGGCAATCATGTCCGCGACGGCCTCGGACTCGCTGAGGAAGGGCGGTTTCATCAGGAGATAGGCCTTGATGCCAGCGCCCGCGTCACGGGCCTGCTCGCTCGCCGCGACGAAATCGGCGAAGTCGAAGTATTTGTTCACACAGTCGTGGCGCACTCTGTCCGTGGCCGTCTCCAGTCCGACCGCCACGTCGACGGCGAGTCCCTGCTCGGTGAAGTCGACGAGCCGATCGTGTTCGACGAAATCCGGCAGTGACTCGACGACGATGCGCTCGCGGTCGCCGAAGGCCTCGGCGATCGCTCGGCGTGTCTCGGCGGGCACCTCGCGCTCGTCGAGGAAGCTGCCCGAGGTGTAAATCTTGATCAGCGGGCACGGTCCGTCGGCGTGTTCGCGTTCGTGGTCGAGGCAGACATCGAGCTGATCCATGAGGGCCTCGTGGGCGACTGTCCCACCCTCGACGGATTCGGCGACGTAGCCACACATCGTACAGCCGCCGGCGCGCGCCCAGCGACAGCCACCCGTGTTGAGGATGATCGTCAGGCTGTCTCGCACGCCGTCGGGCGTGTTGTCCTCGTCGACCCACACCCGAGTGGGTTCGTGCGGGTCGTAGGTCCGGTCGTTGCGCGCGCGGATCCCGCGCATCGCGGCGTTGTGGGCGTCCATGCCCTTCCCCGCCTCGTAGACCTCGGGGCTCGGCTGGCTCATTATAATGATTACGTCGGTCAATAGTATGTTTCTATCGTCTTTTCCTTTCTTCACTGGCCAGAATAGAGCCTATACAAAAATGTAAAATGGTAAATATTGGCGGAAGGTTTTTATCAGAAACTACCGTCATTCTGCTATGTCTCATTATGTTGCTCACTATCACCATCCGATAGACAAACGATATTCAATGGAATACGTAGCAGATAGCATTGATAATTTTGCAGAAAGATACGATGACTTGGAATCGAAAGAGAAGAAAGCAGTGAGTTATTCCTTCCCAAACACATCAGCTTATATACTATACACTCACACAGGTGCATCCGGGACAACAGAGGATCTTGAAGCGACAGAGGCCGAAATCACGGATATTCTTGATGAGATGAATCCAAATGACAGACCAATTGCAGTCCGGTTGATGAATATTTACGAAGGTATTCTCGACGAAGAAGGTCGGACTGGTAATGGTTTAGAGATATATAAGCAAATAGAAATAGAAAACGTTCCAGATACCATCAACAAAATTGACTGGAATGGTGTAGCAACGGATGTCGCAGGCCAAATTATGTCAAACCTTATTTTGAAGCATACTCTACCGAATGCTAATCATCGCTGTAGTATATCAATGTTGGAGGCGTATCTGGAATTAGCCTCTATACAGAGGGGGATGGATTTCACAATGCCCCAGACACACACTCCTGAATATGAGTGGCGTGATTGGGTGAACCCGTATATTCGTCAATCAAAGCGGATTTTGACAATTCGTCGGAACAATGTCCGGTTCAAGGCACTACACGGCTACGGTTGTAAGACCGTCGTTCGTAAAGGTGACATTGAGATCGATCTCGCTGATTGGGAACTCGACATGCATTATCGGGACGCATGGACTCAGTACGCTATTGAACATGAAAAACTTTGCATCAGATTTGCCGAGGCGATCGCTGAGCGAGGGAATGCTCCTGAGCTCCGCGAGCAAGTGACTCTTGATCAAGAGCAATTCGCATCACTACTTGCTAGCACAACGTAGCTACTAGCGGTAGGGTTTTATTTGATATAGATATGAACAGCTAGTCTTGAAGGGTTGCGTTCGACCGGCCGATTTCCCTGTAACGACACCCTTCAGGGAAGTTATACCGATTTTCGAGGTTGCGGACGGTCTGGTGGAAATCCATTATCCTCTGAGCAATGAATGCACTACCTCCGTATAAAGATGGCGGATAGAATCTTTCGAATAGAAATCGAATAGATAGAGTCGTGGAGTTTTTATATAATTCATAGGTTGTATTTTTATCCTACGATTCTTCGACGTGGCGCACGTCGACGGCCACCCCGCGGGAGGCCTCGGCCATCGCGCGCCCGTGCATCGTCGCGCGCCCGATCGCGAACGCCTTCGGTCCCCTGACGACGACCTCGTCGCCGACCCGGATTTCCTCGCTCGCGTCGACGATCCCCGGTGCGAGCACGCTGCCGTGGGGGACGAACTCATCGATCTCGACGATCTTGGTCGGTGCGTCGCTCGCGACCCAGCGGTGTGCGCCCGCGAGCGTGAGTGCGAGCGTGCCATACTGGGGCACCATCGTGGCGAGATGGTCGTCGCCGTGGACTCTGAGCTTCGGATAGCGTCCCTCCGTCGAGATATCCTCGACCAGGTCGTCGCCGGCGGCGGGGCCGAACTGGTAGTCTGCGATGGCTCGGACGGTGTTGTGCTCGCGCTCGCGTTTGGAATACTTCAGCTCGCCCGAGAGCGCGTCGGCGAGGTTCGACAGCGATTCACTCGTCGTGGGGTGAGCCTCGACCGTGTACTCGAATTCGGTGTCGAGGGTCTCCTCGACGCGCTCGGTGATCCGTCGGTAATCGTCGGGAACGTGGGCGATCACCCGCGGGTAGTCGTTGCGTTCGAGGTAGGCCTCCAGGACGCGGGCGACGAACTCGACCTCGCCCGCGGTCCATTCGCCCGTCACCACCGAATCGTAGTGCTGGGCCGGGTAGGTACATTCGAGTTCCTGCGGGACGACGCCAATGGGCGAGGTCATCGAGACGGTGTGTGCTCGGAAGCCGATCGCATCGTGGAACTGGCCGTGGCTCTGGGACTCGCTGTAGGGTTTCGTCGCCGAGCAGGGCACGAGCACGAGCGGGTTGGTAAACCGATTGCGATAGCGCTCGGTCACGCGCTCGGCGAAGCGCTGAATCTCGACCCGCCGGAGGCTCTCCTCGCTCGCGGCGAGCAGTTCGTTGCGACGAAAGATCGGTGCGTGCGCTTCGAGATACGAATACTGCTGATCGAACCGTCGGAGAGCGGCGGTGAGCCACGCCTCGTGACGGGCCTGGCCCTCCAGATAATCGCGAAGCCGTCCCCGGCGGATGCGCGCACGGACGGTCGCGAGCTGGGCACGGAGCACGTTCTCGTTGTGGGCCGCACAGTCCTCGCGATCGAACTCGTCCACACTCTGCTGGCAGGCCGAACAGGCACAGGGCAGTTCGTCGAGATCGGCGACGAACTGCTCGCCGTCGCTCGTGAGATACTTCCCCTGCGTGCCCTTCACGACCGCGCGATCGGCGTCGAACAGGTCGACGCCCGCGTACGCGAGCAGGGCGACGTTCGCCGGCGTCGCCACACCCGGCAGGTAGAGCGCCGCGTCGTCGGGGATCGAGCGCTTCACCTCGACGATCCCCTCGACGAACGCGCGGGCGTGGCCGACGAGTCCTTGAGTATCCGAGAGAACGTAGGCGTCGCTGCCGTGTTCGGTGGCCGTTCCCGACGAGAGCACCGCGGCGCTCGGCCCGTCGATTTCAGGTGTGTCGACCGCGAACGCCGACTGAACTTCGTCAGGGGTGCCGGCGGGTAGCGCTCGGTGTGGAAGAACGGTGAGCGAATCGCGGTCGCCGGCGGGCGTCTCGCGCGCTTCGGGCCAGAGACTGCCCGCATCGTCGATCCTGTCGCCGACAAGCGCGGGCGTCGTGAGCGACTCCGTCAGTCGGAGTTCGCCGATGCGCGCCGGCCCGTCGCGCGCGTGGATCTCGAAGAACTCGGTCATGGCTCCCCCTCGCCGCGCTCCTCGTATTCGTCCATCGATTCGAGCGGCGAACGTCGAACCCGATCGGGGACCGTTTCGAGCGCGCGCTTGGGCCAGTTCCGGTGGGCGAGCGTGAACTCGGTGTCGGGATTCGCCGCCACGAGCGTCGCCACCCCGCTCGCGGCGCTCTCGTAGGCCGCATCGGCGAGTCGTTCGGGCACCTCCGCGGTGAGCGGATACGTCTCCGAGAGCGCGCGCGGGAACGGGCCGAAGGGCGGGACGACACGCCAGGATTCGTCGTATGCGGCGTTGGTGCCGCCCTCGGTCAACAGGATGTCCCCTTCGGCCGAGAGTCGCGCGAGGCGCTCGTGATGGCGTTGGACCTCGGGCCGGCGGGCGCTCTCGGCTGAGAGATGGAAGAAGGCGTCCTTCGAGGCCGGATCTTCTGCTTCGAGCTGGGCGGCGTGATCGAGCAGTGCGCGATAGCCGTCGAGCATCGCCGGGTGACCCCGGGCGCGTGCCTCGACGAGTTCGAGCAGGTCGCCCCGGCGGATGGCCTGCTTGATGCGCCGGAGCTCGCCGAAGCTCACGTGGAGGTTGTGCTCGGCCAGGCGCGTCTCGCGCTCGTCGTCGGGCATCGCGCGGAGCTCGTCGGGCGTGTGCGCTACGCAGACCGGACACTCGCAGGGGAGATAGTCGAGTTCCGGGAGACGTTCGGTGCCGCGGATAGTGAGATAGCGGTCGTCGCGCGCGTAGAGCGCGTAGGCCGCCGAATCGAACAGGTCACAGCCGAGCGCGACCGCGAGCGCAAACATCATCGGATGGCCCGCCCCAAAGAGGTGGACGGGGGAAGCCGCACCCAGCCCACGCTTCGCGGCCGCGACCACGTCGACCATTTTCCCGTACTCGTAGGCGTTCATCAAGGGGACGACCGCGCCGATCGGGTGGATATCGAGCCCGGTCGCGCGGGCGTCGCGGGCGGCCCGCTCGCGCAGATCGGTGTGGACACCACCCTGCACCGGGGCGTTGACGAGCATCTCGCCGGTGTCGACGTCTTGGATCGAATCGAGTCGGTCCTGTGTGGTCGCGAGCTCGTCGGCGGCGCGCTCGCGGCCCGCTTCGGGCGGCGTCGGGATGTCGACCGGCGTGCCGATGTCGGAGCCGATCTGATACTGAAAATCCAGTATTTCGGCACTTGTGACGTCGATTTCGCCGTATTCGGCCAGCTGGAACGATCCCGAGTCGGTCATGATCGCGCCGGAGAAATCGAGAAATTCGTGGAGGCCCGTCGAGAGCACCTCCTCGCGGTAGTCGCTCTGGGAAATGATATAGCCGTTAGTGATGCATATCTCCGCGCCGAACTCGTCTTCGAGTCGTGCGGGCGAGATCGTCTGGAGATTGGGGTTGACGACGGGCATGAGTGCGGGCGTCTCGACAACCGTGTCGGACCGCGGCACCCGAAGTTCGCCGATGCGGCCGGCGGCGTCGGCGCTGCGGAGTTCGAAAACGTCGTTCATGCGGGGATTCGGCCGTCGCGCGGCTAAGGCACTCCGCTTTCCGCGCCGAATCGAGTGTAGTAGAGTAGACAGAGCGCGCTGCGCCCGTCGCGGAGGTCGTCGTCAGCGAGCGCGCGAAGCAGGTCGTCGTATTCGGCTGTATCGACCCGAATCGACTCGTTGTCGTCCAGTTCCTGTGAGCCCGTGGATCGACAGCCATGCGCGACGAAGTGGTGATGGACCGAGTCCGCGAGCCCATTGAGCGGCTCGACGGTCGTGAGATGGTCCATCTCCTCGGCGACGTAGCCCGTCTCCTCCTCGAACTCGCGTCGCGCCGCCTGCTCGATGTCTTCGTCGGGCTCGACGGTGCCGGCCGGCAGCCCGCAGTTCACGCGCCCGACCGCCTGTCGCCACTCCTCGATGACCACGACCCTCCCGTCGGGCGTGAACCCCAACACGACGACGGCGGCGGGTTCGGTGACCGAATCGAACTCCGTCTCGGTACCGTCCGGCAAGCGCACCCGCTCGTTGACGACGTCGAACCCCGGACAGGAGTAGGCCGTGCTCGATTCGAGCGTCTCCCACGCGAGCGGATCGAGGCCACTCATGCGAGGAACTCCTCCAGGAGATCGGTCACGGGCTCCGGAGCGTCGTTTTGCACCCAGTGGCTCGCGTCGGGAAGGCGTTCGATGCGAGCGTCGGGCACCCAGCGATCAAGGCCGTCGAGCAGTTCGGTGCCGAGCGCGCTGTCCTGCTCGCCCCAGATCACGAGGGTTTCGGCCTCGATCGTCGGGTGTCGGCCGCTCGAATCAGTCAGTCCAAACCAGCGGCGTAGCTGGGAGCGTCCGAACGCCCGATAGTAGTCGATCGCTGCCGTGAGCGCACCGGGACGGGCGATCGCGTGCTCGTACCGCTCGATGGCCGACTCGTCGAACGCGGCTGAGTTCGCCGGGGCGGTTCGCAACAGCTCGCCGAGCCAGCCATCGGTTCGTTTCAAGATTGCCTCGGGAACCCGAGGAAGCTGGAAGAACAGCGCGTACCAGGAACGAGCGAGCTGTGTCGGCGATCGCAGTTCGCGTTCGAGCGCTTCGGGATGGGGCGCGTTCAGCACCACGAGACGGTCGAGACGGTCGGGTCGCCGATGGCCGAATTCCCACGCGATGACCCCACCCCAGTCGTGCCCGACGACGTTCGCGCGCTCGGCCTCGAAGTGGTCGACGAGTTCGACGACATCGTCGACGAGTCGTTTCAGGCGATACGAATCGACGCCGGGCGGCTTCTCCGAACGGTTGTACCCCCGCAGATCCGGCGCGACGACGTGAAAACCCGCCGCAGCCAGCGAATCGATCTGGTTGCGCCACGCGTACCAGAACTCGGGAAAGCCGTGCAACAGCACCACGAGCGGATCGTCCGGATCGCCAGCCTCCACGTAATGGAGTACGATGCTGTCGAGATGGGCCCAGTCGTGCGTCCAGGACCCGCCGTTCGTGTCGGTCATGCTGCTCTCCCCGCAGTGATAAACTTCATTCGACGATATCGAATCGAGAGATCGCCTCGGTGGTCGTTCATCTTCCACCCACGTCCTCGCGCTCGACGCCGTCGAATTCGAGGACGAACTCCGGGCCGAACGCCGATGCCGGTGTCTGGAACCCGGATTCGACGTCGTCCTCGCAGACACGTCGGGCGATCTCGGTCGCAGTCCGTGCGGTGAACTCGTAGGTGTCGGGCGTCCGGAGACGTGCAGCGACGCGCTCGCCATCGCCCTCGACCTCGCCCCAGATCCGTGTCGTGCTCCGGGCGCGTTCGTCGGCCGTCGGGCCGCTGACGGTCGCATCGACGATTCCCTTGAGCGCGCGCCGAATGGGTGAAGTACCGAGCAGCGGCGTCAGCGGTCCCGTTTTCCGCATCATCGTCGCGGCGTAGTTCGGGACCGTCGCGTAAGTCTCGACGTTCGGGATCCCGGTCGTGTAGTACGCCGTCGAGACGTCACCCCACGGGATCGTCACGGCCGTGCTCGCACCGCCGCCGAGGTCGATATCGCGGACCTTCCAGGCCGGCGGTACGCTCTCGATCGCGCCGTCGATGCGCGCCGCGCCACCCTCCGAGAGCCCCTCGATGACCGACTTCAGCGTCCCCGGTGAGAAGGTCCCCAACCCGTCGATGGCGAGGCTGAGACGGTCGCCGGCGGAGTGTTTCGTGTGGAGATACGCCGCGAGACAGTCGGTCGGCACCACGTCGAATCCGACACCGGGCAGCAGCGTCACGTCGGCCTTCTCGGCATCGCGATCGCGCTCGGCGGTGGCCTCGAAGGCGGTGATCTCACCGGTGATGTCGAGATAATCCGTCTCGCTCTCGATACAGGCGGCTACCAGCGGGTCGGCCGTCGCCGAGAACGGACCGGCACAGTTCAACACGGCGTCGAACTCGCCGATATGCGATTCGACGACCGTCGGGTGATCGAGGCTGAACACGCGGTGGTCGAGCCCGCGATCGGTCGCCTGGCGCTCGACCGGTTCGGCCCGCCGGCCGGCGAGCGTCGGCTCCAGTCCCGCCTCGGTCACCGTCTCGGTGATGAGCGCGCCCGTATAGCCGTACGAGCCGTAGATGAGCAGGTCGTCTCCCATGCGCCGGCATTGTACGGGCACGGAGAAAACTCACGGGGTAGCGCACATTCAAAAGAACACGGAGGAGCGTCGTCGATCTGGTCGTGAGCGGGCGCAGCGAGCGACAGAAGGAGTACGCGTTATTTTTGGCCCGGATATATGCCCGAGCGCGTCGCTGGTGAAGTACGAAAGGTGGGATGTATGGGCCGGCGCGAATTCGAATCGCGGTTACGGCCACCCGAAGGCCGAAGGATACCAAGCTACCCCACCGGCCCGCAGTCGGACTCACGGTCACGAGCGTGTTAACCTTTCCGTTCTACCCGGTCGCGGTGAGATAGACCGCGACGACCGCGAGCGCGATGCCCGCGCCCTTCTGGAGCGTCAGCGAATCGTCGAGAAAGAGCACGCTCAGGGCCGTACTCCCGACGAGGAACATGCCGTAGACGGGCGTGACGATGCTCACCGGACCGGCCGCGAGCGCGCGGTAGTACGCGAGAATCCCGACCGCCAGGAACACGCCCGCACCGACCATGTAGAGCGCGGTCCGCCCGCCGAAATACGTCGTCACCGACTCGTTCTCGTAGACCGTGAGGCCGACCGCCGAGACGAGGAGGATGCCGTTGGCGACCATCGCGACCACGCTCGACGGTGCGTTGTCCATCGCGAGCGATGCCAACGGGGTGAAGATGCTGTAGCCGACGAGCGCGATGAGTGCCCAGCCGAGGTAGTGCATGTTCACTCGACTCGTGCGGGTCGTACATACCCTTTAGCTTCGGCGATCGTCAGTAGCGCGCGAACCCACCCGTGTCGAGCCAGTTGTGCGCGACCGTGATCGCGTGGTCGGCGTGGAGCCGTTCGGGTCCCAGACGCACCCGCCGGTCGGCCCGCTCCGTGAGTAACTCCGCCTCGCGCGCGGTGAAATCCCGATGATCCGAGAGTACGAACGCCGGATCTCCTGGTACGTCGCTCTCGACGACCGGTTCGCCCGCTTCGTGAAGTTCGAGCAGTGTGCCATCGAGTTCGTCGAGCACACTCTCGAACCCGCGCCGCGAGATCGACACGCCGGGCGAGCTCTCGGCGGCCATGTGGCCAATCGCGCCATCCTTTTCGTCGAGTGCTCCGCGTACGAGCGCCGCTGTCGAGCGCTCGTCGGGGTTGAGATTTCTGAGCTCCGAGCCCTCGAACCGGATGGCGAACTCGTTCCGGAGGACGAGCCAGACACGGGTGTCCTCGCGGATCGCGTGCGAGAGACAGAACGCCGAGGTCACGCAGCGACAGAGCACGTCCAGTCGCCCGGCCCCCGTGAGATCGTCCAGCGAGAGATCGGCGGTGAGCGGCACTTCGTGACCGAGAACGACGAACTGGCGCATGGCGCAACTCACTACTCGATCGGAATAGCGCCGTCGATCACCAGGTCAGTCCTTCGTAGGTCATTCCGTCCCGGGGCTCGACGATTCGCCGGCCGTCGACGACGATCTGTTGGGCCATGTCGTCGAATTCCTCGTCGAGCACCGCGAACTCGTCCCAGTCGGTGACGACGAGCGCGCCGTGGGCATCGGCGAGCGCCGCTTGTGCCGACTCGACGTACTCGACGGCGGGGAATTTCTCGGCCATCGCGTCGCTGGCGACCGGATCGTAGGCGGCCACGCTCGCCCCGCGATCGAGCAGGTCGTCGATGACGAGCGTCGCGCGCGACCCGCGGATGTCGTCCGTCCCGGGTTTGAAGGCGAGCCCGAGCACGGCGATCCGCCGGTCCTCGACGTCCGTGTGCCGTTCGAGCAGTTCGAGCATCCGCCGGGGTTGACCGTCGTTGACTGCAACCACGCTGTCGAGCAGTTCCGGCTCGTAGCCCGCTTCGCGACCCGCTGCGCGGAGGGCGTCGGTATCCTTCGGGAAGCACGACCCACCCCACCCCACACCGGAACGGAGGAATTTCGAGCTGATGCGCTCGTCGAGCCCGATGGCCTCCGCCACGTCGTAGGAATCGACGCCGAACTCCTTGCAGAGGTTGCCGAGCTCGTTGATCAAGCTGATCTTCCCCGCGAGGAAGACGTTGTTGGCGTATTTGACCATCATCGCCTCGCGGCGACCGGTCTCGACGATCGGTATCCCGTCGTTGTCGGCGACAAGCGGTTCGTACAGTTCGTCGAGGCGATCGAGCGCGCGCTCGTCCTCAGCGCCGAAGACGAGTTTGTCAGGACCCATGAAATCGGCGACGGCCGATCCCTGGCTCTGGAACTCGGGGTTGACCGCGACGCCGAACTCCTCGCCCGCTTCCTTCCCCGAGACATCTTCGAGCAGCGGTTCGAGCCGTTCTTCGACGGTTCCGGGAATCACCGTGCTCTTGACGACGACGAGGTGATAGTCCTCTTTCTCGGCGAGAGTCTCACCCACGTCGCGCGTGCCGGCTTCGAGCGCACCGAGATCGATGCTGCCGTCCTCGCGCGAGGGCGTCTGGAGCGCGAGAAAGGTAATGTCCGTCTCGCGGAGGGCAGCGTGGTCGGTCGTCGCGTGCAGTCGCTCGCCGGCGTGGGTTTCGACCAGTTCGGCGAGGCCCGGTTCGTGGATCGGCGTCTCGCCCGAATTGATCGTCTCGACGATCTCCGTATCGATGTCGATGGCGGTCACACGATGTCCGAGATCGGCGAGACACGCCGCGACCGTGGTGCCGACGTAGCCGCTGCCGACGACGCTCACGTTCATGCGTTGTGTTCCGCGGCAGCCGCTTTGAGGATTTGGATAGCCCAGCAACAGGTGTCGAGATGGACGAACGACGGTTTCCGGTCCGTGGTGTCGCCCGTATCAGTCCCACACGGTCTCGTAGCTGGCATCGTGGATAACGCCGTCCGTCGTGAGGATCGCATCCGTGCCCTGTGCTCGGTGGCTACCGACGACCAGGGCATCGTGGATGCTGAACGCGTCCACCACCTGCGCGTACTCGATCAGTTCGGCGTCGTCGATTGGTGCGACGGCGACGGGACCGTTTCCAACCAGTGCCTGTCGAGCGTCCTCGGGCGTTCCCGTGAGACTGATACCGCGGACGTCCTTGTCGCGGGAGACCGAATACAACACTTCGGCGAGCGCCGTGCTCGGTGCCTGAATAACGGTTTTCGCGGCTTCGGCTTCGGTGAAAACCCGATCCGCCCCGCTCGGAAGCGCATCGACGAGATAGACGAGGAGGGCGACGGCGTCAGCGGTGTACGTCGGCATTTCAGACTTCCTCGTAGTTGCGATCCCGGCGGTCGCGGACGCGCCGTGCCAACTCGTCGGCGATCTCCGTACGCTTTCCCTCGGAGATATCGTCGGGCACGAGTAGCCCGCGCCCGCTGGTGCGCGTACGCTTCTGCACGACGATGCCCTCGTCAGTGTCGACCCAGACGACCTCGTCACCGGGCTCCAGATCGTATTTTTCGCGGAGTTCCTTCGGAATCGTCGCCTGTCCCTTCTCCGTGACGCGTGTGGATTCGCTCATATCCGGTAATACTCGCTGTATTACCTTAGTCCTGTGGGGAGGGATGAGCACTGCAGCCACAGGGGGATATATCAGCAGAGATAGGTTCCACTATTGCCCTCTCGGCATCCACAACTTCGGAAGATGGCTGATTCTACAAGCGAAACCGACGAACAGTGACCGTATTCGTCGATGAAAACCGCGATTAGAGCGAATGCGACCCGCTATTCACTGCATGACTGATGCTCAGTCGGTGAAAACAGCCCGCTCTTCTGTAGTACAGCGGAACCACGAGATGACAAGCAATTCAGTTTCTGAATAGCCCCGTATTCGTGACGTAGCGACGGTCTCTCACCCCAGCGTTCCTGTAGTGAAATGCTATTCCGCCAGTCTACACAAGAGCGAAACAGCCAAGAATGGGGTCAGCAGGCGCGTCCCGCAGCTAGCGAGAATTCAATGAACGCGAGAACGGGGTGCTCCTCGTCAGTCACCCGGTACGATGCAGAACGCGAGGATCTCGATGAACTCGCCGGCCGGAATCGGCGGTCGCTCCCCGAGATGTACGTCTACAGCCTCACGAAACAAGAGATTCGTCAGCCGCCACACGTTGTACATCACAACGCCAATCACGAAATACAGGAACCGTATTCGGTAATCCATCGATCCGACCGCCGGTAGGAAGTGCTTCTTGATCGTCTTGTACTCGTTTTCGATCTCCCACCGCTGCTCGTACTGGCCCACGAATCCTTGAGCCTGCTCTACTGGAACATCGCGGTTGGTCGTGAACACCGCGTAGGCACCCTCTTTCTTCGTCGATGGCACGTACATGATGCTCCCTGTACGGATGCGGCCCTCATCTCGTGCGGCACGTTCCGTACGACGCCCGCACTGGTAACGGACTCACGTTCTAATTCCTCGATGTCCTTGATTTCGGCTGTATACTTTCGTTTCGGGTGAGGTGAGTCGTCTCGTGGCGGTCGATTACATCCCGAACGCCGTTCGCGTCGAACCCGCGGTCACAGAACACTTTATGGATATCGACATGCTGCTCGGCCTGTTTCAACAATTGATCGACGAGATGAAGTGTCGAATCCGTAGTAATCACTCAGCTTTGCACGTACGCCAGGGATACAGTATTGTGGGCAGAAGAAGTCTAACGCCAAATATCGACCGTCAAAGAGAGTAGCGACAGGTGCGAATTGGACGAGATTCGGCCAAATGGCCGCAGAGAAGGTGAATTACCGGCTCTGTTGAATCACTAGACGGCGTCGGGATCGGTCGCTAGATCAAAGGCATTGAAGCGAGAGACTTGCGTTGTCCATGACCCAAATCTCTCGCTTCACCGAGCGATGCGTCTTGGTCGCACAAAGAGTTACTGGCGATGGAAGCGAATCCGCCGCCCCGAACGGTGGCGGCGGATTCGCCGATTACGCCCTCGTTTCCCTGCATTGTCTCCGGATTTACCTCGATACGTCCTACCGCATGACCATCGATCTGCTGAAGGAGATGCCACAAATAACCCGGGAGATCGGCCTTGACGCGGCCGATCTCCCTGCACCGTCGACGTTGTGTAAAGCACTCGACCGAATCGAGATGAGCCTCTGTCGAGTGCTACTGCGCCAGTCGGCGCAGTTGCACGATCCGTCCAAACACGCTGCTCTCGACGCCACGTTCTACGACCGAGACCGCGCAAGCCGCCACTACTGCCAGCGCACGAACTACCGCGTGCAGACGCTTAAAGTCACGAAACTCGTCGATACAGAATCCCAAGCCGTCCTCGACGTTCACTGTTCGACCACACTCAAAGGAAGTGACGCCGACCTCTGCGAGCAGATCGCCCGCCGGAATGCGGGCGATCTGCGGACTCTCACTGCGGACAAAGGCTACGACAAGACCGCTCTCCGCGAACGGCTGCGTGAACTCGAGATCCGCCCGCTCATCAAGCACTGCATCCGCGCACCGTACGACCACGCCCATAACGCCCGAATCGACGCGGATCTCTACGCACAGCGGTCGATGACCGAAACCGTGAATTCGGCCGTCAAGCGCTCGCTCGGCTACGCCGTGCGAGCGCGTACCTGGTTCCGTGAGTTTCGAGAGATTGCCCTGATGTGTATCGTCTACAACATCAAACGAGCAGTGAAACAGTGAATTCCATCGCCTTATGGCGATTCAACAGAGCCGAATTACCGGATGATTGATTTACAGAAAATCCGCAAAACCCGGTCTCGCCTCTTGTACAATTCTGAAATACAATATTTTGACGTGTATGGTTGCGGTCGTTGTCTTGAATGATCATCTGACGAATCCCGGCCATATAGGACGAGTCACGATGAATTTCGTCGCCGACGATCCCGGCGACTGGCTCTTTCACTGACACAACATCTATTATCTTGACGAAGGCACAGCACGTATCGTCGAATACACCGGCTGAACACGAAAACAGGACACATCACCAATGAGCGAACATTCGACACGTGACGAGGCCGAACGAGGAAACGAGCCTGCGACCACCGACACACCGCCGGCCCACCGGGGCGATAGCGGCGATGACGTCACCCAGACCGACCACTCTGGCCACGAACAGATGTTCCGCCGACGATTCTGGATATCGCTGGTTCTCTCCATTCCGGTTATCGTCTTCAGCGAATTCATCCAGGACGTTTTCAACTACACCGCGCCTGCCTTCCCCGGCAGCGAATGGATAACACCGGTTCTCTCGGTGGTCGTCTTCGCGTATGGAGGCGTACCGTTCCTCTCGATGGCTCGCACGGAGTTCGAAAATCGCGAGCCGGGCATGATGATGCTCATCTCGCTGGCGATCACCGTCGCGTTCGTCTACTCGCTGGCAAGCCTCGTCCTGCCGGGCACGACGCCGTTTTTCTGGGAGCTGGTGACGCTGATCGATATCATGCTGCTGGGCCACTGGATGGAGATGCGCTCGGTTCGGCAGGCCTCGGGCGCGCTCGATGAACTCGCAAAGCTCATGCCCGACACCGCGGAGCGCGTCACCGAGGGCGGCGATACAGAGGAAGTTCCGATCGATGAATTGACCGAGGACGACGTCGTGCTCGTCCGTCCGGGTGCGAGCGTCCCCGCCGACGGCGAGGTTGCCGAGGGCGAATCGTCGGTCGACGAATCGATGATTACCGGCGAGTCTCGCTCGGTCGAGAAGGAACCCGGTAGCGAAGTCGTCGCCGGGACGGTCAACCAGGACGGCAGTCTCCGTGTGCGGGTGACCACGACGGGTGACGACACGACACTGGCGGGAATCATGCGTCTCGTCGACGAGGCCCAGGAATCGAAGTCCCGGACACAGCTGCTCGCCGACCGCGCTGCCGGCTGGCTGTTCTACGTCGCGCTGGGTGTCGCAGCTATCACGCTGGTCGGCTGGGTGGTTGCGACTGGCTTCAATATCGGTGTGCTCGAACGCGTCGTCACCGTGCTCATCATTGCGTGTCCGCACGCACTGGGGCTAGCCGTTCCGCTCGTGGTCGCCATCAACACCTCGACGGCGGCCCAAAACGGGATGCTCATCCGCGACCGCATTGCCATGGAAGAGTCCCGTAATCTCGACACGGTGATGTTCGACAAGACGGGAACGCTCACCAAAGGCGAGCAGGGTGTCGTCGGCGTCGAAACGGCCGACAACTGGAACGAAGAGCGGGCGTTCGGCGTGGCCGCTGCCGTCGAGGGCGACTCCGAGCACATGATCGCCCGCGCCATTCGGAACGCCGCCGCCGAGCGCGATGTCGACCGTCCAGTCGTCTCAGAATTCGAGAACCTCCGTGGTCTCGGCGTCCGCGCTACCGTGGATGGGACGACCGTGCATCTCGGCGGACCGAACCTCCTCAGAAAGTTCGGTATCGAGCGGCCCGAATCCATCACGTCGTTCGCCGAAGAAGCCGGTGCGAACGCACAGACGGTCATCTATCTGGTTCGGGAGGAAACCGACGTGGTCGCCGCGTTCGCGCTCGCGGACGTGATCCGCGAGGAGAGCCATCGGACGATTCGGGCGCTCCACGATATGGACATCGAGGTGGCAATGATCACCGGCGATTCCGAGGACGTTGCGTCCGCGGTTTCGAAGGAACTCGACATCGACCAGTACTTCGCGGAGGTTCTCCCCGAAGAAAAAGACCAGATGGTCACACAGTTGCAAGAAGAGGGGAAATTGGTGGCGATGGTCGGCGATGGCGTCAACGACGCGCCCGCGTTGACCCGTGCGGACGTCGGTATCGCCATCGGCTCGGGGACCGACGTCGCCATCGAGTCGGGCGACATCATCCTCGTCGAGAACAACCCGCTCGACGTAATGCGCCTCGTGCGCCTCTCGAAGGCAAGCTACCGAAAGATGCAGGAGAATCTCGTGTGGGCAACCGGCTACAACGTCTTTGCGCTCCCGCTCGCTGCGGGGGTACTCGCACCGATTGGCATCCTGCTTTCGCCCGCAGTGGGTGCAGTGCTCATGTCGCTGTCGACGATCATCGTCGCCATCAATGCACGCCGACTCAGTGAGGTGGACCTCTCGTGACCGAGCGCGATTAATTCATCTACGACTGGTGGAACCGTCACGACAGCCTGTTTGACCGCCTCTATGATGTCGGCTTTCCCGGTCGCGAAACCGAACTCTGTGAACGTGCAACGAAGTCGCCTCAACCTCGATTCCGGCGACCGTCATCGGATCACGTTTTACCGCACGTTGATCGCTAACACCGGCATTTCAGCGTGTCTGATGACTCGCTCAGCCGTGCTTCCGAGAAGGTAGCGATTCGAGAGTCAGTCTTCGTTCTCATTGGCGAGGAAATAGAACGCTCCGCCAAGGATGATGAGATTCTTCAGAAAGTGAATCTGCTGGCCCTCGCGCTGATCGTCCTCCATGTTCCAGAAGTCGTGCATCTGTGGCGTCACGGCGACGAACCACGACACAACTGCTCCTGGCGCGAGTCGCTTGAATCGTCCGAGTGCGATACCAAGACCACCGAACAGCAACATTCCACTCGAAAACGGCACAAGTGTTTCGGGTTCTGGAACACCCTTCGAGTCAGCGTAGCCAATCGATCCTTCCAAGTCACGAAAGTTGTCGAACGCCATAAACGCGAGCACGCTGCCGAACAGTGCGCGTCCAAGGCCCGAAGCCGAGAGACGATCCGTCAAATTTCCCATCAGACGCCCGCCTCCATCCGGTGCGTCTGTCGATTTCCGTCTGCTTTTCCAAGCGAAGTAGTCGCCATCACAACGACCAATAGAAGATGAGCCTTCATATGGTTTTTCTAGACTATCAGATACTACTTCGACGGTTGAATCGGCACCGTCATCTTCATCGGTGATAGTTGGGGGAAGCATAATTAGACGTAATTAGCGTGTTTGGGGCGCAAAACTGGCAGTTGAGCGGTTTCTACCGTCGGTAATTTCGTGGTCTCCAATCAGCAGACAGCGACAGATCACAGCCTTAAACTAGAACGCATGGTACAGAGAAATGCAATTTCTCAGGAACCAACGTGATAGACGATCCACACGAGATCGGTCGACGAACGACTACCCGATTCAATACCGCCCGCTCGTCGCCGAGGCGACTTCGATTTCGACCAACGTCCCCCGTTCATCCTCGGTTTCGGGATCGAACTCCCGATATTTGCCGAACACGCGTTCGCGAGCGGTCCGCGCTCGTTCGGCATCCTCGATGACGGTGGCGGTCCCAAGTAGCGTAACCGACCATTCAGGACCGTGCTCGCCTTGTTTTTCGATCGAGACGGCGACACGCGGATTCGACCGAATATTGGCCAATTTCTTGTCACCAGTGAGCACGCTCAGCACGCCGTCACGATAGCCATACCAGACGGGTGCGACGTGTGGTCGATTCTCATCTGCGGTGGCGAGGTGGGCACTCAGAGGCGCGTCGGCGATCAACTCCTCGACTTCTCGTGAAACCATGTGATCAGTGCTTGCCAACTGACTAGCAACGACGGTTATCTCTTCTCATTCAGTTCTCACTGGGATCCATCCCGAGTGAGGCCATCGAGGAGATCGGCCACCGCACGAAGTTCGTCCTCGTTGATGCCGTGGCTCATTCCTTCGTAGAGACGCATGGTCACGTCGGCGTCCATCCGTTCGAAGACATCGGCTGTCGTACGGACTCGTTCTTCGGGGATGTGTGGGTCCACGTCGCTACAGCCGAGGAACACGGACGTGTCCGCGAGGTCACCGTCGTAGTCGTCGGGGGCGACGTCTTCACCGATGAGACCGCCGCTCAAGACTGCAAGCCCACCGTAACGCGTTGGGTTGCGCCCGACGAACTCGCTCGCGAGACACGCGCCCTGTGAGAAGCCAAGAATCATCACACGGTCCGTTGGAATGTCCGCTTCGTTGGCTTTACTCACGGCGTCAGCGATGGCTTGCAGCCCCGACGTGCGCCCGGGTTCGTTCGACTCGACGGGTGCGGTAAACGCGTTCGGATACCACGTGTTGCGGGCGGCTTGTGGGGCGAGATACGCGATATCGTCGTGATCGAACTCATCGGTCATCTGGACGATACTCCGAGCGGTCGCTCCGCGGCCGTGAACGAGAACGACAGCGGCCTCGGCAGCCTCCAAGGACACGCCGGCCGTCACGAGGGGTTGGTTTTGATGGGGTCCAGTCACGTTAGTGTGCCTCCGGTATGCGAGCTGATTCGATCTCGGGAAGGTGCTGTTCGAACATACCTTGTCCACTCTCTAACCGTGACGAAAGCCTTAGCCTTGTTCCCAGTATTGTAAATGATTTGTCACAAGTGAAGCCCGGTTTGTTGGTTTCGATGGACACTACGTGGTGAAGTCCGCTTGTTTCGTTATTCATGTGCTGTCTTAGGTAGTTGTGGAACGGAGTTCTCTCGCTCTATTATAGCCCGAGCCCAATGCCCAGTGCATAGGCCCACGTCTCACTGCTGAGAGCGAGGAAGATCAACGAGGCAGCGAGGAGTTCGACGTTCTTGATGAAGCTCGTCATCTCGTCTTGTTGTTGGTCCTCTGATACGGCCCAGAAGTCGTGCATCTGTGGTGTCACGACGAGGAGGAACAGCACGAGTAGTCCTGCGGCGATTGCTGGATACACGCCGAGGAGGATACCGAGTCCGCCGAGTACGAGCAGTCCACCCGAGGCGAGAACACCGAATCGCGCCGCGGTCACGTTCTTGAACTCGGCATACTCGGCCATCGCATCGGTATTCAGGAAGTGGTTGAGGCCCTGATATATGAACAGTCCACCGAAGAGAATACGCGCGATTAGGAACACGATGGCTCCCAGTCCAGCATCGATTGCCATTAGGCTCTCACCCCCGGTGTGATCGGATGATTGTCGGGTTGTGCAACAGTCACGGTAGCAGTATTCGGTATCACTACAGTACCTAGTTCGTTCTGGAACCTACTTATAATCTTGCTGTCATCAGTGACACCAGGTTGTATGGGTGTTATCCGGAGACAGATGGGATACTGGCAGTATCATTTTGTAACCAGATTCGGATGCGAACCTATATGTGTGTGGAAGATCGTAGTCTAGGTAGCATCTCATGGCAGTGAACAAGGCGCAGAAGGAAGTGGACGGCCTGTACGACGAGGGAGCGTGTTCGGTCATCGATTCGTTGGAGCAGATCGGGTCGCAGTGGCGACTCATCGTGCTGCACGACCTCCAGGAGGGTGAAAAGCGGTTCAACGAACTCAAGCGCTCCACTGACGCGAGCTCTCGAACGCTGTCACGCGTCCTGAGTGATCTTCAAGAGACGGGGTTCATCACGCGCCGACTCGAAGAGGACGCCCCCGTGGCGACGTACTACGCGCTGACAGAGAAAGGGACATCGCTCTGTCCCGTCTTCGACGAAATCGAGGCATGGGCCGAGGAGTGGGTCCAGGAACCCACAGCCAACAACATGGGATCTGACTAACACACCACGCTCGGCAATCAGAGGCCGAGGATCCGCCGTGCCTGCGTCGGCGTTGCGACCTCCCGACCGAGGGTTCCGGCGATGTCTGCGGTTCTCCCGACGAGTTGTGCAGTACTCTCCGCGAGGTCGCCGCGTCGGTAATAGACGTTGTCCTCGAGGCCGACACGGACGTGTCCACCGAAGAGAATCCCCATCGTCGTAAAGGGAAGCTGATGCGGGCCGAAACCAAGCGTGTTGAACATCGCGCCGTCGGGGAGGTCATCGATGGCATTCAGGAAATTCCGTGGGCGTGGGCGCGTGAGCGTTCCCGATCCGAAGATGAGCGTCGTGTACACGGGGTCGTCGAGATCGCGTCTCTCGAGCAGTCCGTGGACTTCGTTACGGTGACCATCGTTGAACACTTCGAGTTCCGGCTTGATGCCGCGGTCAGCCATTTCGTCGTAGAGTGCGTCGATGGTTGCGCGCGTGTTCTCGCTGGTCAGGTGGTCGTAACGATTCAGCGGTCCCATATCGAGCGATGCCATCTCCGGTGACGGATCGGTGTGGAGCGACTGCCGCCGTTGTTCGATCGGTGCGCCAGTCCCGCCGGTCGAGTGCTGGATGATGACGTCATCGGTCCGTTCACGCACAGCGTCCGTCACTGCTTGAAAACGTTCGGTCGAAAAGGCACGTTCACCGTTTTCTCGTCGTGCGTGGAGGTGAACGATAGCGGCACCGGCGGACTCCGCGTCGGCGGCTGCGCTCCCGATCTCTTCCGGTGTTTCCGGAAGGTTCGGATTCGCCTCCTTGCCGTGAACGCCGCCGGTCAGCGCGGCGGTGATGACGACGGGTTCGCCGTTTAGATACGCCTCATATCCCATTTTCGGCCTCTGCTTCGCGGTATATCTCACAGTCGGTCTCGTGGTCGAGATCGTAGCGGTCGTTACAGATGTCGGCGCGCATCGGCTGGACGAACGTGGTAGCTGCTGTGCAGTACGCGCGCGGCTCGTCGAACGAGCGTTCACCGGCTTCATCGCGGTAGTCGAGATATGGGCAGGTCACAAGCAGATGTTCGGTAGTGCTGAATAAAACGATTCGTGGACAGTGAAGACACGTGGTTACTATGGCGTCATGAGATTGCGTGGCTGTCTCTTTGCGACCCATACTACTCCCGTTGAATATATATATATTTTAGTTAATACAGGCGATAATTAATACGCATCCCGTAGTACTTCTTCGATATCGCTTACTGTCGGATCGAAATCGCGTGGTCTGTTCTCCATGAACGAGTCCGTGAGTATCGATTCAGCCACGTCGGGGAATGCAGACGGCTCCGGCCCATCGACATCCCTGAGCCGTGACAGAAGATCCAGTGCATCGCGAATTCGTTCCACGGACTCGACGATTTCCTCGGCGGCCGCTGAACCGTCACCGACGAGTGCCTCCGCGAGTAGCTCGCGTCGTCCATCGGCATTCTCGAAGAGGTAGCTGAGCACGTGTGGTGCAACGATACCGTGTGCAGCTCCTTGCTGGACATCGTAGGTACGGGTTAGCCCGTGCCCGAACGCATGGATAATCGAGAGTGTTGTTCCGTCACGTCTCGAAATGCCGTACTGGACGAGCAGTAGTCCTTCGACGATCGGTTCGAGAACTTCCTCGGAGATAGACTGTTCTCCGAGCTCTTTGAGACTACCTTCGAGCAGACTGAGCCCCTGAGCGGCCGTCGCATCCGTTATTGGCGTCGCGTTTCGAGCATAGATCGTTTCGAGTCCTTTGTCGAACCCGTTCATAGCAGACGCGGCGAGAATCCGCTTCGGCGTGGTGGCGAACAGTGCAGGATCGTAGAAGATCGCTCGCGGCATCAGTCGTGGATCGGAGATCCCGCCACTCACAGCCTCGTTGAGTCCGGATTTCGGCGTGGCGGTCACGCCTGCCACGATAGATTGGTCGGCACCGGCCAACGTGGTGGGAACGGCAACGATGGGTGGTAGCGAACCGGACGGTATAGAAATCGATCCGGTCTCAGCGAGTTCCTGACCAACGACCGTTGGATCGCGGTCGTCCGCAGCGAGGACACTAATGACCTTGGCGACATCGAGACTGCTGCCGCCACCGAGGCTAACGAGGACATCAGCATCGTTGTCTTCCATCGCTTCGAGGCCCTTGTAGGCGGTTTCGAGTCGTTTTTCAGGTGTTGTCTCGGCGAACACGCCCGCCAGTTCTTCATCAAGTCCATCGATTACCGGATCGATTACTTCTGCTGTAGCTCCAACAGTCGATCCGCTGACGACGAGTCCGCTCCGAAACCCCTGCCTTTCTAGCTCCTCCGAAAGCTCTCCGACACAACCCGTTCCGTACTTGAGGACACCTGAACGGTACTCGAATCGAAATCGATCGTACTGGCTCATTCGTCGATTCCCATTTACTTCCACTCGAGCCCCTGTGAGGACGTCGGTGGCGAAAGCGGACTCGATGGAAGACCGCTACTTGGCTCGGGGGCGTTGTACTCCTTCGGTGCGACGTCGTTCGGCGCGTCCGGATAGAACAGTGATGCGACCGCATGGATGTGCTCGCGCCCGACGTCGAGTTCGAACTGACCGCCACCGAACATTCCGATGTCGTTCTCCCGGCAGTAATCGATCGTATCGAGCAGCGATTCGACGGAGCCGAACCGCGAGGGCTTGATGTTGAGCCACTCGGGTTCCCACGGGAGATCTTCGACGGTCTCGACGCTCCGAATCGGGTAGTCCCACGTCACGCGCTCCTCGTGGCCGTCGAATAGCGGTCGCGTGTCGTCGTTCAGTTCCGGGTCCTCGACGAGCGCATCCGGAAAGCCCTCGACGACCCGTTCGTAGAGGTCGGGATCGGCGGGCTGGTCCACTGTCGTTCCATGGTACTGACCTTTGAGGTCGAGCGCACGAACCGAATCGGTGTCGGCCAATCGGTCGACGACTTCGGCAGTCCAGTCCGAGGTCGGGTCGAGTTTGAATTCGAGGTCGGGGTTGCGATCGAGCCAGTCGCGGATGCGGTCGCCCGTCGGTGGGTCCTGAAGCCGCGTGCTCACGACGAATCGCACAGGACTATACTCGCGGTCGAGTCGGTCGGCGAGGTCCGTTCCCGCCTGCTTCAACGCGAGGTCGAGCGCGGCACTCTCGAACGCCCACCGCCGATAGTTCCGGAAGATCGATTGGTTCGGCTCGTTCCCGAGGAAGAGATCGACCTCGGAGAGCTGGTCCGAGAACTCGTCGAGGGTGTATTCGCCCGTGACGGGGAATTCCTCGGGCGAATCGTCAAGCGTGTAGTGGGCCTCGTTGTCGTAGGTGACATCCTCGCCCTGCCCGGTTTCGCCGTCGCCGTGCAACGAGACGACGGTCGTCGTCCGGGTGAAACCACTCGACGTGTCCCGCTCGTGCTGTTCGAGGTCGTACTCGTCGACTCGGAGTTCGAGGTCGGCGAAGTGATCGTAGAGCATCGTTGGTTCACACCACGCCCTCGCCCTATAAAAAGATGAGACTGACAACCGCGGAACCTGGTATCAGGCGTGTCATCTGATTCCCTTCGGTTAACCAGTACAACAAAGGCGTTGGCAGTCCACGTACGGACCACGAACGAACGGGCACAGAACCCGTCGTCACTACCCACCACTCATGTCCACAACTGTTCTCGTCGTCGGTGCAACCGGCAATCAGGGAGGCGCAGTCGTCGATCAACTACTTGCAGCGAACGACGATACGGAGGACGAATTCGCTGTTCGTGGATTGACTCGTGATGCGTCGAGTGAGAAGGCCCAAGCACTCGCGGACCGCGGTGTCACGGTCGTCGAGGGCGATCTCGGTGACAAGGAGAGTCTTCGGACTGCGGTCGAGGACGTCAATGCAGTGTTCGCCGTCACGAACTACTTCATCGCCGGCTTCGAGGGCGAAATCGAGCAAGGCACGAACATCGCCGAAGTCGCCGCCGAGAGCGACATCGACCACTTCGTCTACAGCTCGGTCGGCGGAGCCGACCGTACCGAGGCAGTCGAACACTTCGTCTCGAAGTATCGCGTCGAACAGCGAATCGCCGATCTCGACCTCCCTGCGACGATCCTTCGCCCGGTCTATTTCATGGGGAATCTCGAGGGGAACCGCGAAGACATCCAGAACGGAAGGCTCGCGCTCCCCCTGAACGAGGGAGTGAGCTTGCAGCTGCTCGACGTCTCCGACTACGGTGCGGTGGCAGCCCATGTCTTCGCAACGCCGGACGAATACGTCGGTGAGACCATCGAAATCGCTAGTGACGAGCAGACGCTCGAAAGCATGGCTGCGACGTTCACGGACGTGCTCGATACCGACGTCGAGGCAACTCACGTTCCGCTCGACGAGGCCCGAGAACGGCTCCCGGAAGACCTCGTCACGATGTACGAATGGTTCAACGAGAAGGGATACACGGCCGATATCGACGCACTCGAAACGGAGTTCGACCACCAGTTCCACTCGCTCGCCACGTATCTTCAAAATCACGAGTGGCACAAGTGAAGCTGCTATAATCACACGACTTGCGGAGCCAGATATGTCATTCGATGGGGCTCAAAACCCAAGTGAAGAGGAAATCACTGAATCCGAGGATGTACGGCAAGCGGATGTTCCGTTATCGGTCGGAATCGGGGTCGACGGATGGACTCTCGAACGACGGAAGCCGCGATTCGATTTCGTCGCGTTCGTTCTCTAACCACTCCGGTAGCGCGAGGTCTCTGCCGAGTTCGTCCTGGCTCTGATCGGCAGTGAAGCCGGGTTCCATCGTGGCGATCTCGAACAGGACGCCGCCCGGTTCGCGGAAGTAGATCGACTTGAAGTACACCCGGTCGACGATGTCGGTGACGCGAAGCCCCTGTTCGCTCAGTTGCTCGCGCCACTGCTCCTGTTCGTCCGTATCCTCGGCCTTGTAGGCGACGTGGTGGACCGTGCCGACGCCCATTCGTCCCCGTCCATGATCGGTTTCGACGAGATCGATGATAGAGCCCGGGCCGCCGCCAGCGTCGGAGCGATAGCGGTGACGACCGTTCTCTTCGACTTCGAATTCGTACCCAAGCCCGTCAGTTAGCACCGTGGCGGTTGGATCGATTTCGCTAACCGCGAGGGTGACGCTGTGAAAGCCGCGCAACTGGTGCTCTGTGGGAACCGGGCTATCATCCCACGGCTGTCCGTCCGGTGCATCGTCCGTGGCGACGAGTGCGAGCGTGATGCCGTCCGGATCGTCGAATTCGATGACGGTCTCGCCGAACCGTTCGGTCGGGCCATCGACCGAGATACCGTGCGATTCCAGTCGCTCGCGCCAGTAATCGAGCGAGCCGTCGGGAACGAAATATGCCGTCGTTCGGGTCTGTCCGTCGCCGAACTGTCCCGAACGACCGCGCTCGCCCCACGGGAAGAGCGTGATGTTCGTCCCGGGCGTGCCTTCGCTGTCGCCGAAATAGAGGTGATAGGTGTACTTGTCGTCATGGTTGACGGTCTTCTTGACGAAGCGCAGACCGAGTGTTTCGACGTAGAACTCGGCGGTGCGTTGCGGATCGCTCGCAATGGCGGTCACGTGATGAAGCCCCGGTGTTGTCGGCGACATTATGTCATGTCTAACGCGGCGGAGCCACTTATATCTCTGCTAACACCCGAAACAGCGGGTGACTCCGTGGTTACCGCCCATCGTGAACTCATTCCTCCAGCCAGTATTCGATTGCATCGCCCATTGGACGGAGCGATTCGTCCGTTGAACGCAGACACTATTATCGATCTAAAATGATGTTTTTATTGTATTTGGAAACGTTCGATATGGGTTGATCGCAGTGATGGAAAGCGTAAAAGCCCAATGCTAACATGCTTCGGTACCCTGAGTACAGCACTAACCGAGAGTGATTCATGATGGAAGAAGACATTCACCAATATTCCGGCGAGGAGATCGAGGTTAGCTACGACGTCGAGCGGTGCATTCACGTCAGAGAGTGCGTCCGTGGGCTGCCCGAGGTGTTCGACCCCGACAAGCGGCCATGGATCGACCCTGACAACGCCGACGCCGACGAGCTAGCGGATGTCATCACGGCATGTCCCACCGGTGCACTCCATTTCGAGCGAACGGACGATGGTCCCACGGAAACCATCCCGGACGAGAACTCGGTCACAGTGGCACCCGATGGACCGCTCTATCTCCACGGTGACATCGAGGTCACGACACCCAACGACGAAACGCTGCTCGCGGACACACGGGTCGCGCTGTGTCGCTGTGGACTGTCGGATAACAAACCACTCTGTGACAACAGTCACGTGGAGGCCGACTTCGAGGCCGATAGTTCGATACCGAAAGACCACGAGGGAGCTGAAGACGTAGACGATGGAGGCACGCTGCAGGTGGTCCCGAAACCGGATGGACCAGTCCTCCTCGACGGCGCGTTCGAACTCCACGGGACGGACGACGACTCGACGGTCCGGGACAGCGATGCCGCTCTGTGCCGCTGTGGCGCTTCGGGGACCAAACCGTTCTGCGATGGAACGCACGCAGAGATCGGCTTTTCGAGCGAGGAAGGATCCAATCGGTGACTGAACTGACAAATCAGTGCTTGGAACGTCTTGGTCAGTCAGGTTGCACAGTCGGCCACGACTGCGCGAAACGTTATGATAGATTGGAGAACGCCCGGGTAGGAGGTTCGTAGCGAGATGGTTGGCTTTTCGGTGGACGTCCTCGTTCTCATTGCGATCATCGTGTTCTTCGCCGGAACCGTGACCGGCATCACTGGATTCGGCTATGCACTCATCGGAACCGTCGGGTCGGCGGCCGTTCTCGGTCCACAGCAGGCCGTCGTCCTCATGATCATCCCGGTGTTTGTTTCGAACGTCCCTCTCGTACGTGAGCTCGACCGTGACCGATTACGGACCTGCGGGCGTCGGTTTGCGTCGTTCATCGTGGCGGCTGCCGTTGGAACCATCGTCGGAATGGCGATACTCCAGTGGATTCCGACGACGATACTGACGTTCGCACTCGGTGTGTTTACGTTGGGGTACGTCGCGTTCACGCAGGATACGGTTCCAGTCCCCGGCAAGGGATACGTCACGTCGAACTACTTCGAACGACACCCGAACGCCCAACTCGGGATCGGCTTCGGAAGCGGGCTGATCTTCGGAGCGAGTAACGTCGGCGTCTCGATGGTCGCCTATCTCGATAGCCTCGATCTCCAGCGGTCGATCTTCGTGGGAGTTCTCGCGTTGATCTTCCTCGGTATTTCGTCGATCCGCGTCGGCGCGGCATGGGCATTCGATCTCTACGGCACAGGAGCGCTCGTGTGGCTTTCGGTTGGAGCGGCACTCGTCGGGCTGGTCGGTGTGGAGAGCGGCCGACGGGTTCGCCACCTGCTGCCGGATCGGTACATCGACGAATTCGTGTTGGTCTTGCTGGCCATTATCGGGATTCGGCTCATCTCTACCAGTGTCGGGGTCTGAGGAGCGACTGTCGAGCGAGCACTACCGTTGCGAATGGAGGCTGCGAGCGTTGGCTGAAGAGAAAGCGTCTCTAAGGAGTTCTCCGGGCGGCTCAAACACCGACGCGAACCGTATCACCGTCGATGTGGACCTCGTATTCCGGTTCCGAATCGTCGGCGGGCGGTTCGAGCACCTTGCCGGAGGTGACGTCGAACCGTGCGCCATGCCACGGACAGGTGACGGTCGTTCCATCGAGGTCCCCCTCTCCGAGCGGTCCACCCTCATGCGTACACTCGTTGCCGATGGCGTAAAAATCGCCCTCGACTCTGAAGAGTGCGATCGTGTGGCCGTTCGTTTCGACGACGGTTCCCTCGCCGTCGTCAAGTTCGTCGGTCGTCGCCACCGAGACGAAGTCTGTCATACCACTCTCTTTCACAGTGGATGGCCATAATCGTTCGCCCGTTTCCTTTCTGGATCTGATCAGCGACCGTTGCCCGAAGTTAGCCAGCGAGAGGACCGTTCGCTCGCGAACTACGTTCGGGGCTGGATCTCCCGGAGCGGCTCGTCGGTCAGCCTGCACGGAGTCTGTCCCGGTGTTCGGATCGCACCGTCTCGTAGGCCGCGAGCCCGACGAATAGCGCGGTGAGAACCGCGAGGGCAACGATAGCTGGGACCTGCACGGCCACGATGAGCAACACGAGAGCAACGACCGCCACGACGAGTCGGAGAGCACTGACGGTGCCATGGTCGCGGTATCGGAAGGCATTGTGGCCGAGCAGATAGAGCGCACCGCCACCGAAGAGCGCGACGGCGGCGACTGTCCCGAGCGGCTCGCCGGCATGGGCGATCGTCTGCTCGATTCCGAGTGCGATGAAGATGATGCTCCCGACCATCGACAGGTGGATGTAGCTGTACGAATCGCGCGCCAGTATCGCTTGTTGGTGGCCGCTCTCTCCCGCGAGGCGCTGTTCTGCGGCGAGCACGACGTAATCGAAGTAGAGCCACCACAGCGTGATAACGAGAACGATGCCGAACAGCGCCGCGAGAACGACCAAAGCGCTGAGGTTCAACCCTTCGGCTCCGACGCCGATGGCGACGAGCGACTCGCCCAGCGCGATGATGAGCACGAGCCGGTGACGTTCGACGAAGTGTCCGACGGTGACGTGAAACCCCTCGACACCGCGGACGAACACGATACCGTAATCGACAGCGAGTGCCACGACCCAGAGGACGGCTGCAAGCGGCCCGTCGAGGAACCCAGCGAGAACGAGCAGCGCCGGTCCACCCAAGAATCCCGGTGCAGCTCGTAGGACCGCGTCGTGGGTTTCAGGCGGGGTGGCGACCGCGTAGAGTGCGACGTGCAACAGTCGAACGACGAAGTAAGCGCCCCCGAACAGTACCGCGTCGTCGCCGAACGCGTCAGGGACCGCGAGCGCAACGACGAGCATGGCCACCATCGCGGTGAGAATCACCAGCCGTGCGGGGAGGCGCTCCTCGGCGGGCACTGCACCAGTGAGCCACGAGTAGGTGACCCACGCCCACCACAGTGCCGCGAACAGCGCCGCGCCACGCGCCATACCGGTCCACGTGAGGTTCTCGACGAGGAAGCCGGTAACCTGAGTGAACGCGAACACGAACACCAGATCGAAAAACAGCTCCAAGGGAGTGACGTCCTGTTCTTCGCTGCCAGCATCTCGCGCCGTAGACGCCGAGCCGTTCGTACTCATCGATGATCTCATGGAGCAATGGCGGCCTCAAATATTATTCTCTCACGAAGGGTGTCGTCTCCTGGAAAACCGATCATCCGTTCCGAGTCCCGGTTCGCCGAAGTCATCTCGATCCCTGTGTCGAGGATATCCAATCCCAGCAGAAAGGTTAATCCTACACGACACGAACGCTGACGAGTAGTGCGCGAGCAAACAGGTGAAAACAATGACTGAACCCGACACAACAGCCTACCACCCGTTCATCGGAAGCGAGGACGAGGACGAACACATCGTGCTTGAAGATTGTGAAGTAGACGTGCGCGCTCACGGCCCGGACAAAGCCAGCGAGCCACACACGCACGAGGAAACGCACATCATCTTCGTGCGGACCGGCGAGATGCAGTGGGTAGTCGAGGGCGAAGAGTTCCACGCAGAAGCCGGTGACACAATCGTCACACCTCCCGAGACCGAACACACATTCGAGGTGGTTGGTGGCGAACCCGCCAACACGACGTGTCTGATTGCTCCGTCCAGATCATCCGAGGATCAGGGACCATCCGGGACGCACGAGATCACCAAGCCCGAGGAAGTCTAGCGCAAAGTGACTCCACGGCCAGCTATCAACGAACTTTGAAATTGACAACGGACTGTTCCTCGGTAGCTGGCTGGGTTAGTGGCTGGTTCGGTATCTGGATCATCGTTCTTCAAGTGTCTCAATACGTTTACGCAGTTCCGCAAGTTCGCTCTCGGATTCAATGCCAGCAGCGTTGACAGCCTCTTCGACGCGTTCATCGGATGCTTCACCGTAGAGATAGAGTTGTCGGCGTTCAGGGTCGTTACGTATCCGAGAGAGCGATGACTTCGCAATACCAGCGTGAGTAGCGACGGACGTAAGCGTCTGATTGGGATCAGTTTCGAGCAGTTCGAGAGCAGCCTGCATTCGGAGGTAGTCCTCGGGTTCGACGACGGGGTAGCCATCGTGGGTCGTAAATCCATAGGGTGGCCGTCCGGTCCACTTGCCTGCTCGTTGTGCCCGATCAACACCCGACTGGACGCGCTTGCGCAGGAAGTAGCGTTCGAGGTCTGCGGCCCATGCCATGAGCTCAGCGTATTTCGTCGCCATCTCGTCTTCGTTAATAGCAACGATTGCTATCGTCGTTACCGGTTTATCGTCGAGTGGCGACAGATATTTGCGACGGCCCCCGCGTTGTAGGCCCATGAAAGCCGTCGTGCTGGCCGCCGGCGAGGGCACGCGCCTCCGGCCACTGACCGAGGACAAGCCAAAGGGGATGGTCGAGGTCGACGACAAACCCATCCTCACGCACTGTTTCGAGCAGCTGGCCGAACTCGGCGCGAGCGAACTGCTCGTCGTCGTCGGCTACCAGAAGGAAGTCATCATCGAGCACTACGGCGACGAGTTCGACGGCATCCCGATCACCTACACCCACCAGCGCGAGCAGGCCGGACTGGCCCACGCCCTCCTCACCGTCGAGGAGCACATCGACGACGACTTCATGCTCATCCTCGGCGACAACGTCTTCGAGGCGAACCTCGCGGACGTCGTCGACCGCCAGCGCGAGGACCGTGCCGACGCCGCCTTCCTCGTCGAGGAGGTCCCGATGGAGGAGGCCAACAGGTACGGCGTCTGCGACACCAACGACTATGGTGAGGTCACCGACGTCATCGAGAAACCCGACGAACCGCCGACGAACCTCGTTCTCACGGGTTTCTACACGTTCACGCCCGCGATCTTCCACGCCTGCCATCTCGTCCAGCCCTCCGCGCGCGGCGAGTACGAGCTCTCGGAAGCCGTCGATCTGCTCCTGCGATCGGGCCGCACCATCGACGCCGTGCGGATGAACGGCTGGCGCATCGACGTCGGCTATCCCGAGGACCGCGACGAAGCCGAACGCCGTATCCAGGACGCACGTGGCGAGCTCGATACCGATGGGGAAAACGAAGCGGGTGCCGACGCAGCCGTCGATACCGAGTAGCTACGGTCGCAGCCGTTCTCTAACCGTGTCTTCGAGCGAGCGTTCGACGCTCCAGCCGAGTACGTCGTGTGTTCGCGTCGTGTCGACCGGGAACCGATCGACCAGCGTCTCGCTCTCGCGCGGGTTCTCGATCAGTTCGACGTCGGGATCGGCCCCGCGCTCCTCGCGGGCGACGCGGGCGACGAGCTCGGCGATTGCCATCACGCTGGGATCCTCGTCGCTCGCGAGCTCGTACTTTTCCACTCCCGTCTCGCCGGCGGCGAGCTGATCGATCATCCGCTCGGCGCTTCTGACGTAGGCGCGGGCGACGTCCTCGACGTGGATGTAGTTTCGCGACTGCGTGCCCGGCTCGTGAACCGTGATCGTCTCGCCGGCGAGCGCGCGATCCAGGAAGAAATTGGTGACTGTGCCCTTCGAGACGCGCTTGCCGTCGATCTCGTGGTCGCCGTAGAGATTCGATTTCAGGAAGAGGTGTGCCGGGAACGCTCCGTCGACGAGCCCCTCGATGGCGCGCTCGTTCAGCAGTTTGCTCCGCCCGTACCAGTTGAGCGGGTCGCGCGGATGGTCGACGGTGATCGGGAACTCGACGGGATCGCCAATCGTCGCCATGCTGAACGGGAAGACCAGTCCTGTACTGTGTTTCCGGCAGTACCACGCCACGTTCTCGGTGCCCTGCACGTTGACCTCGTAGGCGAGATCCTTCCGGTTCTCGCAGTCGGGAACCCCCGAAAGGGCGGCGAGATGCATCACGATGTCCGCCCCGTCGAGCGCGTGCTCCAGCCGATCACGGTTGCGGACATCGACGTGTTCGACGGTCACGTCGCCGATCGACCGTACGTCGCCCAGATAGAAGTTATCGAGTGCCGCTACGCACCAGTCGGGATGGTCGTTGCGGAGGTGTTTGACGACGCAGCTCCCGATGTAGCCCGCCGCACCCGTCACGGCGATCGTCGGCGGTTCGTCGGCGCTCATCCGCGGAACCTCCGGGCGAGATCGCGGACGCCCTCGCGGAGGTCGATCGCGGGCTCGAAGCCCGTCTCGGCCACGCGATCGAAGTTCACGTGATAGGAGGGGCCGGGATGTTCGTCTTCGAGGTATGTCACGTCCACAGTAGCAAGTTCCTCGCTAATGAGTGTAGCGACGTCGCTGATCCGGTAGTTCGCTTCGTTCGCACCGACGTTGTAGACGGGCTCCGACCAGTCGTCGGGCGCGAGCGCCGCCTCGCGGTAGGCACGGGCAGCGTCGCGCGCGTGGATGAACGGCCGCCAGTTCGAGCCGTCGCCGTACACCGTCAGGGGACGGTCCGTGAGCGCGCGGAAGACGAACTGGTTGACGACGAGGTTGAACCGGATGCCCGGTGCGTCGCCGTGGACGGTGCTCAGACGAAGCGCCGTCCCGTCGAGACCGTAGTCGTCGGCGTACTCGGCGAGGAGTTGCTCCGCTTCGTATTTCGTCTCGGCATAGGGGTTGATCGGATCCGGCTCGATCCCCTCGTCGATATCGGTGCTCGTTGCGCGCCCGTAGATGTTACACGAGGAGGCGAGGACGACGCGCTCGACGCCCATCTTCCGGGCGGCGGTGAGCACGTTGCGCGTCCCCTCCAGATTCGTCGCGTAGGTCTCCTCGCGGCGGTCGTGCGTGCTGTCGGCACCGGTGATCGCCGCCAGGTGAACGACAGTATCCACCCCGCGCATCGCGCTCTCGACGTCGCCGTACTCACGGACGTCGCCCTGCCGGAACGCGATCGCTTCGACCGAACCGCGCAGGTTTCGTGGCGAACCCGAGGCGAGCGAATCGAGCACGACCAGCCGATCTACGCGATCGTCGTTCGCCAACAGGGGCACCAGCGCGCTGCCGATGTAGCCACAGCCGCCCGTGACGAGCAGGTCGCTCACGATTCGAGCATGTCCGGCAGAAAGCGGTCCTCGTGGCTCTCGATCACCGAGCGACGATCGTTCATCGCGCCGACGACTTCGTCGATGCCCGCCCGGAAATCGACGGACTGCCCGTCGATGAGCTCGTCGTACTTCTCGTGACGGATCTCCATCTTGTGTGTCTCGTCCTCGTCGCGCGGGTTCTCGACGTGTTCGACGTCGACGTCGAGATCGTGCTCGTCACCGACCGCCGCGATCGTCTCGGCGATCTCGACGATGCTGATCGCGCGCGTGGTCTGGTTGTAGACGGTGTGGGCGGCGGGGCGCTCGGCGGGATCGACGAGCGCGAGCCGTGCGAGCCCCTCGACGGCGTCGTCGAGACTCACGAACGGCTTTCGCTGCTCGCCCTTGCCGTACACCGTCAGCGGGTAGCCCGCGACCGCCTGCGCCGCGAAGCGGTGGGCGACGACGCCGAAGTAGTAGTCGAAGTCGAGGCGCGTCGCGAGGCGCTCGTCCGCGCGCGTCTCGTCGGTGCCCGCGCCGTAGACGATCGCCGTTCGTACGTCGCTGATCGGGATGTCGAACTGGCTGTGGGCCAGCCGGAGGTTGGCCGCGTCGTGGCTCTTGGTGAGATGATACCAGCTGCCGGCCATCGCAGGGAACGGCACCTCGTCACGCGCGCCCTCGTTCTCCATCGTCGCACCGCCCTCCGGGATCGGGAACTCGGGCGCGCCGTAGACACCCGTCGTGGTCGTCTCGACGAAGTGGGTGTCGGTGAGTCCGGCCTCCTGGAGCCCCCAGACGAGGTTGCGCGTCGCCTGGAGGTTGTTGTGCTGGGTTTCGTTGGCGCGCTCGCCGTTGATCTGCGAGTAGGGCGCGGAGGGCTGGGCGGCGGTGTGGACGATCGCGCGCGGCTCGTGCACCGCGAGCAAGCGGTCGACGAACGCCCGATCCGTGAGGTCGCCCTCGACGAACGAGAGGTTCGTGTAGCCCTCCTCCTCGGCGGCCGCCAGTCGGTCGTCCATCGAGGCGACCGCCGTGGCGCTCGTCGCGCCGACCGAGGCGACCCACTCGCGGCGGGCGAAGTTGTCGACACAGAGCACGCGTTCGTCGGTGCGGTCGGCGATTCGCAGCGCGGTCGGCCAGCCGACGTAGCCGTCGGCCCCGGTGACGATGATCGACATTAGTTACTCGTTGTCCGAGTAACTCCTGAGCGGCCAAAACGTTTGCCGTTTCTGTCGGCGAAAGATGCAGCGAAGGTTTTTGATCATTCGAGAGAAACGTCGGCGCATGGCCGACCCGGTAGACGGTGAACGGCCGCTGCTCGGGAGAACGACTCTCGATACGGTCGCTTTTCTGATCTGTCTCGCGGTCTTCGTCGGCGGTGCAGTCATGCTCGCTCTGACCATCGAATACGGCGTGCTGTTGATGGCGTTCGGGCTCGGTGGACTGGCCGTGTTCAGGGAATCGGTGACAGCGACGGAGTCCTCATCGGCATCCTCGACAGCGCACGCAGAGCGCGATCCGCTGTTGATCGTGCGCGAGCGCTACGCGCGCGGCGAACTCACGGACGAGGAGTTCGAGCGCCGTCTCGACCGGTTGCTCGAAACCGAGGACGACGCACGCGAACCGTCCACGCGCGAACAGCTTACTGAGAAGTCTTGATGGCGAGCCGAACCGCCGCTACTCGACGGTGACGCTTTTCGCGAGGTTGCGGGGTTTGTCGATCGAGCGGCCGAGCTGGTCGGCGGTGTGGTAGGCGAGCAGCTGGAGCTGGACGTTCGCGAGGACGGCGGCGGTCCGCGGCTGCGTCTCGGGAATGGTGAGGACGTGATCGGCGTAGCGCTCGATGTCCGACTGGCCGTCGGTGACGGCGATGACGGGCGCGTCGCGCGCCTCGACCTCTTTGACGTTGTTCACCGTCTTGCGCGCGAGCTCGCCGTCGCCCGTGGTGATGGCGATCACCGGCGAGTTGTCCGTCACCAGGGCCAACGGCCCGTGTTTGAGCTCACCGGCGGCGAACCCTTCGGCGTGGCGGTAGGTGATCTCCTTGAGCTTGAGCGCGCCTTCGAGCGCCACCGGATAGTTCAGCCCGCGGCCGATGAAGAAGTAGGCGTCGGCATCGAGATACGCCTCGGCGACCGATTCGGCCGTCGAGTCGTCGATGACTTCTTGAACTGTGCTCGGAAGGTCGCGCAGCGCGCCGATCGCCTCGCGGTCGTGGTCGTCGGTGGCCGCGAACGCGAAGAGGTTGAGCGCGGCCAGCTGGCTCGCGAACGTCTTCGAGGCCGCGACGCCGATCTCGGGGCCGGCACGGATGTAGAGGGTGTGATCGCACTCGCGGGCGACCGTCGAGCCGACCACGTTGGTGAGCGCAAGCGTGCGCGCGCCGCGCTGGCGTGCCTCCCGGAGCGCACTCAGCGTGTCGGCGGTCTCGCCGCTCTGGGTGACGCCGACGACGAGCGCGTCACCGATCGGCGGCGGCGAGGTGACGTACTCGCTGGCCAGAAACGCCTGTGCGGGGACGCCAGCCTCGCGGAACAGCTCCGCACCGTACAGCGCCGCGTGATAGGAGGTGCCGCAGGCGACGAACTGCACGCTCGTGGGCCTGACGCCGGCGAGCTCCTCCAATTCGACCTGCCCGCCGAGTTCGTCGACGCGCCCGCGCAGACACTGCCGGAGCGCGCGCGGCTGCTCGTGGATCTCCTTCAGCATGAAGTGGTCGTAGCCGCTCTTGCCCGTCTCCTCGGCGTCCCAGTTCACGGTGTGGATCGTCTTCTCGACCGGCTCGCCGTCGGCCGTCGAGACGTCCCAGCCGTCGGCGTCGATGCGCGCGAACTCGCCGTCCTCCAGGTAGACGACGCGATCGGTGAACTCCCGAAAGGCGGGCACGTCGCTCGCGAGATAGGTCGCGCCGTCGTCGATACCGAGCACGAGCGGCGAGTCCTGGCGCGTACAGAACACCGAATCACCGCCGGCGAAGACGGCGGCGATGGCGTAGCTCCCCTCGATGCGTTCGATCGCCGCGCGGAAGGCCTCCTCGTGGCTCGCGCCGTCGGCGAGCGCAGATTCGATGAGATGGGGGACGACCTCGGTGTCGGTGTCGCTCGTGAACTCGTGGCCCGCAGCGGTGAGTTCGTCCTTGACAGTTTGATAGTTCTCGATGATCCCGTTGTGGATGACCGCGACCTCGCCCTCGCAGTCGGCGTGCGGGTGGGAGTTACGGTCGCTCGGCGGGCCGTGCGTGCTCCAGCGGGTGTGACCGATGCCGACGGGGCCGGACGGGGCGTCGTCGTCGACCGCGCGTTCGAGGTTCGCGAGTTCGCCCTCGTGCTTTTCGATCTCGACGGCGCTGTTGGCGAGCGCGACGCCCGCCGAGTCGTAGCCCCGATATTCGAGCTTCGAGAGCCCGTGCATCAACACGTCGAGGGTCTCGTCCGGCCGACCGACGCAGCCGACGATCCCACACATCAGTCGAGCACCTCCGCACCCGCGGGGATCTCGCCACGTGCCCGCACGCCGACGTGCAGCCGTGCGCCCGGCCCGACCAGTGTGCCCGGTTCGAGCGTGACCCCACCGTCGGCGTCGACCCGGTCGGCGACGACCGCCCCGAGCGAGCGGTCCTCGTGAACGTGCGTGCCGATCCGGACGTCGGTCTGCCCGCCGGGCACGAGAGTACCCGGTCCGAGCGTCACGTCCTGACCGGCAACACAGTCCAGAACCGTGCTCCCCGGTCCGACGCGCGTATCGCCGTCGAGCACGCTGCGTGTGACGGTCGCGTTCGCCTCGACGGTGACGTTGCGGCCGAGTGCGACGTCCGGCCCGACGACCGCGCCGGGACCGACCTCGCAGTCCGGCCCCACCACGACGGGTGCCTGAAGCGTCGCCGACTCGTGGACGAGCGACGTGTCGTCGACCCAGACGCCCTGCTCGCGGGCCGGCTCGTCGACGCGACCGCGCGCGAGGATCTCCTGGGTCACGGTCAGGAGGTCCCACGGGTAGGTAGCGTGCGGTGAAAGGCCATCGACGCGCACCCCGCGGACGTCCTCGCCCTCGTCGATGAGTCGCGCGAGCGTGTCGGGCAGCTGAAGCTCGCCGTCGCGGCGCTCGGTCGCCTCGATCGCATCGAAGATCCCCGTTCGAAAGGCGTAGACGCCGGCGTTGATCAGGCGGAAGTCGTCGGATTCGGGCTTCTCGACGATCTCGTCGATGCGACCCTCGTGGAGGGCGACCGCGCCGTAGCGGCGCACGTCGCGATGTTCGAGCACGCCGAGGGCGGCGGGCGCATCGGGATAGGCCTCGAACTCGGCGACGACGTCGGCCACCAGTCCGGAGTCGAACACGCGGTCACCGTTGACGAGCAGGAAGGGTTCGTCGACCGCCGAGCGCGCGGCGAGCAGGGCGTGGCCGCTGCCGAGCTGTTTGTCCTGGATCACGTAGTCGAGCGGCGTGTCGCGGTAGGTCGGCCCGAAGTGTTCCTGGACGCGATCGCGCTTGTAGCCGATGACGACGGTGATCTCCTCGATCCCGGCGTCGATCAGCGCGTCGAAGACGTAGCCGAGGATCGGCCGGTTCGCCGCTGGTAGCATCGGTTTGGGGCGGTTGTACGTCAGCGGGCGGAGGCGGTTACCCTCCCCGGCCGCGAGGACGACGGCGGTACGGACGCTCATTGCACCCTATCCACGGGGCGACGATTTCAACGTTCTGGCTGGCCACGTGGTCGTCGACCGCTCCGAGAAGGCCGCGGGCGACTCCGACGACGATATGAACCACGGATGGAAATCGGGTGTGTGTCGATCAGCAGCGTCGTCGCCCTCGTCAGGCGCGTGCTCAGCCCGGGCGGCGACCTCACCGAACGCGCGGTCACCAGCGGCGTCTGGGTCATGCTCACGAACGTCGTCGACAGAGTGCTCCAGCTCGCGATGGTGCTGCTCGTCGCGCGGCTCATCGGCCCCGGATCGTACGGCGTGATGGCGCTCGCACTCGTCGTGATGAGCGCACTGACCAAGCTCTCCAGGCTCGGTATCGACGCCGCGCTCATCCAGCGCGAGGCCGACGACGTCGACGCCTATCTCGACACGGCCTGGATGATGCAGAACGCGCGCGGACTCGTCGTCGCCGCCATCCTGTTCGCCAGCGCACCGATCGTCGCCTCGCCGCTCGTCTTCGACGAGCCGCAGCTCGCGCCCGTTCTCAGAGTGCTCGCGCTCTCGCCGCTGCTCTCGGGGCTCCAGAACCCGGGACTGCTCTATCTCAAGAAGGACCTCCGCTTCGACAAACAGTTCGCCTACACGCTGTCGGGGACGGTCTTCTACGTGGCGGTCGCCGTCGTCGTGGCCTTTCTCACCCGCTCGGTGTGGGCGCTCGTGCTCGGGCTGGTCGCGAGCGACTTCGTGCGGCTGGTGGCCTCCTACTTCGTCGCCGACTATCGGCCGCGACCGCGGTTCGATCTCGATCACGCGCGCGAACTGTTCGGCTACGGGAAGTGGATCTTCGCCTCCGGAGTGGTGTTGTTTCTGATCATGGAGGGCGACGACGCCTTCGTCGGCTGGTATCTCGGGACCGCCGTCGTCGGGCTCTACCAGCTGGCCTACCGCGTCTCGAACGCGCCCGCGACGGAGGTGACCCAGACCATTTCGAGCGTGATCTTCCCGACGTACTCGAAGATGCAGAGCGACGACCGCCAGCTGCGCGACGGCTTCTTTAAAACTGTTCAGCTCACGACGTTCATCTCCTTCCCGATCGCGGTCGGCGTCGCCGCCGTCGCACCGACGTTCGTCGACACCTTCCTCACCGAGCAGTGGGACGCGATGATCCCCATGATCCAGCTGCTCGCCGCGTGGGGCCTGCTGCGCTCGCTGGGGGCGACGACCGGCCCGCTGTTCCAGGCCATCGGCAAACCCGACGTGCCGACGAAGATCCAGTTCGGCAAGCTAGTGATCATCGCGGCGTTCATCTATCCCGCGACAGCGCGCTACGGTGCGGTCGGCACGGGACTGGTGATCGTCGGCAACTCGCTGCTGTTCTCCGAGCCGGTCGCGACGTATCTCGCGACGCGGGCGGTCGACGGGAGCTACGCACGCCTGCTTCGCCTCGTCGCCTACCCTGCCGTGCCCAGCATCCTCATGGGGATCGCCGTCGTCGCCGTCCACCGTATGGGCGTCGCCACCGGCGTCGTCGAGTTCACTCTCCTCGTTCTGGTCGGCGTCGTCGTCTACGGCGTGCTCGCGCTCGCGGTCGAACGGTTCTCGGAGTACGACAGCGTGGCGCTCTGTCGCCGGCTGGCCCGTACCGTCGTCTCGTGAAGGTTCGCGGCAACGATTCCGGTGACGAACCACAACAGGTGAGTGCCAAGAGCGCGTTTCCATCGCATGTCCATCCTCGACGACGCGCGGGCCGTCCTCGACAACGGCCCTATCTGTGATTCCTGTCTCGGCCGCGTCTTCGCCGACCGGAGTTTCGGCCTCACGAACCGGGCGCGCGGACGCGCGCTCAGAACCACGGTCGCGCTCGACGCGGACGAACCGTTCGAGGGACCCGAGGACTGCTGGGTCTGCGAGGGTGAGTGCGATCGGTTCGACGAGTGGGCCGAGCGCGCGGTCGCCGCACTCGGGGACGTCGAGTTCGAGACGTACCAGGTCGGCACGCGCGTCCCGCCGCTGATCGAGGAGAACGACCGCCTGCTGCGCGAGGAGAGCGATCTCCCCACCGACGCCGGCGAGTCGTTCAAATCCGCACTCAACCGCGAGGTCGGCAAGCGTCTCGGCGAGCGCACGGACACAGAGGTGGATTTCGAGCGCCCGGACGTGCTCGCACTCGTCAACCTCGACCGCGGCGACGTCGACGTCCAGGTGAATCCAGCGTTCGTCTACGGGCGCTACCGGAAGCTCGAACGCGGAATCCCCCAGACCGAGTGGCCCTGCCGGGAGTGCGGCGGCAGCGGCAAGCAGTTCGTCGCGGACGGCGGCGAGGAGCCCTGCGACTACTGCGGCGGCAGCGGCTATCTCTACGACAGGAGCGTCGAGGAGCTGACCGCGCCGGTCGTCGAGGAGGCGATGGATGGCTCGGAATCGATCTTCCACGGCGCGGGTCGTGAGGACGTCGACGCGACGATGCAGGGCACCGGCCGCCCGTTCGTCATCGAGGTCAAACACCCGCAGCGGCGCGCGGTCGACGCCGAGGAACTGGAGACGGAGATCAACGAGTTCGCCGACGAGAGCGTCGAGGTCGAGGGGCTCCGGCGTGCGACCCACGAAATGGTCGAGCGCGTGAAGGAGCTCGACGCGCACAAGACCTACTCGATGGCCATCGAGTTCGCCGAACCGATCGAGGAGACGGCGTTCGCCGACGCGCTCGCCGAACTCGACGGCGCGACGATCGAACAGGAGACGCCCCAGCGGGTCGATCACCGGCGGGCGAGTCGGACTCGCGTGCGCGACGTCTACGAAATCGAGGGCGAGCTCGACGACGACCGCCACGCCACCGTAGAGCTGCGCGGCGCTGGCGGTCTCTACGTGAAAGAACTCGTGAGCAGCGACGAAGGCCGGACGGAGCCGAGTCTCGCGGGGCTACTCGGCGTCGACAGCGAGGTAACGGCGCTCGACGTGATCGCCGTCGAGGGCGAGGACGAGGCGTTCGCCGATCCCGACTATCTCGTCGAGCCGAGCGGTTAAGTTCTTTCATGCCATACCATAGCATAGAGGCAGCAACCCATGTGTCACCATCGAACGACCGATTCCACGCGGCTGTATGAGGACGACGAGCACGAGGAGCTCCCGGAGTGGGCAATCGAGGGAGACGGCGAGACGGACGACGAGGAGGAGGACGAACCGGAGCCGTTCACGCCAGGGACGGCCGACTAACACCGCCGTTTTTGCCAACCGCTTTCTGCCTGCCGCGCGAGCCGTCGGTATGTTCGGCGTCGACGAGGCGGGGCGCGGGCCCGTCCTGGGCTCGCTGTTCGTCGCGTGCGTCAGCGCCGACGCCACGCTGCCCGACGGGATCGACGACTCGAAACGGCTCGCGCCCGCCCGCCGCGAGGCGCTGGCCGCCGAGCTCCGCGCCGACGAGCAGGTCACGATCGCCGTGAGCGAGGTCACCCCCACCGAGATCGACGACGGAAGCCTGAACGCGCTCACGGCTGCGGCGATGGCCGACACGATCGATCGCGCGACTGCCACCGGCGAATCCGGCGTCGTCGACGCCTGCGACACCGATGCGGCACGGTTCGGTCGCCGCGTGAGGGCCGAGACCGCGACCGACGTGGCGATCACGGCCGAGCACGGTGCCGACGAATCCCACGAGCACGTCGGTGCGGCGAGCATCGTCGCCAAAGTCGCCCGTGACGAACACATCGCCGATCTCGCTGCCGAACACGGCGCGATCGGCAGCGGCTATCCGGGCGATAGCAGTACCCGTTCGTTCCTCCGCGAATACGTCCGCGAGCACGGTGATCTCCCGCCGTTCGCGCGCGAATCCTGGAAGACCAGTCGCGACGTTCTGGAAGCCGCCGATCAGTCCGCGCTCGCCGATTTTTGAACCCCGTCGCGTGTCGTCCATACTGCTACACGATTGCTGTGGGGTCGATCGCGAGTTACGGCCAGTCGGGATCGACGTCGACGAGCGCGGCGCTGACGTTCCAGAGCTGTTCGCGCAGTCGATCGTCGTCGACGCGCGGGTCGGGATCGGTCGGATCGTGGCGATCGAAGTAGGTGTGATCGCCGTCGGGATCGACGGCGAGCTCGACGAGCGGGTCGGCGGCCTCGTCGACCGACGTGCCGAGGAGCGGGAGGCGTGCGGCGAGCGCCATGAACGCCCGGGTCGGCAGCGAAGCGTGGCGGTAGAGCCCGCTGCCGGGCACGAACCCGGGATGGACGGCGTTCACAGGGAAATCGACCCGTGTGGCAAGTTCGGTCGTGAAGAGCAAGTTCGACAGTTTCGAGCGCGCGTAGGCCGCGAACGCGTCGTAGTCGGTCTCGAGTCGGAGGTCGGCGAAGTCGATTTCGCCGGTCGAATGGACGGTCGAGGAGGTGGCGACGATGCGAGCGTCGGGAGTTTCGACGAGCATGTCGAGCAGGTCGTGTGTGAGCAGGTACGGCGCGAGATGGTTGACCGCGAGCGTCAGTTCGTGGCCGTCGGCGGTGAGCTGACGGCTGTCGCGCGAGCAGGCGGCGTTGGTCACGAGCACGTCGAGGCGATCGTAGCGGCGACGGAACTCCTCGGCGAGCGCGCGGACGGTCGCCATCGTTGCGAGATCGGCCCGGAAGAACTGCGCGCTGCCGCCAGCCCGCTCGACGGTGGCGACGGCCTCCTCCCCGCGCTCGCGCGAGCGGCCCGTCACGACGACGTGTGCCCCGCGAGCGCCGAGTCGGCGGGCGATTTCGCGCCCGATGCCACCAGTCGCACCGGTGACGAGCGCGACCTGTCCGGTCAGATTCCTGGAATCGGTCATGCCGAGCGGTCGAGCGGGAGCGTCATAACCGCGCGGGAACCGACAGACCGTAGTTCGGCCGTCGCGTAGGGAATCCAATGAGTTCGCTGGCCGAGGACTGGCGGGCCGATCTCGACGCGGTCGACGGCCGCCTGATCGACGACTACCAGAGCGGGTTCCCGGTCGAGGAGCGGCCGTTCCGCGCGATCGGCGCGGCGCTCGGCATCGGTGAGGACGAGGCGCTCGCCCGCGTTGAGACGCTGCGCGAGCAGGGGATCTTCCGACGGTTCGGCGCGGTGCTCAACCCGCCCGTCATCGGCTCGTCGACGCTCGCGGCGGTGCAGGCTCCCGAGGACCGGTTCGACGAGATCGCCGAGATCGTCAACGAACACCGGCAGGTCAACCACAACTACCGGCGCGATCATCCCTGGAACATGTGGTTCGTCGTCACCGCCGGTTCGCGCGAGACGCGCGACGCGATCCTCGCCGACATCGAGGAGCGAACCGGCTGTTCGGTGCTGAACCTCCCGATGCTGACGGATTTCTACATCAATCTCGAATTTCCGGTCGTGAACGGCGATCGCTTTGCCCGCGAGTCGAGCGGCGGGGGCGAGGACGTGCGCGCGACCGCCATCAGCGAGTCGGCGACCGGCGATCTCTCGGCGCTCGATGCACGGCTCCTACTGGCCATTCAGGGCGGGTTCCCGCTGACGGCGACGCCCTATCGTGACATCGCCGCGGAGCTCGACGAGCCGGTCGAAGACGTGATCGACGCCATCCGCCAGCTACGTGAGACGGGCTGCATCAAGCGCATCGGCTGCATCGTCAACCACGTCGTCACGGGTTTCGACGCCAATTGTATGGTCGTCTGGGACGTGCCCGACGACGATCTCGACGCCCGTGGGACCGAAGTCGGGTCGCTGCCATACGTCACGCTCTGTTATCACCGCCCGCGCAGACCCGACCAGGAGTGGCCGTACAACCTGTTCACGATGATACACGGTCGCGACGCCGAGATGGTCGACGAGAAGATCGACGAACTCGCCGACGAACATCTTCCCCACACCCACGAGCGGCTCTTCTCGACTGAGACGTTGAAGCAGACCGGCGCGCAGTACGAGGAGCTGCTCGAAAATTAGATCGGCCGTTCGCCCCGGTGGTGGCGGTCGGTTCTCGTCGGATCCGTCCTGCGATCGGTTCGGGAATCGGTTGTTCCAACGTTCCTGCAAGCAACAACCATAACCCCGCAACCATTGATGACGGGATGAGACATGACGGACATCAACCGGAACCGGCGACGGTTCCTGGAACTCACTGGCGCGGCGGCCCTCGCGGCCGGCGTCGGGACGGCGGTCTCGGGGACAGCCGGCGCACAGGCGTCGGCATGGTCCGCGGCCGACTCGTCAACGGGCAAGACACTGAATGACGTCGTACAGACCAGCGAAGGACCGTACGCCGTCGGGAGCGGGGGACTGGTGCTCGCCCGCCGTGACGACGGCTGGGAGACCGTTATCTCGAAGGGACCGACGGTCGAGTCGAACACTCTGAAAGGAGCCGGCGTGACCGACGACGGCAACCACGTCTGGTTCGCCGGCGGCAGCGGCGTGATCGGCCAGTACGACGTGGCCGACGAAGAGCTCACCGACTACTCCGCGCCGATGGGAAAGACGAGCACCTGGGAGGACCTCGCAGTCACCGGGAAATCCGGATCCGAAACCGTCCACCTCGTCAACGGCTCCGGCGAGGTGCTCAACGGGACGAAAAACGATTCCGGCGGGATGGATTGGGGAGAAGCCCAGAAACCGGGCTCAGGTTCCAGCATGAAAGGGATCGATTTCGCCAGTAGTTCAGTCGGGCACATCTCGAACACGAGCACGAAGGTCTACGAGACGACCGACGACGGCGGTAGCTATCAAGAAATCGGCATCGACGGCGGCAGCATCGGACTCTACGGCGTGGCGAGCGTGAGCGAATCGGACGTCAACGTGGCCGGCGGCAGCGGGACGATATACCGGTACGACGGGTCGACGTGGTCGCCGCTGAAAGTCGGACAGAACACCATCTACGGCATCGATCGTGACGGGGAGATGGGGCTGGCCGCCGGCTCGGGCGGTCGGGTGTACGAACGGAACGGACCCGGTACGTGGAGCGAGGTCGAGACGCCGACGACGAACACGCTGCGGGGAGCGGCGCTCGACACCGCCGGAGGCTACCCGGACGTGGCCGTCGGCTCCAGCGGAACGATCGTCGAGCGCGGCGAGTACACCGCCGATCCGCCGGCCGAACGGAAGCCACGACCCGATTCGGCCAACTGGACCGAGGCGAGTTCGCCGACCGGGAAAGGGCTCAACGACACGGTTCTCTCGAGCCAGGGGCCGTACGCCGTCGGCGGTGGCGGGCGGGTTCTGGAGCGGGGATCGACGGGTTGGACGACGGTCATCGAGAAAGGGCCGACGACGCAGGGCAACACCCTCACCGGGGCCGGCGTCACCGACGACGGCAACCACGTCTGGTTCGCCGGCGGCAGCGGCGTCATCGGCCAGTACGATGTCGGGAGCGGGACGAAGACCGATTACTCGAAACCCGAGGGAAAATCTAGCACCTGGGAGGACATCGCGGTCGTCGGCGCGGCCGGCTCCGAGACGGTGTTCCTGATCAACGGCTCCGGCGAGTTCTTCTCCGGGACGAAGAACGGCTCCGGCGGGATGGACTGGGGATCGGCGGTCAAGCCCGGCGGTGGCTCCAGCGCGAAGGGACTCGACTTCATCGACGAGAGCACGGGCTACATCTGCGATACGAACTCGAAGGTGTACGAGACGACCAACGGTGGCGACAGTTGGGAGGAGATCGGCATCGGCGGCGGCAGCGTCGGGCTGTACGACGTCGCCGCGGTGAGTTCAGACGAGATCAACGTCGCGGGCGGCGACGGCTCGATCTTCCGGTACAACGGTTCGGTCTGGACGAAGCTCTACGCCGGACAGAACACGCTCAACGCCATCACCCGCGAAGGGAAGAAGGGGTTGGCCGCCGGCAGCAGCGGGACGGTCCTCGAACGCACCGGCTCGGGCTGGCAATCCGACGAGACGCCGACGAGCAACGGTCTCGAAGGGATCGTTCTCGACACGACGGGTTCGTATCCCGACGTTGCCGTTGGAGCGAGCGGGACAATCGTCGAGCGCGGTGAGTACACCGCCAGTCCGGAGCCGGTCGGTGAGTTCGAGAACCCGCCGCAGGACCTCGACGAAGACGGCAAATACGAGGACGTCGACGGCGACGGCGAGCTGACGAAAGCCGACGCGCAGGCGCTGTACGACAACCTCGACGATCCGGCGGTCAAGAACAATCCCGATGCGTTCGACTTCAACGGCGAAGGAAAGGTCACACAGGCCGACGCACAGGCGCTGTACGCCAAATGGGCGGATTCGAAATGACGCTCGCGAGATGCGACGTATGGACCACAGTGCGACAACACCCCAAACACGACGAAAATGAGTAAGGACACACACGGTTCCTCGAAGCGAACGCTTGCAACCATCGCCCTCGTCACGGTCGTGCTTCTCTCCGCGGGCGCGGCCGTGTCGTTCACGGCCAGCGCGGCCGGAAGTACGACAGTCAGCTTCTCGCCGCAATCCTCGACGGTCGCGGCTGGTGAAATGGCGACATACGACATCGTCGTCGACAACACGGACAATGGTGTCGGCACGACGAACGCATCGATCGAACTGTCGAACCCTTCGGTCGGCGAGATAACGAACATCGAACTAGCGGGTAGTCCCGCCGACAGCAACGTCAACATCACTGACGACGGCTCGGCGGCGAGTTTCGATGTCATATACTTCGGCAACGCGCTTTCCGGCGATGCGGATGGTGTTACGGTAGCGACAGTAACGGTTAATGGAACCGCGACCGGGGAAAGTGCACTCACGCTCGACGTCAACGAAATCAGCGATTCGGCGGGCGGACTCTACGACGTCACTGAAACCACGCCCGGTACGCTGACAGTTGCCGGTGCAGGCACGGGCACGCCGACCAGCACCGAGCAGCCGACGGAAACGGAGACGGCCACCGAGACGGACACGGCCACCGCAACCGAAACGAGTGCTCCGGAGCCGACGGCGACGACCGGAACCGACACGCCGACGGCGACGACCACGGCCGCGCCGACGGACACGGAAGCGGGGACGACCAGCCCGACCGATAGCACTACGGGACCGACCGTGACGGACACCGAAACGAGCGCACCGAGCGAAACGGAGGCGACCGCAGCCCCGACCGAAACGACGGACAATTCGTCGAGAACGGGGATCGAAACCGACACCACCTCGACGGAAACGGAAACGAGCGGGGTCGGAACGGGCAGTGACGGCAACGGTGCGCAAGCAGGCGGTGATGCCGGCGGTAGCGCGGACAGCGGTAACGGAGCGGACGGCGGTGCGGACGCGGGGGCTGTCGCCGCGTCGCTCGCCGACAGCGGACTCTCGGACGAGCAGGTCTCCGGAGTGAGCAGCACGCTCGCCGCGAGCGGCCTCACCGACGCAAAGACGTCGGCCATCACCGACGCGCTCGCCGGCAATGGGTTGAGCGACGAGCAGCGCACCGCGATCGCCGACGCTATCGCGGGCGGCGATCTCTCCGACGACCAGCTCGTGGCGCTGAGCGAGGCGCTCGACGACGGCAGCCTCACGAACGCCGAACGAGACGCGCTTGGCTTCCTCGGCAGCGACGAAACGACCTACTACCAGGTCGATCTCGTGCGCGGCGAGCCGATCGAGCAGCTGCAAGGGCCGAACGGCACCTACACGAACGAGGAGCTGCTCCGGTTCGCACACGGTAGCAGCGAGGAGCCGATCACGCGGCGCTCCGACGGCGAGTTCACCACCGACGCGGCGCTCGCCGATCGCATCGAGAGTCGGAACGTCACCGTCGAGAACGGCACGGCGACGACGACGTTCACGGTCGCCGACGGCGAGTCGGTGACGCTCTCGCTGGTGAGCTACACGAAACCCGGACCGGTCTGGTCGCCCGCGACCGAACAGCTCCAGAACTACGTCGATAGCGACACGCGGACGTTCGAGTCGGGCACGCACACGCTGCGCGTCGATCTCCCGACGAACGCGACCGGCGAATAGGGATCGACGCAGGAGAGCGGATCGGCGAACAGTCGTGGTTCGCCGGTGATTTTCGACGCGATTCTCGGTCGATGTCTCTCGGCGCGTTCGTCGACGAGAAGGGATTGTGGTCCGTCGCTACCGGACGCGATAGGTGGCTAAAACGCCGCGAGAGCGGTCAGCGGTTGGCGGTGGTGAACAGCAGCGGTGCGACCACGAGGAGTCCGAGGCCGAGATAGAGATAGTAGCCGGGGCCGTCGATGCTCGGGACGATCGCGAACAGGAGGCCAAAGGTCATCACTTGGATGGAGAGCACCTTCCTGGACCGCTGGGCGAGCGCGGCGAGCAGCGCGAGCACGAAGACGAGCAACAGCACCTGCCCGAGATTGTACTGGAGCAGGAACCGGTCGAGCGCCTGCAGCGGGAACGGAAACATTCTCGTGGTGGGATGAGTCGGTCCCAGATTTCAAGGTTACGACCCGTCGCCGTGCGCACCGAAATCGAGCGGGCGAATCCAGCGATACCAGACGAACAGCGCCACCCCCAGATAGCCGAGCGCCCAGACGGCCGTTCCGGCCGTCTCGAAGCCGAGGGACGAAAGGGCGTAGTTCGCACCGCCGGGGAGCACGACGCCGATGGCGAGCACGATGGCGAACAGCACCCGCTCGTCGATGCTCACGGGCAGCTCACCCGACCGTTTCGGCGTCGTGAACGATTCATACCCCCGGTACGGGCTCGAAACGTCTCAATCACACGATTCCGTCACGCGACCGGGCCGGACGATTTCGGTCGCTTCACGCCCGGAACGGTGAGAAACGACCGGCAACGGTGATCGTGATTCAATAGCCGGTCGGTCGTCCGACCGAACACGGCGGCGGTGTCACAGCGGTCCCCGCTCCCGCCGACAGCCCACCATGACAGCCACCGATGCCACGACCGACCGCGCCGACCCCGATGTCGGGGACGTTCTCTACGAGACCGACAGTCACGAGCGCTACGCCGTCGTCGTCGCCACCGACCCGGCTGGCGTGACGCTGCGCCGAAACGACAGCGAGCAGTTCATCCCGCACGCGATGTTCGCGCCGTGGAACGACGCGTCGATCACCGTGGAGCCGGCGATCGCCGGGAGCCGTCGAGCCGAGCCACCGGTCCACCACACCCCACGCCACGAGCTGGCTGCCGGCCCCGCCGGAACGACGCGCTTCCAGCAGTCCTGACGGTCGGCAGTGCGCCCGACGACAGTCATGTCATCCGCCTGCACACCACACAAAGCTTATGCTGTCCAAGCACAAAGAAAACGATGGAGCAAGGCGCGCTCCGGGACAGCGGGGCTCCGTTGCGTGGCATCACCTGTAACGTCCCCCTGCTGTCTTTTCAGAGAGTTACCGGCGAGCGACAGCGGTGTCGCCACTACGAGGAAAACGATCGAAGAACAGTGGGCCAACGCGGATTTGAACCGCGGACCTCCCGGTTATCAGCCGAGCGCTCAACCTAACTGAGCTATTGGCCCGACACCAGTGATTGCTCCCATCGGTTTGTAAGCGTTTCTCTTCGCGTCCTCAGTCGCGGCTCGTATCGCCATCGCGGTCGTGGACCTCGTAACTGCCGGCATCGACGTCGTAGGTGTCCTCCCCGTCGGGAAAGCCACCGCCGTAGGCGACACCGCTGGCGATCCCCCCCATCTTCCGGTCGAGATACGGGATGACGAGCCAGCGCTTGAGCGCCTTCCGGACGGGCCAGCGCGTCACCGGCACGACAAGTACCAGCCCGACGAGATCCGTCACGAACCCCGGCGTGAGCAGGAACGCGCCCGCACCGATGAGCAGCCCGCCGTCGAGCAGTTCGTCGCCCGGCAACGAGCCGTTCCGGATACGCTCCTGGATCTTCCGGGCGGTGTGGCGGCCCTCGGAACGCACGAGCAACATGCCGATCAGCGCCGTGAGAACGACCAGCGCCACGGCCCCGACGAAACCGAGCGACGTCTGTGTCGCCACGGCGACGAGCACCACCATGTCGAACAGCGGGATCAGAAGGAGCAATCCGAGTATCCGGAGCAGCATAGCCTCCCTACCGGTCGCGCACGCAAAACCCTTTCCTGACGGACGTGCGAACCAGCGGACGCACTGGCGACGGGCGATGAACTGCCGATGAGTTTATTGCTGTGGCCCGAAACGGTGGGATGATGGCTGATCTCAGCGACCTCGGCCTCTCCGAATACGAGGCGCGCGTCTATCGAGCGCTGCTCGATACCGGTCCGACGACCGCAAAGGAGCTCTCGCGCGCCAGCGGCGTGCCGATGGGTCGCATCTACGACGTGCTCGCGACCATCGAGACCCACAGCCTCATCAGATCGCAGAGCGCCTCGCGGCCCAAGAAATACGTCGCGGTCGAACCCGAGACGGCGCTGTCGCGGCTGCTCGAGGATCGTCGGCGCGAGCTCGAAGCCAGAGCCGACCAGTACGAGGAGGTCGTCGACGAGCTCGTCTGCGAACTCGACGCCAGCGAACCCGCCAACGAACGGTTCTGGACGGCGGCGGTCGGTGCCGAGGAGACGATCGATCTGCTCGAAGAGCGCCTCGCGGCCGCCGAGGAGAGCGTGGTGGTCGTCGCGGCGGTGCTGTCGGCCCAGTTCGACACGGCATCGGTCGGCAACCGCGTCACCGAGCGACTGGGCGCGGCCGTCGATCGTGGCGTGGACGTCTCGCTGCTGATGCATCCCGACCTCGTCACGGAGCTCCCCGATGCCGTCAACGAGCGCTACGTGAACACGCTCTTGCCCCACGATCGCGTCAGCACGCGGACCAGCGACGCCGTCGAGCGGACCTTCACCGTGATCGACGGCGTCGAGACCTGTATCGAGGTGCCACACCCGCTCGACAGCACGCAGCTGTTCGCGATGATCGACATCAAGGATCCCGCCTTCGCCGGCGAGATTACCCGCGAGTTCGAGCCGCGCTGGGAGGGGGCCAAGCGCCTCGATCTCGGCTAGTCGTCGGCCGAAGCCGTTTCGTCGATCTCGGATCGAAGCTGACCGACCGTTGCAACCCGTTCGGCGTGGGCGTTGTGCTGGTGGATCGATCCGTCAGTTGCACCTTTTTGCGTCGCTCGCGTCGCGCTCACGGTTTCACCGTTCGCGCAGATCGCGGCGCTTCGCGCCGCGCGCTCGTTCGCAAAAATCTGCACCAAAACTCAGTCGTCGAGTTCGGATCGGAGCTGGCCGACCGTCGCGACCCGCTCGGCGTGGGCGTTGTGCTGGTGGATCGATTCGTCGTTCGACTGTTTCATCGTCACCACCGCGTCGTCGGCGAGATCGGGGAACTCGCCCACGACGCCCTCAGCCATGTCGCGCACGCAGTCCTCGACGAACTTCGCGTTCGCGTGGGCGGCCTCCGTCATGTGATCCTCGTCGGGACGTTTGGCGAGGTTGTAGATGCGGGCGCTCATCGAATCGCGTGCCACGTCGATGAGATCGCGCATGTCGACCTCGGGTGCACCGTCGCTTTTCACCCGCAGCGTCGCGTGTCCGCGCTGGGAGTGGCCGGCCTGTGGCACCTCCTCCAGGAATTGTTCGGTGGTTTCGTCGTCGACGCCCAGTTCGGCGAGGGTTTCGCGGGCGCGCGAGGCCGACATGCCCTGCGAGCACGGACAGACGGTCATCCCCGTGACCCTGGTACCGATCTCCTCGGTCGTCCCCTCCTCGGTCGCGCAGGCGCTGGCGATGATCGTCGCCGTGCCCTGAGTCTCCTTGTCGCTCGCGGGTGTCTGCTCGCGCGTGACGTATTCGGCTTCCATCTCGACGGTGGCCTCGGTCGTGTACTCGTGTTTGTCGAGTAGGCGCTCGGCGGCGTCGCCACAGACGTCCTCCACGCGGTAGGCAGGCTCGGCGACGGCCGCTTCGAGGGTCTCGTCGACGACCTCCATGTTCCGGCTCATGTCCGCACCCTTGCGCCACGACGGCAGGTCGACGAACACCTCGAAGGTCGCCATCAGCACGATCGGGCGTTTGTTCTCCCGACCGAGTTTGACGAGTTTCTCGACGCCGGTGACGCCGACGTGATTGAGTCCCACGGTTACATCTGGCTGGGCAGCCTGTACGTCCGGCAGCTGCTGGCTCATTCGGCTGTTCGTTGGTGCTCCTCCCCGTTACACCTTGCGAAACGTCCCCAGTCTTGCCCCCACCACTCACCCCGTTTTCCCACCCACACCATCGCCATCCCGTGGTCAGTCGAGTTTGTCGAGCGCGCTGAAGAACTCCAGCGGCGGACCGGCGATGCGCGTCGGCTCGTCGGCGACACCGATCGTGACCGTCGCAGGCGCGGCGAGGGCGACACGATTGCGGCCGTCGGCGACCACGGCCGTGTCGCCGTCACCGACCGTGATCGCGATCTCGCTGTCCCGACCGACGACCAGCGGCGGCATCGGGTCGGTCGCGGCCATATCTGTGACGACGAGCGCCGGCACGTCGGGATGGACCAGCGGGCCGCCCTCGCTCAGGTTGTAGGCCGTGCTCCCGGTCTGCGTGGCGACGAGCACGCCGTCGGCGTGGCTGTCGAGATACTCGCTGCCGTCGATCTCGACGGTGAATTCGGCACCGCGACCGGGACCGCGATCACCCATTACGACGATCTCGTTGAGTGCGCGCGGGAGCGAGATATCCTCGCCAGAGACACGAAGTCTGGGGACGGTCCGGGTCCGTGGCTCGCCCTCGCGCTCGATGTGGTCGAGTTCGCGCGTGAGTTCGGCGAGCGCGTCGTCGGGCGAGGTCGCGTTGAGGAAGCCGACCTCGCCGAGATTGACGCCCATGATCGGCGTCGTGCCGACCTCGCGGGCGGTAAAGAGGAAGGTGCCGTCGCCGCCGATCGAGACGACGAGCGTGCAGTCGCTCATCCGCGCGACGGGGTAGCCATCGACTGCGAGCGTGTCGGCGGTCGCCTCGTCGACCCACACTTGGGCACCCGACTCGCGGAGGTGTTCGCGGACCTCGGCGGCGAGCGCGGCCGCCCGATCGTTGCCGCGACGGGCGACGATACCGGCCCTCATCGCCCCCCGTTTCACCTCCGCGAGCAAAAAGCGCGTGGTCCGCCCGCGCTGCGGGTGGCGGTTGCGGTCGCCGGGCGGTGGCGGGAGCGGTGCGGTGCCTGGCGTCTCGGCGAGCGACGCGAGCCGAGGCTCAGGCGAGTTTGCTCTCCTGGCGGATGAAGGGCGAGGGGCGCGAGCGAGGCCGCAGGCCGAGCGAGTAGCGAACGGAGTGAGCGCGTGCCGAGGGCTTCGGCGGTACGAGCGGTGTGTTGCAGTGCGGTGCGGAGTGATCGTGTCCGCGCGAACGCAGTGAGCGCGGTTCGCCGTGAGCGACCGTAGGGAGCGAGCGGGAGTTTTTAGCGTAGCTTTTTGCGAGGAGTGGTTCGCGCTCCGCGCGAACCCGACGAAGTAAAAAGGTACTCGGGCACGGTGGGATTCGAACCCACGGCCGTCGGATTAGAAGTCCGACGCTCTATCCGGGCTGAGCTACGTGCCCTCATGGGGGGTGAGAGCGAGCGGTTCAAAAGCGATTGGGTCCGGTGCGGAGCGTTTAACAGCGATTCTCCACAAGAGGGCGCAATGAGCGTCATCGGTATCGTCGGCCTGCCGGGCAGCGGCAAGAGCGAGGCCGCCGCCGTCGCCCGCGAGATGGGGATCCCGGTCGTGACGATGGGCGACGTCATCAGGGAGGCCTGCCGCGATCGGGGGCTCGATCCCGCCGAGCACCACGGCCGCGTGGCGCAGGCGCTCCGCGAGGAGAGCGGTCAGGGGGCCATCGCCGAGCGGTCGCTGCCGATCATCGAGCGCGAGCTCGCCGACTCGTCCACGGTGCTCGTCGACGGCATCCGTTCTGGGGTGGAGGTCGAACGGTTCGAGGAGCGCTTTGGCGAGGCGTTCTCGTTGATCGCCATCGAGGCTCCCTTCGATGTGCGCGCCGAGCGCGTCGATGCACGGGGACGCGACGTCACGAGCGCCGACGGCGGTGAGAGCCTCGAAGCACGCGACGAGCGCGAAATCGGCTTCGGGATGGACGATGCCATCGAGCGCGCCGACAGGCGGATTGAGAACACCGACTCGCTCGCGGCGTTTCAGGATCGTATCCGGACGCTGCTCGCGGAGGAAGGTGAATGATGTATCGCATCGACGTGGAACTCGCCGCACCGGTCAACGACACCGAAGTCACCGAGCGGATCGTCACGGCCGTCGAGAACCTCGTGCCCGGCGCGGAGATCGAGCGCGCGCCCGGCGAGGTACGTGCCGAAACCCACAGTTTGGACCACTTTTCGGAACTGCTCCACGACCAGGAGATCCTCGACAGCGCCCGCAACGAGTTCTTCGCCGACCGTCAGGGCGACGTCGTGCGCGTCGCGCTGAAGAAACAGGCCGCCTTCGAGGGCGTCGTCAACTTCGCGGTCGGCGAACCGGACGAACTCGGCGATATCGAGCTACGGATCCGAGTCCACGAGCCGAGCGTCGAGGAGTACATCAACCATATCGCGCCGCCGACCGAGGACGGAACACCGGTCAACGATCGTTCGTAGCGTTCTCCTCGAACCCGCTGACGAAGATCGCCAGCCACTCGCTCGTGTCGCGCTGGCGGCTGATCTCAATTCTGTCGATCCACTTCACCCACTGGAAGCCGCGCCGGCCGGGTGCGACCAGCCTGAGCGGGAAGCCGTGGCCGTGCGAGAGCCGCTCGCCGTCGGTGTGGGTCGCCAGCAGCGCGTCGCGTGCCTCCTCGATCGGGAGGCTCCAGCGATAGCCCGTCACCGAACGGAAGGAGACCCATTCCGCCGCAGGGTCGGGTTCGACCGTATCGAGGAGATCGCCGACTCGGAGGCCACGCCAGTCGTGGGTCGAGTACCAGCCGCTCGTGCAGTCGAGGGTCGTGCGCCCCGCGCTGTCGGGGTCGAGATCGTCGATCGAGAGTGTCTGCTCGCGTTCGACCGCACCGCCGACCCGGAGCTCCCACTCGTCGGGATCGATCGGGTCGGGATCATCGGCGACCCAGCTTGTTACCGGAAAAGCGTTGCCCGCGTCCGTTCCCTCCTCGGTCGAGCCGGTGAAGCGCTGATCGGTGGCGAGTCCGAGCAGGCGGTTCGCCCCGCGCTGGAAGCGCCACGCGAGCGCGCCGAAACCGACGACCGCGAGCGAGGAGAGCGCCGTCCGCCGGCCCTCGAAGTCGTCCGTGCTCGGGAGATGGATCCGCCCCCGGAGGTGGACGAGCAGGACGGGAACGACGAGAGCGCCGAGCGCCATATGAACGAACAGGAGCAGCCACGGACCGATCGTAGGGGTTCCGCCCGAGGTCCAGACGAACCCGGTGGCGAGCGCTGCGAGCGCGAGACCGGTCAGGAGAACCGAGACGATCGTGCCCCGGTTCCACGCCACCCGGTTGGTCAGTCGCGGGCGCACTCGGCGGAGCTTCCAGAAGAGGAGGAGAACGAGCGCCAGCCCACCCATCCCGTGGAGGACGAACACGACCGCGTCGCCGGGCCGACCAGAAATAAGGGTTAGCAGGCCGGTGGCGACCGCGAAACCCACGGTTACGAGGATCGATAGGTCGACCAGCCGTGGCGGGAGTTCGAGGCGCGATACCACGGCTCGACTACGGCTGCCAGCCGGTTGAGTGCTGCGCTCAGCCGTACGAGCGCCGCGCGACGACCGCGCCGCTCGCGTTCGCGATGACCACGGTGTCGCCGTCGTTGTTCCAGACGGCGCTCGTCGCTCCCCAGTAACGGTCGGTGTCCGTGTCGGTTCCCCGGCCCGTGTGCAGCGTGAGACTCGCACCGGCGGCGAGGGTGGCGTCGCTCGGGAACGAGTAGGTATGATCCACTTCGTCGCTGACCGTCCAGTCGTCGAGGGCGATCGGGGTCGACCCGCTGTTTTCGAGGGTGACGGTTTCCTCGTCGAGGTTCGCGTTATCGTTGCCCGGTGCATCGGCGGCGATCGCGGCGATCGCGAGCGGGCCGTCGTCGGACCCGGTCGGTGTCGCCGACGGCTCGCTCGCACACGCCCAGAGAGCCGTTCCGTTCCGTCGGGCGCGCGTTTCCGCTCGGGAGAACCGCTCGCGGCCCGCGAACTGGCTGTCGTAGACCCGCGCATGACCCGTCGCGACGAGCCGGTAGTTGAGATCGCGGCCGTCGTGGCGGACGAGCGCCAGCAGACGGTCGTAGCGCCCGCGCCCGTCGATCCCCACGAGCTGCACCGTCTCGCCGGCGACCGCTCGTGTCGTGAACGCGCTCGCCTCGTCGCCCGCGTCGTCGAGACACGTCGCGCCGGCGTCGCTGTCGGGCACGCCCTCGTACTCGCTCGGGTTCGTGGGGACGTGGACTTCCGGCGTGTCGACGCCGCGTAGCCGGACCGTGTCCGTGGTTCCGTTGGGATATCTGACGTCGAGTGTATCGCCGTCGACGACGTGCGTGACGGTCGCCCGAAGCCCGGAGTGCGTCGTCTTCGCGGGGGTCGTGCCGACGTCCGCGTTCGCGGTGGGGCCGTCGAGCGCCGTCGTCGCCGCGGAGGCGTTCGTCGGTCCGTCGGCACCCGGACCGGTGGCTACGCAGCCGGCGAGCACGAGACAGCCGACGAGCAGCCACACGCGGCGATCCATGCGTCACCGAGCAGGGCCGGGTCCGTAAATCCGCCGTCCTGCTCAGACGACGACCTGGACGACGGCGAACAGAACCACGACACCGAGTACGTCCGAGACGTTCGTCACGACGGGGATCACCACGTCGTCGGGATCGAGACCGAACCGGTAGGCGGCGTAGGTCGCCACGACGGTAATGAGAACGGCGAGCACGGCCAGGATCGCGCCGCTGGCCGTCGCGACCAGGAGGACCGTCGCGAGCGGGAGCTTGGTTTCGGCGACCAGCGCCGACAACGCCCACGCGCCGGCACCCACGGTCGGAAAGACAGTGAACGAGAGGGCGATAGTCGCGACAGCATTGCCCGCAAGCACCTCGTCGTCGGGTGCGAAGGAGAGCCGTCCTAGATGGAGGGCCGTCGAGAGTCGCGCGGCGAGCACACTCCCGAGGTTACCGGCGGTGCCGATGGTGACGGGCACGAGCACGAGCAGCGAGGGGAACTGGAGCAGGGTCGCCTCGAACGAGTCGAGCACGAGACCGCTCCCGAGTTCGACGAGCGTGAGCACGAGGAGGATCGGCAGCATCGCGCGCGTGATTGCCCGTACCGACCACTCGGTCGCCACTCAGCCGCCACCTCCGAGTAGCGCGAGGACGACCCGGACGGCCAGAAGGAGAAAGAGGAGTCCGAAGACGTCGCCGGTGGTCGTCACGACCGGCCCCACGATGGTGTCCGGGTTGTAGCCGCGCCGGTAGCCCGCAAAGACCACCACCACGACCGCCGTCGCCAGGACGGCACCGGAGAGCGCGCCCGCGATAGTGGCGATCGAAACGAGCGTGAGCAGCGAGGCGTGGGGCAGTCCGAGCAGCGTCAGCACGAAATACGTGGCGACGGCGGCGAAGACGCTCACGAGCAGAGCGTTCACGAGAGCAGCCGTGACTGCCGCCCGAAGGCGCTCGTCACCACCGCGCACCCGCGGTTCGATGAGCCCCTGGTGAAGCGCGGTCGCCAACCGCGCGCCGAAGGAGCCGAAGACGTTGCCCCGCGTGGCCAGAAACGCCGGCACGAGCATGAGCAGTCCGCTGACGACCCGGAGTTCGTCCTGCATCCCGCCGAGAACGACCCCCGAGAGAAGCCCGGCGACGAGACTCACCGACAGCGCCGGCAGCGCCTCGCGGTAGGCCTCGCGCGCGACCTCGACGACGCTCATTGGCGTGTCGAGCGCCGCCATCGGTAAAAACACGTCCGCTTCGCGCTACTCAGAACGGGCCGCCACCGCCGCCCATCCCACCCATGCCGCCCATCCCGCCGCCACCATCGCCCTGTTCCATGCGCTTCATCATCCGCTGCATGTCCGCGTCGCCCATCCCCTGGAACTGTTTGAGGGTGCGCTCCATCATCCGGTGTTGTTCGAGCAGTTCTTGGACACGTTCCTCGGGCTGGCCGGAGCCGCGGGCGACGCGGCGGACCTGATTCGCGCCCACGGAACGAGGGTTTTCGAGCTCCTTCTCGGTCATCGAGTCCATGACGACCTCGAAGCTCCGCATTCGATCCTGCGTGACGTCCATCGCGTCGTCGGGCAGCTGATCCTTGATCCCGCCGCCGAGCCCGGGGATCATGTCGAGCACCTGATCGAGCGGCCCCATCTTGTTCATCGCGTTCATCTGGTGGCGCATGTCCTTGAGCGTGAACTGGCCGGACATGATGTCTTCGGGGTCCCAATCCTCGTCCTCGTCGCCGGTCTCCATCGCGCGCTCGACGCGCTCGGCGAGCTGCTTGAGATCACCCATCCCGAGCAGCCGGGAGATGAAGCCGTTCGGCTCGAAGCGCTCGACGTCCTGAACCGTCTCGCCGGTCCCGAGAAACGCGATCGACGAGTCGGTCTCGTTGACGGCCGTGAGCGCCCCGCCGCCCTTCGCCGTCCCGTCGAGTTTCGTGATCACGACGCCGTCGACGCCGATAGCCTCCTCGAAACGCTGGGCCTGATCCTTCGCGCCCTGCCCGATCGCCGCGTCCATCACGAGCAGTCTGCGGTCCGGATCGACGGTCGCGTCGATCGCCTCGATCTCGTCGATGAGCCCCTCCTCCAGCGCGTGGCGACCCGCCGTATCGACGATGTGGACGTCGGCCTCCTCGGTGGCGGCGAGCCCCTCGCGGGCGATCTCGACGGGGTCGTCGTTGTCCGGATCGCCGTAGAAGCTGACCTCGGCACGGCTGGCCATCTCCTCGGCCTGATCGTACGCACCCGGACGGAAGGTATCGGTCTGGATGATCGCAGGGCGGAGGCCCTTCTTCGAGAACCACCAGGCCATCTTCGCCGCCGTGGTCGTCTTCCCCGATCCCTGGAGCCCGGCGAGGAGGATCGTCTGTGATTCCAGCGGGAGCTCGGTGCTATCGCCGACGAGATCGACCATCTCCTCGTAGACGATTCGGAGGACGAAATCCCGGGCGGTCGTCCCACCCGGCGGCTCCTCTTCGAGCGCGCGCCGCTCGATCTCGTCCGAGAGCTCCATCACGAGGTCGATCTCGACGTCGGCCTGGATCAGCGAGCGCTGGATCTCACGGACGACCTCCTCGACGTCCTCCTCGTCGAGGCGCGTCTTTCCCTGCAGTCGGTCGAGAGTGCCCCGCAGGGAACTCCCGAGATCGTCGAGTACCATTTGGCGGGGTTAGGCCGTGTAGCGGTTAAAGGCCTTCTGGACAGCCAGTATTTCAGGGAGAGTCAAGAGTGCAGCTCGAACGAAATTTCGCTACTCCTCGTCGCCGAGCAGCCGATCGACGAGCACGTCGGGATCGAACCGTTCGAGATCGTCGTAGCCCTGGCCGGTGCCCAAAAAGAGGATGGGTTTGCCGGTGACGTGGGCGATCGAGATGGCTGCGCCACCCTGCGAGTCGGCGTCGGCCTTCGCGAGGATCGCGCCGTCGATCGTCGCGGCGTCGTCGAACTCGCTGGCGCGGTTCGTGGCGTCCTGGCCTGCGACCGCCTCGTCGACGAACAGCGTCATGTCCGGATCGACGACGCGGTCGATCTTCTCCAGCTGGGCCATCAGGTCGTTCGAGGTGTGGAGCCGACCCGCCGTGTCCCCGAGCACCACGTCGATGTCGTGGGCTTCGGCGTATTCGACAGCGTCGTAGAGCACGGCCGCCGGGTCCGATCCCTGCTCGTGGGCGATATACTCCTTGTCGAGGTTCTCGGCGTGTTCGCCGAGTTGCTGGTTCGCGCCCGCACGATAGGTGTCGCCGTTCGCGAGCACGGTCGAGAGACCGCGCTCCTCGAAGTAGCGCGCGAGCTTGGCGATCGTCGTCGTCTTGCCGACGCCGTTGACGCCGGTGAAGACGATCGTCACGGGTTTGTCCGCCTCGGCGATCCGCTGCTCGAAGTCGAACTGGCCGACCGAGATGACCTCGCGGAGCGCCTCGGCGAGCGCCTCCTCGACGACCAGGCCCGTGCCCTTGACCTGCGCACGCGTTGCGCCGGTGAGCTCCTCGCGCAGTCGGTCGAGGATCGCCTCGGTGACGCTCATCTCGACGTCGCTTTCGAGCAACGCCATCTCCAGCTCGAACAGCGGCTCCTCCAGCTCGGCGGCCTCGATGAGCGACTGGCCGGTGGCGAACAGCTTCGCGCGCGTCCCGAGTCCGAGCGAGTCGTCGTCCTCGTCTTCGGTCTCGTCGGCCGATGACGGTGACGGTCGACGCAGCCTGGTTGGTTCGCGCTCGTCCGCAGCCGCGGACTCCGCTTCCGTTTCGCCGGTTTCGTTCGCTTCGGCCGCTCCTGCCGACTCACTCCCGTCATCGTCGATCGCCCGTTCGGCCGCCCTGGCTTCGACTGCGGCCTCGGATTCGACCGGTTCGCTATCAGCTAATTCGCTATCGACCGACTCGTCGACCGGCGTATCGGGTTCCGTCTGTGTGTCGGTTTCGTCCGGTACGTCGGATTCGACCGGAGTCTCGGATTCGACCGGCGCTTCGGGCTCCGCTGGTGGAGAATCAGATGTTTCGGGTTCGGCTACTGGGTCGTCGGCCTCGTCGGGTTCAGGCGTCGCTGTGGTCGATTCATCGGTCGCAACGTCAGAATCGACTGCGGGTTCGGTTTCGTCGGTCGTGTCGGCGGCGCTCTCGGGAGCGGTTTCGTCGGTTTCTGCCGCCGCGTCCGATTCCTCGATGATCTCTTCGTCCTCGACGTCGGCAGCCGCCTCGTTGATCTCCTCCTCGGCGTCGCGGCGAAAACTGCTGAGTCGGTCTTTGAGTCCGTCGAACATCGCCTACTCGTCGTCCGATTCCTCTCCCAGCCCACCCATCTGGCCCTGGAGCTGCTGCATCTGCTGCTGTTGGAGCTGCTGGGCCTGCTGTTCGAGCTGGTCGCGCTCGCTCTCGATCTCCGTGATCTCCTCGTCGACCTCCTCGATGCGGTCGTCGAGCGCGTCGCGCTTGCGTTCGAGCGTCTCGATGGCTTCCTCCTCGCTGCGTTCGGCCGCGTAGCCACCACCGAGGCTCACGACCGTCTCGTCGACGTCTTGGATCTCCGCGCGAACGTAAGCGTCGCCACCGAGGGGCACCTGCACCGTCGCGCCGCTCTCGAGGTTTTCGAGCGCCTCGGTCGCCTCGTCGATCTCCCGCTGTTCCTCGCGGAACCCCTCGATCTCGTCCTCCATCGCCTCCTTCTGGCGTTCGAGAGCATCGAGCTCCTGCGAGAGCTGTTCGAGCTGGCCGCCACCGCCGCCACCACCCAGACTCATCGGCCCGCCTCCGTGCGGCACACTCGACTATGCGTCTCGCTGTCAGTGACGAACGTATCCATATCCCCGCTGGGTGAGCGCGCCGGAAGTATGTTGTCCTCTGTCGGCGCTCTCAGTCGATGTAGCCGAGCGCGTCCTCGATGCGGCCGAGCTCCGGTCCGGTACACTCCTCGCCGGCGACGTAGCCCGCCGCGTTCGCGAGCAGCCCCGAGCCGACGAGCGGCGCGCCGTAGTTCACGGTCCCGATGTCCGCCGGCACGCCGAGCAGCTCCTCCAGAAAGTCGAGCTCCTCGTCGGTCGCCTGTGGATGACAGAGCACGCCGCGGTCGGTGGCGACCGCCGCCGTCCCCACGGTGCGGACGCCCGCGAGCATCCCCTGCTCGACCGGCACGTCGAGATGGTCGCCGACCGCCTCGACGGCCTCGTCCGGGAGGTCGGGATGGACGTAGGCACCCTCGTCGTTGGCCAGCACGACGTTGCCGGCGGCGTTGATCCGGCCGGGCAGCGTCGCGACCGGGAGATCGACGACGTCGGCGATGCGCTCGCGCTCGGTCGACGTGATGCGGTCGCTCGTGAGCAGCCCGTTCGCGTTGCCGGTGACGAGCGCACCCACCGTGCCGGAGCCGGCGACGGTCGTCTTTATCGCAGGCACGTCGAGTTCGTCGGTGAGATCGTCGAGGAACGACTCATCGATGTCGGGTCTGACGAGCAAGCAGTGGTCGGTCGCACGGGCGAAGACGCCGACGTACGAGGAACCGGAAAAGGCCGCGCGGAGCACGTTATTCGGCGTGCTCGGCTTCGACGACGCGCTCGCCCTCCTCCTCGAAGCGGGCCGCGCGCACGCGAAGCTTGCTCGGCGGGTTCGAGCGCCCGCGCGCCCAGACCGCCTCGTTGATCGAGGGGTCGAGGCGAACGGTGTCGGGATCGGCCTTGAAGTGCTGGGCGAGATGCTCGCGGATGAGCGTCATCGCTCGGTCAGCACCCTCGTGGTTCGCGCCCGCCTTCACCTTGCGGAGCGGGACCGTCACGACGCGCTCCTCGAAGTCCTCGGCGCTCATTCGTCCGTGTCACTCCGCCGCCAGTTGCGCCGTTTGGGGTTGCGCATCGTGTCGCGGTCGGTCTTCATGATGACCCACGCCGGCACGCGGGAGTTCTGACGCTCGAGTTTCCCGAGGCGTTTCTTCTTCGCCTTCGAGTTCTTGCTCATGGTGGATTCGTTTCCGCCGCGGTGCTTAAATCCTTGTCCTTCTCGCACAGGCCGTCAGACGAACCCCAGAGGAACCATCAGCGCCACACCGACGGCGATACCGCCGAGGAGTTCGCGCCGGCCGCCGTGTGGGAGTTCCGCACCGATCTCCCTGGCCTCGGGGATGAACTCCGTGAGCACCAGATAGACCATCGCGCCGGCGGCGAAGCCGAAGCCGACGGCCATGAACTCGCGGGCGGTACGGACGAAGACGAAGGCGATCACCGCCCCGATCGGCTGGGGCAGGCTCGAAAAGATCGCCCACCACACCATGCGGACGCGCGGGACGCCCATCGACTGGAGCGGGATCGCCACGGCAACACCCTCGGGAACGTTGTGGATCGAGATTGCGAGCGTCATGAACACCGCCAGCAGTGGGACCGAAAAACCGAAAATCGGGAGGCCACCACCGAGATCGAGTTCGGCGAAGGAGACGCCGACAGCGACGCCCTCCGGAAAACTGTGCACCGTGAGCACGCCGAGGATGAGCAGCAGTTTCCGGTAATCGGCTTCCTCGTACTTCCGGGGATGGACCTCGACGCCCGAGATGACGCGATGGCTCACGATCACCAGCACCACGCCGGCGAGGAGTCCGATCGCGAGCTCTCCTGGAGTGCCCTCGGCGAGCCCCTCAGTGACCAGCCCGAACAGCGACGCCGAGACCATGATCCCCGAGGCGAGCCCCCAGAGGATCACACTGGTACGATCGCTCACGTCGTCGATGACGAAGAAGGGGAGCGCGCCGAGCCCCGTCGCGAGCGCCGTCACGAGACCCGCGAGGAAGACCAAGACGAGGCTCGCCAGTAACGCTGCCATACACGGACTACCGTCGCGCGCTATTTACATATTTCCAACAAATTTTAGGCTCGCCTCATTTTTCGTTCGGATATCCCCAATTTCAGAGGGCGAACCGCTCGACGGTCGAGTAGTCGGGACCGTCGTCGCCGAGCACGCTCTCCGTGAGTGCGACGTGTTCGACACGCCGAGAGCCGAGCGTGGGATCGTTCTCACGGAGCACGCGCTGAACGTGCTCTTTCCCGCCAGCGTGGTCCATCCGCGCGATCGTCGCGTGCGGCGTGAACTCGTGGTCTTCCCGGTCGAAGCCCATCTCGGTGGTGCGTTCCTCGATCGACTCGTGGAGTCGTGTCAGTTCGTCGCTCCCCTCGCGAACACCGAGCCAGAGCACGCGGATGTACTCCTCGCTCGGGAACGCGCCGAGTCCGCCGAACTCGGCGGTGAAGGGATCGACGCCCGCCTCGTCGATCGCCGTTTCGAGCGCGTTGGTGAGGGCCGGGACGCGCTCCTCGTCCACGTCACCGAGGAACTTCAGCGTGACGTGGACGTTGCTCGGATCGACGGATCGAACACCGCTCGCGTCGACGAATCGGTCCTGAATGCGCTCGATTTCGGTATCGAACCCCGCGAGATCGACGCTGACGAACAGGCGCATGGTGGAACGAGGAGGCCACAGGTCTTAATCACGGTCGTCACATAGGGCGGCTATGACCGACGACGACCCGCGCGATCGTGACGCGGGCCACGGGCAAGACGACCATCCCTTCTCCGAGGGCGAGGGGTTCGACGATCCCGAAGGGTTCGATCTCGACCCACCCGAGCTTTCGGTCGACCCGAGCGAGGTCGACCCGATCGACTCGCGCGTCCTGACAGAACTGCTCGACGAGCGCCAGCTCGGCACCGAGAACGTCGACGTCGGGGAGCTCATCGACGTGGGACTGAGCTACATCGAGATCAACCGGTACGAACAGGCCACCGAGACCTTCGAGCGCGCCGCCCAGTTCGCCGACGACGAACGCGTCGAACAGGAGGCCCGGGTGAACAAGGGCGCGGCCCACGCCGAACTGGAGGAGTACGACGCCGCCATCGGGGCCTACCGCGAGGCGCTCGACATCGACGCCGATGCCGACCACACCGCCAGCGCCGAGACCAATCTGGCGTACGCGCTCTGGGAGAGCGGGCGGAGCGAGCAGGCGCTCGAACACGCCGAACGAGCCGTCGAGCGCGACCAGCGCTTCGGACAGGGCTGGTACAACCGTGGCTTCTTCCTGCTCGAACGCGGGCTCGCCGAGGACGCGATCGACAGCTTCGACAACGCGCTCCGGCTCGGCTTCCGCAACGCCGAGGTGCTGGAGGAGAAGGCTCGCGCGCTCGAAGAGGTCGGCGAGGACGAGCGCGCAGAGGAGGTCGCCGAGGAGGCCAGAGAAATGCGCGAGGAGGCCGAGGAGGAACTCGTCCGTGATCGTCAACGAGCGCGAAACGGCTGAAGGACGGCTCGTCGCCGTCTGCGACGACGACGTGCTCGGCGAGAGCTTCGAGAACGACGGCGTGACCTTCGAAGTCACCGAGGAGTTCTACGACGGTGAACCCGCCGACGAGGAGCGCGTCGTGGCGAGTCTCGCACGTGCTCGCGTCGCGAACATCGTCGGCTCTCGTTCTGTGGATCTCGCGGTCGAACACGGCTTCGTCGAGGAGACGAACGTCCTCGACGTGGGCGGGACGAGCCACGCCCAGCTCGTCCGGCTCGGCTGAGCTACTCGTCGATCAGGTGACCGAAGTGTTCGATCGGCACACCCTCCATCGTCGTCATGTCGAGCCCGTGGCGCTCGGCGGCCAGCGAGAGCTCGAACACCGTATCGCGGTCGGGCGCTTCGAAGACCAAGAGGAAGTCGAACCGGCCGAGCAGCGCGTAAGTGTCGATTATCTCGGCGTCGAGTTCCTCGACTTCGAGGTTGATGTCGCCCCACAGCGAAGCGAGCTCCTGGAGATCCTGAAACTCCGCTCCGTCGGCGTCGACCAGCGATAGCCACGTCTGCATGAGAGCGTTCGGCGGGCACGCAGTAAAGGGATTTCGGCCGTCGATCCGAGCCCGGCCCGCTTGCCGGTGCCGGCCGTGATCGTATCCGTGTCGCGCCACAGGGGTTCGCATGAGCTACTCGTCGACCATCGGCTGGTCGCTGTTCACCTCCGGCGTGGTCACGCTGCTGTTGAAGCTCGCGCCGTACGACTCGCTCTACTGGGGGATCGGGCTGCTCGTCGTGGGGTTGCTCGTGATGTCGCGGCGACTCTGACGAACCCCGGGCTCTCAGACGAGCCGTTCGTCCTCCCAGCCACAGCTACACTTGGTTCGTGCGACGAGCACACGACGACCGTCGGTACAGTTCGTATCGGTCGCCGTCGAGAGGTCGTGACGTTCCCCGTCGTCGGCCTCCGGACACCGCCGCACGAGCGGATCGAGCGACGGCGTCTGCTCGAAGCGAAGCTCCCCAGCCCCGTATGGCTCCCTGGCATCACGCACCATACAAACGGGAGATGGGGCCGCGCCCACTACACTCTTTCCGTTCGTCAGTGACACGATCGCCACGGCTGCCCGAGTCACCGAACCGGTCGATCACGACAACGAGTGCGTGAGTGCGCGCCCACCGGCACGGGGACTCGGCGACGATTAGGAGATCGTCGAGCGGGCGACTGACCGAAGGAGTGTTGGCCGTTCGGTTCCTACGGATCGCCAATGAGCACTCGATCCGAGGAGCCGCTCGATATCGGGCGCATCAGGGACGAGTTCCCGATCCTCGAACGCGACGTCGGCGACGGTCAGCGCGTCGTCTATCTCGACAACGCCGCCACGAGCCAGACGCCCGACCGCGTCGTCGACGCGATGAGCGACTACTACCGGGAGACGAACGCGAACGTCCACCGGGGCATCCACCATCTGAGCCAGGAGGCCTCGCTGGCCTACGAGAACGCCCACGACCGCCTCGCCGAGTTCGTCGGGGCCTCGGGTGGCCGCGAGGAGATGGTCTTCACGAAGAACACGACCGAGGGGCTGAACCTCGTGGCCTACGGCTGGGGACTGCGCGAGCTCGAACCCGGCGACGAGGTCGTGCTCACGGAGATGGAACACCACTCCTCGCTGGTCACGTGGCAGCAGATCGCCAAACGGACGGGAGCCGACCTGACGTTCATCGGCGTCGACGAGGCGGGCCGCCTGAACATGGATCACGCGCGCGAACTGATCGGCCCGAACACGGAGATGGTCTCCGTGGCACACGTCTCGAACACGCTTGGAACCATCAACCCCATCGCCGAGCTCGCCGATCTCGCCCACGCCGAGGACAGCTTCATCTTCGCCGACGGCGCACAGGCCGTTCCCCACCACTCCGTCGATGTCGAGGAGCTGGACGTGGATTTCTACGCCTTCTCGGGCCACAAGATGTGTGGACCAACGGGTATCGGCGGGCTCTACGGCAAGAAGGAGCTGCTGGCGGCGATGGAGCCGTTCATGTACGGCGGCGGGATGGTTCGCAAGGTGGAGTTCGACCGCACGACGTGGGCGGACGTGCCCGAGAAATTCGAGGCCGGTACGCCGCCGATCGCCGAGGGAATCGCGCTCGCAGAGGCCGCCGACTACCTCGACGACGTCGGTCTCGACCGCATCGAACGCCACGAGCGCGAGCTCGTCGAATACGCGATGGGGAGGTTAGAGGAGTTCGACGATATCGAGATCTACGGGCCGCCGGCCGACGAGCGCGCGGGACTCGTCTCGTTCAACCTCGACGGCGTCCACGCCCACGATCTCGCGAGCATCATGAACGACCACGCCGTGGCGATCCGGCCGGGCGATCACTGTACGCAGCCGCTTCACGACGTCCTGGGGACGGCGGCTTCGGCACGCGCGTCGTTCTACCTCTACAACACGAAAGACGAGGTCGACGAGCTGATCGCCGCTATCGACGAGGCGCGCGAGCTGTTCGCCTGATCGGCGGATTCGTCGCGTTTGGCAAGGGCTATGTGAGTCCCGCACCGAACGACTGTATCGTGATATCGACCACTGTGTTCGCGGCTCGATACGACGAACAGTCGCGGGAGGCGATCCGCTGATGGGACGGCTCGAAACGCTCGGACGCGCGCTGTTCGGTGGCGTGCTCGCCTACACGGCGATCGACAACCTGCGCGACATCGAGGGAATGAGCGCCTACGCCGATTCGAAGGGTGTGCCGGCGGCCGACCGCCTCGTGCCGCTATCGAGCGTCATGCTCCTGTTCGGCGGCATCGCCACCGTTCTCGGGCGCGCGCCGCGTCTCGCTGGCGGCGCAATCGCGGCGTTTCTCGTCGGCGTCACGCCGACGATGCACGACTTCTGGAACATGGACGAGGAGGAGCGCGATGGCCAGCTGATCCACTTCCTGAAGAACACCGCGATGCTCGGCGGCGCGCTCTTCTTCCTCGGACGCGGCCCCGAAGAGAACTGAGTCGTTTTTAGTCGGAATATTTCGGTTCGCGGCGCTCGGCGCGTTCGAGCGCCCGCTCGATCACCGCGCGCACATCGCCGTGGAACTCGTCGCCGTGACCCGCGTACATCCGTTCGACGCTCTCGGGCAGTCGGTCGAGGATCCGCTCGATGCTCTCGATGAGCACGTCTCTGGACTGGCCAGGGCTGTCCGTGCGGCCGAAGCTGCCGTCGTCGAACGCGCCGTCGTCGTGGACCACGACGTCGCCGGAGAAGATCGTGTCCTCGGAGACCAGCGAGACGTGATCGTCGGCGTGACCCGGCGTGTGGATCACGTCGAACTGCCCGTCACCGATAGCGACAGTGTCGCCGTCGTCGATTTGCGTCGTTCGTCGTGGGTGATCCCCGTAGGCGAGCAGGTCGGCATCGAAACGATCGAGCACGGCGTCGAGTTCGCCGACGTGATCGCCGTGCTGGTGCGTGAGGACGACCGCGTCGAGTTCGTCGGTGTGCTCGGCGACGACGTCCTCGACGCCGGCCATCGTTCCGGCGTCGATCAGCACTGTGCGCTCGCCCGTGACGAGATAGACGTTCGCCGTGAACGTCTCTGCGCCCTCCGTGACGGTGTGGACGGCCATGCCGATCGTGGGGGAGCGAGCGTTTTGAGGCTGCCGAAAAACGACTGAAAGCTGACAAACGATTTTTCCGTTGCCTTCCCGTAGTCCACGTATGGGCTTTGGGAGCTACGATGAATCCGAACAGGGGAATCAGGAGTACGACACCGATTTCGAGGACGACGAAGACGGGCTCAAAACCGAGGAAGAAGCGCACGCGGGCGAGGTGAACTTCGAGTTCGACACATCGAACGACGAGCTACTCGACAAACTCGAAGACATCAAAGAGGAGTGAAAGCCGGGACGCGCGCGCTCGGGATCGCCGAATCCTACCGGGGCGAGCGCGGCCGGAGCACGCTTGCCGGCGCGGTCGTCCGGGCCAGCCGCGTCGTCGACGGGTTCGTTCTCGGCTCCTGTACCGTCGGCGGCACCGACGCCACCGAGGCTATCGTCGCCCTCCACGACCGCCTCGACCGTGCGGACGTGAACTATCTCTTCGTCTCGGGCATCGCGCCCGCGTGGTACAACGTTCTCGACCTCAAGCATCTTCACGACGCGACGGAGATGCCCGTGCTCTCGATTTCCTTCGAGGAGAGTCCGGGTCTGGAACCAGCGCTTCGATCAGAATTTTCCGGCGATGGGCTCGCGACACGGCTCGACACGTATCGTGCACAGCCGCCGCGCCATCGATGCTCGGTCAACGACGAGACGCTGTTCGTCAGAAGCGTTGGGATCGATGGGGGCGATGCCGAAGCGGTCGTTCGAGGATTCACACCCGAGGGCGGACGGCCCGAGCCGCTGCGGGTCGCCCGACTGGCCGCCCGTGCCGCCGATTCCTGATCGACTGACGAATCGAAGACGGGTAGCGACGGCCGATTCGGGCTAATATCATCGCTATCTCGAAACCGCGCGAAAACCGCGAATGCTGACGACGATGAGAAACCGCAACCGCCCCGCACCGCCCACACGCCTCCCCAACCGATTCGCTCACTCCCTTCGGTCGCTCACTCATCCACCGTCAGAACTCCGTTCTGACGAGCCTGCACTCGCCGTGCTCGTGCAGACCTCGCACAGTATTCGCGTTCGGTGCTCGTCGTGAGCACCGAACGCGAGCGCGCGCCGACCGCAGTCGAAGCGAAGGAGAAACGGGGAGCACACCAAAGCCGGACGGTTAAGACCTGTCGCGTCCCACCCTGTATGTGAGCGAAACGGGCCACATGGACGGGCTGGAGGTCGATTCCTGCGAGCGCTGTCCCGCACTCTGCGAGTCGCGGAGTCGCATCGTCAACGGCGACGGACCGGACGACGCCGAGCTGCTGTTCGTCGGCGAGGGGCCGGGCGAGAACGAGGACGAGACCGGCGAGCCGTTCATCGGTCGGAGCGGGACGGTCCTCGACGACGCGCTGCGCGACGCCGGGCTCGGCCGCGAGGACATCCGCATCACCAACTGCGTGCGCTGTCATCCGCCGGACAACCGCGATCCCCACACCGACGAGCTCTCGAACTGTCGGGAGTTTCTGGAGCAAGAGATCGCGACCGTCGATCCCGAGCTCGTCGTCACGCTCGGGAAGGTCCCGACCGAACACCTGCTCGGGCGCGACGCGCGCGTGACGGAGGAGGCGGGCTCCATCGAGGAAGCACGGATCGACGGAACGCCACAGCGAGTGCTCGTCTGCGTCCACCCGGCGGCGACGCTCTACGACGGCTCACAGAAGGAGACCTTTACCGAGACGATCGCCACGGCAGCCGGCGTCGTCGGTGCGGGCGAGGGCGACGGCCAGTCGCGTCTCGGCGGGTTCTGATCGCGACTATCGCATTCCACCGATGCACGAGTAGAAATTCTAAAGCGGACGAATTCGGGGCCGCTGCGCGAAGTGGATCGGTGTGATTGTCGCGATACCAAACCGCTTTGCCAGCGCGGTGCGTGCGGCTCGTATGAGCACGGGACACGCCCAGCAGGCGACGGCGTCGGTGGCCGTCGTCGATTACGGGCTCGGTAACCTCCGGAGCGTGACGCGCGGTCTCGAACGCGCTGGGGCCAGCGTGGACGTTTCCGACGATTCGGCGGAATTCACCGCCGCCGACGGCATCGTTCTTCCGGGAGTCGGCGCGTTCCGTGAGGGCGTCGAGAACGCCGGGCCATATCGGGAGGCTCTCCTGGAGGCGGCGGACGACGGCACGCCGGTGTTCGGCATCTGTCTCGGCATGCAGATGCTGCTGACCACGAGCGAGGAGGCCGACCGCGCCGGTGAGGGCGAGGTCGAAGGACTCGATCTGATCCCCGGTCGCAACCGGCGGTTCACCGGCGATCTGAAAGTGCCCCACATGGGCTGGAACGAACTGGCCGTCGAGCGTGACCACCCGCTCGTCGAAGGTGTCAATGGCGAGTACGCCTACTTCGTCCACTCCTACTACGCAGCACCCGACGACGAGGATGCGACCGTCGCCAGCACCGAGTACGGGTCGCGGTTCCCGAGCATCGTCGCCGACGAGTCGGGCACCGTCTTCGGCACACAGTTCCACCCCGAGAAAAGCGGCGAGACCGGCCTGCGAATCCTGCGGAACTTCGTGGCGCTTTGTGCCGAGTAGCCGGCTAGTGGCTACTGGTACGTAGAAAGTCCTTTGCGAACGGCGCGAGCAGGGCGGGCAATGGCAGAAAGCAGATCCGTCGTCATCGCCGCTCTCGTCGCCAACGGAGCCATCGCCGTGCTGAAATTCGCCGGCTTTCTCCTCACCGGCAGCGCCGCGATGCTGTCCGAGACCTACCACTCGATCTCCGATACGGGCAACCAGATCTTCCTGCTCATCGGGATCCGGTACGGGGAGAAGGAGGCCAACCGCGAGCATCCGTTCGGCTACGGGAAAGCACAGTTCTTCTATAGCTTCCTCGTCTCGGTACTCCTCTTCGGCATCGCGGGCTGGGAGAGCGCGAAACACGGCTACGACGCGATCGTCCATCCACACCCACCGGGCACGGGTGCGGTCAGCCTGCTGGGCGTGACCTTCCCCGGCGTCTGGGTCAACTACGCGGTGCTCGTCGGTGCGATCGCCTTCGAGAGCTACGCGCTGAAGAAAGCCTACACGGCGATGCGCCGTCAGATCGACGACCACGGCTGGAGCGGCTTTCGCGAGGCGTTCCGGAAGACGAGCGACGTGACCACGCTGACGGCACTGACCGAGGACACCATCGCGATAAGCGGCGCGGGGCTGGCGCTGTTCGGGGTGTTCCTCAGTCGGATCACGGGCAATCCGCTCTACGACGCGGTCGCCGCCCTGCTCATCGGCCTCCTCCTGATGGGCTTCGCGGTCGCGCTCGCGTGGGAGAACAAGCGCCTCCTGCTCGGCGAGAGCCTGCCGGCTGCCGAGGAGCGCGAACTGCGCGAACTCGTCGCTGGCTGGAGCGGCGTCGAGACCGTCGTCGATTTCCGGACCGTCTACTTCGGCCCCGAGGAGGTCATCGTGACCGGCGACGTCGAGTTCGATCCGCGTCTCGAAACCACGTCGATCGACGAGCGGATCACCGAGATCGAGGACGCGCTCGTGGCGACCAACCCGCAGGTACAGAAGGTCTATATCGAGCCCGAAGTGTAGCGCGCACGAGACCACTTCCGCCGCGGTACGCAAATCCTTATGATCGATGGCGCGCCAGTCTTCACCACTGTGGCTGCCGACGCGTCCCCCCTCCGGTTCTTTCCCTACGAGTCGCCGTACGAGAACCAGCGCGAGGCGATCGAACGCATCCACGACGCGCTCGGAGCGGAAACGGACGTCCTCTTCGAGGGCGCCTGCGGCACGGGCAAGACGCTCTCGGCGCTCGTGCCCGCCCTGGAGTTCGCCCGCGAGGAGGACAAGACCGTCGTGATCACGACGAACGTCCACCAGCAGATGCGCCAGTTCGTCGCCGACGCCCGCGCGATCAACGACCGCGAACCGCTCCGCGCGACGGTGTTCAAGGGGAAATCCTCGATGTGTCACATCGACGTCGACTACGAGGAGTGTCAGGTGCTGCGCGACAGCACGAAGGACCTCGTCGACGCCGAGGAGGATCTCGACGAGCTTGAGGCACGCGAGGAGAGTCTCCTGGAGGCGAGCCAGGACGGTGACGGCGACGCGACCGAAGCGCGCAGCGCGGTGATGGACGAACTCGAAAGCGTCGAGAGCGAGGTCGAGGAACTGCGCGAGGAGTCGATCTGCGAGCACTACTACAACAACCTCACCGTCGACACCGAGGCGTTCTACGCGTGGCTCGCCAGCGACGTACGCACGCCGGAGGAGATCTACGAGTACGCAGAGCAGGAGAACCTCTGTGGCTACGAGCTCCTCAAGGACGGGATGGAGGAGATGGATCTCGTGGTCTGTAACTACCACCACCTGCTCGATCCCGTGATCCGTGAGCAGTTCTTCCGCTGGCTCGGCCGCGATCCGGAGGACGTCATCGCCGTCTTCGACGAGGCCCACAACGTCGAGAGCGCCGCGCGCGAACACGCCACCCGAACACTCACCGAGACGACTCTCGATAGCGCCCTCGCCGAGTGCGACGACAGCGACGACCCGCGGGCCGCACAGGCGAGAAACGTCGTGAGCGCCTTCCGGAAGGCGCTCGTTTCGACCTACGACGAGGAATTGGGCTTCGGCGAGCGCGAGCAGATCGGCGAGGACTGGGAGGACCTGGAGATCGCCAACAGCGAGGGGCGCGACGACCTCACGCTCGCCTTTCTCGATGCCTACACTGGGCAGGGTATCGAGGGTGACGTCGAGGCAGCGCTCGCGCTTGGAGCAGCCCTCGATCGGGAGTACGACCAGAAATACCGTAACGGCGAGACACAGGTCCGGAAAGAGTGTCAGACCCTTCAAACAGCTCGGTTCGTCGAATCGTGGCTCGAAGACGGCGCATCCGGTGGTCGCCATCCCGTGATCTCGGTGCGCGAGGGGCCCGACGGGGTCTACGGTCGTGCGGAGTCGTTCGCGTCGATCCCGCGCGACGTGACCGAACCGCTCTTTGCGAACCTGCACGCGAGCGTGCTGATGAGCGCGACGCTGCGGCCGTTCGACGTCGTCACCGACGTGCTCGGGCTGGAAGAGCCGGAAACGATGGCCTACGGGCTCACGTTTCCCGAGGAGCGCCGCCGGACCTTCGCCGTCGACACGCCGGCGCTGTTCGCCAGCGAGCGCGACGACACGGATGTGCAGCGAACGATCACCGACACGCTCGACGACGCGATCCGGTTCACGCCGGGCAACACGCTCCTCTTCTTCCCGAGTTACAGCGAGGCCGAGCGCTATCACGATCGGGTCGCCGCCGCGACGAACGCGACGACGTATCTCGACGAACCGGGCGAGGCCGTCGAGCCGCTGCGCGAGCGGTTCGCCGCCGGCGAGCATGGCGCACTCTTCACCTCACTGTGGGGCACGCTCGCCGAGGGCGTGAGTTTCGACGGCAACGACGCCCACACTGTCGTCGTGGTCGGCGTCCCCTACCCGCATCTCGACGATCGCCTCGAAGCCGTCGAGGACGCCTACGACGCCGCCTACGGCGCTGGCTGGCAGTACGCCGTCGAGATCCCCACCATCCGCAAGACGCGGCAGGCGCTCGGGCGTGTGCTGCGCTCGCCCGAGGAGATCGGCGTGCGCGCGCTGCTCGACGCGCGTTACACCGAGCGCGGCCGACGAGAGATGGGCAAGTACGGCGTCCGCGAGACGTTCCCCGAGGAGGAACGCGCCGAACTGCTCGACGTCGCGCCGGAGAAGCTCAAGTTCGCCATGCTCAACTTCTACTCCGATCACGCGGCCTACGACGGCGACCCGCCGACGCCCTGAGTGGGTCGACGAGCATTGGCCTCTGTTTCGGGTACGATCGACCGTTCTGAGCCAGAGATCAAACAGCGACAGATTTATCATGGTGTGTAAAATACGCTTTACTGTAAAGCGAGCTTTACGGAACGTTTGCTTTACACACGAACCATGACACAAACCGAAACAACCGGACGGAAGCGCTTCACGAAGAGACGCCGTTACCGACGTGTGATGGTCGGTGTACTCCTCGCCGGCGTCGCCATCGGCCTTGTCCTCAGATCGATCGGCTATCCATTCGTTGGCGAAGCAGTGTACTGGCTTGGGATCATCAGCGTCCTCGCGATCTGGCGCAGCACCTCCCTGACACTGTTCGACGAGCGCGATCAAGAACTCGAACGACGCACAGCGATGACCACACTGAATGTTTTCGCGGCGGTATTGGTCATTGGCGCGTCAGCCACTAGAGTGCTGGCGTGGGCCGGAATCTACACGGCTCCTCCGGAACTCGCAGGTGCACTGTACGGCTACATCGCACTGTTCCTGGTGGCGCTGTTCATCGCCGCGTGGTATCGGTATCGCGGATGAAAAACACGGTTCGACGGCATCGAAACAGGGCGGACATGAGCCAGGCCGACCTCGCGGCGGCCGTCGACGTCACTCGCCAGACGATCAACGCGGTCGAGCGCGAGCGCTACGATCCCTCGATCGAGCTGGCGTTCAAACTGGCTGCCCATTTCGATTGCCGGGTCGAGGACCTGTTCGATCCCGAACTGAACGGGGTCGGGACGGACCGCGACGACTGAAGCTCCGTCCCGGTGGGTCGATCGTTCGACAGGGCCGCCCCGATCGATGCCGTGACGAACTGAAGGTTTTTGCCGCCGCCGCGCGAGTGGATGGATATGGATTATCAGGAACTCGACGGGGGGCGCGAGTTCGTCGCCGGGCTGGACCACGGCGCGGACTGGCGCGCGGAAATCGAAGCGCTCGCGACCGACGCGGGTGTCGACGCGGGTTTTTTCGTCGCACTCGGCGCGGTGCAGGACGTCGAACTGTTCTTCTACGACCAGGATAGGCAGGAGTACGATTCGGTGGTGTTCGACGAACCGCTCGAAGTCGCCTCGTGCGTCGGTAACGTCTCGTGGCTCGACGGCGAGCGGTTCGCCCACACCCACGCGGTCTGCTCGCGCGCGGACGGCTCGACCGTGGCCGGTCATCTGAACTCGGGCACGGTGTTCGCCGGCGAGGTGTATCTCCGCGAGTTCGACGCCCACCTCGAACGCGAACACGACGAGACGACCGATCTCGATCTCTGGCCGCTCTGATGAGAGCGGACGACGAACGATACTTCGAGGGGATCGAGGGCCAACTCGACGAGGCCATCGCACTCGCCGAGAAAGCACGCGAGAAGGGTGGTGATCCGACCCCCGAGATCGAGATCCCCGTGGCCAAGGACATGGCCGATCGCGTGGAGAACATCCTGGGGATCGAGGGTGTCGCCGAGCGCGTGCGCGAATTGGAGGGCGAGATGAGCCGCGAGGAGGCCGCCCTCGAACTCGCGGCGGATTTCGCCGAGGGCCGCGTCGGCGACTACGAGACACAGGCCGGGACGATCGAGGGCGCAGTCAGAACCGCGGTCGCACTGCTCACCGAGGGTGTCGTCGCCGCGCCGATCGAGGGGATCGACCGGGTCGAGCTCGCGGACAACCCCGACGGGACGCAGTTCGTCCGCGTCTTTTATGCGGGACCGATCCGCTCGGCCGGCGGCACCGCACAGGCGCTGTCGGTGCTCGTCGCCGACTACACGCGCTCGTTGCTCGGACTCGGTGGGTATCAGCCCCGCGACGAGGAGGTCGAACGCTACGCCGAGGAGGTCGATCTCTACGATTCGGAGACCGGGCTCCAGTACTCCCCGAAGGACGCCGAGACGAAGTTCATCGCCCGCCACTCGCCGGTGATGCTCGACGGCGAGGCCACCGGCCAGGAGGAGGTCTCCGGCTTTCGCGATCTCGAACGAGTGGGGACGAACAGCGCGAGAGGGGGGATGTGTCTCGTGCTCGGCGAGGGGATCGCCCAGAAGGCACCGAAGATCGAGCGCTACACCAGCGAGCTGGACGAGGTCGACTGGCCGTGGCTCGACGACCTGATCGCGGGGACGATCAACGGTGCCGACGAGACCGACGACGAACCGGACGACGAGGACGCATCGGACGAATCGGCCGCGGAAGCGAGCGAGGAGCCCGACGACGAACCGGTGGGACCGCTCCGGCCCGACCCCTCCGAGAAGTTCCTCCGGGACCTCATTGCCGGCCGACCCGTCTTCGGCCATCCGAGCGAGGCCGGCGGGTTTCGCCTGCGCTACGGTCGCGCGCGGAATCACGGCTTTGCGACTGCTGGCGTCCATCCGGCGACGATGCATCTGGTCGACGACTTCCTCGCGACCGGTACGCAGCTCAAGACCGAGCGACCGGGGAAGGCCGCCGGCGTCGTTCCCGTTGATTCGATCGAGGGGCCCACGGTCAGGCTGGCGAACGGCGACGTCCGGCGCATCGACGACCCCGCCGAAGCGCTCGAACTACGGAACGGGGTGGAGGCGATCCTGGATCTCGGCGAATATCTCGTCAACTACGGCGAGTTCGTCGAGAACAACCATCCCCTGGCACCGGCCTCGTACACCGACGACTGGTGGATCCAGGAGTTCGAAGCTACTGCTGCGGACGTGCGCGCGCTCGCCGACTCGACGCGCGTCGATCTCGAACATCCCACGCCCACGGAGGCCATCGAGTGGGCCGTCGAGTACGACGCACCGCTGCATCCCAATTACACCTACTGCTGGCACGATATCACCGTCGAGGCGTTCACGACGCTCCGCGAGGCGGTCGCGGCCGGCGAGTTCGTCGACGGCAGACTGGCGCTCGAACCGCGCCCTGCGGTCCGCGAGGCACTCGAAGCACTCCTCGTCCCCCACTCGCAGGCGGGCGACGCGCTCAGGATCCCCGACCCCATACCGTTCGTTCGCTCGCTCGGGTTCGACGAGTCGCTCGACAGTACGGCCGGGGAGCTCTCGGAGGAGGCACGCGAGTGGCCGAACGCGATGGAGGCGGTTCGTGACGTCGCGCCCTTCGCTCTCCGCGAGCGCGCGCCGACGCGCATCGGCGGGCGGATGGGCAGGCCGGAGAAATCGGAGACGCGCGAGCTCTCGCCGGCGGTCCATACCCTCTTTCCGATCGGCGAGGCCGGCGGCAACCAGCGCGACGTGAGCAAGGCCACCGACTACGTCCACGACGACGGCGGCGAGCGTGGCGTCGTTCCCGTCGAGATCGGCCGCCGGGAGTGCGTCGACTGCGGCGAGCGCAGCTACGAGACGCGCTGTCCGGACTGTGGCGCGCCGACCGAACCGCGCTACGAGTGCCCCGACTGCGAGATCGCGGTCGAACCCGACGAGTCCGGCCAGGTGGAGTGTCCCCGGTGTGGGGGCGAGGCGTGGCCGACCGAGTGGCGGACGGTGAACCTCCGTGAGGAGTACCAGGACGCGCTGGACGCGGTCGGCGAGCGCGAGAGCGCCTTCGACATCATGAAAGGCGTGAAGGGGTTGACCTCGGAGCTGAAAACCCCCGAACCGATGGAGAAGGGTGTTCTCCGGGCGAAACACGGCGTCTCGACGTTCAAGGATGGGACTGTGCGCTACGACATGACCGACCTCCCGGTGACGAGTGTGCGACCGGCGGAACTCGACGTCTCGGTCGAGCAGTTCCGCGAGCTCGGCTACCACGAGGACATGAACGGCGACCCGCTGCGCCACGACGACCAGCTCGTCGAGCTCAAGGTCCAGGACGTCGTGCTCTCGAACGGCGCGGCCGAACACATGCTCAAGACGGCCGACTTCGTCGACGACCTGCTCGAAAGCTACTACGGGTTGGAGTCGTTCTACGAACTCGACGATCGCGACGACCTCGTCGGCGAACTCGTCTTCGGGATGGCTCCGCACACGTCGGCGGCGGTCGTCGGCCGCGTGATCGGCTTCACGAGCGCCGCCGTCGGCTACGCACATCCGTACTTTCACGCATCGAAGAGACGCAACTGTTTCCATCCCGAGACCAAGCTCTGGGTCGAGGACGAGGGAGACTGGCGACACGAACGGATCTCGTCGTTAGTCGAGGAGTCACTCGAAGATCCCCGTGAGGACGATTTCGGCACGCTCGTCGAAGAACTCGACGGCGAGGTTCGCGTTCCCTCGATCGACGACGATGGGGAACGAGTGCGAAAGCCGATCGAAGCGGTTTCGAAGCATACTGCACCCGACCACCTCATCGAGATCGAGACGCGGAGCGGACACGAACTGACCGTGACGCCGGATCACTCGATGGTGAGATGGGACGGTGGCATCGAGGATATCGAGGCGAACGAGCTCGAGATCGGTGATACGATTCCGTCGCCGAAACGGATCGACTACGAGGGCGAGGCAGCAAGTATCGATCTGCTCGACGCGTTCCTCGATGCCGATGCGGTGCCGAACGACGAACTAGTGATACGAGGTATCGGCTCCGAAGACCTCAAGTTCCTGTTCGATGACGCGACCGAAGCAGAAGGCCACGTCAAACCCGTTGCGGAAGCGCTCGATTGCAGCGGTTCGACCGTCTATAACTGGATCAGCCGCGACAGTGTTCCGGCATCCGTCCTGGTCACACTCATCGGCGGTACGGCGTTGCTCGATCGTCTGCCGGCGGACGTCTCGCTCTCGGTGAAACGCGACAAGACCGCTGTCGCGCGAACGCTCGAAATCGACGAAGGGTTCGCGACACTGCTCGGTTACTACGCAGCCGAGGGTTTCACACGCCGAGAAGCGGGGGATTTCTATCAGACGACGATCTGTACGCCGGATGACGCCGCACGCCGTGACGTCATCGACGCTTTCGAGGAGGTGCTCGGAGTGGAGGCCTACGAGGAAAGCGAGTGGAAGGTGACGGCGTCGAGTCGACTCGTGGCCACGCTTTTCGCGGACGTCTTCGCCGCTGGAACGCGGGCGGAGACGAAGCGGATCCCCGACTGCATGACGAACGCACCGATCCCACAGCTCAAGGCGTTTCTCGCAGCGTACTTCAGCGGCGACGGTAGCGTATCGAGCGACCGCATCGAGATCCGTGCGACGACCGTCAGCGACGAGTTGAAGCGCGACCTTGTCGCCGCACTGAAGCGCTTCGGAGTCGCAGCCAAAACCTACGAGGAACGTCGCGTTCCGTCGACGGGTGCCGTTGCCGAATTCCACGACGGGCCAGTGCCGGAGTATCGCTCGTGGACCTGTAAGATAACCTCAGAAAACGTCGTCCGGTTCGCGGAGGAGATCGGGTTCCATCTCGACCGGAAATCACGGACGCTCGCTACCGTGCTCGATACGGTCGACGTCCGCACACAGCGGTTGCTCGGCGACGGTGGCAGCGCGGACGTCTGGCTCGACGAGGTGGTCCAGGTCGATATCGTCGAATCGACAGTCGACCACGTCTACTCGCTCACCGTCGCGGAGACGAACAGGCTGGTCGCAAACGATCTCTTCGTCGGCCAGTGCGATGGGGATGAAGACTGTGTGATGCTTCTGCTGGACGGCTTGCTCAACTTCTCGAAAGCCTACCTGCCCGACAAGCGCGGCGGGCGGATGGACGCGCCGCTGGTGATGTCATCGCGAATCGACCCGGCCGAGATCGACGACGAGGCCCACAACATGGACGTCGTGGATTCCTACCCGAAGGAGTTCTACGAGGCCACCCTGGAGATGGCCGATCCAGGAAGCGTCGACATCGAGATCGCCGAGGAGAGCGTCGGCACCGAGGGCGAGTATTCGGGCTTTCGCCACACCCACGACACCTCGAACCTCGCGCTCGGGCCGTCGCTGTCGGCGTACAAAACTTTGGGCTCGATGACCGAGAAGATGGACGCCCAGCTCGAACTCGCCCGGAAGCTCCGCGCGGTCGACGAGACCGACGTCGCCGAGCGCATCATCGAATATCACTTCCTGCCCGATCTCATCGGCAACCTCAGAGCCTTCTCCCGGCAGGAGACACGCTGTCTCGACTGCGGGACCAAGTATCGTCGGATGCCGCTCACGGGCAACTGTCGGGAGTGTGGCGGCGATGTAAATCTCACAGTACACGAGGGGTCGGTGAAGAAGTACATCGGCACCGCCACCCGCGTCGCCGAGGAGTACGGCACTCGCGACTACACGAAACAGCGCCTCGAAGTGCTCGAACGCACACTGGAGAGCGTGTTCGAGAACGACAAAAACAAGCAGAGCGGTATCGCCGACTTCATGTGAAAACGGTGGTGCCAGGGCGGTATCGCCGACTTCATGTGAAAACGGTGGTGCCAGGAGTGCGTACGGACGGGCGTCGTGAGTTCCGCAGCGTTAACCGGCCGGCGGCGGTAGGAACGGCGAAAGATGAGCGACGAACGCACATCCTCGACGATCGAATCGGACCCCAGCGAGGAAACGACGGAAATCCTCCGTGAGACGGTCGAGACGTTCGACTGTACGTCGGGGACGCTCCATCGGCGGGACGGCGACGAACTGACGCTCGTCGCGTCGGTCGACATTCCGGAGTCCGTGCTCTCGCGGATCGAGCGGATCCCGATCGGCAAGGGGATGGCCGGGCTGGCCGCCGAGCGCGCCGAACCGGTCGACGTCTGCAACCTCCAGACCGACGACTCGGGCGTCGCCGAGGAGGGCGCACGGGCGACCGGGATGGAGGGATCGCTGGCCGCGCCGATCTTCGGGGCCGACGACAGGGTCGAAGGGACGATCGGGGTCGCCAAGCCCGAACGGTACGAGTTCCGGCCCGACGAACGCGAGCAGTTGATGGCCGTCGGGCGACGACTCCTCGATCATGACGACGCATAACCCGCCGCTCGGCGCAGAGCTCCGTTCCCGTCGGCAGGCACGCGGCCTCAATCCGACGGAGCTGGCGGCCCACCTCGACACCACGGCGACCGCGATCAGAGCGTGGGAGGAGGGCAACCAGGAGCCAAGCGACGAGCGGGCGGCCGTGCTCGTGGAGCTGTTCGGCGAGAGCGAGCGCTCCGGGTAGTCGATCGAGGGTGATCGGCCGGTGGAATTTATGTCGATCGACGACGAACGACCGCTATGAGTCAGGAGAGCCCAACGGTCGGGGTCGGAACGACCGTCTACACCGAAGACGGCGCGAAGCTCGGGACCGTTCGTGGGTTCGACACGGACGGTTTCTTCATCACGACCCGCGAGGGCGTCGAATCGCTCTCTGTCGAACACGAGCGGGCGGGTCACGTGCTCGGCGAGGCCGAGCTGATGTGGCGCTGTGGCGAGTGCGGCGAGATGGGAGATCTCAAGGGCGGCCTCCCCGACAGCTGTCCCTCGTGCGACGCAGCGAAGGAAGAACTGTACTACTGGACCGAAGACTGACGTGGAGATCCTGGTTTTCGGCGCGGGGAGTCTCGGCAGCCTCGTCGGCGGGCTCTGCGCGCGCGAGCATCGCGTGACGCTGGTCGGGCGCGACCCCCACATCGCGGCGATCCGCGAATCGGGGCTCGCCGTCGAGGGAGCCGTCGAGTTCACGACCCAGCCCGAGGCCCGGACGATGGTCCCCGAGCGGGCCGATCTCGCGCTCGTCACGGTGAAATCGTTCGATACGCCCGCTGCCGGGCACGCGCTCGCTGACTGTAACCCAGAGATAACCTGCTCGCTCCAGAACGGCCTCGGCAACGAGGAGGCGCTCGCCGCGCAGCTCGACACCGTGCTCGCCGGCACCTGCACTTACGGCGCGCGACGCCCCGCCGCCGGACGGGTCGAGTGTACCGGCATCGGCGAGATCGCGCTCGGTACGCCCGACGGCGGTCCCTCGGCGGCTGCGGAGCGCGCGGTCGAGGCGCTCCGATCGGCGGATATCGACGCCGTACACGACGATGGGATGCCGAAGCGCCTCTGGCGAAAGCTCGCCGTCAACGCCGGCATCAACCCGACGACCGCGCTCGCCGGGGTCGAAAACGGTGCGCTCGCCGATGGCCCGCTTCAGGACATCGCCAGCGAGGCCGCCTGCGAAGTCGCTCGCGTCGCCCGGGAGCAGGGCGTCAATCTCGCGGAGAGCGAGGCGGTCGCGGCGCTCGAATCGGTGGTCGAAGCGACCGCGAGAAACACTTCGTCGATGGCACAGGACGTCGAAGCAGGGACGAAAACCGAGATCGACGCGATCAACGGTGCCGTCGTCGATCGTGCCGACGATCGAGTGCCGGTGAACCGGACGCTCGCCGCACTCGTTCGTGCGCGCGAGCGTGGCGACTGAGCGGGCGGTGGAGATCGGTGAGAGTCAGTCGATATAGCCCAAATCTTCGAGGCGCTGTTTGGCGTCGTCGCCCATCTCCGAGAGCACTTCCTCGCCCTCAACGCTTCCCCAGTCGTCGCGATCGTGCTCGAATGCGGAGAGGGCGCTTTCGAGCTCGGCGATGACCGGGTCCTCGTCGCCGGTACGATCCGCGAGTTCATCGGGATCGCTGTCGAGCCGGTAGGCCTCGTCGGCGATGCGCTCGTTGTGGATGTATTTCCCGTCGGGCCGGCGCGCCGCGCGCATCCGCGAGTAAAACCGTGAATTCTCGTCGATCTCGATACCGGCGGCGCTCGCCTTGTTCTCGAGTTGGTTGAGCTCCACGACCGGCCGGTGGTACTCGACGAAAGCGTTCTCGCCGCCGGCGAACTCGCGGTAGCTCTCCGAGAGCAGCGATCGGTCGCAGTCGAGCGGGAGCCCCTTGCCGCGCGCGTCGGCGTGATCGAGCACCGTGTGGTAGAGGTCGGCGAGTTCGACCTGTTCGTCGCGCCGGCCCGGGTCGAGGTTGGGGTGTTTGACCATGAGCGGGACGTTGACGATCGGGTCGTAGACCGCGAACTCGTGACCGTACAGTCCATGCTCGCCGTGGAGCTCGCCGTGGTCGGCACAGACGATCACCAGGGTATCGTCCCACTCGTCGTTGGCGCGCATCCACTCGAACAGCCGGTGGAGCTGGGCGTCGACGTGGTGGATCTCGGCGTCGTAGAGCCCGCGGATCGAGTTCCACTCGGCCTCGCTGATGTCGCGTGCCCCGCTGTTGTACTCCTTCGAGTTCTGACAGACCTGCGTCGAGTCCACACCGGGTGCGAACAGCTCCTTGTGCTCCTCGGGCGGGTGGTAGGGGAGGTGCGCGTCCATCAGGTTGATGAACGAGAAGTAGGGCTCGTCGGTGTCGTCGATGAACTCGATGGTGCGGTCGATGACGGCGGGCGTCTTCGAGTCCGCTCCCTCGCCGCTCGCGAGGAACTCGTGGATCTCGTTGCCGAGGTTGACGAGCCAGTCGGCGGCCTGCCGGAGGCGTTCGTTGTCGTTCATCGTCTTCCAGACGCGCGCGAGCGGTCCCGAGAGCAGGTCGCCGGGCATCACCTCGAAGAAGTTGTCCTGGCTATCGAACCCGTCGGTGAGATGGGTGTAGGGCGTGATCCAGGCGTTCGAGGAGTAACACGAGCTCCGGTGGTCGGTGAGCGACTGGGCGAGCGTCGGGTGGCCTTCGAGATAGGGGTTCTCCTGGGTCGCGTTGTGCTCGCCGGGATAGCGCCCGGTGAACATCGAGGCGTGGGAAGGAAGCGTCCACGGGGCCGGGGCGACCGCCTGGTCGTAGACGGCGGCCTCCTCGGCGAACGTTTCGAGTCCGGGCGTCGTCTCGCGTTCGTCGTCGTAGACCGAGAGGTGGTCCTTGCGGACCGTGTCCATGACGACGAACAGGACGTTCCGCGCGGGCGTATCGCTCATACGTTCCCGTGACGACCGCGACCCTAAATACGCGCGGTTCGCCGTTGCTCGGCAGTCCACCGGTCGTCTCCGCCGCAGGCGAGGCGCTTAACCGATCGTGCCGAATACCCCGCCACATGCTGGCCCAGACGGTCGCGGCGACCGAAGTCAATCTCCTCGTCGTCTTCATGATCGCCGCGGGCGTCGGGGTCTTCGTCGCCAAGATCGGTCGTTTCCCCTATACGATCGCGCTCCTCCTCGCCGGCTTCGGGATCTCGATCATCCAGGCACTCACCGGCATCCAGCTGTTCGACATCCAGCTCTCGCACGATCTGATCCTGCTGGTGCTCCTGCCGCCGCTGCTGTTCGAGGGCGCGGCGACGACCGACCTCGAATCGTTCCGCAACAACCTCGTGACGATCCTCGTCCTCGCAGTCCCCGGCCTGATACTCGCCGTGCTCGTGCTCGGGCTCGTGGGCCAGTTCGCTTTCGGTTTTCCGCTGCTGGTTTCGCTGCTGTTCGCCGCGATGATCCTCCCGACGGACCCAGTGAGCGTGCTCGCGCTATTCGACGAGCTCGGCGCGCCCGAACGGCTCTCGACGCTCGTCGAGGGTGAGAGCCTGCTCAACGACGGCGTCGGCGTCGTCGTCTTCACGGCGCTGCTGGCGCTCGTCCAGGAGGCCAGGCGGACCGGCACGCCCATCTCGGAGCTGCTCACGCTGCGCGAGATCGGCTCGACGGGGTTGGACATCCTCGTGACGAGCTTCGGCGGGATGGTCGTCGGTCTGCTCGCGGGCTACGCGGTCTATCGCGTAATGGTCAACCTCGACGAGCACATGACCGAGATCGTCCTCACGCTGATCCTCACCTACGGGAGTTTCCTGCTGGCCGAACACTACCTCCACGTCTCGGGCGTAATCGCCACCGTCGTCGCGGGGCTGTTCATCGGCAACCGCGGCGTCGAGTACGCGATGAGCCCGCAGACGAAACTCTCGATCTTCAACACGCTCGAAACGGCCGCGTTCATCGTCAACACCTTCATCTTCGTCGCCATCGGCGCGACGACGCCGATCCGCCGGCTGGGCGAGTTCGCCGTCCCGATCGCGATCGCGATCGTGCTCGTCATCCTCGCGCGTGCGGTGGTGGTCTACCCGCTCACCGGGCTCGTCAACCGGTTTTCGAGCACCGAGGTGCCCTTCGACTACCAGCACGTCATGGTCTGGGGTGGGCTGCACGGCTCGATCCCGATCGCGCTCGTACTCGGACTCCCGCCGGGCTTCGAGCTCGGCACCCAGCTCCGGGCGATGGTCTTCGGTGTCGCCGCCTTCAGCCTCGTCGTCCAGGGGCTGACGATGCCACGGCTACTCAACGGGCTGGGCATCGTCACGCGCTCGGCCGACCAGCAGCTCTACGAACTGCTCAGCGGGCGCGAGCGCGCCACCGACGCCGCCCTCGACGCCGCCGACCGCCTCCACAGCCGCGGCGACATCCCGGCCGACGTCTACGAGGATTTTACCACCGAGTACGAGGAGGAACGCGACGACCTCCGCGAGGCCATCTCACAGCTCATGCGCGAGAACCCCGACCTCCGGCGCGAGGAGCTGCTCATCGGCGAGCGCCGCCTGCTCCAGCGCGAGAAGAGCGCCGTGCAGGACGCGATCCAGAACGGCGTCATTAGCGGCGACATCGGCGACCGACTGCTCGAAGAGGTCGATCTGAAACTCGACCGCGTCGACGACGGCCGGAGCACCGTCGACGAGACCGAGGAGGCCTACGAGGAGTTCTGGCGCACGCAGGCCGCGGAGTTCGGGCTCGATATCGAACCGAAGGGCGGGGGCGCGGACGACTGACGCGGCGCTCGGTGGCGAGAGTTGTCACTGGGAGGGAAAGAACCGATCGAAAAATCGTCGATCGTTTCGCTGGCTGTGTGTCGGAACCGCGGAGTGGCTTAGAAGGGGGCCTCTGGGCCTTCGTCGTCGTCGGTCGTCTCGCCGGGGAACGAGGGGCTCATGCCGCCGCCACCGAAGCCGCCGTCGCCCATGCCACCGCCGCCCATCCCGGTGTTGGCGTGGACCTGGTTGATCTCGGGGATCTCCTTGACCATCCGGCTCTTGATCGCCTGGATCGTCATCGGCGAGATACCACAGCCCGAGCAGGCACCGCCGAGCGAGACGGTCACTTCGCCCGACTCGCGGTCGAGTTCCTGGATCGCCGCGCTGCCGCCGTGCATCTGGATCTGCGGGAAGTTCCGACGGAGGAAGTTCGAGATCTCCTCGCGCAGGTCGTCATCGCTGCTCTGACTCTCGGTGCTCATGTTCGTGGGTACGCTCGCACGCTTCTTAGACCTTTGGACTCCCGGCATCGAGATCGAAGACGTCCCGAAGTTCGGCTTCGAGCGTCTCGACGTAGGCCGCGAGCACGCCCTCGAATTTCTCCTCGTCGACGACGATGGCCGTGAGCCGATCGTAGGGGTTTTCGGGAAGTTCGATGCGAAAACCATCGTCTTCCTCGTAGAACGGCTCGCTCTCGTTGAGCACCTGCTGGTCGATGGCGTGGATCAGTTCGGAGTCGTAGCGCTCGCTCATCGACTCGAAGGCGTTGCGGTAGGCGGTCTGGAGCTCGGGGAAGTAGTTCGCGTACTTGTCCTCGAACTGCTCGGGGCTGAACTCGGTCATGCACGGCACACGTGCGGCACGGACTAAAGCGGGCCGGTGGACGTCGGGTTCCGAAACTGGTTTGGAGCGTCCACGGCTCGACGAGACATGGACCCACGAGTCCGCGAGCACGCACAGCTGATCGCCGATGCCGTCGATCTCGCGGCCGGCGACGAGTTCCTCATCAAGTCCGAGCCGCCGGCCGACGACCTCGTGACCGCCCTCTACGAGGTCGCCGGCGAGCGCGGTGCCCACCCGCTCGCGATCCGGACCAATCGCAGCGGCCGGGCGATGCGGGCCTATCTCAACGCCGCCGACGAGAGTGGCGTGGAGTTCGAGACGCCCGCCCACCAGCGCGCGCTCGTCGAGGCCGCCGACTGCCACGCGATCATCCGCGGCCACGAGAACGTCACCGAGCTCGGCGACGTCGATCCGGACGTGAACTCGGCCTACGAGAAGGCCCACGGCCCGATCCTCGAAGAGCGCCTCGGCCACCGCTGGACGCTCACCCAGCATCCCACGACGGCGAACGCACAGCTCGCCGAGATGAGCATCGAAGCCTACGAGAACTTCGTCTACGACGCCATCCTGAAGGACTGGGATGAACAGGCCGAGTTCCAGGCCCAGTTGGTCGAAATCCTCGACGACGCTGAGGAGGTCCGGATCGTCTCGGGCGAAACGACCGACGTCACGATGTCGATCGCGGGCAACAACGCGATCAACGACACCGACAGCCACAACCTGCCCGGCGGAGAGGTGTTCACCGCCCCCATCCCTGACTCCGTCTCGGGCGAGGTCCACTTCGACAAACCCGTCTACCGCCGTGGTCGCGAGATCACCGACGTGCGACTCACCTTCGAGGAGGGTGAGGTCATCTCCCACGAGGCCGAGAAAAACGAGGATCTCCTGACGACGATCCTCGACACCGACGCGGGCGCACGCCGCCTCGGCGAGCTGGGCATCGGGATGAACCGCGACATCGATCACTTCAGCTACAACATGCTGTTCGACGAGAAGATGGGCGACACAGTGCATATGGCCGTCGGCCGTGCCTACGACGACAACGTCGGCGAGGGCAACGAACAGAACCAGAGCGCACAGCACGTCGACATGATCGTCGACATGAGCGATGACTCGCGGATCGAAGTCGATGGCGAGGTCGTCCAGCGCGACGGCACCTTCCGGTTCGAGGACGGCTTCGAGGCGTAATCAGAACGTTTCCGTGTGCGGGCGGAGATCGAATTCGAGCGTCCAGGCGCTCTCGTCCTGTTCGACGAGCTGCCAGTAGTTCGTGGCGATGGCGTCGGGATCGAGATAGTCATCGGGGTTTTCGATGTCCCGATCGGGCGGGCGAATGCCGCCGTCGATGATGACGTGGGCGACGTGAATCCCCTGCGGGCCGAGATCGCGAGCCATCGACTCGGCCATCCCGCGGACGGCGAACTTCCCGGCCGAGAAGGCGAGCGCACTCTCGTTGCCCCGGACCGATGAGGTCGCACCGGTGAAGATCACCGTCCCGCCGTCGTTGTCGAGCATGTCGGAAACGGCCTCTTGCGAGCAGTGGAAACTCCCCTGCGGGCCGACCGCGAGGGCTTGCTCGAACTCCTCGTCCGAGAGATCCAGCAGTCCCTTCCACGCACCGCCGCTCGCGTGGTTGACGAGTACGTCGACAGCACCGAACGCCTCGCGGACCTCTGCGAACCCCGCCGCGACCTGCTCCGCATCGGTGATGTCCGTTTGGACCGCAAGCGCCTCGCCGTTCTCGTTCAGTTCGTCGGCGAGCTCCTCGATGAACGCCGCCGAGCGCGCGAACAGACCGACCGCACAGCCTTCCGCGACGAACTTCCGGGCGATCGACGCACCCAATCCGGGACCGACGCCCGCGATGACGGCCGTTCGTGTCATATCCATCACTCACCACGCAGTCACAAAACTGTTCGGTGGATCGTCGGCAGCGACCGGGGTGGCGGCGATGGCGGGGTGGCTGCGGTGCTGTGCGGTGGCGGTGAGCGAAAGCAGCGGTAGCAAGCAGGCCAACGGCCAAGCGGGTGGGAGTTAGGCCATCGGAAGAGCGGAGCGCTTCTGAGCCGTCGTTCACTGTCGACGCACGAGGATAGGGTTTCCACGGGGTTCGAGCGCCGCGAGGCGGCAGAGCCGCCTCGATCCGTGCGAGCGGGCCTACGGCCCGCGAGCAGACGCCGCGAGGCGCGAGCGAGTCCCCCGTGTGAAAAGTGGGGCGTTATATGACGCGGTTCTGCAGGTAGTCGAGGTGTTTGGCGTTGTAGACGATCTTGACCTCGTCGGCAGCCGGGCTGCCGATGCAGGTCAGACGCACGTTACGGTCCTCGACCTCCTCGTTGGAGAGGATCTGCTGCATATCCATGTCGATCTCGCCCTCTTTGACGATAGCGGCGCAGTTCGCACACGCGCCCGCTCGACACGAGAACGGCCAGTCGTACCCCTGCGCCTCGGCGGCTTCGAGGATGTACTCCGACTCGTTGACGTCGATCGTGCCGTAATCCTCTTCGCCGAGACCGGCGTCCGCGGCCTTCTCGAAGAGGTCCTCGTCCTCGATCTCCCATCCCTGATCGTCGAACACTTCGTAGTTGACGTATTCTACGGTGGGCATCATCCGCCGTTGACCCCCCGGCTTGTTAGGTGTTGTTGTTCGGATCACAGAATCGATCAAAAGACCGTGAGAAACCGGAAAACGAGGTAGGCAGCGATCGTCGAGATCGCGGGAACCAGGTTCTGGAGGGCGATGACTTTCGCCGTCGTCGCCGGTTCGAACAGCTCCGCCGCCTCGTCGGTCGCCCCCGGATCACGCAGGTCTTCGTCGGCCACCACGGCCTCGCTGACCGACGTCCCGCCCGTCGCCAGCGGGTCGGTGCGCTCGCCGACGGTCCGGGTCGCCCGACCCCAGCCGAGCCCGACGATCGACATCGTGGCGATGATGACGACGCTGACAGGGATGTCGAACCACGAGAGAATCGTGACGAGCGTCGAACTCACGACCGCGACTACGAGCGCCGCGAGCAGCGGCATCTCGGTGAGCCCCTCTCCCATCGTCGCGATCGTTCGCCGCCCGATCGTGAACGCGCCGAGCCCGACCGCGACGCCGACGAGCAACAGTCCGGGCTCTATCGCGAGCGTGCCCGCGCCGACCAGCGGCGCGATCGCGTTGGCGGCGTTCGACGTGCCCGCGCTAAACGCCGTGTAGCAGGCCACGACGATCACCAACAGCGTCCCGACGGCCTCGCGACGGGTGGTGTTCGCCCCGAGGCGTGGCCGTGGCAGCAGCCCCCGACGATCGAGTGCGAACAGCGAACCCTCGGTCTGGTTGATCGCGAGCGCGCTGGCGAGCCGTGAGTAGAAATATCGGCCGACGACGGCGCTGACCCAGAAGGCGACGATCGGCGAGACGAGCCACCAGGTCAGAATTTCGGTCATCGTCGCCCAGTCGAGCGCCTCGCTCGCCAGCCCGAGACCCGCGATCGAGCCGACGCCGGTCATCGACGTCGAGGCGGGCACGCCGACGACGTTGGCGAGAAACAGCGCGAACCCGATGAAGAAGAGCACGACGACGCTCGTCTCGGGGGTGAAGTGGCTCGACGGGACGATCCGCCCGCCCATCGTTCGGACGACGCCGCGCCCGACCGTCCAGCCGCCGAGAAAGAAAGAGAGCGTCATCAGCGCCGCCGCACCGGTCTTCGAGACCGCGCTCGCGCCGGCGGCTGGCCCGAAGGCGACGCCGATGTTCGAGCCGCCGACGTTGAAGCCGACGAACACCGCGACGCCGAGGCCGACGACGAAGAGAACCGAGAGTGTCATGCTCCCACATACGACGCCGAACGGATAGTTCTTTCTCGCCCACGAGAAACCAGTTCGTAAGTTATCGACGACGATTTCCGACGGATTTAGGCCGGTGCTCGCGGAGAGCCCCCATGTTCGAGGGTTTCGAGGTGATCCCGGCCGTCGACGTGCAGGACGGGCAGGTCGTCCAGCTCGTCGGCGGCGAGCGCGGGAGCGAAACGGCGTACGGCGATCCGGTCGAAGCGGCCGAGCGCTGGGTCGCGGCGGGCGCGCGCACGCTCCATCTCGTCGATCTCGACGGCGCGTTCGAGGGCGAACGCGAGAACGCGCGGGCGATCGAGCGCATCGTCGAAGCGGTCGACGTCCCCGTGCAGCTCGGTGGCGGGATCCGCACCGCCGCCGACGCCCGTTCGCTGCTCGACAGCGGCGTCGAGCGCGTCATTCTGGGGACCGCAGCCGTCGAGAATCCCGATCTCGTCGACGAGATCAACGAGACCCACCCCGGGCGGGTGCTCGTCAGCCTCGACGCCAGCGGCGGGGAGGTCGTCGTCGCCGGCTGGACCGAGGGTACGGGAATGGATCCCGCCGAGGCAGCCGTCGAGTACGCGGAGCGGGGGGCGGGCGGGATCCTGTTCACCGACGTCGATGTCGAGGGTCGGCTGGAGGGTGTCGAAGCCGAGCGCGTCCGTCGGATCGCGGAAGCGGTCTCGATTCCGGTCGTCGCCAGCGGCGGTGTCGGCACGATCGACGACATCCGGACGCTCCGCGGGGCGGGTGCGGACGCGGTCGTCGTCGGCAGCGCGCTCTACGAGGGGCGGTTCACGCTTGCCGACGCGCGTGCGGCGCTCGACGAGTGAGGGAACCGCCGGCACGAGGTCAGTACGGCGACGGCTAGCGAATCAGCGATCGAGAGTGAGAGGACGGCTTCGTTTCACCGAGTGGCGTTCCAGCGCGTGAGGAACGCCGACGCCAAGCCGGTGAGACCGACCGGGATGGCGAGAGCGACCAGCGGGACGATGAGACCGGCGATGTCGAAGGGGTTCGTGGTCGTGCCCCCGGTCGCGGTGGCTTCGGCACCACCGCCGCCACCGCCGGCGACGAGACCGATAAGGACGGCAGCGATGAGCACCATCACGATGTAGCCGACCGCGGTGGCGATGAAGCTCGTGAGATAGGTCGCTCGCGCCTCGTCCAACCGTTCGGCGATGCGGAGCCCGGAGAGGACGGCCATGACGGGACCGGTCAGCAACACGACGATCAGCACCGAGATCAGAAACAGGGCGGCGACGATCGCCCCGCCGAACCCGCCACCGCTGCCGCCGGCGAGCAGTTCGAGGACGATGACGCCCAGCAGACCGAAGCCGGCACCGACGATGCCGAACAGCCCGATGACGAAGGTGAGCTGTGATCGCGGGCCGGACTGGGCGAGCGTGTCGCGCGCCGAGTCGAGGCTCCGGCCGATCGTCTCACCGGCACCACCCTCGTGGCGCGTTTCGCCGGTCGATCGGTCGGTGGTCGGAGTGGTGTCGGCCGTGGAGCGGCCGTCGGTCGCGGAGTAATCATCGGCCGTGGAACGGTCACCGGCAGTGGACCGGTCGTCGTCCGGGTTACGGTCGCTCGTTCCATCGTCGATATCCATAGCTCAGATGGCAGTCGGCTGGAAAATAAGGGTTTGGAACGACCGACGGCTAGCACAACGGCCTTACGTCTGCCCGGAAAGCACCGATATGCCCCGGACCGCGACCGTAACGCGCGAGACGGCCGAGACGGCCATCGAGCTCTCGCTCACCATCGACGGCGACGGCGACGCGACCGCCGAGACGGGCATCGGCTTTCTCGATCACATGCTCGACTCGTTCGCGAAACACGGCCTGTTCGATCTCGACGTGACCTGCGACGGCGACCTCCACATCGACGACCACCACACGATCGAGGACGTCGCCATCGCGCTCGGGACAGCTTTCGACGAGGCGCTCGGCGACCGTGCCGGGATCCAACGGTTCGCCGATCGGAAAGTCCCACTCGACGAGGCCGTCGCGGGCGCTGTCGTCGATATCTCGGGCCGGCCGTTGTTCGAGTTCGACGGCGAGTTCTCGCAGGCCACGGTCGGAGAGTTCACGAGCGCGATGGCCCCGCATTTCTTCCGCTCGCTCGCGACGAACGCCGGACTGACGCTTCACACTGAAGCGACGGGCGAGAACGCCCACCACGAGATCGAGGCGCTGTTCAAGGCCGTCGCGCGGGCGCTCGACGACGCCACCCGGCCCGACGAGCGCCGTGAGGGAACGCCGAGCACGAAAGGCACGCTGTGATGTTCGACGAGATCATGGCGAAGTTCGCTGGCAGTCCGGGCCAGCAGGCGGTCGTCAGGCTACTGCTCGAACGCGGCTTCTCGGTCAGTTCGGAGGGTCGGGTGGTCTCGGGCGGCATCGAGATCCCGAACACACAGATCGCGACCGAGGTCGGCGTCGACAGGAGAGTCGTCGATTCGACGACCGACACGCTGCTTGACGACGACGAACTGCGCCCGATTTTTCAGAATATTTCGGCGGTCCCCAGTTTGAAGGACCTCGCGCCGGTGCTCGATCTCTCGGTTCTCACGGTTGCAGTCGGCGACGCCGAAGGGGTGGGCATCGTCGCTCGCGTCACGACCGTGATCGCCGATCACGACGTCTCGATCCGCCAGACGATCAGCGAGGACCCCGAGTTCACCGACGAACCGCGGCTGTCGATCATCACCGACGAACCGCTGCCCGGTGACGTGTTGACCGAGATCCGCGAGCTCCCGTTCGTCCGCAAGCTCGAACTCGAATGAGCGAGACCTATCGCACGGTCAGGGGGCGCGGCGAGGCGGCCTTCGAGGAGCGCGGCTCGCGGTTCATCGGTTACATCGCGCCCGCCGAAACGGTCGCCGACGCCGAAGAATTCGTCGCCGCTATCGAGAACGAACATCCAGACGCGTCGCACAACGTGCCGGCCTATCGGGTGCGCGCCGATCCGCTCAGGGAGTACGCGAGCGACGACGGCGAGCCCGGCGGGTCGGCCGGCAAACCCGCGCTCACGGTCCTGGAACGCGAGGAACTGGAGAACGTCGCGGCGGTCGTCACGCGCTACTACGGCGGGACGAACCTCGGCGTCGGCGGACTCGCCCGTGCATACGGCCGGGCGGTGAAGCTCGCGCTCGACGACGCCGGAACCGTCGAACAGCGCCCGCACGAACGACTTCGTCTCACTGTCGACTACGACGACTCGGGGACTGTTCGTGGGATCCTCGAAAGCAGTGACGTGGAGTTCCAGGCCGAGTACGAAGAGCGGGCGAGTTTCGCGGTACGCGTACCGAGCGACGACGCCGAGGAGCTGCGCGAGCGACTGCTGAGCGCGACCAGCGGCCGGGCGGAGCTGGAGTCGGTCGACGGCGAGTGAGAGCGGGGAGAGAAGGTTAGTCGGCACCAGCCGTCGACCCGGCCATCGTCCGCGAGCGTGCGTAGCCGACGATGGCGTAGACCGCGGGTGTGTCGAACAGCGCGATGAGGAGTTTGAGCAGGTACTGACCGATCCCGAGGCCGAGCAGGATCGACGGCGGGAGCGCGCTGCCGACGCCGAGCAGTTCGGGCGCGAGATAGAAGGCGACGCCGACGAAGATCACGGTGTCGATCGCCTGACTCGTCGCCGTCGAGCCGACGTTGCGCAGCCAGAGCGCGCGCCCGTCGGTGTACTCCTTGAGCCGGTGGAAGACGAACACGTCCCAGTTCTGGCTCACGAGATAGGCGAGCAGGCTTCCCAGGACGACGTTGGTGCTCGCGCCGAGCACCGCGGCGAACGTTCCAGGATCGACCGCGCTGCTGGCCGCGGCGGGGGCGGCGATCGTCGCCCAGACCAGGACCAGGAGCACGATGTTCATCGCGAAGCCGAGGTTGACGAGGACGTGCGCCGACCGCCGGCCGTACAGCTCCGAGTAGCAGTCGGAGGCGAGGAAGGTCAGCGCGTAGGCGAGCGACGCACCCGGGAGGATCAGCTCCGAACCGACGATCGGCAGCGAGAACGGGATCGAGAACGCGAGCACCTTCGTCGCGGTGAGCTGGGCGGTCACGAGCGCCGTGGTAAAGAGGGCGATCAGCGCGACCTGGACGCCGGAGGCCCCGCGATCGCTCATCGTGGCCTCCGTGTGGTGGCTGCTGGATACTGAGTCATACCGGAGGCGAACGCCACGGGTAGATAGGCCGTTCGGTCAGTCGGCGCTCTCGCGCTGGCTCCGCGTCGTCCGCCGCCCGCCGAGGGTGTATATCCAGAGCAGGCCGAGTCCGAGCCCGTAGCAGAGCATGATCGGGATACCGATGATGAACATCATGAACACGCCGCGCGGCGAGACGTAGGCGGTGAACGCGAACACGCCGACCGTCACCTCGCGCCAGCGGTTGCGCATCGCGCCGTAGAGCACCAACCCCCCGCGATGGAACAGCACCATCGTCACGGGGATCATCGCGAGCAGGCCGATACCGGCGGTCGTGAAGAAGACGAGCCAGCCTGCGGCGCTGATCCGATAGGCGACCACCATGTTCGAGCCGACGACATCAGCGGCAAGCCACGAGATGACCGTGGGGGCCACGGTAGTGTAGCCGACGGCGACGCCGCCGACGAGACTCGCCAACATTGCACCGGCCCACGCGAACAGCACCCGTCTGTCGCCGCCGGCCAGGCCACGTTCACGGAGCGCCGGCCACGCCCAGTAGAGGAAGAAGGGGAGCACGGCGAGCGCCGCCAGGAGGGTGCTGAGCTTGATCTCGAAGACGAGCGCCTCCACAGGATGCAGTTCGACGACGCCGACGCTCTCGGGGCGGACGGCCGCCGGCAGTCGCGTGAGGAAGTCCGACCGGATCCCGCCGATACCGCCCTGCGAGAGCCAGATGAACGTACCGGCGAGCACGGCCATGAACAGCCCGAAGAGGAGGAAGGCCCGCGAGCGCAGGCTGTTGAGGACGAACGCGATGTCGTAGTAGTAGCCGCCGATGTCCTCCTCGGTCGTCTCCTCGGCGGTGAACGAATCGACCATCCCGGCGGTCGTCCGGGTGAGCGCGTTGCCCTCGGGTTCCTCGGTCTCTTGGTCCTCGACGGCCGGCTCGAACTCGTCGGGGAACTCCTCGTCCGACTGGTCGGCGTCCTCGTCGTCCGGCGTCTGTGCGTCGTCGAAGCGATCGAGGATCGCCTGTGCCTTGTTCGGATCGCCGTCGCTCATCGCCATGCTCGCCTGTGCGGTCGCCTCCTCTTCGCTCATTTCGGCGAACGCCTCGGCCGGTGCGGCCCGGACGCCCGCCTCGTCGAGCGCGCCGACGTCGATCGTCGCGGGGCTGTCGGGGCGACCTGGTTCGGCGGCAGCGCTCTCGATGGCGCGGTAGAGGTAGTAGACGAGCGCGAGGACGACCAGCGCGAGGAAGATCGCGGTCGCGACGACCGCGATGGCCGCGTCCCGCGGCAGGCCGAGCAGCGGACCGATGTACTTGAACACCGGCTCCTCGGGCGCGAAGAACGGGATCTGTGGGACGATCACCTGGTTGAAGTAGCCGCCGAAACCGGCGACGATGGCACCGGCGACGCCGCCGGCGATCAGCGTGGGGATACCGAAGATTCGCAGCCAGCGATCGCGGACGACCCCGCGAACGCTGACGGCGCTCCCGCCGCGCTGGAGCGTCACGACGAAGCGCGTGAGGCCGAGGCTGAGCACGTAGAGGAGGATGATCGGCAGCGCCCAGAGCACCTGCGTGAACGGGTCCGGCGGCGAGAACAGCGCGCCGAAGCCGAAGGCGGCGACGATGGCGTACTTCCACTTCTCGCGGAAGGTCTCGTAGGGGACGATCTCCGACAGCGAGAGCCCGGTCATCACGAGCGGGAGCTGGGCGGCGATACCGAACGAGATGGAGAGCAGGAGGATGAACTGTGCCCAGAGCACGATCGAGTAGGTCGGTTGGAAGCCGACCGCGACGGAGTTCGACGCGAGGAACTCGAACATCAGCGGGAAGAAGACGAAATAGCCGTACGATGCGCCGAGAACGAACAACAGCGCGGCGATGACCACGACGAGCGCGGCCTTCCAGCGGCCGCCGATCCGCGGCCAGTAGCCGCGGGTCTTGAGCGCGTCGCGCGAGTAGTAGAGCAGGACCGGCAGCGAGACGAACGCGGCGACGAACAGCGCGATCTTCACCTGGAGGAGCGGCACGTCGAACGGCGTCGTGGCGACGACCGAGGTCTGTTTGGCGACCGCGGGCGGCAGTCGAGCGAAGAGATCGGTTTTGAGGCGATCCCAGACGTAGAGCCAGAGCGCGTAGAACGAGCCGAGGAAGGCGACGAGGAAGACGATCGCGACCTTCTGGAGATGCGTCTGGGCGGCCGACAGCAGCGCACCCAGCGTCTCCCGTCCGCGCGCGACCGAGCGGCGAACGTCGTCGTCGACGGCTCCGGACATCCTACGAGACGATTGCCGACTCCCGGTTATCAATCTTGTCGGTCGCGCCCGCGAGAAGAAGGCTTACAACGCTGACCGCGAAACCGTCGATCGAATGGCCGAGTCGACGGGGACGGGTGTCACCGACGGCGAGAGCGCGCCGATCGACGACACCGAGATGCCGCTTGCCGACCACATCGAGGAGATGATCAAGCGCCTGGCGATCGTGCTGGTCGTCATGGCGCTGGTCAGCGGCATCGTCTTCCCCGTCGCCGACGACCTCATCAACTTCATCTGGTACGAGCTGCTGCCGGGACCGATGGGACCAGGAGCGGCCAAACCACGCGTCTACGACCCGCTCGCGCTAATTCTCGCCCGACTCAAGGTCTCATCGCTCGCTGGTTTCGTGATCGCGCTCCCACTCTTCGTCTTTCAGACCTATCGGTTCATGCGCCCCGGGCTCTACCCGAACGAACGCCGCTACTATCTCGCGGCCGTGCCGACGAGCCTCATCCTCGCGATCGCCGGCGTCGGTTTCGCGTTCTACCTCGTCCTCCCCGTGATCTTCACCTACTTCCTCCAGTACTCCGAGGGCGTGACAACGATCGCGTTCGGGCTGACCGAGACGTTCGGGCTGATGACGCTGCTGATGGGCTTTTTCGCGCTCGTCTTCCAGATCCCGCTGTTCGTGATGCTCGCGATCATGATGGGTGTCACCTCGCGGGCCTGGCTCGCGAGCAAACGGCTCTACTTCTGGGGGGCCTTTCTCGGGCTCTCCTTCCTGTTCAGCCCCGACCCGACCGGGATGGCCCCCATCCTCGTCGCGGCGACGATGATCACCCTGTTCGAGGGCACACTACTACTACTCCGCTGGACGGGGAGCGAGTAGCGAAGCGCCACGAGCGACGACGGGCCTCAGAGACGATCGCGGATCGCGTCGGCATCGTAGGAAAGCGACAGCTCGCGCGAGCGCCCGCGGCCCTCGACGGTGGTGTAATCGGCGTCGACCAGCCCAACGCTATCGAGTTTGTTGACCAGTTCCGAATAGCGGGTGTAGCCGAGCCCCGTCGCTTCCTGAAAGGCCTCGTAGACCGCGCCGGCGCGCTCGCCGTCGTGGTCGGCGATCGTCGTTAGGAGCGTTCGCTCGGGCTCGGACAGCCCGCGAACGCGCCGCGAGAGGTGGACGTGTCTGGCCGTCTCGTAGGCCGTCTCGACGTCCTCGCTCTCCACGGCGTCGCTCGCACGGCGTTCGGCGTTTAACCCTGCCCGCCGGAGGAGATCGATCCCGACCCGCAGATCACCCGTCTCGGCGGTGAGGGCGGCCACCCGATCCAGGACGGGGGGTGCGAGAACGCCATTGCGGAAACCGCGCTCGACGCGCTCGCCGAGGATGTCGACGATCGCGTCCTCGTCGTAGGCCGGGAAGAACACCTCCTCCGGGCGGAAGACGCTCTGGACGCGGCCGTCGAGTTCGGCGATCACGTCGAGATCGAGATCCGAGGAAACGAGCAGCACGCCGATCTTCGCGCCCGCGTGCGTCTCGTGGGCCCTGAGTAACGAGTAGAGCGTCTCGGAGGCCTCGCCCTCGTAGAAGAGGTAGTTCACGTCGTCGAGACACACGGTCAAGATCTCGTCCTCGTCGGTGAGGTGGTCGGTGATCTGCTTGAACAGGCTCTTGAACGAGACGCCGCTGGCCGGCGGTTCGTACTCGAAGAGCTGCTCGAAGATCCGCGAGAAGACCGCGTAGCGCGTCGAGTCCACCTGACAGTTGACGCGGACGGTTCGAACCCCGCGCCGGCCGTCGAGCTCGCCGAACAGCTTCTGAATCGCGGTCGTCTTCCCCGTCCCGGGCGGTCCGCGCACCATCGCGTTGAGCGGGCGCGAGCCCCGGACGGCGGGCCGGAGCGCGTACTGCAGCCCCTCCAGCTGCGTGTCGCGATGCCGGAAGGTCTCGGGCAGGTAGTCGATCTCGAAGACGTGCTCGTCACGGAAGATCGACTCGTCCCACGAGAGTATGCCGTCCTCGGCCATCACTTTCACCACGCTCCGCGACGATTTCAAGGCTTCGGCGGCGAGTCCTACCCGGTGTTGGTCAGTCCGCCGTCGATGAGGATCGATTCGCCGGTGACGTAGCTCGCGAGATCGCTCGCCAGGAACACGACGACGTCACCGACCTCCTCGGGTGAGCCGGGCCGACCGAGCGGGATACTAGGGGACGCTTGATCGCCCTGCTCCGTCCGTTCGCTCCCCTCGGAGTCGTCGGGTGCCATGTCCTCGGCGGTCATCGCGGTCTCGATCTGACCCGGATGGATCGAATTGACGCGAATGTCGTGCTGACCGAGATCGGCCGCCGCGGCGTACGAGAACAGCCGAACACCGCCTTTCGCGGTCGAGTACGGTGTGAGGTTCGGGTAGCCCTCGAAACCGGCCGCGCTCGCCATGTTGACGATCGAGCCGCCTTCCTCCTGATTGATCATCGCCGCCGCTGCGGCTTGGGTCCCGAAATAGACCCCATCCAGATTGATCTCCATGAGCTGCCGGTACTCGTCGTAACCGACCTCCGTGAGCGGTTTCTGCGGACCGATGATCCCCGCATTGTTGACCATCACGTCGATCCCGCCGAACTCCTCGGTCGCCCCGACCGCATTTTCCAGCGATTCGCTGTCGGTCACGTCGCACTCGACGTATTTCGCGCGAACGTCGGTCTCGGCTTCGAGCAGTTCGTGCGTCGGCTGCCCGCCGAGACGGTCCTCCTCCCGGATGTCGGCGACCACGACGTCCGCGCCCTCCTCGGCGAACTGCCGGGCGATGCCGCGCCCGTTCCCGCTCGCTGCCCCGGTGATCACGGCTGTCTGACCGTCCAACAGATCGGACATGATCAGTCCTCGGACAGCTACCCGTGTATATTTTTTGTGAGATATTTTATATAGCCACGAATCGACCCGCTACGATCCCAAAGACAGCAACGAGATCCGACGGAGTCCGAACCGATTCGACGGGATCAAGAACTGGAGCGTTATCACACCACGATTCGTCCGTCTGCATGCTGGCCATGGCCGCCGAACGGGTTGTTTTCGATGTCATCCAGTGCGTAATACATCAAATAGCGTTAATATGGTCTGCCGTGAGGTGGAAGTGAATGACAGACGATGACAGCCAAAGGAGCGTGGAGGACGGACAGTCCGTCGACGAGCAGGGAGAAGCGGGCACCGGACGGAGTGAAACGCGACGCCGAACGTTTCTGAAGGGGTCGGCCGTCGCACTCGGTGCGGGCGCGTTCCCAGCTGCGGCCGATCGGGCCACAGGTCACGACGACGAATCGGATGACGGCGATCGAGTCGATCGCGTCGGGACAGCCACCAGCGGCGAGGGGATGGTCGCCTCGTCGGACCCGCGGGCGAGCACCATCGGGGCCGACGTGCTCGATGCGGGCGGCAACGCGGTCGACGCGGCGGTCGCCGTCCAGTTCGCGCTCAACGTCGTCCAACCCCACACGTCGGGCATCGGCGGTGGCGGGTTCATGCTCGTCTACGACGCGGGCGAGGACGAGCTCTATTCGGTGGACAACCGCGAGCGCGCGCCGTTCGGCGCGACGCCCGATATGTTCCTCGAGGACGGCGAGCCGATACCGTTCGACGAGCGCATCACGCTCGGACAGGCGGTCGGCGTGCCTGGGACGCTCAAGGCCTGCGACATCGCACTGAAACGGTTCGGCACGCGGGAGATCACCGATCTCATCGATCCCGCGATCGATCTCGCTGGCGGGACGCGGGTCGACTACTACCTCGGACGGACGATCGAGGAGGAGTACGAGAAGTTCAACGACGCAGCACGTTCGGTGTTCGCACCCGGCGGAACACCGCTCGCCATCGGTGATCGTGTCGAACAGCCGGATCTCGCCGCGACCTTCGAGACCATCGCCGAGAACGGTGTCGGCGCACTCTACAAAGGTGGTGTCGGTGAGGCGGTCGCCGACGTCGTCCAAAAGAACGGCGGCAGCATGACGCCCGCCGATCTGGGCGCGTACAACGTGACCATCGACACGCCGGAGTACGTCGAATACGGCGACGTCACGGTGCGAACGCAGCCGCTGCCGAGCTCCGGCGGGCTGACGATCGCGCATATCCTCTCGCTGCTCGAACCGTTCGATCTCGCGGGGTACGATCGACAGTCGATCGAGCTCTACCGACTGCTGGCGGAGGCGTACAAACTGGCCTACGCCGACCGTGGCGAGTACATGGGCGACAAACAGTTCGTCGATGCGCCGTGGCAGGGGCTGCTCGACGAGGAGTATCTCGGCGAGCGCCGGGCGACGATCGAGGGCGGCGGGGTGACGACCAAGACCCAGCAGCCGGGGGAGCCGTGGAGCTACCAGCCCGGCGAACCGTACGCCATCGACCCACTCACTGTCGACGACGTCTCCCAAGTCAAGGACGCACCGCGCCCGTACATTCCCAGCCCGCGCGGCAGCACGACGCACTTCACGGTCGCCGACAGCGAGGGGAACATGGTCTCGTGGACGAGCACGATCGAGCAGCTGTTCGGCAGCGGCATCATGGTGCCCGGCCACGGATTCATGCTCAACAACGAGATCACCGACTTCGATGCCGAACCCGGCGGTCCGAACGAGGTCCAACCCCTCAAGCGGCCGCTCAGCTCGACGAGCCCGACGATCGTCTTCCGCGACGGGAAACCCTTGTTCACGGTGGGATCGCCCGGTGGCACGACGATCATCACGACGGTCGCGGAGATGATCATCAATCTCGTCGACTTCGACATGGACCTCGCCGAGGCGGTCGCCGAACCGCGCCTCTACGCCAACTCGGAGCCCGCGATCTATCCCGAGGCAAGCGTGCCAGAGGACGTCCAGCAGGGGCTACGCGATCTCGGCTACGAGCTCTCGCCGTTCACGACGCTCGGCAACGTCATGACGATCCGACAAGACCCGGAGACCGGTGAATACACCGGCGCGGCGGACTTCCGGAACGGCGGAGCGACGCGAGGGCTCTGAAAACTCACCCCGACCACCCCTCAACTCAGTCGGTCGTCGGCGCGTCGGCCCGCTCCATCGCCGCGAAGCCGCGTTCGAGATCGGCGAGCAGGTCTTCGGGATGTTCGATGCCGACAGAGACCCGGATCAGGGTGTCGGTGATGCCGTTTTCGAGGCGCGTCTCGCGCGGGATCGGCTCGTGGGTCATCCCGGCGGGATGCTCGATGAGACTCTCGACGCCGCCGAGGCTCACGGCGAGCGAGAACACGTCGAGCGCTTCGAGGAAGGCCTGCGCATCCTCGAAGTCGCCGTCGAGTTCGAACGAGAGCACACCGCCGAAGCCGGACTGCTGTGTGCGCGCGAGTTCGTGCTGGGGATGGCTCTCGAGCCCCGGGTAGTGCACGGTGCGAACCGCCTCGTGCTCGTCGAGGTGGGTGGCGAGGATCGATGCGTTGTCCGCGTGGCGCTCCATCCGGACGGGGAGCGTCTTCAGCCCGCGCGCGACGAGGAACGAATCGAAGGGGGCGAGCATGTCGCCGAGTCCGACCCGCTGGTGGAATTCGAGCGTCGCGGCGAGGTCGGCATCGCTCGTGATCGCCGCGCCGCCGACCGAGTCGGAGTGACCATTTATATACTTGGTCGTGCTGTGGACCACGACGTCGGCTCCCAGTTCGAGCGGCTGTTGGAAGTACGGACTCAGGAAGGTGTTGTCGACGACGAAGGTCGCGTCGTCGCCGACCGCCGCCGCGATGGCCTCGATGTCGCAGAGCTTCAGCAGGGGGTTCGTCGGCGTCTCCATCATCACGAGGGTCGTTTCGGGCTCGATGGCTGCCGCCACGGTCTCGGAATCGGTCGCGTCGACGAAATCGACGGCCACGTCGAGACGGTTCTCGAAGACGGTCTCCAGGAGGCGGCGCGTGCCGGCGTAGAGATCGTCGAACGCGACGACGTGGTCGCCGGGTTCGACGACCGAGAGCGCCGTGGTCGCGATCGCCGCCGTGCCCGAAGAGAAGGCGAACGCGCGGTCGCCACCTTCGAGCGCTGCGAGGCGCTCTTCGAGGGCGTGTCGCGTCGGGTTCGAGAGTCGCGAGTAGAGGAACTCGCCGGCCGCCGGGTCGGCGTCGTCGAGCCCGACGCTCGGATCGAGCGCGTCGAGTTCGAACGTCGAGGAGAGGTGAATCGGTCGCACTACGTCGCCGGTCTCCGAGGCGCGCCCGCCGGTGGCGATAGCAGTCGTGTCGAACCGCCGGTCGTCGTCCATACCCGTGCTACCGGCTCCCTCACCAAAACCCTTCGTTAGTTGTCAGTAATTATTGCCAGCGCGATATGAGCAGTGGTAATTTGGGAGGGGAGAGGTCAGTGCGGGCGGCGGGCGGTTCTACGCGGGGATCATCCCCTCGGACTCGCCGCGCATGACGACCTCCCCGTCCCCGTTGTGGCAGACGAACGTCGACTCCATCAGCGTCCGGTCGTCGGTCTCGGTGAGCGATCGGATCTCCGACTCGCAGGTGATGGCGTCGCCGGCGAAGACCGGGCGCACGAACTCGAACTCGAGCGTGTGGGCGATATAGTCGATGTCGCCGCCGAGTTTCGTCGGGAGCGTCGCGGTGAGCAGTCCCTGGGCCATCAGTCGGCCCTCGGCATCGCGCTCGACGTGCTGTTGGCCCGTATCGCCCGACAGTTCGGCGAATCGCTGGATGTCGTCCTCGCTGAACGTGCGCTCGTACGAACGGGTTAGACCCTCGTGGACGTCCATTGCGATCGACGGGAGACGGCCCAACGGCATAACTGCTGGTACAACCGGAGTTTCGTTTGCCGCGGTTGCGGCGGCACGCGACTCCCGTCCGTGTCGTGATTCGCGGTGAGTCGATCAGCGGTTCCACTCCGTGCGGACAGCCGTTCGGGAGCGCGATGGCGGATCGGACGCGCGATACCGACCCGACTACTCGAACTTCCCCAGCAGTTTCTCGTAGAACCCGTCGGTGTCGTCGTCGGATTCCGTGGCGAGCTTCTCGACGATGAGTTCGGGCGTCGAGCGCGCGAGCACGTCCTTCTTCGGCGAGCGCTCGACGACCAGTTCTCCATTTTCGAGTCCGACGGCTTCGATCCCGTCGATCGAGACCGAGAAATCCGCCGCCTCGCTGATTTCGCCAGCGAGATGTGAGACGAACACGCCCGTCGTACTGCCGGCGAGCTCCTCCAGGATGCCGGCGATGATCGTCGCCGACGCGCCGGGCTCGGTGATGCTTTCGAGTTCGTCGACGAGGACGAGTCGGTGTTTTCCGCCGGCGACGAGGCCGGCAAATTCCCGGAGCGTGGCCTCGAACGCGCCCGCATCGAGCGTGCCCTGGCTCTTCTCCTGGTAGTGCAGCGCCTCGTAGCGCTCGATGCGAACCGAGTCGGCGGGGACGGGCAACCCCATATGCGAGAGCACCGTCACGAGCGCGAGCAGGTCGAGCGTCGATGTCTTGCCGCCCGAGTTCACGCCCGAGAGGAGGGTCGGGCCCGACACCTCGTAGTCGATCGGCTCGACCTTCGCGAAGGCGCAGTCGAGCAGCGGCGAGCAACCCCCCTCGATGGCGATGCCCGAGCCCTCGAAGGCGGGGAGCACGCAGTCGAAATCACGGGCGAAGCGCGACACGGCGAGTTCGACGTCGCGCGCGAGCGCCGCCTGGACGAGCTCGTCACAGCCCTCGCGCATGCCGGCGAGATCGGCCGCGAGATCGCGTTTCAATCGACTCGCCCGCCGATCGCGCGCCACCGTCAGGTCCTCGCGCAGGCGGTTGACGATCCCCTCGTCGTGCTCGACCGGAAACATCGGCTCCTCGGGGAACGCGCGCGTCGCGAGTTCGGCCTCGCTACTGTCGAGCGCCAGCGCATCGACGAGCTGGTCGCGTGCGGCCTCGATGGCGGCGGCGTGTTCGTCTTCGAGTTCGCGCGAGAGAAGCGAATCGACGCCCGCGCCCTGCTCGACCAGCGAGAGCAGATCGGCCCCCTCGATCGTGACGTCGCGCTCCTCGATGGCCTCCCGAAGACGATCGTTGGCGACGCTTTCGGCCGTGGAGACCGCCGCATCGAGGTCCGCGACGGCGCGTTCCAGCCGGTCGAGTTCGTCGTCGCCGATCACCGTGCCGTCGTCGTCGAGCTTCACGAGCCGATCGTTGAGCGCCGCGAGATCGAGGGGTGCGTCGAGCTCTGCGACGCGATGGACGGCGCTCGCCGCGCGGATGCGCTCGCGGTTGTGCGCGAAGAAGGCGAGCGTGCGCTCGGGCACCACCTCCTCAGGACTGTCGAGCGCGTCCGGCATGACGCGCACGTCGCCGTCGATGTCGACGCCGGCGAACGCCTCGTCGAGAACGATGACGGTCGCGTAGCCGCGCGCGAGATCCGCCAGCCCGCGCGTGTCCTCGACGATCTCGACCGACAGCTCCGGGAACGCCTCCTGGGCCTCGGCGTGGCGTTCGGCGTCCGCGGTCGCGAGACAGCGCTCACGAATTCGGTCCGTCGGCGGGGATTCAAGTGGCCCGACGCCGACGAGCGCGTCCAGAGTGTCGGGATCGGGCTCGCGTTCCATCGCCGTCTCGACCCACTCGCGGACCTCCTCAATGCGCGAAGCGCTGCCCGTCGGGAAGAGCGTCTCTAACCTGTGGGCGGCGTCGTCGGTGACCGCGCGTTCCTGGAGGAGATCGAGCACGGTGCGATGGATCTCCCGTGCGCGATCGGTGGCGAGGAAGGTCCCCGAATCGTCGTGTTCGGCACGGATGGCCGCGCGGGCGATAGCCGCCGCCCGTCCCGGCGTGATCCCCGGTGCGCGCGCGAGCGCCGCCACGTCACCCTCCCGCAGCGCGCGCTCCGGCTCCTCGATCGACTGGAGGCGTGCCGCGGTCTTCTCCCCGACCCCGGAGATGGATTCGAGCTCCATCGAGTCGATACTCCCCCGCCGGGGAGAAAAACCATCCGGGCAGCGCACGAGCGCCGTGCTTTTGGCGCGCGACCGCCCATCGTGACCATGAGCGTCCGAGAGAAAGCGGTCGCCGCCCGCGAAGATCTCGCGGACAGTGACGGCGTGCTCGTCGCCTTTTCCGGCGGCGTAGATTCGAGCGTCGTCGCAGCGCTGGCCCACGACGCGCTCGGCGACGACGCGGTGGCCTGCACCGCGAAAAGCGAGACGCTGCCCGACGCCGAACTCGGCGGGGCCAGCGAGGTCGCCGAGGAGATCGGGATCCGCCACGAGATCGTCGAGTTCTCCGAGCTCGATAGCGACGAGTTCGTCAAGAACGACGGCGAGCGCTGCTATCACTGCCGGACGATGCGGCTGTCGGCGATGTTCGACGCCGCCCGCGAGCTGGGAATCGAGACCGTCTGTGACGGGACGAACGCTTCCGATCCGGGCGGGGGCCACCGGCCCGGCCTTCGCGCCGTCGAGGAGCTGAACGCCTACTCGCCGCTGCTCGAACACGGGATCACCAAGGAGGAGGTCAGGGAGATCGCCCGCGAGTACGAGCTCTCGGTCTCGGAGAAACCATCGATGGCGTGTCTCTCCTCGCGGATCCCCACGGGATTGGAGGTCACCGAGGAGCGGCTGACGCGCGTCGAGAAGGCCGAAACCCTGTTGCGAACCTGGGGGTTCGAGCAGTTCCGCGTGCGCGATCACGACGGCCTAGCCCGTATCGAGGTCGCGCCCGACGAGCTGGAGCGCGCGCTCGATCCCGACTTCGCCCGCGCGGCCCGCGATCACCTCTCGGACATCGGCTTCGAGCACGTGACGCTCGATCTGGAGGGCTATCGAACCGGCAGCGTCAGCCCCGGCGAAGGAACCACCGAGGATGATCTCGATCTCGGTGCGGAGTACCCGACCCCAGAGGACTGAAGCGCACACGCGCTGCCGTCGGAGAAAGATTCATTGATCGCCAGTTGAAATATTGTACATGGGCGTTCGGCTCGATCGGGAGAGCTTCGACAAAGCGCGACGCGCAGAAGCGGGAGCAGTCGCCGGCGCGACGGGCACGGTCGTTGCCATCGGCTCGGGTGCGAGCGGTCCCGTGGAGATCGCGCTGGTGACGGGCCTCGTGGCGCTCGTCATCGGCTACGGGATCATGCTGACGACGATGGTCGAACGGAGCTGACGGGGTGGGCGTTTCAGCCGGTGGTTGTACCGACCAGAATCGTTTTCCTCGCGACCGGTGAACGACGGGTATGGTCGGAGCCCCGCGTCGTGCTCTCGCGATCGTGCTCGTCGTCGTTCTCGTTTCCAGCGGTTGTCTCACGCTCGGACCGTCGATATCGGCGGATACGGACGACTCGGCGGTCTTCGAGAGTCTCTCGGTCGAGGAGCCGTGGGCGAGCGAGCATTTCCGCGTGAACGCCACGCTGCGCTCAACACCGGCGGCGAGCAACGTCACGACGATCGCGATCATCGGCGAGAGCGGTGAGGCGTACGACACGGTAAGCGTCGCGTCGGGCCAGAGCGTCGTTCCGATCTGGGTGCCGACGAACCGGAACGCGACGATCGTCGCCTCCAACAGCGTGAACTCGACGACGCTCGACACGCTCAACGTCTCGACCGGCGGGAACCGGCTGCCCTGAGATAGCGGCGAGCCGTGCGGCAGACGTGGGGACTTTTACTGTCGCCGAATCTGGACGGCATATGGACGATCAGGACTCCCGGCGGTGGGAGTACGAGATTCTCAGGCCACCACGCGACGAGACGAAAAAGGAGGCCGCCAACCCGGAGGCCGCGATCAACGAACTGGCGGCCGAGGGCTGGCGACTCGTCGAGACGATCGACTACACCAGTGGGGGAACCAAGTATATCGTCTTCGAACGGCCCCACTCGGCAGCGACGGGAGACGGGTCGTGACGGCCGACATCGACGATTCAGCGGTCGATAAAGATCTCGACGTGAGCACGGCGAACACGATGCGCGAGCGCGCCAACGAGAGCCGCCTCAAACTCTGGCTACTGCTCAAGGCGAACCGACTCCTCGTCACGGCCGGGCTCGCGATCGCGTTCTTCATCGTGTTCGTCATCGGCGTGACTGAACTACCACCGCCGTTGGTCCCCCAACTCAACAACAGCGACACGATCGATACGCTCTTTTCGACGATGATCAGCGCGGTCATCACCGGCGTGACACTCGTCGTCACCATCTCCCAGCTCGTGCTCTCACAGGAGAACGGTCCGCTGGGCGAGCAGCGCCAGCGCATGGAGGACTCGATGGATTTCCGTGATTACACCGAGGAACTCGTCGGCTCGCCGAGCCCGGCCGACCCCTCGGCGTTCCTCCGGAACATCATCGACGTCAGTCAGGATCGGGCCGAAGCGATCCGCGACGGGTTCGACGACATCGAGAGCGACCAGCTCCGGTGGGAGATCGACCAGTTCACCCAGAGCGTCATCGGCAACTCCGAGACCGTCCGCGATCAGCTGCAGGGAGGCACGTTCGGCAACTTCGACGTGGTGTTCGCCGCGCTGAACTACAACTACGGCTGGAAGATCTTTCAGGTCGAACGTCTGCTCAACGATCACGAGGCGGACCTCGGCGAGCGCGAGAACGAGCTGTTGAACGAGCTGAAGACCGCGCTCTCGATGTTCGGCCCGGCGCGCGAACACGTCAAGACGCTGTATTTCGAGTGGGCGCTGACGTCGCTCTCACAGCTCATCCTCTACGCGGCGGTCCCCGCGCTCGCCGTCGCTGGCATCATGATGGTGATCGGTGAGGCGGGGACGTTCCCGGGGAGCACGCTCGGCATCGAGAACATTGCGCTGTTGGTCGGTGCCAGCCTGACGATAACGCTGCTGCCGTTCCTGCTGCTCGTCTCCTACATCTCACGCATCGTGACGCTCGCCAAGCGGACGCTCGCCATCGAGCCGCTGATCCTCCGGGAGTCCCAGCGATAGGACGATCGATCGGCTCTACGCCGCATCGCGGTAGTTCGTATCGTTCCGTCGAACCAGCTCGAACCCGTCCGCCGCGGGCCTGATCTCGTTCACTGCACAGTTGTCCTGTGAGTGCTCGTCGAGAACCGTCGCGTAATCAGCGTCCAGAGCGTGGCTACAGACCGCGTAGAGCGGCCCGCCGTGGGTGACGACCAGCACCGTTTCGTCGTCAGCGATCGCGTCGAAGCCGGCGAGCACGCGCTCGCGCAGATCGAGCAGGCTCTCGCCGCGTTCGGGCGTCACTGCGAGCGCTGACTCGCCTGACTGGCCCACGGAGAATTCGGGATACTCCTCGAACATCGTCTCGTAGGTCAGCCCCTGATAGACGCCGAAATCGCGCTCGCGCCAGCGCTGCTCGAACGTCGGTTCGGGTTCGACACCCGCCTGCTGAATGCGCTCGGCCGTCTCGCGGGTCCGCCGGAGATCGGAGGCTATCACCCGATCGAACGCGTAGCGCGCGGCGAGATGCTCGCCGACACGGGTTGCCTGCTCACGCCCGCGCTCGGACAGCGGCGTCGGTGCCCAGCCCTGGAGGCGTCGCTCGGCGTTCCAGTCGGTTTCGCCGTGACGGACGAGTACGATGGTCATGGAGCGTGTGTGTCGGCCATCCGAAAGAGCGTTCGTATCCGGGTTGGAGCGGCGTGGTCGCGTGAGTCAGCGTTTTGTACGGCTCGGCACTCGAACGACTATGTTCGGCACCAGCGGTATCCGGGGACCGGTCGGCGAGGAAGTCACCGCAGCGCTCGCCCTCGACGTGGGGCGCGCGCTCGGGATCGACGCCGAGCGCGTCGTCGTCGGACGCGACCCGCGCGCGAGCGGCCGTTTCCTGACCGACGCACTAACTGCCGGCCTGCGCGAGTCCGGCACCGACGTCCTGGACGCAGGACTGGCAGCGACGCCGACGGTGGCCAGAGCGGTCGGCTGGCAGGAGGCCGACGCGGGCGTCTCGGTGACGGCGAGCCACAACCCGGCACCGGACAACGGGATCAAGCTCTGGCAGCCGAGCGGACAGGCCTTCGACGAGGAACGACGCGAGGAGATCGCCCGACGCGTACGCGAAGGCGAGTCGAACCTCGTCCCGTGGGACGAGCTCGGCGAGCGACGCGAGATCGACGCGGGCGAACACCACCTGAACGTGCTCGCCGAGATCGAAATCGACGATCCGCCATCAGTGATCGTCGATCTCGGCAACGGTGCCGGCGAGGTCACGGTCAGGGCGCTCCAGACGCTCGGCTGCGAGGTCGAGACGCTCAACGCCCAGCCCGACGGCTCCTTCCCGGGACGGCCCTCCGAACCCACCGCCGAGAACTGCGAGTCGCTCCGCGCGCTGGTCGAGGCGAGCGACGCCACGGTGGGGCTCGCCCACGACGGCGACGCCGACCGCCTGCGTGCCGTGACCGGTGAGGGCGAGTTCGTTCCGGGCGACGTCCAGCTCGCACTCTTCGCCCGCGAGGCAGTCGCCGAGAGCGACGTCGACGATCCCCAAGTCGCCGTCCCCGTCGACACGAGCCTCGCGGTCGACGACGCGCTCGCGCCGGCGGCGTCGGTGACTCACACGAAGGTCGGCGACGTCTTCGTCGCCGAGCGCGCGACCGATGCGGACGTGGTCTTCGGCGGCGAGCCGAGCGGTGCGTGGATATGGCCCACACAAACCCTCTGTCCGGACGGCCCGCTCGCAGCCTGTCGGTTGGTGGCCCTCGCCGCCGAGCGCCCGCTCGCCGAGCGCGTCGCCGAGATCGAAACGTATCCCATTCGCCGCGAGAGCATCGAGGTCGCGGACAAGAGCGGAGTGATGGAGCGTGTCGAGGAGCAGGTGACTGCGGAGTACGACGACGTGCGGACGCTCGACGGCGTTCGGATCGATTTCGACGACGGCTGGGTGCTGGTGCGAGCGAGCGGGACACAGCCGCTCGTACGAATCACCGCCGAGGCGCGCGACGAGGGGCGCTGCGAGGAGCTGTTCGAGCTGGCGAGCGCCGTCGTCGCGAATGCACGTCAGAAGGAGTGAGGTTAGCTTCGTCGCGTCGAGCGCGCCTGTCTGACGTCCGCGCCGTCGCGGATCTTGTCCTCACACTGGGGACAGACGCGTGGTTCGTCGATGCCGCTTGGGGTGAACACTCGCGCATACGCCGCCGTCACGAACGCACCACAGTTCTGGCATTCCGGCATGCAGTGTCATTTCGTGCCATCCAATATATAGGCGACGATACGCTCGCGGCCGGTCTCCGGGTTCCTGTCGGCCGTACGACCGCTGTTCGTGACAGTTTCACCATGGAACAAAATCACGGATCGAGCATCGGTGACAACGACTCGGACCAACGTTCATCCGTTCATGGGGCGTAGCGATCGGGACGAGCCGAACCATGGCCGCAATCACAACCGAGGAGCTGACCAAACACTACGGCGACGTTCGCGCCAACGAGGATCTCACCTTCGAGGTGCGCGAGGGCGAGGTGTTCGGCTATCTGGGCCCGAACGGCGCTGGCAAATCGACCACGATCCGCACGCTGATGGGGTTTCAGTCGCCGACGAGCGGGAGCGCAACGGTGTTGGGTCACGACGTCACCGATCGGAACGCGATGATCGAGGCCAAGCGCCACCTGGGATACGTCCCCGCCGAGATGGGATTCGACGAGGACGTCACCGGCGAGCGGTTTCTGCGCTATCAGGCGTCGCTCAAGGGCGACACGCGCAGCGAGGAGCTGCTCGAACTGTTCGACCCGCCGATGGAGCGGGAGATCGGCGAGTATTCGACGGGCAACAAGCGCAAACTCGCCATCGTGCTCGCGTTCATGCACGACCCCGATCTCGTCATCATGGACGAGCCCACCTCCGGGCTCGATCCGTTGATGCAGGAGCGCTTCTACGAGTTCATCCGCGACGAGCAGGCGAAGGGGAAGACGTTCTTCTTCTCCTCACACATCCTGAGCGAGGTCCAGAAGATCTGCGATCGGGTCGGCGTCATCCGGAACGGCCACCTCGTCGAACTCGAAGACGTCGAAACCCTGCTCGACCGCGGCGGCAAGCGCGTCTCGGTGCGCGTCGCCGATCCCGTCGACAGAGAAGAGTTCGCCATCGAGGGCGCACACGACGTGAGCGTCGCTGGCGACGAGCAATCGTCCCGGCCGACGACGGCCGATGGGGGCGAGAGAGGTGACGGGGCGCAAACGACGGGCGACCGATCGTCGTCCACCGATGGAGCCGCCAAAAACGGGGATGTCTCGTCGGGCGGCCGCGACGGCACGAGCGTGAACTTCACGTTCACGGGCGACTACAACGATCTCCTCTCGCATCTCGTGGCGTACGATATCCTCGATCTCGACATCGCGGACGCACCCCTGGAGGACGTGTTCATGCGTTTCTACGGCGAGGTCGATCCCGACACGGAGTCGACAGCCGGCGGGACGGCTGAAGCGGAATCGAGTCCGGAGGAGAGCGCGGATGTTTGAGGTCGCGCGCTACGAGAGCGAGCGCCGGGCGATGCTCGCGCTCACGATCGTGATCGCGGCGGCGTTCTACGGCACGATGTTCGTGGCGATCGCCCCCTCGTTCACCGACCTCGATCTGGCGAGTCTCTTCGCCGAGCTTCCCAAACAGCTCACGGAGGGGCTCGGCATCGAGAGCATGAACACCCTTTCGGGCATCCTCGCGGTCGAACTCTACCAGGTCGGCTGGCTGCTCGTGCTCGGCATCTACCTCGCGTACAACGCGGCCTCGATGATCGCCGGCGAGATCGAGTCCGGCCGGATCGACAGCCTGCTCGCCGCGCCGGTCTCGCGGACACGACTCGCCGGCGAGGAGTTCCTCTCGCTACTACTCCCGATCCTCGCGATCAACGCGGTCACGCCGATCGTGCTCGCCGTGGCTGCGAGCGTCCTCGACCAAACCCTCGATCCCGTGAACCTCGTCGTGCTCCACGCGCTCGCCGTCCCCTACCTGCTCTGCTGTGCGGCCGTCGGCTTCGTCTTCTCGGTGTTCTTCACGGACGAGAGCCACGCACGGATCGCCGCCGTCGGAACGCTCGTCGTCACGTATCTGCTCGAAACGGTGTTCATCGGCACCGACTACGAGATCCTAGGAATCGTCGCACCGATGAACTACATCGATCCGACCGCGATCCTCGTCGACGGCAGCTACGACCTCGCGGGCGGGGCGATCCTGCTCGTGGCGGCTGTGGTGTTGGTGCTCGTCGGTCTCGTTCGGTTCGGGAGGATGGATATCGGATGACGCTCGACGTCTTCCGATACGAGGGCGAACAACGGATCACCGCCGCACTCGGCCTCAGCGCAGCCTTCGCGCTCATGGGTGTCGCGTTCGTCGCCGCCGCGCCGCTCGTCACGGCCGACGTCGCCACGAGCGCCCAGTTCGAGCAGCTCACCACGCAACTGCCACAGCCGTTCGTCCAGGCGTTCGGTCTCGAAAGCCTATCGAGCGCCGAGGGGTTGCTCGCCGGCGAGTTCTACACCCTGTTCTGGAGTCTGTTCTTCGGTATTTACCTCGCCTACACCGCAGCGGGGTCGATCGCCGACGACGTCGAGACCGACCGGATGGACGTGTTGCTCTCCGCGCCGATCTCGCGGGGCACGGTGGTGTTCGAGAAGTTCCTCGCGCTGCTCGTCCCGATCGTCACCGCGAGCGTCGTCACGCCGGCGGTGATCGCCCTCGCCGCATGGTACGTCGACGTCACCGTTCCCCTCGCGGAGCTCGCCGCCCTCCACGCGCTCTCGATCCCGTATCTGCTCTGCTGTGGGGCGATCGGACTGGCGCTCTCGGTGTTTCTCGACGACGCCGACACCGCGAGAAACGCCGCCATCGGGCTGTTGTTCGCGCTGTATCTCTTCCAATCGTTCGTCCCCGTGACGGACGTCGGCTGGCTGGCGAACGTCGCCCCGATGGCCCACTTCGACCCGAACGACATCCTGCTGGATGGTGTGTACGACGTCGCCGGCGCGGCCCTCCTGCTCGCCGCCACAGTCGTACTGGTGGGAGTGAGCCGGCATCGCTTCATCCGGATGGATATCCAATGAGATGTCCCACCACACGGCCCTGACGATCGATGCGGGCTGTAGCCGTCGCTGATCGGCGGTAAAATAGTTCGAAAATCGAGCGGTCGACCTTACAGGTCGCGCGGCTGCACGGTCTTGCGGTCGTTCTCGTCGGCGCGGCGGGCGGCGTTTTCGAGCAGCGACGAGACCTCCTCGTCGAGGGCATCGTAGAAGTCCGACGAGACATTCATGTCACTCAGCTCATCCTTCACGGCGGCTTTGACGATCAGGTCTGCCATACAGGGCCGTTTTCAAAAGGGCGCTTTATAAATATTGCCATAATCACTCGATATCGGCGCTCTCGAAGCGGTTCGTCCAGTCACCCGGGATGATGGCGACGCCGGCGGTCGGAAAATACCACGAACAGCGGTGTGAAATCTACCAAAGACGGCCGAAGCGGACCGCCGATCGACGGTGATCGGCCGTCGGAAAGACGACGAGGAGTAGTACGTCCAGCACCCAGGGAGCGCATGCGCGAAACGCTGGCCGCCCTCGCGGCGGGCGAGATCTCGATAGCGACCGCCGAAGCGCGCCTCGCGGGCTACGCGACGGGCGAGGCGGGACGGTTCGACGCCGCCCGCGAGGCACGGAGCGGGGTCCCCGAGGCGGTGTTCGCCGAGGGGAAGACGACCGACGAGATCCACGAACTACTCGATCTCGCCCTCGAAACGACGGGACGCGGACTCGCCACCAGGATCGACGACGACACCGCCGCGACGGTGCGTGACCGACTCTCCGACGACTGGCCTGCGGCGGAGATCGACCACGACGAGCGCGCGAACGTCCTCCGAGTGCGGACGGTCGACTTCGAGCCGCCAGTCTTGGAGGCGACGGTCGGGATCGTCACCGCCGGCACGGTCGACGCGGGGCCGGCGGGCGAGGCGGCGGCCGTCGTTCGTGAGATGGGGGCCACCGTCGAGCGCTACGACGACGTCGGCGTCGCCGGCGTCCATCGACTGTTCGACGAACTCGGCGAACTCCGAGATATGGACGTGCTCGTGGTCGCCGCCGGGCGCGAGGGCGCGCTGCCGACCGTGATCGCCGGACTCGTCGGCGTTCCCGTGATCGCCCTGCCGACCGCCTCGGGCTACGGCTATGGGGGAGAGGGTGAGGCGGCGCTCGCCGGCGCGCTCCAGTCGTGTACCGCACTCACGACCGTGAACGTCGATGCGGGGTTCGTCGCGGGCGCACAGGCAGGGTTGATTGCACGGGCACTCGACGAGGCACGAAAATGAGCGAAGACGGGCACGGAGGACAGGGTTGTGCAGCGGCGATACCGCCGCGGAAAGGGTATTTACTGCTTGAGACCCTACAATCATCGTTGGCAAAACCACTGCCAGCATACCACATATGCCAGAATGTGACTACTGTGGCGAGCACGTCTCGGAGCAGTTCGAGCGGGTGTTCGCCGACGAGGACGGGCGGCTGTTCGCCTGTCCCGGCTGCGCGGCGAACGCCGGCATCGCCGAGGCGGCCAAAGAACGCGCGAAAAACGCCTGAACGCCCTCCGTGAGCCACCACGTCTACATCGTCGAGTGTAGCGACGGCTCCCTCTACACCGGCTACACGACCGACGTCGAGCGACGGGTGGCCGAGCACAACGCCGGCACCGGCGCGAAATACACCCGCGGGCGGACACCTGTCGAGCTGCGCCACACGGAGACGTTCGACGCCAAAGGAGCGGCGCTGTCGCGCGAACACGAGATCAAGGGGCTCTCGCACAGTCGGAAGGAACGGCTGTGCGAGTGACGGGAAGCTTTTGTTCACGGCGGCGACACCGGAGGCATGGACGCTATCTCGTTCGGTACCGACGGCTGGCGGGCGACGCTCGACGTCTTCACCGCACCCCGCGTGCGGATGGTCGGCCAGGCGGTCGCGACCCACCTCGACGGGCGCGACGCGCCGGTCGGCGTCTGCTACGACGCCCGCGAGAGCTCGCGCGGGTTCGCCGAGGAGCTCGCGCGCGTGCTCGCGACCAACGGGTTCGACGTGCTCCTCCCCGAGCGTGATCGCCCGACGCCGCTGCTGGCCTGGGCGATCGCCGACCGCGATCTCGCCGGCGGGCTGATGGTCACGGCCTCGCACAACCCGGCGGAGTACAACGGCGTGAAGTTCATCCCCGACGACGGCGCGCCCGCGCTGCCCGAGATCACGGAGTCGATCGAGGCGAACCTCGCCGAGCCGACGTCGCTCCCCGAAGCGGAGTGGGGGACGATCCGGGAGACGGATTTCGTCGCCTCGCACGCCGAACACGCCCACGATCTCGTGGCGGAGTACGCCGACGAGGCCGCCCTCGACGACCTGACCGTCGCCTACGACGCCATGCACGGCAGCGGCCGTGGTGTCACCGACGAACTGCTCTCGGCGGCGGGTGCGTCGGTCGAGCGGCTGCGCTGCGAGCGCGCGTCCGACTTCGGCGGCACGTCGCCCGAACCGAGCGCCGAGCATCTCGGCGAGCTGGCGACGCACGTCCAGGACGGCGACGCGAACCTCGGCATCGCCAACGACGGCGACGCCGACCGGCTCGCCGTGGTGACGCCCGAACGGGGCCATCTCGACGAGAACCTGTTCTTCGCCGCGCTCTACGACTTCCTCCTGGAATCGGCATCGGGGTCGGCGGTGCGAACCGTCTCGACGACGTTCCTCGTCGATCGCATCGCCGAGGCCCACGGCGAGTCGGTCGTCGAGACGGCGGTCGGGTTCAAGTGGGTCGCGCGGGCGATGGCTGAAGCCGACGCGCTCGTGGGCGGCGAGGAGTCGGGCGGGTTCTCGGTCGCCGGCCACGTCCGGGAGAAGGACGGTGTGCTCCTGGCACTGCTCGCGGCGGCCGCCGAGCGCGAGGAACCGCTCGACGACCGGGTCGATCGCCTACTCGACGAGCACGGCGAAATCCACCAGTCGAAGATCAGTGTCGACTGTCCGGACGACGAGAAGGCGCGTGTACTCGACGAGCTGGAGGGTGAACTGCCCGACCGGGTCGCGGGCGAGGCGGTCGCGGACGTCGTGACCACAGACGGGTTCAAGACCGTGCTCGAAAGCGGCGCGTGGCTGCTCGTCCGTCCGAGCGGGACGGAACCCGTGCTTCGGGTCTACGCCGAGGCCGAAAGCGAGGAGCGGGTCGCGGCGTTGCTCGACGCCGGCGAGGAACTGGTCGCGCCGCTCGTCTGAATCGGGCGGCAGCCACCGGACTGTCGGCGAGCGGGCGCGTCCATGGGGCCGATCGTGACGGGTCGTGTGAGATCGTGATGGAAATACGTATTACCGTCAGCCACCAGTAGGCCGGTTCTCACCGAATGAAAATCGGGTTCGCGGTTTATTCAACTCCCGTTCGTAGCTGCAACTGTATCATGACCGATCGGATCGGCGCTCCGGGGACGGGCATCTCACGGCGGGAGTTTCTGGCGGCGAGCGGCGGTGTCGGCACGGCGCTGCTCGCCGGCTGCACGGCGGGTGGCCGGCAGTCGGCGACGAACCCGACGCTCGGCGATCCGCCGGCGAACGTGAGCGGGAGCGGCGGCAAACTCCCGTACACCTCGCCACCCGAGGTCGTGCAGGTCGACGATCAGGGTGGGAAGGTGACGCTCAGCACCCAGCAGTGCCGACACGCGGTCCATCCCAAGGAGACGATGGGCGGGCCGATCGAACTCCCGCAGGTCTGGGCGTTCAAGGCCGACGACGGGCCGGCGAGCGTGCCGGGACCGATCCTCCGGACTACCGAGGGCAACGACATGGAAGTGACTCTCGACAACACCGACGGGATGCGCCCGCACACGGTCCATTTCCACGGCTCACAGAAGACCTGGAAGAACGACGGCGTACCGACCACGACCGGGATCCAGGTCGAGCCGGGGGAGAAACACACCTACTCCATCCCGGCGAACGTCCCCGGCACGCACTTCTATCACTGCCACTACCAGACCCATCGTCACATCGACATGGGGATGTACGGCATCCTCCGCGTCGACCCGAAGGGATACGAGCCGGCCGACAAGGAGTACTTCATGACGGTCAAGGAGTGGGACTCCCGGCTCAACCGGATGATGGCCGGCGGCGACGCCCAGTACAGCCCACGCGATCGCAATCCCGACGTGTTCACGATCAACGGCAAGAGCGCCCCGCGCTCGTTCCACCCCGAGGACGGCTCGCCGATCATCGTCGACAAGGGCGACACCGTTCGAGTCCACTTCGTCAACGGCGGCTACATGTCCCACCCGCTGCACACCCACAACCACCGCTTCGAGGTGATCGAGCACGACGGCGGCGTGATTCCCGAGGTCGCCCGCTACGATCAGGACGTCACCAACGTCGCGCCCGCCGAGCGCCGCGTGATCGAGTTCACCGCCGACGCCGACCCGGGTATCTACCTCCTGCATTGCCACAAGGTCAACCACGTGATGAACGGCGACAGCTATCCCGGCGGGATGCTCGGCGCGATCGTCTACCGCGAGGCGATGGATTCCGACATCTTCGGCCAGCTCATGGAGTACGCCGGCTACGACGGGAAGTGATCGCGATGCGGGGAACCACAGCGGACCCAAGCGCGGCACGATGCGGTCGACGGGGGTTCCTGAAAGTCGCCGGCAGCACGGCCGTCGGCATCGGGACGGTCGGCGCGACGGCGGGAACCGCCAGCGCACAGGAGAGCGGCGCTGCGGGCTGGTTCGACGGCGTCGACAACTTCGAGAAGGTGGTCGACAAGACGGGAACGAAGCAGATCGAAGTGGCCGTCGGCGCGAAGGGCAACGGCGGGAACTTCGCGTTCTCGCCGCCGGCCGTCCGCGTCGATCCAGGAACCACGGTCACCTGGAAGTGGACCGGCGAGGGCGGTGGCCACAACGTCGTCGCCGAAAACGGGGCCTTCGAGAGCGAGACCGCGAGCGAGGCCGGCCACACGTTCGAGCACACCGTCGAGGAGAAGGGGGCGGTCAACTACGCCTGCGTGCCCCACCGGAGCATGGGGATGCGCGGGGCGATCCTCGTCGGTGCCGATGCCGCCGTCGAGAGCGGCGCGGGGAACGGTAGTGAGGAATCATCGTCGCCGTACGGTGGCTGGCTCGACGATGTCGAGAACTTCGAGGAGGTCGTCGACCGCACCGGTCGCGATCGGGTCGAGATCGGGGTGGGCGCGCCGGGCAACGGCGGGATCTTCGCGTTCGACCCACCAGCGATCCACGTCGATCCCGGGACGACGGTCGTCTGGCGACGGCTGGAGGAGAGCGAGGCGCTCACAGTCGTCGCCGACGACGAGTCGTTCTGGACCGACTTCAGCGGGACGGACGGGGAGACGTTCGAGTGGACGTTCACCGGCAATCGGGTGGTGAAATACTCCTGCCCGGCCTACGAGCAGCTCGGGATGAAGGGGCTGCTCGTCGTCGGCAACCCCGATCTCCCGTCGGCCGGCGACGTGCTCTCGACGCCGTGGGGCGGCGCGCTGGCCGGGAGCGGGCTGATGGCCGTTCTCTCGCCGCTCGTCTTCGGCGGGTTCCTCGCGGTTCGGAGAAGCCGCGATCGGGAGCCGTGAGCCACCGAATCGACGGGGACCGATTCGCCGTCGGCCGGACCCCTCCCGTTCGCCGTCGGTGCGATGCCCGTCGGTGCGATGCCCGTCGATCGGTATCGAGCCAGTAGTCGTCGAACTACCATATCAGAGATAATGAAAATGCGTGCGAGCGGGAGTGATGAATGACGCTATTGTGGACCATGGTTGTGATAGTCATTCATTCCGAACGAGTTCGGGTGAAACTATTCCCGTCTCCCTCACCTCGTTCCGGTGATGCCAGCACGGAGTTCGATGTATCAGGAGATCGGTGGCAGCGAGGCCGTCGAAGCAGTCGTGGCGAACTTCTACGAGCGCGTCCTCGACGATCCGCTTCTCGAACCGTACTTCGAGGGTTACGACATGGAGGCGCTCTTCGCACACCAGGTCCAGTTCGTGAGCGCCGTCGCCGGCGGGCCGGTCGATTACAGCGGCGACGACATGCAGAGCGCCCACGAAGGGATGGGGATCACGGAGACGGCGTTCTCGCACGTCGCCGGCCATCTCGCCGACGCCATGCGTGCGAACGGCGTCGCGGAACCCCACGTCGAGAGCATCATCGACGAGGTCGCGGCGCTCGAAGACGACATCGTCGGCCAGTAGCCCGTCGACTCACCGTCTCACCGTGGGATAGCCAAACGGGGTGTGATCGTACCCATGTGGACGCAAAAATACGTGAAACCCAAACTATCAAACCGCCATCCGGAGAACGGCCCGTAGAATGGATAGCCGTCCAACCGTCGTCGTCCGTCATCTTCCGGCTGATGTCGGACGGTGAATGGGTCGTAGCCGAGGGACGATGAGTGCCAACGAATCCGGGAGCCTTCGATCGGGCACCGTTCCGTGGCAGGCGTCGAACCTCCACGTCGTTCTCGCGAGTTCGATGGTCGGGATCATGGGCGTCTCGTTGCTCACGCCCGTGCTCCCCCAGCTGAAGGGCGTGTTCGGTGTCGGCGATGCCGCTGTCGGCCTGATCGTGCCGGCGTTCACCATCCCCGGGGTCGTGCTCACCCCGTTCATCGGCCTGCTGGCCGACCGGATCGGCCGTCGCTGGACCCTCGTCCCGCTCCTGCTGCTGTTCGGCGTGGCGGGTGCGGGGATCGCCTTCGCCTCGACGTTCCGGCAGGTCCTGCTGTTGCGAGTGCTTCAGGGAGTCGGCGGCAGCGCGCTGATCATGCTCGCGATCACGCTGATCGGCGACTACTACGACGACCCGCGCCGCAGCGCCGTCATCGGCATCAACGGCGGGGCCATCGGGAGCAGTGGGGCGATCTTCCCGTTCGTCGGCGGCACGCTCGCGGCGGTGCGCTGGCAAGTACCCTTCCTGTTCTTCGGGGTGGCGATCCTGGTGGGCCTCTACGCGCTGTCGGTGCTCGACGAGCCGACGATCGGCGAGCAGCAGTCGGTACGGGAGTATTTCCGGCGAATACGGGGTGTGCTGGCGTACCCGCGCGCCGTCGCCGCCAACCTGACCGTACTCGTCCACTTTTTCATGTTCTACGGCATGCTGACGGCGATCCCGCTGGTGCTCGGCGACAGCTACGGGCTGTCGAGCAGCCGCATCGGGATCGTCCTCGCCACGCTCTCGATTGCCAGCGCCGCCTGCAACACCCAGTACGGGCGCATTTCGACGCGTGTCGGCCCGGTCGTCCTGATCGCCGTCGGCTTCCTCCTCTACGGCGGATCGTTGCTCGGGCTCGCGACACAGCCGTCGCTCGCGCTCGTCGTCGTCTGTCTGCTCGCGTTCGGCACCGGCGTCGGCCTCATCACGCCGTCGCTCGACAGCACGATCGTCGGGCTCGTCCCCGAGGAGCTGCGCGCGGGGCTGATGAGCGTCAGAACGAGCATGCTCCGACTCGGCCAGACGATCGGCCCGGTCGCATTCACCGCAGCTGCCTCCCTGTCGCTCGGATCGAGCACGATCGGCTTCCCGGCCGTGTTCGCCGGTATCGGCTGCTTGGCCATCTTCGGGGGCGGTATCGCCGTGGCGGTCCGCTGAGGTCGGCGCGGCGAGCGCACATCGGCGACGGGCCAGCAGTGTCCGGGGTCAGTGATCGACAGGCAACACGGCAGAGTTTCGAAGCGGTGATCACGGCCGATGGGATCGCCAGAGAGAGTAGTTGCCAACCTGTCGGACCCAGATTACGAGTGCCAGCGACGTTGACGGGCATTCACTGTTTCTTGGACGCTGACAGTCGGCAATAATCGCTTGGAACGGTGATCCAACGGGTCACGGGTTCGTGGAGATCGTGCGCACGATCCCGGTCCGTACGACGAAACGAACGAATGCAACTGATCGGACAGTCGTCAGAGGAATGTCGAGGCCGTTATACACCAGTTATCGCTATAACAATCGGCGACCCGTGGCGCTGCAATCACGAGCGTTGCCGACGAGATGAGCAATGGGAGTCAGAGGGGGAGCTTCGGCGACCGCTCGTCAGAAGTGAATTTCTCGGTTTGCACGCGGCTACCGTCAGGCGCATTTCGCCCCGGGACGAAACAGTCGTTCCGTCAACGAAGCCAGCAGTGATCGGCGGGAACCACGATGAGCACGGGCCGAGAGCGGTCTCCGCTGGATGATCCGTGAGGGCTGCACGGTAGATATTCACGTGGAACTTCGGTAGTTCCCAACTGAAATCTCAACATCTCCTCTGAACCGGTGTGCTATCGAGGTAAACATCGTAGTGGACCGGTTGGCTGGAGGTCAGAAGCGCCGCTGCGTACTCAACGCTTCCCAGCATCGACTCCTCACGAACCCAGCCAACAGCTGGAGCTCACGAAGGGCACCCCCGAGGCCGCGGGCTGGCCTCAGCCCGCGGCCGCGGTGTATGCGTCCGGCACGCCGACACCATTCATCTCGATCTTCCACCGCCGCTCCAACTCTTCTTCCAACGCGTGTCGAATCCAGTCACAGAACACCGAGAACGTGAACTCCTCGGGCAGGTCGCGCCCGCCTCGGCGAGGGCGGGCGACGACCGCCCATCGTAGCACCAACCACAGGTTCTCCAGCAGAAAGCTCACCACCACGAACGCAAACCGCACGATCGGATCTTGCGTCGACGTTACCGCTCGTGCACTCCGAAACAGACGGTAGCTCGATTCGATCGCTGACCGCTTTCGGTAGCAGTGTTCGACCTGTGTAGGCGTGCGATCGCCCAGATCGCACGCCGCGTACCCTCGGACCACTTCACCATGCTTGCCGCGATCGCCGTTCTGATACGAGACAGAGACTGCGAGCGGGAAGCGCAGTTCCCGCTCGCTGTCCTTGTACATCCGGTAGGTCGTCATGTACGATTTGTGCGTCTCAAGCTTCTCTTCGAGCCGGTCGCCTTTCTCGGCGACCGGCACGACAGTCGCGGCGATCTCTCGTGAGCGGCGGATGACGCGCTCGTTGTAGAAGCCCGAATCAGCCAGTAGCAGCTCGATCTCGAAGGGATAGGCCTCGACGCGGTCGAGGACGCGCTCGACCGCGTCGGCCTGCTTCTCGTCGCTGCGGACGTACGTCATCGCGAGCGTGATCGGTTTCCCGTTCGAGACGAGGTAAGCAGTGCAGTATCGGTGGCAGGTCGTGGTACCGTCTTTGGGGCTCATTCGACAGAGTTCGCCTACCTCGTCGCTGTAGGTGCCGTGATAGGGGTTATCGACGAAATCGATGGAGACGATCCTCGACCGGTCAGGGTCGAGGATCGTCATAGCCAACTGCATGAACAGGAGGTTAGCGGCGAATTCGAGCCAGCCTCGATCGAGCGTGTGGAGCCACTCGAAGACAGTATCGTCACAGGGAGCCTCGTGATTCTCGGCACAGACCTCTCGAATGGAGCTCTGATTGGTGCTGGCAAGGATAACGACGGACCAGATGTCGCCAGGATCGAGGGGCGAGCCCTCGATCCCTGGCAAGGGAAGCTCTCCGATCACATCCGCCGCTACACCTTTGACATCCCACGCCGAAAGGAAGCCGTCTGGTTGCGGTAATTCTAACACATTCACCCAACCAGACATCTTCTGCAATCAGACCGACGCTTTAGCTCCGCCTCTCAACTCGATTGGGAACTACCGAACTTTGTGTCATTTGCAGTCGTCTCGATCCTGATCGATCGAGAGAGGTCGGCGTCGCCATATTGATCGTGCATGCATCGTGGGCGCAAAAAGCGGGAACGCGCGTTCAAACACCGACAGATCGCCCAATCAGGATGATCTGACGAACGAAGCGTACTATCCGAGTCGGACGGACGGCATCGATCCCCGATGTCTCGTTCGGCTACTGCGATCGGTGACGGATCGGTTTCGCTTCGCGTGATCCCAACAACCAGTCGACCAGCGGTTCGGCAGACGGTGGAACACCGAATATCGGCCGTCGATCATCACAAGGGGCGTTCGATATCGCGACATACAGTATATCAAGTCGCGCAGCAGCCGTTGCTGGCGGATCGTCAGCAGTCAACGCGCTACTCGTACCGACCACGGAACCGATCCGGTTCGTCGGTCGGCTCGATGGCGAATCCGAGTGAATCGTAGAACGGGCGAACGCGGCGGTGGAACTCGGCCCGGAGATCGCCAGCGGTCGCTGCGGCGGCGCGCTCGACCAGTCGCGTCCCGATACCCTGGCCGCGTCGCCGCCGACGGACGGCGATGGCGTCGATCTCCCGGTCGTCGAGAACGCACGCGCCGAGAAGCCGATCGTCCGCGACGGCGATCCACACCGCGTCCGCCCGGATACGCTTGCGAACGGTGTCGGCGTCGGTTGCAAGCGACGCTCCATCCAGGACGTTCATCACTGCCGGGCGCTCCGCCGGGCGCGCGAGACGGGTTTCCACCGTCTTAGCCGCCCTTGATGAGCCTGAGTACGCGCACCGACTCGGCGTCGATCTCCGCATCGGCCGGGACCGGCTGGCCGTCCCGGAGCACCGTCGCCTCGTGGCGGCTCAGCCCCACCGCGTCGAGCAGGTCGCCGTAGGTCCCTTCGACGGCGAGTTCGTGAGTGTCGCCGCCGACGATATCGACCGTGACCATATCGACACGAGCCGGCGATCGGGTTTGATGCTGTCGGACGGCTCCGAGCGCTCGTCCCGGTCTCGGGTGTCTTAAGAGTCGGCCACCCTTCGCATCGCCATGAGCGAGACCAGCGGATCGGGGGGCCGGGGCGAGATCTGGATCGAGAAATACCGCCCGTCGGCGCTCGCCGAGGTCGCCGGCCAGGACGACATCACCGAGCGGCTGCGGAGCTACGTCGCCCAGGACGACCTGCCACACCTGCTCTTTTCGGGCCCCGCCGGCGTCGGGAAGACGACCTCGGCGATGGCCATCGCGCGCGAGATCTACGGCGACGACTGGCGCGAGAACTTCCTGGAGCTCAACGCGAGCGACGAGCGCGGGATCGACGTCGTGCGCGATCGCATCAAGAACTTCGCGCGCACGAGCTTCGGCGGCTACGATTACCGAGTCATCTTCCTCGACGAGGCCGACGCGCTGACGAGCGACGCCCAGTCCGCGCTCCGCCGGACGATGGAGCAGTTCGCGAACAACACCCGCTTTATCCTCTCGTGTAACTACTCGAACCAGATCATCGATCCGATCCAGTCGCGCTGTGCGGTCTTCCGATTCGGGCCGCTGCCCGAGACGGCCGTCGCAGAGTACGTCGAGCGGATCGCCGGCGAGGAGGGCATCGAGATCACCGACGACGGAGTGGATGCCCTCGTCTACGCCGCCGACGGCGACATGCGCAAGGCGATCAACGGGCTGCAGGCCGCCGCCACCACAGGAGAAACGGTCGACGAGGAGGCGGTCTACGCCATCACGGCCGCCGCACGGCCCGAGGAGATCGAGACGATGGTCCAGCACGCGATCGGGGGCGATTTCACCGCCGCGCGCGCGAAACTCGACGACCTGCTCACCGACTGGGGGCTCGGCGGCGGCGACGTCATCGACCAGCTCCACCGCTCGGCGTGGTCGTTCGAGTTGGACGATCAGGCGACTGTACGACTGCTCGAACGGGTGGGGGAGACGGACTACCGCATCACGCAGGGCGCGAACGAACGGCTCCAGCTGGAGGCACTGTTGGCGTCGCTCGCGCTCGAAGCGGAGTAAGGCCGGGACTGATTGACGACAACGACAGCAATCATATACCCGCCATCGGTAGCACGCACAATGGCTACCGGCGTGCTCGCTCTCGCGCAGTTCGGACAACTACCGCCGATAACGACCGGTATGGTCGTCGTCTTCGCCATCACGATCTGTGCTTTCGTGCTCTTTGCGAGCGAACTCGTTCCTGTAGACGTCACCGCACTGCTCGTCATGGTCGCGTTGATGGTGCTCAGCCCGTGGACACAGGTCTCCATCGAGGAGGGTGTCTCCGGCTTTTCCAACAGCGCGACGATCACGGTGTTGGCGATGTTCATCCTGAGCGCGGGCATCAGCCGGACGGGCGCGGTCCAACGCCTCGGCAAGTGGATGGCCAGCGTCGCCCGCGGTGACGAGCGCCGGCAGCTGCTGTCGGTCATCGGCGTCGCCGGGATCCCCTCGGGACTGCTGAACAACACACCGATCGTTGCGATGTTGATTCCGGCGGTCTCGGATCTGGCGCGCGAGGGCGGCACTTCGCCGTCGAAGCTGCTGTTGCCGCTTTCGTATGCCTCGATGGTCGGAGGGATGCTCACTCTCATCGGGACCTCGACCAACCTCGTGGCCAGCGATGTCTCGGCACGGCTGCTCGACCGTCCGTTCTCGATGTTCGAGTTCACCGGACTGGGCGCACTCGTCTTCGTCACGGGGGCGCTCTATCTCCTGCTCGTTGGCTATCGTCTCATCCCCGAGCGCATCGCGGCCGGCGAGGGTCTGCTCGCCGAGTTCGCGATGAGCGAGTATCTAACCGAAGTGGTCGTCGAGGCGGACTCGCCGCTCGTGGGGGAGGAGATCGCGACGATCACCGAGGACGGCGGGCCGACCGTAGTGCAGGTGATTCGTGACGGCGCTCACATCGAACCGTTCGCCACCGAGACGGTCGAGGGCGGCGACGCGCTCGTCGTTCGAGCCGACGTCAGGGAACTCCGTGCGTTCGCCGCGACCGAGGGTCTCGACGTTGCGAGAACCAACGTGGGCGAGGGTGAATTCACCGCCGACGAGCGCCAACAGTTCGTCGAGCTCGTCGTTCCGACAGGGTCGTCGTTCGTCGGGGAGAGCGTGACTGCACCGTTCGGTGCGGACGTGAATCTGCTGTCGATACGTCGCGGTACCGAGCTGCTCCACCACCAACTGGGGGACATCGCGCTCGATCGTGGCGACACGGTGTTGGTGCAAGCGACCGCCGAGAGCATCGAGCGGTTGGCGACGAACCCGAACGTCATCGTCGCACGCGAGCTCGAAGCATCGAACTACCGCACGGCGAAGATGCCGATCGCCGTCGGTATCGTGGTCGCGGTCGTCGGTCTCGCCGCGTTCGGAGTTCTCGATATCCTCGTCGCCGCGCTCGCTGGCGTCGTGGCGATGGTGTTTTCGGGCGTGCTCGAACCCGACGAACTCTACGACGCCGTCGAGTGGGACGTCATCTTCTTGCTCGCGGGACTCATTCCACTGGGGATCGCCTTCTCCCAGACCGGGGCAGCCGCGCTCATCGGTGCGCTCGTCGCCGAGAGCGCGAACTACCTCCCGCCGCTCGGTGTGCTCTGGGTGTTTTACGTGATAACGGCACTCACGACCGCCGTAGTGAGCAACGCCGGCAGCGTCGTGCTCATGGTTCCGGTCGGTGTGGCGACGGCGGCACAGATCGGCGCGAACCCGTTCGCGTTCGTCCTCGCGGTGACGTTCGCGGCGAGTGCGGATTTCATGACGCCAATCGGTTATCAGACCAATCTGCTCGTCTACGGTCCAGGTGGCTACCGTTTCACGGATTACTTCCGGGTCGGTGCACCGCTGCAGGCGCTGCTGTCGGTAGTGACAGTGCTCGGTATCTCGCTGTTCTGGGGCGTATGAGTTAGTTCAGCGTCCAGATAGCGTAGTTGAGCGCCGTCGCAAAGGAGACCCAGGCGAGATATGGCACCAGCAGCGCAGCCGCCCGGCGTTCGACGCGCGCCGCGGCACCGATCGTGGCAACGATAGCGAACCAGAGCGGAACGATGACGACGAGTCCCAAAACAGGGGATTCGAGCCCGAAGAACGCCGGCGACCACGCGACGTTGAGTACGAACTGGACGACGAACAGCCCGAGCGCGACCCGAACCCGGCGGTCGTCGAGACCCGCGCGCCAGACGAGCCACGCGGCCAGCCCCTGAAATGCATAGAGCACCGTCCAGACCGGGCCGAAGAGCCAGTTCGGCGGGGTGAATCCCGGCTTGTTGAGCGTCGTGTACCACGTCTCGATCTGCGGGGCCGTGATCAACCCGCCGGCCGCGCCGAGCAGGACGCAAGCCACGACGACCGACGAGAGCGTGACGAACGGCCGTCGATCGGGGAGTGACCGCCAGTTGACTGCCGACATACCCCTCGTAGAGCGGCCGCCGGCTTAGCACTACCGCCGGCTGAGACGGCCCGAGCCGGGGCACCGAAACCGCCCGACTGAACCGTGAATCGACCGTTCCGAACGGGACGCAACTGTTTTAGGCGAACGGCGGTTTGAGCGGATAGCATGAGTACGCTCGAAGCGGAGTACCGACTGCAGTATTTCGAGGAGGAGGGGTTCGTCCGGAAGGAGTGCCCCGACTGCGGCGATTTCTTCTGGACGCGCGACGCGGACCGTGAGAACTGCGGCGAGCCACCCTGTGCGGAGTACGAGTTCATCGGCAATCCGAGTCTCGACGAAGAGTACAGTCTGGAGGAGATGCGCGAGGCGTTTCTCTCCTTTTTCGAAGACCACGATCACGAACGCATCGACCCTTACCCCGTCGCGGCGAACCGCTGGCGCGACGACGTCCTGTTGACCCAGGCGTCAGTCTACGACTTCCAACCGCTGGTGACGAGCGGCGCGACGCCGCCGCCGGCGAACCCGCTGACGATCTCCCAGCCCTGCATCCGGATGCAGGACATCGACAACGTGGGCAAGACGGGCCGACACACGATGGCCTTCGAGATGATGGCTCACCACGCGTTCAACGCGCGCGAGGAGCTCGACGATCCCGACCAGTACGCCTACGAGGGCGAGGTCTACTGGAAGGATCGAACCGTGGAATACTGCGACGAGTTCTTCGAGGCGATGGGTGCGAACCCCGAAGAGATCACCTACATCGAGGACCCCTGGGTCGGCGGCGGCAACGCCGGCCCGGCGATCGAGGTCATCTACCGCGGCGTCGAGCTCGCGACGCTCGTCTTCATGTCGATGGAACAGGATCCCAGCGGCGAGTACGAGCTGAAGGACGGCAACACGTACTCGAAGATGGACACGTACATCGTCGATACGGGCTACGGGCTCGAACGCTGGACGTGGGTCTCGCAGGGAACGCCCACCGTCTACGAGGCGATCTACCCCGAGATGATCTCCTTTTTGAAGGGGAACGCCGGCATCGACCACACCGACGAGGAGGAGGAGCTCGTCACGCGCGCGGCGACGCTCGCTGGCCACATGGATATCGACGAGGCCGAGGACGCCGAACGCGCCCGCGGGACGATCGCCGAACAGCTCGGCGTCGACGTCACCGAGCTCCGCGAGCTGCTCGAGCCGCTGGAGGCGATCTACGCCATCGCCGATCACTGCCGCACCCTGGCCTACATGCTCGGCGACGAGATCGTCCCCTCGAACGTCGGCACTGGATATCTCGCCCGAATGGTGCTCCGGCGGACGAAGCGACTCTGTGATACGGTTGGGGTGGACGCGCCGCTCGACGAACTGGTCGACATGCAGGCCGAGCGCCTCGGCTACGAGAACCGCGACACGATCCGCGACATGGTGCGGACGGAGCTCGAGAAGTACCGCGAGACGCTCGAACGCGGCGGTCGACGCGTACGCCAGCTCGCCGCGGAGTACGCCGAGCGCGACGAGGCGATCCCGACCGAGGAGCTGATCGAGCTGTACGACTCCCACGGGATCCAGCCCGACATGGTCGCCGACATCGCCCGCGAGAAGGGAACTGATGTATCGGTGCCCGATGACTTCTACAGCCTCGTGGCCGCCCGTCACGGCGAGGAAGGGGTGGCCGAGGAGACGGGAGAGCAGGGCGACGAGCGCGTCGCCGACCTGCCCGAGACCGAGTTACTCTACTACGACGACCAGACGCGCATGGCGTTCGAGGCGATGGTGCTCGACACGTTCGAGCGCGAGGAGGGCTACGACGTCGTGCTCGATCGAACGCTGTTCTACCCCGAAGGCGGGGGCCAGCCGGCCGATACGGGCACACTGAGCACCGACGACACCACCGTCGACGTCGAGGACGTCCATCGAGAGGGCGACGTCGTCGTCCATCACACGGACGGGGATCCCGGAACGGGCGAGTTCGTCCGCGGGCAGATCGACGCCGGCCGGCGACGCCAGCTGATGCGCAACCACACCGCGACCCACATCGTGATCCACGCCGCGAGGCAGGTGCTCGGCGAGCACATCAGACAGGCCGGCGCACAGAAGGGCACCGACCGATCCCGGATCGACGTACGCCACTACGACCGCATCGACCGCGAGCAGGTCCGCGAGATCGAACGGATCGCCAACGGGATCGTCACCGACAACGTCTCGGTGGGGTCGGAGTGGCCCGACCGCCACGACGCCGAGGAGGAGTACGGGTTCGACCTCTACCAGGGCGGGATCCCGCCGGGCGAGCGCATCCGACTGATCCACGTCGCCGACGACGTCCAGGCCTGTGGCGGGACACACGTCGCCCGCACGGGCGATATCGGCGCGATCAAGGTTCTCAACACCGAGCGCGTGCAGGACGGTGTCGAGCGGCTCTCGTTCGCGGCCGGTCCGGCGGCCATCGAGGCGACCCAGGACACCGAGGACGCGCTCGCCGGGGCGGCCGCAACGCTCGACGTCACGCCCGAAGAGGTGCCAGAGACCGCCGCACGCTTTTTCACCGAGTGGAAGGAGCGCGGCAAGCGCATCGAGGAGCTGGAGTCAGAACTCGCCGAGGCGCGCGCGAGCGGTGGCGTCGAGGGCGAGGAGATTACCGTCGGCGAGACGAGTGCCGTCATCCAGCGCATCGACAGCGATATCGAGGAGCTGCGAGCGACGGCGAACGCGCTCGCCGAGGGTGGCCAGGTCGCAGTGATTGCCAGCGGAGCCGACGGCGCGCAGTTCGTCGTCGCCGTGCCCGACGGGGTGGCGATCGACGCCGGCGAGGTCGTCGGCGAACTCGCCGGGCGCGTCGGCGGCGGCGGCGGCGGGCCGGCGGATTTCGCACAAGGTGGCGGCCCGCAAACGGGGGCGCTCGACGAGGCGCTCGACGAAGCGCCCGACGTGCTGCGGCAGGTGCTGAACGCCTGATCGAGGCGGCTCGTGTACGGTAGCTGTGAACAACCCTTTTGGTTCTCACGGTGAAAGTTCGTCCGATGGTAGGTACCGAAGCAGCAACGACGCCGGCGATCCGCGTCGCCGTCGGCTCCGCCGAGCACGACCGCGCGAACGGCGTGCTCGAAGCGGCGCGCGAAGCGGCGACCGACGTTCACATCGTCGAGACCGGCCCGACCGGTGCGGCAGCGCTCGCCCCGGTGGTGCTGGCCACCGCCGACGATCGAACCGCCGTCCACGCGAACGTCTCACCCGATCGTGCGCGTGAACTGGTCGAAACGCTCGAAGCGGGTGACGTACCGACCGACGACGCACACGCGGTCGCCGAGAGCGACGAGGGAATATCGATGCCCAAAACGGGACCGCTCGCGGCCGGACAGCGGCACGTGCTCGCACGCTGTGGCTGGGCCGCGCCGGCAGCACTCGACGAGTCGCTCGCCGAACGGGCACGCGACGAGCCGGAGGATCTCTTCGAGGCTGTGGCCGGCGCGGGCCTGCTCGGGCGCGGGCGCGGCGACGGCCACACGGACGAATCGATCGCGGAGGGGTGGGAGACCGCCCGCAGGAGCGACGGCGAGACGGTGGTCGTCGTCAACGGCAACGAGAGCGATCCCGCCGTGGGCGGCGATCGACTGCTACTCGAAAGTCGCCCCGCGGAAGTGCTCGACGGCGCGCTCGCGGTCGCGGCGGCCGTCGAGGCGACCGACGTCGTCGTCTATCTGAACGAGGACGACGACCTCGCGGCGCAGCGTGTCCGTGAGGCCGTCGAGAACGTCGACGCGGGCGGGACGGAGATCGACGTCGTTGCGGGTCCGGATCGGTATATCGCCGGCGAGATGACGATGGCGCTCGAAGCGATGGAGGGGGCCGACCGCCTCGAAGCCCGCCTCCGCCCACCGGGGCCGAGCGAGGTCGGCCTCTACGGCCGGCCGACGGTCGTCCACACGCCACGGACGCTCGCGCAAGTTCGAGCGTTCGCGGCCGCCCCGGACGAGTTCGAGACGAGCGCGGCCGATCCCGGCAGTCGACTGCTCACCGTGACGGGCGACGGTGTGACCGGGCCGACGACCGTCGAGCTGGCCACCGACACCGCGCTGGCGGAAGCGGTCGCCGACGGTGAGGAGTACAAGATGGCCTGTGTCGGCGGTCGGTTCGGCGGGATCACGCGCTCGCTCGACGTGCCCGCGAGCGCGCCCGCACTCGCCGGCGCGCGCCTCGGCACCGAAGGAGGGATCGAACTGTTCGACGGCGCGACGTGTGCACTGGAGTTCGCCGGCGCACGTGCGAAATTCGCCCGCGAGGCAAACTGCGGGCGCTGCGTCCCCTGTCGCGAGGGGTCGAAACAGCTCGTCGAACTGCTGCGCGACGTGTATGATGGCAATTTCCAACCGAGCGAGCTGCGCGAGCTGAGTCGTGTCGTCGCGGAATCGAGTACCTGCGAGTTCGGACAGGCCGCCCCACGGCCGGTGACGACGGCGATGGACGCCTTCGAGCGCGAGATCGCCGCCCACGCCGAGGGGCGCTGTCCGAGCGGCGTCTGCACGGAGACCAACTGATATGAGCACCGACCACACAGGACGACCCGAATCGCTCCCGAGCGTGCCGTCGATCGACGATCCGCGGCCACAACCGCCACTGACTGAACACTTCAACACGGGTACTGCGACCGATCCCGACGTGGGCGCGCGCGAGACGAGCAGTCTCACCGTCGACGGCGAAGAAGTGAGCGTCGACGAGGAGGCGACGATCATCGACGCGCTCGAAGAGGTAGGGGCCGACGAAGACCTGTCGGCACTGTGCTACTACGACCGCGAGGACACCGACCGGATCGGCCCGCGCAGCGAGTGTCGGACCTGTATGGTCGAGACCGACGAACACGGCCTGGTACCGTCGTGTAGCTTCCCCGCCGAGGAGGGGCTGACGGTACGCACGGACAGTACGGAGGCCGAAGAGGCACGATCGGTCAATCTTGATCTCGTGCTCTCGGACCACAACCTCCGGTGTACGACCTGTGGGAAGAACGGGCGCTGCGAGCTCCAGGACGCCGCCATCGAGGCCGACGTCGAGGTGCCCCGGTATGGCGTGTTCGACGACCGCGACGAGTACGAACCCATCGACGAGTCCTCGCCGTTCATCCAGATCGACCGGAACAAGTGCATCCTCTGCAATCGCTGCGTCGAGGCCTGCAACGACGTCCAGGTCGAGGGCGTGCTCCGTATCGAGGGGAGCGGTCCGGACACGCGCATCGGCTTCCAGAACGGTGCCGACGAGATGATGGACTCGACGTGTGTCTCCTGTGGCCACTGTGCGACGGTCTGTCCGACCGGTTCGCTCGTCGAGCAGGACTACACCGACGCGGCGACGATCCCGGTCCCTGGATTCACGCAGGAGAACTCCATCGGCGAGACCATCGGCGAGGATTACGACGGCCAGCCGAATCCGGCGACGCCGATGAAAGGGAATCAGACCTACGAGGACGACGCGCTCGACGGGGAGGCCGACGATGACTGAACAGCAAACCAACAGCACGAACGGCGGAGAGGACGAAAAGAAAGGCGTCGCGGGCTTCATGCAGCGCGCACGCGACCAGGCCCACGAGGCGAGCGAGAAGGACGTGACGAAGACGGCCCCGTTCAAGGCATTCGAGCACGCGACCGAGTCGGTCGCGCTGAACACGATGACTGAGGGGCGACTGTTCGATGTGGCCGACGCGCTCTCGGACTACCGCCTGCAGGACGTGGACGTGACCGACACGACCTGTGGCTACTGCGCCGTGGGCTGTCGGTTCGACCTCCACACCAAAGATGGAGAAGTGCTCGGCGCACGACCCACGGACCCGGAAAAAGCGCCGATCAACGGCATCTCGACTTGCGTGAAGGGGAAGTTCAGCTATAACTACGTCAACAGCGACGATCGCCTCACCGAACCCTTGGTCAAGGAGAACGGTGAGTTTCGGGAAGCATCGTGGGACGAGGCGCTCTCGCGAGTGGTCGACGGACTCGGCGGGATCATCGAGGAAGACAGTCCCGATGCGCTCGGGCTGATCTCCTCGTCGAAGGCCACGAACGAGGACAACTACGCGATGCAGCGGTTCGCCCGCGAGGTCATCGGGACGAACAACGTCGACAACTGCAATCGCCTCTGTCACGCGCCGACGGTCGCGGCGCTCAAACAGACCGTCGGCTACGGCGCGGCCTCGGTGGGGATGGACGACCTCGAAAACACGGACTGCTACCTGCTTTCGGGCTCGAACACGACCGAGGCCCACCCCGTGCTGGCGACACGGATTAAACAGAACGTCGCCGACGGGGCCGATATGGTGGTGTTCGACCCGCGGAAGGTCCAGATCGCCGAATACGCCGACCAGTACACCCGAACCGAACCGGGCTACGACACGGCCTGGATCAACGGACTCACCCGCTACATCATCGAAAACGATCTCCACGACGAGGAGTTCATCGACGAGCGCACCGACGGCTTCGACGATCTGAAGGAACATCTCGACCAGTTCACCCCCAAGTACGTCGAGCGGGTGTCGGGAGTGCCACCGGAGGAGTTGGCGTCGGCAGCGGAGACGATCGCCGCAGCCGATTCGTGCTGTTTCTGCTGGACGCTCGGGCTGACCGAGCACACCAACGGGACGGAGAACATCATCTCGATGTCGAACCTCGCGCTCGTCACGGGCAACATCGGCAAGCCCGGTGCGGGGCTGTCGCCGTTCCGCGGGCAGAACAACGTCCAGGGCGGCGGCGGGGACATGGGCCCGCTGCCGAACAACTTCCCGGGCTACCAGCCCGTCACCGACGACGAGATCCGCGAGAAGTTCGAGGCGGCGTACGACACCGAGATCCCGAGCGAGGAGGGGTGGCGGACGACCGAGCAGTTCCTCGCGGCCGATCGGGGCGATCTCCGCGGGATGTACATCATGGGCGAGAACGCCTCGCTCTCCGAACCCGGCGTCGATCACGCCCAGGAAGTCCTCGACGATCTCGACTTCCTAGCGGTGCAGGACATCTTCCTCACCGAGACCGCCGAACACGCCGATGTCGTCCTGCCGGCGACGACCGCCGTCGAGTCCAACGGGACGTTCACGAGTTCGAGTCGACACGTCCAGCTGGTGAAGCGAGCGATCGAGCCGAAGGGCAACACGCGTGGGGACTGGGAGATCCTGCAGGCACTCGCCAGGCGGTTCGGCCACGACTGGGACTTCGCGTCGCCCTCCGAGATCATGGACGAGATCGCCGAGCTGACGCCGATCTACGGCGGGATTAGTCACGAACGGCTCGAAAACGGCGCGGAGCTCCAGTGGCCCTGTTGGGACGACGGCCACCCGGGCACCACGCGCCTCTACGAGGAGGAGTTCAACACCGCGGACGGCAAAGCGTCGCTCATCCCGACGGGGCCGAACGAGCCGGCCGACCTCTCGGACGACGAGTTCCCGCTGACGATGACCACGGGGCGAGTGCTCTACCAGTATCACACGGGCACGATGACCCACCGCGAGGAGGGGATCATGTCCTACGTCGGCGAGGACTTCGTCGAGATCAACCCAGAGACGGCCGCCAACGCCGGCATCGCAAACGGCGACTACGTCCGCGTCGAATCGCGCCACGGGACGATTCGCGTCAAAGCGCAAGTCACCGAACGGCCCGGACAGGACACCGTGTTCGTCCCGATGCATTTCGCCGAATCGGCTGTCAATACGCTCACCGACGAGAACGATCTCGACACGGCGGCGCGAACGCCCGAGTACAAGGTGACGAGCGTCCGGCTCCGCTCCGGCGAGGAGAGCGACCCGGCACGAACGACCCGTGAGAGCGGCGACCGAACGCTCGCGGAGTCCGACGACTGATGACGCTCACACGACGCATCAAGCAGGCGGCGGGGCTCGGCGACGGCGAAGTCGGCGTCGAGAGCGATCGTGAACACGATGTCCGGGAGTGTACGGTCTGCGGGGAGCGCTTCGACACCGGTAAGACGACGTGTCCAGCGTGCGGTAGTCGACTGAGTCGGACGAAGACAGTCGTCCCGCACGCGCTGTTCAACCTGTTCGTGGTGCTCGCGGCGACCGGCCTGCACGCGATCCGGAACGTACTCACCGGCAACATCCCGCCGGAGTAAGGGTCGATTTTACCCTGGCCAGCGCTCTTATCCGTTTTCCGCCCCGAGAGAACGTATGACACGCCACGAGGATCAACCGACGCCCGACGAGAGCGACGAACTGTTCATCTGCCTCGACTGTAGCTACGAGAGCGTCGAGGAAACGGAGAGCTGCCCGAAGTGTGGCGGCGAGCTGGCGGTCAAACACTGACGACGGATTTCGAAAAGCGTCGAAGCCGGGGACACCGAACAGAACACGAGCAAGGAGGGGGGGTGCGAAGCGGTGATGATTCCCTACTGGTCGCCTATTTTATCTCAGCCTCGACATCGAAGTCGTCCGGTGTAGCCGTCCCGATAGCGGGAAGTCGTCGGAGTCGTGGACGGAAGAGGACGTAGACAGCCGTGAACCCGAAGCCGCTGGCGGCCAGCGCCATCGTCGTCGTTGTTCCCAACGTCTCTGCGATCGCTCCTCCGATGAGCGAACCGAGCGGGAGCGTCGCCCCGGAAGCGGTACCCTTTGTCGCCGAAATCCGACCCAGCAGGTCGGCCGGGAACACGCGCTGGTTCAGCGTCGAACTGAGCACGCCAGAGATCCCGGCGGGCACCAACGCAAGGCCGAACAGGACGACGGTGAGTGCCGGCGACGATACGAGAACCGCAGCGAGCCAGCAGCAGGCAGCCAGCCCGTGGACGAGGAGCATTCTTCCGTAGGGAACTCCCTCAAACCACGGACCGACGAGCGAACCGACGAGTCGGCCGATTCCGAGCGCACCTAGCAGCAGGCCGTAGACAGCGGGGCCGCCGAGGCCGTCGCCGAACGCTGGCAGTATCGCCAGCGTAACGCCGGTGGTGAAGTTCGCCACCGCAGTCATCAGTATCAGTTCGACGAACACCGTCCCGCGGAGCATCCTGACCCCGTCCTGGAGGTCCGAAACGTACGAACGAAGCACTGAGCGGACGGTCGGGGCGACTGATTCGGCTCTCGATTTCGTACGCTCGTCAGTTCTTGTAGCGACGCCGAGTCTGATGCCGGCGAACAGCAACGCGGCACCGGCGAACGTGGCCGAGTCAGCGAGAAACAGCGTCGTCGCACCGAAAACGGCGACGAAGCCGCCACCGAGCGCATCGAACACCATGTCCAGTCCGAGCGTCACGGTCGAGAGCGCCGCATTCGCCCCGGGGAGACGTTCGTCGTCGACGATACGGGGCAACAGCGCCGTCTCCATCGGAGCCATCAGCAGCGACGCGAGCATCAATATCGGGGCAACGGCGAACAAAACGCCGACGTGCAGAGAGTTCAGCGCTGCCGCCAGCGGCAGGACCAGTACGACGGTGCCCTGAACCACCTGCGAGCCGACGAGGACGCGTTCGAGCGGTAGGCGATCGACGAGCGGACCGGCAAACACCTGCAACAGCCACGGCAACAGTAGTATCGCGTTCAGCGCGCCGGTGACCAACGTCGAGCCACTCAGCTCGAAAGCGAGCCAGAGCATCGCCACCGTATAGAGGCTGTCACCGGCATTTGTGACGAACTGCCCGGCGAAAAAGCGCCGAAAATCGGCGTTGCGCCACAACACTCGATCGAGAGCGCTCATCGGCGATCACCCCCGAAAACCGTGGGAACAGTAGTGAAGAGAGCGGATAGGGAATTCGCTCGTCGATGCTGTGGCGATCGATGTGATCGGTTCGGTCGTGAGTCGTGTATCGGTACGCGGTCGTGCGAGTGCCGGCGTGTGACCGGCGACTCGGTGGATATCGGCATATGCGTGCGTGGTCGATGGAAAATGCGGCTACCGAGGAGGCAGCGAAACGAACCCGAGTGCTGCGGCTATCGGGCCCGTCCCGAGGCGGAGAGCGGGAGAGGGTTAAAGACCGGACGAACCGCGAACCGGTTGGTCATAGAACGTACATGAGGAGGTATGCGGGAATTCGATAAAAACGCACCGCTTTCGAACGAATGAAACGAGGAAAGAACGCTTGAGCGAGGCAGGAGTAGTCCCACCAGGATTCGAACCTGGGTCGAAGCCCCCAGAAGGCTTCAGGATTGGCCACTACCCCATGGGACTGTAGACGTCAGTTACAGCCGTCTCTACTTATCCCTGTTGGAACGGTTTCGTCCTGAACATCGAAATCGGTGGTTGATCGTCATGGTTCCAGTCGGTTTCGTCCCGAAAGAACAAGCGAACCACCGCCGATGGTCGTGTATGGACACACTTCGACTCGTCGGCGGGGTCGTAGTGGCGTATCTCGGATTCATCCTGATCATAGGTTCGTTCTCGCTCGTCTCGGATGCCGTTCCGGCCATCGCTTCGTTCGTCGCAGCGAACGCGACCCACCCGATAGTGCTGTTGAATCTCGGGTTAGTGGGTGCAACGGTTCTCATCGTCGCGCTCGCGTGGCGCAAACGGTGACGAAAGATCAGAGCTGACCGATGGTTTCGACGAATATTTTCGATTCCACGAACCAGTGCGGGCATGTACATCGGACGATTTCTCGTCGTCGGCCCCGACACCGGCGCGTACCGCGTCTCTTCGCGATCGTTCCCGAACCGGCAGATCGTCGAGCGCGACGACCGCTTCACCGTGGTGCCGACCGACGCGGCCGACAAGACGGACAACCCCTACGTCTCCTACAACTGCGTGCGACCGGTCGGCGATCGGATCGTCGTCGGCAACGGCTCGCACACCGATCCGATCGCCGAGAAACTCGCGCTGGGCTATCCCGCCCGCGACGCGCTCGCGCTCTCCCTCCTGGCGCTCGATTTCGAGAAGGACGACTACGACACCCCGCGCATCGCCGGCGTCGTCGGCCCGGAGAGTTTTATTGGAACTGTTCGCCGCGACGGACTCGTCGTGGAGGAGGTGACGGAGCCGACGCTGGTGGCAACCTACGAGAAGGACAGTCCGGAACCGACAGAGATTGCCATCGAGAGCGCCGCCGGGGCCGCTAACGCGGTCTACAACGCCGACTTCGAGCACGCGGTCTGTGCGGCCGGCGTCGCGCGGGCGGGCGACGAGTTCGAGACGGCCATCGAGAACGGCGATTGAAGGAGGGCGAGGTCGTAACCGGGGCATGATCGTCGGTGTCATCGCGGATATTCACGGGAATCGAGTCGCGCTCGACGCCGTTCTCGACGACATGCCGCCCGTCGACGCGCTGGTCTGTGCCGGCGACGTGGTCGGCTACAACCCGTGGCCCGGCGCGTGTGTCGACGCGCTCCGGGAGCGCGAGGTGCCGACCGTGATGGGTAACCACGACCGCGCGGTGGCGACCGGAACGGATTTTTCGTTCAACAGCATGGCCGGTGCCGGCGTCGCGTATGCCCGCGAGCAGCTCGACGACGGACAACTGGCGTGGCTCGCCGGGCTCCCCGACGAGCGCATCGAATTCGACGATCGGGTGAAAATCATCCACGGCCATCCCGACGATCCGGACCGTTACACCTACCCCGACATGTTCGCCGCGGACATGCTCGACGACGAAGACGTGCTCGTGCTCGGCCACACGCACGTCCAGCATCACGAGAGCTACGACGACGGGATCGTCCTGAATCCGGGCGGCGTCGGCCAGCCGCGCGACGGCGACCCGCGGGCAGCCTACGCGACGCTGGATCTCGATGCGATGAACGTCAATGAGCACCGCGTCGAGTACGACATCGAGCGTGTCGAGCGCGCGGTGAGCGAGGCAGGATTGCCGGAGCAGATCGGAAGTCGGCTGCGAAAAGGTCGTTAGAAGGTGTCCTGAACGATCGACAGCGCGCGCTCGCGATCGTCCCAGTCGACGAGCACCGCCACCGAGGTCGCGCTCGTGATGACGTCGTGGGCGGTGACGTGCTCGTCGCTGAGCGTCTCGATCATCCCCTGGACGACGCCCGACTGGGTCGGGAGCTCGCCACCCGAGATCCGGAGCGCGGCGAACTCCCCGTCGACGGTCACGCTCGACAGGGCGTCCTCGTCGATGACGCGCTCATGGAGCACCGTCTCGGCCTCCGTCGCGTCCTCGGTGTAGAGATAGAACGTGATCGAGTCGAGGCCGCTCGCCGCCGCGTCGATGTTGATCCCCACGTCGCCGAGCGCGCCCGAGAGCGTTGCGAGAATGCCCGGACGATTCCTGATCGCGCGCCCGGCGACCGTGAGACAGGACAGCGGCGTCTCCTGAAGGTCGATGAGCGTCTCGAAGGTGCCCTCGATGCTGGTCCCACCCTGGAGCAGGTCGCCGTGCTGGTAGTGGACGACCCGGACCCCGAGCTCCGGTTCCTTGTAATTGAGCGCGCTCGGCGCGATGACCTCCGCCCCCCGGAAGGAGAGGTTGCGGAGCTCGTCGACGCTGATCTCGCCGACGTTTCTGGCCCCTTCGACGACCCGGGGATCGCCGGTCATCACGCCCTCGACGTCGGTGACGATGACGACCTCCTCGGCACCCATGTAGTTGCCGAGCATGACGGCGGTCGTGTCGCTGCCGCCGCGGCCGAGAGTGGTGACCGAGCCGGCGTGATCCTCGGCGAGAAAACCCGTCAGGACCGGGACGACCTCGCCCATGCGATCGGCGAGCGCCTGCGCGCGGCGGGTCGTCTCCTCGACGTCGACCTCGCCGTGTGAGTCGGTGATGACCGGCCAGTGCTCGCCGCCGGGTTCGACGAACGCGGCGTCGACGCCGCGCGCCGAGAGGGCAGCCTTGACCATCCGGGCGGAGGTGCGCTCGCCCATGCTGACGATTTCCGCCTTGTCGCCCTCGGCGACGTCGAACTGGATCCCGTCGAGGAGGCTGTCGGTCGTCGAACCCATCGCGCTGACGACGACGGCGATCTCGTGGCCGGCCTCGACGGCGGCCGCGATCGAGTCGGCGGCGCGGTTCACCCGATCACCGCTGCCGAGACTCGTCCCGCCGAACTTCGCTACGACGCGCATCCCTGCCTCCGTCGGCGATATCGCCGCGTGAGAGTGTCGTGCATGGGTAGCGCTGGTATCGACCGGGCATAACTGCTTTCATCCATTCCATCGTGACGTTTCGAGCGCGATCGGCCGGTCGAGGGTTTAACTGCCTGCATCCCGACGGCGAGGCATGGAGGTGCGCGATGCCGTCGAAGCCGACGCCGGACGGCTGGCCGCGCTCGGCGACGCGCCGGCGGAGACGATGCGAAATCTGGTCCACGACAGGACCGTGCGCGTCGCGGCCGAAGACGACGATCTCGTCGGGTTCGTGAGTTTCGACGCCCGCCGCGACGCGGTCCACGTCACCCAGTTCGACGGCCGACCGGAAGCCGTCGAACGACTGCTCGACGAACCCGCACGGTTCGCCCGGGGCGAGGGGATGGCCGCCGAACTGCTCGTCGAGGCGTCGCGGGAGGAACTCAGACGCGCTGCGACGGACGCCGGCTTCCGGGAGGTCGGCCCAGGGCCCCGCTTCGACGGCGCACCGACGGTGAAGTTTCGACTCGAAACGTAGGGGTTGCGCAGACGACTACCATACACCACGAAGCGAAGATGAGTGGATTGAGACGGTCCCGTCCGGTGGATTTTTTCGTCGTGCTGAAAAGTCGGAGCGTCGGTGGACCGTTTCGGATGGAAACGGTTTACGGTGAGGGATCGGGATGGATTGTCAGTAGAACTTCTGGATCGTCAGATCGAGCGTGTCGAGATCGACGATCGGCGCGTAGCCCACGTCGGGGTCGATGTTGACGCTCCGCTGGAAATCCGTCTGTTCCTGCCAGCAGCCCGAGTTGAGCGCGAGCACGTTGTGATACTTGCCGTAGCCGAGTTTGTGGACGTGACCGGTGTGGAAGATATCGGGTACCTCCTCCATCACGAGGTAGTCGCGCTCCTCGGGCGCGATGCGCGTGTGACCGCCGTACTGGGGCGCGACGTGGCGCTTCTTGAGGAGCTGATACATCGGTTTGTGCGGCTCGTCGTAGCTGGCCTTCTCCTCCGGGAGTTCGGCGATGACCTCGTCGAGACTCACGCCGTGGTACATCAGGATCGAGACGCCTTCGATCGTCACGGTCGAAGGGTTGCCTGAAATGCGTGCGTCGTGGACGTCCATGATCTCCCTGAGGTCGTCGTCGAACCCGGGCTGGGGTTCGGCGAGGCGGACGGCGTCGTGGTTGCCCGGGATCAGGAGGATCTCCATGTCACCGGGCACTTCCTTGAGATATTCCGCGAACTGCTCGTACTGCTCGTAGATGTCGACGATGTCGAGCTCCTCGTCCTGGTTCGGGTAGACGCCCACACCCTCGACCATGTCGCCCGCGACGAGGAGATACTCGACGGCGCTCGCCTCCTCGGTGTGGAGCCAGTCGGCGAACGCCGACCACGCGTCGGCGGCGAACTCCTGGCTGCCGACGTGGATGTCCGAGATGAGCGCCGCGCGGACGTGGCGATCGGCAGTCGAGGGCGTGTACGTGCGCGGCACGTCGGGGAAGTGGAGGTCGTCGACGAACAGGATGCCGCCGTCGCCCGCGAGCGTCCCCTCGACCGCGACGACCTCGTCGAGCAGGAGTTCGTCGACGACGCTCGCGAGATCGCGATCCTTCATGATGAGACACGGGAAGGTGCCGGTGGTGTCCTCGAGTTCGACCAGCCAGTGACCGTTGGCCGTCGAGCGGATATCGGAGATCATCCCGACGATGGCGGCGTCGCTGCCGCCGGCCATCGCGTGAACGGCCTCGGTGGGACGATGGTTGACCCGCGAGCGAAGCAGTTTCGAGAGCCGCTCGTACCGGTCACGGAAGGTCCGCACGAAGTCGGCATACTCGCCCGTCCCGGTCGAGCGCCCCGTGATATCGCCCGCGATGGCCAACGAACGGAGCTCGGGATCGACCGAGCGCCCCGACCGGCCGGTGGCTCCACCGTCGGCATCCTCGGACCCCTTTGTTTCGACTGGAGCGATGGGTTCGGTGTCGGATCGTGTGTCGGGGTCTCCACCCGAAACAGAGGGGTTGTGAGTCGCTGTCGTGGCGTCGTTCGTGTCGATGCTCCGTCGGACGTGCTCGGCCGAGAGTGTGAGCGCGTCATCGGGGACCGACGCGATGACGCGCTCGATGGCGCGTTCGGGATCGTTCGCCCCGGCGATGAGCGTGACGGCCTCGCGTTCGGCGTTGTAGCCGCGGCTGGCGAGTTCGGTGACGATGCGGACGGAGCTCGAACGCGGCACGGAGACGGATTCCACGGCGGGAACCAAAAGGATAGCGGAGGTGGGAAGGAAACGTTGAAACGACCACCGACGGTATGGATGGCAATGGATTCCGGAGACGGCGACGATGGGTGGCCCGGACGCTGGGACGACCGGGAACCCGACTCCGGAACGGACGAAACGACCGACAGCAGCGCGAACTCTGGAGGCGAAACCGAGGGTCGTGGCGACAGGGACGTTTCGGGTGGAGACGATCCGAACGGGAATGATTCGGGTGCAGGCGATTCAAGCACCAATGATCCGAGTGCGGTCGATTCAACCGGCAGCAGTTCAGCTGCGGGTGATTCGGACGGAGGGGGACCGGTCGCGCGCGTGCGCTGGTTCATGAACACCGACGAGGAGTGGGTTGCGTTCGTCCGCGAGGTGCTTTCGAGCGTCGCGATCGTGGCGATCGTCGGCCTCCTCCTGTTCGCGATCAGCGGGCTCTGGCCGCCGATGGTCGCCATCGAGAGCCCGAGCATGGAACCCCACATGGAGCGGGGCGATCTCGTCTTCCTGATGGAAGAGCATCGCTTCCCCGGCGGGGCAGCCTACAACGGGACCGGTGTCGTCCCCTATCAGGCGGGCGCTGCCGCCGACTACAAGGAGTTCAGCGAATACGGTGACGTCATCGTCTACCAGCCCGACGGCAGTACGCAGAAGACGCCGATCATCCACCGCGCGCGCTTCTGGGTGAACGACAGCGAGAACTGGTACGCGAAGGCCAACGAGGAGTATCTCGCCGGAGCCGACAGCTGCGAGGAGCTGGCGAACTGTCCTGCTCCCCACGCCGGCTTCGTCACCAAGGGCGACAACAACGGGCTCTACGATCAGGTAGACACCGGCGACGGACCGATCAGTAGCCCCGTCAAATCCGACTGGGTCACCGGGACCGCCGAGCTCAGGATCCCGTGGCTCGGTCGGATCCGACTGCTGTTCGGGACGATCGGGACCAGTGATCTCGGTTCGCCTGCGGGTTCCGTCTTGGCCACGAATACCGCTGCACCCGGAAGTTCCGCCGGAGCCGCTAGTTGGCAAGCGAATCCCGCCGCTGTTGGAGTCGGAGCTGGTATTGGAGTTGACAACAGTACGTTCGGTGGCTGAAAAGACGAATTAGCTGTCGAAGCGTGCCTGGACGAACGGTTGAACGTCCTCGATATCGCCGAGTCGGGAGTCGCTCGTGAGGACGGCTTCGGTGTCGTCGATCGGGACGGAGAGGTTCATCTCCTTGGTGCGACCGTATCTCCCCTTCGAAACGACGACCGCGTTGACGATGCCGAGCATGTCGAGTTCGGAGATGAGGTCGGTGACGCGGCGCTGGGTCAACACGTCGGCGTCGATCTCCTCGCAGAGCCGGCGGTAGATGTTGTAGACCTCGCCGGTGTTGATGTTCTGTGCACCGTTGCGTTCGAGCAAGATTACGGCGAAGAGGACGACTTTCGACTGAGTGGGCAGCGTGCGGACGACCTCCACCACCCGATCGAGCTCGATTTTCTCCTGGGCGTCGCGAACGTGATCCTCGCCGACGCGCTCGGTCTGGCCGCGCTCGGCGAGTTCGCCGGCAGTGCGGAGGAGATCGAGCGCGCGCCGGGCGTCGCCGTGTTCTTGGGCGGCGAACGCAGCACAGAGCGGGATGACGTCCTCCGAGAGGGCGTTTTCGACGAAGGCGATGTCCGCGCGCGCCGAGAGGATGTCCCGGAGCTGGGTCGCGTCGTACGGCGGGAAGACGATCTCCTCCTCGCCCAGGGAGGATTTGACCCGCGGATCGAGGAACTCGGTGAATTTGAGATCGTTCGAGATGCCGAGAATCGAGACGCGCGAGTTCTCCAGTTCGGAGTTCATCCGTGAGAGGTTGTAGAGCGTGTCGTCGCCGCTCTTTTCGACGAGTTTGTCGATCTCGTCGAGCATGATGACGACGACGCGCTCGTGGTAGTCGACCGCCTCGAAGAAGGTGGAGTAGACGCGATCGGTCGGCCAGCCGGTCATCGGCACGGGTTCGAACTCGTCGAGATCGGCTTCGAGCTGCTCGATGCGGCGTTCGATCTCGTCGACGGAGTCGAACTCGACGGCAGAGGAGTCGGCATCGTCGGGTTCGGCATCGTCAGGTCCGGCGTTGCCGGGTTCGATGTCGTCGAAATCGGTGTCGGCGAACGCGGCGCTGTCGGAATCGGGATCGTCGAGCATTCCCGGATCGGAGCGGGCACGCTCGGCGAGATCGCGGAGCTCGGCGAGGCGCTCCTCGATGTGTCGTTCGTTGGCGTCGATGAACGTGTTCGCGAGCTGGGCGAGCACCCGATACTGAGTATCCGTCACCTCGCAGTTGATGTATTCGACCTCGCAGGGGACGGTGTACTTCTGTGAGGTGGTTTCGAGTTCGTTGCTGACGAACTTCGCGCTCGCGGTCTTGCCCGTACCGGTTTTCCCGTAGATCAGGATATTCGATGGGGTTTCGCCACGGAGCGCGCCGACGAGCACCGTCGCCATGTTGTTGATCTGCTCGTTGCGATGGGGGAGTCGTTCGGGCGTGTACGAGGGTCTGAGGACGTCCTTGTTCTCGAAGATCGGCTCGCCGCTGAGGAGATCGTCGAACAGTCCCGGTGCGGCGTCGGTTCGCGATTCGTCCGCATCCGCGGGCGCGTCGGTATCGGTAGTGTCGGTGGCGTCCGTCGCGTCCGTTGCGTCGTCACTGTCCGGTACCCCGCCATCACCGTCGACATCGGTCGAGACGGTTGCCCGGCCGGTGATCGGGTCTGTCGAGATACTGTCGTCAGTATCGACGGCGTCATCGGTACCGGCGGTATCGTCGGCATCGATGTCGTCAGCACCGACGCGATCATCGGCACTCACGGTATCGTCGGAATCAGCGCTGTCTGGCGGTGCCGACGAATCGTCGGCGGTTCGGTCGTCGGATGGTCGATCGTTTCCTGTCATTGCCGTTCGGTTCCCGTATTCCAACCCCTTCCTTTCGGATGGAGGAGTTCCCGCACACCATCGAAGAATGGCGTATATCCCCGAGAGAAGGCAGCTACGTCGATATAGGACGATGGTGTGCGTGGGTCTGCTCTGTTAATCGTGCAGCGGAACCAGAGGTTGGGTATATATTAATTTGTTGATTCGGGCGGCAACGGGGAGGAAACGAACGACGGTTGTGACCCGATCAGAACGAAACGGGTCGTCAAGGACGGTCATGAGGATGGTCACACCAACCCTCCACCTCTCCACCCCCCACCCCTTCGTTTCAGGTGGAACGGCTGAGAGGGGTGGGTGGGGGACGAAGGTGCGTCTAGATTGGGGAACTATTAAGTAAAGAGGCTGAGAACAGTATCCGAAGGGTAGAGAAAACACTTCATAGACGACATCTTTTTACCTCTCTAGCGATTTCGACCGCCGTTCGACCGTTCATACCATATCCTAGTTGTTCTTCGTCCTGTCGTGGCTTCTTTCACTGCCCCATCCCGCGAAATTCACCTTGCCACACACCGCTCCATCCCTGTTCCACTCGAAACGAAGGGGTGGGGGTGCGGGAGAATGTGCTAGAATACCATACACCGTAACTAAGGAAAGGAGGGGAAAGAGAAGAAAGGGAGAGTGGGGTGAAGGAAGATCGACGATCGGTACGGTGAGAACAATCGTCGATCAGACTGTGAAGAGTTCGGGACAGGGCGACCGTTCGGTCGAATCAGCAAGCCTGATACGTGTCTGACGTAGGTTTAAGTGTATGCAATATCGTTGTACGCCCGAATTCACCCGGCGGGCGGGTGGGAGAGAATAATGGGACTACTCGCAGGACTCAGAAATAGCATCTCGAACCTCTTTTCGAGCGGGCAGCAACAGCGGCGTATCGGTATCTACGGGCCGCCGAACGCCGGCAAGACGACGCTCGCGAACCGTATCGCACGCGATTGGACCGGCGACGCCGTGGGGCCGGAGAGCCACATTCCCCACGAGACGCGGCGTGCCCGCCGGAAGGAGGACATCGAGATCGAGCGCAACGGCAAGTCGGTGAACATCGATATCGTCGACACGCCCGGCGTCGCGACCAAGGTCGACTACGAGGAGTTCATCGAACACGACATGGAGAAGGACGACGCCGTGCGCCGCTCGCGCGAGGCCACCGAGGGCGTCGCCGAGGCGATGCACTGGCTGCGCGAGGACGTCGATGGCGTCATCTACGTGCTCGACTCGGCCGAGGATCCCTTCACCCAGGTGAACACGATGCTCGTCGGCATCATCGAGAGCCAGGATCTCCCCGTCCTGATCTTCGCCAACAAGATCGACCTCGAGGACGCGAGCATCCAGCGCATCAAGAACGCCTTCCCTCAGCACGAGACGGTCCCGCTGTCGGCGCTCGAAGGTGAGAACATGGACGAGGTCTACGAGAAAATCGCGGAGTACTTCGGCTGATGTCCGAAGCAGACGACTCCAGCGCCGGCGACGCCGACGGCAGCGGCGTCCAGTTGGACATGATCAGTGGCGAGCGGATGGACCAGCTCGCGAGCATGGAGAAGATCCGCCTGATCCTCGACAGCGTCCACGACGGCAACATCGTCATCCTGGAGGAGGGGCTCGACCCGGAGGAGGAGTCGAAGCTCATCGAGGTGACGATGACCGAGATCAGCCCCGACGAGTTCACCGGGATCGAGATCGAGACCTATCCCGGCTCGTCGAAATCGAGCGGCGGCTTCTTCGATCGGCTGATGGGTCGCGAGACGGAGACGAAACTCACCGTCATCGGGCCGGCCAACCGCCTCGAAACGCTCCACAAGGACGAGACGCTCATCTCGGCGCTCGTCACCCGCACGTGACCGCACCGATCGCCGTTTCCCCTGTGACGCCGCCGACGCTCTCTTTGCACTCGGCGGCCACGTCCCGCTAATGCCCCATCAGTGTACGGAGTGTGGCCACACGTTCCCCGACGGCTCGAAGGAGATGCTGTCGGGCTGTCCCGACTGTGGCGGCAACAAGTTCAAATTCGAACCAGCGACCGACGCGCGCGAGGCGAGCGCCGCCCAGTCGGCGGACGAAAGCGCCGACGCAACGGCCCCAGCCGCTCCCGACGATCCAGCAGCCGCACAGCCACCGCCGGCTGCCGATGGATCGTCGGACGCGCTGCCCGACGGCTCCGATGCTTCCACTCCAGTCGAAACAGAGGACGGCGCACAGGCGGACGCCCGACGCGACGTGGCGTCGCCGGACGACCTCGCTGCGGGTGCGGCCCCCGGGACTGACGACACAGCGGGCAACGACCCCGATGCTCCCGATGCAGTCGAAACGGACCCCTCTGCCGATCCCACTGATCTCACAGACGACAGCGATGCCAGCGACACCGACGGCGCGGACGACGCGGAGATGGCGGCGCTCCGCCAGGAGCTCGACGATCAGTTCGAAAGCATCAAGATCCTCGAACCCGGCCAGTACGAGCTCAATCTGATGGAGCTCTACAACCGCGAAGAGTTCATCATCGCCCTCCAGGAGGACGGTCAGTACGTGATCGACGTGCCCGGCTCCTGGCACGGCGAGTGACCACGAAGGAATCGGCGAACGAGCCGTCCGGCGGGCCACGACAATGAAGCACTTAACAGGGGGCCGCGAGAAGCAACTCCCCATGAGTCAGGCAACCAAAATCGTGCTGGGAACGGTCGGACTCTCCGCGCTGCTCGCCGTGGGGATCATCGTCGCGCTCGCGCTCGCGTAGATGTTCGACCGCCGAGCCCTCTCGGACGATCTCGCGGCGGTCCGTGACGAACACGCCCCCGACGCACTCGTTCTCGACACCGAACGGGACTTCGAGACGCTCGATCCGGCGGTCGCCGAGTCGCTCGGCCCGCTCTGTGAATCGCTCGATCCGGTCTCCCATCCCGCCGAGTGGCTGCCGGCCAACGCGCCCGAGATCCTCGCGAACTACGCCAGCGACTCGTTCACGATCGGCATGCCCGGCGATGGCGGCGTCGCGTGGACCACCCAGACCGTGCCACCCACGGTACTGGTCAAACCCCGTCTCGCGGGCTCACCCGAGCCGTTCATCGAGTTCCTGATCGCCGAGACACTCGTCGAGATCGGACTCGACGAGCCCGAACAGTTCCTCGGCTTCTTCGGCGAGCACTACCGCGATCTCGACGCGGCAACCTCGCTCGCCCCGGCGGGCACCTACCAGCTCGCCGCCGCGCTCTACGACGCCTACCTCGGTCGTGCGACCCGTGATGTCTTCGCCGACTGGGACGACGACCACCCTGATCTCCACGCCGCGTGGGTCGACGCGGGCGAGCGCCTCGTGCCCCGACTCACGGAGCTGCCGAGCGAGATCGCCACTGGCGAGACCTCCTTCGCGGCCGCCGCCGAACTCGCCTGTAGCGCCGTCAAACACGATCTCGACGTTCCCACGCCGTTCGGCGCGCTCGACACCCGCGCCTACCGTGAGTACGGTCCCGACTACGCCGTCGAGTGGGCCGAGAAGACCTTCGCCGAACTCGATTAGAACTCGCCGCGAACCTCGCCGTCGACGTCGAGCGAGATGACGCCGTCGAACAGCTCTCGGTACTCCTCGACGACCGACTCGTCGTGGACCTCCTCGGCGAGGTGGAACAGACCGACGGCGTCGTGTTCGCCGAGCAGTTCGAGCAGCGCTTCGACGGCCTCGCGGGCGCGCTCCTCGTCGGCGTAGTAGGCCATCTCCGTGACCGAATCGAGGCTCACGCGGAGCTTGCCGGAGTGGCTCTCCAGGAACTCCGCGGCGGTCTCGACGATTCCGTCGACGTCGTCCGGCGCGGCGACGTAGTGGACACCTTCGCCGGAGCGTCGCGAGTAGCCGCGTTCGATACTCAGCGTATCGAGGATCGTCGCCTTCTCGCGGTCGACGTCGTAGTGTTCGAGCTTCTGTTCGACCTCGCGGGCGGTCGTCCGCGTCGAGATCACGAGCAGGTGGTCGGTGTCGGTGTTGAGGAAGTCGGTATCGATCCGATCGGTTTCGCCGGTGCTCGGATGTATCAAGAGTACGCCGGTTCCGCCGGGAATCGTCTCGGGGGTGTCCTCGACCGCGAGCGCATAATCCATGCCCGAAGCGCGGCGGCAGGCATCTTAATCCCTGCGACACGCCAGACGGTCAAGATGTCAGAAGACGCTGTCGGCGGTGGCCGCGCCGACGACGCTGAACAGCGCCCCGACCGACACCGCCTGCAGCGTCGTCACGAACCGTTCCATCGGTGCCATTGACTCGAGAAACGTCTCCGGTGCGTCGAACATCACCGCGAGGATCACCACCGAGCCGAAGGAGACGGCCATCAGCGAGACGAATCGCACCGGCACCCCGGCGACGGCCCGCTCGTGGTCGGGGTTGCGCTCGTCGTCGGCTTTGTAGAGTGCGCCGTAGCCGATGGCGAGGACGACGGCGACGGTCAGCACGGCGTTGATCGTCTCCATGTTCGTCGCGAGCGTCCAGACCTCCTCGGTGACGACGAACGGTCCGGCGAGCAGGAAGCCGCCGACGACCTGCTGGGCGATGTCCGCCACCTGGAAGTGGGGTCTCCATCTCGTCATGTTGACCGCTCGCCGCCGGCGAACAAGACGCCTGCGCTCGGGCAGGGTCGGCCCGCCGGCCCGAACGGGTTTTCACGTCGGCACCGCTTGCCCCGATATGACCGTCAGAGAGGAGTTCGACGCGTGGGCCGCTGAGGGGCGCGATCGCGGGATGGAGGATCGCCACTGGCACACCGCCAAACACGCTCTCGCGCGCATGCCCGTCGAGGCGGGCGATCGCGTGCTCGATCTCGGTACCGGCAGCGGCTACGCCGGCCGGGCGATCAACGACACGACCGGCGCACTCGTCTGTGGGCTCGATGGTTCGCCCGAGATGGCCAGAAACGCGCGCTCGTACACCGACTCGGACAGTATCGAATTTCTCGTCGGCGATTTCGATCACCTCCCCTTCGCCGACGACACCTTCGACCACGCCTTCTCCATGGAGGCGTTCTACTACGCCGCCGATCCGCACGAAGCACTCGCCGAACTCCGGCGCATGCTCCGCCCGGGCGGAACGTTCTACTGCGCTGTCAACTACTACGAGGAGAACGTTCACAGTCACGACTGGCAGGACTCCATCTCCATCGAGATGACCCGCTGGGACATCGACGAGTACCGCGACGCGTTCCGCACGGCGGGCTTTCACGTCGCCGCCCAGGACACTATCCCCGACCGGGAGACCGAGATCCCCGATGCCAGCGAGTTCCCGACCGACGAGTTCGCGACCCGCGAGGCGATGGTCGAGCGCTACCGCACCTTCGGCACGCTGCTGACCGTCGGCGTCGTCCCCTGAATTGTTCTCCACATCGCTCGATCGGCTCCCCCTCCCCTCCTGCCGATACCAGCAACGGTATCCTCCTTTCTCGTCTCCAGTCGAAGCAACGCCGTCCTCGATCCCGTTCCGGACCCGTGGAACCGTCCCGATTCGAAATAAATAGGCAATAATATCCGTGAAGTGTGAAGTGGTGGCGGAACCTGCCGAAAGTATCGGTAATATATGCCTCCGCGTCGTAGGCGTGAACGGCCATGAGTGATTACGCGAACGACGTGCTCGTTTCGGCCGACTGGGTCGACGAGCATCTCGACGAGTTCCAGAGCGACGATCCCGACTACCGACTGCTCGAAGTGAACAACCCGACCGTGACCGCCGACTCGGAGTACACCGCCTACGAGGAGGGTCACGCACCCGGCGCGGTCTTCCTTGACTGGGAAGAGGACTTCACCGACCGGACGACCCGCGACATCCTCTCGAAGGACTCCTTCGAGGAGACGATGGGCGCGGCGGGCGTCTCCGAGGATAGTACGGTCGTGTTCTACGGCGGCGGCCGCGTTCCCAACTGGTTCGCGCTGTTCGCCTACTGGCAGTTCAAATACTACGGTCACGAGGACGTCCGCGTGCTGAACGGCGGGAAGGACTACTGGGTCGCGAACGACTACCCGCTCACCGACGAGGAGCCCGACTTCCCGAGCCAGGACTACACCGCGCGCGGTCCGTTCGAGAGCATCCGCGCGTACCGCCAGGACGTCGAGCAGGCCGTCGAGGGTGGGCTGCCGATGGTCGACGTCCGCTCGCCCGAGGAGTTCACGGGCGAGGTCATCGCGCCCGAGGGGCTCCAGGAGACCGCCCAGCGCGGCGGCCACATCCCGGGTGCGAGCAACGTCCCGACCGCCACGGTGCTCAACGACGACGGTACGTTCAAATCCGCCGACGAGCTCAGCGAACTCTACGCCGATGCGGGTATCACCGAGGACCAGTCGGTCGTGACCTACTGCCGGGTCGGCGAGCGCTCCTCGATCGCGTGGTTCGCGCTCGTCGAACTGCTGGGCTTCGACGACGTGCAGAACTACGATGGCTCGTGGACCGAGTGGGGCAACATCATCCGCTCGCCCATCGAGAAAGGCGAGGGCGACTGAACGAAGTGAAGGAGGCCTCGTAGCGGAACGGTGAGCCGAAGGCGAACCGTGGAGAAGGGCGAGGCCGAGTGACCGGCGGGAACGAAGCCTCGAAGCGAAGCGGCGAGCAGCCGCGAGCCGCGGAGCAGGGCGAAGGTCAGCATAATTGACTCGGGTAGCCGTAGCAACACTTATTTTTGCGCAGAGATCGGTAGCGATGTGACCGAGTCGTTTTCCTCGCGGTGGTGGTACGGCATCGCCGCGACGCTCGTACTGCTACTGCTCGGCTGGATCGGATGGGCTGGCGTCAGGTTGACAACCACTATCGTGCCCGAAACCGATCCGAGCCAGCTCGCTCCTCACGGCATCGAATCGCTCGTCGTTCTCCTCGGAACGTTCGTTTTCGTGGTCGCAACGTGGACGAGTGCACCGATATTCACCATCAGTCTGTTCATGGACGCTCGTGCGGTCGGCCGAGGGGATTTCGAGTGGCGACCGAATCAGTATCTGTACGGTCTCGTCGGTCTGCTCCATCTCGGTGCGCTGTTTACGGTCGTCGTTTACGCCGTTACCATGCCTGTCGCGCTGTTCTACCTCTATCGTCGTCATCGGCACGTCGGAACTCCCTAACTCCACACGTCAAACGATGGCTGATTCGCCCCGAGCGAGCGCGTCAAGTGGCTTCAGCCCCTGCAATCCACAATGAGCGACACCCAGTCCGGCCCGCTCCAGCCGGACCGTCCAGGCAAGGAGATCCCGTTTCGGGTCGAGGCACCGTTCGATCCCGCGGGCGATCAGCCAGAGGCCATCGAACAGCTCGCGGCGGGGTTCGAGCAGGGGATGGACGCCCAGACCCTGCTCGGGGTCACGGGGTCAGGCAAGACCAACACCGTCTCGTGGGTCGTTGAGGAGATCCAGAAACCGACGCTCGTCATCGCGCACAACAAGACCCTGGCGGCACAGCTCTACGAGGAGTTCCGCAATCTCTTCCCGGACAATGCCGTCGAGTATTTCGTCTCCTACTACGACTACTATCAGCCCGAGGCCTACGTCGAGGCCTCGGACACCTACATCGACAAGGACGCCTCGATCAACGACGAGATCGATCGGCTCAGACACTCGGCGACGCGCTCACTGCTCACCCGCGACGACGTGATCGTGGTCGCCTCCGTCTCCGCGATCTACGGGCTCGGTGACCCGAAGAACTACGTCGACATGAGCCTCGAACTGGAGGTCGGTCAGGAGATCGATCGCGACGAACTGCTCAAGGGGCTCGTCGATCTGAACTACGAGCGCAACGACGTCGACTTCACGCAGGGCACGTTTCGGGTCCGGGGCGATACGGTGGAGATCTTCCCGATGTACGGACGGTACGCCGTCCGTGTGGAGTTCTGGGGCGACGAGATCGATCGCCTCACGAAACTCGATCCCTTGGCGGGCGAGGTCAAAAGCGAGGAGCCAGCAGTTCTCGTCCACCCGGCGGAGCACTACTCGATCCCCGAGAACCGCCTCGATACGGCCATCGAGGAGATCGAGGAGCTGATGGACGAACGGGTCTCCTACTTCGAGCGCGAGGGCGATCTCGTCGCCGCCCAGCGCATCGAGGAGCGCACTACATTCGACCTCGAAATGCTGCGTGAGACGGGCTACTGTTCGGGGATCGAGAACTACTCGGTCCATCTCTCCGACCGAGATTCGGGCGACGCACCGTTCACTCTCCTGGACTACTTCCCCGACGACTTTCTCACGGTGATCGACGAATCCCATCAAACTGTGCCCCAGATCAGGGGGCAGTTCGCGGGCGACAAGTCCCGCAAGGACTCGCTCGTCGGCAACGGTTTTCGCCTGCCGACGGCCTACGACAACCGTCCGCTCCGCCAACCCGAGTTCGCCGAGAAGACCGGCCAGACCCTCTACGTCAGCGCGACGCCCGCCGACTACGAGCGCCAGAACTCCGAACAGATCGTCGAGCAGATCGTCCGCCCCACCCATCTCGTCGACCCCGCCGTCGAGATTTCGCCCGTCGACGGCCAGATCGACGATCTCCTCGAACGGATCGACGGGCGCGTCGAGCGCGACGAGCGGATCCTCGTCACCACGCTCACCAAGCGGATGGCAGAGGACCTCACCGAGTATCTCGAAGAGGCCGGGATCGCCGTCGAGTACATGCACGACGAGACGGACACGCTCGAACGCCACGAACTCGTCCGCGGCCTCCGACTCGGCGAGTTCGACGTGCTCGTGGGCATCAACCTCCTCCGTGAAGGTCTCGACATCCCCGAAGTATCCTTGGTGGCGATCCTCGATGCCGATCAGGAGGGGTTCCTCCGATCCGAGACCACGCTCGTCCAGACGATGGGTCGCGCCGCCCGGAACGTCAACGGCGAGGTGGTACTCTACGCCGACGACGTGACCGACTCGATGGAGTCGGCGATCGACGAGACCCAGCGCCGCCGCGAGATCCAGCAGGAGTACAACGCCGAGCACGGCTTCGAGCCGCGAACGATCGAGAAGGAGGTCGGTGAGACGAACCTCCCCGGATCGGAGACCGACACCGGCGGGACGGCCACCCTCGAACCCGACTCGACCGACGACGCCAGGGAGCTCGTCACCGATCTCGAAGACCGGATGGACGAGGCCGCCGGCAACCTGGAGTTCGAACTCGCGGCGGACATCCGCGACCGCATCCGTGAACTCCGCGACGAGTTCGAACTCGAAGACGAAGGGGGCGTTCCACCCGAGGGCGTGCCGCCGGAAGCGGAGTTCTAACCGGCCGTCCGCTCCGTCGATCCGTTCTCGACGAACCCGGTCAGCATCCGGTAGAACCCGTACAGCGAGAGCAGAGCGACGACGGCGCTCGCGAGGAGCTCCGCGTCGATCGCAACGACGCCATAGCCCGCGACGACCATGATTCCCGACGAGACGGCGAAGACGAGCAGGAAGACGACCGCCACGCCGAGTCGGTAGCCCTTCCGATCGAACATCGTTGATTCGACCTTCGATTGCCGTCTTCATATCTCTTTGGCGCACCGACGATCACCCATCGGGAACCAGAAAAACAACTATATTTGTATTACTGAAAGCAGCATTGGAAAGGTTTATGCGAGTTCCGCGTGCTCGTTCGGTACGGCCGCGGTTCCCGGCCGACGGGAATCGCCGGACGGCGACCGATAGCGAGTCACAACTATGCGTCGACAGCCAGCCACATCATGAGCGAAGGAGCACAGACCACCCAGGCGGACGTCGTTCGTCGGGCGCTCGATCGAGCGCACCCAGCCGACGAGGAAATCATCACCGAGAGCGCCGCCGCGGACGTCGTCGCCGCGACCGAGCGCGACCTCTACGCGGGCGCGACCGATGCTGAGGCCCGCGAGGCGCTCGTCGGGGTGCTGACCGCCCGCATCGAGCGCGAGCCACGATACAAACGGCTCGCCGCCGCGGTGTTCCGCCACCAGCACTATCGCGACGTCGCGGGCGAGGAACCCAGCCCGGAGGGGATCCCCGAAACGGGCTACCGCGAGACATTCAGATGGGGAATCGAGCGCGGCGTCGAAGCGGATCTCCTCGACGAGCGGATGGGCGAGTACGATCTCGCCGCACTCGCCGACCACCTCGATCCCGCGCGCGACGATCGACTCGAATACATGGCGATGACGACGCTCGCCCAGCGCTACTTCCTCACCATCGACGACGAACCGATCGAACTCCCGCAGGCGTTCTGGATGCGCGTCGCGATGGGAATCGCGCTCGCCGAACCTGCGGGTGAGCGTCTCGCACGCGCGAAGGAGTTCTACGATCGACTCTCCACACTCCGCTTCGTCTTCTCGACACCGACGCTGTTCCACGCCGGCACGACCCATCCGCAGCTCTCCTCGTGTTATCTCACGACCGTGCCGGACGATCTGGAGGGGATCTTCGACTCGTACAAGGCCCACGCGAAGCTCTCGAAGTGGTCCGGCGGGCTCGGCAACGACTGGACGAACGTCCGGGCGGCGGGCGCACGCATCGCGTCGACGGGCGTCGAGTCCACGGGCACGGTCCCGTTTTTGAACATCTCGAACGACGTGACCGCGGCGATCAACCGATCGGGAAAGCGCCGCGGCGCGGCGTGTGCCTACCTCGAACCGTGGCATCTCGATTTTCCCGCCTTCCTGGATCTGAAGCGCAACACGGGCGACGAGCGCCGGCGCACCCACGAGATGAACACCGCGGCGTGGGTGCCCGACCTGTTCATGAAGCGTGTCGAGAACGACGGGCAGTGGACGCTGTTCTCTCCCGACGAGACGCCCGATCTCCACGAAACCTACGGCGAGGAGTTCGAGCAACGCTATTGCGAATACGAGCGTCAGGCCGACGAGGGCGAGATCGACCAGTACGAGCGCTGCGAGGCCGCCGAACTCTGGCGGACGATGCTCACCCGGCTGTTCGAGACCGGTCATCCCTGGCTCACGTTCAAGGACGCCTGTAACGTCCGCTCGCCGCAGGATCACGCGGGTGTCATCAACTCCTCGAACCTCTGTACCGAGATCACGCTCAACACCTCCGACGAGGAGACCGCGGTCTGCAACCTCGGCTCGGTGAACCTCGCTCGCCACGTCGACGAGGACGGTATCGACCGCGAGCGCCTCGCCGACACCATCGGGACGGCGATGCGGATGCTCGACAACGTGGTGGATCTCAATTTCTACCCCACCGACCGCGCCGAGCGCTCGAACATCCGCCATCGACCCGTCGGTCTCGGCATGATGGGCTTTCACGAGGCGCTGATCGAACAGGACATCCCGATGGCGAGCGACGAGGCCGTCGACTTCGCCGACCGCATCGCGGAGTTCCACTCCTATCACGCTATTTTGAACTCCTCGCGCCTCGCTGCGGAACGCGGCCCCTACGACTCCTACGAAGGTTCGAAGTGGGATCGCGATCTCTTCCCGCAGGACACCGTCCCGTTGCTCGAAGACGAACGCGATCGTGAGATCCCGATCGACGTGACCGAACGCCTCGACTGGGAGCCCGTCCGCGAGCACGTCGCCGAGCACGGGATGCGCAACTCGAACACGATGGCGATCGCACCGACGGCGACGATCTCGACGATCGCGGGCACCACCCCCTCGATCGAGCCGCTCTATTCGAATCTCTACGTCAAATCCAACATGAGCGGCGAGTTCACCGTCGTCAACGACCGCCTCGTCGCCGATCTCGCCGAGCGCGACCTCTGGGACGAGGAGATGCTCGATCGGATCAAGTATCACGACGGCTCGATCCAGAAGATCGTCGAAATCCCCGAGGAGATCCGCGAGCGCCACCGCGGCGCGTTCGAGATCGACCCGCGCCACCAGCTCGAACTCGCCGCCCACAGGGGAATCTGGCTCGATCAGAGCCAGTCGGTCAACGTCTTCTTCCCCTCGACGGACGGTTCGCTGCTCGACGACGTCTACCGAACGGCGTGGGAACTCGGCCTGAAGACGACCTACTATCTCCGGACGCTGGGCGCGAGCCAGTTCGAGAAATCCACCATCGACATGGCCGAGTACGGCCGGACGCAGACCCGTTCGATCGACGAGGATAGCGCAGAAGACACCGAGAACGACCTTCCGACGGTCGAGGACCCGACCTGCGAGGCCTGCCAGTAATGCCGATCACCTATACGACCGATGCCGACGGACACGACTCGAACAAGATCCTGCCGATCGACTACGAGTGGGCGCGCGAATACTACCGCGACGGCGTGGCGAACAACTGGACGCCCGAGGAGATCCCGATGGGCGAGGACGTCCGTCAATGGAACGAGGGCGAACTCAGCGACGCCGAACGCCAGCTCGTCGAGTGGAACCTCGGCTTCTTCTCCACTGCGGAATCGCTGACCGCGAACAACATCGTGCTCGCGGTCTACGACCACGTCACCGCCCCCGAGTGTCGCCAGTATCTCCTCCGCCAGGCCTACGAGGAGGCCGTCCACACGGACACGTTCATCTACTGCTGTGACAGCCTAGGCTTCGATCCGGACTATCTCTACGGGATGTACGACCGCATTCCCGCCATCGAGGAGAAAGACGAGTTCGTGGTCGATCTCACCAGAGTGATCGATCGCGACGACTTCGAGATCCAGAGCCAGGAGGACGTTCGAGCCTTCATGCGCGACCTGATCGGGTTTTACGTCATCATGGAGGGGATCTTCTTCTACGCCGGCTTCGCGATGATGCTCGGACTCAAACGCCAGGGGAAGATGACCGGCGTCGGCCAGCAGTTCGAGTACATCATGCGCGACGAGTCCCTGCACTTGGGCTTCGGCATCGACCTCATCGACGCCATCCGTACGGAGACCGGCGCGTGGACCGCCGACTTCGGTCGGGAGGTGCGAGAACTCGTCACCGAGGCGGTCGATCTCGAACGCCGCTACGCCCGCGAGGCCTGCCCCGACGAGATCCTCGGGATGGGCCCCGACCAGTTCGCCGACTACGTCGAGTACGTCGCCGATCGCCGGCTCGGCCAGCTCGATCTCGATCCCGAATACGGGACCGACAACCCGTTCCCGTGGCTCTCGGCAGCCGCCGACCTCAACAAGGAGAAGAACTTCTTCGAGACCCAGGTGACGGAGTACCGCACCGGCGGCTCGCTGGAGTGGTGAGCGTGGCCGAAGCGGACGCCGCGGCCGATCCGACCGCCGATAGTCCGGATGACGCTGGCGAAGTGACGCTCGGCGCATCGTACACCGAGACGAGCGAGATCCTGATGCCGACCGACACCAACAACCTCGGGCGCGCGCTCGGCGGACGGGTGCTCCACTGGATGGACATCTGCGCGGCGATCGCCTCGCGGCGGTTCTCGGGCGGGCTGACCGTCACCGCCGCGATGGAGGGCGTCGAGTTCCTCGCACCGATCGGACAGGGCGAGATCGTCACGCTCTCGGGCTACGTCTTCGCGACGGGACGGACGAGCATGGACGTGAAAGTCACCGTTACGGCCGAGCGCCCGGCGGCCGACGAACGCCGCGAGACGACGACCTCGTTCTTCACGTTCGTCGCCGTCGACGGTTCGCACGGTACGCGATCGGTGCCCGACCTCGCCTGCGCGAACGATCACCAGCACGCGCTCCGCGAGCGTGCCCTGGAACAGCGCCGAGATCACTGCAAGCGCATCCGATAATCTCATAGGCGCAATTTTCCGTCGATTTCATTCTTTCTCAAGCCAGCACGACGCGTTCGGTCGGTGACAGGGCGATCATTTCGCTAAAAACGGAAATTTAACTTATTATGGAAAAGGACTCTGCAACCATGATGGATCCATCTTCGTTAGAAACCGACGACACACCCACCGAGTTCGCGTTCGAGACTCGCTCACAGCTGGATATGCTCGTCTTTCTCGTCGCACTCGTCGGTGCCGGCGTGACTCTTGGACCCACGATCGGCTTTCTGGCCGGGCTGGTCTGCATCGGGATCGCCGTCATCACGCTCGGTCGGCTCTACCGTCGAGAACTCCGGTGACGTGGTATTCCATCCGCGAACGGTCCAGCGCCGCGAATTCAGAGCCGCCCCTGGATCGTCGTGGCGGTCTTCTCGCCCACTCCAGAGACCGACTGCAGTTCGTCGGGTGAGGCCGCACGCACCCCGTCGACGCTGCCGAAGCGCCGGAGCAGGCGTTTTCTCGTTTCTGGCCCGATACCGGGAACGTCGTCGAGAACGGTCTTCACCTCGTCGCGCAGGGTCTGGTGGTACTGGACCGCGAACCGATGGGACTCGTCGCGCACGCGCTGGAGCAGGTGGCGTTCGGGTGCGTCGTCGGGCCACGCGAAACTTCCATCTGAAGTGACGACACGCTCTTCGGCCTTCGCCAGTCCGATCGCGGGGACGTCCCAGCCGATTTCGGAGAGCGCATCGCGAGCGGCGGTCAACTGCCCCTCGCCGCCATCGATGAGCAGTAGATCGGGCTCGGGGCGGTCATCCCGCCCTTCGACGGCTCGGCGCGCGCGCCAGGCGACGAGCGCGTGCATGTTGGCGTAGTCGTCGTTCTCGTCGTCGAGTTTCTTCCGCCGATAGTCGGATTTCTCGGGACTGCCGTCGACGAACGTCACGTCGCTGCCGACGGCGGCCCGCCCTTGCGCGTGGCTCACGTCGAACCCCTCGATCCTGTTCGCGCGCTCGATGCCGAGGCGGTCGGCGAGCGCCGCCGTCCCGTCGGCCTTTCCGCGCCCGCGACGGGCGTTTTTGAGCGCCAGTTCCACGAGGGTCGCTTCGCGCCCCGCACCGGGGACGCGCACCGCAACGCCCTCGCCGTCGAGCCAGTCGTCGAGCTCGTCGTCCGTGAACTGTTCGGAGAGCAGCAGTGCGTCGGGCAGCGAGCGCTCGGCGTAATACTGGACGATGAACGCCGCGAGCACGCTCCCCACTCCCTCCTCGCCGTCGTCGGGCACCGAGAGCGTGTGGCGATCGCGCTCGACGAGCTGGCCGCCCTCGCTGTGCAGTCTGGCGACCGTCGCGCGCTCGCCCTCGACGACCGCGCCCAGAACGTCGACCCACTCCTCGCCGGTGTGGGCCGACACGGCCTCGCCACCACCCTCGTGGAACGACTCCACGACCTGGAGCTTGTCGCGCAGGTTCGCGGCCCGCTCGAAGTTCTTTGCCTCCGTGGCGCGCTCCATCTCGCGGCGCAGCGGATCGGCGAGCAGCCCTGGACTTCCCTCGAAGAACCGCTCGACGGATTCGACGTCGGCGATGTACTCTTCACTCCCGATCTCGCCGGTACACGGCGCGGTGCAGAGCCCGAGATCGTGATCGAGACAGGGCCGATCGCGCCCGGCGAACTTGTGGTCGGAACAGCCCCGCACGCCGTAGGTCTCCCGAAGTGCCTTCACCACGGTCTCGACCCGCCCACGATCGGTGTAGGGACCGAACGCCACGGCCCCAGGATTCGGATCGCGCGTGATCTCGATGCGTGGGAACTCGTGATCGGTGAGCTGCACCAATGGATAGGACTTGTCGTCCTTCAGACGGACGTTGTAGCGCGGCTGGTGGCGTTTGATCAGGTTCGCTTCGAGCAGGAGCGCCTGCGTTTCGGTGTCCGTCACCGCACATTCGATCTCTTCGGCGCGCTCGACCATCCTCGCGATGCGCCGCGAGCGCGGGTCCGCGTACGACCGCACTCGATCGCGGATATCGACGGCCTTCCCCACGTAGAGCGTCGTCTCACCCTCCTGAAACTGATAGACGCCCGGTTCGCGCGGGAGCTCGCCGGCGTGCTCGCGGACGTGCGCTGCGTCCATCAGCTATCGAAGGCACGCGAGGCGTTTGATACTGTCGATCAGAACGTCATCGCCCGCACCAACCGCGTTCACGGCTCCGCGACGGCGATCACGATACGTCCGATCGACGATCAGTCGGATTGGTTCTCCTCGTGTGGCGAGCGCGCGGCCTCCGGCCCGTGGCCGTCGAGGCTGATGATGTTCTCGCGCCCGATCGAGAGCTTCTCGACGCTGCCGTCCTCGTTCATCGACGAGAGCAGTCGGCTCACTTTCGCCTTCGACCACTCGGTTCGTTCGACGATCTGTGACTGTTTCATCCGCCCGCCATGGTCGCGCAGCAGCGCCAGCACGCGGTCCTCGTCGGTCATCGGCATCGGATCGGCGATCTCGGTCGTGGGATCCGTATCGGTGGCCGCACCCGCGCCGTCCTCCGGCTCGGTCGCCGATTCGTCGGTGTCCGATCCCAGATGCAGCAGGCTGCCGTCGCGTTCGCGCCATCGGCGGCGGACGACCGCGCCGATGGCCACGACGACGGCGATGACGAGTATCGCGCCGACGACGAGCCAGACCGGTGTCAGGTCGTTGGTCGGGTTCGTCCCGAGCATCGCTTCGAGATCGTCGTTGAGCCCGTCGCCGTCGGTGTCGCTCGCGGTCGGATCGGTGCCGCGCTGGACTTCGATTCCGTCGCGGATGCCGTCACCGTCGCTGTCGGGATCCTGCGGGTCGGAGCCGTACTGGTTGACCTCCGCGCCGTCGGTCAGTCCGTCGGCATCCATGTCCGGGTTCGAGACGTTGTAGCCCGCCTCGACCTCGCGGGCGTTCGTCAACCCGTCGCCGTCGAAGTCACCCTGTCGACGGAGCACCGTCACGGGGACCGTCGTGCGGTCGAGCACCGTCGCGTTGCTCGCGTTCGAGAGCTTCTGGAGCTCGACGGCGAGTCTCTGCTCGCCGGTGGCGTTCTGCGGCCACGTGACGTTCGTGAACTCGGCGGTGCCGTTGGTGCCGTTCGGCAGTGCTTCGAGCCCACAGTCGAGCGTTCGCGTCGTCCCCTTCCGATCGGCACCGAGACAGACGCGGTAGTTGCGGGCGTCCGGCTGGTCGGCGAAGCCGACGCTGACGTTGAGTGACTCGTCGCTCCAGAGATACGTCGAGCCGTTTGCGGGGTCGTTGGTGATGACGCCGCTGCCCGAAACCTCGATCGTGCCGATGCCGTCGTTCGACTGTGCGACGGCCGGGACGGCGGCGCTGGCGAGTACCACCAGACAGAGCACTCCTGCCAAGATACGCGCGCCGTCGCTCATCCTTCGCCTATCTTCTGCGTGCGCTCGGTATTATACTGTCGGTCAGTCGGTAACTGCACATATCCCGCCCCGATCGGTCTCTCCTATCGGCTGTCGGATCGACACAGCGGCATCAGCACGGCGATATCGCTATCGACGAATGTGGTCGATAAAAGCGAACGGTCGGCAGCACCGACCGCGTATCGGTTTTGAGAGGGCTGGGGACCGAATTTAGGCCGCAGCTTCGGTCGTCGTGTTGCCCATCATCTCGGTACCGTCCATCTCCGTACCCATGTCGGTACCTTCCATCATGGTCTCTTCCTCGCCCATCATGGTCGTCTCTTCGCCGTCTTCCATCATGGTCTCCTCACCGTCTTCCATCATCGTCGTCTCTTCGGCCATGCCGCCGTCTTCCATCATGGAAGTTTCCTCGGCAGCACCGCCGTCCATCGCAGTCGTTCCTTCGCTACTGTTGTTACCGCCACCGCCGCCCATACAGCCAGCGAAGACGAGCAGCGCGGCAACGAGACCGACCGCCAGAACGCGCCGTGAGGGGAGCCGCTCCCCGAGCGCGTCGAATGGTTTGCTTGTCATGCGTTCTGCACTCGACACCAGCAGCCTCGGCCACATAAATAGCCCGTCCTGTTCCGTCTGTTGCGGACCGTTACAGCCGCTGAGAAGCCGATTCACGCGCATTTCTTCATGTTCGAACAACACGTGTCTGACGTCTGGCTGACGGCTGTCCGCCACCCCTGTCCTCTGACGGCCGGCTCGCGAGCCGATCGTCCTCGCCCGCGGCCACCAGTCTCTTTTCGAGCGCCACGTACTGCACGAAACGACGATTTCAACTTGGATACCCAACCGTTTCATACCCGAAACGGTTGGTTTTACGTTGTTTTTCTCGCCCGATCGCCGTTTCTCGCGGTGGTCAATCGAGGGCCGGCGGGCGTCCTCGGTGCGGATCCGTCGTTGAGCGCGACGAAGGGGAAAGCACATACCACGGTGTCGAAAACACCCCCACATGGCAGCCATCGAACTCGATGGAGTGACCAAGCGCTACGACGGCGGGCTCGGGCTCCCGGGACGGTCGAGCGATCCCGTCGAGGCGCTTTCGGATCTCGACCTGACGGTCCGAGAGGGCGACATCTACGGCTTTCTCGGGCCGAACGGGGCGGGGAAATCGACGACGATCAACGTGCTGCTCGACTTCGTTCGGCCGACGGCGGGGAGCGCGCGCGTGCTCGATCTCGACGCCCGCACCGAGAGCCAGCAGGTGCGCGAGCGCGTCGGCGTGCTCCCGGAGGGGTTCTCGCCATATGACCGCCTGACCGGCCGTCAGCATCTCGATTTCGCCATCGAGTCGAAAAACGCCGCCGACAGTCCAGCAGAAATCGCCGAACGAGTGGGCATCGCCGACGCGCTCGACCGGAAGGCCGGCGGCTACTCGAAGGGGATGGCCCAGCGCCTCGTCCTCGGCATGGCGCTCGTCGGCCAGCCGGACCTGCTGATCCTCGACGAACCGTCGACGGGTCTCGATCCGAACGGCGCGCGCGAGATGCGCGACATCGTCCGTGCCGAGCGCGATCGCGGCGCGACGGTGTTCTTCTCTAGTCACGTCCTCGGCCAGGTCGAACCGGTCTGTGACCGCGTTGGCATCCTCCGGGACGGCGAACTCGTCGCCGAGGACACCGTCGAGGGGCTGCGCGAGGCCGCCGGCGGCGAGACGACGCTCGCGGTCGACGTCGAGCGCCTGCCCGACGACGCGGTGGCGGCGGTCCGCACGCTCGACGGCGTCTCGACGGTCCGTGCGGACGGACAGCGACTGACCGTCGACTGTGTGGACGGCGCGAAGACCACGGTGTTGTCGACGCTCGAAGACAACGGCGCGCCGGTGGCCGATTTCGACACGACGGGGGCCTCGCTGGAGGAGGTCTTCGCGAGCTACACCACCGGCGAACCGGAGGTCCGCGCGTGAGCACGCTCGCGGTCGCGCGCAAGGACTTTCAGGACGCGATCCGTTCGCGGGTGCTGCTCGGGCTGACAGGTTTATTCGTGCTGTTCGTCGCGGGTGCGTCGTACTTCTTCGCGCGCATCCAGCCTGCTCCGGGCGGCGGTGATCCGACGGCGCTGGTGCTCATCTTCTCGCTGCTGACGCCCGCGAGCCTGCTCGTGCCGATCATCGGGCTGGCGCTCGGCTACAAGGCCGTCGCTGGCGAGCGCGAGAGCGGGCGCATCAAGCTGCTGCTCTCGCTGCCCCACTCCCGGCTCGACGTCGTGCTCGGGAAGACGCTCGGCCGCACGAGCGTGCTCGTCGTCCCGATCCTCGTCGGGTTCGCCGTCGGCGCGGCGGTGATCTTCTGGCAGTCGAGCCGCTTCACGCCGGTGAACTACCTCGTGTTCGCGTTCGTGACCGTCCTGCTCGGACTGGCCTATATCGCGATCGGCGTCGCGCTCTCGTCGGCGACGACTTCGACGTTCCGCGCGCTCATCGGCGGCGTCTCGCTGCTCGTCGTCCTGGAGTTCCTCTGGCAACAGGTGCTCATCGCGGTCGTCTACCTCGTGAACGGACTCAGCCTGCCCCAGCAGCCGCCCGGCGACTGGTACTACTTCCTCCAGTCGCTCCCGCCTGGCAGCGCCTATAACAGCGCCGCACAGTCGCTGCTTCCCCAGAACCCGACGACGCTCGCCGTCACGGGCCAAACTCCCGACGCGTTCTATCTCCAGGACTGGTTCGGGTTCGTCATCCTCGCGGCCTGGATCGTCGTCCCGCTCGCACTGGGCTATCTCCGCTTCGAGGGGACCGACCTCTAAGATCCGCTCCCGTCAGAACTCGATCCCGCGTTCGTCGAGCAGCGCCACGAACTCCTCCTCGGTGAGTTCGGGGACCTCCTCCTGTGCGGCGTCGTCGCGCTTCGTCTGCCCGGGGTTCTCGCCGATCACCAGATAGTCGGTGTTGCCCGAGACACTCCCCGTACTGTTCGCGCCGTGTCGTTCGACGAGGCTCTCGGCCTCCTCGCGCGTCAGTTCCGACAGCCCGCCCGTGAACACGAACGTCTCATCGGCGAGTGCGTCGCCACGCTCGCGCTCGACCGACTCGGGTTCGACGCCGCGCTCGCGCAGGCCGGCGACCGTCTCCCGGTTCTGCTCGCTGTCGAAGAACTCCCGGATCTCGCTCGCGACGCGCGGGCCGATGTCCGGCACCTCGCGGAGATCCTCTTCGCTCGCGTTCATCAGTGCGTCCAAGGTCCCGAACTCGCGGGCGAGGCTCTCGGCGGTCGTCGATCCCACTTCGGGGACGCCGAGTGCGGTGAGGAACACCGGGAGCGGGGGTTCTTTCGCCGCATCGAGCTCCGCCCGGAGGTTCGCCGCGCTCTTCTCGCCCCATCCATCGAGACGGGCGAGATCCGCTTCCCGCAGGTCGTAGAGATCGGGGATCGATTCGACCAGTTCCGCGTCCAGCAGCTGATCGATGCGCTCCTCGCCGAGCCCCTCGATGTCGAGGCCCTCGCGACTGGCGTAGTGTTCGAGCGCGCGCTGGAGCTGTGCGGGACAGGCCACTCCACCTGTGCAGAACGCGAGCGGGCCGTCGCGCTCGATCGTGCTCTCACAGATCGGACAGCGATCGGGGAACTCGAAGGTGCCTTCGCCGCCGTCCTCGACGACCTCGACAACGTAGGGGATCACGTCGCCCGCGCGCTGGAGGCGCACCCGATCGCCGGTGTTCACGCCGAGTTCCTCGATCTCGCCGGGGTTGTGCAGCGTCGCCCGCGAGACCTCGACACCGCCGACCTCGACGGGATCGAGCAATGCGACCGGCGTCGCCCGCCCCGTCCGGCCGATCTGCACGGTGATTTCGGTGATTCGTGTGATCTCGCTCCGCGCGGGGAACTTATAGGCGTAGGCCCAGCGCGGCGCGCGTGCGGTCGTCCCGAGCCGCTCGCAGGCCGCGAGATCGTTCACCTTGAACACCGTCCCGTCGATCTCGTAGTTCAGCTCCTCGCGCGCCTCGCCGAGGCGGTCGCGGTAGTCGATTGCCTCTTCGATGCTCCCGACGACGTCCATCCGGTCGTTGACGGGCAGCCCCCACTCCGGCAGTTTCCGGTACTGTTCGTCGTGACTCGCGAACGCGTAGCTCGTTTCGAGCACGCCGAAGAAGAAACACGCGAGCGGGCGCTCGGCGGTGACGGCGGGGTCGAGCTGGCGGAGCGTCCCCGCGGCCGCGTTTCTCGGGTTCGCGAACGGGTCGTCCCCGCGCTCGACGCGCTCGCGGTTGTGTTCGGCGAAGGCGTCGCGTGGCATGTAGACCTCGCCGCGCACGGCCAGGTAGTCGGGATACTCCCCGCGGAGACGCTGTGGAATCGATCCGATGGTGCGGACGTTCTGTGTCACGTCGTCGCCCTCGCGACCATCTCCGCGGGTCGCGGCGCGCTCGTAGACGCCGTCCTCGTAGACGACCTCGATCGAGAGCCCGTCGAACTTCGGCTCGCAGACGTACTCGATCCCGTCGCCCTCATCCTCGAACTCCGCGAGCGACTGCTGGCCGCCCGTCTCCCCGAGTTCGCGACGCACGCGCTCGTCGAACTCACGGACCTCCTCGGGATCGCCGCTGGAGTCGATCGAGAGCATCGGCGCGACGTGCTCCACGGTCGCGAGTTCGTCGAGTGGTTCGCCGCCGATGCGCCGGGTCGGGCTCGTCTCGGTCGCGATATCGAAGGCGTCTTCGAGCGATTCGAGCCGGGAGAAGAGCGCGTCGTAGGTCCGATCCGGAATCCCCGGGTCGGCTTCGAGGTAGTACCGATGGTCGTGTCGACGGATCGCCTCGCGCAGCTGCTCGGCCTGCTCGCGCGCCTGCTCCTCGTCGAGCGTTGCGGGATCGTCGAACTCCGTCGGCGGATCGCGGAGATAGGGGTTGTCCGCGTCCGCGGCGTCCGAGGCGGTCATTGCCCCAGTTATTCCGGGGCTCCGCTTAGGTGGTTCGCCTCGGCGAAACCGCTGGCCCATCGAATCAACTCTCTGCGGTTCGGGCGACAACTCGTGGCTATGTTCGTCTCTGTCCTGCCGGTAGTTTGATCATTCGCTATCACAATCACTCAACATGGAACAAAATCGATATTCAAAATCCGCGGGCATGCTCGATGAGGATCGTGGTTTCTTGATCAATCAATCCCGGCTCATGGGCCTCGCTACGGTGTTTATCGGACTCAGTCAACTGCCGATGGCAATCATCCTCGCCAATGTCACGGGACACGATAGCTCACTCTTTGTTGTCGGGGCTGGCGGTTGGTTGCTCATCGGTATCGGAGTCAACCTGTTCCGTGGAATGGAGACATTCGAAAGCAAATGGAGCGAAAACGAGCGACTGGAATGGTTAAGCGTGACCGTGACGGTCATGCTGGCTCTGGCAGTGGTTGCTGTTTCAGGTTTTATTACAATTACTACTCTGCTGTGAGGTGCAGCCGAATCGATCGCCAACCACTCTCTGCTCACACGGTTCCGCCCATCGTGTCCCGCCGTCGTGGCAAGTACGGCGATAACGCCGGGGCTTATGTGAGCCGAGGCGGATACACGGCCATGAGCGACGACTTTCTCCTGCTGAACCCCGGGCCGGTGCCGATCACCGATGCGGTCCGCGAGGCGATGGACGCACCGATGGTCTCGCACCGCTCGGCAGAGTTCGAGGCGGTCTACGAGCGCGCCCAGGACGGACTGGAGTACGTCTTCGAGCACTCGACACCACAGGAAGAGGCGACCAGCGACGGCGGCACCGGTCTGGTTCTCAACGGGACGGCGACGATGGGGATGGAGGCCGCCGTCGCCAACCTCACGGACACCGAGAGCGAGGTCGTCGCGCTCGTCAACGGGAAGTTCGGCCGGCGGTTCGAGCGCATTGCCGAGCGCTACGCCCGCGTGACCCCGGTCGAGGTCACGTGGGGCGAGGCGTTCGATCTCGAGACGGTCGCCGAGCACGTCACCGACGACACCGACCTCGTGACGATGGTCCACAACGAGACCAGCACCGGTATCCTGAACCCCGTCGCCGAGGTCGGCGAGATAGCAGGGGAAAACGACGCCCGGTTCGTCGTCGACGGCGTCACCTCGATCGGCGGCGACGTCTTCCGGATCGACGACTGGAACGTCGACATCGCCATCACGGACTCGCAGAAGGCGCTCGCCGCGCCACCGGGGATCAGCGCGCTGTACGTGACCGACCGCGCGGTCGAACACCTGGATGGCGAGCGCGCACCCTTCTACGCCGACCTGGAGTGGCATCTCCGCAAGGCCGCCGACCACCAGACGCCGTTCACGAGCGCCGTCCCGCTGTTCCGCGCGCTCGCGGTCGCCGTCGAGCAAATCGAAGCTGAGGGAATGGACACCCGCATCGGCCGCCACCGCCGGCAGGCTGCCGCCTTCCGCGCCGGCTTCGCTGCGATGGGTCTCGACGGCTTCCCAACGCTCGACGACGCTAGCGAGCGCTCGAACACCGTCACGGCGATCGCGCTGCCCGAATCCGTGCGCGAAAATCCTAAGGAGTTCTTCGACGCCGTCGCCGAGCGCAACGTCTCGGTCAGCGGCGGTCAGGCCCATCTCGACGGGGAGATCTTCCGGGTGAGCAATATGGGCCAGCTCGCCGACGAGCAGGTACTCCGCGGTGTCGAGACGGTCGGCGAAGCGCTCGTCGACGTCGGCTACGACGCCGATCCCGCGGCGGGCCGCGATGCCGCGCGCACCGAACTCTGAATCGGGTTCTATTCTTCGTCCGCGTCCTCGACGTCGATCTCGGTCCAGTCGGCGTCCGTCTCGTCCGTCGGTCCGAACGCCATCTCCGTTCCCCGGACTGCGTCGCCGAGCCCCTCTCCCAGTCGTTCGCTGTCGCCGATCGTCCTGACCTGTTCGGCGAGCGCGTCGATGTCGACGTTCTCGACGAGCGCCACCGCGGCCGCCTCGCCGACGCGACCGCCGACCTCGCTGCCGGCCGATTCCTTCACGACGCGGCCGAGCAGCCCGCTGCTGCTCGCGCCCTTGGCGGCCAGCCGTCCGACGAGTGCGCCGAGGACCTTCCCGAGGCGCTCGTACTCGACGGCGTCGTCGAGCGCCGCGCCATCGGCGAGCGCGTCGAGGTCGATGCCCTCGATCAGCTCCGTGATGGCATCGCCCGCGTAGTACGCTTCCATGCCGCGCTCGATCGCTTCTTCGGGGGTATCGTCGTCCATTACCGAAGCCTATCGCGGCCGACGGATATGACTGTTCCCAGCAGATGCAGCGGTGCTCGATCGACCGCCATCGCCGACGGCGACATTTGCCGTAACTCGTGGTTATAGATGGGACGCGATATATGCACCACATACATGACCGACGCAGCAGGGCGCGGGTTCGGTACGCGCTGCGTCCACGCCGGCCAGACGGCGGACGCGGCGACCGGTGCCCGTGCACCGCCGCTCTATCAGACGACCTCCTACGCCTTCGAGGACGCCGATCGCGCCGCGGATCTCTACGCGCTCGACGCCGAGGGCGATGTTTATTCACGGATCTCGAACCCTACGGTCCGAACCCTCGAAAATCGCCTGGCGGATCTCGAAAACGGCACCGATGCGCTCTGTACTGCATCGGGAATGGCCGCCCTCGACGCCGCGACGCTCGTCCTCGCCGGGACCGGCGACAACGTGGTGAGCGCCGCCTCCATCTACGGCGGTACGCACACCTACCTCAGCGATACCGCCGCCCGGCGCGGCATCAAGGCGCGGTTCGTCGACACGCTCGATCCCGCAGCCTACGCCGACGCGATCGACGAGAACACGGCGTACGTCCATTGCGAGACGATCGGTAACCCCTCGCTCGTCACGCCGGAGATCGGGGAAGTTGCCGACGTGGCCCACGATCACGGTGTGCCCTTGCTGGTGGACAACACGTTCGCCACACCCGCACTCTGTCGCCCGCTCGATCATGGCGCGGATCTCGTCTGGGAGTCGACGACGAAGTGGCTCCACGGCGCGGGCACGACGATCGGCGGCGCGCTCGTCGACGGCGGCTCGTTCCCCTGGGCCGACCATCCCGAGAAATACCCCGAGATCGGCGGCGCGAACCCCGCTTTCCACGGGCTGAACTTCGCCGAGCAGTTCGGCGAGCGCGCGTTCACTGCCGCCGCCCGCCAGCGCGGCCTCCGCAGCCTCGGCGCGAGCCAGTCGCCGTTCGACGCCTGGCTCACCCTCCAGGGGCTCGAAACCCTCCATCTCAGGATGGAGCGCCACGCCGAGAACGCACTTCAGGTGGCCGAGTATCTCGACGACAACGACTCGGTCGCGTGGGTCGCCTATCCGGGACTCGAAGAGCACGAAACACACGCGAACGCCCGCGAGTATCTCGACGGCGGGTTCGGCGGCATGATCGCGTTCGGCCTCGATGGTGGATACGAGGCGGGCAAGCGCCTCTGCGAGGACGTCGAACTCGCCAGTTTCCTGGCGAACGTCGGCGACGCGAAGACCCTCGTGATCCACCCGGCGAGCACGACCCATGCCCAACTCTCGGAGGCCGACCAGCGCGCCTCGGGCGTCACACCCGATCTCGTGCGGCTCTCGGTCGGTATCGAAACCGCCCAGGACATCGTCGCCGATCTGGAGGCGGCGATCGAATGACGACGCGCGACGTTCGCTCCCTCGGCGAGTTCACCTTCGAGTGTGGCGAATCCATCCCGGAGCTCGAACTCGCCTACGAGACTCACGGCGAGTTCACCGGCGACAACGCGGTCCTCGTCTGTCACGCGCTTACCGGGAGCCATCACGTCGCCAGCGGTGGGAGAGGTGGCGACTGGGCGACCGAAACGGACGGCCAGGCCCGCGCGTGGTGGGACGACATCGTCGGTCCCGGCAAGGCCATCGACACTACTGAACAGTTCGTCGTCTGTGTGAACGTTCCCGGCTCCTGCTACGGATCGTCGGGACCCGCTTCGACGAACCCCGAAACCGGCGAACCCTACGGCACCGAGTTCCCGCCCGTCACGGTCGCCGACTGGACGCGCGCCCAGCGCCGCCTGCTCGACGATCTCGGGATCACGACGCTCGCGACGGTCGTCGGGGGGAGCGTCGGCGGAATGAACGTGCTCGAATGGATCAAGCGCTATCCCGACCGCGTCGAGCGTGCGGTTCCCGTGGCTGCGGCCGCCCGCCTCGACGCCCAGTGCGTCGCGCTCGACGGCATCGCCCGCCGCGCGATCACGACCGACGCGAACTGGGCGGGCGGCGACTACTATCGAGGGACCGAGCCTGACGACGGCCTGGCGCTCGCACGCCAGCTCGGCCACCTGATGTATCTCTCGAAGGACTCGATGGAGCGGAAGTTCGGCCGCCGGGCCGCTGGCCGCGACGCTGCCCGCGACGACTTCCCCGTTGACCCCGCAGCGGGATTTTTCCCCTATCGCGATGTCGAGTCGTATCTCGACTACAACGCCGGCACGTTCGTCGATCGTTTCGACGCGAACAGCTATCTCTATCTCACGCGCGCGATGGACGACTACGACCTCGCCGCCGGTCACACCACCGATGCGGACGCGCTCCGGGCCTTCGACGGCGAGGTGCTCGTGATGAGCTTCACCGGTGACTGGCACTTCACGACCGAGCAGTCCGAGGCGCTCGCCGAGGCGTGCCGCACGGCGGGCGTCGACGTCGCCCACCACGTTATCGACTCCGATCACGGCCACGACGCCTTCCTGGTCGAACCGGAGAACGTCGGCCCGCCGATCGCCGACTTCCTCGCTCACGGCACCGCCGGCCGCGCCGTGACCGACACCACTACCGACACGGGCGAGTCGTTCGCGCCCGTCCACGCCAGCCTGTTCGGCGACTGAGTCAGTCGAGGTGTTCGGCGAGCAGTTCCTGCAACTCTTCCATCGATTCGACTACGGCGTCACAGTGCGGTTCGACCGCGGGTTTCGGCTCGTAGCCCACGGCGAACCCCGCAGTCCGGAGCATCGGCAGGTCGTTCGCGCCGTCGCCGACGGCGATCGTCTCCTCGATGTCGATGCCGGCGTTGTTCGCGACCGCCCGGAGCGCGTCGTCCTTGGTCCCCTCGACGAGCGGGCCGGAGACCTCGCCGGTGAGGCGTCGTTCCTCGAACTCGAGCTGGTTGGCGACGATGGCGTCGACGGGGGTTTCGAACCGTGCGAGCACGCTCTCGACGCCGCGGCCGAACCCGCCCGTGACGATCGCGGTCACGACGCCGGCGTCGTTCAGTTCCTGGATCAGATCGCTCGCCCCGGAGCGCAGCACGACGTTCTCGACGCCCGCCTCGACGCCCTCGACCGGGAGGCCCTCCAGCAACGAGACGCGCTCGCGCAGGCTCTCGGCGTACTCGATCTCGTCGTTCATCGCCCGCTCGGTGATGGTCGCCATCTCCTCGGCGACGCCGTACTGTTCGCCGAGCAGCACGCTCATCTCCGAGTCCGAGAGAGTGCCGTCGAAGTCGAACGCGACCAGTTTCATACTCGCCCATCGGCCCGCCGGGTTCAAAACGTTCGCATCCGTGCCGCCCGATCGGCCGGCGAGACGTGCCAGTGAAGAAAGGGTTAACCCTCCCGCGTCGGAGGATTCGACATGAAGGTACTCGTCACGGACCCCATCGCCGAGCCGGGCCTCACACGCCTGCGCGAGGCTGGCCATACCGTCGAAACGGCCTACGACGCCGAAGGTGACGCTCTTTTCGAAGCGATCGCCGACGCGAGCGCGCTCGTCGTCCGCTCGGGCACTGAGGTCACGGCCGAGCTGCTCGATGCCGCCCCCGATCTCGCGATCGTCGGCCGGGCGGGCATCGGCGTCGACAACATCGACATCGACGCCGCCACCGAGCGGGGCGTCATCGTCGCCAACGCCCCCGAGGGCAACGTCCGCGCGGCCGCCGAGCACACCGTCGCGATGACGTTCGCCGCCGCGCGCTCGATCCCGCAAGCCCACGCCCGTCTCAAGGCCGGCGAGTGGGCCAAGGGCGACTATCTGGGGACGGAACTCGACGGCGCGACGCTCGGCATCGTCGGCTTCGGCCGCGTCGGCCAGGAGGTCGCGAAGAAGCTCGACAGCCTCGGCATGGAGCTCGTCGCCTACGATCCCTACATCTCCGAGGAGCGTGCCGCGAACCTCGGTGCGGAGCTCGTCGAGCTCGACGACTGCCTCGCGCGCGCGGACGTCCTGACGATGCACACGCCGCTGACGCCCGAGACGGAGGATCTCGTCGGCGAGGAAGAGTTGGAGCGGCTCGGCGACGGCTATCTCGTCAACTGCGCGCGCGGTGGCGTCGTCGACGAACGCGCGCTCGCGGCCGCCGTCGACGACGGCACGCTCGCGGGTGCGGCCATTGACGTCTTCGCCGACGAACCGCTCGACGAGGACAGCCCGCTCCTGCGCGCCGACGACGTAATCGTGACGCCCCATCTCGGCGCGAGCACGCACGCCGCCCAGAAGAACGTCGCCACCGACATCGCCGACCAGGTCCTTTCGGCCGTCCGCGGCGAGCCGGTGATGAACGCGCTCAACGCGCCCTCGATGGACGCGAGCGCGTTCCCCCGCGTCGAGCCGTATCTCGACATCGCCTCCACGGCGGGCAAGATCGCCACGCAGCTGCTCGACGGGCGCGTCGAGGGTGTCGAAGTCACCTACGCCGGCGACATCGCGGGCGAAGAGGTCGATCTCGTGACCGCGAGCGCCCTTCAAGGAGTCTTCGAGCCGCTCGAATGGCAGGTCAACGCCGTCAACGCCCCGCGCATCGCCGAGGAGCGCGGCATCGACGTGACCGAATCGAAGACCCACACCGCCGCCGATTTCCAGTCGCTCGTGACCGTCACGGTCCAGAACGGCGGCACGGAGATCGGCGTCTGCGGCACGCTGTTCGCCGGCGAGGACCCGCGCATCGTTCGGATCGACGGCTTCCGCGTCGACGCGATCCCGTCGGGCCACATGCTCGTCGCGCGCAACGAGGACGAGCCCGGTCTGATCGGTTTTATCGGAACCGTGCTGGGCGACGCGGACGTCAACATCGCGGGCATGTTCAACGCTCGCGAGACGATCGGCGGCGAGGCGCTGTCGGTCTACAACCTCGACGAACCGGTCACCGACGAGCTGCGCGAGCGTCTCGAAGCCGACGAGCGCGTCATCGACACGACTTATATCGCGCTCAACGGCACGGAGTGATCTCGACCATAACTATATAATGGTCGTTCCGTGTAGTGGCTGAGGTATGAGTACTGACGGGGGGAGCCCCGGCGATCCGACCGACGAGTACGACGAGGGATTGGCCGACAGCAGCGACGACGAACGCAGCATCGAGTTCTATGGCGGGCGCTGGCTGAGCGCGCTCCCGCTCGCGATCTTCGTCGTCTGGGCGATCTTTCAAAGTGGTGTCCTCCAGATCGGCGACACGCAGGGGTTGGTCGCGGGAATGCTCATCGCCCTCATCATCGGGATGTTCTTCGCCAAGGGCGACTGGAAGCAGTACGCGAACACGATCTTCGAGGGGATGACCCAACCCGTGGCGGCGACGGCCATCGTCGCCTGGCTCTGGGCGGGCATGTTCGCCGACACCCTCCAAGCCGGTGGGTTCGTCGACGGCCTCATCTGGGCGGCGACCGCCCTCGACATCGGTGCGACGCTGTTCCCGGCGGCGGCCTACATCCTCGCGGGCCTGCTCGCGACCGGTATCGGCACCGGCTACGGGACGGTCGTCGCGTTCACGACGCTGTTCTTCCCGGCGGGCGTGCTGCTCGGGGCGAACCCGGTGCTCACGTTCGCGGCGATCCTCTCGGGGGCGGTCTTCGGCGACAACCTCGCCCCGGTGAGCGACACGACGATCGTCAGCGCCGTCACGCAGGATTCGGACATCGGCGGCGTCGTCTCCTCACGGTTCAAATACGCCGCCGTCGCGGCGATCATCGCGCTGCCGGCCTACATCGTCGCTGGCAGCCTGATGGACGGCGTCGACGTCGCCCAGCAAGCCGGCGGTCTGCTCACCGAGAACAGCAACCCGCTCGGTCTCGTCCACCTCCTCTCGGTCGCGGTCGTCATCGGCACGGCGATCAGCGGCCGTCACATCGTCGAGGCGATCTCGTGGGGACTGATCACCTCGGCGGTGCTGAACGTCGTCACCGGGCTGGCGAGCGTGAGCGATATGCTCGTCTTTCAGGCCCCACAGGGCTCCGGCATCGCGCAGTCGCTCTCCGGCCTCCCGTTCATCGAACTCGTCCAGAGCTCGGAGACGGGCGTCGCCGGAAGCATCTACAGCGGTGCGGTCGGCTTCTTCCCGCTGATCGTCCTCACACTCTTGATCGTCGCCGGCGCGCAAATCCTCGTCCGCGGCGGCGGTTTCGAGGCGATGCAGGACTTCCTCCTTGGATCGGTCGCGACGAGCCTCCGCCGGGCCGAGACCACGATGGTGCTCGGCACCGCCGCGATCAACGCGATGATCACGATCAACACGGCTGCCGAGATCGCTATCGCGCCGTACATCGCCCGCATCGGCGAGCGGTTCAACATCAACGGCTACCGCCGCGCGAACATCCTCGACGCGAACACCTCGGCGCTCGGCTACATCTTCCCGTGGGGTGGCGGCCTGCTCGCGGGCTACACCGCCATGCTGGGACTGCCCGAGCAGTACAGCTGGTTTACCCAGTCGATGCTGGTCAATCCGGCGGAGGTCTGGCCGTTCGTCTTCCACGGCTGGCTGCTGTTCTTCGTCTTCATCGTCGCCGCCCTGACCGGCTTCGGGCTGGAGTACACGTCCGACCGCGAGACGGGTGAGGTGGCGCGGGTATGAGCCGTCTCAGCGCGTTCACCGAAGGGCTCCAGTTCCGGACGAGCAAGCCGAGTTTCGATCCCGGCACGGAGTTCCGGGCGTTCGTCACCGGCTACGAAAACGGAACCGCGCTCGTCCGCCTCGGCGACAGCGTGCTCCGGATCCCGGACGCCCCGCCGAACCTGCTCGACACGCAGGTGCCCGTCCGCGTCGAATCGTTCGACGACAACGATCACACGGGACAGGCGTCGCTGCTCGACGGCTTCGACGACGAAGGGAACTGAGAAGCTGGTTTGGAGCGGTTCGAGCGCCTGCTCACTCGCGGGCGAGCTTTTCGTAGGTCTCCGCGTGGATTTCGCGGTTGATCTCCGCGAGCCGGAGCACTGCTTCGTGGCGTTCGGCTTCTGATTCGGGGTTTTGGACCCGCTCGCGAAGTTCTGCACGCTCGTCCCGGTAGCTCGATGGAGTGGTCTGTGCCATCCTCTCGCTCGTCAATACGTCGGCCCCGGTATTTACTCTTCGGCTCCATGAGCATGCTCGCGGCAATACGCGATGACACCACTCATATCGACGTTTCGTTCGTCCGTCGCAAAACGCTTGAGGATGGCACGAACGTCGTCGCCGTGGTCGAATTCGTAGCCATTTATTTCGTAGATGATGTCAGCCGTGTTCAACGCGGTACGCTTGTTTCCGTCCACGAACGGGTGTTCGGCGGCGAGTAGTCGCATGAGATGTGCCGCCGTTTCGTGGATCGTGTCAGGTGCTTCGCCGAAATAGCCTTCCGAGACGTAGATCAGTGCGGATTCGACGGTTTCGGGCGAGCGCACGCCGGCTTCGGTTTCGCGATCGCTCGCGACGACCGCCTCGTGGATGGCGAGGACGTCTTCGACCGTCGGATAGACGAGGTCGGCCATCGGCTACCTAGCCGCTCAGGTGATCCAGGATCGCCTCGGTATTGTTCGCCACCGGCTCCGGCTCGGCCCCCGCGGCGGCGGCCGCGTCGGGGTCCTTCAGCAGATGGCCGGTCGTCAGACAGACCACGTCCTCGCTCTCGTCGACGACGCCCTCCTCACGGAGTTTGCGCAGGCCGGCGACGCTGGCAGCACTCGCGGGTTCCACGCCGACACCCTCCTCGGCGAGCGCGCGCTGGGCGTCGGTGATTGCGTCGTCGGCGACCGCGACCGCGGTGCCGCCGGTCGCGCGGATGCCGGGGAGGGCCTTCGGCGCGTTGACCGGGTTGCCGATCCGGATGGCCGTCGCGCGCGTCTCGACCTCTTCCCAGCGCTCGGTGTCCGCGTACCCCTCCTCGATGGCCTCGACCATCGGTGCGGCCCCTTCGGCTTGAACCCCGGTCAGCATCGGCACCTCGTCCTCGGCGAGCGCGCCCGCCCGGACGAGCTCGCGGAACGCCTTGTAGAGGGCGGCCGTGTTGCCGGCGTTACCCACAGGAAGGACGATGCGGTCCGGAAACCGTCCGTACTCGTCGCGAAACGTTTCGAGGATCTCGAAGCCGATCGTCTTCTGACCCTCAAGCCGGAAGGGGTTGAGCGAGTTGAGCAGGTAGGCCTCGCCGCGGTCGGCGAGCTCGCTCACGATGTCGAGGCAGGCGTCGAAGTTGCCGTCGACCTCCAGAATGCGCGCGCCGTGGAGGGCGGCCTGGGCCACTTTGCCGGCGGCGACCTTACCGGCGGGGAGCAAGACGAGCGTCTCTAGGTTGGCGCGTCCGCCGTAGGCCGCGAGTGCGGCGCTCGTGTTGCCCGTCGAGGCACAGGCCAGTCGCGAGACGCCGAGCTCCTCGGCGACGCGGACCCCAACGGTCATCCCTCGATCCTTGAAACTGCCCGTCGGGTTCATCCCCTCGTGTTTGACGCGCAGGCTCCGTACTCCGAGATCGGCTTCGAGTCGGGGGACCTCGTGCAGCGGCGTGTCGCCTTCGGGCAGCGAGACGCCCCGATCGAAGGGTAGCGCCGCGTCGTAGTGCCAGACGCCACGACCCGAGAACGCCTCGAACGTCGGATACTGCTCGTAGCGCGCTTCGAGCAGCCCGCCGCAGTCGGGACAGCGGTAGGTCGGTTCGTCGAACGGGGCGAGTTGTTCGCCACACTCGATACAGGCGAGCCAGACGCCGCCGTCGGCGCAGTCGGGGGTGGCTGCAGCGAGACTGAGATCGGGCATGTGCACGCCTCGAGGGCAGCGGGCAAAAGTCGGCTGGTTTGCACGTTATACTGTCGGACAGAAGTACGCGAACGTTCGATTCCGAGAATCCACTGCAACGAGCTGATTTTCGCGTCACAGGTTCTCGATCAGACCTGTCCGACAGTATACAAGCGTGGTGCTTACCCACGCGTGGCCACAACGCCGCGCATGAGCCAGCGGACGACGCGACGGCGGTATCTCGGTGCGATCGGGGCGACGCTTGCCACCTCGCTCGCCGGCTGTTCCGGCGTCCTCGGCGGCGAGAACACGACGAACGGATCGTCGACGACCACTGGGACGCCGTCGGGGAACGGGACGAACGCCAGTCGCTCCTCACCGAGTCCATACACGCAGGTCTACCGCGACACGATCGACTCGGTCGTCCTCATCAGCGTCACCAGCCGATCGGGCCGGGGTGGACAGGGCTCGGGATTCGTCTTCCGCGGCAACCACGTCGTCACGAACGCCCACGTCGTCAGCGATGCGAGCGACGTCCAGGTTCGGTTCTCCAAGGGGCAGTGGCGCTCGGCGTCGGTCGTCGGCACGGACCCGTCGAGCGATCTCGCCGTCGTCGAGGTACGGAACAGGCCACAGTACGCCGAACCGCTCTCGCTGGTCGAATCCGAACCCGCCATCGGCACGGAGGCGGTCGCCATCGGCAACCCGTTCGGGCTGGAAGGCTCGGTCACGTCGGGACTCGTCAGCGGCGTGGACCGACTGATCCCCGCGCCGAACGGCTACCGGATCCCCGATGCGATCCAGACCGGTGCGCCGGTCAACCCGGGCAACTCGGGCGGCCCGCTCGTCGATCTCGACGGGCGGGTCATCGGCGTCATCAGCTCCGGCGGCGGCGAGAACCTCGCCTTTGCCATCTCGGCGGCGCTCGTCGAGCGCGTCGTGCCGTCGCTCATCGAGAACGGCGAGTACGAGCACGCTTACATGGGCGTCGGGCTGCAGACCGTCACCCCTGACCTCGCCGATCGGGTGGGACTCGATCGCCCGCGTGGCGTGGCCGTCACGCAGGTCAGTCAGGACGGCCCGTCGGACGGCACGCTCAGGCAGGGCGACGTCATCGTCGGTCTCGGCGGCGAGAAAATCGCCGGCCGCCAGCAGCTCTCCTCGTATCTCGCGCTTCAGGCATCGCCGGGCGATACGGTCGACGTCACGGTGTTGCGCAACGGCGAGCGCCGGACGCTCTCGCTCACGCTCGGCAGCCGACCGGAACAGCCCGGTGCGTTCGATCGCACGCCCGAATCGGGCTAGCTCGCCCGCTCATTCGAGCGCTTCGTCGCCGAACTCGTCGATACGCGAGTGGACGTAGGCGGTCCACTCGTCGAGCGTGTCGTGCATCAGCTCCTTCGCCTCGGGCAGCGGCGTCGCGGTGTACTGATAGACGTGGCCGCCGCCGTCGAGCAGTCGGCGACCGCGTTCGGCGAGGCCCTTCTCGCGCAGCGTCGACAGCGAGCGATTGACGTTCGAGCGGTCACGATCCAGCTCCTCCGCGAGCTCCGCGACCGTGCTCTTCGGCCGGTCGCACAGCGTCCGGTAGGTCCGGGTTTCGTGGCGCTGGATGCCGAATACACAGATCATCACCTCCGCGAAACCCGGCTCGGAATCGAGCATCAGATCGCGAAACCGCTGCGGATCAGGATCGGTCTCGACCATGCGAACCGTTCGACGAGGCGGAAGATAAACGTCCGCCCGCGGTCGTGCACGCTCCGCGCCAATGCGTGTTGATCGTCAACACGAGTTATGGTTATGTCGTCACGCGAACGATCGTCGTCCGTATGAGCCAAGAAACTCGCACCGACACGATGGCGGCGACCGGCACGCGACTAGTCGACTGGCAGGCGGGCGTCGTCGGCGGTCTGGCGGGCGGCGTTGCGATGGGCGTACTGATAACCACGATGATGCCGCCGGTCATCGAGATGGCGATTCCGGCGCTCTATGGCCTTCAAGGCGGGCTCGCCGGCTGGATCGTCCACATGGCCCACAGCGCGATCCTCGGCGTGGTGTTCGCCGCGATCGCGGCCACCACAGGTATCGGGAACGGTATCGGCCGATCGGCGGTCGCCGGCCTCGTGTATGGGGTCGTCCTCTGGGCGGTGCTCGCGGCGCTCGTGATGCCGATCTGGCTGCAGACCCTCGGTTTCGCCGGCGCGCCGCCGCTCCCGAATTTCGCGCTCCCCGGAAGTCTCCCGGCACACGCCGTCTACGGCGTGCTCGTCGGCGCGATCGTCCCGCTGCTCGGGAACTAGTGCGCGTCAAGCAAGAAGCTTAGCAGTCCCTTCTGGGCGTGCAGGCGGTTTTCGGCCTGCCGCCAGACGAGCGAGCGCTCGCTCTCGATCACCGCGTCAGTGATCTCCTCGCCACGGTGGGCTGGCAGGCAGTGCAGCACGCGCGCGTCGGTCCCTGCAAGCAGCTGCTCGCTCAGCTGGAAGCCGCTCTCCTGGAAGGCGATGCGCTTCTCCGCACCACCCGTCTCGCCCATGCTCACCCAGACGTCGGTGTAGACCGCGTCGGCATCGGCGACCGCCCGCTCGGGATCGTCGGCCGTCGTCGGCCGCGCGCCGAGTTCGGCCGCTCGCTCCAGTACATCATCGTCGATCCCGTACCCCTCGGGCGTCGCCACGGTGAGATCGATGCCGGCGAGCGCACAGCCAAGCACGAACGATTGGGCGACGTTGTTGCCGTCGCCGACCCAGGTCACCCGCGAGTCGAAGCCGATCGTCTCGCGGATCGTGAGCAGGTCGGCGAGCGTCTGACAGGGGTGGGCATTGTCGGTCAGACCGTTGACGATCGGAACCGTGGCGTGGGCGGCGAGCTCTTCGAGATCGTCGTGTTCGAACAGCCGCACCATCGCGCAGTCGACGAAGCCCGAGAGCGTGCGCGCGGTGTCCTTCAGGGGCTCGCGCTCGCCGAGTCCGATGTCCTCCGGGCCGAGGAAGATGGCGTGGCCGCCGAGTTGGGTCATCCCAGTCTCGAAGGAGATGCGCGTCCGCGCGCTCGGCTTCTCGAAGACCATTCCCAACGTCTGTCGTTCGAGCAGCGGCTCGCGCTCGCCGTGATTGACCTGTGCTTTGAGTTCACTCGCCGTATCGAGCACCGTCGTCAGCTCGTCGGCCGAGAGGTCGTCGATATCGGTGAAGTGGCGGGTCATGTCTCCCCCGTGATCCGTTCGGCGACGGTACAGAGCACTTCGACGCTCGTGTCGAACTCGGCGAACGGGAGGCGCTCGTCGGGCGCGTGATCGAAGTCCGAATCACCCGGCCCGTAGGTGATCATCGGGCAGTCCCAGGCGCGATAGATGTTCATGTCGCTGGTGCCCGTCTTGCGGAGGCTGCGCGGCTCGCCGTCCGCCTCCCGAATCGCCGCGCGGAACGCGCTCGCGAGCGGCGTTCTCGGGCTCGCCATCACGGGGTCGACGCTGTCGTGCCAGCGAGCAGTACCAGAGTCGAGCTCGCCGTCGGCCATCTCGCGCACCTCGTCGACGGTGAGGCTCGGCGGCACGCGCAGCTGGACGTCCATCGTCGCCTCGACGGAGAGCCCGTCGTCGCTTACACCGCCCGCGATCGCGGTGGCCTTCGGCGTGACGCGCTCGAAGACCGGCGTCCACTCCTCTCCCTCGTCGACGGTCGCCTTCACCCGTGCCCACCACTCCATCGCGTCCTCGATGGCGTTGTTCTCGGGGCGTGAGGTATGGCCCGATTCGCTCGTGGCGACGTAGGTGCCCGCGAGCAGGCCCCGGTAGCCGAAGGTGACGCCATCCCAGCCCGAGGGCTCGCCGTTGACCACCGCTTCGGGTGGCTCGCGCGTCGAAACGAGATGGCGCGCGCCGTCGGAGTCGGTTTCCTCGCCGACGACGCCCGCGAAACTCACACCCGTTCGCACGGCCGCGACCGCCATCGCCGCGAGCGGACCGGTCGCATCGACGCTGCCGCGCCCCCAGAGCACCTCTTCGTCGCCATCTGCCTCGACCCGAACCGGGATCTCGCCGGGCACGGTGTCGATGTGGGAGGTCAGCAGTACGGCGTCGTCCGCGGGCGCGCGAACGTTACCGACCGCGTCGATCGTCGCTTCGCGCCCGTGCGCTTCGAAGAAATCGACGAGGCGCTCCGCACAGGCGCGTTCCTCACCGGTCGGCGACGGGGTTTCGACGAGCGAGACGAGCAGGTCGCGCGCCCGACTCGTCGAAACGGTTGCGACGCTCTCGCTCACGACTCCCCTCCGAGGACGGCTGCGAGCGCCTCGACCACCCGATCGGCGTCTTCTTCGTCCATCACCAGCGGCGGGAGCAGCCTGACGACCGACCGGCCGGCCGGTAGCGCCAGAATCGAGTGATCGAGTGCGAGATCGCGGAGGAGCCGGTTGGCTCCACGCTTGACCTCGATACCGACCATCAGCCCCATGCCCCGGATCTCGCGGACGTCGTCGCCGACCGCGGCCCGGAGTTCGGTTTCGAGATAGTCGCCCACGTCCCCGGCGTGAGCGGGCATCTCCTCCTCGACCAGCGTCGAGAGGGTCGCGTCGATAGCGGCGCTCACGACGGGCCCTCCACTGAAGGTCGAGTTGTGCGAGCCGTGGCTCTCGGCGATCCAGTCGGCACAGAGCGCCGCGCCGGCAGGCAGGCCGTTTGCCAGCCCCTTCGCCGTCGTGAGCACGTCAGGAACGACGCCCTCGTGCTTGCAGGCCCATAGCTCGCCCGTGCGCCCCATCCCGGTCTGCACTTCGTCGAGGATCAGGGCTGCGTCCGTCTGCTCGGTCTGTTCGCGCGCCGCCGCGAGATAGCCCTCGGGCGGGCGATTGATGCCACCCTCGCCCTGGACAGGTTCGAGGATCAGCGCGGCCGTCTCGTCGTCGACCGCATCCGCGAGCGCCTCGCTGTCCCCGTAGGGGACGAACTCGACGTCGCCGATCAGCGGCTCGTAGGGGTCGCGATACTCGTTCTTCCAGGTTGTCGCGAGCGCGCCCATCGTCCGGCCGTGAAAGCCCTGCATCGTGGCGACGATCTTCGAACCACCCGTGGCGCTCCGGGCGAATTTCAGGGCTGCTTCGTTCGCTTCGGTACCCGAATTGCAGAGCCAGACGTTCTCCAGCCCCTCCGGCGCGGCGGCTTCGAGCGCCGCGTTCGCCCGTTCGCGCGCCGCGACGGGATAGGAGGCCTGGACGAACGTCAGCCGTTCCAGCTGCTCGCGGATCGCCTCGGTTACTGCCGGATGGGTGTGGCCGAGCGGCGCGCAGGCGTAGCTCGCCCCGCAGTCGAGATACTCGTCGTCGTTCTCGCCGTAGAGGTGGACGCCTTCGCCGCGTTCGAGCCGGATCGGCTTCTCGGCGTGGACGAAGCCGCTCATGCCTCGACCTCCCCGAGCACGTCGGGCAGGAGCTGCGTCCCGCCGCCGTCGAGCGCCGATCGAATGGGCTCCTCGGCATTGGCGTCGGCGACGACGACCGATGCCGCACCGCCGCCGAGCGCCTCCTTCGCGGCCATCACCTTCTTTCCCATGAACCCCTCGGCGACCGACTCGACCCGTTCGAGCTCTTGGGGCGTCGCCGCCCGTTCGATGAGCGTTGCCGGGTCGTCCGGATCGTCGAGCACGCCCGGAACGTCGGTCAACACCACCAGAGTCGCGTCGAGCGCGCCGGCGACCGCCGCGGCCGCGCGGTCGGCGTCGGCGTTCACAGGTGTATGGTCGTCGGCCACCATCGGCACCGTTACGACCGGCGTGTAGCCGTCCGCGAGCAGCGATTCGAGCAGCTCGTCGTTGACCGACTCGATCTTCCCTGAGTGCTCGCCGCGGCGGATCTTCGTCTTGCCGTCTTCGACGACCTTCACCGCGGACTTTCGCGGCCCGGTCAGCAGTCCGCCATCGACGCCCGACAGTCCCAGTGCGTCCACACCGTCCGCCCGCAACTGCGCGGTGAGATCGGTGTTCAACTTCCCAGGTAAGACCATCTCGAAGACCTCCATCGTGCGCTTGTCGGTGAACCGCCCGACGACGCCGCGGGGCGTCTCGACGTATTCGGGTTCGTCGCCCAACTCGCGGAGCGTTTCGTCGACCGCCGTCGAGCCACCGTGGACGACGACGCACTCTTCGCCCTCGTCAACGAGCGCCGCCACGTCCGCAACCGCACCCGCGGGGTTCACCGCTCGCGCGCCGCCGACTTTCACGACGACGGTCATCAGGGAGCTCCCACGGGGTGTAGCCCCTGAAAGTCGAGCCCGGCGGTTTCGTCGAACCCACAGGAAATATTCGCCGCGTGGACGGCCTGGCCAGCCGACCCTTTCATCATGTTGTCGATCGCCGAGAAGACGACGATGCGCTCGTTGCTCGGATCGAGTTCGAACCCGACCTCCGCGTAGTTGGTGCCCGCGACGGCCTTCGGCTCGGGGTAGCGATACACTCCCGTGCCGCCGGCCACGAGCCTGACGAACGGTTCGTCGTCGTAGGTCTCGCGGAAGGCACCCCAGAGGTCGCCGGTCGTCACCGGTTCGTTCGGAAAGACGTGACAGGTCGCCGCTGCGCCACGGGTCATGTCGACCGCGTGGGCCGAGAACGCCGTTTCGCAGCCGAATTCGGCCTGGATCTCGGCCTCGTGGCGGTGGCCCGTCGGCGCGTACGGTCTGACGACGCCCGACCGCTCGGCGTGCGAGGACGCCTTCGAGTTTCCGGCACCGCCCTCCGAGGAGCCGACCTTGACGTCCACCACCAGTTGCTCGCTTCCGTCCAAAATTCTGCCGTCGAACAGCGGCGCGAGCCCGAGGATGGTGGCGGTCGCGTTGCAGCCACCTGCCGCGATCAGTGATGTGTCCGACAGCTCGTCGCGGTTGCGCTCGGGGAGCGCGTACACCGATTCCTCCAGGAGCTCGGGCCGGCTGTGGCCGTCGTACCACTCGTCGTATTCGGCCTCGCTATCCAGTCTGAAATCGGCGCTCAGATCGACGACCGTGTCGGCCGCTTCCCGAAAGGCGTCGATATGCTCCATCGAAACCCCATGAGGAGTGGCGGCGAACAGCACGTCGACACTCTCGAGATCGGTCGGCTCGCTGAAGCGGACGTCGAGCTCCCGGAGATTGGGATGCACACTGCCGACCGTCTTGTTCGCGTACTCGCGGCTGGTCGCCTGTGCGACCTCGAACTCCGGGTGGCCGGTGAGCAGACGCAACAGCTCGCCGCCGGTGAACCCGCTCGCGCCGACGACGGATGCCGTGTGGCTCATTTCGTCCTCTCGACCGCCGTCATGCGGGGACCTCGGCGGGTTCCGTGGTCTTCGCTTTCGTTTCGAGCCAGTCGACGACTTTCTCGGGGACGTCGACGTCGGCGACCCCGTCGAGCGCCTTGAACTCCACAGTATGGTTCACTTCGTGGACGGTATAGGAATCGCCCGTCTCCATCAGGTCCACACCCAGCAACCCGCCGCCGACGGCCTCGCTCGCGCGGGCGACGAGATCGCGTGCCTCGTCGTCGAGTTCGAAGCGCTCGGTTTCGGCACCCTTCGCCGCGTTCGTGAGCCAGTGATCCGAGGAGCGCACCATCGCCGCCACGGGCTCGCCGTCGGTCGCCAGCACGCGGATGTCGCGGCCGGGCTTCTCGACGAACTCCTGGATGTAGAACACCTTGTGCTCGTAGTGGCCCAAGGTGGCCTTGTGTTCCAGAATCGCCTCGGCGGCGCTTCTGGAGTCGATCTTCGCCATCAGACGACCCCACGAGCCGATGACGGGTTTGAGGACGCAGGGATAGCCGAACTCCTCGATACACTCCATCGCGCTCTCCTTGGTGAAGGCGACCTCCGTGCGCGGGGTGGGCACCCCGGCCCCCGCGAGCGCGAGGCTGTTCTTGGCCTTGTCGGCACAGATGTCGGCGGTCGCGGGATCGTTGATCACGGGGATCCCGTAGGCCGCGAGGAACTGCGTCGCGTACCGGCTCCGGCTGGTCGCCAGACAGCGGTCGACGACGATGTCGACGTCGGCGAGCGCCGCCGGCGGCTCCGAGAGGCCGAAGCGCTGGTCGCGCACGTCGACTTTCACGACCTCGTGGCCGCGCTCGCGGAGCTCGCCGAGCAGGAGCTTCTCGTCCTGCCTGATACGCGAGTAGAGGACGCCTATCTTCACGCTTACTCCCCCCAGTCTTCCTCGAGTTCGGGGGCGGTTTCGAGTTCGACAGGGCCGGTGGCGACCACTTCGAGCTCGCCGCCGCAGGTGCCACAGTCGATGATCTCGCCGGTCTCGACGTCGTCGTGCAGGGACAGTTCGGCCCCGCATTCGGGACAGTTCGCCATTGTGTCCCCACCTCACCCGGGAATCCGCTTAAACCCTTCGAACCTGTTTAATAGTTTACAAAAAGTGCAGACGTCTCTCGACGTCGAAATCGGGCGGTTCGCGCGTTTCGTCGGTATCGACGAAGTGAAATGTTCCCCCTCGCGGGGGCGGTCGTTCAGGCAAATTCACCCACCTCCGCTTCGAGTGCGCGCTCGGCCGCGGCGAGTCCCTCGCGGCGCTCAGCAAGCAACTCTTGATCGTCCTCGATCCCGTCTTCCATCCCGTCGAGCACCGCCGCGACCGCACCGGGTGCGGGCCCGCCGACGGAATCACGACTTGCCACGCTCGCCGCCGGGTCGAGCGCCGCCTCGACGGCCTCGCGCTCGACGTATGTCGAGAGCGCGTCGTCGAGTACGTCCTCGGTGGCCGCCCTGACGGCCGCGTAGTCAGCACCCTCCTCGGCAGCCTGCGCCAATATCTCGTGGGCAGACCGAAACGGCACGCCGTGCATCGCGAGCAGATCGGCGACGCCGGTTGCGGTCGAAAACCCGTCACCCGCTGCGGCGGCCAGTTCGGACTCGTTCCAGGATGCGGTCGCGACCGCACCCGCGGCGACCTCCGTCGCGGGGACGACCGCATCGACGGCGCTCCAGATGTGGGGCGTCGCCTCCTGGAGGTCGCGGTTGTATGCCCGGGGCAACCCCTTGAGCGTCGTCAGCAACCCGTTGAGGCCGGCGCTCGCGGTCCCGGCGGAGGCCCGGACGAGTTCGAGCGTGTCGGGGTTCTTCTTCTGGGGCATGATCGACGAGGTCGAGGCGTAGTCGTCGTCGATTTCCACATAGCCGTCGGCGGCGAACTCGACGAGGTCGGTCGCGAGCCCGGAGAGCGTCACCGAGAGGGCCGCTAGCACGCCCGCCGCTTCGACGAGGAAGTCTCGCGTCGAGACCGCGTCCATCGAGTTCTCGAGAACCGAATCGAACCCGAGCAGGTCGGCGGTGCGCTCACGGTCGATATCGAACGGTGTGCCCGCGAAGGCCGCCGCGCCGAGCGGCGAGCGGTTCGTCCGGTCGTAGGTTTCGAGAAGCCGCCCCGTATCGCGCCCGAGCGTCTGCGCGTACGATGAGAGGAAGTGACCCACGGTGATGGGCTGGGCGGGCTGGCGGTGCGTGTAACCCGGCATCGTCGTTTCCGAATGCGCGCCCGCCTCCTCGACCAGCGCCTCGCGGAGCACGAGCGTCGCCTCGATGGCGTCGAGGAGCTCCTCGCGCAGGCGATACCGGATGCACGTCGCCACCTCGTCGTTGCGGCTCCGCGCGGTGTGCATCCGGCCGCCCTCTTTCCCCGTGCGCTCGATGACGGCCGTCTCGATGGCTGCGTGGATGTCCTCGCCGTCGAGCGCGTCGTAGCCCGTCGTTTCGACGTCGGCGAGCGCATCGAGGATCGTGCTCGCGCTCTCGTCGTCGATGATATCTTGCTCGGCGAGCATCACGACGTGCGCACGGTCGACTGCGAGGTCGGCCGCGAACAGCCGTTCGTCCGCGTCCATCGAGGAGAGAAAGCCACGGGCGGGGCCGCCACTGAAGCGCTCGCGACGCACCACGTCGCCTCCCTCCTCGCTCATCTCAATTTCCTCCGCTCTCGCCTTCGTCGCTCACGCCGCCGTCGGCGGCCGCTTCGGGCTTGCTCGCGCTCTCGATGACTTCTCCAGCGAGCCGGGACTGGAAGCCGTGGTATTTCGCTACTCCCGTCGCGTCGTTCTGCTCGATACCGCCGTCGACGTCGGCGGTGTTGAACGAGGCTGCCGAGGCCGAATACACGCCGTAGGGACTCTCGCGGCCCACCGGTCTGGCCTGTCCACCCTCCAGTTTGATCGTGACGGTGCCGGTGACGCGCTCCTGGGTCGAGTCGATGAACCCGTCGAGCGCGTCGACCAGCGGCGCGGCGAGCAGCCCCTCGTAGGCTTTCTCGGCCCACTCGTGGTCGACCTGCTTCTTGAAACTCCGCTCCTCCTTGGTGAGCACGAGGTCTTCGAGGGCTGCGTGGGCGTTCAAGAGAACTGTGGCGGCGGGGTGTTCGTAGTTCTCACGGACTTTGAGCCCGAGCATCCGGTCTTCCATCAGATCGGTACGCCCGACGCCGTGTGCGCCGGCGACCGCGTTGAGCTGTTCGATGAGTTCGATCGCATCGGTCTTCTCACCGTCGAGCGCGACCGGCCGACCCTCGTCGAACTCGATTTCGAGCAGTTTGCTTCCGCCCTCGGGGGGCTGTGTCCAGTCGTAGATATCCTCCGGCGGGACGTAGGAAGGCTCTTCGAGGTCCGACCCCTCGACCGAGCGGCTCCAGAGATTGGTGTCGATGCTCCACGCACCGCCGTCGCCGCCTTCCACTGGGAGATCGCGTTCGGCAGCGTACTCCTGTTCGGCCTCGCGGGTGAGCCCGAGTTCGCGCACCGGTGCGATCACGTCGAGATCGGAGGCGCGCCAGACGGTTTCGAAGCGGAGCTGGTCGTTACCCTTGCCCGTGCAGCCGTGAGCGAGCGCGGAGCAGTCGTTTTCGAGTGCGGTGTCGAGGATGGCCTGTGCGATCACGGGTCTGGCGAGCGCCGTGCCGAGGGGGTAGCCCTGGTAGGTGGCGTTCGCGCGGACGGCGTCGAGGCAGGTCTCGGCGAAGGCCTCGCGCGCGTCGATCACGTGGTGTTCGAGGTCGAGCGCGGCGGCGGTCTCCTCGGCCTCGTCGAACTCGGCCTCGGGCTGGCCGACGTCGACGGTGACGCCGACGACCTCGTCGTAGCCGTACTCCTCCTCGAGAATCGGGACGCAGACGGTCGTGTCGAGCCCGCCGGAGAAGGCGAGCGCAATGCGGTCGGAATCGGTCGTGGATGTCGTGTCTGTCATCTGGTGTGGGAGTGGTGGTTCGTCCAGCGAACCCTTCGGGTAAGCTGGAGAGCGTAGCGGATCGGTTGGAGAGAAGTGTATGCGGGCCTAAAGGCCCGGTCGTCGCGGTCGGAGCGCGCACGCGCCGGCGGTCGAAAACGAGCCGGCGTCGTGTATCCGCGTCATATGCAGCCTGTGGATGGCCGACCTATTAAATGCTTCCGGCTCGGCAACGCTTGCACCGCCCGACCACCACGGTCATTTCGCTCGCCTCCCTTCAGTCGACGTGTTCAGCCTCAACGTCCCGGCTCCCGGACGAGTGAAACGCCTCGCCGCCGAGTTCCATCCCCGGCTGGCGAGCTTCGAGCGCGTGCGCGAGCGCCACTCGCTGGTCTGCAAACGCTTCGAATCCGAGGAGTACGATCGTCTCTCGGAGCGCGCCCGGCGGGCACTCGACGGCACGACACCGATCGAAGCGCGCGTGACGACTATCGAGCTCTTCGAGGAGCCCGTTCGTGGTCCCGGGCCGGTGGTCTATCTCGCCGTTGCGAGCCCGGGACTCGTGGCGATCCACGAGCGCCTCGTCGACGCTTTCGGCGCGATCACCGGTCTCGAAGGTGACGAGTACGTCCCGCACGTCACCCTCGCCCGCGGGGGAAGCGTCGATCGTGCCGAGGCGCTCCGTGCACGTACCGTCGACTCGATCGAGTGGACGATCTCCGAACTCTCTTTCTACGATGCGACCCACGACGAGCGCGCTGGAACCCTCTCGCTGCCGGTGTCGTACTGAAAAAAAAAAAGTTTACTGCCAGTCGGCGAGCGTGGCTGCCTCGGCGAGCGGGAGCGAAAGCCAGGCGTCGTCCCGCGAGATATCGGCGATGACGAACCGCTCGACGGTACCGTCATCGTCGACCGAGCCCATGACGTCCTCCGCGGAGCCGGCTGTCGCCACAGCGGCCGTATCTGGCGTCATACTATGTGAGTACATACCAACGATATATAAACTCACCGGACTGTGGTAACGACAGTGCCGGACAGCAGTTTCCGACATCGCTGTTCACATCACGACGATCATGTAAAACAACGGTACCGAAGTTGGGCGACGCGTTAACACAAAACTTATGCGCATACGGCAAAGCTTCACTAACTGGAATGAGAGACGATAACAGCCAGACGCGACGTCGTTTCCTGAAAACGACCGGTGGTGCGGCGGGGGCGCTCGCGCTCGCCGGCTGTACGGGTGGCGGCGGGGGCAACGACTCCGGCGGCAACGGTTCCGGTGGTAACGGGAGCGGTGGTGCCAATGGCTCGGGTGGCAACGGGAGCAGCCAGCAGACCCAACAGGAGATCGAGGCCGATCCCTCGAAGGTGCTTCAGCGGATCAACAGCACCATCACCACGTTCGACCCGATCGAGGCGACCGACGAGGCCAGCGGCTACGTCAATCAGCAGCTCTACGATATGCTGATGAACTACCCGGACGGGAAAGCCGACCCGAAAAAGGGCCTCGCCAAGAGCTTCGAGCTCTCCGACGACAACACGACCTATACGTTCACGCTGAAGGACGCGACGTTCCACAACGGCGATACGGTCACGGCACAGGACGTCGTCTACTCCTGGGAGCGACTCGCAGCCTCCTCGAACTCGAAACGAGCGTACTTCATTCTCGACTCGCTCGGTGTCAAACACGAGACGACGACGCAGGAGGGTGAGGAGACGTACAAACCTGGCTCGCTCGCACTCAACGCCAAGGACGAGAAGACCCTCGAAGTCACACTCTCGGCCCCGTTCCACGCGGCCCAGGAGATGATGGCGTACAACTCCTTCGCCGTGCTACCCGAGGGGTACGTCGGCGATATCGAGGGCTACGACGGCGAAGTATCCCAGCAGAAGCTCTCCACCAGCGAGCCGGTCGGTGCCGGTCCGTTCAAACTCAAGGAGTGGAACTCGGGCACTGCGGCCGAAGTCGAGCGTTTCGACGACTACCACGGCGGGAAGGCCTCCGTCGCGGGCGTTCACTGGCAGATCATCGAGAAGGCGTCGCCGAAGTACAACTACTCGATGAACAAGAACGCTGACGTCTTCGAAATTCCGACCTCACAGTACGACCCGAGCAAGGTCAACGTCCAGCGCGGCCCCGACGATCTCGGACGGGAGTTCGGCACCTACGGTCAGGTCCGCAACGGCTCGACGCTCCAGTATCTCGCGGTTCCCGAGATCAACACCTACTACATCGGATTCAACATGGCGAAGGTGCCGAAGCCGGTGCGACAGGCCTTCGCCTACGCCGCGAACCAGCAGCAGTTGACCAAGGAGGTGTTCAAAGGCCGTGGCGTCCCCGCCTATCACCACACGCCGAAATCGATCTATCCGGGCGGCGGCGCGAAGGCCTACGACAAACACGCCAAACAGAACTACCCCTACGGCTACAACAAGACCCAGCTCCAGAAGGCTCAGAAGGTGATGAAGGACGCTGGCTACGGCCCGAACAACCGCTTCACCGTCCAGTGGACCCAGTATCAGGACGACTCGTGGCTCTCGCTCGGGAAGCTGTTCCGTGATCAACTGTCGAGCGCGTTCATCGACATGCAGATCCAGCAGACCCCGTTCGCGACCCTCACCGAGCGCGGTCGTAGTGGCAAACTCGAGGTCTACACGCTCGGCTGGATCGCCGACTGGCCGGCCCCGGACAACTTCCTGCAGCTGCTCAACCCGCCACAGACCGACACGTCCTCCGACGCACCGCTGTCGTACATCAACTGGAAGCCGGAGAACGGCGACGCAGCAAAGCAGGCGTCCAAGGCGTACAAGACGGTCTCGAACAACCAGGCACCGACGAAGCAGGCCCAGCAGGCCCGCAACAAGGCCTACGTCAACATGGAGGAGGCCAACTGGGAAGACATTGGCTTCCTGCCACTTTACCACAGTCTCGGTGAACGCTTCGCGTACAACTGGGTCGACATTCCGCCGTACGGCGGGATGGGCGACAGCCGCCAGATGTACAACGACGTGAAGATCGCGAAGAACCGCCAGTAACCACACCCTTCACGGTGTGTGGTTTGCAGTTCCGATGTTCGGTGGTGATCGATCGTGCCGAGAGCCGTCCGAACGTAACCGAAAACTATAATGAATCCACATCACATACGAACGTGCAGCATGAGAGCTAGTTTCGCGGTGAGTACTGCCCCATGAGTCGCTGGAGCTACTTCCTCCGGCGGCTCGTGCTCTCGATCCCGGTCATCCTCTTCGGGACGACGATCGTCTTCATGCTCGTCCGTCTGGGGCCGATCGACCCGGCGGCGGCGATCGTCGGCATGGGCAACCCGCAGGGGATCGAACGAATCCGTGAACAGCTCGGTTTGACACAGCCGCTCTGGCAGCAGTATATCGACTTCATGATCAACATGTTCACTCTCGATCTCGGCCAGTCGTGGGTCATCCAGCCCGGCCGGGATGCCTACAGCCTCGTCGCGAGCTACGCGCCCCGGACGATCTGGCTCGGCTTCTGGTCGGTCGTCATCGCGCTGTTCATCGGCATCCCGCTCGGCTTCTACGCCGGTCTCAACCCGAACACGGGCGGGGACTACTTCGCCTCGTTCGGCGGGATCGTCTGGCGGGCGATGCCGAACTTCTGGCTGGCGATCCTCCTCGTGAGCGTGCTCGTCCAGTCCCAGGACCTCCTCTTCGGCTTCAACTGGTCGAACTGGCTCGTCACGACCGATATCCTCTCGCCGCCGAACTTGCGATTCCTCTCGACCCCGCTCGAAGCCATCACGAACCCGATCGACTGGTGGGTATCGACGGGCGCGAACGGCTCGTTCCTCGCGGCGCTGAAACAGATCGCGCCCGCGGCGATCGTGCTCGGGTCGGCCTCGATGGGTAACGAGATGCGCATCGGTCGTACCGCGATCCTGGAGACGATCAACTCCGATTACGTCGAGACGGCGCGCGCGAAGGGCGTCTCGGGGCGCAGCCTCATCTGGAAACACGTCTTCCGCAACGCGCTGATCCCGTTGGTGCCGATCATCACCGGTGAGGCGTTCCTCCTGGTCGGTGGATCGGTGCTCGTCGAGACGGTGTTCGCGATCAACGGGATCGGCTATCTGTTCTATCAGGCAGCGCTCAACGCCGATCTTCCGCTACTGGGCGCGCTGATGTTCATCTTCATCCTGATCACCGTCTTCACGAACATCCTCCAGGATCTGCTGTACACGCTGATCGACCCGCGCGTCGGCTACGAAAGCGAGTAATCCATGAGTGAGACACAATCCGACGAAGAAGTACCGCTCCGAGACCGCATCGCGGCGAACCCGCGTCCGGCGCTGCAGTGGCTCGCCGGTGCGCTCGTCCTGCTGGCCGTCGAGTTCGGCGCGTTCATCGGTGTCATCATCCAGCTCGCGTTGACGGCGGTCCGCCTGCTCCCGTCGAACCCGGGGGCGGCCGCGCTCGCGAGCGCCGGTGAGGCCGCCGAGGCGATCCCGACGCTGCTTACGCGCGGTCTCATCCCGAATCAGGGCTATCAGACCGCGAGTGGCGAATGGATGGGGACGTTCCTCGGACTGGAGCCGGCGTACGCGTGGCTGCTGCGGGTCGTCCTCATCTACGCCTACGCGTTCATCTGGCTCGGCTGGTTCTGGGTCGGCTACCGCTGGTTCCGCAAACACTACCGATACGCCGACTGGACGCCACGAGACGACGTCGTCGACCGACTGCGCTCCCATCGGTGGGGCCAGTTCGGCTTCGTGCTCGTGCTCGCCTTCTTCGTGCTGGCGCTGTTCGCGCCGGCGCTCGGCCCGACGACCGTCGACGCGAACATCCAGAGCCCCTACACGCATTACACGAAATACTACGACGACGAGATCGAATCGGTCTCGAACGTCACCGTCGGCACCGCGAATCTCGGCTCGACTTCACAGGGGGCCGGCGGCGAGAACGTCGGCCCGTGGAGCTACGACGACTACGGACGGTTCCATCCGTTCGGGACACTCACCGACGGGAAGGACCTCTTCACGTTCATGGCGGCGGGGGCGCGCATCTCGCTGATGATCGGGCTCGTCTCCCTGATGATCGCGGGCTTCATCGCCACCGCGCTCGCCATGCTGACGGCCTACTACAAGGGGCTCGCCGATCTCGCGGCGGTCATCACGAGCGACTCGATTCAGTCGCTGCCCGTCCTGTTGGTGTTGATCCTTGCCTCCGCGGTCTTCGGCAACACGTGGATCGCGAACCTCTACAACGGGGCGGTACTGCTGATCGCGATCTTCTCGGTCACGTACTGGCCCTTCTTCTGGCGGGCGCTGCGCGGTCCGGCGCTCCAGATCTCCGAACAGGAGTGGATCGACGCCGCAAAGAGTTTCGGCCAGAAGCCCCGAACCATCATGCAGAAACATATGTTCCCCTACGTCGTCGGCTACCTGCTGATCTACGCATCGCTGACGCTCGGCGGCATCATCATCGCCGTCGCGGGACTGTCCTATCTCGGTCTCGGCATCACGCCGCCGACGCCGGAGTGGGGACGCGCGATCTCCGCCGGCCAGCCCTACGTGGCGACCGCCTCGTGGCATATCTCGCTGATCCCCGGCATCATGATCACGCTCATCGTCGTCGGGTTCAACGCGCTCGGTGACGGCATCCGCGACGCGCTCGATCCGCAGAGCGAGGGCGGCGAGGAGACCGGTGGCGAGGCCGCCGTCGCCGGGGGTGGTGGCGCGTGAGCAGCCAACTCCCGCGCGAGCGCACCGCGGGCGAGACCGTGCTCTCCGTCGAGAACCTCCGGACGGCATTCTTCACCGACAAGGAGACGATCCGCGCGGTCGACGGCGTGAGCTTCGACGTCCGTGAGGGCGAGACGGTCGGCATCGTCGGCGAGAGCGGTTCGGGCAAGAGCGTGACGGCACGCTCGATCATGGGGTTGATCAAATCCCCGGGGCGTGTCCTCGACGGCGCGGTCAACTTCCGCGACCGCGACGTCCTCTCCCAACTGGTCGACTCGAATCGGAAGCGGACGGCCGACGTCGCCGGCCTCTCCGAGGCAGAGCGGGCCAGCGCCGTCGACGAAGACGACTTCGTGTTCGTCGAGGAGTGGGATGGCGACGAGCCCGCCGACGGCTACATCGACGTCACTCGGGTGCCGGATTCGGCGCTCAGAACCCTCCGTGGCAACGGTATCGCCATGATCTTCCAGGATCCGTTGAGTTCGCTCAACCCCGTCTACACCGTCGGCAATCAGATCAAGGAGGCGCTCAGGCTCCATCAGGGGCTCCGGGGCCAGGAGGCGACCGAGGAGGCGATCAACCTGCTCGAAGCCGTCTCGATCCCCGACGCCAAACGTCGCATCACGGAGTATCCCCACCAGTTCTCCGGTGGGATGCGCCAGCGCGCGGTGATCGCGATGGCGTTGGCCTGCGAGCCGAAACTGCTCATCTGCGACGAGCCGACGACGGCGCTCGACGTGACGATCCAGGCACAGATCCTCGAACTCCTCTCGGACATTCAGGAGGAGCGCGGGCTGTCGATCGTCTTCATCACCCACGACATGGGCGTGATGGCCGAGATCGCCGACCGGCTCAACGTGATGTACGCCGGCGAGATCGTCGAAACCGCGCCCGTCGAGGAGGTGTTCGCGAACCCGAAACACCCCTACACGCAGGGGTTGCTGGAATCGATTCCCGGTCGCCATCCAGACGAGGATCGGCTGCGAACGATCGAGGGCGACGTGCCGACGCCGAACGAGCCCGCGACCGACTGTCGGTTCGCGCCGCGGTGTCCGGAGGCGTTCGCCGAATGCGAGAGCGTCCATCCGGTCTCGGTGCCGGTGAACGAGGGGGCGTCAGATCACACCGCCGCCTGTCTGCTCTACCCCGAGGACCAGTCGCGCGAGAGCGCCGTCGAGACCCATCGGCGGCGCGGCGAGGACAGCGAGGAGGCACTCAATGAGTGAAACGATTCAGCGCGAGACGGAGGTATCGAGCGGTGAGACGCTGGTCGACGTCGAGAACCTGAAGACCTACTACGAGGGTGGCGGGCTGCTCTCCGACGAGCCGGTCAAGGCCGTCGACGACGTGACGCTCCGGATCGAGCGCGGCGAGACGCTCGGGCTGGTCGGCGAGTCCGGCTGTGGGAAGACCACGCTCGGGCGGACGCTCGTCCAGTTGGAATCGGCGACCGCGGGCACGGTCGAATTCGACGGCACCGACGTCACGAAGCTGTCGGGCAGCGAACTGAAGAACTGGCGGCGGAACGCCCAGATCGTCTTCCAGGACCCCGAATCGAGTCTCAACGACCGGATGACCGTCGGCGAGATCATCCGCGAACCGCTCGACGTCCACGACTGGAAGTCGCCACGCGAGCGCCGCCAGCGCGTGCGCGAACTGCTCGAAACCGTCGGGTTGCGCGAGGAGCATTATTACAGATATCCCCACCAGTTCTCCGGCGGCCAGCGCCAGCGCGTCGGCATCGCCCGCGCGCTCGCGCTCTCGCCGGAGTTCATCGTGCTCGACGAACCCGTGAGCGCGCTCGACGTCTCCGTACAGGCGAAGATCCTGAACCTCTTGGAGGAGCTGCAAAACGAGTTCGGGCTCACGTATCTGTTCATCGCGCACGATCTCTCCGTCGTCAGGCATATCTGTGATCGCGTGGCCGTGATGTATCTCGGCAACATCATGGAGGTCGGTCCCGCCGAGGAGCTGTTCGCCGACCCGGCGAACCCGTACACGCACGCGCTGCTGTCGGCGATCCCCGAGGCCGATCCCCAGAGCGACAAGGAGCGCATCACGCTGCGGGGCACCCCGCCGAGCCCGCGCGACCCGCCGACGGGCTGTCCGTTCAGCACGCGCTGTCCGGCGAAGATCAGACCCGAGAAATATCGTGACACGGACGACGAGCTCTGGGAACGCATCGAGGTGTTCCGCGAGGTGCTGCGCGAGCGTGATCGTGCCGAGCGCTCGCTCTCCGAGCGGGCGCGCGCACTGCTCGGCATGGAGACCCGGTTTTCGGACGTCGACGAGATGCACGAAGAGCTGTTCGGCGACGTTGCGGTGCCGCCGTCGATCCAGGAGCAGCTCGACGCGGTGGAAGAACGCCTGCGCGACAACGACGAGGCGGGCGCGATCGACCTCCTGCGCGAGGAGTTCGGCAGCGAGTGCGACAGGGAGACGCCGGCTCACCACGAGGTGAGCGCGGCCGGCCGGACGAGCCTCTGCCACCGTCACAAGGACGAACACGAGGAGCCGGCCGAGTTCTTCACCCACACCGTCTTCGGCGAGCAGTGATGGCCGCCGACCGGCCGCACCCGGAGGCGCTCCGGCTGCGCCAGGCGATCGACGCGCTGGTCTACGCCGTCGCGTTCGTGGCCGTACTCGTCGCGCTCGCGGCGGTCGTGAGCGTCCCGCTCGGCTGGGGGCTGGTCGGCGTGAAGTTCGCCCTGTTCTTCGTCGGCTTCTTCGTCTTCGGCATCTCGGCGTTCCAGCTCCGACCGACACCGCCGTGGAAGGACGACGACCCGGTCGACGAGCGCGAGGAGACGCGCTTCCAGGCGGCCGTCCAGCGGCTGCCGCCGCTCGGGCGGTACGGGCTCGCGCCAGACGACCGGCTGTCGTCGCCGGCGAAGCTGTTCGTCGCGAGCGTGCTCGTGTTGCTCACCTCGTTCGTGATGGAGACCGGGTTCGGCATCGCCGTCTGAGACCGCGCCGAGCAACAGGCTTTACACGCCACGAGTCCCAGCGCGCGTATGCCCGAAACAAGTGAGAACCCGGACCAAGGCGATCGGCTCGCCGCCCGTTCCGACGGTCTGAAGGAGGCGTGGGCGGCCACGCTCGACGACATGGACGCCCTCGCCGCCGAGTACGCGGCCGACGGCTGGGAGACGCTCACAATCCCGGCCGGTCACACGGCGACCGAAGCGCCCGAAACCAGCGACGACGAGCGCTTCGGGCTGGTCTACGTGATCCCCGACAACTACGCCGACGAATTTTCGTCGGCGTTCGAGGACGGCGAGTTCCCGCGCTACGACGTCTTCCGCAACGAATCGCACGGCCAGGTGTTTCTGGTGACCATGCTGGCTGATCCCGAAAGCGAGACGGCGGTGTTCGTCGCCGGCGGGTTCGAGCGCCGTGGCTCGCGACCGTTGATGGGGGCCGCCAGCGAGGCCGGGATGATGTACACGCATCTCCAGACGCTCGACGGCACGCGGCTGGGGTCGTTCGAGCACGACGACCCCGAGAAGTTCTTCCCGGCGACCGATTACGACGCCGTTCGGTAGCCCGCGAAGTGGAAGGACTTTGTAGGTGGGAAGCCAGTGACCCCGTATGAACGTCGCCGACGCGATGACGCCGCGCGAGTCGCTCGTTACGGTTTCGCTGCCCGGGACGCGCGACGACGCGCTCGAATACCTTCAGGAACGAGCGTTCTCCTCGGTCCCCGTCGTCAAGGGCGAGGGCGGCGACGAGGAGTTCCGGGGGCTGGTCTCGCGACAGACGCTCATCGAACGGCCCGACGAGGACCAGCTCGCTCTGCTGGTCGAGGAGGGACCGACGACGACCATCGATACCGCCATCGAGACGGTCGCCGCGACGATGGTCGAAGAGAGCGCTCGCCGTGTTCCGGTGGTCGACGGCTATCTGGAGGGGATCATCACCGTTACCGACGTCGTGCGAGCCATCGCCGAAGGTGACGCCGCCGGCGACACGCAGGTCGGCGAACTCGCCTCTCGAACCGCGAACGCAGTCTACGTCGACACGCCGCTGACGGTCGCCGAGCGCGAACTCTCACACTCGGGCGTGCCCTACGCCGTGGTGCTCGACGACGATGGCGAGATGTGTGGCATGCTCACCGAACCGGACATCCTCGAGGTGGCCCGGGTCGTCGAGGGCGAGGCCGAGACCGGCGAATCGATCGCCGATCAGGACGACGACTGGATGTGGGAGGGGATCAAGGCCGTCGGCAACCGCTACTTCCCGACGCGCAACGTCGAGATCCCCCACGAGCCGGTGCGCGAGTTCATGACCGCCGACGTCGTGAGCGTCGGCACCACGCGGACCGCACAGGAGGCCGCGCGGGCGATGATCACGAACGACATCGAACAGATCCCGCTCGTCAGCGGGAGCGAGCTCATCGGCATCGTCCGGGATATCAACCTCCTGGAGGCGCTCGATGGCTGATGCGACGACCGGCGCGGACGCCGACACGCTCGCCGAGCTCGCCAAGCGCCGCGGTTTCTTCTTCCCCGCGAACGAGGCCTACGGCGGTGCGAGCGGGTTCTACACCTACGGGCCGGAGGGTGCGGCACTGAAGCGTAATCTCGAAGCGAGCTGGCGCGAACGGTTCGTCACCCGCGAGGACAACATGGAGATTTCCTCGCCGACGGTCACGCCGGAACCGGTGTTCGAGGCATCGGGTCATCTCGATGGCTTCGACGACATGATCCTCGAATGCCCTGAATGCGGTGCGAACCACCGCGCCGACCATCTCGTCGAGGACAACACCGACATCGAGGAGGCAGAGAGCTTCGGCACCGATCGCATCGCCGAACTCATCGCCGAGCACGGGATCGCCTGTCCGTCGTGTGGAACTGAACTGGCCGGCGAGCCCGTCGAGGCGTTCAACCTGATGTTCGAGACGACGATCGGGCCAGGCTCCTCGTCGCCGGGTTATCTGCGCCCCGAGACCGCACAGGGCATCTTCGTTGAGTTCCCCCGGCTGGCCGAGTACGCGCGCAACCAGCTCCCCTTCGGCGTCGCCCAGATCGGTCACGGCTATCGCAACGAGATCAGTCCCCGGCGCTCGCTCATCCGGGTGCGCGAGTTCACGATGGCCGAACTCGAACAGTTCGTCGATCCCGAGAGCGACGGGCCTCCCATCGAGCGCGTCGAAGACGTCACCCTGCCGCTCTACTCGGCGACTGTACAGGAGGGTGAGGGGAGCATCGAGCGCATGAGCGTCGCCGAGGCGCTCGATGCGGGCGTCGTCGAAAGCGAGTGGATCGCCTACTATCTCGCGATCGCGAGGCAGTGGTGCGAGGCGGTCGGCGTCGATATGGACCGATTCAGATACCGCCAGCACCTGCCCGACGAGCTCTCCCACTACGCGAGCGACTGCTGGGACGCCGAGGCCGAACTCGACGGCAACTGGATCGAGATCACCGGGTTCGCGGATCGCGGGGCCTACGACCTCTCGAAACACGATGATCACTCCGACGAGGCGTTCTCGGTGTTCAGGCCCTACGACGAGCCGAAGACCGTCGAACGCCCCTCGGTCGAGCCCGACATGAGCTATCTCGGGCCGGAGTTCGGCGCGGACGCCGGCGACGTGGCCGACGAACTCGCCGCACTCGCCGAACGGGAGCCGTCGGCGTTCGACGGCGAGGCGGTCGAAATCGACCTCGATGGCGAGCAGTACACTGTGCCGACCGAGAAAACCGGGTTTGCAGTGCGAACGGAGACCATCACCGGCGAGCACGTCACGCCTCACGTCATCGAGCCTTCGTTCGGCATCGGGCGCGTGCTCTACACCGTTCTGGTCCACAGCTACCGCGAGGACGAAGTCGAGGGCGAATCTCGGAGCTATCTCTCCCTCCCCTCGGAGCTCGCACCGACCTTCATCGGTGTGTTCCCACTGATGGACAAAGATGGACTCGGCGAGCGCGCCAACGAGATCGCCGCCGACCTGCGCGCGGCCGGCTTCGCGGTGGAGTACGACGACTCGGGTAACATCGGGCGGCGCTACCGCCGTCAGGACGAGGTCGGGACGCCCTACTGCGTCACCGTCGATTACGAATCGCTCGACGAGGGGACGGTGACGGTACGCGAGCGCGACTCCACGGCGCAGACGCGCATCGCGATCGACGAGCTGCCCGCCCGACTCGCGGCGCTGCGGGCGGGCGAATCGCTCGTCGACTGATGGGCGAACTCAAGCGCCGAGCCGTCCACGCCAGCGGCACGGCGCTGCCGGCGGTGTATCTCCTCGATATCATCAGCTACGAGCAGTTCCGCTGGCTGCTCGTCGCCGGCTCGGTCGTCGTCTGCTGTCTCGAAGCCCTGCGCCTGTTCGTCGGCCTCGACTGGCGGCTCTACGACGAGCTCACCCGCGAGTACGAACAGGACAACCTCGCGGGCTACGCGCTCTACACGTTCAGCGGCACCGCCGTCGCGCTCGTCTTCCAGCCCGCGATCGCCATCCCTGCGATCCTAATGTTGACGATCGCCGATCCGCTCAGCGGCCTGCTGGGCTCCGGCGAACTCCAGAGCATAAAAGAACTGTCGGTGATCGCGGCCACGTTCGCGGTCTGTTTTCTCATCGCGATCCCGTTCGTTGCGCCCGTTCCCGCCGTCTGCGGCGCGTTCGCCGCGACGCTCGCCGACGGCGTCAAGCCCGTCGTCCGGGGCTACGTCATCGACGACAACCTCACGATCCCGATCGCGGCGGCAGTCGCCATCACGATCGGACTCCGGCTTACCGCTCACGGGCTCCCATTTGCTTCCGGCTAAGCGACCGCCCCGAAACTCGATTTCACTTTCACCCGCATCTGCGAACGCTTATTCGGAATGGCCCGGTAGAACGGCCCAATGGCGACCACCGGTGAGGAGTCCGTCGAGCGCCCGCTCGTCGAACCTGGCGTGCTCGAACGCCGGCGCTATCAGGCCGACCTCGCCAGTGAAGCCGCGAGCGGGCACACGCTCGTCTGCCTACCCACCGGACTCGGAAAGACGACCGTGAGTCTGCTCGTGACCGCCGAGCGCCTCCACGAGCAGGGTGGGACGTCGCTGCTGCTCGCGCCGACGAAACCCTTGGTCACCCAGCACGCCGAGTTCTATCGCGACGCGCTGACGATACCGGACGACGAGATCGTCGTGTTCACCGGCGAGGTCAGCCCCGACGACCGCGAGGAGCTGTTCGAGCGCGCGCGGGTCGTCATCGCCACCCCGCAGGTCGTCGAGAACGACCTCATCGGCGGCCGCATCGATCTCGCCACTACTACCCACCTCACCTTCGACGAGTGCCACCGCGCGTCGGGCAACTACGCCTACAACTACATCGCCGAGCGCTACCACGCCGATGCGGAGCAACCGCTCGTGACGGGGATGAGCGCCTCGCCGGGCGGTGACGAGGAGGCGATCCGGTCGGTTTGTGAGAATCTGGGTCTCTCGAACGTCGCGGTGATGACCGAAGAAGACGCCGACGTGGCCGACTACACCCACGATACGTCAGTCGAGTGGGAGCGCGTGACGCTACCGGACGAGATCCTCGCCATCCGGGATTCGCTGGTCGCAGTCATCGAAGAACGACTGGAGAAACTGAAGGAACTCGGCGTGACGCGCGCGACGAGCGCGGACATCTCCCAGCGTGACCTCAACCGGATCCGGAGCGAGCTCCAGCAGCTCATCGACAACGACCAGTCTGAGGGCTACGAGGGGATGAGCATCCACGCCGAGGTGATGAAGCTCCGGCGGGCGGTGACGCTCGCCGAAACCCAGAGCGTCGAGTCGCTCAGGCGGTATTTCGAACGACAGCGCAACGCCGCGCGCTCGTCGGGCGCGTCGAAGGCGAGCCAGCGGCTCGTCTCCGAAGCCAAAGTGAGAGAAGCGATGGAGCAGGCGGAGACGTACGACGATCTCCACCCGAAGTTCCGCCGGGCGCGCATCCTGCTCGCCCAATGTCTCGGCATCGAGGGCGGCGAGCGCGTCATCGTCTTCACCGAATCCAGAGACACTGCCGAAACCCTCACGGAGTTCTTGGGCGCACACTTCGAGACCCGGAAGTTCGTCGGCCAGGGCGACAAGGAGGGGTCGGACGGGATGACCCAGAACGAACAGCAGGCAACCCTCGACGCGTTTCGCACCGGCGAGTTCGAGGTGCTGGTCTCGACGTCGGTTGCCGAGGAGGGTCTCGATGTGCCCGAGGTCGATCTGGTGCTGTTCTACGAGCCGGTGCCGACGGCGATTCGCTCGATCCAGCGCAAGGGTCGAACGGGACGACAGACCGAGGGCCGAGTGATGGTGCTGCTCGCCGAGGACACCCGCGACGAGGCGTACTTCTGGAAGTCCCGTCACGAGCAGTCCAGGATGACCGACGAACTCCAGAATCTGAAAGGGGCCGCCGAAACCATCGAATCGGACCTCGCCCAGCAGGGACTCGACGCGTTCGAGAGCGATGGAGCCGCGTCGTCGGAAGCCGGTGCGACGGCCGGTGACGGCGATCAGTCGGGGCTATCGTCGTTCGCCGTGCCCGGCGAAACCGATCCGACGGACGAAGCGGCCGACACGGCCGAGACCGACGAGGACGAGGCCGATGCCGATGACGCAACCGACGAAGGAGTCGTGGCGACCGCCGCCGCAGCCGACGACGACGGTGTCGAGATCGTCGTCGATCAACGCGAGCTCGATTCGTCCATCGCCCGCGATCTCTCGACACGCGAGGACTGCGAGACGCGCCTCGAAACGCTCGCCGTGGGCGATTACGTGCTCTCCGACAGGGTCGTCGTCGAGCGCAAATCCGTGGGCGACTTCCTGGATACCCTCACCGGGGGCGATCGCTCGCTCTTCGAGCAGGTCGGCGACGCGGCGCGCCACTACGCCCGGCCCGTGGTGCTCGTCGAGGGCGACGACCTCTACGGCGAGCGTAACGTCCATCCGAACGCCATCCGGGGCGCGCTCGCCTCGCTGGCGGTGGATTTCGGCGCGAGCGTGCTCCGCACGACCGACGAGTCCGACACGGCCGACCTCCTGCACGTAATCGCTGGCCGCGAGCAGGAGGTGGCCGACCGCGAGGTGAGCGTCCACGGCGAGAAGGGAGCCAAAACGCTCACCGAACAGCAGGAGTACGTCGTGAGCGCGATCGCGGACATCGGCCCCGTGACCGCGCGCGCCCTCCTAGAGGAGTTCGGCACCGTCGAGGGCGTGATGATCGCCAACGAGGCTGACCTCCTGGAGGTGTCGGGCGTCGGCGAAGTGACCGCCGAGCGCATCCGCGAGGTCGTCGGCAGCGACTACGATCCCTGATCGTCGGCGATACTCTTTTTATTGATCCAATCGTTTCGGGCACCATGCGCCGCGGTTTCCGCTGGTTCGGCTATATCATCGTCGCAGTGATGGGTGGCCTGTTCGCCCTCTCCGGGTTTTCGCTCTCCGGCTCGATCGAGGGATTGGTCGGCTTCGCGGGGCTGTTGGCCGTTGGGGTGCTGTTCGTCCTCGCGGGATTCGAGACGCCCCTCACCAGACGGTTCGGCTGGCACCGAATCCTCGGACTCGGCTTCGCCATGATGGGGGTCGTCAACCTGCTCACCGTTCTGTTCTCGTGGGCCGACGGTGGACTGCTTTACGCCGTCGCCACCCTCTCGCTGGCCGGTCTGTTCGCGTTCATGGGCTTCGACATCGCTCGCGATGGCCCGCATTTCGATATCGATCCGGACGAGACGGTCTGACTACTTCCGAGCGGTCCGCACCGCGTCGAGCGCCTCGGCGGCCTCGCGGGCGGCGGCGAGCTGTTCGCGCGTCCGTCCGAGATCCTCGGTTTTCTCGGCCGTGGCCGCCAGTTCCCGGAGCGTGCGCGACAGCGACGCCTCGGCCGCCCCAAGATCGCCCGCCCCACCTGCGGGCCGGGTGGTTGTTTCTGACTGCTGTCCGCTTGCCCGACTCGTGCCATCCGTTCGAGCCGCTGTCTGCTGGTTCTGCGCCGGTTGTGTCGGACTCTGCGGCTGTTGGGTCGGGGTTCGTGTGGCCTGATCCGCGCTCGCGTCCGGCTGTGTGCGCGGCTGTTCGCTGGCGCTCTGCCCGCCGTTCGCGCTCGCGGGCGTGGGCTCGTCGGCCGCGTCCGTGGTGGCTGGTCGGTCGTCCGCCCCGCCGTCGTCAGCGGACTGTTGGCAGGTCGGGCAGAACGTTTGGCCGTCGTAACGAAAGAGCGGGCTCCCACAGCGATCACAGTGGGTGTCGGTCATCGTCGCGCCCTGGAGGAGCAGCTCGCTCATCTGTTCGGTCGTCTCACGCTTTTCGTCCTCCTCGGCGAAGCGCTTGCGGAGTTTTTCACGTTCGGCTTCCTTGTCGAACTCGCTCATATCCGAACAAGGCGTCGCGCTTCAAAAAGGACTGTGGGTGTGCTCGCAGCGCTGTGACTGCGGACACAGTCCCCGTGCTGTGCCTTCTGTGGTGAATCGGCAGCGGTGGACGTTCCCGTTCGGGGTCGTCATGCCGCCGAACCGGGTAAACTTGCGTGGAAAATAGTGGGGTTCCGAAGCGCTTTAGCCCGCTCCGTGAGTCATTCCGGTATCATGGTCAAAGTGAGCGTGGTTGGTGCGGCGGGCACGGTGGGGGCGGCCGCGGGCTACAACATCGCGTTGCGCGGCATCGCCGACGAGATCGTTTTCGTGGACATCCCCGATCAGGAGGACACGACCGTGGGTCAGGCCGCCGACGTCAACCACGGGGTGGCCTACGACACGAACACGACGATCCGCCAGGGAACTTACGAGGACACGGCCGGCTCGGACGTTGTCGTCATCACCGCTGGTATCCCGCGCGAGCCCGGCCAGAGTCGGCTCGATCTCGGCGAGGACAACGCACCGATCATGGAGGAGATCGGCGACTCGCTGGCCGAGCACAACGACGAGTTCGTCTCGGTCACGACCTCGAACCCGATGGATCTGCTCAACCGCCACCTCTACGAGATGGGCGACAGGCCCAGAGGCCACGTCATCGGCTTCGGCGGCCGACTCGACTCCGCGCGCTTTCGCTACGTGCTCGCCGAGCGCTTCGACACGCAGGTCACCAACGTGGACGCGACGATCCTCGGCGAGCACGGCGACGCACAGGTGCCCGTCTTCTCCAAGGTGCGCATCGACGGCGAGGACCGCTCGTTCGGCGACGACGAGCGCGCGGACATCCTGGAGGGGCTCCAGGAGAGCGCGATGAACGTCATCGAGCGCAAGGGCGCGACCCAGTGGGGGCCGGCGACCGGCGTCGGCCACATTGTCGAATCGATCGTCCGCGACACCGGCACGGTGCTCCCGGCCTCGGTCCCGCTCGACGGCGAGTACGGCCACGAGGGCGTGAGCGTCGGTGTTCCCGTCAAACTCACGAGCGACGGCGCGGCGGTCGTCGACTGGACGCTCTCGGAGTACGAGCGCGAACAGCTCGGCCAGGCCGCCGACAAGCTCGAAGAGCAGTACGACGCAATCCGCTGAGTCGAGCGAGCTTTCCTTTCGCACTGCATAGCGCCGTCGTGGAGCTGCACGTCCGCTACGAGGGTGACGACGATCCGGACAAATGCACCGCCCGCAAGCTCGCCCGGTTCGATCTCGCCACTCTCCATCGCTCGGCCCGCGAAACGCCCCCGGGTGTGGTGTTGAACCCCCATGCCGAGCAGGCGCTGTCGCCGGCCGATCGCCGCGACGTCACGCCCGAACGGCTCGTCGCGCTCGATTGCTCGTGGGAGACCGCCGAGGCCGAGCAGTTCTCGCTCGGCGGGCCGCACCGGGCGCTCCCCTTTCTGGTCGCGGCCAACCCGGTGAACTACGGCACGCCGTTCCAGCTGACGACCGTCGAGGCGCTCGCGGGCGCGCTCTGTGTTCTCGGCGAGCGCTCCCACGCCGAGGCACTCCTCGCGAAGTTTCGCTGGGGGCACACCTTCCTCGAACTCAACGACGAACCGCTGCGGCGGTACGCCGACTGTGCGGATTCGGGCGACGTCGTCGCCGTCCAGGAGGAGTATCTCGCCGCCGAGTAGCCCGTTTCGGAAACGCTTAACCCCGCCGACCTGTTGCGAGCGGTATGGCCAGATTCGACCAGGCGGAAGCGCGCATTCTCGAGAAGATGATCTGCATGCGCTGTAACGCCCGCAACCCTGCCGGAGCGGACAGCTGTCGGAAGTGTGGCTACAAGAACCTTCGCCGGAAGGCTCGCGAGCGCCGCAGCGCCTGAGACGGCTGCCCGGAATCCTTTTGGGTCGCACACGTCTATTTGGCCCATCATGAGCATGGGCTCGGACATGTACCGTCAGCAGATCCTCGACCACTACAAGAACCCCCGCAACTACGGCGAACTCGACGATCCCACCTTCAGCCACGTCGGCGAGAACCCGATGTGTGGCGACGAGATCACCGTCGATATCCAACTCGAAGACGACGGCGAGACGATCGAATACGCCTCCTTCCACGGCGACGGCTGCGCGATCAGCCAGGCGAGCGCGAGCATGCTCACCAGCGAGCTCCAGGGGATGACCCTCGACGAACTCGACGAGCTCGACCGCGACGACGTGATCGACCTTCTCGGTGTGGATATCAGCCCGATGCGCGTCAAATGTGCCGTGCTCGCCGAGATGGTCGCCCAGGACGGCGCGGCCATCTTCCGCGGCGAGAAGACCAACATCGAGAAGACCCAGACCGAGTAGTTCGGGCGACAGACTCCCAACATCTATCCTTCCTGCTCGTTTCGAACTCAGTAGTGATGCGATGACGCCCGCACTGCTTCGACGACGGGGCCGTCGGTTCCGACCCCGACCGCGATCGTTCGTGGCGACGGAGCACGGGCGATGAGCCAGCGGTTGCCCGAGGAGTGGTTCATCGAAGATGAGCGGACGAACGCCGCCATCGCGTGGCTGTTTGCGGCGGTGCTGGCGCTGTCGGCCGTCGGAAACATTCTCGCCGGCGAGCTGGTGACCGCTACCACTGCTGTCGTCGCGGTCGTCGTCACCGTCGTGCCGGCCTGGGTCGGACGTTCGTGGCGGCGGACGATTCCCTGGCCGCTGCTGGCGCTCACCGTGCTTCCGTTCGGTCTGAGTGCCGTCGAACTGCCGTTCGTCGCCGGCTTCGTCCGGAGCATCGCGGTCGCGACGCTCGCGTTGCTCGTCGTCGTCACCCTCCAACTGACGACCACCGTTCGGATGACGCCAGGCTTCGCGGTTTGGTTCGCGACGATCGCCACGCTCGGCGTCGCCGGCATCTGGGCGTTTGGCTCGTGGCTGTCGGCGGAGTATCTCGGCACGGTCTTCTTCGCAACGAATCGGGAACTGATGGTGTTCTTCCTGACGACGTTGGTCGCCGGCCTGATCGCTGCCGGGGTGTTCGTCTGGTATTTCCGACGGCGACTGCGCGCGAACGCCGCACGCCGTCCGGCGGGTGAGGCCGTATGAAGATCCGCCGCCGTGTCGGTCTCTCTCCGACCCAACAGGCGTGGCTGGTGCGGGCGATGCAGGCGATTCTCGCGGCTGTCGTGCTCGCGGGCGTGCTCACGGGGGCGGTGGGAACGGTCACGAACGCCGGCATCGCCCTCGCGGTCACGTTCCTGCCGGCGGTGCTCGAACGGCGCTACACGCTCACGATGGACGTCGGCATCGTGCTCTGGATCACGACCGCGATGTTCCTCCATGCGGTCGGCACGCTCCCGCTGCCCGTTCTCGACTTCGCGAGCGCGTACAGCTCGATCTGGTGGTACGATCACGTTACACACGCGCTGTCGTCCTCGTTGGTCGCGGGCGTCGCCTACGCGACGACGCGTGCGCTCGACGAACACACCGAATATATCGTCATGCCGCCGGCGTTCACGTTCGTCTACTTGCTCCTGTTCATCGTCGCCTTCGGCGTCGTCTGGGAGCTGCTTGAGTTCCTGATCGCCGAGGCCGCGGCCGCCTTCGGCACCGCGCAGGTGCTCACTCAGTACGGGCTCGAAGACACCGCGCTCGATCTGTTCTACGACGTACTGGGTGGCGTCCTCGTCGCGGTCTTCGCCACCGCTCACCTCACCGACGTCTCCGACCAGCTCGCCGCGCGGCTCGACGCCCGCCGGGCGCGCTGACTCGACCGCGGTCGTCACTCCTCGGGGATCCGCTCGCCCCTATCGGTCGCCGTCCCGAGCGTCGAACTTGGCTCGCGTTCGCGCGTCGCCGGGAGGAAGCTCGCGGCGAGAAGCGTACAGAGGACGAACAGGACGAGCAACAGCAGGACGCTCCGTTGGGTGCTCTGCATGGCCGTCCGGACGACGGTGAGCAGCTCCGCGCGCAGCGCCGGTGCGAGCCCGTCGACGAACGCCGCCTGCTGTGCCTGCGTCGTCGCGTCCACTCCGTCCTGGAGCGCGACGACGAGCCGTCGGCGATCGTCGCCGGCGACCGCCGCTCCCGCCAGCCGCGCCACGCCGTCGACGATCTCCCCGTAGAAACCCGCGAGCAGGAACGAGCCGGTGACCGCCGTGCCGAACGCGTAGCCGAGCTGGCTTAGCGAGTTGATGACGCCGGAGGCGACCGACGACTCGGTCGCCGGCACCGCCGACATCGTGAGATCAACGAGCTGCCCGGTGAACAGTCCGAGCCCGACGCCGATGACGAGCATGGGAACGACCAGCCCGGCGAGCGTCAGCGAGAGATCGGTCCGTGCGACAAGTAGCAGCAAGCCGACCGCCATCAGCACGAGCCCCGCCTGAACGAGGCGTTTCGGCGCGACGTAGGCGCGCCAGCCAGTCGAGACCGTCGCCACGAGCAGCGTCGCCAGCGAGAACGGCAACAGCGCAAGCCCGGTCTCGAACGCCGAGTAGCCGAGCGCCGACTGGAGATACACCGGCACGGTGAACATGAACCCGGAGAGGAACAGCGATTCGGCCGCGAACGTGGCGATGCCCGCGGCGAACGTCCGATTGCGCAGCACGCTCGGCGGCACCAGCAGCGACCGCCCGATCCGTGCCCGCCGCCCCTCCCACTGAACGAACGCCGCGAGGATCACCACGCCGATGGCGACGAGCCATATCGCCGGCGAGACGCCGAGTGGCTGGATCGTCGTGCCGGCTAGGACGAACGGGCGCAGCGGCCGTACCCAGCCGTAGCGCCCGGCGAGCAACGTCCCGCCGATCATCACGACGACGCCGAGGATCGACAGTATCACGCCGCCGACGTCGGTCGAGAGTCGGCGCGTGCTCGGCGAGGCATCGAGATAGCGCGTGAGCGAGAGCACGACGAGGACGAGCAGGAGCTCGCCGAACATCCCCCAGCGCCAGCTCGCGAACGTCGTGAGAACGCCGCCGACCATCGGCCCGATGGCGGTGCCGACGGCGGTGACGCCGCCGATCGCCCCGAACGCCTTGGTGCGGGCGCTGCCGGTGTAGTTCTCGACGATGATCGAGTAGGTGAGCGGGAGCAAGAGCGCCGCGGCGGCACCCTCGATCAGCGACCAGCCGACGAACAGCGTGACCATGTTCGGGCTGGCACCCGCGACGAGCGTGCCGACGCTGTAGATCCCGAGCGCGATCACGAGGAGTCGCCGGGTGTCGACGACCGAGCGGAGCGCCCCACCCGGGACGATCAGCGCGGCCATCACCATCGAGTAGACCGCGATCGCGCCGTGCATCGCGCTCACGGTCGTGTTCAGGTCGCTAACGATCGCCGGCACGGCGACGTTCATCATCGTCGAGTCAAGCACGCCGAGGAAGAGCGCCGTGCCGGCGACGACCCCTGGCGCGAGGAACTCGACGCGCGATCGCGATCCCCCGTCGGCGGCTGCGGTCGTCATTCCCATCGCTACCGCGGCGACCGACAAAGCTCTTGGCGGTGTTCAGAGCCCGCCGGAGACGAGCGCGTCGACGACGCCAGGTAGCGACGTCGCCGCCGAGACGATCGCCAGCAGCACCAGCGCCGCGTTCACCACGGAGAGCAGCCGCGAGTTGCGGTATTCGCCCATCACGTCCGCATCGTTGACCGCCCAGAAGAGGAAGACGGCCGTAATCGGCAGCCCGACGATGGCGTTGTAGGCCGGAAAGAGCAGGATCATGTCGATGATACCGAGGCCGAAGAAGATCGTGATCAGCGGCGAGAGGCCACTTATCGTGACCAACACTCCGTAGATGAGCTTGAAGCTCCGGTTCGCAGAGTCGGCTTCCTTCCCACGCGCATGTTGGATGAGATATGAGGGCGTCCACATGATCGGGATGATGCTGTTGAACGCCGCCGCGACCGCGCCGACGAGGAAGACGGTGCGCGCCCACTCGCCGAGCACCTCGCCGAGCGCGAGCCCCGGCGTGAGGAACGTTTCGAGCTCGGTGTAGCCCGCCGGTCGGAGCACGGCCGCCGCGAGGACGAGGATGGCGATCGTCGTCACACCGCCGACGGCGTAGCCGATGGAGAGATCGCGGCGCATCGGGGTGACATCCGAAATCCCGGTCCAGCCTTTCTCGTCGACGAGGTTCGATTCGAGGAAGAAGTTCGGCCAGAGCGCGGTCGTTCCGAGGATCGACGCGACGAGCGTGAGCGCGCCGACGTCCGGGACGCTCGGGACGAATCCGCCGGCGATCGCCGACAGCGGCGGGGCGGTCGTGCCGGTAACGGCGAGATAGACCACTAACAGTCCGATCATCATCGCGGTCATCAGTTGCTCGATCCCCTCGTAGTTGAGCACGCCGACGGCGACGGCGGCCAGTCCGGCGAGGAAGGCCAGCGGCATCCAGCCGACAGCGCCGCCGAGCAGCAGGGAGAGCCCCTTGCCGACGGCGGCGGTCAGCTCGAACGCCCACAGCAGACAGCCACTCGACAGGACGAGCGCGAGCGCGGTCGCCAGCCGCCCACCGAGCTTCCGCCTGATGAACACCATCAGCGGCTCGCCGAAGATGCCGAGCCGCGCGCTCATGTCCTGGGCCATGAAACCGAGCAGCGCCGCGCCGACGACCGCCCACAGCAGCGCGTAGCCGAAGCGAACGCCGGCCGAGCTGGCGATGAAGATCGAGCCGGAGCCGAAGTAGCTGGCGACCATCACGAACGCCAGTCCGTATTGTTGGAAAAATCCCGATGCCGTGTCACGAAGCCGTTCTCGATACGATGATGTAGTTCCTGACATGTGTCTTCCGAACCCGGTTTCGCCCCGCGACCCACTCGTCACTGTCGACGTCGATAACGTGAGCCGCGGAGCACTGCGACGACCAACACTAGCCGTTACGATCCCCTAAGTTCGTTGCTTGCGAATCGATATCCGTATGTATTTCATTGTATCCCACACCACGGAGCGTCTTTCCCCGAAGCCGACGGGATCCGAACGTTCGTGTTCACCGGCTCTACACCGATCTACAGGGCGAGCGAGGGAGCTACGACCAAGAGGACGACCCCGAGCAGTGCTTTCAGCCGGTCGGGCTCGATGCGATGTGCGACCAGCCACCCGGCGACGACGCCGAGCAGCAGCGGCAGTCCGACGAGGGCGGCGAGCGAGGCCGAAACCGCATCCTGGAAGAGATAGCCAAGCGCCGCGAACGAGCCGATGAACACCGACTGCACCTGTGCGACGGCGATGGCGGCCAACATCGGCGTGCCGACGACGATCAGCGCCGGCACCGCGATGACCGGTCCGCCGACGCCGAGCAGGCCGCTACACGCGCCGAGTACGACCCCGAGCACGGCGTAGCCGACGGCACCCGAACGCGTCGTGGGGTCGATGGTAACGATCGTATCGAGCGCGCGTCGCTCGCGATAGAGAATGAGGAGGCCCGTCCCGCCGGCGAGCACGCCGAGTAGCAGGCCGAACAGCCCCCGCGAGACGAAGCCGTTGAGCCACGCGCCGAACAGCGCCCCGACGACACTCCCACCAGAGAGCAACCCGGCCGTCCACGCGTTCTCCCGCCCGAGTTCGCCGGACCGAGCGTACGCCAGCGTGGCGACGAGACCGGTCACGACGAACAGCAGTTGGGCCGTCCCGGCGACCGTCGCTGATGGTAACGGCGTCAATGCATAGAGCGCGATCGTCAGAAAGACACCGCCGGGACCGATAGCTGCGATGCCGATCCCGGAGCCGAAGGCGATGACGACGAGTGCGGCCACGACGATGTTTGACAGGAGCATTGGAGCAGTTCGTTCCGTCGGAACGGCGGGAACGACGGTGATATGCCTGTTCGTTCGCGTCTCGATTCACCGTCCGTGCCGATCCCGATCGTTCGCCTAAAACAGTTCGCCGCTCGATCGTTACCCGCCGATTCGAGGGAGCGTTCGGATCGTGTGCTCGCGGCCGGATCGCAGCTCCGCAGCCGCTCTCAGCCGAACATCTGGCGCATCATCGGATGCATCTCCATCAGCTGCTCCTCGGCGATCTCCTCGTAGAGCTTGTAGGTGATCGATACCGTGAGCAGCAATCCCGTTCCCGAAACCGAGCCGATGGTGCCCATCATGTTCGCCCCGACGGCGAGCACGCCAACCAGGGCCCCGCCGATAACCGTGACCTGCGGGATGTACCGCTCCATCACCTTCTCGATGACGCCGGGGTTCTGCCGGAAGCCCGGGATCTGCATGCCGGAGTTCTGGATCTGCTTCGCGGTCGCCTCCGGCCCCATGTCGGCGGTCTCGACCCAGAAGATCGCGAAGATCGCACCGCCGACGACCATGAAGGTGAGATCGACACCGATACGCAGCGCGACCTGCCAGGCGGCCTGACTCGCGCCGAGCCACTGCTCGGGGGCGTTGATCGGTGCGAGATAGTAGAACAGCCCGCCGACCGGCTGGCCACCCGAATAGACGCCGAGCCACGACGGCAGCCCGAGCTGCGAGTTGAGGATCCGGCCGAGGAACTGGATGTTCGCCTGGAGCGCCCGCACGAGGATCATCGGCAGGACGCTCGCGTAGATGAGTTTCACCGGGAAGCGCCCGCGCGCGCCCTTGACTCTCGCATGGGAGAGCGGGATCTCGACGCGCACCGACTCGGCGTAGACCACCACCACGAAGATCAGGATCGTGGTGAACAGCGCGATGAGATCTCCCTGACCGAACAGCAGCGTCTGGATGCCTTCGCTCGTCAGCGGCGAAACCTCGATCGCTCCGGTAATGATGTCGAGCCAGCTGCTGAAGAACCCGTCTCCGCCGAAGAAGCCACCGATGAGGCTCTGGCTCACGCCGGCGATGATGAACAGGCCGATCCCGGAGCCGACGCCCCACTTCGAGATGACCTCGTCCATGAACAGCACGAGGATCGCCCCGACGAAGATCTGGGCGAACAGCAGCCACTTCACGCCGCCGATGCCGATGCCGAGCGACGCCGCTACCTGCTGGCTCGCCGGCAGGTAGTTGCCGGCAAACACCATCGGCAGCCCCGTGATGCAGATCATCACGAGCACTAGGAACTTCTGGAGCCCCTGATAGAGCACCTGATCGCGTGGATCGTTCGTATCTAAACCCAGCAGGTTCGCGCCGCCGAGTAGCTGTAACACGATGCTCGCGGTGACGATCGGACCGATACCGAGCTGGAGGACCGAGCCGGACTGCCCGGCGAGGATCGAGCGAAAGCGCCCGAAGAGGTCGCCTCCCTGCCCGCCCAACCCGTAGAGGGTGACGTTCGTCAGGAAGAAATACAGCACGAGTACGCCGAGCGTCCAGCCGAGTTTCCGCCTGAACGGGACGTGGCCCTCGGGCTGTCTGACCGAGGGCATCCGCGTCAGAACGGGTTCTGCGGTCTCCTTCCAGCCCATTTTCGGTCTATTCCGACTCCGCGTTTGTAGCCTCTTCGGCTTCCTCGTCCTCGTCGTCCTCGCGTGCGGCCAGTCGCTCCTCGCCGCGCTCGCTCAACGTGGCCTCGCCGCCGGCCGCGTCGATGAGTTCGCGCGCATTCTCGGAGAATGCGTCGGCCGTCACCGTGAGGCTCTGGCGGACCTGGCCGCCGCCGAGCACCTTCACGGCGTCGGCGTCGTGGCCGTCCTCGACGATGTCGCGTGCGTCGAGTTCGTAGCCGTCGTCGGTCTCCTCGGCGACCCCGTCGGCCGCGTAGAGGGCGGCGTCCTCGTCGAGTTCACGTACCTCGACGGTGAGGATCTCTTCTTTCGCCTTTTCCGGGCGGCTGAACCCGTGTTTGCCGAGCGGTCCGTAGTTGTGAAACTCGTGATCGTCGCGTCCCGCGCGCCCGCGACCGCCCCGATGGCCGGCCCCGCGGCGGTTCTTGTGCGAGCCGCCGCTGTGGGTGCGCGAACCGCGCTGGCGTCGTTTTTTGCTTGTCATCGTTGGTAGTCCTCGACGGCGATTACCGCATCGCCGTCAACAGCGCGTCGATTTCCTCCGTACTGTGCCTGCCGAGCTCGCCGTCCTCCGGCACGGGGTGTTTCACGCCGTCGTGACCGCCCCGCGGCGGGTGGAGTCGTAGTGCGGGCGTCAGCCCCGCCTCGCGCAGCGTCGTCTCCTCGGCGAGAAGTCCTTCAGCGAGCGCCGAGACGTCGTCGTAGTCGGTGTTCTCGCTCACCCACTCGTCGTCGATCTCGGCCGCTCCCTCGGCGGGCTCGCCACGCGTCTGCAGCAGCGTCGCGAGCACGCCCGGACTCGGCTCGCCGAAGGCGACGTAGTCGTTGACCTTCGTTATCATCCCCTCGTAGGTGTCGGTCTCGGGGACGAGCGCGCAGTGGTTCGTGCTGTGGACGTTGAGCATCGAGAGCGTATCGCGAACGCCGCCCTCCATGTTCACCTCGCCGCGCAGCTGGACGAGCGCTTGCATCACTCGATCACCTCACGCTGCTCGATGGCGCGCTCTGGCACCCGTGCCTCGCTGGTCGCCTTGAGCGCGTTGAACGTCGCCTTCGCGAAGTTCACGGTCGTCCGAGTCTTGCCCGACGAGTGCGTCCAAATGTCCTCGATACCAGCGAGTTCGAGCACCGAGCGAGCGGTCTCACCCGCCGCGAGCCCGAGCCCTCTGGGGGCCGGCCGGAGCTCGACCTCGACGCTGCCGGCCTTTCCGTCCGTCCGCAGTGCAACGGTGTGCGGGCGGCCGCAGCCACACTCCCACGAGCCACAGCCACGCGAGACGCGCACCATATTGAGCTTCGCGATCTCGATTGCTTTCTGGATCGCCGAGCCGACCTGGTCGTCGCGGCCCTCGGCATACCCCACATACCCGTTGCGGTCGCCGATGGCGACGACACACCGGAACTTCACCCGCCGACCGGAGTCGGTCATCCGCTGGACCATGTTGATGTCCAGAACGTCGTCCTCGATCGAGAGCAGCTGATCGGTGATCTCCGGCTCCTTCAGCGGGAGCCCCGAGTTGAGCGCCTCGTCCATCGAGGTGATCTCCTCCTCGGCGACCAGTTTGCCGAGCCGCGTGCGCGGCTCCCAGCCTCGATTACTCATCGCCGCCTCCCAGTTCGTGGTCGAATTCGTCCATGATTGTCGTTCTGACTTCCTCGAAGTGGTCGGGCAGCTCGCTCGCGTCGAAGTCGCCCGAATAGAGCGGCTCGTCGCGACTCTCCGCGTAGTCGGCGATATGCTCGCCGCTCGTGCGCTCCCAGTCGGCGAACACCGACTCGTTGTGCGGGACGTCGAGCCCCGCATCGATGGCACCTTCCTGGATCGCGAACAGCTTGCTCCCCGGCGTCGCGGCGTTGAGCCCGATGTCGAGCACTGCCTCGTCGATCTCGGTGTCTCGCGCGCGCAGCCCGGCCAGCAGTCCCGTGAGATACGCACTGGGCAGGTTCCCTGTCGGAGCCTCCCAGCCGTACTCGTCGAGATCGGCCGAGCTCGCGCTCGCGTGCGTTTCGTCTCCGTCGGGACTGGGGGTCACCAGCTGCGCCCTGACGTGGCGGTTGCTCTTTCTGGCAACCAGTCGGGGTTTGCCTGATTTCAACAGGCGCAACCGCTGATGGTAGTCCGTCCGGACCTCGCGCCGGCGGCGCATCGGTACGTTGTATCGTGGTCCTGTTGCCATTATTCGTCCTCCAGTTCGATGTCGAATTCGTCCACGGCGAAGCTCTCCAGCCTGTCGACGCTGTCGAACTCGCCGCCGCCCGCCTTGTCGTACAGCGTGCGGTACTGCGTTCGGTCGATGGTGCCCTCCGCGCGCAGCTCCTTCAACCGACGACGCTGCGCACGGATCCGCGAGACCCATGCGTCCTTGCTGTTCTCGCGCGCGCCGGCGGTCCCCTTCCGACTCCCGGGGCCCTTCCGATGGCCGGCAGCACGCTGGCTGTTACGCTCGCGCGCACGGCCACGCGAGTTCGATTTCGCCGCCTTCGCGTCGACCGTCCCTTCCGTGACGAGCTCGCGGATGTCCTCGCGGGTGATCGCCTCGGCGATCTCCCCCTGTTGGTCGGGATCGAACCAGACGCGGTTCTCCCCGACGTCGAGGACGTCCGCCGCGAGCCGTCGCTGTGCGCTCAGATCACTCATTCTCGTTCACCTCGACTTCGACGTAGGTCGGGTTGAGCACCCGGATCCCGTCGTCTTCGGCCTGCTCCTCGATGCGCTCGCGTTTGCGACCGCCGACCGTGGAGCCGATCCGTACGGCGTGGGTGTCGCCGTCGACACCCTCTAGGTCGTCGGTGTTCTCGACACGGACCTCCTCGAACCCGCTCGGGTGGCGGCCGCGAACGTCCGTCGCGGTCCGGTAGCCCGCCCCGACTTTCGCGCCCTTGCCCTTGACACCGCGGCGCTGCTTCGAGAGCTGGCCGCGCGGGCGTCGCCACGAGGTCGACACGCGCTTTTTCTTGTGGTGGTCCTGCCGGTTGAACTGCGGCTGGGACCGCCGCCGGCGCTCGCCGAGCAGTCGCTGCTCCTCGTCGTCGAGGTCGGGCGTCTTCTCGGTCAGCCCCCGCGGGCGGAGTTCGGTTTCGACGTCCTCGGTCTCCTCCTCTTCGGGCGTCTCGTCCTCGACCTCGGTGTCGGTCTCCTCGTCGACTTCGAGCCCGCCGACGTCGGCCTTGATCCGCGCTGCGAGCGCGTTGCCGATGCCTTCGACATCGGCCAGATCGGACTGCTCGGCCCGTTCGAGGTCGGCGACCGACTCGAAGTCGGCCTCGCGCAGCGCGTCGGCCTTCTCCTCGCCGACGCCGCTGACCTCGGTCAGTTCTTCGGGCGTCTCCTCGTCCGACTCGTCGACGTCGATCTCGCCGACGTCGGCCGCGATGCGCGCGGCGAGTGCGGTACCGATCCCCTCGACCTCGCTCAGTTCGTCCTGATCGGCGTCGCGGAGATCGTCGATCGTCTCGTAGCCGGCATCACGGAGTTCGTCCGCGGTCTCCTCGCCGACGCCGTCGATGGCCGTGAGTTCGCGTTCGTTACTGGCCACTGGCGCTCACCTCCCGGGTCGGTTTGCCGCTGATGTAGACGCCGTCCTGGAACACCCGTGTGTCCTTCCCGCTGACGCGGGTGAGCTGTTCGATGTCCGCGGCGGTCTGGCCGACGTCCTCCTTGTTCGGCCCCGAGAGCGTGATATGCTCGTCGTCGACCTCCACGGTCGTGTCGCCACGGATCGGCGTTCGGCGCGGTGCCTGCTCGCCGAGGAAGTTCTGGATCACGACGTCGCCGTCCTCGACACGCACCTGCATCGGGAAGTGCGAGTAGAAGACGTCCATCTCGTAGGTCCAGCCCTCGCTGACGCCGTGAAAGGCGTTCTGGATGTGGCTGACGAACGTGCTCATCGTCGCCGTCGTCTTGGCGTCCTCGGCGTCGCTCGCGAGGACCACCGCGTCGTCCTCGACGGAGACCGAGACGTTCGGATACCAGAGCCGTCGCGTGACGCTGCCGTTCTCGCCGGAGATCGTGAGGTCGAAGCGCTCCGTCTCCGCGCTTGCCCCCTCCGGAATCGTGAGTCGTTGTTCTGTCATTATCAGTATACGTAGGCGAGCACCTGCCCGCCGAGACCTTCCTCTCTGGCCTCGTAGTGGCTCATCACGCCGTGGCTCGTCGTGACGATGAGCGTCCCGTAGTCGCGGGCCGGGAGGAACCGTTTCTCCCATTTCTCGAACTCGTCGGCCCCGGCCGAATACCGGGGCTTGACGACGCCACAGCGGTTGATCTTGCCTCTGAGTTCGACCTCGAACTTCCCGGCACGGCCATCGTCGACGAACTCGAAGCCGTCGATGTAGCCGCGGTCGTAGATGACCTCCAGGACGGAGCCGATCGTGTTCGAGGCGGGCTGCACGGTGAAGTCGAGCTGGCCGACGCCTTCGGCGTTGTCGATGCCGGAGAGCGCGTCGGCGAGCGGATCGTTGTCGGTCATTGGTATTTCTCGAACCCCATGCCGCGGGCGATCTCACGGAAACACTGTCGGCAGAGCCAGATGTCGTATTTCCCGACGAGCCCCTGCTTGCGCCCGCAGCGCTGGCAGGCCTCGAGCTGGCCCGTGCGTTTGCTCGCGTGTTCGCCCGTCTCCACGTCGCTTTCGCTCATTGTACCTCCATGTCGTAGCTCTCTTCGAGATAGCTGATCGCGTCCTCGGCGTCGAGGCGATGACGGCCCGGGATCGATCGGGTGGCCTTGGTGCGGCGTTTGATGCGTGCGCCCGGGCGGGCGAGGTTCACGGTCACGTCCATCCCGTAGATCCCGGTGTTCGGATCGTACTCCTGGCTCGGGAACTCCGTGTGCTCGGCGATGCCGAAGCTGAAGTTCCCCGTCTCGTCGAACTGCGACCGTTCGATCGTCGCGAGTTCGAGCGCCGTTGCCAGGAACTCCTCGGCGTCGTCGCCGCGGAGCGTCACCTTCGCGCCGATCGGGTCGCCCTGGCGGATGCCGAACTCCGGCCGGGTCGCCTCCGCGCGCGTCCGGACGCTCTCCTGGCCCGTTACCGCCTCCAGGATCTCCTCGCCGTCGGCGAGCTCACGCCCGCCCTGGCCGACACCCATGTGGACGACGACCTTCTCGACGACGGGCTCGCGCATCTCGTGGAAGCCGGCGGCGTCGCTCATTCGTCGTCACCTCCGTCGGTCGGATCCTCGGCCGCTGCGGTGTCCTCGCCGGCCGTCGTGACGGTCTCCTCGTCGTCCTCCTTGACGAAGTTCTCGTCGATGACGACGACGTAGTCGGCGATCGTCTCGAAGCCGTCACCCTCCTCCTGGCTGACGATGACGTTGTTCGCCGCACTGCCGGGCGTGACCTGGATCTCCTCGATCTCGCCGATCTCGCCGGCGTGCTGGCCGCGCACGGCCGTCACGAGCGCTCCCTCCTCGTAGGGGAAGTGGGCGAGGATCTCGTCGTCGTGGTCGATGACGATCGAGTCGCTACCGGCGTACTCGCTGCCATCGTCGACTTCGAGGGTGTGACCGTCGTGCAGCGCGAGCTGTGTGTTGCCGCCGGGGACCTGCCCCTTGCCGACGATCTTGCCGAGCTTCGAGTCGGCGTCGGCGGCGTCGATCGGCGAGAGCGCGAGCCGGCCGCCCTCGTCGGGGAACACGCGGTAATGTTCGTCACGCTCGGTGAACTCGACGATGTCGAACATGCCGATCGGGCGCTCCTCGTCGTCGAGGGATGCGCCGTTGATCAGGATGGTGCCCTGATTCAGCGCGTAGCGCGCCTCCTTGCGGTTGTCGACGTAGCCGAGCACGTCGCGGAGCACGATCAGCAGCGGCACGCCCTGTTCGCCGTGCGGACCGGCGGCGGCCTTCACCGTGAACGTCGCCGTCTTGCGCTCGACGGGCCACGAATCCGGCACCGAGAGCCGTTTCTGGTGTTTACTCATCGTCGCCCTCCAGCCGTGCCTCGCGGCGATCGTCGTCGAGCGTGAGCTCCGTGATCCGGAGGTTGCTCGCGTCGAGCGCCCGGGCGACGTCCTCGCCGTCGGCGGTTTCGAGGGTGATCTCCTCGACGTGGACGACCGCGTCCTGGAGATCGACGGTGACGACCTCGCCCTCTTCGCCGGCGAAATCGCCGCGCATGACCTCGACGGTGTCGCCCGCGTTCACTCGCGCGCTACGGCGGCCGTACTCCTCGCGGAGATCGCCCGCGAGCGTCGCACGGACCTGTCTGTGCTTCTCGTGGAGCGGCGCGCGCTCCTCGCGTGTCCGTTGTTTGTGTGGTTGTTTGCTCATGGTAGTCTTAGACGATCATCGTCGCCGCGCTCGCGATCGAGCCGAACCGTTCGGCGACCTCGCGGGCGACCGGCCCCCGCAGCTCGGTGCCACGGGGATCCTCGTTGTCGTCGACCACGACGGCGGCGTTGTCCTCGAACGTGACGCGCGTGCCGTCGGGCCGCCGGATCGGCTTGCGCTGGCGGATGACGACCGCTTCGAGCACCTGCCGGCGCATTTCCGGCGTGCCCTTCGTCACCGACACGGTGATCTTGTCGCCGAGGCCGGCCTTCGGATGCCGGCTCTTGACGCCCGAGTAGCCCGCGACGCTGATCACCTTCAGCTCGCGTGCGCCCGTGTTGTCCGCACACGTCACGAGCGAGCCCTTTTCGAGTCCCTGCGTGACGTCGGCCGAGAGCGCTTCCATCAGCTCTCGCCCTCCGCTTCGTCGGCCTCGATCTCGCTCAGGTCGACCTCGCTCTCGGGATCGGACGGCCCCGACAGACTGCTCGCACCCAGATCGCGCGTCGTGTCGAGAGTCGAGACGACAACGTGTGCTTTCGTCTTCGACAGCGGGCGCGTCTCGGCGATGCGCACCGCGTCGCCGACCTCGAGATCGAGGCAGTCCGGCGCGTGTGCCGGCGTGCGCGACCGTCGTTTCATCTGTCGGTCGTATTTCGGTACCGCGACGTCGTACTCGCGCTCGACGACGACCGATCGATCCATCTCCGTGGAGGCGACCATGCCGTCGACCGTCCCGCCGCGCACGGACAGCGTCCCGTGGAACGGACAGTTCGGGTCGTCGCAGGTCGTCTCCGGTTCCGTTACGTTGAGTCCTAACGCCATTTCGAATCACCTGTCGTTTCCGTCCGCCGGGCCGGCGGCGCGACCAGTCGTTCGCCCGCGACCGTCGCGTGCTCGCCTTCGAGCGCGAACTCGAAGGTCGCCCCGGCTTTCGGTACTCGTTTCGTTCGTTCGCCCTGTTCGACCACGAGCGTGTTCTCGCTCTCGGAGACGACCGACCCTTCGATGCCGACCAGCGAGCCGTTGCTCGCCGCGGCAACCCGGGTCTGCAGCCCGCGAAGCTCGTGTCGCGCGACCGTCTCGGCCGTCAGCGCCATCACGACGCCTCCTCGCTCTCGTCGAGGTCGCCCTCTTCTCGCCGGATCGTCTTCAGCCGGGCGATCGTTCGCCGCAGCTCCTTGATCCGGCCCGGGTTGTCGGGCGCACCGCCGGCGGCCTGAACGGCCCGCGAGTTGAGCAGCTCGGTTTCGAGCTCCTCCTGTTCGACCTCGCGCTCGGCCGGCGTCATGTCGCGGATCTCCGCGCTGTGCAGGATGGCCATCAGTTCCCACCCTCCACGTCCGCGGGATCGACCTCGCTCGCACCCTCCTTGATGCGCTCGGCGAAGGCGTCACCGACGCCCTCGGCCTCGGCGAGATCGTCCTCGCTCGCGTCCTGGATGTCGGCGACGGTCTCGAAGCCGGCCTCGACGAGCGCCTCCGCTTTGGCGTCGCCGACGCCATCGATCACCGTCAGCTCCGCACCGCTCTCGGCGTCAGCCTCGGTGTCCTCGGCCGATTCCATCTCGTCGAGGATCGCCTCGGCGTCGGCCTCGGTGTCCTCGGAGAGCTCCTCGTCGATCTCGGCGTCGTCGGGCGCGGTCTCGGCCGCACCCGCTTCGGCGTCGACGCCCTCCTCGACGATCTCCTCTTCTTCGATCTCGGCCGTCTCGGCCTCCGCTTCGTCCTCGCCGAGCTCGAACTCCTCGTCGGCGTCGGACTCTTCGGAGTCGTCGGCCGGCTCCTCGGCCTCGCCGAGCAGCGCCTCGACCTCGTCGCCCTCGATCTCCTCGGGGACGAGCGACTCCGTGTCGACGTCCTCGTGGATGCGGAAGTCGTCGGGCAGGTCGGCGTTCGGCGGGATGATCTTCACCGTGACGCCGATCGTCCCGAGCTTCATCACCGCGACGCCGTCACCGCGGTCGACGATGTCCTGTGAGGGCTCGCCGTTGTGCTTGATGTAGCCGCGGTTGAACTTCTCGTTGCGCGAGCGTGCACCGGTCACCTTCCCGTTGAGGGTGATCTCAGCACCGCGCGCGCCCGCGTCCATGATGCGGTCGATCGTCGTGTGGCCGGCCTTTCGGAAGTACCAGCCGCGTTCGAGGGCGTTGCCGAGCCGGTCGGCGACGATCTGTGCGTTGAGGTCGGGTTCGTCGACCTCCTGGACGTCGATCTGGGGATCGTCGAGATCGAAGCGCTCCTCGAGCTCGCTCGTGATCTTCCGGATGTTCTTCCCACCCTTGCCGATCACCATCCCCGGTTTCTCCGCCCGGAGCACGATCTGCGTGCCCATCGGGGTCTTGGCCAGATCCATCCCGCCGTAGCCCGCGCGGGCCAGCTCGTCGGCGAAGAACTCGTCGATCTGGGTGCGCTGCATCCCGTCCTCGATGAACTGCTGTTCGGTCGCCATCAGCTCTCACCCTCCTCGGGTTCGGCGACGACCATCTCGACGTCGACCTCGGGCGTGTTCCACGCCGTCGCCCGCCCCATCGCGCGGGGCTTGCGACCCTGCACCTCGCCGACCTTGTGGGCGGCGACGTGATCGATCGTCATCGGATCGGGCTCGAATCCCTGGTGTTCGGCGTTCGCGCCGACGTTTTCGAGTAGATCGAGGAAGGCCTCGCTGGCCTTCTCGGGATACCGACCGGCGTCCCAGCCGTCGATGTCGTTACGGTGGCCCACTCCGGTGTTGTGTGATCGGAATGGCACCGACTGGTCGCCCGCGATGACCGCTTCGAGGTAGTCGCTCGCCTCGGCGACGGTCTTTCCCTTGATCTCTCGGGCGATTTCCTTGCTGTGCTTGTGGCTCATGTGGCGCTCGCGGAGCATGGCTTTCGCCGTTTTCTCCGGGTCCGCGTCCACGCTGTAACTGATTCCCATTGCGTTATGTCTCCATCATTTGAGCGGGACGAACTTCGACGAGCGCGTCGCGCCGATGCCCGCCTGTCCGTGTTCGACCGACGTCCGGGTGAGCTGGAACTCGCCCAGATAGTGGCCGAGCATCTCCGGCTCGATCCTGACGCGCTCGAACTCCTGACCGTTGTGGACGGCGAAGGTCTTCCCGACGAACGCCGGCAGCACCGGCATGTCGCGCAGATGCGTCCGGATCGGGTCGTTCGCCGTCTCCTCGTCGCCCTTCTCGCGCGCTTTGGCGAGCAGTTTCTCCTTCTCGACCGAGAGGCCGCGCTCGATGCTGCGGCGTTTGCGCGCCGGCAGCAGGTCGGCGACCTCGTCGAGGTCCATTGCCTGTAGCTCCTCGATCGTGTGGCCGCGGTAGGTGAACTCGCCCTCGCGACCGGTTCTGTAGTCCGAACTCATCTCATTTCCTCCCCGTCCGCTTGCTGGCGATGTCGCCGACCTTCCGTCCCGGCGGGGCGTCCCGCGAGACGCTCTTCGGTTGGCCGGGATGCTGTCGACCGCCACCGCCAAACGGGTGGTCGACGGCGTTCATCGCCACGCCACGCACGCGCGGGTATTTCGAGCCCCGTGCGCGCATCTTGTGGTGTTTGTTGCCCGCCTTCACGAACGGCTTCTCGGTGCGACCGCCACCGGCGACCACACCGATCGTGGCTCGACACTGCGGGCTGAGTCGCTTCGTCTCGCCGCTCGGCAGCTCGACGATCGCCGCCTGCCGATCGTGGGTGATCAGCTGGGCGTTGACGCCCGACGACCGGGCGAACTTCCCGCCGTCACCGGGCTGGCTCTCGATGTTACAGACCGGCACACCCTCCGGGATCTCCGCCAGCGGCAGCGTGTTGCCGGGCTTGATCTCGGCCGACACGCCGACCTGGATCTCCTCGCCGACGCCGATGCCTTCCGGCGCGAGCACGAGGCGCTGATCGTCATCGTCGAACTCGACCGCTGCAACCGGGGCACTGCGGGCCGGATCGTGCTCGATGTCGATCACGGTGCCCGTGACCACGTCGTCGTCCTCGGTGGTTGGATGCGAGAGCTCCGCCTTGTACCGATGGGAGGGCGCACGGAACGTCGGCGTCCCGCGACCACGCCGTTGACCCTGGATTCGTCGTCCCATCTTCAGAACACCCCGATCCGCGAGGCGACGTCCTGTGCGTCGTCGTCCTCGCTCAATGTCACCGTGGCTTTCTTCTCGCCCTGTGGCGTGACCTGCGTACGCACGTTCGTGATCGCGACGTCGAAGCGCTCCTCGACCTCCTCGCGGATGCCCGGCTTCGCCGCGTCGCTCGCGACGATGAACTGGAGCGTGTTGCGGTAGTCCATGTCGTTCATCGCCTTCTCGGTCACGTAGGGATATTTCACATCGCTCATCGGTCTTCCACCTCCTCGATCGCGCTCTCGGTCCAGATCGTCAGCCGACCGGACTGCGTGCCCGGCGCGAGGTCCTCGGTGTTCACCTCGCTCGCGGTGGCCACGTCGGCACCCGCGAGGTTGCGGGCCGCCCGCGACGGCTCGCCGCTCGTGACGAACAGGATCGAGGTCGGGCGTTTGTACTTCCGGCCACGGGTCGTCCCGCGCCCGGCGCGTACGGTTCTGTCCTCGGCACGCTCGATGTCGCCGTGAACGCCGAGCGATTCGAGCAGCGAGACCACGTCCTGGGTCTTCACGAGTTCCTCGAATTCGTCGTCCACGACGATCGGGAGCTCGCCGTCGAACTCCGCGACCTCGTGGCCGCGCTCGCTCACGCGCTCGGCGTCCGCCGTGGCCGCGATGGCGCTGCGGGTCGCGAGCTTGCGCTCGTTGTCGTTGAGCTTGATCGAGCGATCGTTCTCCTCCTTCGGTGGGTGAGCCGGTCGCCCGCCCACGGTCTGGGGGACGCGCCGTCCCTGGCCGTTCGATCGGGGGACGTGAGCCATGCCGCGACCGCTACCGAACGACTCGGCGGGCGTTCGCATGCCCGCGTAGTCGTCCGCGCCGTAGGGCTGTGCCCGGTTGGCCTGTGCGGTGCGCACCGCCCGACCGATGAGCTCCGGTCGATGGGGCGTCTCGAAGACGTCCGGGAGCTCCACGTCGCCGGCCTCCGTACCGTCCGTGTCGTATACTGTCGTCATTGTCCTTGGTTCGATGCCGTCGAGACGTAGCGCACCTCGGGATCGAGGCGCGGCTGGTCTCCGGGTCGGATCGCCGGTCGGAACCTGAGAAGCCGCTGGTCCGGACCGGGAAGCGAGCCTTTGACGAGCGCGTAGGGACCGTCGACCTCGCCGTAGCCGACGAAGCCACCCTCGGCGCTGGCGTCGTCGCCGTCGCCGACGCTCACGAGGCGCTTGTTGAGCTCCGTGCGCTGGTGATAGCCTGTCTGTCCCTGCTGGGGGACTGTCGAGCGCACGCGCGATGGGTTCCACGGGCCGAGGTTGCCGATACGTCGCTTGTACCCCTGCCGGAAGTGTTTGCCCTTCCGCTTCTGGACGCCCCAGCGCTTGACGGGGCCCTGCGTCCCTTTGCCCTTCGTGACGCCCGCTGCGTCCATGTATTCGCCGGGCCGGAACACTTCGGTCAGCTCGTGTTGGCCCCCGCCTGCGATGAGGTCGAGACCGAACTCGACGCGCTCGTCGAGATCACTGCCGCCGACGCGCGTCTCCATCACGTCCGGGCGCTTTTTCGGCACGTTGGCCATCTCGCCCGGCACGGTGTGGGTGATCGCGCGGATCTCGCCGATCTCGTTGTTCTCGACTGCCTCCTCGAAGGCACCGGGATCCGATTCGCCGTCGGGAACGTCGAGCGCCCGGTCGAGATCGTCGTGGAACTCGTCGGTCCACGTCTCGGTGAGCGGGCGGAGTCCGTAGGGTGTCTGTTCGTAGGCTCTGAGCGCGACCGCGCGCATCGGGGGCGTCTCGACCACTGTGACGGGGACGGTCTGCTCCATCCCCTCACGTGGCGAGTTGGCCGCGTCGTCGATCATCACGACGTGGCTCATGCCGGCCTTGTAGCCGGCGAACCCCTGCAGCCCGGGCTGTCCGTCGTCGTCCGGCCACGAGCCGAAACGCGGCACTTCGCTGTGCGCGCGCGTTCGCGGCCCGTAGCCGAGCGAGCCTTTGCGTGGTCTGGTTGGTTGTACCATGTGTGTGCTACCTCACTGTGGAAGCGTCAGAGGCGCGAGCGTCGCGAACACCGCTTCTTCGGTGCGGACGACCTCGCTGCCCTGCTTCGGAACCGTGTTGAGCCAGCAATCGAACCCCTCGTGGGGTGAGTCGCTCGCCACCGACGCCGTGTCGATGTCGAGCATCGCCGGCAGCCCTCGCTCGGGCGCGCCGAAGGCGACGGTCAGTCCGTCGTCGGCACGTCCGGCCAGCGTTCCGAGTCGCTCCGTCGTCAGCACCTCACCGTGGCGCGACGTTGCGACCCGGAACCCGGCGTCCTCACGGCCGAGCGCTGCCGAGAGGTCCGCGCGCTCGACGGCGAACCCCGGTGGGGATTCGTCCGTGATACGCGCACGAACCGGCTCTCGCGAAGAGATCCTGACGGTCACGCGCTCCCCCTCGTCGACCGCCATCTCCGGCGGTGCGACGAGCGAGATCGGGTGTTGCAGTCCGCAATTGACCCGAACGCGTCCATCAGGGCCGACCTCGGTCACGATTCCCTGTCTTAACGACCCCGAACCGTTCGATTCGGAGCCGGTCCGAGCGGCCGCGCGAAGCGGCGGCAGGACACCCGCGTACTCCAGTTCGTCCCGCGTGCCCCACGCCTCCTTTCGAAGGTAGGGGGCGGTCGCGGCGTACGCCAGTACCGTGGAAACGAACCCGCCACCCCATCGCCGGTCGCCGTCGAGGTCCGGAAAGACCGTTACGCGGTCGACCCGGAAGACGGTGGCCGCACGAGCGACGAGACCGACCTTGTGGGTCGCCTCGCGTTTGTCGGCGGCCTCCCGGCAGAGCGATGACGGCACGAGTACGCTACGTGTCATGCCGACGCTTTCGCGCCGTGCCACTAGACTGTAGCGCTCCTATCGTACTCGGTGGTAAAAGGATAGCGTTTCCATGCACCCGTGTCGACAGTTCACAGGAACGACGGCCGCGACCGCTTCGGAACGTTTTTACACTCGACCCTCCGACCATGGAGTGCAGGGCGCTGGTAGTGTAGTGGTATCACGTGACCTTGCCATGGTCACAACCCGAGTTCAAATCTCGGCCAGCGCACTCCCGTTTCATATTGTCGTTAACACACTAGCAATAACAATTTTGTTTTGGCACCAATTCTGAACGGTCATGGCTGAATGTAAACTCTGTCACAGGGATCGTAAGTTGGTGAACAGCCATGTTATCCCCCGGTTTGTAATCCGATGGATGAAGAAGAGTGGGCCAACACCGTTTCTGAGAAAATTCACAGACCCAAACACAAGAATTCAGGACATGCATGAGAAAATGCTCTGTGGGGGCTGTGAGGAGATCTTCTCCGAGTGGGAGAGCAAATTCGCATCTCATGCGTTCTATCCACACGTCCGCGACCAGTCGAAACGATTTGAGTACGGTGAATGGATGTACCGTTTCATACTATCGATTTCTTGGAGGTTGCTCGTCTCGGAAATGGCAGTGTGGGACGAATCTAACCATCCGAGAATCGACATAGTTGAAAAGAGGGTGGAAACTTGGAGGCAGATTCTACTCGATGAAAAGCCGCTCTCAGAGGATCCATCCACTCATCATATCTTCTTTGCTGAGGAAATAGACGTGGCTATCTCTGATCCCGAGGCCCCTGACAACTATGAGATATACATGCAGAGGAATATTGACGGAACAAGCGTCTTTGGGGACGATAACATTCATGTCTTTTTCAAATTTCCAAAGATAGTGTTTTTCTCGACGATCTCTCCTCCTGACCCAAGTGGACTCACGAATACACAAGTTGCAGAAGAAGGTGTGATCGAGCCGCCTCAAGAAGTGGGTGGGATATGGGGTGATTTCCTCCACAACAGGATTGAGCTCGTCGGGCAAGCATCCATGTCTGAACATGAACGAGAGAAGGTTGAAGAACGAATTTTGAAGGATCCAGAGCAGTTCCTCGAATCGGATTTCATCGATGCTCATCATGCAGAAATGCGCAGGAAATGGGCCGAACACGACTTGCGGGACCATCTTGATGAAAATAAATGCCCGGTCTGCTCCACCAACCATCGAGTAATCGAGAGCCTTCCAAAAGAGCCCCTTACGAAAGGCTACGTTGAGCAACTGGGTCGGGGCTTCCCCTTTGCAGACGCGACGTTCCCCCGAGAGGAAGAAGTGGAAGGCATTCCGACGCATATAACAGATGTCTTAGTAATTTCCACCGAATCTACTACTCAGATCCTACAATTCTACATGGAATACGGATGGATTGTCGGGGAAGAAGTAGAGCACCCTGATAGTGTTGAGCCGGAAGAGATTGGCAGAACTGCCTGGGAACAGTATTCTGAGGACTTCCATAGACAAATGAGGGTACGGTACGGAACAGATAGTTCCTGATTGTCTCCACTCGCTCTGGATGGACGGCTGTACCATCGCCTCGACAACATCCCGCCGTATTCGGCGATCCAACGTACACTGTTCAACACGAAACTCAGGAAGTAGTACCGGAGCAGAACCAGCGTGGAGCGCACAATGAACGACGTGAGTGTCCCGTCTAATTCCGGTTCAAATCTCAGCCAGCGTGTTTCTGATGATACCAATTCATACCACAATATCGAATATAATGGCGAGAAATAAGATTCATGGAACGATTCTTCCTTCTCGGAGTATTTATGGGATTTCATCCACTATACTGTCTATGGACGTTGACGCAGAAGACGGCCGTATCTACCTCCCGAAACATCTCCGGGAGAAGTTCGGCGACCGGTTCGAACTCGTGGACCGTGGCGACCGTCTCGTGCTCGTTCCCGTCGCCGAGGATCCGCTCGCTGCGCTCCGCGAGGAATTTCGGGACGTGGACGAATCGGCCGAGGAACTGAAGCAGGGTGCCCTCGACGAGGCCCTCGACGAGGCCGGCTCGTGATGTACGTCGAGGTCGATTTCCTGCTCGCGCTCATCACGGACGACGACTGGCTCGGCGAGCGCGCCGCGGAACTCTACGACGAGCATCGCGAGGAACTGTGGACATCCCATTACACGCTGGTCGAGCTGCTGTTGGTCGCCTACCGCGAGGACCGAAATACCGAGCGTGTGGTCGCCAACGCGAGTCGGCTCGTCGAGGTCCGTGGCGACGTCGAAACGGTTCTTGCGGCCGCGAGCTACGTCGAAGAACACGGACTCACGCCGCTCGACGCGCTGCATCTCGTGCGCTCGGGCGACGACCCGATCGTTTCGAGCGATTCGTCGTACGATCCGTTCTCCGACCGGGTTTGCCTCGAAGAGTGACGGCGTCCGAGCAGTATCGGACGGCGAGAAACGTCTCGGGGCTGCTATCTCTGAACCGATCGATGGCGCGGTCGTCGCTAGCCTTTTACCTTCACTCTCGCAATCGGGGCCATGCTCACCGTCCGGGCCCCGGCGACGAGCGCCAATCTCGGGAGTGGCTTCGACGTCTTCGGCGTCGCACTCTCACGCCCGGCCGACGTCGTCCGCGTCGCGAAGGCCGACGAAACCACGATCGAGGTCACGGGCACCGGCAGCGAGTACATCCCTGAGGACCCGGAGAAGAACACGGTCGGGGCGGTCGCGGCGGCGCTCGACGCGCCGGCCCGCATTGAGATCGACAAGGGCATCCGACCGGCTTCGGGGCTCGGCTCCTCGGCGGCGAGCGCCGCGGCCGCCGCGGTCGCGCTCGACGAACTGTACGATCGCGGGCACACGCGAGAGGAACTCGTTCCGATCGCCGCCGAGGGCGAAGCGGTCGTCTCGGGAACCGCGCACGCCGACAACGTCGCCCCCTCCATTCTGGGTGGGTTCACCGTCGCCACCGACGAGGGTGTCACGCGTGTCGACACCTCGCTCCCGCTCGTGGTCTGCCTGCCCGAGACCGTCGTCTCGACGCGCGACGCGCGCCGGGTGGTGCCCGAAGAGGTGACGATGGATGAACAGGTCGACACCGTCGGGAAGGCCGCGACCCTCGCGGTCGGGATGTGTCGCGGCGATCCCGCACTCGTCGGGCGTGGGATGGACGATTCGGTCGTGACGCCCGCGCGCGCGGCACTCATCGACGGCTACACGGCGGTGCGCGAGGACGCGTTCGCGGCGGGTGCCACGGGCGTCACGGTGAGTGGGGCCGGCCCGGCGGTGCTCGCGACCTGTCGGGCGAACGATCGGCGGGCGGTCGGTAGCGCGATGCTCGACGCGTTCGCCGACGCCGGCATCGAGGCACGTGTCTATCGCTCGCGGGTCGGTCAGGGTGCGACCATTCACTAGGGACGCGTTCTCGTCACTCCGCTGGCGGCGTCGAGCGCCTCCGTGAGTTGCTGATTCACCCGCTCGGGTTCCGGAACGTTCGAGAGGGTGATGTCCATCGTGTCCGAGCCGGCAGTGTAGATCGTGATGTCGCCATAGGAGAACAGCCGTTCGGTCAGCGACTGGCTGAACGTCGTGTTCTGGACGCGATCGAGACGGATCTGGGCGACGCTCTGGTTGACGATACCGGTCTTGCGATAGATCTCCTCGCTCGTGAGGACGTACTGCGTGCTCACAAGCGAGACGTACGCCCACGCGACGACGGCGATCCCCAGCGGGATGCCCAGCAGGGGGAACCAGCGGATCGACGGGTCGGTGAGAACGGTCGTGAGGGCGATCCCGGCGATCGCGAGCGCGAGGGCGACGACAGCCGACGGGGTGACGAGTCGTAGGCTCGGATGACCCTGCCAGAGGACCTCCTCGCCCTCGGTGAGCGTCACCCAGTCGGGAACGTCGGTCCGTGTCATGCGGGTCGCTACTCCCGGGGCCCGCATATATCTCCGGTGTTACGAGGCGAAGCGTATATACTCATCAGTACTAAACAGTTAGTTAGACATGGCTAACACGGTGACGACTCCACGACTACAGCGGGTGCGGTTCGAAGCGGGCGGATCGACGGTGCGTGATCGGTGGATCGGCGGCGACGGGCGTGACCGAAACGAACACGATCGGGGTGGATACGGTCGCGACGGACACGATCGGACCTCTCACTCCGAGCGGGTGCGTCGGCTGTGAGCGACGTCGTCGACTCGCTGCGGAGCGTCTCGTTTCGCGAACTGCTCACCTATCTCGGGCCGGGGTTTCTGATCAGCGTCGCGTACATGGATCCCGGCAACTGGGCGACGAACATTTCCGGCGGTGCGAAGTACGGGCCGGCGCTGTTGTGGGTCATCGTGCTCGCCAGTCTCATGGCGATGGGCATCCAGATCCTCGCGGCGAAACTCGGTATCGCCACCGGCAAGGGCATTGCACAGCTCTGTCGCGAGCGACTGCCCTCGCGTGTGATCTGGCTGCTCTGGGCCGCCGCCGAGCTGGCGATGATCGCGACGGACATGGCCGAGATCATCGGTGCGGCGATCGGCTTCAGCCTCGTCTTCTCGGTTCCGCTGCCCGCTGGCGCGCTGCTCGCGGGTGCGGCCTCCTTTGCGCTACTCGGCGTGCGGACGGTCCACGACCGCGGCTATCGCTGGGTCGAGTTCGTCATCATGGCTCTCGTGGGAGTCATCGCGCTCGGGTTCGTCTTCGAGATGCTGCTCGCCCGGCCGACGGCCGCCGCAATCGGGCGCGGGCTGGTACCGTCGATTCCCGGGCCGAATGCACTCTACGTCGCCATCGGCATCCTCGGCGCGACGGTGATGCCCCACTCGGTCTATCTCCATCCCTACATCGTCCAGGATCGGCGGACGAAACTGATGGAGACCGAGGGCGACACCGAGGAGGTCCATCAGCGCCACTTCCTGTTCGAGTCGGTCGATACGGTGTTCGCGCTCTCGGGGGCGATGTTCGTCAACGCCGCGATGTTGATCGTCGCGGCCGCGGCCCTGCAGGGCACGGGGATCAGCACGCTCCAGGACGCCTATATCACGCTGCAGAACGTCTTCGGCGCGAGTTCGAGTACGGTCTTCGGCATCGCACTCATCGCTGCCGGACTCTCCTCGTCGCTGGTGGCGACGATGGCCGGACAGACCGTGATGGACGGGTTCCTGGATCTCCAGATCAACGTCTGGCTCCGGCGCTCGGTGACGCTGGTTCCGAGCCTCGCGGTCGTCATCGCCGGCTTCGATCCCACGAGCGTACTCGTCGCCTCACAGGTCGCGCTGAGCTTCGAGCTGCCGTTCGTGTTGATCCCGCTGCTGTGGTTCACGCGCGAGGAGGGGCTGATGCGATCATTCAAGAACCGGACGAGCACGACGACGGTGCTTGGCGTGATCATCGCGCTGATCGTCGTGCTCAACATCTGGCTCATCTACACCGAACTGTTTGGCTGAGGTGGACGGAGCGGATGCGGTTGCGGTGCGGGGCGGTCGCGGTGCGGTTCCTGGCGGATGAAGGGCGAGCCGCGCGAGCGAACGCAGTGAGCGAGTAGCGACTGAAAGGAGCGCGCGGCGAGGGCTTCGGCGGAGGCGGTGCGGTGGCGGCGACGGTATGGTATGGTTGCGGAGTGATCAGTGATCGCACCGCGAGCGACCGGAGAGAGTGAGCGGGCCGACGACTGACCGCAGTTCCCGCGAGCCGAAGGCGAGCGGGAGCACGGAAGAGCGAAGCTCTTCCGGTGGGAAGGAGGAAGGCTTTTGATCCACATTTTGCCAGCGAGCGACCGAAGGGAGCGAGTGCAGCAAAAGGTGGTCCCGTAAATGTTTAGCCCGGTGGCACGCTACCCGCCGCATGGCGGACTGTCCACTCGCCGACGAATGCCCCAGTTTTTCCGAGCGGGTCGCGGGAATGGGATGTCAACACTACGGCAACCGTGGCGGTGCGGAGTGGTGTAACCATTACAGCCAGCCCATCCGCGAACTGAAATCCCAGCCCGTCACCGTCGGCGAGGAACTCGTCGTCACCGTCGAGGACATGCACGAGAGCGGGGCGGGCGTCGGCCGCACCGAGGACGGGTTCATCGTCTTCGTCGACGGCGTCCTCCCCGATGCGCGCTCGCGGGTGAAGATCACGAAGGTGCGCTCGAACCACGCGCGGGCGGACGAACTCGAACGGCTGCCGATGGACGACGAGGACGAGGACGAAGCGGACGAAGACGGGGCAGACGAGGGCGACGGCGAGGACGAAAGCGATGCGGACGACGAGACGGACGGGCGGCCGAAGCGCCGGCAGCGCCTCGGTAGCCGCGAGAACTTCTGGGGCGGGTAGGCCGGACTGGACAGTCCGATGGCCGACGAGGTGGACGACGTTCTTTCACGGATCGGGTTCGATCCGGCGACCAGCGTGCTCACGCGCCGCCAAGCGACAGTGTTGGTGCTGCGCGAGCGCGGGTTGAAACAGCGGACGATCGCCGAGCGCCTCGATACCTCGCGGGCGAACGTCGCCGGTATCGAGGCGAGTGCGCGGGAAAACGTCGCGCGCGCCCGCGAGACCGTGGCGTTCGTCGACGCGCTCGAAGCGCCGGTTCGCGTTCCGGTAGCCGCCGAGACCGACCTCTACGACGTTCCTCAGCAGATCTACGACGCCTGCGACGAGGCCGGCGTGAAGGTGAACTACACCGCGCCGGAGCTGATGAACGCTATCGGCGAGCGGGCCGGCGAGGCGGTGCGCGGTCGCGAGGTCCGGGAGTCGTTGCTGGTTGGCGTCACCCGCGAGGGTGAGGTGCGGGTGCGTCACGACGGGGCGATCCAGGAACAGGAGCTATAGGCTGGGCGTGTGTCGAGCCAGTATGGATCTCGAACTCGACGGCAACGCGGCGCTCGTCACGGCGAGTACGAGCGGGCTCGGACTCGCGAGTGCAAAAGCGCTCGCCGCGGCGGGAGCGAACGTCGCGCTCTGCGGGCGGAGCGCCGACACACTCGACGCAGCGCGCGAAACCGTCGCAGGTGTAGGAACGGGCGACGTGCTCGCGGTCGAGGCGGACATCACCGACGGCGACGACGTCGAACGACTCGTCGACGAGACGGTCGCGGCGTTCGGTGGGCTCGATCACCTCGTCACGTCGGCCGGCGGCCCGCCGAGCGGACCGTTCCTCGACATCGCCGAGGAAGAGTGGTACGCGGCGTACGATCTGCTCGTGATGAGTGTCGTCCGGACATTGACGGCAACCCATCCGCATCTCGAAGCCAGCGACGCCGGCACGTGGGTCGCCATCACTTCGACGAGCGTCGCGGAACCGATCGAAGGGCTCGTCCTGTCGAACGCGGTCCGGCGCGGCGTCACGGGCGTGGTCGATACCGTCGCGCGGGAGTTCGCGCCCGACATCCGTGCGAACGCCGTGCTGCCGGGCAGTCACGAGACGCCGCGCATCGAGGAACTCGTCGAGGCCGGCGTCGAGCGCGGCGAGTACGACAGTTACGAAGAGGGGCTGGCCGACTGGTCCGATGGCATCCCTCTCGAACGGGTCGGTGAGCCGCGCGAACTCGGCGACGCGGTGGCGTTCCTGTCGAGCGCGCGGGCGAGTTTCATCACTGGGGCGGCGCTCCCGGTCGATGGCGGTACGTTGCGAGGCTGATGCGGACGATCCTGTCGTGGAGCGGCGGCAAGGACGCCGCCTACGCACTCGACGAAATGCGACGGGACGAGGACGTCCGCGTCGAGGGACTGTTGACGACGATCGGGGCCGAGACCGGCAGGAGCAGCATGCATGGCGTGCGCCGCGAGCTCTACGAGCGCCAGGCCGCGGCAGTGGGGTTACCGATCGAGTTCGTCGAACTCCCGGCCGATCCGACGAACGAGGCCTACGAGCGGGCGATGGCCGTGGCTATCGAGAACCATGCGAACCGGGGTATCGAGCGCATCGCCTTCGCCGATCTCCTGCTTGACGACATCCGGGCCTACCGCGAGGAGCAGCTCTCGGACACCGATCTCGACGGCTACTGGCCGCTCTGGGGGCGAGACACGGCAGCGCTCGCGGCCGATTTCGCCAATCGATTCGAAGCGACGGTCGTCTCCGTCGATGGCGACCTGTTCGACCGCTCGTTTGCCGGTCGGGCGTTCGATGCGGAGTTCCTCGCGGGTCTCCCCGACGATGTCGATCCCTGTGGCGAGAACGGCGAGTTCCACACGTTCGTCCGGGATGGCCCGATTTTCGACGAGCCGGTGGACGTGACGACCGGTGAGACGGTCACGCGACCGGTCGGCGACGGCGAGTTTCACTACTGTGAACTGCTGGTACCGAACGAACCCGAACCGTGAACGATGGTCGTCGTTTTTGTGGTTGTGGAGTGGTCGGCGCGCGCTCGCGCTCGTGTGCGAACGAAGTGAGCACCGAGCGCGAACACTGTGCGAGGTCTGCACGAGCATGGCGAGTGCAGGCTCGTCAGAACTCCGTTCTGACGGTGGATGACCGAGTGAGTGAAACGAACGAGCGAATCGGTTGGGGAGGGATGTGGGCTGTTGCGGTGTGGTAGCGGGGTAGCTTGTATCCGCGCGAGTGGAACGAGCGCGGTTCACCGCGAACGAGCCGCAGGCGAGTGAGCGGAGGTTTTTAGTCCAGGTTTTTCAAGGAGTGGTGCGCCCGCGCGCACCCGACGTGGTCCGAAAGGCGCTCCGCGCCTTTCGTCATGCCGAGACGGCTTCGCCGTCTCGTAGCACAGAAAAAAGTGGATTACCAGGTTTCGACGGTGCCTTCGCGGACGTCTTCGAGACAGCCTTCACAGTCGGGATGGCCGGCTTCGAAGCAGTCGGGTTCGTAGCCGTCGAGGACGACGGTGCGTTTTTGCGCGTAACGTCGGCAGACGATGCGGGCGTGTTCGTCGTACGGGCCATCGCTGTCGGCGCGGGTCTGGCCATCGCTGTAGGCGCGCTTCGATTCGGCGTACCGTCGGCCCACGGCGCGCGCCGCCGAGTGGAGAAAGCGCGCGATCGAACCGTCGTCGCTCATGCAGGTGGATCGGACGGCGCGCTACAAAGGCCCGTCGCCATCCGGAATCAGTTTCACTCCGCTCGCACAACTTTTTATATCATTGGGCACCAACCGACGACTGTCTCCCATCGAAAACAACGCGGAGACAGGACACCCAATGACGGACGTACAACAGCACGCGACCGAGATACACGACCAGTTTTCCGATACACTAGATATCAGCGTCGAGGAGGTCGAAGAGCGCCTCGAAACGCTGGTCAACGAGTACAGAGTGCCCGCCGAGGAGGCTCGCCGAAGCGTCACGAGCAGCTACCTCGATAAGGCGGACATGGATCGCGAGGAACTCGGCGGCGACAGCGAGGAGCGCACGATCGAGAGCATCGAGCTGCCCGAGCAGTGGGTCGATCTCACCGTCGAGGTGCTCCAGCTCTGGGAGCCGATGAGCGAGTCGGTCGCACAGGTCGGCCTGCTCGGCGACGAGACGGGCACGATCAAGTTCACCGCGTGGGCGACGTCGGATCTCCCCGAACTCGACGAGGGCGGCACCTATCGGCTCGAAAACCTCGTGACCGACGAGTACGAGGGACGGTTCTCGGTCAAGCTCAACCGGACCACGAGCATCGACGAAGTCGACGAGGAGATCGACGTGCCGGAGTCGGGCGGGACGAGCGAGGAGCGCGAAATCACCGAGATAGACACGCCCGAGGAGTGGGTCGATCTGACGGCGAAAGTGAGCCAGCTCTGGGAACCACGGAGCGAGTCGATCGCCCAGGTCGGATTGCTGGGCGATCCCTCGGGAACGATCAAGTTCACCAAATGGGCGACCTCCGACCTCCCCGAACTCGACGAGGGAGGCGTCTACCGGCTCGAAAACCTCGTGACCGACGAGTACGAGGGGCGGTTTTCGGTCAAACTCAATCGCACGACGGGTATCGAGGAGCTCGACGAGGAGCTCGAAGTCGGTGACGACGCGATCGCCGTCGAGGGCGCACTCGTCGACATTCAGCGCGGGAGCGGGCTCATCAAGCGCTGTCCCGAGGACGACTGCACGCGCGTGCTCCAGAACGGGCGCTGTTCGGAGCACGGCGAGGTCGAGGGTGAGTTCGACCTCCGCGTGAAGGCGGTCATCGACGACGGCAACGAGGTCCACGAGACCATCTTTAATCAGGAGGCGACCGAGGAGCTCGCGGGGATCGACCTCGACGAGGCCAAGGAGATGGCGATGGACGCACTCGATACGACCGTCGTCGCCGACGAGATCCGTGACGACGTCCTGGGGAGCTACTACCGCGTCGAGGGGCCGACGCTCGGGCGGTACGTGCTCGCCAACGAGTTCGAGGTACTCGGCGGGCCGGCCGATGCCGAGGAAACGCTGATCAAAGCGAGGTCGCTATGAGTGGCGCACCCACCCGCGAGGTCGCACAACGCGTCTTCGCCCGCGAGTTCAGCGACGGTAGCGACACGTTCAAGGAGAGCGACGAGGAGCGCGCGCCGGTCTACCTCCTCCTGCCGACGGGCGCGCGCGCCAATCGGATCTTCTTCGTCGGCACGCTGACCGAGACCGAGGACGTCGGCTCGGATTCGGAATACTGGCAGGGGCGCGTGGTCGACCCGACCGGGACCTTCTACGTCTACGCCGGCCAGTACCAGCCCGAAGCCGCGAGCGCGCTCCGGGAGATCGAGCCCCCGGAGTACGTCGCGGTGGCGGGCAAACCGCGGACCTACGAGACCGACGACGGTGACACGAACGTCGCCGTCCGGCCGGAGTCGATCACGGTCGTCGACGCCGCCACGCGCGATCGCTGGGTGGTCGAGACCGCCGAGCGCACGATCGAGCGGATCCAGGCCTTCGAGGACGAGACAAACGAGTACGCCCGGATGGCCGAAAATCGGTACGACCTGCCGCTGGAGAACTACCGCCGCGAGGCGGTGTCGGCGCTCGAAAGCCTCGAAGAAGACGACGAGGTCGCCGCCGAGAGCGACTGATCGCCGGCGCTCGTCGTTCGATCGTCTGACGAAGACCTAAGTTCTCGGAGGCGTAATTCGGCGTCGAGATGGGCAACAAGAACAAGACGATCTCCTTTCGCGTCAACGAGGACGCCTTCGAGACGCTGCGCGAGATCGCCGAGGAGCGCGATATCTCGCTGTCGGCGGTCTTTCGGAACTACGTCGAGATGCTGGTTGCCCACGACGGACAGGTCGAGGTCGTCCCCGAGCACGAAGTCGACGACGGCGACGTGGAGACGTCGAGCTTTCCGCCGAAGGTCGAGGTGCCCAAGAGCTACGTTCGCGAGCACGAGCGCCTCGAACTCGAAGCCGACCATCTCCGCGACCAGCTCGACGAACATCGCCGGTACGTCACCCAGTTGAGTCAGCGCCTCGACGAGGAAGAGGACGGCGAGGACGTGATCCAGCTCGAAGAGCTCGATGGCGAGGACGAGGAAGAGCCGTACCGACTCGGTTAGAGCAGATCGCGCTTTCGCTCGCCCACTCGGCGCTCCATCTCCCGGTTTTTCTCGACGCTCGCGAGATCCTCCATCGCGTCGAGCGTGCGCACCGAGTTATCGAGAAAGGAGAGCACGTCGCCCGGATAGGCGGTCACGAGATAGTCGTCGCTCATGATGTCGACGATCGCCTCCGCGCCGAGCCCGCCCGCGCGGAGATCGAGCAGATACTGGACGAACTTGCGTTCGGGGTGGCCACAGTAGGGGTTCGACTCGCAGTCACAGTCGAGGAAGTCCTCGGCGAAGTCGAGCACGCGCTCCTGGGTGGCATCGTCGAGCTTCGCGAGGTTCTCACCGGTGTAAAGCAGGTCGAGGGTCGCACCGCTGAACGCGCTTCGTGGAATACGCGTTTCGAGCTGCGAGCCGATCCGGCGGTGGTTCTTGACGTATATCTTGTCCGTAATGGCCACGCTTGCCGGGAGTTGGGGCGAGAGCGGCAAAAGCCTCGCGGACCGATCGGCGGGAGTCGTAACGTACTTTATTCGCGCCCGAATAGAGGCAACTGCGTGTCCGGGTTGGGGTAATGGTCATCCTTCAGCCTTGTGGAGGCTGAGACGCGGGTTCGATTCTCGCACCCGGACTACTTCAGAATTTTATACTATTCATTGAGTCCTCAATCTCATTTGCTGTGTTCCGGGGCTAACAGCGAAGTGCTATCCGTCCGCTCACCCTCCTTTCGCCAATGGACGTCGCACTACTCACCATCGGCGACGAACTGCTCTCCGGCGATACCGCGAATTCGAACGCAACGTGGCTCGCCGACCGACTCACCGACCGTGGGGCGACCGTCGCGCGGGTACTCGTCATCCCCGACGACCGCTCACTCATCGCCCGCAAGGTCGCGGAGTATTCCGACGCGTTCGACGCGGTCATCGTCACTGGCGGGCTGGGCGGGACGCCCGACGATCGGACGATGGACGCCGTCGCGGACGCTTTCGATCGGTCGCTCGCGGTCGACGAGCGCGCACGCGAGGCGGTCGAACGGCGCGTCGCGGCTCTCCGCGAGAGCTACCAGGATATCGCGATCGACGTCGACGCCGAGGCGTCGGTCCCCGAGGGCAGTCGGGCGCTGTTGAACGAGCCCGGCCTCGCGCCCGGCTGTCTGATCGAGAACGTCTACGTCCTGCCCGGCATTCCCGAGGAGATGAAGGCGATGTACGAGAGCGTCGCGGAGGCGTTCGGAGGCGACGTGCGCTCGCGAATGTTCTACACCGAGACGCCCGAAGCCGACCTGATCCCCGACCTCACCGCCACCGAGGAGCGCTTCGACGTGAGTGTGGGCTGCTATCCCGACCGCTCAGCGGGCCACAACCGACTCAAACTCGTCGGCGAGAGCGACGACGAACTCGACGCGGCGGCCGAGTGGCTGCGTGCGCGCGTCGAGACGATACCGGAACCCGACAGCTAGAACGATTCGTCGGGCGAACGCGGCGACTGGGTGGCGGTGTCAGTCGTCGATTCCATCCCACTCGACTGGAGGATCGTCAGCGCCGTCATCAGGTCCGTCCGGGAGACGAGGCCGATGAACTCGCCGCGGAGGTCGAGCACGGGGAGTCGGCCGACGCCGTTCGACTGCATCGTCGAGAGCGCGTCCATCGCGTCGCTGTCCTCGGGGACGGTGTAGAGATCGCGGCTCATCACCTCGCCGACGCGGTAGGCGTCGCGTTCGACCTCGCGGACGGTCTGTGCATCGGAGAGCGTGACCATCCCGACGAGTTCGCCGTCGTCGAGCACGGGATAGCCCGTGTGGCGCTCGGTGAGCATCCGATCGACGAGATCGGCGACGCTCGTCTCGGGCGTGACGGCGTCGATGTCCGCCGCGGGGGTCATGACCCGCTCGACGACGACACCCTGGAGGGCGGCTTTCGTCACCGCCTGCTGGGCCTCGCCCGCGGCGCTGATGTAGATGAAGAAGGCGATGGCGACGTAGAGGATGGCACCGGCGAACAGGCCGACGAGCGCGAGCAGGAAGGCGAACCCCTTGCCGACCTCGGCGGCGATCTGCGTGGCGCGGGCGTGCGTGCGATTGCGTGCGAGCAGCGCGCGCAGCACGCGCCCACCGTCCATCGGAAAGCCCGGGAGGAGGTTGAACGCTGCAAGTGCGATGTTCAACAGCGCGAGATAGGCGATCACGAAGCGCATACCCGACAGGTCCTCGGGAACGACGAGGAAGGCACCCAGGGAGACGATCCCGAGGGCGACGCTCACCACTGGCCCGGCGACGGCGACGGCGAACTCCTGACGCCAGTCCTCGGGCATCTCGGCCATCTGGGCGATGCCGCCGAGAAACCAGAGCGTGATCGAATCGATGTCGTAGCCGAAGCGCATCGCCACGACCGAGTGGCCGAGCTCGTGGAGGATGACGCCCGCAAAGAGGCCGAGAGCAGCGGCGAGGCCGAGGATATAGGGCATCGTGCCCGCCGACAGCGCCGCGCCCGGCAGCCCCGTCCCGAACGTGGTGTTCATCAACACCACGAGCTGGCCGACCTGCGAGGCGATGAGCCACGCGAGCAGCGGGAGCACGAGCAGAAAGGAGAGTCCGAGCTTGATGGGAATGCCCGCGATAGAACCGACCCGGAAGCTTGGCATGGCTCGACTACGGCGGGTAGTCCCTTAAGCCCATCCCAGCCGGCGGGTTTACCCCGATGGCGGCCCGACGAACGCCATGAGCCGACAGACAGACGCACTGCTGCGTCGGGCCGACGGAATCGAGTACGAGCCGGTCGATGCGGCCGATGGCCTCGAAAAGGGTGTTCTCATCGACGAGGCGCGTGGCGCGCCGAACTTCGCCATCCGGCGATTCACGCTCGCGGCCGGGGGCCGAGTGCCCAAACACACCAACGAGGTCGAACACGAGCAGTACGTTCTCTCGGGCGAATACACGGTCGGCATCGGGGACGAGGAGCACACGGTGAGCGCCGGCGATTCGCTGTTGATCCCTGCCGGCGTCGTCCACTGGTACCGCAACGAGGGCGAGCAGGAGGGCGCGTTCATCTGTGCGGTGCCCAACGGTGACGACGCCATCGAGCTCGAAGAGTAGTGCGAGCGACTGAAATAGCCGGCTCGCGTAGTCACAGCTAGTGTCACAGCAGGTCGCAGTCGGGACGCTGTTCGTCCACGGCGTCGGCGACGACTATCTCGTTGCCGTCTCGAACGACGGCGAGCGCTCGCTATCGGCACGTCTCACGCTCGGGACGACCGACGCCGGACCGCGACCCGCGAAGTTCGCCCGGCGACACGAGTCGGGCGAGGAGCCGCTGGCTCCCGATCGATTCGTCGAACTCGCACGGCGTGCCGATCGCATCCGAATCTCCCAACAGACGGGGCGAGCGCAGCGCGAGCGGATCGAGCGGATGCTCGACGGCTACCAGCTCGACGCCAAGACGGTGCGGACCTGTCGGTACTGCGCGAGCGCCGGGCGCTACTCGCCGGTCACGAGCGAGACGGCGATCGAAGCCGACGGCGAGCAGATCTGTCCGGACTGCGCGCGCCGCGAACTCGACGCCGAACTCGCCCATCACGACGTCTCCAGCACCGCCGCCGACCGGCTCCAGGAACTGCTGCTCGACGTCCAGAATCTCGAACGCGTGAAAAATCTGCTCTCGGGCCAGCTCGACCCCGACCTCACGAAGTTCGACGAGATGAGCGCTACGACCGAGGCCGTGGATCCCGTTCCCGTCGAATCGCTCGGCCTCCATCCCGGCATGCAGAGCCTGCTCGACGATCGCTTCGAGACCCTTCTGCCCGTCCAGAGCCTCGCAGTGCAAAACGGCGCGCTCGACGGTGACGATCAGCTCGTGGTGAGCGCCACCGCCACCGGCAAGACGTTGATCGGCGAGATGGCTGGTCTCGATCGCCTACTCGACGGCGAGGGGAAGATGCTCTTTCTCGTCCCGCTGGTGGCGCTCGCGAACCAGAAATACGAGGACTTCAGGGACGAGTACGGTCATCTCGCGGACGTCACGATCCGGGTCGGTGCGAGCCGCGTCCGGGACGACGGCGAGCGGTTCGACCCCGACGCCGACATCGTGGTCGGCACCTACGAGGGGATCGACCACGCGCTCCGGGTGGGTCAGGATCTCGGCGACATCGGCACCGTCGTCATCGACGAGGTTCACACGCTGGAGGACGACGACCGCGGCCACCGCCTCGACGGTCTCATCGCCCGGTTGAAGGGCTACTGTGAGAACCGCAACGGGAATGCCGGCGGGAACGGAAAGAACGCGGGCACACAGTGGCTCTATCTCTCGGCGACGGTCGGCAATCCCGGTTGGCTGGCCCGAAAGCTCCGGGCGAACCTCGTCGAGTTCGAGGAGCGGCCCGTGCCGATCGAGCGCCACGTCACCTTCGCCGATGGCCAAGAGAAAGCGCGCGTGGCAAACAAACTGGTCCGGCGGGAGTTCGACCGGAAATCCCCGCAGGGCTATCGCGGCCAGACGATCATTTTCACCAACTCGCGACGGCGCTGTCACCAACTCGCGCGGAAGTTGGAGTACGATGCCGCGGCCTACCACGCCGGGCTGGATTACTCGCGGCGCAAATCCGTCGAGCGCCAGTTCGCGAACCAGGACCTCGCCGCAGTGGTGACGACCGCCGCGCTCGCGGCCGGTGTCGACTTCCCGGCCTCGCAGGTGATCTTCGACTCGCTGGCGATGGGCATCGAGTGGCTCACTGTCCAGGAGTTCCACCAGATGCTCGGCCGTGCGGGACGGCCTGACTACCACGATCGCGGCGTCGTCTACGTCCTCGTCGAGCCCGACGGCAGCTACCATTCGAGCATGCCCGGCTCGGAGGACGAGACGGCGTTCCGACTGCTCAAGGGCGAGATGGAGCCCGTGGCGATGCGCTACGACGAAACCAGCGCCGTCGAGGAGGTGTTGGCGAACGTCACCGTGGCGGGCGCGGGTGCGAAGGCGCTGACCGAGCGGATGGTCGGCGACGTGCCGATGAAACACGCGGTCGGCAAACTCCTCGACTACGAGTTCATCGACGGGCTCTCGCCCACCCCGCTGGGCCGAGTAGTGACGCGACACTTCCTCGAACCCGAGGCGGCGTTCACGATGCTCGACGGGATTCGCAGGGGGAAGGACCCCTACGACACAGTGGCCGAGATCGAACTGCGTGACGAGGAGAGCTAGACGAGCGGGGCGACGAGGTCGGGCGTGAACGCGAGCCCGAACACCGACAGCAGGACGACGAGCACCGCGCCCGGCAGCCCGCCGATGGCGACGACCGCGAGCGTGAGCCAGTTGACCTCGACGCCGATGCCCAACCAGCTGGCGGCGAGGAAGACGAGCAGGCCGACGACCGCGTTGACGACGAGCGGCCTGACCGCCCGCAAGATGCGCGCAGCCCCGAACAGCAGGACGAGCGCGACTGCGAGAGCCGCGAGTTCGAGTCCCGTGACCATGCGCGACCCTCGCACGAGCGCGGTATAGGCCTTCCGTACTCCGTCTGTGGATGTGAGGCTTCGGCCGCTCTCCGACGGGAAACGCAAGGGTTTATTCGCCGGCGTCCATTAGTTCGTGTGCGGGACCGTGGGTTAGCCTGGTATACTTCGACCCTTGGGTGGTCGTGACCGCGGTTCAAATCCGCGCGGTCCCACTAACGTTTTTGCTACAGTACGAGCGAAAGCAGGGGGTATGGACTCCCATCGAAAGGGCGATCTCACGGAAGCGCTCGTTATCGCCGAACTGAAAAGACGCGAGATCCCGGTTTCGATCCCATTCGGAGACAACGAGCGGTACGATATCGTCGCCGAGACACCGGCCGGCAGTTTGCTGAAGGTACAGATCAAAACTGGCTGGATGGCCGATGGAACGGTGAATTTTCACGGAAAGTCACAACACACGAATGCAAGCGGAAACGTCTACCAGACGTACGACGGTGACGTCGATTTCTTTCTCGTCTATTGCCACGAGTTGGAGCGGATGTACTGGATTCGAGAGGATGCGTTCGAGACACAGATGTCGCTGCGTGTCGAGGAGCCAAAACAGGTGAAACCGAGCATCAACTGGGCCGGAGAGTACGAGTTCGACGCCAACTGGCCGCCGGGATAGTCCATCCGTACGGTTTCCACTTCTCGCCGAATCGCCACCGGTAGCCAGGCCTCGTTGGCCTCAACGAATAAGTGGCCGGCAGGGGTAGTTCCGCGCAGATAGTGCGACGTTCAATGGCATCGCCGTCTTCACAGCCATCGTCTCGTTCCGCCCCACCCGATTCATGACCGACTCGGAGAGCGATACCGCCGGGGTCCGTCGTCGACACGCGATGAAGGCGCTCGGCGGGCTCGGGACGGCGGGGCTGCTCAGCGGCTGTGGCTCGAACACCGATCTACTCCCGGGCGGCGACGAGGAGCACCCCAATCTCGTGTTCATCCACAGTGACGACCACCGGTACGACTTCATGAGCTTCATGAACGCGCCAGGAACGCCAGAGTTCCTGGAGACACCGAACATGGATCGTATGGCTGCGCAGGGTGCGCATCTGCGGAACGCATCGGTCGGGACGCCGCTGTGTGCGCCCTCGCGCGCGTCCGTCCTCACCGGCCAGTACGCCCACGAGCACGGCATCGTCGACAATCAGCATTCGAAGACCGATCACGTTCGCTTCTTCCACCGATATCTCCAAGACGCGGGCTACGAGACGGCCTACATCGGCAAGTGGCACACCTACCAGCTCGACAGCGCGAAGCCACGCCCCGGGTTCGACCGCTGGGTCAGCTTCGAGGGACAAGGCCGGTATTTCGATCCGATACTGAACGTCGACGGCAACCGCGTCGAGCGCAAGGGGTATATCACCGATATTCTGACCGAGTATGCCCGCGACTGGCTCGACAGCCGTGACGGCGAGAAGCCGTTCTTCCTGTTTCTCTCGCACAAGGCTGCCCACGCGTGGTTTCGGCCCGCACCGCGCCACCGAAGTCGGTACGCGAACGCACCCATCGCGTATCCGAAGACGATGGCCAACACGAAGCAGGCCTACGCCGGCAAGCCCGACTGGGTGCGCCGACAGCGAAACGGCGTCCGTGGCGTGAACTACCTCTTCGGCGGGCGGTTCGGCTTCGACGAACTCTACCGCCGGTACAGCGAGACGCTGCTGGCGCTCGACGACAGCATCGGCACGGTGATGGACGGACTCGACGAATCGGGGATGGCCGACTCGACGCTGCTGCTGTACACGAGCGACAACGGGTACACGCTCGGCGAGCATGGACTGGTCGGCAAACAGACCGCCTACGAGAGTTCGGTCCGCGTGCCGTTGCTCGCGTACGCACCGGGGATGATCGATCCCGGAACGACGGTGAACGCGCAGATATCGAACGTCGATTTCGCACCGACGTTCCTCGACGCGGCCGGGCAGTCGATCCCCGGGCACGTGAGCGGCCGGTCGTTCCTGCCGGCGCTCGTCGGCGACGAACTCTCGGGGCGTCCGGGGCCGTTCTACGAGTCGTACTGGGGCGGCGTTCCGAAGCATCCGACCATGTTCGGGGTGCGCCGCGGCCGGTACAAGTATATCTGGTACTACGGCCCCGTGCAGAACGAACTGTACGATCTCCACGCCGATCCGCTGGAACAGCGAAACCTCATCCACGGGAACGACCACCGCGACCGCCGCGATGCGATGCACGACCGACTGTTCGACTGGATCGAATCCGACGGCGGCACGCCGATCCCGCTCCAGCGCGACCGCCGCAACAGCAACGACCGCAAACGGCCGCCGAACGAACCGAAGACGATCCCCGACGACTTCGGTTCGCAAGGGAACGGCTGATTCCACTTTCACTGCGCGTTGCGAAGGTTCTTGAGCGAAAGCACACTACCCATCGCCAATGGCTCGTGCGGAGAACGCCGATCTGATCGACGATTTCGAGGAGTTCTACCGCAACTACTACCGCAACGAGATCGGGGAGCTCGCCCAGCAGTATCCGAACGAACGGCGGTCGCTGTTCATCGACTGGGGTGACCTCTACCGATTCGATTCGGATCTCGCCGACGACTACCGCTCCCAGCCCGATCAGCTCCAGGAGTACGCAGAGGAGGCGCTACGGCTCTACGATCTCCCCGTCGACGTGGGTCTCGGACGCGCGCACGTCCGCATCCGCGGGCTGGACGAACCGACCGAGATCCGCGAGATCCGAGCGCGCCACCGTGGCCAGCTGCTCGCGGTGCAGGGCATCGTCAGGAAGGCCACGGACGTCAGGCCCAAGATCACCGAAGCAGCCTTCGAGTGTCAGCGCTGTGGGACGCTCACTCGCATCCCACAGACCGGTGGCGACTTCCAGGAACCCCACGAGTGTCAGGGCTGTGAGCGCCAGGGACCGTTCGACATCAACTTCGACCAGTCGGAGTTCGTCGACGCACAGAAACTCAGGGTTCAGGAGAGTCCGGAGGGGCTGCGCGGCGGCGAAACCCCACAGAACATCGACGTCCACATCGAGGACGACATCACCGGCGAGGTGACGGCGGGCGATCACGTCCGCGTCACCGGCGTACTCCATCTCGACCAGCAGGAGTCCGGGAGAGACGCCTCGCCGATGTTCGATCTGTTCATGGACGGCGTGACCGTCGAGATCGAGGACGAGCAGTTCGAGGACATGGACATCTCCGAGGCCGACAAGCGCGCCATCGTCGAACTCTCGGCCGAGGACGACATCTACGAGCAGATGGTCGGCTCGATCGCCCCCTCGATCTACGGCTACGAGGAGGCCAAACTCGCGATGATCCTCCAACTCTTCTCGGGCGTCGCCAAACACCTCCCGGACGGCTCGCGCATCCGTGGCGACCTCCACATGCTCCTCATCGGCGACCCGGGTACTGGCAAGTCCGTAATGCTTCAGTATATCAGAAATATCGCCCCACGGTCAGTTTACACCTCCGGGAAGGGATCGTCGAGCGCGGGACTGACGGCGGCTGCGGTGCGCGACGACTTCGGCGAGGGTCAGCAGTGGACGCTCGAAGCCGGGGCGCTCGTGCTCGCCGATCAGGGGATCGCGGCGGTCGACGAACTTGATAAAATGCGATGCGTGACCGGCGATACGCTCGTCCATCTCGGCGATGGGCGCATCTCGCGTATCCGCGATCTCGCACGCGAAGCCGGCGAGCAGGGGACGATCGAGCATCACTCGAACGGTCGGACGATACGGGACGTGGATCTCGACGCGTGGACGATGACCGATGACGGACAGCTCGTCGATCGTCCGGTGACGGCCATCCACGAGTACGACGCCCCGGACGAACTGACGACGGTCCGCACCGAGTCGGGCGAGGAGCTCACGGCCACGGACGACCACCCGTTCTTCGTGTTCGAGGGCGGCGAGCGTGTCGAGAAGCCGGCGGCCGATCTCGACGCCGGCGATTGGGTGTACGTTCCGCGTCGGCTCCCCCAACCGGCGACCGACGGTGGAGCCGTCGCCGCAACACCCCGATCAGGGAGCGAACGGACGGGGCCGCCGCCGGCTCTCGGTGCGGTGCTTGGCTATCTCTCCGGCGACGGCAACGTCTACTACGACCGCGATGCGGGCGTGTACGGCATCCGTTTCACCAACAGCGAGGCGGAGTTGCTGGCGGATTTCGAACAGGTCTCCCGTGCGGCGTTCGACGCACAGCCGGTGCGTCCGCCGAGCGAGCAGCGTGCCGACGGCGTCGAGACCGTTCGGGTCATCGGTCGCGAGTACGCCGATGCAGTCCTGGATGCCGGGATGAATCTCGAAACCTACGACGAGAAGGCGTTCCCAGAGGGCGTCACGGACGCGCCGCCCGCCACGAAGGCTGCGTTCGTCAGGGCGCTGGCCGACAGCGAGGGTACCGTCGACACGCACACCGGGAACGTGAGGATCGCCTCGTCGAGCTACGAGCTGCTGCTGGGGGTCAAGAGCCTGCTGCTGGAGTTCTCGGTGACGAGCCAAATCCATACGCGTCAGCGCGATTCCGGGCGGGATCTGTACGTGCTCGCCATCACGGCCGCGAATTCGATCGATGCGTTCGCCCGGCACGTCGGGTTCACGCTCGATCGCAAGCAGTCCGCACTGGAATCGGTTCGTGCAGCGGCGTCGGGCGATCGGACCATCATCGACGTGCTACCGGACTGTGGTGACGTGCTCGCCGACCTTCGGGACTCGCTTCGACTTCACCAGTCGGAATGTGGACTGGTCGACGCTACCTACTGCAGCTTCGAAAACGGCGACGCAAATATCTCGCTCCGGTTGGCTCGCACCGTCCTCGACTCGTTCGAAGAGCGCAAATCCGCTGCTGACGCCACCGTCGAACGGCTGACCAGTGACCGTGATTGGGAAACCCTTGCCGCGATCACGGAGCGCTATCACGTCTCCCAGGCCGAACTCGCGGCGGGCACCGCGTACACCCAACAGGAAATCTCCCGCGAGTGGGGCGATAGTGACCGGCTTCGAACCGTCGTGGCTGATCGACTGTCCGACCGCGTCGCGACGGTCGCCGACACCGATCTGGAACCGTTCCGATCGCTGGTTCGCGGCGACGTGCAGTGGCGGCGCGTCGCCGCAGTCGAAACCACGGCTGCCGACACCAAAACGGACAGGACGAGGCTTTTGCGCGGCGACCTCGCCGATCTGCTCGGCTGTTCGATCACGGACAGCGTCGAGACGGCCCACGAGCTGTTGGCGACCGAGCCATCCGGGGGTACGTGGGACGCCCTCCGGAACGCACTCGATCGCCACGGGATTTCGTTCGCCGATCTCGCCGACGATCTCGATGTCGACGCCTCGACCGTCTCGCGCTGGTTCAATGGGGTCGTCGAGACGGATCGGTTTTCGGCTGTCGAAACGGCCGCGTTCGACCGAATTCGGGCCGTTCGCAGTGAAGCCGAGCGCTTGCTGGACGCGATCGAGACGAGCGGCGAACCCAAGGTGTATGACCTCACAGTCGACGGAACCCACAACTTCGTGGCCAACGGCATGGTGGTGCACAACTCCGAGGACCGCTCGGCGATGCACGAGGCGCTCGAACAGCAGACCATCTCGGTCTCGAAGGCCGGGATCAACGCCACGCTCAAATCGAGATGTTCGCTGTTGGGTGCGGCGAACCCGAAATACGGTCGGTTCGATCAGTACGAATCCATCGGCGAGCAGATCGATCTGGAGCCGGCGCTCATCTCGCGGTTCGATCTCATCTTCACCGTCACCGACGATCCGGACCCCGAGCACGACAAGGATCTCGCCGAGCACATCCTGCGGACGAACTACGCGGGCGAACTCAACACCCAGCGGACCGAACAGACCACGGCGAACGTCAGCCAGTCGGAGGTCGACGCCGTCACCGACACCGTGGCCCCGGCGATCGAACCCGACCTCCTCCGGAAGTATATCGCCTACGCACAGCGCAACTGCTATCCGACGATGACCGAGGAGGCCAAAGAGGCGATCAGCGACTTCTACGTCGATCTCCGAGCGGAGGGCTCCGACGACGACGCGCCCGTCCCGGTGACCGCGCGGAAACTGGAGGCACTCGTCAGGCTGGGCGAGGCCTCCGCGCGCGTCCGGCTCGCCGACACGGTCGAACTGGAGGACGCCGAGCGCGTCATCGAGATCGTCCGTTCGTGTCTCAAGGACATCGGCGTCGATCCCGAGACCGGCGAGTTCGACGCCGACATCGTCGAGACGGGCACCTCGAAGAGCCAGCGTGACCGGATCAAGAACATGAAAGCGCTGATCACCGACATCGAGGACGAGTACGATGCCGGCGCGCCGATCGAGGAGGTGCTCGATCGCGCCGAGGAGACCGGGATGGAGCGCTCGAAGGCCGAGCACGAACTCGAAAAGCTCAGACGGCAGGGCGAGGTGTACGAGCCACAGACCGACCACCTGCGGACCACCTAAATCACTCCCGCAGGTCGTAGTAGGTCGTTCGGAGCGTCACTGGCGTCACGCCAGCGACGTCGGCGGCCGACTGCTGTGTGAGTGCGTGGTCGTGTTCGCTCGCGGCGGTGTAGAGACAGGCCGCGGCGACGCCGCTCGGATTGCGCCCGTTGGTCAGCCCGAGTTCGTGGCTCTTCTCGACGAGCGCGCGTGCCCTGCGTTCGATCCCGTTCGGGAGGTCGAGTTGGTTCGCGAAGCGCGCTAGATATTCCTCGGGATCGATCGGACCGGTCGGTAGGCCGAGTTCCCGATTCAGGGCGTCGTAGGCGGTGGTGAGCTCGTCACGTGTGGCTTTGGCGACCGCACCGATTTCGGCGAGCGTGCGCGAGAGGGCGTCGGTACGACAGACGGCGTAGACGGCCGCGGCGGCGAACCCTTCGAGCGAGCGTCCGCGCAGCAGGTCCTCGTTCTGTGCGGACTCGAAGAGCACGCAGGCACGGTCGCGGATCGAGTCCGGGAGGCCGAGCGCGCCCACCATGCGCCGCACCTCGGTGAACCCGTAGACACGATTGCGTTCGGCGCGCGAGGAAATTCGTGTGCGGTTGTGCTGGCGGCGCAAACGCGCGAACAGACGACGCTTTCGGCCGGTGAGACGGGTCGAACGACCGATCTCCGTCGAGAGGCCGCGATCGTGGCGCGAACGGGTCAGCGGTGCGCCCGTCCGTTTCCGATCCGGCCCATCTTCGAAGTTGCGCCACTCGGGGCCGCGATCGACGCGATCCTCGCCGATGACCAGTCCGCAGTCGCGACAGTACGTCTCCTCGCCGGCGTCGTCCAACCGCCCATTACATTCTGGACACGATTCGGTTGAATTCATATCTGTGACGATGTAATGCATGCTATTTAAAATTTTCCTACGGAGTAAAATTATTAGAGCGATCGGAACAGAAACGCAGGGACAGCTCGCCACCGTTCGCTCAGAGGAGAGAGGCAGTTACTCGACGAACGATCACGGTCCGCGGACGATTGGCGCTATCGAGCGTCGCGGATCTCCTCGGCGATGGCGTCGAGATCGTCCTCGGTGAGGTCGGGTCGGTCGCCGGCGACGACGTGGATCGGCGCGCCGCCGTCGTCGTCGAACCGGGGGATGATGTGGCCGTGGAGGTGGGGGACCTCCTGGCCGGCAGCCGGCCCATCGTTGAACGCCACGTTCGAGCCGTCGGCGTCGGCGGCCGTCTCGACGGCGGGTGTCAATCGGTGGAGCACGGCGAAGACCTCGCGGGCGAGTTCCTCGGGGAGGTCGGCGAGTCGCTCGTGGTGGTCGTTCGGCACGACGAGCGTGTGGCCGGGCGCGAGCGGGTTCGCATCCAGGAAGGCGGTCACGTCGTCGGTCTCGAAGACGATGCGGCCGGGGATCTCGCCGGCGACGATCCCGCAGAACGGGCAATCGTTCGACATACCCGGCACCTCGCGTGCGGGGAGCAAGAAGGTTTGGCGTCACTCGACCCCGGCGAGCGTCTCGGCGATGGCGTCGAGATAGCCCTCGTAGGTGTAATCGAGCCGCGAGAGCCAAACGGCCTGGTAGGAGGGATGGAGAACCGGCACGAGCGTCGTTTCGAGACTCCCGAGCGCGACCGGTTCGAGGATCGAGTCGAGAAAACCGTCGATGCTCTTTCCCTCGGTCGCGAGCAGGCTCGTCGTGGCGTGTTTGCCGGTCGCGACGACGGCACGTGGCTCGATCTCCTCGATCTCGGTTTCGAGATAGGGCCGGCAGTTCGCCCGCTCTTCGCTCGTGGGTTCGCGGTTCGACCCGTCCTCACCCTCGGGAAAGCACTTGACGGCGTTCGTGTAGTAGAGATCGTCGTTGTCGAAGCCGAGGTCGGCAAAGAGATCTCGAATCTTTCGGCCCGAGTGACGTGCGGTGTAGGCCATGCCGGTCCAGTTGCCGCCCTTCCAGAGCTCCGCCTCGGGCGTGCCGGCACCGGGTGCTTCGCCGACTACCACGAGTTCCGCGTCGAGCGAGCCGTTGCCCCACGAGATGTGTTCGCGGGCGTCCGCGAGCGCCGGGCAGCGCTCACAGCCGGGCGCGAGGACGTTTTTCGAGTCGGGATCGGGATAGTCGGGCATGGCGAGTGTGGGGCCGGCCGGTTTGAGTCCGTTCCGGTCAGTGGACCCGCCTGCGTGGGTTCGACAGGCCGGTCTGCACAACCGAGGCTCCTTTAGTCCCCGCACGGGTAGGCGAGTCATGAGCAGGTTCGAGCCGGTCGCGGACCGCTACGACCCCGATGCGGTCGAGGGCCGCGTCTTCGAGCAGTGGGACGAGACCGACGCCTACCGCAAGACCAAGCAACACCGCGCCGACGGCGAGGACTTCTTCTTCGTCGACGGGCCGCCCTACACGTCGGGTGCAGCCCACATGGGGACGACGTGGAACAAGACGTTGAAAGACGCCTACATCCGGTATCACCGAATGCAGGGCTACGACGTGACCGATCGACCGGGCTACGACATGCACGGCCTGCCGATCGAGACCCGCGTCGAGGAGAAACTGGGCTTCGACAACAAGAAGGACATCGAGGCGTTCGGCATGGAGCCGTTCATCGAGGAGTGCAAGACCTACGCCGACGAACAACTCGACGGGCTCCAGTCGGATTTCAAGTCCTTCGGCGTCTGGATGGACTGGGAGAACCCGTACAAAACCGTCGACCCCGAATACATGGAGGCGGCGTGGTGGGGGTTCGCACAGGCCGCCGACCGCGGGCTCGTCGAGCAAGGCAAGCGCTCGATCACCCAGTGTCCCCGGTGTGAGACGGCTATCGCCAAGAACGAGGTCGAGTACCACGAGGTCGAGGACCCCTCGATCTACGTCGAGTTCCCCCTCACCGACCGCGAAGGGAACCTCGTCATCTGGACGACGACACCGTGGACCGTTCCCGCCAACGAGTTCGTCGCGATCGACGAGGACGTCGAATATCAGAAAGTGCGTGCGGAAAGGGACGGCCAAGAGGAGGTGCTCTATCTCGCCGCCGAGGTCGTCGAGGAGGTTCTGAAGAAAGGTCGCTACGACGATTACGAGGTACTCGACGAGCTCGATGGCGAGGAAATGCTCGGCTGGGAGTACGAGCATCCGCTGGCTGAGGAGGTACCCGATCGCCCCGACGGTGAGGGCGTCGGTGAGGTCTACCACGCCGATTACGTCGAGGTCGACAGAACTGGGCTGGTCCACTCCGCGCCGGGTCACGGCCAAGAGGACTTCGAGCGCGGATCGGAGCTCGATTTACCCATTTTCTGCCCTGTCGGCGGCGACGGCGTCTATCTCGACGACGCAGGAAAATACGCCGGCGAGTTCGTTCGTGACGCAAACGACGGGATCATCGCCGATCTCGACGAGCGGGGACTGCTGCTCGCAGAAGAGACCTACGCCCACGATTACGGCCAATGCTGGCGCTGTGACACGGATATCGTCTTCCTCGCCACCGATCAGTGGTTCATCACCGTCACCGACGTGAAGGAGGAGATGCTCGACAACATCGAGGACTCCGAGTGGCATCCCCAGGAAGCGCGCGACAACCGCTTTCGCGACTTCATCGAGGGATCGCCCGACTGGAACGTCTCGCGCCAGCGCTACTGGGGGATCCCCGTCCCGATCTGGACGCCCGAGGACTGGTCCGGCGAGATGGACGACGTAGTCGTGATCGGCACGCGCGAGGAATTGGCCGAACGCGCCGACCAAACCGTCGACCCCGACGAGGTCGATCTCCACCGCCCGACCGTCGACGATCTCACGATCACCGAAGAGGGCACGACCTACACGCGCGTGCCGGACGTCTTCGACGTCTGGCTCGATTCCTCGGTCGCGTCGTGGGGCACGCTCGATTACCCCCAGGAGGAAGGCGAGTTCGAGGAGCTCTGGCCCGCCGACCTCATCATGGAGGCCCACGACCAGACACGGGGCTGGTTCTGGTCGCAGTTGGGGATGGGGACGGCAGCGCTCGGCGAGATTCCCTACAAGGAGGTGTTGATGCACGGCTACGCCAACATGCCCGACGGGCGGGGGATGTCGAAATCGAAGAACATCACCGTCGAGCCCCAGGAGGTCATCGACGAGTACGGCGCGGACCCGATGCGGCTGTTCCTCCTGTCGGTCACACCACAGGGCGACGACATGCGCTTCTCGTGGGACGAGACCGAGACGATGCAGCGCAACCTCAACATCCTCTGGAACGTCTTCCGCTTCCCTCTTCCCTACATGCGCCTCGACGGGTTCGATCCCACCGAGGTCACCCTCGACGACGTGACTCTCGAACGGGAAGACGAGTGGGTGCTCTCGCGGCTGCAAACCGTGGAGGGAGAGATGACCGACGAGTGGGAAAACTTCCGGCAGGATCGCGCGCTGCACGCCCTGCTCGACTTCGTTGTCGAGGACGTCTCGCGCTTCTACGTCCAGAGCGTGCGCGAGCGCATGTGGGAGGAGTCGGACAGTCCCTCGAAGCGCGCCGCGTACGCGACGTTCTACCGCGTGCTCCGTGAGGTCGTCGCGCTGCTCGCGCCGTACGCACCGTTCGCCGCCGAGGAGATCTATGGGACTCTCACCGGCAACGACGAGTTCGACACGGTCCACATGTGCGACTGGCCCGAGCCCGACGAAGAGCTCCGCAACGAACGGCTCGAACGCGAGGTCCGGGTCGCTCGCGGCGTCGAGGAGGCCGGTTCGGCCGCCCGCCAGCAGGCCGAGCGCAAACTCCGCTGGCCGGTCACGCGCGTCGTCGTCGACGCCGAGAGCGAGGCGGTCGCCGACGCGGTGGAATCCCAGTCGGCGATCGTCGCCGACCGGCTCAACGCGAGGACTGTGGATCTGATCGGTCCCGACGAGCGGTGGGGTGAGCTGCGATACAGCGCCAGCGCGGACATGAGCGTGCTCGGACCGGCGTTCGGCGATCGGTCGGGCGACGTCATGACCGCGCTCAACGAGGCACGAGTCGAAGAGCCGACGCTTGCCGCGCTCGAAACCGCCGTTTCGGACGCGCTCGACGAGTCTGTCGAACTCACGAACGAGATGGTCGAAATCGTCACCGAGACGCCCGAGGGAGTTGCCGCCGATACGTTCGCGGCCGAGGGCGGTGGGACGGTCTACGTCGACACGACGCTCACCGAGGACGTCGAGAGCGAGGGCTACGCGCGCGACGTCGTCCGGCGGATCCAGGAAATGCGAAAGAAGATGGACCTCGATCTGGAGGCCGAGATCAGGGTCGAGCTCGACGTCGCCGACGACCGAGTGGCGGAGTTCGCTCGCGAGCACGAGGCGCTCATCGGCGAGGAGGTCAGGGCCGCGGCGTTCGGCGACGTCGCGGACGGCCACCGACGCGAGTGGGCAATCGAGGAGACGACCGTCGAGATCGCCATCGTGCCGGTCGCCGAGGCGCGGGCGGACTAATCGAGCGCGGCGGCGACGGCGGGTGCGACGCTGACGGCGCTCTCGGCGCGCTCGATCGTGTCCGTCCCGTAGACGGCCGCGACGCCGGCGCGGGCGAGGCGCGTTCTGGCCATACCGGCGAAGACCGGGTGGACGCAGGTGACGAACACCCGGGTATCGTCGTTCAGGTGCGAGACGGCTCCAGCCATCGTCGAACCGGTGGCGACGATGTCGTCGACAAGCACGGTGTCGCGTCCCGTGACGTCGGCGGTATGCGGTTCGAGCTCGACGTCCGTGCTGCTGTGGCGGGTCTTCTCGAAGTGGTCCGTTTCACCCGATCCGTAGGCGTCCCGTACCGTCTCCGCGAGATCGATGGCACCTGCGTCGGGGGAGATGAACACTGGGTCGTCGAGGTCTGGTAGAGGATCGGCGAGCCGTCCGGCGGCGTCGACGGTGGTACAGGGCACCTCGAAGAAGTTGCCGACGGATTCCTCGTGGGGATTTACGGTGACGACGCGGTCGGTGCCGGTGCTTAGTGCGCGCGCGACCGCGCGGGCGGAGACGGGTTGGCCGGGTTCGAAGGCTCTGTCCTGGCGGGCGTAGCCCATGTAGGGGATCACGGTGACGATCTCGCTTGTGCCGGCCTCGCGGACGGCGTCCTGAAGCTGGAGTGCCTCGATGTGGGCGTCGCTCGTCGCGGTCGAACAGACGACGATCGCGCGTTCGGCGTCGAAGCCCGGCACCGCAACCTGCAGTTCGCCATCGGGAAAGCGCTCGTAGGTCGTCTCGGCGAGTGGCTCGTCGAGCGCCGTCGCGAGCGCGCTGGCGAGCGATTGGGAGCCGGAGGCGCTGACGATCATGTGTGCACCTGTGACGGCCAGTTAAACGGGGTTTCGATCCGCCGCGACGAGCGCGTGTGGCTCGCCGATTCCGAGGGGGTGGTCGCGCCAGCCGTCGTCGGTCCCGACGAGCAGCGTTCCGTCCGTCGCGACGGCGTAGACCAGTCCCGCATACGCGACCGCCGCGATCGGTTTTCCGATCTCGATCGCCCCCCACTCGTCGCCATCGTGGGCGTAGAAGTCGTCCGTCGTCGCGGCGTGCGCTCGCTCGCCGTCGGTGTCGGTGCTCACCATCCGGAAATCGCCGTCGAGTTCATCCATCCAGCCGTTGCCGAGGCGGTAGAGTCCCGTGGCCGTCGCGGCCCGCGGAACGCCCCCGACGGTGACGTCACGGACCGCGTCGAGACCCGCGTGGGTGAGGCCGTCGTCCGTAAGTCGATAGATCCCACTATCGGTGGCGAGCAGATCACCGTCGATCGCGTGAACCGTCTCGACGGTGCCCACGTCGTGCCACTCGTCGTCGATTCGGCGTGCGACTCGTCCGTCGGGAGCGGCGGCGACGAGCCCGTCGTGGAAGCCGACCGCCGTCGCCGGGCCGAACCCCGTCTCCATGAGCGAGTCGCCGATCAGTACGTCCTCGTCGGTCGCCACGGCCAGCTTTTCGTCGACGGCGAGATCGTGGGCCGGGCGACGATCGCGGAGTTCGATCTCGCCCACGCGCTCGCCGGCGACCGAGACGCGGGTGAGGCCGATGTCGCTGGCGACGAACAGCGCCGTCGGCTCGGTGTTCGCGCCGTGGACGCGCTTTTCGTCGATACTGCTCATGCACGGATGCGCACGCCGAACGGCGAAAGCGTTCCGGCGCGGCCGCGCCGGCGGCTGTGGTGCCCGGCGTCTGCGGTCGCAAAGCGACCGCAGGCTCAGGAGAGCCGTGCTTTCCTGGTGGATGAAGGGCGAGGCGAACGAGCGCAGCGAGTGAGCCGAGGGCTTCGTGGTGCTGCGGTTTGCGGTTGCGGTGGTGGATGCGTCCGCGCGAGCGAAGCGAGCGCGGTTCACGGGAGACGCTTCGCGTCTCTCTGGCTCTCGTTCACTCCCTACGGTCGTTCACGAGAACACCGCGAACGAGCACCGCGAGTGAGCGGCAGTTTTTGGTCCAGATTTTTGCAAGGGGTTGAGCGCGCGAAGCGCGCGATCCCCCGCAGCAAAAAGGTGGGTCGGAAGCGATTTGTGAGTCGGGCCGTCAGGTGACTCGAATGCAACTGTTCGGGTCGAGTGGGATTCGCGGGGTCGCGAACGAGGAGGTGACGCCGACGCTCTGTCTGCGGATCGGGCTGGCCGTCGGGACGCTCGTCGACGGCCAGGCGGCCGTCGGGCGGGACACGCGTGCGACGGGCGAGATGCTCGCCGACGCGACGGCGAGCGGACTCGCGAGCGCCGGCAGCGACGTCGATCGATTGGGTGCGCTGCCGACGCCGGCTCTGCAGTCGTACGCCGAGCGCGAGGGGGTGCCGGCGGTGATGATCACCGCCTCGCACAACCCGCCACAGTACAACGGGATCAAACTCGTCGGCAGCGACGGTGTCGAGTTCGGCGTCGACCGGCTGGAGCAGGTCGAGGAACTGCTTGACGACGGGACGTTCGAGCACGCTCGCTGGGACGGGACGGGGAACACTCGTCAGGTGACGAGCGCGCGCCGCGAGTACGTTGAGGAGGTCGTCGCAGCCATCGATCGCGAGCGGATCGCCGCGGCCGATCTCACCGTGGCGCTCGATCCCGGTCACGGGGCGGGGTCGCTCACCAGCCCGGGATTGTTCAGGAAACTCGGCTGCGAGGTCCACACGGTCAACGCACAGCGCGACGGGAGCTTCCCGGGGCGCGATCCCGAGCCAGTACCGGAACATCTCACGGACCTCGGTCGGCTGGTGCGCGCAACGGACGCCGACGTCGGCATCGCCCACGACGGCGACGCCGATCGGGCGATCTTCTTCGACGAGTACGGGAACTACATCGAGGGCGACGCGACGCTCGCGGTACTGGCCGACGCGACGCTCGACGACGGCGACAGCACCGTCTCGGCGGTGACGGTCTCGCAACGACTGGTCGACGTCGCCAGCGAGGCGGGTGCGACGCTCGAACTCACGCCCGTCGGGAGCACGCGCATTATCTCACGGGTACGCGAACTCCACGACGACGGCGTTTCGGTGCCGATCGCCGGCGAGGGCAACGGTGGCGTGCTCTTTCCCGACCATCGGCTCGCCCGTGACGGCGCGTACACCGCGGCTCGCTTCCTCGAACTGCTCGCCGATCGCTCGGCGAGCGCGGTCGTCGAGGCGGTCGGTGGCTACCACAACGTGCGGACGACCGTCGGCTACGAAAGCGACGCCGACCGTGCGACGCTGCTCGCCGCCGCTGCAGCGTACGCCGACGAGAGCGAGGGCGAACTGAACGACACCGACGGCTACCGACTCGACTTCGGCGATGCCTGGCTGCTCGTCCGCGAAAGCGGCACCGAACCCGTCGTGCGCATCTACACCGAGGCCGGCTCCGAAGCACGCGCCCACGAACTCGCCGACGGCATCGGCGACCGACTCGATCGCGCGCTCGACGGCTGATCAGGGGCCGGGATGGGATGAGAGCGCCGCCACGAGTCGTTCACGATCCGCTTTTGCACTCGCCAGTTCGTCCTCGACCGTGCCGGCGGCGAGACGTTCGCGTTCGCGCTCGGTGAGTTCTTCGCGAGCCATCGCGGCGCGCTGGAGCTGTTCGTAGCGCTCCTCGCGGGTGAACGCACGGAGTTCGTGGAGGGTTTTCACCACGTCGTCCGGCGCGAATCGGTCGACGACCGAGACGAGTTCGTTCAGGAGAAAGCGACAGTCGAGGGCGGGCGGCGGTGGCCAGCCGATCCCGAGCGCCGTCGCGTCGAGTCCGTCGAGATAGCTCCTGTGGATGGCGACGTTCTTCCGGAGTCGTTCTGGATCGTCGACGTAGTGGGCGAGCTTCGACGGCGAGTAGTCGGCGTAGTCGACGAGCTGCGTGAGCGATTCGGTGCCGACAGGGCTCGTCTCGACGTACTCGTGGAGGTCGTCTGGCGGCGGGCGAAACGGGACGAGCGGGTACTGTTCGGTGCGCTCGACGAACCGGAGGACGTCGCGCGCGCTCGCCTCGTTCCTAAACCGTCGAAACGCCGCCCTGACCCGTTCGTCGTAGTTCTCGACGGGTTCTCGAAGCTCGGCGATCGGCGCGTCGAGATCGACGTCCGAGAGCGAGGCGAGCCGCTCCAGCTCGGCGATCTCCTCGTCGAGCTCGTCGCGGCGGACGACCGCGTGCCGGCGCGCCTCCCGATACCGCTCACGGCGTCGCGCACGCTTGTCGAGCAGTTCGACGCGTTCGGCGACCGGCGCGAGCGCGTCACGGGCGGCCGCGAAATCGCTCGCCGAGAGCCGGCGCTTGTCGAAGCGATCGTTCGCGTCCTCGAACGCCGATCGCAGAGCCATGTCCTCGTCGAGCGAGTCGACGAGTTCGTCGAACGACTCCTGGAACTCGACGAACGACTCGAAATCGCCCGTGCCGGTTGCGCGCTCCTCGTAGCTATCGAGCAACGTCGTCGCGCGGTCGTGGGCGTCGGCGAGCGTTTCGAGCGCTGCCTCGCCGTGTTCGGCTATCTCGGCATCGATTTCCTCGCAGGACTCGTGTGCCGCGGCGAGCTCCTCGGCGAGGTCGGCCGTACTCTCAGTCATACACTGCGTCGGGATCGAAGACGCGCTCGCCGACGATATCGCCGTCGAGCGTGCGGTAGAAACAGCTCTCGTGGCCAGTGTGACAGGCCCCGCCTTCCTGGCTGACGCGATAGAGGAGCGCGTCGCCGTCGCAGTCGACCCGTATCTCCTCGACGTGCTGGACGTGGCCGCTCGACTCCCCTTTCTGCCAGAGCTCGTCGCGGCTGCGGGAGTAGTAGTGGGCGAGCGCTGTCTCGTGAGTGCGCTCGACGGCCTCTGGGGAGGCGTGGGCGACCATCAGCACCTGTCCGGAGGCCGCGTCCTGTGCGACGACCGTCACCAACCCGTCATCGCCGAAAGCGACGTCGACGGCCGATTCCGTCCGGCTCATGGCCCGGACTGGCCGCCTCGCGCGCATAGGTCTTTTGTGTCGCCGAGCGACGACGCTTTTTCCCTCCGCGGAAAACCATGATAATGGTCGGCATGTGTCGATGTTCGTCGGTCGTCGGAGCGTTCGCGCGGACAGTATGGTTCTCGGGACACCGCCGGTGACGATCGTCCTCCAGGCGTCGGCGTCGCTGCTCGTGGCCGGCGCGGCGGTGCTCGCGAGCCTCGGGATGGCGTGGGCGCTCGGTGCCTCGTCGAACTCGCCACCCTTCGCCCCGGCGGTCGGCGCAAACGCGCTCCCGACGATGCGCGCGGCCTTCTTCATCGGGACGTTCGCCGCGCTCGGCGCACTCGCACAGGGCGGTAGCATCTCCGAAACGGTCGGCAAGGGGCTCATCGACGGTGTTTCGATCTCGCCGCTGGCCGCGATCGCCGCTCTCCTGACGGCAGCAGGGTTCATCGCGATCGGGGTCCGCACCGGCTACCCCATCCCTGCGGCGTTCGCCACGACGGGTGCGGTCGTCGGTGCGGGGCTCGCCCTCGGCGGCGCGCCCGCCTACGACACCTACCAGCGACTCGGCCTGTTCTGGGTGGCGGTGCCGTTCGTCTCGGCGACGATCGCCTACGTAACGGCGACCCTACTGCGCCGCGAGGACGTCCCCGAGGAACTCAGCGTGTCGCTTCTCAGCGCCGTCGTCGGCTTCGTTCTCGCGAACGTCGAGTTTACGTTCATCCCTGCCGCGAGCGGGACGGGGACGCTCGCGGACTATCTCTCGCGCTCGCTCGGCGGTGCGCCGGCGCTGTTCGGGTCATACGACGCGTTCGCGTTCGGCACGAGCCTCGTGGTCGGTGTCCTAGTCTTCGTCTTCGTACGCCGCGAGATGCGCCACTCGGTGGACGCCGGCATCAGGAAGTTCCTGATCGGTCTCGGTGCGATCGTGGCGTTCTCCTCCGGCGGCAGCCAGGTCGGGCTCGCCACCGGCCCGCTGGAGCCCCTGTTCGACTCGTTCGGAACGCCCGGGATCGTCCTGCTTGGACTCGGGGCGCTCGGTATCCTCCTCGGTGCCTGGATGGGGTCGCCACGCCTGCTCCAGGCCGTCTCGCGCGAGTACTCACAGCTCGGCGTTCGGCGATCGATCGCGGCGCTGATCCCCGGCTTTCTCATCGCACAGACCGCCATCGCGCTCGGGATCCCGTTCTCGTTCAACAACGTCATCATCGGCGGCGTCATCGGCAGCGGTCTCGTCGTGGGCTCGACGGGTGTTTCGGCACGCAAGATCGGCTTCACCGTGCTCGCCTGGCTCGGAACGCTCGTCGGAACGCTCGCCGTCGGGTTCGGACTGTATCGCGGGCTGGCGCTGGTCGTCGGTGGATGAATCAGGACGAGCCCGCCTCGGTTCCCTCCCGTGACTCGCGTGGTGCATCGTCGGTACGGCCGCTCGCCATCGCCACGCCGAGGGTCACCGACGCGTAGCCGACACCGACGACCAGCAGCCCGAGCGCGAAGCGGAGTTCGGCCGACAACGGGAGCGACGGACCAACGCCGAAGAACGCACTGAGGGTGACGAGCGCGGCAAACGCGCCGGACCAAAGGGACACACGGCGCGTCTCGGCTCGCATCGAGAGCAGCCATCGATAGCGAAGCGTGAGCCGGACCCCGACCGCCCAGGTCAGAGCGATGGTACCCGCGAGCGCGAGATCGGCGACGAGCCAGACGAACGTCGCGCCGCCGGCGAGACCGCCGGCGGCTGCGGCGAGTGCTCGCGAGCGCATGGGGTTCATACAGCGAAATTACACGCCTGAAGGATAATCGTTCGGCCGGGAGACGGGTTTAGTCGTCGCCCGGCTCACCCCCGTCAGCGACGGCCGTGCCCGCCTCGCCGCGGACGTTTCTGACGTTAGTGATGCCGAGATAGAGCAGCCCCAGCGTGAGTCCGACGAGCACGAGTGCCACCACACTTTGGAGCGCGAGCGATGCGGCCGCGACCGTCCCGCCGGCTTCACCCGCGAGGATCGTCTGTGGATTGCGGACGACGCCGATCCACAGCAGTGCGACGATCGTGACGCCGATCATGAACACGAGCGGCACGCCCGTGCTGATGAGCTGCTTGTTGTCGCTCCAGTTGGCGAGCCAGACCGTCGCGACCAGCAGCGCGAGCGCCGCGAGCGTCTGGTTTGCCCCGCCAAACAGCGGCCAGATGTTCTCCCACGTGCCGCTGGCGACGAGCGCGTAGCCACCGATCGCGAGGATGCCGGTGCTCACGTAACGGTTGACGGCGAGTTTCTGCGTGCTCGTCTCGGGCGTGCCGACGATCTCCTCGAGCATGTAGCGGCCGAGCCGTGCCGCGGTGTCGGTGCTCGTCAGCAGGAAGCTCGCGAACACCAGGCCGATGAATGCCGCCGCAGCGAGCATCGGGATGCCGAGCGCCGTGAGCAGCGCGCCGCCGCCAGCCGGGAAGGTGACGAGCGCCGCGTCGAGCGACCCGGTGGAGGTGGCGATGATCGAGACCGCGATGACCGCCGTCACCGCGAGCAATCCCTCGCCGAGCATTGCGCCGTAACCGATCGGCCGGGCGTCGCTCTCCCTGTTCAACTGCTTGGCCGTCGTCCCCGAGGAGACCAGCGAGTGGAAGCCGCTGATCGTCCCGCAGGCGATCGTGACGAACAGGAACGGGAAGATCGGACCGAGTGCGGGATGGACGAAACCGGTAAAGGGTGCGATCTGGGTTTCGAGCGAGCTCACCGTCACGTCAATGCCCGCCGCCGGCACCACGACGTCCACAGGACTAAAGCCGATGAGCGAGCCGACGATCACCGCGAGCAGCATGCCGCCGACGCCGGTGTAGAGCAGGCTCGACGTGAGGAAATCGCGCGGCTGGAGCAACACCCACACCGGGAGCACGCTCGCGGCGAACGCGTACAGCACCGTGACGAGGATCCAGGCGGCCACGTTCGGGTTGATCGCTCCCGCAAGTGGTAGCCAGTCGAGCGCGCTCCCGAACAGGACGATGGTGCCGGCGGGCAGGCCGTCGCGAGCGGCCAGCGCGATCGGGTATTCGAGCCCGACCCAGACGCCGGCGAACACCGCCGCGACGAACACCACCGCTCCCGGAAGGAAGGGGAGGTTCAACTGGTAGAGATAGATCCCGAAGACGACCGCGAGCGCGATGTAGAGCACGGAGGCGGTCGCCGCCTGCGGGAACGCGTCGAAGATGCTGCCGATGAGGAAGGCGAAGGCCGCGATGACCAGGATGATCGTCAGAAAGGCGAACCAGAGCAGCATGTCCTTGCCGCGCTCGCCGACGTATTCGCCGATGATGTAGCCGATCGACTTCCCCTCGTGGCGCATGCTCGACGACAGCGACATGAAGTCGTGGACCGCGCCGAAGAGGGGGTTGCCGACGGCGATCCAGAGGATCGCCGGTAGCCAGCCGAACGCCGCCGCTGCAGTGATCGGGCCGGCGATCGGCGCGCCGCCGGCGATCGACGAGTAGTGGTGACCGAGCAGTACCGACCGCTGTGAGGGGACGTACTCCTGGCCGTCACGGTACTTGTGCGCCGGCGTCTCGCGGTCGTCGTCGAGATCGACGAACCGTGCGAGATAGCGCGAGTAGCCGACGTAGCCGAGCGTAAACGTGACGAGCGCCAGGAGGACGAGCCAAAGTACCTGCATGGTAGTTGTCCACAGTAATCAATGGAAAACGACGACTTAAACGTTGGCCTCGGTATCGATAATCACACCTCGGAAGAATCGCGGTCAGGGTCTCGGTTCGGTCGCGACTTCGACGTCGAGTTCGGCTGCGACCTCGGCGAGCAGATCACCCTTGACTTCGGCGACGCGGGTCTCGATCGTCCCGCGCACCGGCGGGGCGAACTCCTCGCGCACGGTCGCGACGCGCTCGCGCTCGTTCGCGCAGCGCTCGCGGAGGTAGCGTGCGCCGCGACCACCCTCTTCGCCGTCGGGTTCGGGTGTCAGGCGGTTGATGAGCAGCCCGCCAACCGAGAGCCCGTACTCGTCGAGATCGTCGAGCGCGCGGGCAGTCTCGCGCAGCGAGAGTTCGTCGGGGTTCATCACGAGGAAGAAGGTCGCCCGCTCGCGGAGGGCGTGGCCGGCGAACTCGAACATCTCCTTTCGCTCGCGCAGACGCTCGATGATCGGATCGTCGTCGATCCGGCGGCGGGCCTCACGGTTGCCGATGGCCGCCCGCTCGTAGAGGTCGATGCTCTCGGTGCGCTTGTCGATGAGGCGGGCGATCCAGTCCTCCAGGAACTCGGGGAGCGAGAGCAGGCGGAGCGCCCCGCCCGTCGGCGCGGTGTCGAAAACGACGCGGTCGTGGTCGCTGTCGCGCATCACGTCGATGAACCGATCGAACAGCGCGGCCTCGTACGCACCCGGGGTGCGATGGGCGAGTTCGATCTGTCTGTCGATCTCGTTGACCATCGCGGGACTCACCTGATCGGCGAGCGCGCGCTTGGTCTCCATCAGGTGTTCGGAGACTTCCTCGTCGGGGTCGATCTCCATCGCCGAGAGCCCGTCGTGTCCCTCGACGGGTCGTGGCTCGTCGCCGAACTCCTGGTCGAACACGTCGGCGGTGCTGTGGGCCGGATCGGTCGAGACGACGAGCGTGTCGAGCCCCGCCCGGGCGCATTTGAGCGCGTACGCACAGGAGACGGTGGTCTTGCCGACGCCGCCCTTGCCGCCGAAGAAGACGAACTCCCTCACGTTTGCCACCGCATCAGAAGTGGTACTGCTGGCCCTTGCGTTCGATGAGCGTGTCGCGATCCCAGAGCCGGCGCTCCCAGCCCTGGAACTCCTCGGCGAGGTAGGGGAGGAGTTCGGCGGTGTAGTAGGAGACGGGGCTCGGGATCCCGAAGGCGTCGGCGAAACAGGCGAGCATGAACACGTCGTCGGTGTCCTCGGCCTCCTTCTCGATCAGCTCGAACGCCGGCCCCTCGATCATCCCGTGATAGAGCCCGTGCAGCCACTCCTCGACGATCTCGCGGTAGGTTGCGATGCGGTCTGCGAGCGCCATGACACGAGAACGACTCGCACGCACTTAAACGACCGCCGGCTCGACGATTCGTTCGCTCAGCAGGCACAGCCGGTCGTCGAGGGCGAGCGCTCGAATTCCATCGCCACGCCGCAGTCGGGACAGTCCGGTGGCGTCTCGCCCTCGACGTCGACGTCACGAATCCGCTCGGCGCAGTCGTGACACCAGTAGGCACCCTTCGAGCCGTCGCCCTTCCCGCCACCGCGGTTGGCCGATTCGGTCGAGGCTTGCAGCGTCTCCTTGATCGTGTTAGCGAATTCCATACAACACGTTCGGGCGACGACTGATAAAACCGTGTGCGGCTGTGCGCACGCGGTACACGGGCGTCACTCGAACGAAACACACCCGAACGGAACACGATCGAACGAAACGTCACTCCACGTCGGCGGCGAGGCGGGAGAGCGCCCGCCGGAGTTCGCCGCGGCGCTTCCAGGCGGCCACGCGGTCGGTGAGCGACGCGAGGGGGAGCCCGGCGCTCACCCGCGAGCGCATCCGGACGCTGGTGCCCTGATCCTTCGGCTCGTACGTGATCGTCGTTTCGAGCGTTTCCAGCGGGCCGTCGCCGCGCTGTTCGTAGGTCAGTCCCTCACCATCGAGTTCGAAGGCGAGCGCGAGTTCGACCCCGCGCGAACCGGCGATGACGAGCCAGCCCTCGTCGGTGTCCTCGACCTCGTAGACGGTGAAGCTGCCCTCGTATTCGACGAGCGACCGCGGTGTGAGCGCGCGCTCGACGGTCGCCGGGGTCGCCCGGACGAACCGTGACGCGCTGACCTCGCGCATACCGTCTCCACGAGTCAGGGCACCAAAAACGGCAGCGATAGCAGCGCGAGCAGCGCCAGAAGGACGGCGGCTGCGTACACCAACCGCCGAAGGCGTTGCTCGGGCGGTATCTCGCCGCGTAGCTCCGGGCGCGTCGTCAGCACCATCTGATGGTAGGCAGTACCCGTGGCGCACACGAAGAGGATTGTCGAAACGGTAATCGAAATCGGTAGCGAGAGCCCGAGCGCCAGCAGGTAGATCGGTCCGTACGAGAAGCTCATGAGGAAGGCGAGCGACGAGACGACGAGAAACGGCACCGGATCGACCGGCGTCCCGTGGCGGTTCGTGAGCTTCATGGCGGCCGTACGCTGGCTGCGTGAATACGTTGTCGGCCGACCTCATCCCTCGGAATGCGACTCACCTGCAAGGAGCATTCCCCGTCCGGGGTTGCTGTGAACGAGTATGAGATGTGACTGGTGTGGGAAGTGACTGGGCCGATAATATATAATCCGGCCGGCCGTCGTCCGATACGATGGCTTCGGACGGCGATATCCGCGTCCTGATCGTGCTCGATCTGCTGCTCTCGGCGGTGTTCGGGACGGTCGTCGTGTGGGGGCTCTCGCTGCTCGGCGTGCTCACCTTCTCGCTGCGGACGGCGGCGCTCGCGACGCTGCTGATCGCGGTCGTTACCTATCTGGCCGTGCTGCGTTGAGGCGGTGGCTGATGAGATGATTTTATACGCGCGCGGCAACCCGCTCTACCATGCCCATCTCCGAGCGCGATTCGGCGTCGCTCATCACGCACGCACTGGCGCGAGACACGCTCTCACGGCTGCGAAGCGCAGACATGGAACAGGTCGCTTTCCGGAAAGGACTCGTCAAACTCGGCCGCATCTGTGGCTACGAGATCATCGACGGCGCGATGGAGACCGAGTACGTCTCGATCACGACGCCGCTGGCCGAGACCACCGGCGAGCGCGTCAAGGGTCTCGACGACGTCGTCATCGTCAACGTCCTCCGTGCGGCGACACCGTTCGTCGAGGGGCTGCTGAAGGCCTTCCCGCGGGCCAAACAGGGCGTCATCTCGGCGGGCCGCGACGAGGAGGCCGGCATGACCGACGGCGAGTTCCCCATCACCATCGACTACACCAAACTCCCCGAGATCACCGCCGAGGACACCGTGATCGTCGCCGACCCGATGCTCGCCACCGGCTCGACGATGTGCACGGTACTGGAGCACGTCCTCGCCGACGCGCCAGAGCCCGAGGATCTGTTCGTCCTCTCGGCGGTCAGCGCACCCGACGGCCTGCTCCGGGTCGGTGAACGGTTCCCCGAAGCCGACCTCCTCACCGTGAGCATCGACGAACGCCTCGACGAGAACGGCTTCATCGTGCCGGGGCTCGGCGACGCCGGCGACCGTGCGTTCCGGACTCAGTAATCGACCGCCTGAATTCGATTCCGCCGACACGGACCCCTTCGTTTCGACTGGAGATCGAACAATCGAGACGACCGCCGATTCGAGGGCCGTGCGGCCTCAGTCGACGCGCTCGGCGAAACCGAACCGCGGTTTCACGTCCGCGATCCGCACACGCACCTGTTCGCCCTCCTCGGCGTCGGACACGAACACAGTGTACTCCTCGATCTTGGCGATCCCATCGCCCTCCTCGCCGGTGGCGGTGATCTCGACCGTCTGTTCGTCGCCGACCTCGATGGGGGCTGTCATGCGACCCTTGCCGACCAGGTAGAGCTCGGAGGATTCGTCGCGCGAAGCGTCGGGTCGCACGGTTCTGACGTATTCGAACTCCTCTTCGATATCGTCCTCCAGCCTGTCGAGATCGCGACCGTCGAACACCTTCACGGCGAGATCGCCGCCCGGCGCGAGCACCTCGCGAGCCACGTCCAGAGCCTGGCGGGCGAGATGAACCGAGCGTGCGTGATCGAGGTCGTACTCGCCGCTCATATTTGGAGCCATATCCGAAAGTACGACGTCCGCCTCGCCGACGTCGGCTTTCAGTTCCTCCCTGACGTCCTCGTCGGTGAGGTCGCCACGGCGGGTTTCGACGCCATCGATCGCCTCGATGCGCTGGCGGTCGACGCCGACGATGCGGCCCTCCGGTGCGCGCTCGGCCGCGACCTGGAGCCAGCCGCCGGGTGCCGCGCCCAGGTCGATAACGGTGCTTTCGTCGGTGAAGAGGTCCGCCGTCTCGTCCAACTGCTGGAGCTTGTAGGCCGACCGTGAGCGGTAGCCCTGCTGTTTTGCCTTGTTGTAGTATTCGTCCCGGCGCGCCATCCCGCGTGGCTACTTCACGGGCGCGTAAACGCCCTTCGCTCGGTTCGTTCGACGAGTCGAACGCACACCTTTTATAACCCGGCTGGTCGTACCGGAGCCATGTTCAACGCCATCGTGAGTGCGGGGACGCTCAGAACGGCCCTCGACTCCGTGAGTGTGCTCGTCGAGGAGTGCAAGCTCCACCTCAACGACGACGAGATCGCCATCCGAGCCGTCGACCCTGCCAACGTCGGGATGGTCGATCTGACCCTCTCTGCCGACGCCTTCGAGTCGTACGAGGCCGACGGCGGCGTCATCGGCGTGAACCTCTCCCGGCTCCAGAACATCGCGGGCATGGCCGGCAGCGACGACCTCGTCCACCTCGAACTCGACGAGGAGACCCGCAAGCTCCACATCTCGATCGACGGCCTGGAGTACACGCTCGCGCTCATCGATCCCGAATCGGTCCGCCAGGAGCCCGACATCCCCGATCTCGACCTCCCGGCGAAGATCGTCCTCGAAGGTCGCGACATCAACCGCGCGGTCAAAGCCGCCGACATGGTCTCCGACCACATCGCCCTCGGCGTCGAAGAGGACGCCGAACAGTTCTACGTCGATGCCGAAGGCGACACCGACGACGTCCACTTCGAACTCGATACCGAGGACCTCATCGACCTCACCGTCGGCCCGGCCCACTCGCTGTTCAGCCTCGACTACCTCAAGGACATGAACAAGGCCATCCCCGGCGACGCCGAGGTCACGATCGACCTCGGTGAGGAGTTCCCCGTCAAACTTCACTTCGACGTCGCCGAAGCCGACGGGAGCGTCACCTACATGCTCGCGCCGCGCATCCAGAGCGACTAAGACCCACTTTTTTACAAGGGGTCCTCGCGCTCGCTCATGGTTCGAAACGGCGAAGCCGTTTCGTCATCACGAAAGGCGCTTCGCGCCTTTCGAACGACTCCGTTCGCTCGTGCTCGAACCCCTTCCAAAAACCTGGACTAAAAACTCCCGCTCACTCGGCCTACGGCCTCGTTCACGGTGAACCGCGCTCACGTTCGTTCGCGCGGACACTACGCTTCCCATACCGCACAGCACCCGTCCGCACCGCCGAAGCCCTCGGCACGCGCTCACTCCGTTCGCTACTCGCTCCCTACGGTCGCTCGCGTGCCTCGCCCTTCATCCACCAGGACCGCACAGCACCGCTACCGCAACCCCACCGCAGCCGCGGCCGCCGCAGCACCGCGGGTATGGCGGCCGACACGTTCACTTTCACTCCGCTTTCCGTGCATTGATGAACACCCGCGACGGAGCATCGGTGCGTCACACGCTTCGGCGGCCCTCCACCGCCGCTTCCAGCAAGAACTATACCGCCGAGCGACGGAATCGTCGTATGCTCGGTCTCGACGATATCCATGAGGCGCGCGAGCGCGTCGACGGCGTGGCCCGCCACACGCCGCTCGAACACTCCTACTCGTTCTCCGATCTCTCGGGCGCGGCGGTCCACCCCAAACTCGAAGTGTTCCAGCGTACCGGTTCGTTCAAGATCCGCGGCGCGTCGAACCGCATCGCCACGCTCACCGACGAGGAGCAGGCGGCGGGCGTCGTGACCGCGAGCGCGGGCAATCACGCTCAGGGCGTCGCGCTCGCGGCCACGCGCGCCGACGTCGATAGCGTGGTCGTGATGCCAGAACACGCCCCGATCGCGAAAGTGAAGGCGACACGGAGCTACGGGGCCGAGGTCGTCCTCCACGGCGAGGACTACGACACGGCCCAGGCCCGCGCCCACGAGATCGAGGCCGACGAGAACCGCACCTACGTCCACGCCTTCGATGATCCCACCGTGATGGCCGGCCAGGGGACGATCGGCCTGGAGATCGTCGAGGACTGCCCGGACGTCGAGACGGTCGTCGTCCCCATCGGTGGCGGCGGACTCATCGCCGGTATCGCCACCGCAGTCAAAGCAAAATCGCCCGACACGCGGGTCGTGGGCGTCGAGGCCGAGGGCGCGTCGAGCGTCGCCCAGTCGCTCGAAAAGGGATCGGTCCAGGAGCTCGACGGCGTCGACACGATCGCCGACGGCATCGCGACGCGCCGAGTCGGCGAGCGGACGTTTCCGATCATCGAGGAGCGCGTCGACGAGGTCGTCTCGGTCTCCGATCCCGATATCGCCGTTGCGATCACGACGCTGCTCGAACGCTCGAAGACGCTCATCGAGGGGGCCGGTGCGGTGCCGATGGCCGCGATCCTCGCCGAGGCGTTCGACTATAGCGACGACGAGGTCGTCGTCCCCGTTCTCTGTGGCGGCAACATCGATCTCAACATGCTCCGGACGGTGATCATGCGTGGACTGGTCGAATCGGGTCGCTATCTCCGCTTTCGGACGACGCTTCCCGACCGGCCCGGCTCGCTCGAACGGCTGGTCGAGATCATCGCCGACGAGCGCGCGAACATCTACGCTATCCAGCACGACCGCACCTCCCGCGACAGCGGCATGACCGCCACCGAGGTCGCGATCGATCTCGAAACCCGGGGCGAAGAGCACGTCGCGACGCTGCTCGACGCGCTCGAAGCCAACGGCTACGCGCCCGAGGTGCTCGTCTGAGTGGTCCGCACCGACACCGCGGCGCTCGCGGACTGATGCGTCCGCGAACGAAAGCGAGCCTGCTGTGGGGTGCGGTCGGTGCGCTCGCCTTCCTCGTGCTCGCGCAGGGCTACGAACTCGTCGCTGCCCCCGGGATCAGCCTGCTCGTCAAGCTCGCCATCGCGGCGATCGTCTGGATCGTCGCCAGCGGGGCGAGCTACCTGTTCGAGAGGTGGCTGGCGCGGAGCGAAAGGTCTTAACCTGCGACTCCGGTAGTTCCGACCAAGCCGGGATGGCCGAGTGGTAAGGCGCACGCCTGGAAAGCGTGTTCCCTTTGGGATCCGGGGTTCAAATCCCCGTCCCGGCGCTTCTGCGAGGAACGGACGTGACGAGCGAAGCGGCGACGGCGGGGATTTGCAGCAGGGAGTGATATGTGAGCGAGCGACAGCGAGCGAACGGGAACGACCGTGTTCAAACCCCCGTCCCGGCGTTTTGCTGAACACAGTGAGGCAACGCAGGGAGCAACTTTGTTGCGACCGTGCTTCTGCGAGGAACGGACGTGACGAGCGAAGCGGCGACGGCGGGGATTTGCAGCAGGGAGGTCGCGCACAACGAGCGATAGTGAGTGAGCACGTCCGACCGTGTTCAAATCCTCGTCCCGGCGTTTTGCTGAACGCAGTGAGACAAAGTAGGGAACGGCTTCGCTGCGTCCGTGTTCTCGCGTGAAACCCGGTCCAGACCGCAGACTTAATCCCGTGACCACCGAGGGTCGAGTAATGAGCGACACCCGGACCCGTGCGAACTACGCGCTGCTCGACTTCCAAGAACACCTCGGCGAGAGTTCGGCCGGACTCGACGTACCCTGGGCCGAGTTCGTGGGCAACCATCGTTCCTCCACACAGGAGTTCACCGTGCCAGTCGGGCCGGCCACGGAGGCATATCTGGAATGCCAGCTGTTCGAGGTGGGGAACTACGGCCACGAAATCGTCGTCAACGGCGACGCGCTCACGGGGTTCGACATCCCGCCCGCGCCGGGCTGGCAGTATTGGATGGATCCGATCACGGGTGCAGATCTCGAAGCGGGTGAGAACACGGTCCGGTTCGTGCGCGATGCCGACACCCGCGACGATTTCGTGATCGGTTCGGTCGTCGTTCACTGGAAGGAACCCGTCGAGTGAGGATCATCGCGTCAGCGCTTCGACGGCACGAGCGAACGCTCGTTCGAGATGGGTCTGTGTCTCGGCAAAACGCGGTTCCCACCCCGTCGGATCGAGCTGATCGCTGATCGTGAACAACGCGCTTGCTTCGACGCCCCGATAGGTAGCGACCGCGAACATCGCTGCGGCTTCCATATCCACAGTCAGGACTCCTTCGTTGCGGTAGCGCTCGACTTCCGGAACCGTCTCACGGTACACCGCGTCAGTGGTCCACGTCGGACCGACGCGATAGGGCTCGTTTGCGGCTTCCAGCACGCGTTCGAGTCGCTCACATAGATCGGAACTGGCTGTGACGTATTTCGCCGGTTCGAGGTAGTGGTGTGAGGTACCCTCGTCGCGCAGCGCCCGATCCACGACCACGAGATCGCCGAGCGAGACGTCGGAGTGAAGGCTTCCGACGTGTCCGAGCGACAGGAATCGCTCGGCCCCGCGTACAATCAGTTCCTCCATCTCCAGTGCCGTCACCGGTGCGCCGATGCCTGGAACCCTCACCACACCGACCTGCCCATCGGTCGCATCGAGCGCGTAGCCGCTTTCCCCATCGAATGCCGTACCCTCGTAGGCGTTCACGACATGCTCGAACAGTCCATCGTGAAAACAGAGGACGACCGACTCCGGAACTGGATCCGGGTCGTCGTCGAAGTAGTTGATGCTCGCTTTCGGGGTGATGAGCGCGTCTCGGTCGTGCTTCCCCGGACTGTTCGGATACGGCATCGCCTCACAATGACTCGACGGTGTATATAAATCCACGCTGCGTCAGTTTCTCGTACCGGACAACCTCTGCTAACACAACACATGATTGTTGGAGCACGAGCGAATTCGAGGGTGATTTACGCGCTCCATCGATCCGTCTTCGATCCTCTGCAACCCGACTGGATAGCTACTTTTATATAGAAGCACATTCAATCGTTCGGTGAATCATGAGTCAGCGAATGCAGGGCCAGCCCATGATCATCATGGGTGACGACTCCCAGCGCGTCAAGGACGAGGACGCACAGTCGCACAATATCGACGCGGCACGGGCAGTAGCGGACTCGGTCCGATCGACGCTCGGGCCGAAAGGGATGGACAAGATGCTCGTCTCCTCGATGGGCGACGTCACCGTCACGAACGACGGCGTCACCATCCTCACCGAGATGGACATCAACAACCCGACTGCCGAGATGATCGTCGAGGTCGCCGAGACACAGGAGGACGAGGCCGGCGACGGGACGACGACCGCCGTCGCAGTCGCGGGCGAGCTCCTAAAGAACGCCGAGGAGCTCATCGAGCAGGACATCCACCCGACGGCGATCATCCGCGGGTTCCACCTGGCCAGCGAGAAAGCCAGGGAGGAGATCGGCAACGTCGCCGAGGAGATCGACGCCGACGACACCGACCGGATCAAGAAGGTCGCCGAGACCTCGATGACGGGCAAGGGCGCGGAGCTGAACAAGGAGCAGCTCGCCCAGCTCATCGTCGACGCCGTCCAGAACGTGACCGTCGAAAACGACGCCGGCGAGAGCATCGTCGACCTCGAGTTCGTCAACATCGAGACCCAGACCGGCGAATCCGCGAGCGACTCGGAACTGCTCGACGGCGCGGTTATCTCGAAGGATCCAGTCCACGACACGATGCCGACCGACGTCGAGGACGCCTCGGTGCTCCTGCTCAGCGAGGCCGTCGAGGTCGAGGAGGCCAACGTCGACTCGCAGGTCAGCCTCTCCGACCCCGACCAGCTCCAGCAGTTCCTCGATCAGGAGGACGAGCAGCTCAAACAGAAGGTCGAGCAGATCAAGGAGACGGGCGCTGACGTCGTCTTCTGCCAGAAGGGCATCGACGATCTCGCCCAGCACTACCTCGCCAAAGAGGGCATCCTCGCCGTCCGCCGCGCGAAGAAATCCGACATCGAGTTCCTGAAGGAGGTGCTCGGTGCCTCGATCGTCTCCGATCTCAACAGCGCCACCAGCGCCGATCTCGGCACCGGCTCGGTGACGCGCGACGAGGACGAGGAGCTGTTCTACGTCGAGGGCGACCAGTCCCACGGCGTGACGCTCCTCCTCCGCGGCTCGACAGACCACGTCGTCGACGAGCTCGAACGCGGCATCACCGACGCGCTCGAAGTCGTCGCCCAGACCGTCTCCGACGGGCGCGTGCTCGCCGGCGGCGGCGCGGTCGAGGTCGAAGTCGCTGCTCGCCTCCGTGAGTACGCCGACTCCGTGAGCGGCCGCGAGCAGCTCGCCGTCGAGACGTTCGCCGACTCGCTCGAACTCGTTCCCCGAGTGCTGGCCGAGAACGCCGGCCTCGACTCGATCGACACGCTCGTCGATCTCCGCTCGGCCCACGAATCCGGCGACGAGCAGGCTGGCCTCAACGTCTTCGACGGCGAGGTCGAGAACACCTTCGAGGCGGGCGTCGTCGAACCCGCCCACGCCAAAGAGCAGGCGCTTTCGAGCGCCACCGAGGCCGCGAACCTCGTGCTCAAGATCGACGACATCATCTCCGCCGGCGACCTCACGACCGAGGGCGACGGCGACGCGGGCGGTCCCGGCGGCGCACCCGGCGGTATGGGTGGCATGGGCGGAATGGGCGGTATGGGTGGCATGGGCGGCATGATGTAAACCCACTTTTTGCATCACTCGCGGGCCTTCGGCCCGCTCGTTCGCAAAAACTTGGGGAAAACCGTAAAACCGCGCCCGCAACCGCAACGAACCGCAAAACCGCACCCGCACCGCGATCGCACGAACGCTTTTTTTTAATTTAATCTCAGTAGCTACGGCAATCCAGATCCGGTGTGTCGTCCGATCCTTATTCGACTGTCCGATTCTGACTGCCCGCCGTCGGTGTGGTTCGGTTTTTGGCGGTTGCGACCCACGACGATCTCTCGGGTGCGTCGGTCGCGCCGACCTTTGAATACCGACTTTCGCTGATGATCCGGGCGACGTCCTCATCGAACGTTGCCTCTCGTACCGTTCGATAGCTGTGGATGAATCCCCGACTATCGATGAACATTCGGAGACTGATGTTTCCCCGTCTATATCCCTCATCGATCCGTGTATTCCCGCGAACGAGATACAGCGTGGTCCCGTTGCGCTCCCGTTCAGTCACGGACGTGTTAGCGACAAGGAACGGTTCGAGAAAGCTTCGTAGTCCTCCTCCATTAGCGCCGTATCGTTCTCCGGAATACACTTCGAATCGACGGTATGTCGTCGTTCCGTTCGGAAATGTTCGCTTCTGGAACGCTCGTCCGTCTTTCGACCAGATCGAATAGGTGAAGGTTCCGTTTCTTTTGGAGACGAGATGAACGCCCTCACCAGGCGGTCCTGCGCGGAGCGTCCCCGACGATTGATCGATGACCGAACCGTTCGGTGCCACGCCCGTCGAATTCGACCGCACGGTGAACGACTTGTTCCGGAGGATGGACGTGTGAGCTCCGACGAGCACACTCGGATTCTCGATTCCCTCCCTCGTGAGCCCGGGCGCGAGATGCGGTACCGGCGTCGGGGTCGGTTCGTCGGTGGGAACCGCCGCCGGTGTCACCGTTTCCGTCGTCTGACCGCTCTCATCGAAGACGCCGCTGCAGCCGGCGAGCACGACCAGTGCGGCGACGAGCAGAATTCGTCGTCTCATTCACCGCTTCTCGCCGTTTCAGGTCGGCGTGTTGCGGTCGTCCGGTTTTTCGCCGTCTCGACCCACGACGGCCGCTCGGGCGTCCCGGTCGTGTTGATGGCGACGAGTCGGTTCTCCGTGATGCTCTTCGTGACGGCCGAACTGGCAGGGGCTTGCCGAACCGTCGAATATTCGCGAACGACGCCGCGCGAATCGACGAGCAGTCTCACGCTCGTGTTGGGCTGCCGTCTCGTGTCGATGGTGCCGTTGATGCGATAGAGCGTCGTCCCGTTCTCGCTGCGGCGATCGGTAATCGTCGTGTTGCCGGCGTCGAGAGCGCCGAGAAGCGACGGGAGCGTTCCGAGCGCGAACTGCATTCCCGTCCGTCTGCCCGGAGGATGGCTGTAGGTCGTCGTCCCGTTCGCGAACGTCTGCTGGACGAAATAGTTGCCGTCGCTCGACCACGCCACGACGCGCGTCGGGATCGATCCACGCTCCGTGGCGAAATACGGGCCGCTGCGGTTGGAGACGTAGCGAGCCGCTCCCGTCGCTCCCACCCGCAGCGTTCCCGTCGTCCGGAGTATCGTCGAACCGTTCGCGGCCAGCGCCGTGGAGTTCGATCGCTGGGTGAACGACCGGTTCTGGAGGAACGACCGATGGGCGGCGATGAGCGCACGCGGGTCCTCGATCCCCCGCTTCGTGACGCCCGGGGCCAGTTCCGGCATCGGCGTGGGCGTCGGCTCGTCGGTCGGCACCGCGGCCGGCGTGACCGTTTCGGCCGATTCGTCGCCCCCGCCGAACACGCCGGAACAGCCGGCGAGAACGACCAGTACCGACAGCAACACCGTCGCGAGCGTCCGTCGCATGCGTTCCGTTCACAGCCATCGTGGCAAATACTTTGTCGTCTGCACGCGCGTTCCGGAGGTGGTGGAGTTAAGACGGCGGCGCAGATATCGCCGGTATGGAAACACTTCTGCTGGATCGCGAGGGGGTCGACGCGAACGCGCGGATGGGCGAGGTCATCGACGCCGTGGGCGATGCGTTCGCGGCCTACGAGCGCGGTGACGCACTGATGCCGGCGAAGTCCTACATCGAACTCGACCAGTATAACGGCGACTTCCGTTCGATGCCGGCCTACATGGATGCCGGCGAGTGGGACGCTGCCGGCATCAAGTGGGTCAACGTCCATCCCGACAACCCCGAGAAGTTCGATCTGCCGACCGTGATCGGGACGATGATCTATTCCGATCCCGAGACCGCCGTCCCGCTCGCGATCATGGACGGCACCGAGCTCACGATGAAACGCACCGGTGCCGCGGCTGCCGTCGCCACCGACCAGCTCGCCATCCCCGAGGCGCGGAGCATGGGGCTGGTCGGTGCGGGCGTCCAGTCATACACGCAGTTGGAGGCGATCGCCGAAATCCGACCGATCGAGGAGGTCGTCGTCTCCGATCTGGACAGCGATGCGGTCGACGCGTTCGTCGATACCTTCTCCGATCGCTTCGATGTCCGTGCCGGTTCGATCGCCGAGGCCGCCGCGTGTGACGTCCTCTCGACGGTGACACCCAGCACGGAGCCGATCGTCTCGCGGGCCGATCTCGGCGCGCACACGCACATCAACGCGATGGGAGCCGACGCGGCCGCCAAACAGGAGCTCGACCCGGCGATCCTCGCCGACGCGAAGCTCGTCATCGACGATCACGCCCAGACGACCCACTCCGGCGAGATCAGCCGTTCCTACGAGGAGGGACGCATCGACGATTCCGACATCCACGGCGCGGTCGGCGAGATCGTCGTCGGCGATCGATCGGGCCGCACCGAGTCGGACGAGATCACGGTCTTCGACAGCACCGGACTGGCGATCCAGGACGTCGCGACCGCTCACGTCATCTACGAGCACGCGAGCGAAGCCGACGACGTCGACTCCTTCTCGCTCGTCGGTCGCTGAGAAGCAGGTTCGATTACCCAGTCGCGGCGCGGTCAACAGCGCGGTCGAACAGTTTCGTTAGTGCCCAGACGACCACGAGAACAGGTAACAGCGGTGTGATGGCGAGCAGTCCGCTGACGATCGCCCAGCCGATTGCCTATTCCGGCGGTGTGCGGCCGCCCGAAACGACCGTGGTGGCCACCCCCACCAATGATAACATAAAAAACCGGCCGGGATCAATCGACGGTAAATGCAACGACAGGACACCTACGATCACGCCGCCATCGAGCCGAAGTGGCAGGAGCGGTGGGCCGACGCCGACGTCTATCGGACGTCCGACGACGCCACCGATCCGAGCTACGTGCTCGCGATGTTCCCCTATCCCTCCGGCGATCTCCACATGGGTCACGTCAGGAACTACACGATCACCGACGCCTACGCCCGCTACCAGCGACTGCAGGGCGAGGACGTGCTCCACCCGATGGGCTGGGATTCGTTCGGGCTGCCGGCCGAGAACGCGGCCATCGAGCGCGAGATCGATCCCCGCGAGTGGACGATGGACTGTATCGACACGATGAAAGCCCAGATGAAGTCGATGGGGTTCGGCTACGACTGGAATCGGGAGATCACGACCTGTGAGCCCGACTACTACCGCTGGAACCAGTGGCTGTTCAAACGGTTCTACGAGGAGGGACTCGCCGAGCGAAAGGGCGGCGAGGTCAACTGGTGTCCGTCCTGTGAAACAGTATTAGCCGACGAACAGGTCGAGGGCGAGGCCGAACTCTGCTGGCGCTGTGGGACACCGGTCGAATCGCGCACGCTCGATCAGTGGTTCCTGACGATCACCGACTATGCCGACGAACTGCTCGACGGCATCGACGAACTGGACGAGTGGCCCGACAGCGTGCGCGGGATGCAGCGCAACTGGATCGGCCGCCAGGAGGGGGCCACGGTGGAGTTCGAGGTGCCCGAGTTCGGCGGCATCGAGGTGTTCACGACACGTCTCGACACGATCTACGGCGCGACCTTCTTCGCGCTCGCGCCGGGTCACGAACTCACCCAAGAGCTCGTCGCCGACGATCCCGAACTCGCGACGCAGGTCGAGACGCTCGATCCCGACGCCGACGGCGACGAGAAACGCGGCGTGTTCACCAGTGAGCACGCGATCAATCCCGCGACCGGCGAGGAGATTCCTGTCTACGTCGCGGATTTCGTCCTCTCGGACGTCGGCACGGGCGCGCTGATGGGCGTACCGGGCCACGACGAGCGTGACCACGAGTTCGCCACCGAGTACGACATCGACATCGAGCAGGTCGTCGCGCCCGCAGACGGCGAGATCGACATCGACGAGGCGGCCTACACCGGCGACGGCGTGCTCGTCGACAGCGGCGAGTACGACGGCATGGAGAGTGCAGCGGCCCGCGACCAGTTGGTCGAAGACCTCGACACGGCGGCCAACCACACCCAGTACCGCCTGCGCGATTGGCTCATCTCCCGCCAGCGCTACTGGGGCACGCCGATTCCCGTCGTCCACTGCGAGGAGTGTGGTCCCGTGATGGTTCCCGACGAAGAGCTCCCGGTGGAGCTCCCGGAGTTCGTCCCGACGCCGACGGGCAACCCCCTCGAAGAGGTCGACTCGTTCGTCGAGACCGAGTGTCCCGACTGCGGCGGCCCCGCCGAGCGCGAGACCGACACGATGGACACGTTCATGGACTCGTCGTGGTATTTCCTCAGGTTCACGTCGCCCGACAGCGCGGCCGTCCCCTTCGACACCGAGCGCGCGAACGACTGGATGCCCGTCGACGAGTACGTCGGCGGCATCGAGCACGCGATCATGCATCTGCTCTACTCGCGCTTTGTGACTCGGGCTATCGGCGACATGGACCTGCTCGACGTCCGCGAACCGTTCGAGCACTACCTCCCGCAGGGGATGGTCCAGCTCGACGGGACGGCGATGTCGTCGAGCAAGGGCAACGTCGTCTCGCCTATCGAAATCATGGACGAGTACGGCGCGGACACGGCCCGGCTGTTCATGATGAGCGCTGCCCGGCCGAGCAAGGACTTCGACTGGACCGAGCGCGGCGTCCGGTCGAGCAACGAGTTCATCGAGCGTCTGCTCGGCATGGTCGAGGCGTTCGCCGCCGGCGAGACCGCGATCGCCGACGCCGGCGAGCGCCCGATCGACGAGTACGTTGCCCGCGAGATCGACGCGACGATCGACGAGGCGAGCGCCGGCTACGAGAACTTCCGGTTCAACGACGCGCTGCGCGAGGCGCGCGGGCTGGTCTCGCTGCTCCGGCGCTACCGCGAGCAGGCGACGCCGGACGAGCACACCTTCGAGCGCGGTCTGCACACCGCGGTGCGGCTGTTCGCGCCCGTCACGCCCCACGTCACCGAGGAGTGCTGGACGGCGCTCGGCGAGGACGGCTTCGTCGCCGAGGCCGACTGGCCCGAGGCGGCACACGACGCCGACCACGAGGCCGAGCGCCAGCTCGTCGAGAACACCCGCGAGGACGTCCGCCACATCCTCGACGTGGCGAACATCGAGGAACCGGCGGCGATCGAGGTCGTCGTCGCACCCGAGTGGAAACACCGCGCGCTCGACGTCGCCATCGCGAGCGACGAGGACGTGGTCGGCAGCGTGATGGCCGACGAGGAGCTCCGCGAGCGCGGCGAGGCGGCCGCCGACTATGCGAAAGACCTCGCCGAGCGCCATCAATCCCTGACCGAAGCGCTCGCGCCCGCCGCGGAGTTCGCGGCCCTCGAACGCGCGACGTGGCTATTCGAGCGCGAGTTCGACGCCGCAATCCGCCTCGAACGCGCGAGCGACGCACCGGACGATGTCGCCCGGACGGCGACGCCCGGCCGACCCGCCATCGAGATCCACGAGGGCTGACCTGGGTCGAAACCCATACGAGCTGCTCGGCCGGAACTCCGCCGATGGGCTCGTTCGCCACCGCCGTCCAGTCGCGCCTTCGCGAGCGCCTCGCCGCTCTCCGACCGCGATTCGACTGGGAGACCGAACACCACGTCGCCGACACGCCGGTCGATGTCGCGGGTCGCGCCGACGGTCACGTGGCTCTCGTCGAGTTGGAGTGGCGACGCGCCGACCCGGCGAACAACACCGCGAAACTGTTCCGTTATCTCGACGAGGAGGCGCTCGCCGCCGACGTGGTCGACGTGTTCCAACTGTTCACGGGCTACTACGATCTCGTGAGCGGTGGCGTCTCCTCGAAGCGACTGAACGCCGAGTTCGTCGGGCGGGTCGGCACGCGGGCGCTCGATTCGTTTCGCTATCGCGCCGTCGATTTCGCCCTCGATCCGCCGAAACGCGGCGGCGATCGCCCCGCCGACTGGGAGGCCGTGACCGATGCGACCGCTCGGGAGATCGCCGAGCAGCTTTGAATCGGTCGCCGTCGGTGTGGTGGATGGGGTGGCGAGGGAGGGAAGGGTGGGGGAGCTTATTCGATGTCGATACTGCGCGAATCCTCGTCGGTCGCAGCCTTCGGCAGCGTGACCGTGAGCACGCCGTTCGTGTAGGTGGCGCTGGCCTCTTCCTCCGCGACTTCCTCGGGAAGCGAGAGCGAGCGGCTGACCGACCGGCGACGGCGCTCACGGCGGAGGTAGTTCCCCTCACCCTCCTCGGTCGTCTTGTCGCGCTCGGCGCTGATCCGGAGGGTGCGGTCGGCCACCGAGAGATCGATGTCCTCGCGCTCGTAGCCCGGGAGATCGGCCGTGACCTCGAAACTGTCCTCGTGATCGGCGAGATCGACCGAGAGCGACTGGGTCGCCGGGACGTTCATGTCGTCGAACTGGCCGAACTGGTCGCTCATCTGTTCGAACATCTGTTCGATCTCCTCGAAGGGGTTGCGTCGTGACATTCGCCACAGGCTACGGCCGCGAGCGCCTTAAATCACACCTCACCCAACCACGTGTTCGACGTCGTAGGAGCCGAGCCGGCGCACCCAGCCCTTCGCCGCTATCTCCTCGATGACCGCGATGGCCTCCTGGGTGCGCTCCTCGTAGAGCCCCGCCTCGGCGTCGAGATGGAAGACGTAATCGCCGAGGCGCTCGCCGCTCGGGCGCGATTCGATCCGCGTGAGATTGATGCGCCGATCGGCGAACGGCTCGAGCAGGTCAAGCAGCAGGCCGGGGTAGTCGTCGTTCGGATAGACGATGAGCGAACTCTTGCCGCCCCCGGTCGAGCGCTCCTCGATCGGTGCGACGACGACGAACCGGGTGGCGTTCGAGGTGCGGTCCTGGATGTTCTCGGCGAGCACTTGGAGTTCGCCGTCGGCCGTGTCCGGGCGGCCGATCGCTGCCACCGTCGACTCCTCGCGGGCGCGTTCGACGCCGCGGGCGGTGCTCGTGACCGATTCGAGCGCCACGTCGGGGTGTTCCGTATCGAGATAGCTCCGACACTGCGCGAGCGCCTGCGAGTGGCTCGCTACGACGTCGAACTCGTCGTGCTGGGCGAGCAGTGCGTGACGGATCGGCGTGATGAGCTCGCGGACGACAGCCACCTCGAAGCCGGCGAGCGCGTCGAGGCTTTCGGTGACGGAGCCCTCGATGCTGTTCTCGATCGGGACGACGCCGCGATCGGCCGCGCCGGTCGCGACCGCCTCGACGATCCCCGTCACCGACTCGCGGAAGGCGATCTCGTCGCCGACGGCCTGCGCTGCGCGGTGGGAGTACGTGCCGGCCGGCCCGAGCGTGACTGCCTGCATGGCCGTGCCTGTCCGTCGGTAGGCAAAAGTCCGTCGCCGTCATCGGCGGGAGAAACGTTATGCGTTGTTCATCCGCAGTACCGTCTCGTTGCCACAGGCGACACATTCGGTGATGCGATAGGGTTCGCGGGAGAACTCCTGGTTCTCTCGTTTGTCGCTCTCGGTGCGCAGCTCGATCGAGACACTATGGGGTGTGTCGCGGCCGCAGTCCTCGCAGGCTTCAGTGAGGTCGCTTGCAGATCGGCTTGTTGTTGACATCACCCGTTTCTCCGGGCGAGACCTCCATAAACACCGAATTCCGTTCGTTTCGATTCCTCCGAGTTTCAACGTTTTTCGGGGTGGACACGAGAAAGAAACACGCTCCGGGCCGATTTCGACGAACCGTTTTCGCGGTGTGAACGGTGAAACAGTCGAAAACGGCCAAAAAACTTATTACAGCTGAGTTTCGGCCGCGATACGAGCGGTTAAACCGATGCCTCGAATACGGCGTCCATGGACGAGCTGTTCGCACCGTGGCGCATCGACTGGGTCGAGCGCGACGACGATGCCGACGGGTGTCCGTTCTGCGTGCTTCCCGATCGCGACGCCGACCGTGATTCACGGATCGTCGCCCGGAGCGAGCACGCCTTCTGCCTGCTGAACAACGCTCCCTACAACCCGGGCCACGCGATGGTGATCCCCTACCGCCACACCGGCGTCTACGGCGAGCTCACGGAGGCGGAACTGCTCGATCTGTCGCGGCTCACCCAGCGGACGCTGCGGGCGATCGAGACGGGGCTCGGTCCCGACGGCGCGAACACCGGCATGAACCTCGGCGATTCGGCCGGCGGCTCGATCGACGACCACCTGCACCGACACGTGGTGCCGCGCTGGAACGGCGACACCAACTTCATGCCGGTCATCGACGAGACGCAGGTCATCGTCGAGGCCATCGAGGACACCTACGACCATCTCCACGCGGCCTTCGCCGATCAGGAGGGCACCCGTATCGATGACCCCGACGATGCGGTCCGCATCGTGTAGCCCGAAGCGTCTTTGCGCGCGCTCGTCAATCGTCCAGTGATGAGTCGTGCGGGCGCGGTTCGGCGGATCGGCCTCGTCGTTCTCGTGGCGAACGTCGTCCTCGCCGCCGCGAAGGGTTGGGTCTGGCTCGAAACGGGAAGCCTCGCGGTCGGTTCGGAGGCCGCAAACAGCCTCGTCGACGCCGTCTACGCCACCGTCGTTCTTGGAGGATTATATCTCACGACCCAGCCGCCCGACAGCGAGCACCCCCACGGTCACGAACGTATCGAGCCGTTCGTCGCGCTCGCCATCGCGCTTGGGATCTTTCTAACTGGTGGCACGGTGCTCTGGCAGTCGGTGACGGCGATCTTCTCCGATACCGTGACCGCCACCGAGAGTCCGATCGCCATCGCAGTGCTCGCCGGCGCGGCACTCGCGAAGGCCGGTCTCTATCGGTACTCCCTGTCGGCCAGTCGCACCCACGACTCGCCGGCACTCGCGGCGACCGCGCTCGACAACCGCAATGACGTGCTCACGGCGGGCGCAGCGCTCGTCGGCGTGCTCGGCGCACGCTTCGGTGTTCCGCTGCTCGACCCACTCGCGGCCGCGCTCGTCTCACTCGGCATCCTCTACACCGGGATCGAGGTCGTCCGCGACAACGTGCCCTATCTCGTCGGTGGCGCACCCTCTGAGGCCCTCCAGCGGCGCATCCTCCGGCGCGCGCTCGCCCACCCCGACGTCGAGGGGGCCCACGACGTCATCGCCCACTACGTCGGCCCGGAGATCGACGTGAGCATCCACATCGAGGTCGAGGGGAATCGCACACTCAGGGAAGCCCACGACATCGAGAGCGCGATCGTCGCGTCGATCCAGGCGCTCGACCCCATCGACGACGTGTTCGTCCACATCGACCCGAAGGAACTCGGCGAGTGGAAACGGGATCCGGATGCCGATAGACTGGTTCGTGGGACCGACGAACAGCCAGACGACGAATCGACCGTCGATCGCGGTCCTGGTTGATCGCTTTTCCGAACCTGATCCACATGCTGCGGTCGGCGCGCACCCGCGCTCGTGTGCGAGCCAAGCGAGCACCGAGCGCGAATACTGCGCGAGGGATGAGCACCGCAACGAGCGAAGCGAGCGAGGAGCGCAGTCGGTTGGGGAGGTATGTGGGCGGTGCGGGGCGGTAGCGGTCTCTCACTGTCGTCAGGAATCGTCGTCGAACCGATTGCTGCCAGATCGACTACTGCCGTCGAACTGATTGCTACTGAATCAAACTCACGAGAATCGGCGCTTCCCGTGATCAGCGAAACGTTTCACCTCCAAAACCGCCCTAAGCAGGCTTTCCGAAGGCGTACACGGTGTTCTGGCCCGTGATATCGACGTCGACGAGATCGCCGGGTTCGACGCCGTAGCCGGGCGCGTCCTGGATGATGACCTGTCGATAAGCCTCGTCGTAGCATTTCACCGAGTCTCCGGTGCCGTGTTCGACGACCATTACCTCGTGGCGTTCGCCGACCATCGATTCGTAGGCATCGCCCACGACGTCCATCTTCAGGTCGCTCATCGCCTTCGAGCGCTCTTTCTTCTTCGTCCCGCCCAGCCCTTTCATCTCGGCGGCGTCGGTGCCGGGCCGCTTCGAGAAGCGGGTGACGTTGATCCGCTCGGGGGTCGTCTCGCGGAGCAGGGCCATCGACTGTTCGTGGTCGGCGTCGGTTTCCGAGGGAAAGCCGACGATGAAGTCCGTGGCGAGCGTCCAGTGATCGAGCCGGTCGTCGAAGGTTTCGACGACGTCGCGGAACTCGCTCACCTGGTGCTGGCGGCGCATGTCACCCAGCACGTCGTTGCTGCCCGACTGGACGGGTGCGTGGAGGAAGTTGTAGAGCTTCTCTTCCCGGGCGAAGACGTCGGCGAGCTCCTCGCGGATGCCGTGGACGCCCTTCGGGTTGGCCATGCCCACGCGCACCCGGAAGTCGCCGTCGATGGCGCAGATGCGTTCGAGCAGCTCGTGGAGTTTGCGCTCGCCGGTGTCCCAGCCATACACGCCCGTATCCTGGCCCGTGACGCGGATCTCCTTCGCGCCGGCGTGGACGAGCGCGCGGGCCTTCCGGACGTTCTCCTCGATCGGCGGCGAGTCGATTTTTCCGGTGGCGTGCTTGGTGATGCAGTACGAGCAGTTGCTCATGCAGCCGCGCGCGATGGGGAGGATTCCCACGACGCCGTCGAGGATCGGCTCGGCGTCGGGCGTCGGCCGTGGGCACTCGCCGTTGCGGACGACCTCGGGGACCTCGTCCCAGCCACAGACCGTCGCGTCGAGGTCGGCGAACTGTTCGCCCTGCGCGAGCGCCATGCAGCCGGTGACGACGACGTCGGCGGTTGCCTCGTCGAGTTCCTCGGCCCGGCGGCGCATGTTCGTCTCGGTTTTTTCGACCACGGTGCACGTGTTCAGGATGGCCACGTCGGCGTTCGCAGGACCGTCGACGGGGTGATGGCCGCCGTCGCGGAGCCGCCGCTCGATGGTGCGGCTCTCGCCACGGTTCGCGGTGCAGCCGTAGGTCTCGATGTGATAGCTGGCCATCCGCTTACCGTTGGTCCGGCGCGCGCGGCCAAAAACGCGACGGCTCGACACCGCTTGTCCGAGCCCTGTATTTATCACGAACCATCCCATTGGCCCGCCATGACCCGCACCGACCGCCGGAGGGACGATGAAACGGGATGAGCCGGCGGCCGACTGGACGACCGAGAGCCGCTTGGAGGAGGCGTTCAGCCTGCTGGCCAACGAGACGCGCGTCAAGATTTTGTTCGCGCTCTACGAGGCATCCGACCGACTGGTCCCGTTCTCGACGCTCAACGAGCACGTCGGGCTCTCGGACAGCGGCCAGTTCAACTACCACCTAAAACAGCTCACCGGGACGTTCATCTACCGGGACGAGGAGGGGTACGGCCTGCTGTTCAGCGGGATGGCGGTCTGTCGGTCGATGCTCGCGGCGCTCGACGCCGACCAGCGGAGTGTCGCCCCGTTCTCACTCGACAGCGACTGCTACAACTGCGGGGCGACCCTCGTCGCCGAGTACGATCACGAATACGTCGTCATCCGCTGTCCGAACTGCGGGATCTCGTTTCACGACTTCCCGTTCCCGCCGGGCACGCTCGCCGGCCGGGATCGCGAGGAGCTGCTCTCGATCTACGACGGCTGGATGCGCTCGCAGACCGCCCTCGCCGTCGACGGGCTCTGCATGTGGTGTTTCGGCCGTCGACACGCCGAGCTCCGCGCGGGCGAGACGCCGTCGGACCCCGAAGTCGAGATCGTCCACACCTGTGAGCGCTGTAGCGCCGACATGACGACCACGGTCGGCGAGACCTTCCAGAATCACCCCGCCGTGATCGCCTTTCTCTACGATCACGGGATCGACGTCTCGGAAACCCCCTCGTGGGAGCTCCCCTTCCTCTGGAGCGACGAGTTCCTGACCGTCGAGAAAACCGATCCCTGGCGGGTCACACTTCGAATCCCGGTCGACGACGCCGCGCTCACGCTCACGATCGACGGCGAGGCGAACGTTCTCGACACGACGCGCGAGTGAACGGCTCGCACTTTCCCGATCGACTACCGAAGCGCAGTTCAGTTGCCGACGTTACAGAAATGTTTTTCAGCCAACACTTATCGTGACGGGTCGTCTACGGACGAACGAGAATGAGTTACGACGGCGCTGGCGACACTGGACGAGGGGTACTGCACAGACATGGACGCGCCGGTGCGCGCGCACGACGGCCACGAACGGCCGAGCGGACCACGGGGCTCGCGATAGCGGTGCTCGCGGTCCTGACGTTCGGCTTTGCGGCCCTCTGGTTCGCGGTTTCGCTGCCGGCGCTGGCGTGGCTGTTCGCCGCGTCGGCCGTTGGCTTCGGTGCGCTCGTGGCCGCGCCGTGGGTCGTCGTCACCGGCGTCGTCCGCCTGCTGGAGCGCGCTCAGTAGACTCACTCGCCAGTCCCGAACCCGTCGACGAGCGCGACGCCGCTCGACGCGCCGATGCGCTCGGCCCCCGCCGACAACATCTCCTTCGCTTTCTCGTAGCTGCCGATGCCGCCGCTCGCCTTCACCGGCAGGAACCCGCTCATCAGTTCGACGTCCGCGACCGTCGCACCACCCTCGAACCCGGTCGCGGTCTTCACGAAGTCGGCGTCCGCATCGACTGCACACTCGCAGGCACGGCGCTTCTCGGCGTCGTCCAGGAGCGGCGCTTCGATGATCACCTTCACCGGAATCGGGACGGCGGCCACCACGTCGGCGAGCTCCTCGGTGACGCGCTCGTCCTGACCGGCGCGGAGCCACCCGACGTTGATGACGACATCGAGCTCGTCAGCTCCAGCCTCCCAGGCGTCGACCGCCTCCTCGCGTTTGACCGCAGGAGTATGCTGACCGTGTGGGAAGCCGACGACGGTGGCGACGGTCACGTCGCGCTCGTCGGCCTCGTCGAGATAACAGGGTGGGATGCAGACGTTCATCCCGTACTCGGCGGCGTCGTCGAGCACTCGTTCGACGTCCGCCGGCGTCGTTTCGGGGCCCAGAACGGTGTGATCGATGCTTGCGGCGAAGGCGTCACGGTCCATGCCGACCACGGGAGCGCACGGCGGATAAATCCGCCCCCGGCGACCGGAACGCTTTCGCCCGGGCCGACCGCCCGTCGGATATGCAGGTGCTCGCGCAGTTGCTCCCCGCCGGCTCGGCGCTCCCGCCGATCGGCTATCTCCTCGTTCTCGCAGTCGCGTTCGTCGCCGTCGCCGTCTCGTTGCGCCGGATCGGTCCCCATGTCACCGATCGGGTAGTCGTCGCGTTCGCACCGTGGATGGTGCTCGGGTCGAGCTGCTACGTGCTCTATCAGGCTCATGGCGTTCCCCCTGTCCTGCGACCGTTCTTCGGCTCGCCAACGGTCTATCTCTCCGTCGCCACCATCGCCGGGGCTGCCTGGGCCGCCACCGCAGGCGCTGGTCTCTCCGCCGATCGCTGGCGTCTTCCCTCGGTACCAGGCATCGTTGGACTCTCTGGAACCACTCTCGCCCTCGTCGCCGTGGGCTGGGCGCTCGCCGTCGGCGCACCTGGACTGACCGTCGCGTGGCCCGCGCTGGGGATCGTCATCGCAGTAGTGCTCGCGGCGGCGGTCTGGGGCGGGCTGCGCCGTGCGGTGCCGAAGACCCAGGTGACGGGCGCGGTCGGCGCGCTCGCGGTGTTCGGTCACACCCTCGACGGCGTCTCGACGGCCGTCGGACTCGACGTGCTTGGCTTCGGCGAGCGCTCGCCGGTCTCGCGGGCGATCATCGAGTTCGCCGCCGGGCTCCCCACGGCGGAAGTCATCGGCGCGGGCTGGCTGTTCATCCTGGTCAAACTCGTGCTCGCGGTGCTGGTCGTCGTCTTCCTGAGCGAGTACGTCCGCGAGGAGCCGGCCGAGGGCTATCTCCTGCTCGGCGCGGTCGCGGCGGTCGGTCTCGGACCGGGTGCGCACAATCTGCTGCTGTTCACCATTCTCACCCCGTAGGGCGACGAGTGCGAACGCCCGATCGCTCCGCATGCGGACGGGAAACTGTCAGGGGGTACCGTTCGTGTTCCGAGTGCCGAACCACTCGCCGAACTCGTCGGTATCCATCATCCGAACTCCGATATCCTGTAACTCCTCGCGCCCGCGTTCGTACAGTCCGGAGAGAGCATCCGTGACGACGACCACGCGGAAATCGCGTTCGCTCGCCTCGTAGATGGTGGTTCGCGGACAGTTCGGGAAGTTACAGCCACAGACGACGACTGTATTGATATTCGCAGCACGCAACTGCTCCTCTAGTCCTGTGTCGTAGAACGCTCCCCAGCGTGGTTTGTACATGATGGTTTCGTCATCGCCGATCCGCTGGAACTCCCCATCGAGGAGTCGGTCCGTATCGAGCGAGACGTCGCCAGCGGGCGTGATCTCGTCGACGAGTTCCGCACCATCGCTTCCGGGGATCGCCACTCGATCGCCGTCTTCGATCCCCGCTCGCCGACAGAGATCCGCGTTCGAGCCGTCGGGCCGATAGAGACGAACGACGTGGACGATCGGCGAGCCCTGCTCTCGAAACTGTCGGGTCACGTGCTGCATCGTTCCTGCAGCCTCGTTCGTTCCGGGGATCGTCGCCGAGCCCTCTTCACGCGTGAAGTCTCGCTGTGTATCGATCGTCAACAACGCTGCATGCTCACGGTCCGGCCGGGTGTACTCGTCCATGGTCGTCGATCACGGTAGGGTGTGTTCAACTCATTGGTACGACGCCGGGATCGGTGGTGTCCGTGTGGATCGTCGTTCGTGTCCGAGCCTGTCGCCGAGAAAACGACGAACGACCAGTTCTGTGGCGTCGGTGGTGGATATTAGTGAGCCGCCAACCTACAGTCCGACAATGGCCGACACTCAACCGATGGCGACGGACGTCCCCTTCGGCCTCTCGCTCTCGACGGACGAACTCGATGCCCACCGCGAGCGGATCACCGAATTCATCGACGAGCGTGTCGAGGCCGCTGGTGCGACCGGCGGCGTGCTCGGGATCTCGGGCGGTATCGACAGCACGCTGACGGCCTATCTGGCGACGGAGGCGCTCGGCACCGACGGACTCCACGGGCTCGTCCTCCCGAGCGAGGTCAACAGCGACGAGAACATGAGCGATGCCGAGCGCGTCGCCGAGGATCTCGGCATCGACTACGACGTGCTCGCCATCGAGCCGATCGTCGAGTCGTTTCTCGACGCCTTTCCCGACAGGGAGGACGACGAGTCGGAACGAACCGCCGTCGGCAACCTCCGGGTGCGCGTCCGGGCGGTCTGTAACTACTTCCTCGCCAACCGGGCGAACCGGCTCGTGCTCGGCACGGGCAATCGCACCGAAGCGCTCGTCGGCTACTTCACGAAATACGGCGACGGCGCGGTCGACTGTCACCCGATCGGCAACCTCTACAAACTGCAGGTGCGCCAGCTCGCCCGCCACGTCGGCGTTCCCGACGATCTCGTCGACAAGACACCCACGGCCGGGATGTGGGTCGGCCAGACCGACGAGAAGGAGCTGGGGATCGGCTACGATACGCTCGACGCGATCCTCGCGCTACGGATCGACGGTCCGCTCTCACGGATGGCGACGGCGCGCGAACTCGGGATCGACGAGGAGACAGTCGAGCACGTCGAGGGGTTGGTCGCCCGCAGCGAACATAAACGTCACACGCCGCCCGCGCCCGCACCGCTCACCCGGTTCGACTAGCGATAATCCGCGAGATCCGCGTCCTCGACGAGCTCGGCGAACGCCGCCGCCTCACGCCGATCCTGTTTTTCCGGTGGCGCGTCGTCACGGAGTCGTTTCTTGATCGCGGCGAGCGCGGCAGGGTCGTGCTCGGCGATCGACGCGACGACCTCGGCAGGATCGTCGACGATCCTGGAGACCAATCCCATTCGCAGCGCTTCTTCGGCATCGATCGTGCGCCCCGAAAGTGCGAGATCACGCGCGTTGCCCGCGCCGACGACGGCTGGCAGCCGGTGCGTGCCGCCCCACGCGCCGAACAGGCCGAGCCTGACGCCCGTCTCGGCGAAGCTCGCCTCGAGGGTTGCGACACGGACGTCACAGGCGAGTGCGAGCTCGACCCCGCCACCTCGGGCCGCCCCGTCGATGCCCGCAATGACCACCGATTCGCTGCGCTCGATGGCGTTTGCGACACGCTGGCCGCTGCGGGCGAACTCGTGGGCATCGTCACTGTCGAGCTTGGCGACCGCGCGCAGATCGGCACCGGCGCAGAACGCCGGGCCGGCACCGCGGAGGTGGACGACCGGTGTGTCGAGCGACTCGATCGCGGCTTCGAGCTCGTCGAGTCCGGCGGGCGAGAGCGCGTTGCGTTTGTGGGGACGATCGAGGGTGACGATCCCGACCGCGCCGTCGATGCTCGTCGTGATCACGAGCGAACGTACGGCCCGTTTCCAAAGGCCTTTGCCCTCCGCGGCCCAACGATTTCTCGATGAAGGAAGCCTCCCACGTCCGGTCTGCAGCACGGGAGGCCGTCCGTGATATCGACCCCGAGCCGTTCAACGAGGTCGTCACGACCGCCCTCGAAACCGGCTCGATGGCACCCGGGGTGCTGGTCGTGCTCTCGGCCCGTGCGCTCGACTCCTCGGTCGCCATCGAAACCGTCGCCGAGCGTGCCGCCGGCACTCAACTCATCTACGAGGGACTCCGACTGACGCGCCGCCTCGCCGCCGAGACCCCTTGGGAAGCCGGTGACGGTGACGACGCCAACGTGGCGGTGCTCGCCGCCGACGCGCTCGTCGCCCGTGGCTTCTACCTGCTCGCACGCACGGAGGCCGCCGGGAGCGCCGTCGAAACGGTGCGTAATTTCGGCCGCGATCGGACCTGCGACCGTGACGAGCGCCGCCTCGAAGCCGACGTGTTCCGCCTCGCCGCCGTCGCCGGTACCACGGTCGTCGACGGCCATCCTTCGGCGTCCTACCGCGAGTTCGTCGCCGATCTCGCCGACGAAGGGGCGACCGAACTCCCCGCCGCCGCGGAGCTTTTCGACACCACGACGCGCGACGCGCTCTCTCGGCGGGCGAGCGCGCCGTTCGAGTCGGCCGACGCCGGTATGCGCACGTCGGCAACCGACTCGTGAACCGAAACGGATAAAGACGGCTCGGCGGTAGGGTGTGATGTCCGCCTGGGTAGCTTAGCGGTAAAGCGCGTCCTTGGTAAGGACGAGACCCCGGGTTCAAATCCCGGCCTAGGCTTACACTGGATTGCTCGTCTTTGGTGACGACATCATCCACTTTCTGTTGGCCAATCGAACTGTCGTTCCACAAGCGACGACCGGTCCGTGGAACGGTAAGGAACCGCCCTGATCGGGGTGTGATTTCTATCGATCATCTCTCCAAAGCGACGGGTGCGAGCGCTGCGATGCCGATTCCGATGGTCGCGAATGCTGTATTGCGGGCCGACACATACGACTGCAAGCCATCCAGCCTCGGCTCTTGCGTCGGATGAGTCATCCCGTTTCCGGATATCGATATATTTTACTGATAGAATGACCATCTCAGGGATATGTATGATCTGACTGGCTTCCAGCGCGACCTGCTGTACGTGGCTGCCAGCGAGGACGAACCGAACGGGCTCGAGCTCAAAGACGAACTCGAAGGCTATTACGAGACGGAGATCCATCACGGACGGCTCTACCCCAACCTCGATACGCTCGTCGAGAAGGGATTGCTCGAAAAGGGCGAGCTCGACAAACGAACGAACTACTATCGGCTGACCCAGCGTGGTCACCGGGAGATCGAGGCCCGCCGCGAGTGGGAAGACCAGTACGTGGCTGTTGACGACTGATCGCTCTCGATTTCCCGGAGCAACTACAATGGACACTGAGCGTGACAGAACGACGGACCCTCCGGCGTGTCCGAACTGTGGATCGAGCGACTCCAGCGAGCGCGAAACCGAGCAGTACGTTCTCGAAGACGGCACCAGGCGACGGATGACGTACTGTACCGCCTGCGTTCGCGAGAAAGCCGATGGGTCGGTCCGCTATACGGTCATCGCCGAGGAGTTCGTTCGGACGAAGCTCGATCGCACGATGAACGACGAGTAGCTGAGCGGATCACGCCGACATCAGTTCCAGGAGAGAAAAATACTACCGAACGGTACGAGCGGTCTCCTCTCGTATCTTCACCTTGTCGCCAGAACCACTTAAAGAACGATCGGGTCCCCCGCCCATCGATCAGGCCGAGGAGCCGATGGTCAGCTCCGGGAGACTCGGATCGCGGTAGGGATTGCGTCCGTAGACCGCCTCGTGGAGGTCCTGCTCGTCGAGTTGGTCGATCAGCGTCCGACGGAGGCGGTTGAGATTCGTCACGTCGAGGTCGTGTTGCTCGCAGAGCGCGGTGAACTGCTCGTCGTCGGTGATCGAGTGGAACTTGTCGTAGAGTTCGGCGAGCCGGTCCGGTGGCTGTTCGGCGATCCACTCGTCGTCGTGGAGGCCGAGATGGTGTTCGCGCTCGCGATCGACCACGTGGCGGATCACGACGAGCGCGACCTTCGGGATGGCGCGCTGGCTGCCGAAGGCGGTGAGATCGAGATCGACCATCGTGCCGATGGTGCGGTCGCGTTGCCACGGCGTCAGCCCGAGGCTCCCACAGAGTGCGTGGGTGAGACGAAGCTTTTCGAGCCGGTGAGCGCGCCGACTGTAGCCTTCCATCGCGGGGTGACGCTCTTCGTGGAGGCGGCGGATGTTGTCGCTGAGATCGCCGTCGGGTGAGTCCGGGCGTCCAATGCGTGTCGCGCTGGGCGTGACCAGCCCCCAGCGGCGGGTGGTTTCGTCGCGCTGGAGATCAGCACGTGAGACGGTACTATCGCCGGGACGGCGACTCAACCGACCGATCTCTTCCCGATCGGACTGGGACGTCGGCCGTGGAGCGGTTCCACCGTTGGGCATGGTTCGGACAGTAGTAGCTGCTGCGAGTTGAAAGATGCGTCCGTGTGGAACGATTCTCGGCCCAGAACACGACGGGGCCTCTCTCGTATCTTCACTTTATCGCCAGAACCACTTAAAGAACGACGTGGATGGCCCGCTGATCGCCACCCATCGCAGTGATACTGCGATAGAAGCATCTGCCTCGTTCGGACCGTGCCTGCTGTGATCGACGATTGTAGTTATATTTATTACGCTGATAGGGGATCAAACAGCACACTCAGCGATGGCTGCTTCCCAACTCTCGACGGCGAACGATCTCCAGCAAACGGACTGCGCATAATTGACAAAAACATGGATGATAAAGCTCATTTCCGATTCCGAATCGTCGAAAACACGCCTCGACTCGTGGTAGCGGACCCATACTACACACTCGTAGCGATCGGCCAGACTGCGGTGGGGATTCTGGCCGGATTCGTCGGTGTGATCGCCGTTCTCGTTGGAAATGGGGTGAATGCGATGGCGCTCGGTGTGGCCGCGATCTGTCTGCTGCTCTATCTCGTTCTGGAACTGACCGTGGTTCGTGCAGAATCGCTCCGCGGGCGACTCTCCCTCCCTGGTGCGGACGTCTCCGAAACGATCTGTCGGCTGCATCACCATTCGTTCCGGCCGGAGGGGACGACGATCGAGGATCGGTTTGGCCTGTCCCGCACGCACCCACCGCGAATGGTCTGGCGATGCAGACGATGTGGCGAGGAGCGGTGGCTCGAACCGGGAATCTCGCCCGACTGACGGGCACGAGAACCGTGTCGGTATCGCCTGATGCTTGCATCCGTCCCGACCCAATCTTCATACCGAATGCGTTGCTGATGCTACCATATGGATGATCGGACGTGTGTGGTGACCGGTTCGTCGCGGGGGATCGGCCGCGGGATCGCCGAATGTTTCGGCAAGCAGGGAGCGAACGTAGTGGTCAACTACCGGCGGTCGGAATCGGCCGCCAACGAGGTCGTCGATCGGATCGAATCGGGCGATGGTCGCGCGATCGCGATCCAGGCGGACGTCACCGATCGGGAGGAAGTGACGGCGATGCAGGAGGCGACCCAGGAGGCGTTCGGCAGGGCGGACGTGGTGGTCAACAACGCGGGGATCAACCAGGACGTCCTCTTTTCGGAGATGAGCCACGAGCAGTGGGATACCGTTCTGGATATCCACCTCGACGGGGCCTTTCACTGTACGCAGGCGTTCTACGACGACATCGCGGCAGCCGACGAGGGCCGCCTGATCAACATTTCGAGCATCGTGGGCAAGGGCGGCAACATGGGCCAGGCCAACTACGCGACGGCGAAAAGCGGGATCTTCGGGTTCACGAAGACGCTGGCGTTGGAGCTGGCGAACGAGGGCTCGACGGCCAACTGCGTCGCACCGGGATTCATCGCCACCAGCATGCTCGATAGCGTTCCTGAGCGGTTGCAAGAGGACATCAGGGAGGACACGCCGCTCGGACGGCTCGGTACGGTCGAGGAAGTCGCCGAGGTCGTTGGCTTTCTCGCGAGCGAGAAATCGTCGTTCATCACCGGCGAGGTGATCGACGTCAACGGCGGCAAGGACCTGTAAGCGGCGAGCGACCGGCGATCTCTCGCGTCGCTCACTCCGAACAGTCGACTGCCCAAAGAACGATGTTTCCCCCAGCTATCATTCGAGCGTATCATGGCCACCGACGGGCCCGACGCCAGTGACCGATATTTGACGAAACGGAACGTTGCGCGATTCTATAAGTGGCTCACGATCTTGGAGTTACGGCTGCTGTAGCGGCCGTTGTCGCCGGAGAGATCGCCCCGACCGTGATTACGGGAACGATACTCGGCTGCTGGCTCCTCGCGACTCTGTTCGTGTTCGCCCACTTCGGCATCAAAAACAGCACGCATGGGATCTAGGAGCGTGTTTTATTGCATTTATCACATGTGGTGGGAATTCACATTCCGGATGATCTTCTCCCTTGTTCACCGCTCGTAATCGCGACGACCACTCGGAGGAGGTGGGGGAGGGGGAAGAGGACTATCCCGGTTTCAGTCGTCGTCTTCGGGGAGAATCCGATCGGGGATCGTTCCGCCGGGGGTCTCGTCGGGGGTCGACGTCTCCCGCAGGACGAACCGCTTGCGGATCACGTCGTAGGCGAAGACGACCGTCCCGAGGATCAACAGCGTATCGCCGGGGAACCGTGCCCAGAACAGCAGTTGGACGAGATCGCCGTTGTAGAAGGCCAGCGAGCGCGCGGCGTCGTAGCCCTGCGTGAACGCGGTTTCGAGCTGGAGGAAGCCGATCGGCAGCAGCGAGATGAGTACCATGATGGCGAGACCGGCGTTCCAGAGCCAGAACGCCCACCGGAGCCGGCGTTCGTTCCACCGGTCGGGATCGACGGTGAGCCGGAGCATGTACACCGCCATCCCGAGCGCGAGGAAGCCGAAGGCCCCGAACATCGCCGCGTGGGCGTGGGCCACCGTCATGTAGGTGCCGTGCTCGTAGTAGTTGATCATCGGGAGGTTGATGAAGAATCCCAGCACGCCCGCGCCGAGGAAGTTCCACGCGCCAGAGGCGATGATGAACATGAAGGGCAGCCGGTAGGCGAACGAGTCGTCGCTCGTCGCGAGCGCGCGATACTGCCCGAGTGCCTCGAAGAGGATGAGGATCAGTGGGATGAGTTCGAGCGTCGAGAAGATCGAGCCGAACGGGATCCAGACGTCGGGGAGGCCGACCCACCAGTAGTGGTGTGAGGCACCGATGACGCCCGAGCCCATCACGAACAGCGCCTGGAGCATGACAGCCTTCTCCGCCGAGCGCTTCTTCAGGAGCCCCATCGAGACGAGCGTGATGCCGATGACGGCGACGATGAAGAACTCGAAGGAGCCCTCGACCCACATGTGGACGACCCACCAGCGCCAGAACTCCGTCATCACCATGTTCGTCTGCGGGGTGTAGAGCACGCCGGCGACGAACAGCAGGCCGATCGAACCGCCGGCGTAGATGATCATGTGGGCGAGCCCGTAGCGCGATTCGCGTTCGAGAATGGGCTTGAACCCGCGATAGAGCAGGATCGTCCAGAGGACGAACCCGAGAAGCAAGCCGAACTGCCAGAGTCGCCCGACCTCGACGTACTCCAGCCCTTCGTTGCCGAGGATCCACCAGAGCGGGTTGTCGGTGCCGATAACGCCCTTGAAGCCGAGCCAGACGCCCACGAACCCGCCGACGACCACGACCACGAGTGCGCCCAGCAGCACGTTGACGAGCGTGCGCTGGTGGTCGGGTTCGTGGCCAGTGAGCAAGCCGGGTAAGAAGAGGCCGGCACCGATCCAGAGCGTGGCGACCCAGAGGATGGCGAGATCGAGGTGATACGTTTTCGAGATGGCGAAGGGCAGCCACTGGAGGATATCGATCCCGAGCAGGTCGCCGAGCCCGAAGAAGCCGTCGCGTTCGACGTAGTAGTGGGCGAGCAGCGCGCCGAAGAGCACCTGTACGACGAACAGCAACGCGGCGATGGGAATGTACCGTGTCGCGGCGCGCTGGCTCGGCAGGAGATCGACCTCGCGCGGATCGGGGATCTCGATGCCGCCGATCTCGGGTTCGGCGAGTTCGATCGAGTGGTAGAGCCAGACGCCGATGCCAGCGCCCGCGATGAGCAGGACCATCGCGACGGCGCTCCAGACCACCGTCGGGCCGGCAGGCACGTTGCCCGCGACGGGGTTGTACGGCCAGTTGTTCGTGTAGGAGTAGTCCGCACCGGGACGATCGGTGTGGGAGACCCACGCGGTCCAGAGCGCGAAGTCGGCGAACCGCCGTGCGTCCTCCGGGTTTTCGATCATCCCGGCGGGCACGCCGCGCTCGCGCGCACCGTTCGCGTAGCGGTCGACGTACTCCTCGCGGATCTGCCGGTGGGCGAACAGTTCGGCGGCGGAGTATTCGACCGGGCCGCCGTCGTAGTCCGTGTCGAGTTCGTTCGTCACTCGACTGTCGATCGCGGCCTGCTGGGCGTCGGGCAGGGAGCGATAGGACTGGCCGCGGCGCTCGTTCGCGTAGTATTCCTGCATATACTGGGTCTTGAGATCGAGCGCATCGGCGGTGAAGTCCACGCCGAAATAGGCTCCGTTGCCGAGGATCGACCCGTGGTTCATCAGGCCGTTCGACTGAAACGTGGCCTTGCCGGCCTGGATCCGCTCGTCGGTGGCGATCGTTTGGCCGTCCGGGCCGACCACCTCCTGTGGAATGGGTGGGGCGTTCTGATACGAGTAGAGCGCGCCAGCGCCCATGACGACGAGGTTGGCCACGAACACCACGACGAGGATCTTCGCGAGCGTCTTTCGGGTGACGTCCATGCTACGCCGATATTTCGACGGCCACTTCAATATGAGCCGGGACGATTCTCACTCGCTGACATCTCCCGAACACGTTCGTCAGCAGCAAGCTCGTGGCATCCGCCAATCGATCCGAAACGGCAGAACTGTCGTCCAGTACGCTTCGTTCCCCTCACCCTCCCTTCCACCTCTATCCGCAGGATCGCACTCAGTCGACGTAGAGCGAATACAGGATGATCGCGAACCCGCCCGCGGTGAACGCGCTCTCGACGAGAAGTGCGTGGCTCTGGTCGACCGGTACGATCTGATCGACGATCCCGGCCACGAACGCGCCGAGCGTGATCACGGCGAAGCCGATCGTGAGTGCGCGAAGGGCGGGTGATTCGGTTCGCCGGTAGGCCTTGTACGCGAAGTACGTTATCAGCCCGCCGAGCGAGAGACTCAACACCTTGAGAACGGTCACTGCGGTCGCGACGAGTGCGCTCATCTCTTTCGTACCTCCGCCCAGAGCTCCGAGAGCTGTTTCTCCGGCGTCTGTTCGGGCTGCTCGATCGTCAGCTCCAGCGATCGGTCCTCTTCGAGATCGATATGTATCGCCTCGAAATCGAGTGCGTACCGTGCTGTGTGTCGACCGCTGGCTCTGACTTCGGTTTGCTCCTCGATCAACGAGGCGTCTGTGAGTCGTTCGAGCTTCCGGTAGGTCGTCGAGAGCGGCACGTCACAGTCCTTCGAGAGCTCCTTGGCGGTCATCGGCTCCTCCATCTGCTTGATGATGGTGCGGCATTCGGGGTCGTCAAGCGCATCGAGGACGACCTGTAACTGTGGATGGTCGGCAGCGAACGGATCACGCGCCATCTTTGCCCCCCATCTGGATATCGCCTCGTGTTCGATCGGTCGAGCGGCCACGGACGGTTTGAACGTACTCATTCGTCGTGGGTAGCGGTGCTCTCACGCCGACGGCTGCTCGCCACCGTCGGTGGACGCGTAGCCATCCCATCTCATGGTCGCTCCGCCGGCGTCGAATCGGGGAGGTTCTCGACGAACTGTTTGATGATCTTCTCCTCGGCGCGGTGGAGCGTTTCGCTGCACGTCGATTTCGCCAGATCGGACTCCGCAGCGAGATCGGTCAGCGAGCAGCGTCGCGGCGTGTCGTAGTAACCCTGCTCGATGGCCGCACGGACGAGTTCGAGCTGCGTGTCGGTGAGGAGCTGTGTCGGCTCGATACGACGATGGATCTCGTTGACGGTGAACGGGATCCCGAACTGTTCGAACTGCGTGCCGAGCTCCGAGAGCCGTCGCTGCGGTGCGGTGACCTCCCAGATGGCTTCACCCTCCTCGATGGTAAACGGCATTTCGAGTGGGACGCCCGAATCCTGGATCGGGAACAGCAACAGCGGCGTCGTCGTCTCGAACTGGATCAGTGCCTCGTCGCTCTGCTGGCGGAGGATGTCGAGTTCGACGACGGCGTCGCTCGCCTCAATATCGGCGAGGATCGAGGAGAGGTTCTCGCTCGTGATCTCGGCGAGGCCGACGCCGGCGTCGTCGCCGGCGAGCGCTGCGAGGATGCGAACGGTCGCCGCCGGATGTGTGCGTGATATCTCCCCGATCCAGACGTGTTCGGGGATCGTGAGCGTGAGATTGGCTCGTGGCATCGTCGACAGTGGAACGTCTGCGGCCCGGAACCCAATCAATGTTCCCGAATATGTTCGTCCACGGGACGACGTGCACGTGAGCGAACATCATCGGCGGAACGGCTATTCCTGTCGATCGGTGAGAACGTCCATGCCAACCGGACCGACGGCGGACGGCACGCGCGAACTCGATGTCCGAACGATCGACGGCGAGCCGTTCGGCGAGATCATGGCGTCGCTCGACGAACTCGACGGCGGCGAGACGCTCGTGCTCGTCAACAGTTTCGAGCCAGAGCCGCTCTACGCCGTTCTCGCACGGCAGGGCTACGCCCACGAGACCGAACGTGCCGGCGAGGACGAGTGGCGCGTGTCGATCACGAAAGCCTGACCGAACACTTTCGGGAAAACGATTTGGGCTCTCCGGGGAGTACGGGCAAGCGTATGTCCGACCGACTCGATCTCCGTGATATCCCAGCCCCGAAACGTCACCCGAAAGTCCACGACGCGTTCGGCAACCTGGAGAGCGGCGAGGCGCTGACGCTGGTCAACGATCACGATCCGAAACCACTGTTCTACGAGATGCAGGCCGAAATTTCCGACTTCGACGCCGAGGGCTACGATGTCGAGGAACGTGGCGAAAACGAGTTCGTCGCGACGCTGCCGAAGAAGTAGCCACTCCGTAGCTACCCGTTTTCAGCATCCACTCGCCGTGACCCCTCACGTCCGATTCAGAGATCCGCCATCCAGATGACGGTGACGACACCGGGGGCCACCTCGATCGTCTCGTACTCGTAGCCACGATCGGTGAGTCTCGGATACAGATGCTGTGGAGCGCGGTCGTTCACCTGCACCAACACGGTTTCGTCGTCCATTTCGACGAGTCGTTCGAGGGTGTTCTGGAGCGGCTGTGGCGGCGGGAGGTCGCGGGCGTCCATCGTCTCCCTCGCCCAGTTCGTCGGCGCTTCGGTATCGGTCACGTACTCGTCCACGGCGGGCATGAGTGAATCGACGGCTCGGATGTTCACGAACAGTTCCCCGAAGATGTTCACACAGCCGTCCGTCAAGTCCGATCGCCTCGGGGTCGTGTTCTCTGCTGCCCCGATACGCCGAACACGTTCGGGGGTTTGCTTTCCTGGTCTGGAGTCCAAGACAGAACATGGCGAGCGTATCCCACAACGATGCCGAACCGATCACCGACCGTCTGCACGACAACTCCTGGTCGGCGAACCTCGAAAAACCGCGTCACGCCGACGACAGGGCACTGGTCGTCGAGCAGGCGCTCGACGCGATCGAACACACGGTCCCGGGCAACCACGTCAACCTCGTTACGCACGGCGATCACGGCCATCCGCAGGAGTACCTCTTCGACGCGCTCGCCGACGAATACGGTGACGAGATCGAGTGGAGCTACGTCGAACAGTGTGGCTGTGGCGGCCACGTCACCCGCGTCCACGTCTGATCGATCCGTTCTGTCGGACACACCGAACGGATACGATGGAGCACTTCCCGACTAGCAGTTCACCGCCCGATGAATGGACCGATGACCAAGAACACCGAAAACGATAGCCGTGATCGTCGGCGTCGCGTTTCACAGCGATCGAGCCGTCACGATCCGTCACGAGAGCGCACCATCGAGCAGCTGCACGTCCATGCAGATCGGATCGAACGGCGGGAGCTCCGGACTGCCCTCACGAAGCTGGAACAGCACGGAACCCTCACCGATACCCAACAGGCCATCGTCGCCGACATGGCGGATGCACTCGTCGACGAGCTGCTGGCTTCGCCGACACAGTCGCTTCGAAACACGTCGTCGGCAGACCACTCCGATGTGCGGACGGCGCTGGAGTGTTCGATCCGAACACGCTATCGGACGAGTGACCGTGCCGAGACGACCTCTGGCGTCGAGACCACAGCGTAGTTTGCTGATCGAGATCATGCGCTGTGGCCTCGCTCGTCGAATTCTTCTTTTGAACCGACCGACACGGCCTGTTCGTCGATGAGAGCAATCACGGCCGCTCCGCTGGCGGGAGTCGTACCTGTTTCGCGATCGGCTCCTCGATCGCGAGTCGCATCGTGATCTCGGTTGCCAGCCGATCGCTCACGTCGAAGCCGATGTTGTCGTAGACGGTTCTGGCACGCTCGTTCTCCGCGGCGACGGTCAGTACGAGCGCACCGTGATCCCTGTCGTCGGCGTGGGCGATGAGCTGTCTGATCAACTCGATACCGAGGCCCCGATTCTGGTAGGCGTGGTGGACGAACACGACGATATGTGGCTCCTCGTCGTCCAGTGGGGCGGCCGCGATATGGCCGATCACGTCGTCGCCGGCGAGCGCAACGAGGTTCCATCCGTTTGACGTGAGGTGATCGAGCCAGTCCTCGATCCCTTCACGCGACTCCGGTGGCAGCCCGAGCGTTCTGCTGTCCGCATCGATCGCCTCGTACATCTGCACCAGCGCGTCCCGGTAGTCCGGCTCGTACGGTCTGACCAGCAGTGCCGTCCCGTCGCCGTCGACGAACCGTGGGCAGCGTGGCGGGCAGTATTTCGTCCCCTCACAGCCGGAGTAGTCCCACCCGTCGCAGGCGACGCCTGCATCCCCGGAGCGATCGGCCATAGTGATACTTGATCACACCAACCGGAATACGCTGTTGCGAACATCTTCGCATCGGCCACCGGTTCCGTTTTCACCCCGTCGAAACGCCCGATGGCCACGAACGGGTTCGGGACAGCAGTTACCGGTTCTCGGATTCGATACACGACCATGCCCGAGTTCCCGTCGCGGTTTTCCAGGGCGGACGATAGCCTCTTCGATCGTTATCACGAGTTCGTTCCCGAAAATCTGCCGGAATCCGGCCCGTTTCTCGACGGCCACGACGTTCTGATCGACGATCGCCACACGGCCTTCCACCGGCTCACGAAGCGGCTATTCGACGAGCGCGGTGTCTACGACATGACGTTCGGCTACAATCTCACACGGCTCAATCTCGACGATCGCCATCCGGCTGCGGGCTATCGCTACGCCGAGGAGGTCGACGACCGCTCGACGCTCCGTGCGGAGTTCACCCCGACGACACCGTTCTGTCCGCAGAGCCACACGCTCACCATCGGCTCGTTTCGCGCGTGGAACGGCCTGAGCGACCGCCACGAGTACGATCGTGTGCGCGTTCGCGTCCATCCGATGCATCAGCAGAGCACGGCCATCAACGACCGCCTCGACGAACTCGACGCACGCTATCGCGACACCGGTCGGATCGACGAAGCGAGCGAGAGTGCAACGGCCGGGTCGAGACGGCAGCCGGGATCGGCCGGCGAGACACAGTCACCGTTCTGAACCAGATGAACATTCGATTCTCAGGCTGTCGTCGGTCTTCGTGGACCCTGAATCGTTCAGGATGCTCGCTGATGGCTATCGCTCGTGATCCCGGACCAACCGAATCGGCTAGTCCTTCTGTGGGGCGAACACGAGTACGGCGACGCTATCCTCGATAGCCGTCGGTGAGATCTCGCGATCGCCGCTGAACCGGAGCAGGTCGCCCGCGGCGAGGCGATGTGATTCGCCGTCGAGGGTGAGATCGAGCTCGCCCGCGACGAGATGGCAGACGACGTTGGTTCCAGGATGGCGGTGGCCAGGTAGTTGCTGCTCGGATCCGAGCGTGAGGCGGATAGTTCGCGGCGTGTCGCGGTCGAAGACGACCGCGTGTGGCGCTCCCTCCAGTTCATCGAGGCATACGCATTCGGGTTCGGTCATGGGTTCGGATGCCGTCATTGGTGCTCGTCTCCGGATCACCGCTCCGTAGCTATTGCGTTCATCCCGAACATGATCGGCGTTGGATCACCGCTCCTCGGGCTGGGAGTCGACGGAACGCGATGCGTGCGTCGCACGTCTCGGAACGAGGATGTCCACGAGTCCCTGAGGGCTGTGATCACGAACGACCAGCAGCATGTTGCCGACGAAGAGAACGAATCCGACGAGTGCGACGACGCCACCGACGGCAAACACGCTATCGGAAAGGGCGAATCGCTCACCGACGACGAGCAGTCCGGTGCCGACGACCAGCGCGACGAGATCGGCGGTAGCGACGCGCGCATCGTAGAGATCGTCGATCATGGGTACCGTCTCGTAGCCGAGCCGGTCGCTGTAGCGATGCACCCAGACGATGAACGGCACCACGTGATAGAGCGTGCCGAGCACCACGAACCCGACGACGCCGAACGCGAGCAGGTGGGGGCTCTCGGTGCCGAACAGCGTCGCCCGGGCGAGTGGATCGTCGACCCACGCCGGCGCTGTCACCAGCGCCCATAGCACCATCGCAACGGCCACGACGGCGTACCGCGACAGCATCGGCGTCCACGGAACCCGTGTCTCGAAGAGCCGTCGGGCGAGGAGTATGCCGACGGCGAAGACGCTCACGACGACGAGCAGCCCACCGATACGGGCGAGCGTTCCGTTCGCCACGAGGCGGCCAGCGGCGAGTGCCAGTACGCCGGTGGGATAGGCGACCTCCTCGAACCGTTTGAGCGGGCGATCGATGCCGTGCAGCGAGGTCTGGGTGAACATCGTTCCCAGCTGGTAGAGCGCGCCGAGCACCGTCGTGAGCACCGCGCCGAAGACCGCGAGCGTCGCGTGCGCCATGAGAACCTGCCCACGCGGGAGCGACGAGCCGAACAGTGGCTTGGTGAAATCGATCGCCAGCAGCACCCCCAGTATCGTCAGCAGGAGAAACGTTCCGAGCGCGAACGCGAAATGGCGCTCGGTCACGTCGAACGGACGAGCGCACAGCAGCGTCCGCCCGACGTTGTAGACGAACAGCCAGAAGCCGACGAGCATGATCGAGCCGAACAGCGGGAGCCAACCGAGATTTCCCGCGAGCAGCGCCGTGACGAACCCGACGAGTCCGGGAGTGAGCAGCCACAGCTGCGCGAGCGCGAGTCGGCGCGAGTGGAGTTCGACGCCCGACCAGACCGGGACGAACTGCGTCATCGCACCCATGATGGTGAGACAGATCCACCCGACGAAGAGCAGATGGAGGTGTGAAAGCCGCGTCATTCCGAATCCGATGTCGAGCGCGTTCACAGCACCGAGTAGACCGCCGAGGAGGAGAAAGCAAAAACCGACGACGAAATGTGCCAGCGGGATCGTCATTGGCGGCTGTCGATCCGTTTCGAGATCGCCCACGATCGCGCTCATGCGTCCGCCTACGACGGCCAGCCCCCTCGCAGTATCCCCGAACGGGTTCGGCAGCGTGCCGCAACCGGATGGATCGGCGTTTTCTGGCCCCGACGACGAACTCGTGCCGACGGTTTTCGTGATCGTCAGCTACGCGGCCAATTTCGATAGTCGTTCGTGAGCGCTGCCCGATCAGGCCGATTTCTCGATGTTCGATCGCACCTGTGTCAGCGCTTCGTCGCCCCGTTCGTCGATCTCGGCCACACGCTCCTCGATCGCTGCGACGACGGTCGGATCTTCGATCAGTCCGAGATTGGATCGGACGGTGAACACTGCCGCTTTCAGCGCCGCGTGAGCGAGAAACGCGCCGGTTCCGGCGTCGGCCAGCGCATTTTGATTTCCTTTCGCCGTCACAATTTTGGAATGATCGAGCACGTCGAGACAGGCCTCGGCGATGTCGAGCGGTACGTCGGCAGCGCGGCGCGATCGCTCGTCGATCAATTCGGCGCGCTCCTCGTCGGTCGAGGCTGCGAACGCGGCCTGCAGCTCGTCGACGGCGGCCGAGTCCTCGTCCGCGAGCTCCAGCAGGCGTTCCCGGCGCGTTTCGAGTTCAGTACGGACGGTCGAGAGCTCTGACTCCACGTCGCCGTCGTCTTTCTCGATCGTATGGATACACACCATCTCGCAGAGCGCTGCGCCGCACGCACCGCCGACGGCAGCGACCGCACCGCCGCTCGGCGTGACTGCGCGTGCTGCGACGTCGTCGAGGAATTCGGCGATCGTTTGCTCGGCGAAGGCCATGCTCGATCGATCGTGATGGGCTGTCAAATATCTGTTCCGCTCGCCGATCCCGCTATCGGCGAAATTTGGAAAATAGCTATGGATAGCGCTCCTATTAGTCCAACTAAATCTCGAAATTCGTCGAGAAAACATCGAGAGGCGTTTCGGGACGATGCACTGACGAAGACGGCCACCGGCGAGTGCGTTCAGCACAACGTATATCAGCACCGTGCCGCCAGTTGTCGAGTGATGGTCGAGACCGACGGGCGACGAACGCGATCGTGGGCGACGCTCGGCGCTGCGGCAGGGAGCGCGGTTGGTCTGGAACTCCTTGCGCGCCGACTGTTGCGGCGATACGGTGAGGGATTGAACAGCATGCCGACGGTCGTTCTGGAGGAGTTCCCGGAGATCGACCGGTCACTCCTCGAAAAACTCTCCAGTTTCGATGCGGAACTCGGCTGGTGTCCCCAGCCCGAGCGGACGAAACAGAAGGATACCGGCGATCACCTCCCCGGCGAGGAGGTCCGCACCGTCGTCGAGTATTCGACCGACGAGTACGGCAGTCGGGTCTGTCCGGCTGCCGACCGCGACGACGATGCCGATCTCTCTATCTCGACCTACGGCGACTCCTACTGTTTCTGTCGGGAGGTCGACGACGACGAGACCTTTCAGCACCACCTCGCCGAAACGCTCGACACGCACGTCGGCAACTACGGCGGCGGCAACTACGGGCTCGATCAGGCGCTGATGCGGCTGCAACGCCAGTACCCCGAGGATCCGACCGACTACGTGATCGTCCTCGTCACGGCGTCGTCGATCGCCCGGATCCTGAGCGTCTGGAAACACTACCAGGAGTTCGGCAACGTGCTCGCGGTGAAGCCGCGCTACAGACTCGACGACGGCTCGCTGGAGCGCGTCGAAACGCCGATCACCGAAAAAGAAGATCTGCTCGATCTCGAAGCCCACGCCGAGTTCCTCCGTTCGCACGACTACCACTACGACCACTGGTTCAAACCGCATCTCGCGCGCTTCCCCTACGCGACCGACCTGCTCTCCCCACCGGAACAGCTCCGCTATCTCGCCGCCGCTGGCCTAGAGGACGTCGAAGGGCGATTCGGCGTCTCGCTGCCCGGCATCGACACCGCCCGCGCGAAGACGCGCTCGGGGGTCAGGCTCGAACAGCCACGGGTTCGCTACCACGAGGAATTGTACGACCAGAAAGCCGATCTATTTGAAGCGATCGTCGGCGAGTTCGTCGACTACGCCGATCAGGAGGAGTTTACCCCGGTGTTCGCGATGGCCGGTCAGCTGCGCTATGCGGCCTACGAGGCGACGCATGGCCCCATCTACGGCGATCTGCTCGATCGGCTCGACGAGCGCTACCCGACCCTGGAGACCATCGACATCCCGCGCCACTTCGAGGAGGCCGACGATCCGGAAGCCGTCGAGTCGCTCTACGTCCAGCGTGGCGAGGGCGGCCACTACAGCTCGGCGACCAACGAGCGCATCGCCGATCTGCTCGTCGAGGAACTGTTCGACTGAACGAGAGGGCGATCGGAGAAGGGAGTGGGGAAGTTCGCAGCGCGCCGAGCCGTCAGTTTTCGAGCGCCTCGCCAGCGTTGTCCCGCGGTCGGTAGCCGAGCGCGCGCTGGGTTTCGGTCAGCGAGAGAGAGCGCTCGTCGTTTCGGGAGACACCGTGGGCAGCGACCGGACTCTCGGCGAGATCGGCCGTGGCTGCCCGTTCCAAGAAGTTGCGACAGTCCCGATGGCTGAGCCACATCGCGCGCGCGAAGCGGGCGTACGCCTCGGGATACTCGTGATCGGGGTTCTCCTGAGTATCCACGAGTTCCTCGCGATCCATCAGCCAGCCGATGCGCGCGTGGACCACCTCGATGTCGTGGCGGGCGGCGTAGTAGTTGCCGATGGCCTCGCCGGCGACTTTCGTGATCCCGTAGTAGGAATCGGGCCGTGCGTCGGTGTCGGAAAAGACCGGCGGCGCGTCCGGCCGCATCGTCTCGGGTTCGCTCGGATCGACGACGTCGTCCATGTTGACCGCGTGGTTCGAACTCGCGTAGACCACACGGTCGAGTCCGTTGTCGATGGCAGCCTCGTAGGCGTTGTAGACGCCGTCGATGTTGACCTCGCGCACGTCGTCCCAGTCGGCGTACGCCGAGGCGTTGCCCGCGAGATGGACGAGCACGTCCTGGCCGGCGAGCGCCTCGGTGAACGCCTCGCGATCGGTCACGTCGCAGACGATCCCGTCGATGTCGTTCTCGTCGCCGTGGACGAGCGGCGTCACGTCGTGGTCGTCGAAGCCCTTCAACAGAGTTCGTCCGACGTTGCCCGCCGCACCGGTGATGGCGATCCGTGTCATCGCCCGTTCGTAATCGGGGTCGGCACATAGCTTTTGATCAGGAACGTGCGCGCCCGTAGCGGTGCACCCAGTCCGTCCTCCCCATTGCCGTCGTCGGTTCCGTCCGAGCGCGCCGAAATGAGAGATAGGGTTTTCATCCCGGGCGTTCTACGGCTGGCCATGAGATGTGTTATCGTTGGCTACGGGCGTGTCGGTACCCGAACGGCCGACCTCCTCGCTACGGAGGGCCACGAGGTGGTCGTCGTCGAGAACGACCCGGCGAAGGCCGAGAGCGCCCGCGAGAGCCGGTTCACGGTCGTCGAGGGCGACGGTGCCGCGACGGCGGTGTTGGCCGAGGCCGACCTCGACGCGGCCGATGCCGTCGGCGGGCTCACCGGCGATCCCGAGACCAACTTCGCGGTCTGTGCCGTCGCCAACGACCACGGCTGTCGGACGGTGTTGCGCATCAGTGAGGAGTTCTCGGCGGCGGTCTACCGCGAGTACAGCGAGGGCGTCGACGAGATCATCTACCCCGAACAGCTCGGCGCGGCCGGGGCGAAGACAGCCCTGCTCGGCGGAGATTTCAGCGTGCTCGCGGATATCACCGAGCGACTCTCGGCGGCCTCGCTCACCGTTCCCGAGGGTTCGCCAGTCGTCGGCGAGCGCGTCGTCGCCCTCGACGTGCCCGATGCGGCGCGGATCTACGCCCACGGACGGGCCGGCGAGTCGCTGACGATCCCGCTTCCGCGGACGGCGATCGAACCGGGCGACCGTCTCGCGCTCATCGCCGATCCCGACGCGGTGGCGAGCGTTCGCGCGACCGTTCACGGCACCGATGCGTCGCTCTCGGACGATGCAACGAAAGGGGAGGGGAGGGCCGCCGAGGCGGGGACCACGGGGCGCGCGAGTGGGGAGGATGGGGAGTGAACCGGTGGCGCGCCCATTCGGGACAATAGCCGGGTGATACTTAACTCCGCGTCAGACGACCGCACGACGCACCCCTCAGCGGTCGTAGTCGTCGAGGCGCGTGCGCGAGGAGTCGCCGGTGAGTTCGTCGAAATCCGTCCCCGATTCGAGTGCGGTCTCCTTTTTCACGCGGTAGTTGCCGCCGTCGGTGGTGTAGCACTCGCTCGGATGGAAGAAATACCAGTCCTCGCGGTCGAAGCGCACGCCGATGCGGGGTTTCGCGCCGAAGTTCTGGGAGAAGAAGACGAGCGCCTCGACCTCCTCACCAGTGAGGTAGATCGGATCGCCCGACGAGGATTTCGCCTCGATGGCGTAGAACACCTCGCCGTTGCCGGCGAGCGCGTCCGGCAGTTCGCGCTCGGTGGCGCTGCCGCTCGCGGGTGCGCGCATCACCGCAAAGCCCGCCGCGTCGAGGCGGTTGACGAGCTCGCGCTCGCGCCGGTCGCCCTTGGCGTGTGACATCGCTACGTTCCGTGATCCCAGCTACCCATGTACTCGGTCTGCGTCTCGGTGAGTTCGTCGATGGCGAGCCCTTCGGCGTCGAGTTTGATCTCTGCGACCTCCCTATCGAGCGCGTCGGGCACCTCGTGGACGCCGGGTTCGTACTCTCCTTCGGTGAACGCTCGCACGCAGACGGCCTGTACGCCGAAGGACTGGTCCATCACCTCGACCGGGTGGCCGAGCGCGATGGGGGCGGCGAGGTTGACGAGTCGGCCCTCCGCGAGCACGTTCAGGCGAGTGCCGTCGGCGAGTTCGTACTCGCGCACGCCGGGGCGGGCCTCACGGGTCGACTCGGCCAGCTCCGAGAGCGCCTCCAGGTCGATCTCGATGTCGAAGTGGCCGGCGTTCGCCAGCAGCGCGCCGTCTTTCATCCGCTCGAAGTGCTCTTCGGTGAGCACGTCCCGGTTGCCGGTGGTGGTGATGAAGACGTCGCCCTCGGCGGCGGCCTCGGCCATCGGGAGCACCTCGTAGCCTTCCATGTGGGCTTCGAGCGCCCGCCGGGGGTCGACCTCACAGACGACGACGTTCGCGTTCTGACCGGCTGCCTTCTTCGCCACGCCGCGGCCACAGAAGCCGTAGCCGGCGACGACGACGGTCTTCCCCGCCCACGAGAGGTTCGTCGTCATGGCGATCGCCGCGAGCGAGGATTCACCTGTGCCGTGAACGTTGTCGAACAGCCGTTTCATCGGCGTGTCGTTGACCGCGAAGACGGGGTAGTCGAGCGCGTCATCGTCGTCCATCGCGCGCAGGCGGTGGACCCCCGTGGTGGTTTCCTCGCAGCCACCGAGAATCGAATCGATCAGTTCGGGGTGGTCGTCGTGGATCGCTGCGACCATGTCCATCCCGTCGTCGACGGTGATGGTCGGCTCGTGGGAAATGACCGCCTCGATGGCGTCGTAGTAGCCCTCGTCGTCGACGTCGCGTTCGGCGTAGGAAGTGATTCCCTCCTGGGCGTCGAGCGCCGCACTCACGTCGTCGTGCGTCGAGAGTGGGTTGCAGCCCGTGATGGCGACCTCTGCGCCGGCGGCCGCGATCGTTTCGGTGAGGACTGCGGTGGTCGCCTCGACGTGCATCGCCATTCCGACTCGCTGGCCGTCGAGCGGCTGTGTCTCTTCGAACTCATCGCGCAGCGCGGCACAGATCGGCATGTGCTGGCGCGCCCAGTCGATCTTCTGGCGGCCCGACTCGCGTGCGCTCGTGGGATCGTCGAGACGCTCGGTGATCGGTTCGGTGGTCATGTCCGAGGAACGGCCAGCGCGCTCAAAACGCTACCGAAGACGATGGCAGCCGGCGGCCTGTCGGCAGGACTTTAGCCACCCGGACGTTCTCATCCGACGACAGCAACGATGGACGACACAGCCGACCCGACCGATTTCCCCGTTCCACGCCGTCGATTCCTGGGGCTCGCCGGTGCCGCCACCGTCCCGCTCGCCACGAGCGGCCGTGCGCGCGCGACGCCTCAGCCACAGCAGTCCCCGCCCGTCCCGCGCGGGCCGGCGATCGGCCTCGACACCGTCGCCGGCGGCTTCGAGCAACCGATCGACTTCGCTCCCGAACCGGGCGGCGATCGGCGATTCGTCCTCGAACGTACCGGTCAGATGTATACGGTCGAGTCGAACGCGCAGGGAAACCCGTTCATCGACATCAGCGACCGCACGACGCCCGTCGAGGGTGAACAGGGGCTGCTCGGACTCGCCTTCCACCCGAACTTCCAGAAGAACGGGACGTTCTACCTGCGATACAGCGCCCCGCCGACCGACGCCACGCCGGAACCCTACTCACACACGGCGGTGCTGTCGGAGTTTCAGGCCACCGACGACCTGAGCGGCGGCCGCCCCGGCACCGAGCGCCGGCTGCTCGAAGTGCCCGAACCCCAGAGCAACCACAACGCCGGTGCGGTCACGTTCGGTCCCGACGGCTATCTCTACGTCTCCTTCGGCGACGGCGGCGCGGCCCACGATGCCGGCACCGGCCACGTTCAGGACTGGTACGGCGCGCTCGACGGCGGCAACGGGCAGGACGTGACGGAGAACTTTCTCGGCAGTATGCTCCGCATCGACGTCGATAACCGAACGGGCGACAAACCCTACGGCATTCCCGACGACAACCCGCTCGTCGGCGAAGAAGGTCTGGACGAACACTTCGCGTGGGGGCTACGCAACCCGTGGCGGATGGGATTTTCCGACGGCGATCTCTACGTAGCCGACGTCGGCCAGGACCGCTACGAGGAGGTCAACGTCGTCGAGAAGGGGAAGAACTACGGTTGGAACGTCCGCGAGGGCACCCACTGTTTCAGACCGAACGGCAACATCGATTCCTGTCCGACCGAGACGCCGGGGGACGTCCGCGGCGGCGAGCGGCTCGTCGGCCCCATCATCGAGTATCCACACACGCGCGACGACGAACCGATCGGCAGCTCGGTCATCGGTGGCTACATCTCGGAAGGCGGCGTCGACGCGCTCGACGGCCAGTACGTCTTCGGTGATTACAGCATTCGCGCCGGCAAGCCCCAGGGGTCGCTGTTCGTCGCCGATCCGAGCCAGGACGGGCTGCGGTCGTTCGAGAAGCTCCGCATCGCCGGGGCGAACAACGGTGAACTGAACGCCCATCTCATCGCCATCGGTCGCGACGGTGACGGCGAGCTCTACGCGCTGACTGCAGGCGGCGATCTCGGCGGCGGCGTCCACCGGCTCGTTCCCGCGGCGAACGCCAGGAACGGGGCCGCGACGACGGGTGGGGGGAATCGAACGAATGCAACGGGAACGAGCAGTACGGACGGGCCGGGATTCGGCGTACTCGCGGCGCTCGCGGGACTGGCGGCCGTCGGCGTACGAGTGCTCGATCGGTAATCAGCGCGCGCGCTCGACCGCGGCTGTCGCGCGTTCTGCGGCCTCTTCTCGTACCTCCTCGGCGTCGAGCGTGAGCACCTCGCGGTCGCGCATCAGCACGTCACCGTCACAGACGGTGTGGCGCACGTCCGCACCCGAGGCCGCGTAGGCGAGGTGGCTGACGAGATCGTGCTGGGGCGTCAGATGTGCGCTGTCGAGGTCGAGCACGGCGATGTCGGCCTTTTTCCCTTCGGCGAGTCGCCCGCTGTCGAAGCCGAGCACGTCGGCGCTGCCCGCCGTCGCCATCCCGACTGCCGTGGCCGCATCGACAGCGCTCGCGTCGTCGGCCGCGAGCTTGCCGACCATCGCCGCGTCGCGCAGCTCGTCGAACACGTCGAGATCGTTGTTCGAGGCCGCGCCGTCGGTACCGATCCCGACCGTGACGCCTGCATCGAGCAGCTTCTGGACGGGCGCGATGCCGCTCGCGAGCTTCATGTTTGAGGCCGGACAGTGGACGACGCCCGTCCCGGCCTCGGCGAGCAGGTCGATCTCAGTCGCGTCGAGGTGGGTGCCGTGGGCGATGAAGTCGGTCTCTCCGAGCAGCCCGTGTGCGGCGGCGTATTCGAGCGGGCGCTCGCCGTGTTCGTCGACGATGGGTGTAACTTCATCGCGCGTCTCGTTCGCGTGGATGTGGATCGGGACGTCCGCGTCGCGGGCTTTCGGGACGAACTCGTCGAGCTCCGCCCCGTCGACGGTCGTGAGGCTGTGGGGCATGAACGCCGTCGACACTCGACCACTTGCCGCGCCGTCCTGCTCGCGCGCGACCGTGAGCCCCTCTTCGAAGTCCACGCTGGCTTCGTCACTGTCCTTCCCGACGGTGACGACGCCGTGGCCGACGCGTGCGCGCAGGCCAGCCTGCTCGACGGCATCGACGACCGCTGGCACGTCGAAGTACATGTCACAGAGCGCCGTCGTGCCCGCCTCGATGCTTTCGAGCGCGCCGAGCGCGGCTCCCGCGCGGACGTCGTCGGGTTCGAGCACACCCTCGATCGGCCAGACGTCCTCGCGCAGCCAGCTGTCGAGCGGCTTGTCGTCGGCGTAGCCACGCAGCAGCGCCATCGCGAGATGAGTGTGAGCGTTGACGAGGCCCGGCATCACGAGCCCGCCGGTCGCGTCGAGCGTCTCGTCGCCAGCAGGGACGTCGCCGACGGCCAGGATTTCGCCCGCCTCTCGATCGACGAGCACGTCGCCGTGCTCGACGGTCATATCCGATCTGAGAACCTGCCCGCCGGTGGTTTCGAGCGTCGTCATACGGTGGGTTTCGCGTCCGGCGGCGTGAATCTACGGGTTCGTCCCGCCCCTCAGGCACCGGTCACGTCACGATCGGCCGGCGAGTCCGCACCGAACTCGGCGACGAGTGCGTCGAGTTTCTCGGGATCGTCGTGGCCCGGCAGTCGCTCCTCGTCCGTGCGACACGTGCCCGAAACGCCGAGTTCGCCGCAGACGTGATCGGTGACGGCTTCGGCCATCCGCCGGTGGGTGGTGAGCTTGCCGCCGACGATGCTCGTGAACCCGTCGACGCCGTCGCGCGAGTGATCGAGCAGGAAGAACCCGCGCGAGATCGAGCGCGACTCGTCACGTTCGGCCTCGTCCGGTGCGTACAGCGGCCTGACGCCCCAGTACGCCCGCGAGATCTCGTCCTCTTCGAGGGCGGGCACCATCGCGGCGCACTCGCGGACCATCCGGTCGATCTCCTCGCGGTCGGTGTCGTAGTCGTCGGGATCGTCGACGTCGACGCTCGTCGTGCCGAGCACCGCCTGCGAGCCGTGGGGCACCACGATATCGCCGTCGCTCGGCGGGCGACAGCGATTGAGCACCGGCTCGATTCCCGCGTGATCGACGGCGACCATCACCCCCGTGGTCGGTCGCATCGCCACCTCGACGCCGGCTTGTGCGGCGAGTTCCTCGGCCCACGCGCCGGCCGCGTTGACGACGTGATCGGCACGGATCTCCTCTCCGTCATCACCGCCGACGCGTGCGCCGACGACCGCGCCGTCCTCGCACAGCAGATCGGTGACGGGCGTGTTCGGCAGTATCCGCGCGCCGTGTTCGCGGGCACTCGCGGCCGTGGCCGCGACGAGTCGCGAGGGGTAGATCACGCCGTCGGGAACCCGAATGACGCGCTCGGTCCGTTCCGAGAGCTCGGGCACGGCTTCGCGTGCGTCCGCGTCCGACAGCACTGTGGCGTCGATGTCCTGCTCGCGACAGCCGGCGAGCTTCTCGTCGAAGTAGTCCGGATCGTCGCCGTCGAGCTGGACGAACAGCCCGCCCGTGTCGTCGATGCACGCGCCGGCGATATCCTTGAGGATCCGGTTCTCGGCGATGCACTCGCGCGCGCCGGCGGGATCGAAGTCGGCGTAGCGTGCCCCGCTGTGGAGCACGCCGTGCGAACGGCCCGTCGTTCCGGCGGCGAGTCCGCCCCGTTCACAGAGCGTGACGTCGACGCCGCGCAGCGCCAGATCACGGGCGATGCCGGCCCCGGTCGCGCCGCCGCCGATCACGAGCACGTCGGTCGCTCGGTTCACACCGTTTCTCGGGCCAGCGAACGCATCACTTTATCGCACCGGTAACGAAAGGCAGTTCATCGCCGACCACCCGAGGCCGGTATGCGCCTCGCCGTGCCCAGCAAGGGTCGCCTGCACGACCCGACCGTGAGTCTGCTCGAACGCGCCGGCCTCCACATCGAGAACGGGGCCGAGCGCCAGCTGTACGCCTCGACCGTGGATCCCGACGTCACGGTCCTGTTCGTCCGTGCCGCGGACGTCCCCGGATACGTCGCCGACGGCGCGGCCGATGCGGGCGTCACCGGGCTCGATCAGGTCCGTGAGGCCGGCGTCGAGCTCGACGAACGTCTCGATCTCGGCTTCGGGCGCTGCCGGCTCGTACTCGCCGCACCCAAGGACGGCTCTTTGGAATCAGTCTCGGACCTCGCCGGCAAGACCGTGGCGACGGAGTTCCCACACATCGCCCGCGAGTTCTTCGCCGATCGAGGGATCGATCCCGGCGTCGTCGAGGTCTCGGGCGCGACCGAACTCACGCCCCACGTCGAGATGGCCGACGCCATCATCGACATCACCTCGACGGGGACGACCCTCCGCGTCAACGGGCTCGACATCATCGAGGAGGTCCTCCCGAGCTCGGCCCGGCTGTTCGCCCGCGCGGACGCGGCCGACGATCCAAAGCTCGGAGAGGTCGAGACGGCGCTCAGCTCGGTGCTCTCGGCCGAGGGCAAGCGCTACGTGATGATGAACGCGCCCGAGGAGCGACTCGACGAGATCCGGGACGTGATCCCCGGGCTCGGCGGGCCGACGGTGATGGACGTCGCGGGCGAGGAGAGCGTCGCGGTCCACGCGGTCGTCGACGAGCGCGACGTCTTCGAGACGATCAACGAGGCGAAAGCGCTCGGTGCGAGCGGCGTGCTTGTGACGGAAATCGAGCGCCTCGTCGACTAAACCGGTGCCGTGCCGGCGAGCCGGTAGGCGCTCAACACGACGAACAGCACGAGGATGCTGACGACGATGTGGATGAACGTGACCAGCGCCGTCGTCCGGGCCTTGATCCGGTAGACGTAGCGGATGAGCACGAAATCGACGGCAACGGCGAGCACGAACGCCAGCGGGCCGTACTGCTGGAGCAACAGTGAGATGACCGCCGGGGCCGGCCCGACGAGCAGCGCCCGCTTGATCGGCACGTCGCCGAGGACGTTCCGCGCAGCGATGTGGGCGGTCAGCGAGTAGACGCCTGCGGCGAGCAGGAAGGTGCCCGCGTAGGCGAGCGGGCCGCCCGCCGCCGGACTGACCTGTGCGAGAACGCTCGCGGTCATACCGACCGTTCGCCCCCGCACGATTTGTGTCTGGCCTTTCGCGACGCAGTACGTTCGGTTTTGGCCGAAACAGTATTCTCCTTGCGTGCCAAACATTCACATATGGTGTCGGCCGACGATCTCAGGCGGGAATCGGAGTCCGAGCGTAGCGACCGCGAGCGCCGTGCCTGTGCGGACTGTGGATCGCTGGTCGTCGGCGAGCGCTGTCCGGAGTGTGGCGGGACGAACGTGGTCGCCGTTGCCGAGATAATCGATCCGGCGTTCCGGGAGTAACTAGCCGTCGAGCAGCCCGAGTTCGTCGAGGCGATCGGTGATCTTGTCGACGGCGTGTTCGGCGTCGGCCGGCTCCTTGCCGCCGGTGATGACGAGTTTGCCTGAACCGAACAGCAGCGCGACCACTTCGGGGTCGTCGAGGCGGTAGACGAGTCCGGGGAACTGCTCGGGTTCGTACTCGATGTTCTCGAGGCCCAGCCCGATCGCGATCGCGTTCAGGTTGAGCGTTTTCTGGAGATCGGCGCTCGTGACGATGTTCTGGACGACGATCTCGGGGTCTTCCTCCACGCGGATCTCGAGATCGCGGAGCTTGTCGAAGACGATCTCCAGGCTCTCGTGGACGTCGGCGGTGCTTTTCGCCCCCGTGCAGACGATCTTGCCCGAGCGGAAGATCAGGGCGGCCGATTTCGGCTCCTGGGTGCGGTAGACCAGCCCGGGGAACTGCTCGGGGTCGTAGTCGGCACCCTCCAAGTCCATCGCCACGCTCTGGAGATCGAGCTCCTGACCGATACCCGTCGACGCGACGACGTTTTCGATGTTGATGGTCTCCTTCGGGTCCTGGGCAGACATGACTCGTCTTAAAACTCGTATTTAAGACTTATAAAGGTTGATGCTCTCGGTTGACACGTACGTAATCCGATCGGTTCGGGCGGCGATCGACAGCGACATGTCCGCAGCCCCGAACGAACGGGGGTGTACGCCCTCGAACTCGGCGGTGAGGACGACCCCTTCGCCGCCCGCGAGGCCGCGAGCGCCGCGAGCGAGGTCGAACCGCTCGCGTCGGGTCTCGCGCTCGCCGATGGGATCGACCCCGAGCGCCTCTCCAGCCTCGCGTTCACGCTCCGGGCGAGCCGGGTTCTCGCACGCACCGACGGCACCATCGAGAGTGCCCGCGGGGAACTCGCCAATGCCGAGCTCGATCGCGAGGGGACGGTCGCGGTCCGCGCACGCGATGTCCGCCGGACGGCCGACGTCGACACTCAGCTCGCCGAGCGCCGTCTCGGCGGCGTGCTCACCGATCGCGGCTACGCCGTCGATCTCGACGACCCCGACCACGAACTGCGGGCGCTGTTCGCCGACGACTCCTGCACACTGGGCTGGCTCACTGCCGAGAGCGAGCGCGGGTTCGGGGCGCGCGCACCAACGAAAAAACCGTTCTTCCAGCCGGGATCGATGAGCCCGCTGCTCGCGCGCGCACTCGCGAACATCGCCGGCGCACGTCCCGGGACGACGATCGTGGACCCGATGTGTGGGACGGGCGGCGTGCTCGTCGAGGCGGGACTCGTCGGCGCTCGCGTCGTGGGGTTCGACGCCCAGTCGAAGATGGCGCGCGGTGCGGCGACGAACCTCGATCACTTCCTCGACGAACACGAGTTCGCCACTGCACGGGCCGATGCGACGTGCCTCCCGCTTCGCGACGACGCGGCCGACGCCGTGGTCTTCGACGCGCCCTACGGCCGTCAGTCGAAGATCGAGGGCGAGCTCGATGCGGTCGTTTCGGGTGCGCTCGCCGAGGCGAGACGGATCGCCGCGCGCGCCGTGATCGTCGGTGATCGGTCTTGGACTGCCGAAGCGCGCGCTGCGGGCTGGAGCGTCGAAGACAGCTTCGAGCGGCGCGTCCACCGCTCGCTCGTTCGCCATATCGCGGTGCTCGGTTAGCGGCCGAGCTCGGCGAGCAGATGCGAGAGATGGAGGCGGTCGCTCGTCCCCTCGGCGAGTTCTACGTCGATCTCGCCGGCGAGCCGGTGGAGTTCGGCCGGCGGCGGGCCGACCGACCGCGAGCGCGCGACGCGGAGCACGTCGTCGAGCAGCTCCCCGCCGCTCAGCCCCTCCTCGACGAGCAGGTCGTCGAGGGTCTTTCTGGCGTCCTGGAACGCGCCGTCCTCGGCCGCGGTGATCATCCCCTCGATGCGATCGTCGTCGCCGACGCTCCCGAGCGCTTCGTAGGCCGCGTCCATCGTGATCTCGTCCTCCGCTTCGGCGGTGGTCTGTGCGCCGAGAATCGCCTGTCGGAGATCGCCGTCGGCGTAGTTCGCGACGTACTCCAGCCCGTCGGCGTCGTGGTCGACGCCTTCCTCGGTGACGATGTGTTCGAGCACGCTCACGATCTCGTCGGCCGTCGGCGCGCGCACGGCGATCGAGAAACAGCGCGAGCGGATCGGCGGGATGAGCTTCGAGGGCTGGCGCGTCGTGACGACGAACTGCGTCGTCTCGTGGTGGCGCTCCATCACCCGCCGGAGCGCCTGCTGGAAGTCCTCGCGGATGGCCTCGGCGTTGTCGAGCAGGATCGTCTTGTACTCGCCGGAGACGGGTGCGTAGCTCGCCGACTCCGAGAGGACGTGTTTGATGAGATCGGCCTTCGAGGAGTTACGCCGGCGTTTCGAAGTGATGAACGACGAAAATCGCGGGTCCTCGCTCACCTCCTTTTTCGTTCGCCCGAAGAAGTCGGCGACGTTGAGTTCGACGAGGTCGTTGTCGGGATCGGTGTGGAGTTCGTCGGCGAGCGCGCGCACGGCGGCCGTCTTGCCGGCTCCTGGCGGCCCGTGCAGGATCAGGTTCAGCGGCTCGGCGACGGCCCGATCGAGCGACTCGCGAACGGCCGGCTGGGGGAGTTCCGCGAGCGCCGGTGCGTGTTCGTCGGTCCACAGCGGCCCGTCCATTGCCGGCGGTTCGCCCGCGAGAAAGATGAATCGGTCGGTCCGGCGCTATCGCGTGACGACCGTGAGCACGGCGAACAGCGCGAACACCCCGATGATGACCGGGAAGAGCGGGTTGTCGAGGATCCCCTCACGACCGCTGCTCTCGCCGCCATAGGGTGTGCTCTCGTCGGCCGGCTCCTGCGCTGGTGTCGCCGTTGGTGTCTCCGTCGCTGTGGGCTCCGTCGTCGCCGTGGTGGACGGCTCCGTCTCGGTCGGCGAACTGGTTGCCGTCGCGGTCGGCGTGGGCGTCGATGGGCGCTCGACGGTGAGCGATGCCGTATCGGCCACCGGCGATCCGTTCACGCGCGCCGGCTGATCCTCGACGCCGTCCGACGGCATGTACTGGAACGCACGGTCGCCGTCGGTGTCCTCGTGGACGACCACGCTGATGTGCCCGGAGTCGACAGGGATAGTGTCGTTCTCTCCATCGAGCGTCACGGTGACGTTCTCGTAGCTGCCGGCGTCGAGGTAACCGGTCGCGCCGACGAGCGTCTCGGTCGCGTTCGAGCCGTTGTAGCCACCCTCGTGAACGGCGACGTAACCGCCGTCGGGGAGCGTCGCCCGATCGACGGTGACGGCCGTTCCATCGGACGTCCGATTCGACAGCGTCACGGAGGCGTTCGTCGGGCGCTCGCCGTCGGCCACCGTGACGGTCGCGCGGTCGCGCGCCGGCGCGGAGCCATTGCCGTACGGCTCGTCGGCGTCCGACGTGAGCAGCCCGTCGAAGCGACCGTTGTCGTTCGAATCCCGGTGGAGTGTGGCGACGAGCGTGGTGTTCGTGCCGAGACGCGTCCGGTTCAGGTCGTTCCCGGGAGCGCCGCGCAACGTCACCTTTCCTTCATGCGTGCCGGCCGAAAGCGGCAGACTCACGCCGACGATGCTGCCGTTCTCGCCGGCCTCCGACAGCACGACGAACCCGCCCTCGGGGAGCGTCGCCCGGTCGATGAACACCGACCGTCCGGTACGCGTCTGGTTCGCCAGCGTTACCGACGCGTTCGCGCTCGCGTCGGTCGCGTTCTGCTGTGTGGAGACGTCACCGTCGACCGGGTGAGAGACGATGCCGACGGCGATACCGGGCGCGAGTGCCGTCGCTGCGAGTAGCACGACCACGAGGACGCTGTTCCGATAGGCTGTGTTCATTTGTTCCTCGACGCGATGGCCGAGTGTAATCAGCAGCTTCATGCGTGCCGCAAATAAAAACACGACGATATGGCCGGCGAGCGTCCGTCCCATGGCCGATGCCGACCGTCCCGCCGAGGCGACCGACCGTGAAATCTCCGCTGTCGGGCGTTTACGTCGATCCCGAGCGGACGACCGTCGTCGATGCGATGGACCGCTGGCTCGGAACGCGCCACGCCGTCCAGACGCTGTTCACGCCGTGGCGACGCGACGCGATCGACCACCTGTTCGAGAGCCTCCTTCCTCGCATCTGGGACGCCGGGCGCGTGCCGTTGCTCACCTGGGAGCCGTATCTCGCCGCCGAAACCGAATCCGACATCGCCCGTCGGATCGCTGCCGGCGATTTCGACGCCTATCTCGACGACTGGGCGGGCCGACTGACCGACTGGCTGGCCGGCCCCGACGGGAAATGGGGAACCGCCGACGATCGTCGGCTCTACCTCCGACTCGCCCACGAGATGAACGGCGACTGGTATCCGTGGAGTCCGACGGTCGGCGAGTCGACGCCCGACGACTACGTCGAAATGTGGCGACACGTCCACGACGCGCTCGCCAGCGAGATCGACGCCGACCACTGCCAGTGGATCTGGTGTGTTAACCACGCCGACGTCGGCGAGCATACCGCCGAGGCCTGTTATCCCGGTGAGGAGTACGTCGACTGGGTGGGAGTGGATGGGTTCAACTGGGGGCAGAGTCGGGAGTGGTCGGACTGGCGCGCGCCGGCAGCGGTGTTCGACGACATGCTCACACGGCTCGGTCGCTTCGATAAACCACTCTGCGTGCCCGAGGTCGGCTGTTCGTCGCTGACGGCCGACGGTCACGATCCGGCACGGAAGGCCGACTGGCTGCGCGCGGCGATCGACTACTTCGATGGGTACGTGCAACTGTACAGCTGGTTCAACGAGGACAAGGAGACCGATTGGGCAGTATTCGATGGGAAAAACGGCACCGATACCATCGACGGCTACGCGTGCTATCCGGCCTATCGCGAGGCGCTTGCCGATCACGAACCCACGGCCCCGCCGATCGACGATGCGACCTTCCGCGGCGTTTAGAACTTGCCGGCGAACTCGTCGTCGGTCAGCAGTGGGGGGTAGTCCGGAAGCGCGGCGAGATATTTGTCGGCCGAGAGCGCCTGCTTGTAGTTCTGGTAGGACGAATACTGCTCGCCGCCGACGCTGGCCTGATCGGTGCCGCGCGAGCCGCCGAACACCGCCCAGTCGGTCTCGTCCTGGCCCGTCTTGTCGACGTTGAACCAGCAGGTCATCTTGATGTCGTTCTCCGAGACGTAGGAGAAGGCGTCGTCGATCCACTGGGCTTTCTGCTGGGGATCGTGGCCGTTGCCCGAACTCGGGATCGACGAGGAGGCGAACTCCGTGAGCGCCACCGGCTTGTCGGTCAGTTCGCGCATCCGGTTCAACATCGGATCGAACAGCTCCGCGGGCGAGCGCCAGTTCGACTGCCCGGTCGAATACTGCTGGCTCCCGCCGAAGTTGAACCCGTCGAGCCCCACCCAGTCGACGTAGTCGTCGCCGGGGTAGTAGCGCTCGGCGCGGATGCCGCCGATCTCGTCGGCGTTCGGCGACCAGATCCACTGGATGTTCGACTCGTCGAGTTTTGTTTCGGAGAACCGCTTGTAGAGCTGCCGCCACATCCCGACGTAGTCCTCGGGGATGCCGGCCGTCGGGTCCTCGCCATCCCCGTCGTCCGTTTCCGGGGCGGCAGTCGCCTCGACACGGGTCGCATCGAGCGCGCTCCACGGGAACCAGTTGCCGTTCATCTCGTGGGCCGGCCGGAAGTAGAACCGCCGGCCGCGGGTGTTGTCGCCGCGCGGGTGCGCCCAACTGTCGAGCAGGCTGGCCCACTCGTCGATCTGGTCGTCGTACTCGCCGTTCGCGATCTCCCGCTCGATCGTCTCGCTGGTCTGGTTTTTCTGGGGCTCGAACGGCTGCCACGAGATCAGCGGCACGTGGCCCGCCTTCCAGACGTTCGTCAGCGCTCCCTCGACGAACCCGCGCTTCGCGCTGGTCGGTCCGAACGCGTCGACGAAGACGAGCGCGACCGCCGGTTTCTGGCCGAGCCAACTGCTGTAGCTGTCGAGGTTCGCCACGAGTCCGTCGCCACCGGCATAGACACCCGTCAGCGCCGCTCCCGAACGGGTGTCCGGCGGCTCGGGCGTCGGCGTTAGCTCTGGCGTCTCGCCCGAGCCGTTGCCGTCGCTCCCGTTCGGGAGCGGCGAGGAGTCGAACGGCAGCGAGCAGCCGCTCGCGCCGGCGATGCCGACCAGCCCGGCCGTCCGGAGGAAAGTCCGACGATCCATCTATCGGTTTGGCGGTCGCCGGCGGTTCTGTTAAGCATTATGCTATGCCGATGGCCGGGTCGTCAGTCGCCCTCGGCCTCGCGCTCGGCCTCCGTACGCTCGACGAGTTCCGGTTTCACCTTCCGTGTCACCGAGAAATCCGTCGGCGGCGAGACGAGCCCGATGAACGCACCGAGCGAGTGTAGCAGGCTGACGATCGGTGAGAGGACGAACAGCGCCAGCCCGACGAGCCACGACTCGTCGTAGTAGCGCACGCCGAGCACCGACCAGACGAGCACGAAACTGAACACACCCACTGAGACGATCTGAAATGCCGTCTCGAACGCGACGGTGCCAGGAACGAACAGCGGAACGAGAGTGAGGAAGGGGACCGCCGGCGAGAGCGCCCACGCGAGATTTCGAACGGTGGTGAGCAGGCGGTAGCCCGGCGCGAGCAGCCCGCTCTCCTGTTGGGAGCCGGCGAGCCAGCGACTGCGCTGGCTGATCATCGCACGGATCGTCGGCGGTGCCTGTGTGTCGAACTTGGGTGTTGCGAGCGCGAAATCGAGGCTTCCCTCGGCGGCCGCGTTCCAGACGAAAGTGGTGTCCTCGATCATCGTCGAGGTCTCCCACGTGACGTGCTCTTCGAGCCCGTTTCTGATGGCGATGCCGCCGCCCCACGCATACAGCGGGACGGAGAGCGACGGGAAGGCGCGCTGTTCGACCTGGAATCCGAGACGGAAGATCTCGGCGAGATAAGTGAGCCACGAGCCGCTGCGCCGCGGGCGCTCGCGATACTGCACGACGTCGGCGTCGGGCACCCCCGTGAAGTCGGTCATGATGCTGTCCTCGTCGAGATAGAGCACGTACTCGCGCTCGCAGGGGATGTTGCGGCGCGCCCATTCGAGCGCGCGCCCCTTTCGGATCGCCTCGCACTCGAAGGCATCGGGAACGACGTGGACGGTCGCGCCGGCGATCTCCATCGGCTCCTCGGCGATAACGTGGCGATCGGTGATCGAGTCCGGGATCGCGTCGACGCTCTCCTGGACGATGCGTGCCGAGTCGACGGTCAACAGTCGCACCTGGACCGCCGACGGGTCGTGTTCGACCGGCGGCGACTCGTAGCGCCGCCCGATGATCATCAGATACGTCCAGTACGCCACGGAACAGACCGAGAGGAGAACGACGAACCACAGGATAGCCGAAAGCACCATCGGCACCGCCGGGACGACCTGTCCGGCCATTGCCACTATGAACGCCAGCCGATACATTAAGTGTTGCTGACTGTGCTCTCCGCGACAGTATCTCTCATCGTCGGGCGGGGCGACTCGGAAGGGCTTTCCCGCGGCTTCCCGACCGGCCAGTAATGGTCGAGGTGAGCGTCATCATCCCGACGACGCTGCCCGAGGGGGCGACGATCGACCCCGTCGAGCGACTCGCACGCGATCCGTTCGACGACTACGAGCTGCTCGTCCGCCGCGACGAGGGGGCGGCCCACGCGCGCAACGTCGGCATCGAGCGCGCACGCGGCGACAAACTCGTCTTCCTCGACGACGATTCGATCCCTTGCGCGGGCTATCTCCGGACGGCGAGCGTCGCGCTCGACGCCTACCCCGCCGTCGCCGGGCGCGTGCGACAGCCCGACGACGCTCGATTCACCGATCTCGAGCTTCCCTGGTACGACCAGGGCGACGACACCAAGCCCACCGACATGCTGCCGGGTTGCAACATGGCGATCCGAAAGGAAGTCCTCGAATCGGTGGGTGGCTTCGACGAGGAGACGTTCGGCTGGGGCCACGAGGAGTCGGAACTCGCCGAGCGCATCGCACAAGACTACTCCATCCAGTACGTGCCCGAACTGCTCATCGAGCACACGTACGTCGAGTCGCTGCCCGACTACATCGAGAAATCCTATCTGCTCGGCCGGGCGGACGTGCGCTGGTGGCGACTCGACGGGAAATCGCTCGGCTGGCTTGTTCGCCAGTCGCTCAACACCCCGATTCGGGGCGAATCGCGCCTCGGAACCGTTCGCCGCATCGCCCAGCGCGCGGGCTGGCTCGCCGAGATCGCCGCCGGATAGCCTACGATTCCTCTTCGAGTCGGTCGCGTTCACGATGCCGCCAGTCGGCGGCGTTCTCCGGACTGTCGGTTTCGAGCAGCGCGTCGAGTTTGCGCTCGAACTGCTCGTCGGTGAGATCACCGCGCGCGTAGCGCTCGCGCAACGTTTCGAGTGCATCCTCCGTATTGGCCTTTGTCGACGGTTCCTCGTGGCGACGCTCGCTGCCCTTCCACTGGCCATCTCGGTCGTTTCGTTCGTCCGATCGCTCCTCCTCGCCGGCGAGTCTGGCAACAGTTGGCACGACGACGGCGAAACCGACGGCGAAGATGACCCAGAACGGGATCGGCGACCAGCCAGTGAACAGTGCGAGCAGCCCGAGCCCGACGATCAGCGACGACGTGATCTCGGTCGCGTTCTCGGCGGCGCGTTCGCGAACGGTACTCATACCCCTATGTTTCGACTGGAGAACGGCTCTATTGAATCCGACGACGGCGTCGGGGTGAGTCGTCAGAACGATTGAGATGAAGCGGAAGAGGAGTCTTTGTGCAGAAGATTCTCTTCCGCTTCGTCAAACAGGCCGTCTCGATCGCACGAAAACTTACTGATGCAGCGCTGATGCAGATCAGCCATCCCGCCGGCAACGGAATTGCCGGCTGGAAGCACGCTGTCCTGCATTTTCTCCGTGAACACATGGACGCGACACTCACCGAAGTCCTCGATTGGGCCGAAGAGATGGAACGCGTACGAGCCGCGCTCGTCCTCGAGCGCGGCGAGTTCATTGGTCCATCCGCACTGTGTAGGTCCCTTGATCGAGCGCCGATGCCCGTTTGGCGAGAGCTGCTCCGACTCTCGTCGGAGCTGCTCGATCAGTCCGGTCACGCTGCCATCGATGCCACCTACTTCGACCGCAGAGAAGCATCGACCCACTATCTCAAGCGGTGTGATCGGGATATACAGACCGTACAAGCGACGTTTCTCGTCGATACCGCGCAGGGCGCGGTTATCGACGTCCACTGCAGTGCGAAGTGGCCCAACGGAACGAACGTTGGCCCGCAGGTCGCCCTGCGGAACGCGGGCGACCTGCTCAGCCTCGCCGCCGACAAGGGCTACGATGACATGAGCTTCCGTGAAGAGTTACGTGCTGAAGACGTGCGTCCGCTGATCAAACACCGTGTCTTCGCATCGTACGATCACGCGCACAACGCGCGGATCGAAGACGAACTCTACAACCAGCGCTCGATCTGTGAGACCGTGAACTCGGTGATCAAGCGCTCGTACGGCTCCGCCGTCCGAGCGCGGTCATGGTACCGCCAGTTCCGTGAGATAACGCTCACCGCTGCGGTCTACAACCTCGAATTGGCTCTCAAACCGTGAATCCCGCCGCCCTCTGCGGATTCAATAGAGCCCTGGAGAACAAAAACCCACCTCACTTTTTATTCCTCGGGTCGACTCATTTCGTTCGCCGACCACTCTCTGCTCACGGGCGCGAAGTGCCCGTTCGCACGGCACGAGGGACCTTCGGTCCCTCGCTGGTCGCAAAAACCTGTCTTCGTGAGCCGAAAGCGAACGAAGACTCGGAAGAGCTCCGCTCTTCCGGTGGACTAAAAAGAGCCGCTCGCGCCTGCGGCGCTCGCGGTGAACCGCGCTCACTGCTCACGGCTCACTGCGTTCGCCGTTCGCTTTCGAGGTTCTCCCGTCGGTCGAACCTTGCCCCGTTCGCGCGGACGGTCGTTTTCCACTACTGCACCGCAACCGCCCACGTACCTCCCCAACCGATTCGCTCGTTCCGTTCGCTCTGCTCACGTCACTCGCTCATCCACCGTCAGAGCCAAGCTCTGACGAGCCTGCACTCGCTGTGCTCGTGCAGACCTCGCGCAGTGTTCGCGTTCGGTGCTCACTTCGTTCACACACGAGCGCGAGCGCGCGCCGACCACTCCGCAACCGCATCCGCGGGGGTTCCGAAGCGGCTATCCCGGCGGACCGGCGAGGCGAGGTATGCAGATGACGTTTCTCGGGACAGGTGGCGCAGTCCCGACGACCCGGCGCAACACGAGCGCCCTCATGGTTCGCCGCGAGGGCGAGCGCCTCCTCTTCGACTGCGGCGAGGGCACCCAGCGCCAGATGATGCGCTTCGGTACCGGCTTCTCGGTCTCGCACGTCTTCTTGAGTCATCTCCACGGCGATCACGTGCTCGGACTCCCGGGACTCTGCCAGACCTTCGATTTCAACGATCGCGAGGAGGCGCTGGCCATCCACACGCCCCCCGGAACCAAATCGGCGGTCGAAAACCTCGTCGGCGTCACCGGCGCGCGCCCCGGTTACCCCATCCGAGTCCACGAGGTACAGCCGGGCGGCGTCGCGCTCCGCGACGAAGAGTACGAGGTGCGTGCCTTCGAGACCGACCATCGAACTCGATCGGTGGGTTACGCACTCGTCGAGGACGATCGGAAGGGACGATTCGATCGCGAACGCGCCGAGGAGCTCGGCGTTCCGGCGGGCCCGCTGTTCTCGGAGCTCCACGAGGGGAACGCGGTCGAACTCGACGACGGTACCGTGATCGAACCCGATCAAGTCGTGGGACCGCCCCGTCCCGGACGGCGTATCGTCTACACCGGCGACACCCGGCCCACGGCTGCGACCGTCGAGGCCGCCGACGACGCCGATCTGCTAGTCCACGAAGCGACCTTCGGCGAGGACCGGTCGGAACGCGCCGGGAAAACCGGCCACTCGACCGCGCGGCAGGCCGCCGAACTCGCCACTCGCGCCGGCGCAAAACGCCTCGCGCTCACGCACGTCTCCTCGCGCTACGCCGGCGAGAGCGACCGACTCGCGGCCGAAGCGCGCGAGATCTTCGACGACGCCTTCCTTCCCGACGACGGCGACGACATCGAGATCCCCTATCCCGACGGATAATGTTTTCCCGGCGAGCATCGTGGCTCGGACATGCCGAATGCGACAGCCGCCGAACTGCTGGCCCGCAACCGCGACCACGTCGAACAACTCTCGGACGACTACTTCGACGACGTGCTCGACGGCCAATCGCCCCCCGTGGTCTCGCTGTGCTGTGCGGACTCGCGGGTCTCACAGGAGGCCATGTGGAGCGTCGAGGGGCCGGGTTGGCTGTTCACGCCCGCGAACATCGGCAACGTCGCGTGGGACGCGGAGGACCCCTCGACAGTCGACGGTAACCTCCTCTATCCCGTCGCCAACACCGATACGCGCACGATCGCCGTCGTCGGCCACACCGGCTGCGGTGCCGTCACCGCCGCCTACGGGGCTGCCACCGATGGGGCTCTGCCCGACGAACCGGGCATCAGAAAGCGCGTCGAACCGCTCGTGCCCATCGTCGAAGACGCGCTCGATAGCGGCGTCACGGACGACGAGGACGTCGTCGACCGGCTCGTCGAGTACAACGTCCGTGAGCAGGTCGCTTTCCTCGACGCAAGCGACGAAATCCCCGACGACACGCTCGTCCTCGGGTTCGTCTACGATTTCCACGAAACCTACGGCGACGCACCGGGCCGCACCTACCTCGTCGCTGCCGACGGCGAGACCGACCCCGCGGCGCTCCGCGGACGGATCGATGACGATGACGAGATCGCCGTGCGTTCGCTGTTGTGACCCGATAGCTCCTCGATCTTCGGACGATTGCCGCTGCTGTGGCTAAAACGTTGAGCCGATCCGCGGATTCGTTTACGTCACGGCGGTCGTTCACATCCACGCTTCCGCCGTGGTTTTATGCCGACAGCCGCCCTATCGATCGGCGTGAGTAGTCGCATCAGCGCGCTCGATGCGGTGGTGTTCGGCGTCGACGTCCAGAGCGGGGACGTCCGCGGTGACGCGCCCTCCTACGCCGTCGTGGCGTTCGACGGCGAGAACTTCGACCGCGATGTCGTCTCGCATCGCAAACTCCAACGGCTCGTCGATCGCGAGGAGCCGGCCATCCTCGCCACCGACAACGTCTACGAGCTCGCGACCGACAAGGACCACCTCGTCCGCTTTCTGGGCAGTCTACCCGACGAGACCAAACTGGTCCAGGTCACCGGCGACGAGCAGCCCGAACCCCTCTCGCGGGTGGCGAACCGCCATGGAGTTCCCTACGGCAAGAAGCCGATGAAGGAGGCCGAGGCCGCCGCCCGCCTCGCCGCCGCCAACGTAGGCTACGAAGTCTCGGCGTTCACCGACACGACCGAGGTGAAGGTCGCACGCGGGCGTTCGACGGGCAGCGGTGGCTGGTCGGAGGACCGCTTCACGCGCCGGATCCACGGATCGGTCAAGCGCCGCGCCCGCGATGTCGCCACCGCGCTCGACGAGGCGGGACTCGACTACACGATGGACGAAACGGAGAAATACGGTGGCTACGCGAATGCCGTCTTCACCGTCGAGGCGCGCCCATCGGACATCCCCGTCTCGCGGAACCGCTCGGGCGACACCAGGGTGGAGATCGAGCGCGTCAGGCGCGATGGGATCGAGTTCCGCCCGCTCGCCAAGCGCCGCGATCACGTGCTCGTCGGCATCGACCCCGGGACGACCACGGCCGTCGCCATCGTCGGACTCGACGGACAGGTGTTGGACGTGCTGAGCACCAGAACCGCCGATACGGCCGCCGTCACCGAGTGGATCATCGAGCGTGGTCGGCCAGTGGTGATCGCCGCGGACGTCGAGCCGATGCCCTCCACGGTGGAGAAGATTCGCCGGAGCTTCTCGGCGGCGGGCTGGATCCCCGAGCACGATCTGCCCATCGACGAGAAACAACACCGCACCCGCGAGGAGGGGTACGACAACGACCACGAGCGCGACGCGCTGGCGGCCGCCTTCCACGCGTTCGACGATTACGAGGACACCTTCGAGCGCATCGCGGGGAAGGTGCCGCCACGGATCGAGACCGGGACCGTCATCGCGCGCGTGGTCGCCGGCGAGGAGCCGGTCGAAGGGGTCCTGGAGGATCTCGCCGACGACGATGGTGCCGAGGAGAGCGAGGAGACCCACGAGCCGCGCGAACTCACCGCCGAGGAACAGCGCATCAAAGACCTCGAAGCGCGTGTCGAGCGCCTCGATTCGCACGTCGACGACCTCGAAGCGACGATCGAGGAAAAGGACGAGACAATCGCCGAGTACGAGCGCGAACTCACGGACGCACGGCGCGAGGAACGCCGCGAGGCCAGGGAGCGCCGCGAGGTCGACAGACTGGAGCGCGAAAACGAACAGTTAGAGCGGAAACTCGACGCACAGCGCGAGGAGACGCAGGAGATCGAGGCGAAGCTCGATAGATTGAAAGAACTCTGGCGGCTCGACCACTCGAACTTCGCCGACGTCGCCGAGAAGAGACAGGGGCTCGTCCCCGTCAAACCAGTAGAAAAGTTCACCACGAGCGCGCTCCGGGCGGCCGACGAGCGCTGGGAGCTCGCACCCGGCGACGTCGTCTACCTGCGCGATGCGAGCGGTGCGGGCCGTTCGACCGCCGAAACCCTCGTCGAGCGCGAGCCACGCCTCGTACTCAAATCGGGTGGTCTCTCGGAGGTCGCCCGCGAAATCCTGTTCGAGAACGAGGTGCCGACCGCACCCGCCGAGGAGGTGACGATCGAGGAACTCGACGATCTCGCGGTCGCGCGCGAAAACGAGGTCGAGGACGCCATCGACGGCTGGCGCGACCGTGCAGACGAGCGCCGGAAATCCCAGACCGGCGAGATGGTCGACAAGCTCATCAGCGAACATCGAGCCGACAGCGAGGTACGGAGCGTTCGAGAATCGTGAAGCGATTCTCGCAGCCCATCAGAAGTGCGTTGCACTTCTGAGGACGCCTCGGGCGGTTCGAGCGGGCGTCGCCCGCGAGAAGACCGCGGCGAGAGCGACTAGATCATTCCGTCCATTCCAAAGGCCGAGAGCATTCCGGAGAGGAGGCTACGCACGACGAGCACGAGACCGATCAGGACGAGCGCCAGCCCGCCGGCGACGACCGGCGCGACGTACGCGATGACGGCCAACCCGCCGAGACAGCAGAGAACACCGACGATGCCGGCGAGTCCCAGTTTGTCGAGCATACTGGCCCATCCGTCGTCGGCGAGTTAAGCACGATGACTCGCGGCGGTCGCCGATCCTTCGTGGATCGCTCAGAATTCGTTGCAGACCGGGATGCCGACGTTGTCGTAGTCGCCGAAGGCGGCGACTTTCTCGGGCACCTCTTCGAGCGGGATGGTCTCGGTGACGATCCGTCCAGGATCGATCGTTCCGTGGTCGATCATCCGGAACATCTCGTCGTACTCGTGGGGCGGCATCCCGTAAGAGCCGTAGAACTCGCGCTCGTCCTGGACCATCGTGTCCACGGGCAGCGAGACCTCGCCGCCCTCCTCCGAAGTCGTCAGCCCGATCTGGAGGTGTTGACCGCCCGCCATCAGGCTGTTGACGGAGTTCCGGCAGGTCTCGGCGATACCCAGCGCATCGACGCTCACCTCGACGCCGCGACTCGACGCGGTGAACCCCTTGACCTGCTGTGGAACGTCCTTCACCTCGTCGGCCTTCACGACCTCGGCCGCGCCGAGCTCCTCGGCTTTGTCGAGCGCCTCTCGATTGAGGTCGATACCGATGACGTTCGCGCCGAGCGCGTCGGCGACGTGGATCGCGGAGAGCCCGACGCCGCCACAGCCGTGGACCGCGACCCAGTCGCCGGGGTCCACGTCGACCTTGTGGGCGACCCCGTGGAACGCCGTGGCGAACCGACAGCCCAGCCCGGCGACGTCGACCGAATCGAGGCCGTCGGGAACCTTGATGGCGTTCTGATCGGCGACGCGGACGGGGTACTCCTCGGCGTAGGCCCCCTGCTGGAAATCGAGAAAGCCCATCGGCACCGATCGCTCGCAGATGTTCGCTCTCCCTGCTCGGCAGTGGACGCAGGTGCCGTCGCTCGTGTTGAACGGGTTGGTGACGCGATCGCCCTCCCGGATGCGCTCGACGTCATCGCCGACCTCGACGACCGTGCCGACGGGTTCGTGGCCGAAGACCAGTCCGGGGCGCATCATCAGCCCGATCCAGTCCCAGTCGCCCTTCCAGGCGTGCCAGTCCGACCGACAGACCCCGCAGGCCTCGGTCTCGACGACGATCCCGTCGGCATCGGGTTCGGGACGATCGATCTCCTCGATCTCCATCGGTTCTTCGGGTCCTTGGAAGACGACAGCGCGCATCGTGGTTCCATGCCGTGGCAGCATCTTAAATCATTGGTAGGGAATGTCATAGACCGGTTCACGACGGTTGCGTAGTTATGATCCCTGACGAGTGCGCTCCGTGAACACGGTGCTGTCCGAGGGTCCATGGACGTACGGTATAAAAATCGCCCGTCACCTGCGGAGGAACGCTTTTCATCGACGATGGTGAGACTATGACATGGCGACCGACACCGGCTCGCAAACGCGCATGAGCGGCGACGGAATACTGGCGGTGATCGCGGGGAGTTTCGTCGGCGCGATCCTCGTCGGGCTCGTCCTGCAGGCGGGTCTCGGCCGGGGCGGGGTTCTCCAGTTCGGCGCGCTCGTCGCTCGGCCGGAGTACAACGTCAGCTGGGCGGTGCTGTTCGTTCTGAGCACACTGTTCACGTTGTCGTTCGTCCGGCTCGTCTCCCGATCGATCAACGGCTTCGTCACCCGAGTGATCTCCCTCTCGCGGCGCAACGAGGTTCTCAAGGAAATCCTGGTGCCCCTGCTCCAGCGCTCGGCGCTCACCGTGACGACGAACGCGCTCGGGCTCATCTACGGGGCCGCCATCTGGCTGGTCGTCTACGTGCTGTTCATCCCGCTCTGGCTCGCGTTCGTCATCGGCGTCGAGCAGGTAGCGATCCCGAACCTCCAGCTCGCGGGCTTTTTCGCGTGGGTACTCTATGGTGGGCTCGTCGGCCTGCTCTACGGGCTCATCATGGAGTCGTAGCCCCTGCTGGAAGACTTAAACCGCTCGCTGTCGAAGGGCGGCCATGAGCGACGGTGGCAGTCAAACAGGTCTCCGGATGCCCCAGGAGGACGAACTGTTCGCCGTCGTCACGGGCATGCTCGGAGCCAACAGGATCGAGGTCCGGTGTATGGACGGCACCGACCGCACCGCACGGATCCCGGGCCGGATGCAAAAGCGCGTCTGGATTCGCGAGGACGACGTCGTGCTCGTCTCGCCGTGGGACTGGCAGGACGAGAAGGCCGACGTCGAGTGGCGCTACGACAAAGCCGACGCCGATCGATTGCGCGAGGAGGGTCACGTCCAGGGCTAGCGTGGTTCGTTTCCATCCGTCCGGTGTCGATCGCACACCCTCGATTCTCGCTCGTCGCATTCCTCTCGTGCCGGCTACGTGCCGTGTGGAGGCCGATCGCGCGTGAGCGACGAGTATGGCCTGCTCGACGAGGAGGCGACCGACGCGCCGGGCGACGAATGGGAGAACCTCGACGTCACCGACACCGAGGCCGACCGCACCGCCCGCACGCAGGACCGCGAGTTCGCGAAGTTCCGCGAGCGCATCAAGGACGCCGACCAGTTCAAGGTCGAGGGCGGCGTCTTCGACGAAGCGACGCTCGGCGCGCTCTACAAGCTCGTCCAGGACGGCCACATCGACGCACTCGGCGGGCCGATCTCCACGGGCAAGGAGGCGCACGTCTTCCTCGCAAGCGCCGGCGACTGCGACGTCGCGGTGAAGATCTACCGCATCAACGCGAGTGACTTCACACAGATGCGCCGGTATCTGGAGGGCGACCCGCGCTTCGATGAGATCGGTGGCAAGAAAAAGGCGGTCGTGCTCGCGTGGACACGAAAGGAGTTCGCCAACCTCAAGCGGGCCAAACGGGCGGGACTGCGCGTTCCGGAGCCGATCGCCGTCGAGCGCAACGCCCTCGTGATGGAGTTCCTCGGCACGGACGGCGAGCGCGCCAGACGCCTCTCTGAGCTGCAGCTCGAAAACCCCGATACCGCTTACGAAGTCATCGTCGAATATATGCGTCGACTGTACGGTGCAGGGCTGGTCCACGGCGATCTCTCGGAGTACAACATTCTCGTCCACGACTCGCAGTTATGGGTGCTCGATCTCGGGCAGGCAGTGACGGTCCACCATCCCAACAGTCGGGAGTTCCTCGAACGCGACTGCGAGAACGTGGCGAGCTTCTTCGCCCGACAGGGGCTCGACACTGACGGCGAGTCGCTGCTCGCGGACGTGACGGCCGCGCGCGAAGACTGATTACCACGGGCGGCGTTCGTCCGGTATGGCACCGACAGTTCGAGCGGCGACCGTCGACGACATCCCCGGGATTCAGCGCGTCGCACGCCGCGGCTGGCGGGAAACGTACGCGTTCCTGAGCGAGGGTGCCGTCGAAACCATCCTCGACGACTGGTATGCGGCCGACGAACTCGAAGGCCCGATCACCGCCTCCGAAAACGTCTATCTGGTCGCCGAAGCGGACGGGATCGCCGGCTATGCGAGCGCCGCGCCGACCGCCAACGAGGAAGCACAGCTCTATGCCATCTACGTCGATCCCGACCGCTGGAACGACGGGCTCGGGACGGCGCTGCTCGACGCCGTTCGCGACCGCCTCTCGGACCTCGGCAGCCGTCGACTGCGCGTCGAGGTACTCGCCGAGAACGCCGTCGGGGTCTCCTTCTACGAATCGCGCGGCTTCGAGCGCATCAGTGAGCGCGAGCGCGAGATCGGCTCGCAGACGCTCGTCGAGTACGTCTACTACCGCGACGTCTGACGCGGGGTGCGAAGAGTTGAAATCGCCGGGTTTCGTAGGACGATTATGCGACACGTGACGATTCCGCAGGACCGCATCGGCGTCCTCATCGGCGAGGGCGGCGCGACGATGCGCGACATCGAGGACCGTGCGGGCGTTCGTCTCGACATCGACTCCGAGACCGGTTCGGTCGGCGTCGAATCGGTCGAGGACCCGGTGCAGGGGCTGAAGGGTCCCGACATCGTGCGGGCCATCGGCCGTGGGTTCGCTCCCGAAGACGCGCTGACACTGCTCGACGACGAGATGATGCTGCTCGAACTCATCGATATCGAGGCGGCCACGCGCAACGAGACCGATCTCACGCGCAAGAAGGGCCGCCTCATCGGCGAGAACGGCCGGACGCGCGAGCTGATGGCCGAGCTCTCGGGCGCGTCGGTCGTCATCTACGGCAGCACTGTGGGAGCGATCGGCACGCCCGAGGAAATCGAGGTCGTCAGAAACGCCGTCGAGATGATTCTGGATGGCGCGCCCCACGGTTCGGTCTACTCGTACCTCGAACGCAAGCACAACGAACTGAAGAGTCCCGGCATGGAGTACCACCAATACACAACTTAGTCGGTCATACCTTTCTTACACAGGAGGACAGAACAAAAAAGGTAGTTGATATGAAAGTGCAGGCGAAGCTATAGTTCAAATTCACACAAGCAGTCATCTCCTTGGTGCTAAACTGGCGTAGCAAGCGTTGTTCTGCTATGCTCACCAATACACAGCGATAGGATGAACAATCTTCCCAGGACCATCCATATTCACGTGTTTATCATCCATCTTGACACCATGACCTGCTGCGGCAGACTTTAGATCATCTGAAAAATCTTCCAACTCCTCTGTCATATTTGTAAAGTGTTTGCCCAATCGAAGTGTATCTGTAGGCTCCCAACTTTCATTATTACCAATTCGCCGTTCAACACGGGCAAATATTGTATATTTTCGTGGCCGCGAGAAAGCATGTGTTTCTGGAACAGTCATGCTCTTTCGGTTTAGCAGTGCGCCAAATGAGTTTCCGCCCTCCGTGTCTATCCTTATCGGTACACGCTTGTTGTTGAGTTTCTTTGAAGCTTCTAGGAATGCTTCATTACCGACTACATTTCCATCATCTTCTTCAGCATCTTGATCCTCCTCCGCCAATTCATTGGGAGATACACCGCGAATTTCAGCTAATGCATCTGTCATTATATTTGTGGCTTCGTTTATGCGTATTATCACATCTTCAGTGAGTTCAAATCGGAATAGAGACATTGGCTCTACAGTTCCTGTAACTTCAACCACATCACCAGGTCCAACTCCTTCTTCGTCTGGATTCTTGATGGTCGACTCAGATGTCTCAATCACCTCACGCAAGGTTTGCAGTCGATACGGGACTGTGATGTCGATTTGTTTTTGAATGTCTTCCGTTTCCTCATTGTACTTCTCCCCTTCACCCCCTAATCCGAGAGGCAGCCCAGGAACGTTGATATTCCCGAAGAAACGTGCCCGTCCGCCTTCGACGCTACCAGACGACTCGTCAATTCCTGTTTCTAATCCAACACCCATTGAGGATAGATGTCCGTTCACACTTTCGTTATCTATGTAAATAAGTTCACGAAGTTCACCGCTTGGAGATTTCTCCGAGGCCATACATGATGGTCTTCACGGGATGTAATAAGCCATAGCCTACCACGGTGTAAGTGAATATGTAGGAGATGATGGGCGTCTGATGTCTTAGATAGCAACCGTAAATAGCTATCAAAAATTTTAGCTACCGCCAGTACACCGGCTAAGAATCGCTTTCGACGTCTCCACCACCATCTTTGACGACCAGTCGTGAGTCGATATACGCGTCGAGTTCGTCGATCGCGGGCGTCACCGGCGCGTCGGTCGTCACATGGGTGAGCATCGCGCCGTTGACTGCCGTCACCATCATCGTCGCCACACGGTCGGGATCGACGTCGCGGAAGACGCCCTGTTCGATCCCGGTGCGCACGATGTCGGCGATGCGCTCGTGGAAGAACGCGTCCGTCTTTTCGATCTGCTCGCGAAAGGCCGGGTCGTGGGCGGCCTGTGCTCGCAGTTCGGTGAGGGCGCTCGTGAACTCGCGGCGGTCGGCGGCGAGCGGGCCGGTACGGACGCCCGCGAGCGCCGCGCGGAGCTGTTCATGGGGATCCTCGCTGTTCTCGATGGTGACCTCGGTTCTGAACCGATCGAGCATGTAGCCCAGAAAATCCACCAGCAGGTCGTCCTTGCCCTCGTAGTGGTGATAGACGAGCGAGACGCTCTTGTCGAACTCCGCGCCGATGTCGGCGATCGTCAGGGCCGCGTAGCCGTGCTCGCACAGCGCGCGGTAGGTCGCGCGCATGATCGCCTCGCGGGTCCCGTTCGGATCCTCGCCGAAGGGTTCCGACTCCATGTTGAGTGAATACTCATTCAACAGCTATATACGCTCGCATCCTCATTGAGAGACAATGAATGCCATCGAAGCCACGGGTGTCGAGCTCACCTATTCGGACGGAACCGAGGCGGTGCGTGGCATCGACCTCGCGATCCCTGAGGGCGAGTTCTTCGGCTTCCTCGGGCCGAACGGCGCGGGCAAGACGACCGCGATCAAGACCTTCACGACACTGCTCTATCCGACCGCCGGCACGGTGACGGTCAACGGGTTCGATGTCATCGAGGACGCACAGTCCGTCCGCGAGACGATCGGCTACATGGCCCAGGAAACCAGCGTCGACGAGGAACTCACCGCCCGCGAGAACATCAAGTTCGCCTGCGAGGCCTACGGCGTGCCCCGGGGCGAACGCGCGGATCGAATCGACGAACTGCTCGATCTCGTCGATCTCGCCGACGTCGCCGACAAGGAGGCGACGGAGTTCTCCGGCGGGATGAAAAAGCGCCTCGACGTGGCGACCGCGCTCGTCCACGAACCCCCGCTGGTCTTCCTCGACGAACCCACCACGGGGCTCGACCCCAAAGCCAGGATCCGCCTCTGGGAGTATTTCCGCGAGATCAACGAGCAGGGGACGACTGTTTTCCTCACGACGCAGTACCTGGAAGAGGCCGACGAACTCTGCGACCGGCTCTCGGTGATCCAGGACGGGCAGATCGTCGCCACGGACGCGCCCGATACGCTGAAATCCGAGGTCGGCGGCGACGTGCTCGACATCACGATCGACGACGCGAGCGAGGAGCGGCGGGCACGTGCCGAGGAGGTCGCCCGCGAGTCGGGGCTGTTCGCCGACGGAACGGTCGAGACCACCGACGACGGCATCAGCGTTGCCTCCGAGCACGCCCGGAGCCGCGGCACCGATCTGCTGGTCGCGCTGCGCGATGCCGACTTCACCGTCACGGGCTTCGACGTACGCTCGCCCACTCTCGACGACGTGTTCCTCGCCATCACCGGCGAGCCGGCCGAGGAGAACGACGAACCGGCTGAGGGAACTCGGGAATCGGCCGCGCCGGAGGCTGCCCGATGAGCACCGTCGAGGCGGGCAACAGCAACGGGTTCCTCGCCGACGTCTGGATCAACCTGAAGCGCTGGTTGATCAAGACGACCCGCAACCCGTTCGTCGTCGTCGGCTCGCTGGTCCAGCCGGTCATCTTTCTGGTACTGTTCACCGAGATCTTCGGCGGGGCCGTCGGCGGCGCGCTCAGCCAGGCGCTCGGGCCGGACATCTCCTACGTGACCTACCTCACGCCCGCGATCATCGTCCAGTCGGCGCTCGTCGCGGCCGCCGGTTCCGGGATCGGTCTCGTCGACGACATGGAGAACGGCATGTTCGAGAAGGTGCTCGTCTCGCCGATCAACCGCGCCGCGATGTTCCTCGGCAAGTCGCTCTCCGAGGTCGTCCGGATCGTCGTCCAGACGTTCATCATCCTCGGGCTCGGCTACGTCCTGCTCTGGTTCGACACGGGCGGGGCGGTCGGCACCTACATCGAGACCGGGATCGTCGGCGCGCTCGGGATCGTCCTCGTCGCCATCGTCTTCGCGATCTGGTTCACCGCCTTCTCGAACATCGTCGCGCTCGTCACCCGCGACCAGGAGTCGACCATCATCGGCGCGAACCTGCTCCAGTTCCCGCTGCTGTTCGTCTCCAGCGCCTTCCTCCCGGTCGATATCCTCCCGAGCTGGGTGCAGACCGTCGCCACGTTCAATCCCATCACCTACGGCGTCGACGCCGCCCGCGCGCTGATGCTCGGCCGCGACGTCCAGACCGTGATCGACGTGACGGCGTTCGGCGGCGTCTGGAACACCCTGATCCCCTCGTTCGCCGTCCTGATCGCGCTCGATATCGCTCTCGGCGCGATCGCGGTACGCTATCTCAATCGCGCGTCGAGTTCATCGGCACAGTAGCGACCGAACGCGAAACGGCTACCCCATTCCGGCTCTCGTTCTGGATATGGACTGGACCGATCGCTTTCGCACCACTTTCGTGGCGCTGGCCGCCGTCGGCGTCCTCGGAGCCGGCGCTGGGCTTGTGCTGGGTCTCGGTCCCGGCTTCGTCGTCTTCTGTGGCGTGGTCGGTCTCGGCGCGCTCGTCGTCCTGCGCCGCGGCGAACCCGCCGTCGCGCCGGTCCTGCTCGCGGTCGGTGTCGTCGCCGTACTTCTCGCGATCACCTACGGCGTACGCGACCCGCTACTCGGGCTCTTGCTCACCGCGATGGCCGCCGTGGCGTTCGTCCGTGGCTATCAGTATCACCAGGTTTACAGCACGTAGCGCTCGCCGTCGACCGCGAGCGGCTCCGCGAACGCCTCGTCGGCGGGGAAGAAATGCGAGACGTGGACCAACCGTGTCTCGGTGGCATCGAGTTCGTCGGCCAGCGAGAGCGCCCCCTCACGGGTCATGTGTTTCGTGCCGAACGTTCGCGGCGTTCCGTCGACGTCGTGGTGATCGCCGCCGAGCGGGTGATGCTCGCAGAACGCCGCCGGCGCGATGGCGTCGGCGAGCAGGAGGTCCGCGTCGGCCAACCGGGCGCGCGATTCGTCCTTGATCCCGTAGCTCGTGTCGCCAGTGATCGCGAGCTTCGCGTCGTCGTCTTCGAGGACGACGCCGTAACACACGAGCGGCGGATGCGAGACCGGGACGAACGTCACGTCGAAGCCACAGGTCGAAAACGACTCCAACGGACGCTGCCCCTGGACCGAGAGCGCGTCGAGGTAGTCGTACTTCCCCCGTACCGTGTCGGCGACGCTCTCGCCGGTCTTCGGGTCGATCTCGTTCGCCGCGTGGACCGGGAGGTCGGAGAAGAGTCGGAAGGCGTTGCCGAGTCCGTCGAGATGGTCGAAGTGGATGTGCGTGACGAGCGCCGCATCCGGAAGCGCCACGTCGTTGTCGAGGAACTGCTGTCGGAAGTCGGGGCTCGCATCGACGAGCAGCGACTCGTCGGTCCGTTCGTTGCGGACGTGGACCGAGAACCGGCTCCGTCCGACGCCGTTCTCGCGGGCGGCGGTGCAGGTGTCGCAGTCACAGCCGACGGTCGGTGTGCCGGTCGTGTCGCCGGTGCCCAGGAGCGTGACCTCCACGATCAGTGGTCGTGAGCGTGACCGTCGGCACCGTGGTCGTGATCGTGCTCGTCGGATCCGCCATCGGCGCTGATGTCGCCGCCGGCCACCAGGGCGTCGTGGTCACCCTCGATCATGTCGAGGTCCTTCAGGCTGTCGCGCTCCTCGAAGTCGCGCACTGCGGCCTCGAGGTCGGCCTGTGTCAGCGTGGTGCGCTCCTCGGTCAGTGCATCCAGGACGGCCTCGCGGAGCACGAGTCTGAGGTCGCTGCCGGTCAGCCCTTCGGTGTCGGCGGCCAGCGCCTCGGGATCGAACTCCTCGATCTCCATCTCCCGGGTGACGATCCGGAGGATGTCCGCGCGCATCAGCGAGTCGGGCTTCGGGAAGTTGACGATCTCGTCGAAACGCCGCCAGGCGGCCGCGTCGAGCTGGTCGGGATGGTTGGTCGCGCCGATCAGGAGCACTTCGTCGTTGATCAGGCTGATCTCGTCGATGCTCTTGAGCAGCGTGTTCACCGCACGCTTCAGCGCGACGTGCTCGTCCGAATTTCTGGTCTTGGCGACGAAATCGAACTCGTCGATGAAGAGGATACACGGCGAGAGCCGTTTGGCGACCTCGAAGGTCTTCTCGACGTTCTTCGCCGTCTCGCCGAGATACTGGCTCGTGACCATCGAGAGTTTGACCTCGACGAAGGGGAGATCGAGTTCGTGGGCGAGCGCTCGTGCCGTGGTCGTCTTGCCCGTCCCGGGCGGGCCGACGTAGAGGAGCTTGCCGATCTCGCGCAGGCCGATGGTGGCGAGATACTCGCGGTGCTCGATGGCCTTCATGATCTTCTCGATCTCGCCTTTCTGATCGCTGGTCAGCACGAGATCGTTGAGCGTCATTTCGACCTCCTCGGGCGCGCGGACGTCGACGAGATCGAGCATCTCCTCGTCCTCCTCGTTGTCGAAGTACTCCTCCAGGAGGCTGTCGATCCAGACGCGGTCGGCACGAACGGGGCGGTTGGCCTCGCGGGCGCGCTCGTAGTCGGCCTCGTCGAGGGCGGCCGCGAGCGTCGGGTTCGCCTCGATTCGGTCGGCGTCGGCGCGTTCAGCGTACCATTCCTCGGCCATCGCGCGTTCGGTCAGCGACAGCGATCCCGAGAACTCGTCGCGATCGGTGAACATCAGCCCCGAGATGGCGCTCCACGGGTCGGCCACCTCCGTGGCGGTCTCGGCGGTCGCCTCGGTCGCGGCCAGCGGGCGCTCGATCCCCTCGTCCGACCAGAACGCGCGGCGGTAGCGTGGCGGCAGGTCGTCGGCGTCACGCTCACGATCATCGTTGTAGACGTGTGTCGTGAGCAGAAATTCGACGACGTCCAGTTCCGGGCTGCTCATTCCCGCCTCTGTAGGCCATCCGGACGAATAAGACCGTCGAACCGCACCGGTCAGAAAACCTCAATGAAAGATCTCGGAGTTTGCGTGGGTTTAACACGACACGGATCCGACGACGCGCATGGTCGATAGCACACCGGTCGTCGCGGCAGCATACCGAAGCCCGCAGGGAAAGGAAGACGGCGTCTTCGCCGACGTCCGCAGCGAGGACCTTTCGATCCCGCTGATCAACGAGATCCTCGCCGAAACAGGTCTCGGGGGCGACGACATCGACGATCTGATGTGGGGCTGTGCCCAGCAGCGCGGCGAGCAGGGCAACAACGTCGCGCGCGTGATCTCGCTGCTGTCGGATCTCGGTGAATCGGTCCCGGCGACCACGATCAACCGCTGGTGTGCCTCCTCGGCACAGTCGATCATCTCGGCCTCCGACGCGATCCGTGCCGGCCAGCGCGACGCGATCATCGCCGGCGGCGTCGAGAGTATGAGCCGGGTGAAGATGGGACAGAACACGCAGAACGCCCATCCACGCCTCAACGAGGAGCACAACGTCGCCGAGCTCCAGATGGGGATGACCGCCGAGGAGGTCGCCGAGCGCTACGACGTCAGTCGCGAGGAACAGGACGAGTACGCCGCTCGCTCGCAGCAGCGCGCCGTCGAGGCCACCGAGGAGGGCCGGTTCGACGACGAGATCGTCCCGATCGACAACGGCGAGGAGACGATCGACACCGACGAGGGGCTCCGGCCGGGCACGACCGCCGAGAAGCTCGCGGAGCTCCCGACGGTGTTCAAATCCGACGGGACCGTCACCCCGGGCAACGCCTCACAGGTCTCGGACGGCGCTTCGGCCACCCTCATCACGAGCCGCGAGTTCGCCGAGGATCACGGTCTCGACGTGCTCGCGGAAGTCGGGAGCAACAACGTCGCGGGCGTCGAGCCGGAGGTCATGGGTGTCGGCCCGATACCCGCCACCGAGGGGCTGCTCGAACGCACGGGGCGGGAGATCGACGACTACGGGCTCGTGGAGTTGAACGAGGCGTTCGCCTCACAGACGCTCTACTGCCAGCGTGAGCTCGGTATCGACGACGAGATATTCAACGTCAACGGCGGTGCGATCGCCATCGGCCATCCGCTCGGTGCGAGCGGCGCGCGTCTGCCGGTGACGCTGATCCACGAGATGCACAAGCGCGATGTCGACCGCGGACTTGCCACCGAGTGTGTCGGCTTCGGGCAGGGCGCGGCCATCGAATTCTCGCGCTGAGCGGGGCCGACGGCGGATTTTTGGCCGAGATTTTGCAAGCGAGGGAGCGAGCGCTGGCGAACGATCAAGCGCAGCAAAAGGTCGTCGCGGCAGGGCGCAGCCATCGAATTTTCGCGCTGACGGGTCGCGACAGCTTTTTCAGCGTTATTCGTGTCTGTCGGGGAGCACCACGACCGGACGATCGCTCTCGGTGACGAGCGCGTTCGTCAGATCGCCCGAGAGGAGCTTGAGCCAGCGGCCGCCGGCGCGCGGGGTGAACGCGATGGCGCTCGCGTCGCTCTCGTCGGCGACGGCGAACACGGTTTCGGGGATCTCCTCGCCGTATTCTAGACGCGTCTCGACGTCGATATCGGCGGCATCGAACGCCTCGCGGGCGGCCGCGAACGTCTCATCGGCGTGTTCCGGATGGCCGTCGTCCGTCGGCGGTGTGCCTTCGATGACGTGGACGACGACCGCTCGGCCGCCCGTTCGACGGAGGTGCGCCGCTGCGCCGGCACAGGTTGTGCGTGCGTCTTCGGGGCTCGCAACCGGCAGTACCGCGATCTCGAAGGGATCCCTGGCCTCGCTCACGAGCCATCACCGCCGATAGCGTCCTGCGATCGGTTCACAGGCGAGCGACGGCGCGGTGGCTCAAAAGCCTGGGGTCGGCGCGGGGACGAACCCCGGCGCACGTGCGGTTCGTGGTTGCGGCTGCTCGCGGCTGCGCAGGTGTGACGGCCATGGCGGCTGCGGTGCGGTGGCGGGCCTGGTGGATGAAGGGCGAGCGCGACCGCCGGAGCACGCTTCGCGCGCTCCGAGCACCCGTTCGCCTGTGACTCACGGGAACGCAGGGAGCGCGAGGGCTTCTGTGGTGCTGTGCGGTTGCGGAGGGCGCACCGATCGTACCGCGAGCGAACGTAGTGAGCGAGCGGGCCGCGGAACCCCCGAGCACCGCGAGGGGGTGACGAAGGCTTTTGATCGACATTTTGCGAGTGAAGAAGCGACCAACGGGAGCGACTGAGCGTAGCAAAAGGTCGTTGGTCGTGGTTAGTCCGAGGGGTGGAACCGTTCGAGAGCGTTCTGGACGGGTTCGTTGAGGCCGACGAGCGTGATGCGGTCGCCCTGCTGGAGTTCGAAATCGCCGTCGGGGACCATGTTTTCGCCGTCGCGGCTGACGAGTGCGATGAGACAGCCCTCGGGGATGGCGCTCGCGAGCTCGGCGATCGTTTCGCCGGCGACGTCGGCGGCGGTGACTTCGAACTCCTGGACGTCGCCCGAGCGACCGAGTTCGGTCATCCAGTTCCAGAGCGCGGGCCGTTCGATGCGGTTGTCGATGGCCCACGAGGTGGCGATCGGTGCGGAGATCGTTTCGACGTCGAGTTCGGCGAAGGCGTCGTCGTTTTCCGGCTGGTTGACGCGGGCGATCACCTGCTCGGTGTCGAACGCCGTGGCCGCGAGCTGGGCGACCAGCAGGTTCGAGTCGTCGTCGCCGGTGGTCGCGACGATCGTCGAGGCGTTCTCCGCGCCCGCCGACTGCAGGACGTCGCGGTGGGCACCGTCGCCGATGTGGACCGAGAACCCCTCCGACCGGGCGGTCTCGACGTTCTCCTCGTCGTGTTCGACGATGACGACGTTCTCGCCGCGGGCTTCGAGGCGTGTGGCGAGATCCCGCCCGACCTTCCCCCCGCCGACGATGATGGCGCGCATGGGAAGCACGTCGAGATACTCGGCAATGTATCTGGCCAAACCGCCCTCGACCAGTACGGTGGCGAAAATGACCAGGAAGACGGTGCCGACGAGCGTTTCGGCGGCCGCGCTCATCCCCTCGGCCTGGAGGCGCACCGCGAACAGCGTCGCCACGGAGGCGGGAATGATGCCCCGGGGGCCGATGGCGCTCATGAACAGCCGTTCCTCGCGGGTGAACCGACCGCCCGATGTCGAGAGAAAGACGACGAGCGGTCGGAGCACGACCATCACGACGACCACGACCGCCAGCCCGCCCAGCCCGAAGGGGAGATCGTCGAAGTTGAGCAGCGCGGCGAGTGCGATGAACACGAACGAGAGCACCATGAGCGTGATATCGCCCTTGAAATCGGTGATCTTGTCCTCGTAGGGGATGTCGAGATTGCCGACGATGAGGCCGGCGGTGGCGACCGCGGCGATCCCCGCCTCCGAGGTCCAGACGTTCGCCAGCCCGTAGGCCACCAGTGCACCGGCGAGCACGAGCAGGCGAGCGTTGCGGGGTGCGTTGCCCGGCGAGAGATCGACGTAGCGGATGAGATACCAGAGCACGCCAGCGACGGCCGTGCCGACGCCGATGCCGACGCCGAGCTTGATCGCGAAGACGACGAGGATGGCCGCGATCCCTTCTGAGGCCTCGAAGACGACCTCGAAGACGACGACCGCGAGGATCGCTGCCGTCACGTCGTTGACGATCCCCTCGGTTTCGAGGGTGGTCGCCACGCGATCGCGCACCGGGACGACGTCGAGGATCGGCGCGATGACCGTCGGCCCGGTCGCGACCAGCAGCGCGCCGACGAGAAGGGAGATATCCCACGGGGCGGTGAGCGCGTAGTGGACGACGATGGCCGTCCCGAGCAGCGAGATGGCCGCCCCGAGCGTGGTGAGTCGTATCGTCGCCGAGGAGGTCTGTCTGAGGTCCTCGATGCGGAGGTGGAAGGCCCCCTCGAAGACGATGATCGCGACCGCGAGCCCGACGATGGCCGGGAGCGCGCCGCCGAACGTGTCGGCGCTGATGATCCGCGATGGGAGCACCAGCCCCGACAACGGACCGAGCACCAGCCCCGTCGTCAACAGGAAGATGATGCTCGGTACGCGAAAGCGATCGCCGAGCATCTGCGAGGCGACCCCGAGCGCCATGATGCCCGCAACGAGCGCTATCAGCTCTGCCCCGCCAGTTGCCACTCCTGACCCTCCATATGCGAACCGGTAAGAAACCAGACCATATAAGCGCGTTCACTTCGCGGAGCGATGCGTGGCGTTGCGGTCTCAGTCGGCATACAGCGCGTCGATCGCCTCGTCGTAGCGCTCCTCGATGTTGCGTCGTTTCTTCTTCATCGTCGGTGTCAGGAGATCGTTGTCCTCGGTGAACTCCTCGGGCACGAGCGCGAACTTCTTGATACGCTCGTGGGACTCGAAGTTCTCGTTGACCGTTTCGACCACCTCGCCGATGCGTGCCTGGACGTGTTCGTTCTGACAGAGTGCGCTCGAACCGTCGGGCAGGTCGATGCCCTCTTCTTCGGCCCATTTTCGCACCCGTTCCTCGTTTGGGACGACGAGCCCGCTCACGAACTTCTCGCCGTCGCCGAGCACCATACACTGCTCGACGAGTTGGCGCTGGGCGAAGGCGTCCTCGATCGGCCCGGGCGCGACGTTTTTCCCCGTCGAGAGCACCAGCAGCTGCTTCGAGCGCTCGCGGAAGGCGATGTAGCCATCGGGGCGGCGCTCCACGACATCGCCGGTGCGGAACCACTCCCCGTCGAAACTGTCCTCGGTCGCCTCGGTGTTCTCCCAGTACCCATCAGTCACGTTCGGCCCGCGCACGAGCAGTTCGCCGACCTCGCCGTCGGCGTCGAGGTCGTCGGGCACCACGCTTGCATCCACTTTGATCTCTTCGTCGACGACGGGCGGGCCGATGGTGCCGATCTCGGGTGCTTCGGGCGGGTTGACCGCCACGACGGGTGCGGTCTCGGTGAGGCCATACCCCTCCAGGATCGGCAGCCCCATCCCGTCGAACAGTCGACCCAGTTCGGGCGAGAGGCTGCCGCCGCCGCTGATGAAGAACTCGATGTTGCCGCCGACGCCCTCACGGACCTGCTCGAAGACTAGCCGATCGGCGAGCGCGCGTTTCGCGCGCAGCGAGAGCCCGGGCGACTTACGCTCTTGATACTCTCGGCCGATATCGACGGCCCACTCGAAGATTCGCTCGCGCAGCGGGGATTCGCTGGCCTGGTCGCGAATCGAGTCGTACAGCTTCTCGTACACCCGGGGGACGCTCGTCCCCGTCGAGGGGGTGACGAGCGGGAAGTCCTCTTGGAGCGTGTCGGGGCTCTCGGCGTAGGCGACGCTCGCGCCCGCGGCGAACATCAGGAAGTGACCCGCCAGCCGCTCGAAGACGTGCGCGAGCGGGAGAAAGGAGAGCGTACTCACGTCCGGATCGATCGTCGGGAGATCGCCCTTGTCCTCGCGCGGCCCGAACCGGCGGTAGACCTGATCGACGTTCGCCTTGAAGTTGCGGTGAGTGAGCCTGACGCCCTTCGGCTGGCCGGTCGTTCCGGAGGTGTAGACGAGGCTGGCGAGATCGTCGGGATCGCGCGCGTCGAGCCAGCCCTCGTAGTCGCTCTGCTCGAACGAGCCGACGCCGCGTTCGTGGACCTGTGCGAGCGTGAGCACGTCCTCGCGGTCGCCGTACCCCTCGATACTGTCCATCGAGACGACGAAGTCGAGATCGAGTTCGTCCTCGACGGCGAGCACGCGTTCGAGCAGCTCCTGGTTTTCAACGACCACTCCGGTGGCTCCGGGGTCGTCGAGGAGATATTCGACCTGATCGGGCGAAGAACTCGTGTAGACGGTCGTCACGATCCCGCCGGCGGCGAGCACGGCGAAATCGGTCTGGGCCCACTCCATGCGCGTGTTCGCGAACAGTCCCACCCTGTCGCCGGCCTCGATGCCGAGGCTGCGAAAGCCCGCCGCGAGCCGCTTGACGATCCGGTGCATCTGCCGGTAGCTCAGGTTTGCGAACTCGCCGTCGGGTGCCTGCGACACGATCGGACCGGCCAGCGAGCGGTCGTAGACGCCGCCCTTGTACTGCTGGGCGACGTGTTCGTCGTGGCGCGTGGCGCTGCGCTCGAACATCCGCGACAGCGTTCGCTCGCCGAGCACCTCGCTTTCGAACTCCGCCTCGGCTTCCTGCCAGTCCATACCCTCCCACCGGCTGGCTCGGTAATAAACATCGGCCATTGGATTTGGAAACGAAATTACACTATCTGCGACACGGTTCCCGAGAATTCACATGACGCTCAACACGGGTTGGTCGGCGTTCAGCAGTACCGACTGCGTCACGCTGCCGAAGACCGCCTTGCCTGTCGGCGAGCGTTTGCGCTTGCCCACGACGATGTAGCGGGCGTCGTGCTCGTCCGCGTATCCGATGATCTGCTCGCTGGCCTTGCCGACGAGCCCGACGGGCGTCGCGTCGCTACCGACCGTCGCCGCCGCGGCGATCTCCCGTGCGGCCTCCTCGCCGTCGTCGGGTTCGTCGTCGAACTCCATCGTACTGCTCTCGGTGGCGTCCTGTTCGATCTTCCGTGCCTCCATCGGGCTAAGAACGTGGACGACGTGGGTCTCCTCGTCGAAGGCGTCCGCGAGCGCGTCCGCCTCGGCGACGACCTGTTCACTCCGATCGGATTCACCCACTGCGGCGACGATCATTGTCACGCCCGTTGTTTGCCGGGATGGTTATAGATTTCGCCGCTCGTGGAACGTGGCGATCGAATCCTGCGTAAATGCTATTCGATGACCCAATCGACTGTCAGTCATGTTCTCTCTGGGAGGACGGACAGCGAGGAAGGGGAAGGGCCGATCTTACCCCGGCCGTCCTCTCACAGTCGCGGCACACCCGGTTCGACCATCTCGATGTCCCACGTGTACTCGGTAGTGTGGCCCAGCTGCGAGCGATCGAGCATCATGCTTCCGTCCGTGCCGTCCCGCTGCCGTTCGCGCCCCGGATCGCCCTTGTCGGGCGGCATGACTGGCACGAGCGGCTCGATCGCTTCGCTGTCGCGGTCGTAGTTCGTTGCGTCGGTCGTCTCGTTGCTCGATTGTCGTGGTGTCTGTTTCATGTCCACACCCACCGTATATGCAGGAAGTTAATGAAAGTTACTGATTATACAGTTGAACTAGTAGCAGAATACAGCTTTGAGCGCGAAATTGATTGAGATATCCTCGGCAAAATCAGTCCCCCCTCTTCACAGAGATTGCTTTTCTATACATCTATACCCAATACTATTGGCTATTTCACCCACTCTTTTACGAATAGCTACTTCAGACTACAAATTAACCAGTATCTATAAATGGTTCGCGGTCGAACGTGTGGGTATGGCGCAACGCGAACAGATCAGGACGGGAGAACGCGGCGTGCTCGCTCACTTCGGGCACATGGACGAGGAACCGATGACGATCACCGAGGGTGACGGTGCGTACGTGCGCACCGACGATGACGAGGAGTACCTGGACTTCACCTCCCAGCTGTACTGCGTGAACGCGGGCCACAGCAACGACGCCATCACCGACGCGATGGCCGAGCAGCTCGATCGAGTGCAGTACGTCTCCTCGGCGAAGGACAACGACGCGCGCAGTCAGCTCGCCGACACGCTGACCGAGGTCGCGCCACAGCCGCTCACGGACGTGTTCTTCTCGATTTCGGGCAGCGAGGCGAACGAGGCGGCGATCCAGATCGCCCGCGAGTTCCAGGATTCCTCGACGGTGTTGACCCGCTGGCGCTCCTACCACGGCGGTACGTACGCGACCGCGGGCATCACGGGCGATCCCGCGATCCGGCTGCCGGTCGAATCGCACGCCGCGACCACGGGCAACGTGAAGTTCCTCCCACCCTTTGGGGGTGCCGACGCCGCCTTCGACGCCGACTCGCCCGAGGAGCTCACCGAGCGATCGCTCGACCACCTCGAATACGTCATCCGCAACCAGGGACCGGACTCGATCGCGGCGCTGGTCACCGAGATCGTCGGTGGGTCGAGCGGGGCGTTCACCGCGCCACCGGGCTACTTCGAGGGCGTGCGCGAGCTCTGTGACGAGTACGACATCCTGCTGATCGCCGACGAGGTCATCACCGGCTTCGGCCGCTGCGGCGAGTGGTTCGGCAGCCAGACCGAGGATCTGGAACCGGACATGATCACGTTCGCCAAGGGCGTGACGAGCGCCTACGCGCCGCTCGCTGGCGTGCTGATGCGCTCGGAACTCGGCACGGCGCTCCGCGAGGACGCGATGGACATCGGCCAGACGTTCGCCGGCAACCCGGTCGCGTGTGCCGCCGGCAGCGCTGCCCTGGAGGAGTACGACGATCACCTGATCGACAACGTCCAGGAACTCTCGCCAGCGCTCGAAGAGCGGGTCAGGGATCTCGAAGATCACGACATCGTCTGTGACGTCCGCGGGCGCGGCTTCCACTGGGCGGTCGAGTTCGCCGATCCCGAAACCGGTGAACCAGTGTTCGATCCGCGCGTCGAGGACGGTTACAACCCCGTCGCAGATGTCCTCACCCGCACGCGCGAGAAGGGTGTGCTCGTTGGCGGTGGCCGGCCGCTGATCCAGATCATGCTCTCGCCACCGTTCTGTGTCGACGAGGACGACATCGAGACGGGCGTCGCGGCGCTCGAGGACTCGATCGAGGAGGTGTTCGAGTAGCGCTACTCGTCCTCGGCGTCGGCGATCGATTCGAGCGTATCGAACTCGAAGTTCTTGAGCAGTCGCGGCTCGTTTTTGATGGTGGAGATAGTGAACATCGATCGAGTGCGGATCACCTCGTCGATCCCCTCGAACTGGCTGATGAGATCCTCGACCATCCCCTGGTTACCGAGGCGGGCGATGACGACGAAGTCGGTCTCGCCCATCGTGAAGTAGACCTGATCCGCGCCCTCGATGTTCGAGAGCTTCTCGCCGACGCGCTCGTGGTAGCCCTCGTCGTACTCGGCGATGACCTCGGCGATGATGGTGACGCCGAGCCCGACCTTCTCGTAGTCGATATCGTAGAGGTCGTTCTTGATGACACCCTCCTCGCGGAGGTTGTTCAGTCGGTAGTAGATCGTCGACTTCGGGATGCCCGTCTCCTCGTGGAGCCGGTCGGGACTGCCGGTGCCGAGGTTCGCAATCGCCGAGAGGATCTTGATGTCACGTTCGTCCATAGTTGAATGCGGTTGGAAGATACTCGACACGCGCACTTAATCCTCCCTATTACGTGTAGAACGACGACTGAAGAAACGGTCGGGAACCGGGCGACGAGAGGCTGGTGGGGTCGTTACGTGCCCACGAGATCGAACGTGTAGCCGGCACCCTGCTCCTCGGCGCTCTCGTAGATCAGGCCCGCGGCCGCGATGTCCTGGATCGCTAGTCCCGTCGAATCGAAGACAGTGAGTTCGTCGGTCGGCGCGTCGCGCGTTCCGCTGACGACCTCGCTCAGATCGGCGTGGACGTCCTTTCTGGCGAGACGGCCCTCGGCGACGGCGACGTTGATCTCGCCGCTGTGAGAGCACTGTTCCCAGTCGTCGACGACGACGGCTGCGTCCTCGATGATCCGCGGGTCGAGCTCCTGCTTGCCCTCCGCGTCGGCTCCCATCGCGTTGATGTGTGTCCCCTCGTCGAGCCACTCGCGCTTCAGGATCGGTTCTGTCGAGGGCGTGGTGGTCGAGATTACGTCACAGCTCGCGACCTCCTCCGGACTGCCGCTGACGACCTCGTCGGCGCGATCGGCCTCTTTCTTACAGAGGTCGGTGACCGCCGTTTCGTCCAGATCGGTGACGACGACCCGATCGAGATCGACGATGCTCGAGATCGCTTCCAACTGTGCGCGTGCTTGTTCGCCCGCGCCGACCAGACCCATCGTGCGCGTGTCGGGTGGGGCGAGATGGCGGCTGGCGACGCCGCCGACCGCGCCGGTGCGGTAGCGAGTGAGCTTCGTTCCGTCCATGATCGCCAGCGGGTAGGCCGTCTCCGGGTCGGAGTAGATGACGACGCCCATCACCGTCGGCAGGTCGTGTTTCGTGGGGTTGTCCGGATGGACGTTGACCCACTTGAGGCCGGCCGCACCGTCGACGTACGCCGGCATCGCCCGGAAGTCGCCGTTCTCCTCGGGGAGGTCGACGTAGGTCTTCGGCGGCATCACCGCGTCGCCGTCCTCGTAGGCGACGAAAGCGTCCTCGATCGCGTCGATGACGCCCGCCATCTCGACGCAGTCGTCGAGCTCGTCGCGGTCGATCATCAGCGTTCCCCGCTCGGTTACGTCCTCCTCGGATGCGAGTGTGCTCATGCGCATATCGACAACTATGCGCGAGTATCTTAAACTTTTCTACCGTAACACTGCCGATATACTGAATAAAATATTACATAGGGGGAGTGTATCGCTCAATGATGTCGATTTCGAATCGATAATTGGAACGATCGTCCACCGCACCGATCCGGAACGGTCCGGACGACGCTGCTCGTCGGCCGACGTGCTTGCAGGCCGGTCGTTCATGAGGGTTCGGCAACAAAACCCGACGACGGCGTCCCGATCGGCGGTTAAATTCTGACGAATACAGCAAGAATACTGGCTATAGCTACAACAAACTCCAACAAATATACATAACATTAAAGTATTCGCGAATGTATTGCGGTAGCATGACTGGTGATACCACGGATGGATCGCTGGAACGGGTCCTCTCACGATGGCAGCTGTTCGCCATCGGCTTCGGCGCGATCGTCGGCTGGGGCTGGATCATCCAGATGGGCTATTGGATCGACGAAGCGGGACCGTACGGGGCGATGGCTGCCTTCGCCATCGGTGGGGTGCTCGTGCTCCTCGTCGCGCTCATCTACGGCGAACTCGTCTCGGCGATGCCGTTCGCGGGCGGCGAGCACGTCTACACCCACCGCGCGTTCGGGCCGGCGGTCTCCTTCGTCTGTAGCTGGTCGCTGTTGCTCGGCTACATGGGTGTCGTCGGCTTCCAGTCGATCGCTCTCGGCATCGGGTTCTCCTATCTGATTCCCGGCTTCGACGTGCTGGCACTCTGGACGTTCGCGGGCCAGACCGTCTACGGCTCGTGGGTCGCAGTCGGATTCCTCGGCATTCTCGCGATCACGTATCTGAACTACCGCGGCGTCGAGATCACCGCGCAGGTACAGCTCGTTCTCGCGACGATCATCGCCATCTCGGGCATCGCGCTCGTGACGGGCTCGCTCACCGTCGGACCATCGATCTCGAACGCGGCCTTCGGTGGCGCGCCGGTGCTCGGAATCACGACCGTCGCCATCCAGGTGCCGATGCTGTTCGTCGGCTTCGACGTCGTGCCACAGGCCGCCGAGGAGGCCGATATGTCCTCGCGCTCGCTCGCGCTGGTGGTGCTCGCGGTCGTCGCGACGGTCGGCCTGTTCTACATCGTCAGCATCTGGGCGGCCGGCGGGGCCGTCGCCGCGGGCGCGCTCGGCGACAGCCTCGTGCCGGCCGCGACGGCGATGAGCGCGATCTTCGGCAGCACCGTGGCGGGCAAGCTGATGACGATCGTCGGCATCGGCGCGCTGCTCACCAGCTGGAGCGCGTTCGTCATCGGCGCGAGCCGCATCGTCTTCGCGATGGCCGACTCGGGGCTCCTGCCCGAATCGCTCGCCACGGTCCATCCCGAGTACAACACGCCCTCGCGCGCGATCGTCCTCATCGGCGCGCTCTCGATGGCCGCGCCGTGGTTCGGCGGCAACTTCGTCAGCTCGATCATCAACGCCGGCTCGCTCGGGATCGTGCTCGCCTGGTTCACCGTCGCGCTGTCGTTCGTCGCGCTGCGCTACAACGAACCCGAGATGGAGCGGCCGTTCAAGCTCCCCGGTGGCTACACCTTCGGCATCGCCGGGATGATCGTGACGCTGTTTTTCATCGGGCTCTACATGCCCGGCGCGCCCTCGGCGCTGCTCTGGCCGCGCGAGTGGGCGATCGTCGTCGCCTGGATCGTCCTCGGCGCGGTGCTGTTCGCGCTCTCACGGCGGACGACGACCGAAACCACGATGGAGGAGACCCGACAGCCGGTGTCGGAACAGCAGTAGTACACACCCCTTCTCGACCGCGCTGCCGACAGCCCCTCGCTTCCGACCGGCGGCCGTCAGCACCCACTTTCGATTGATGACGATTTTCTTGGGGAGGGCTCCAAAACAGCACCCATTCGTCAGAAACACGGCACTCCTGTTTCGCTCGCCGTCGTCACGACGCGCTGGCCCGATAGCTAGGAGTGATCGAGAGCAGAACCGAAGCGACGTCGGCGATCATAATACAGAGCTGTCGCATCCCTACACACTCGACGAACGCCATCATCGGTGACGTTTCGGGACCGATGACGTCCGAGAGCCAGTGAGCGCAGCGTGACGCGATCTGTCCGGATCGATACTGCCAGCAGCCGAGATCTCCGTTCGGACGCCACGAACGCTCGCCATCACCGTGAACAGCGATCCCGCTGTCGGTGCGGTCGAACGGACTCCCGTGAAATGGAGATCGTTAGCAAAAACGGTCGCCCGATGATCGATACGGCGATCCGCCAATCACTCAGGGTGTGGCGGCTCCTGTTCGCGTCGAGCCAACTGCCCGCGTTCGAGGATCGTCCCGTCGGCGAACCCCTCGCTCACCGCGGCGCGGGCGGCCGTGATCGTAACGATGTCGTAGACGTCGTCGGCGCTCGCGCCGCGCGAGAGATCGCTCAGCGGTCGCGCGTAGCCCTGCAACACCGGGCCGAGCGCCGTCGCGCCCGCGAGCCGCTCGGTGAGTTTGTAGGCGATGTTGCCCGCGTTCAGATCCGGGAAGACGAGCACGTTCGCGTCGCCGTTAACGATACCTGCATCCCCGTTCTTGCGTTCGGCGATGCTCGGGACGAGCGCCGCGTCGCTCTGCAACTCGCCGTCGATGCAGAGTCCGCCCATCCGCTCGCGGGCCAGTTCGGTCGCCCGTCGGATCTCGTCGACGGTCTCGTGGCTCGCGCTCCCCTTCGTCGAGAACGAGAGCATGGCGACCCGTGGCTCCCAGCCGAGGAGCTCCTCGGCGGTCGCGGCGGTTGCGAGCGCGATGTCCGCCAGCTGCTCGTCGTCCGGGTCGATGTTCACCCCGCAGTCGGCGTAGAGCAGCGCACCGTTCTCGCCGATGGCCGGGTCGTCGAACGCCATCAGGAAGTAGCTCGATGCGGTGTCGACCAGCGGATCCAGGCCGACGATCCCGTTGGCCGTCGCGACCACCTCGGCGGTCGGATGGGTCGCACCTGCGACTAGCCCCTCGGCCTCGCCGGTGCGCGCGAGCCACGCCCCGAGCACCAACTCGTCGTCGAGCACGCGCTTTGCGGCCGACACGGGTACGTCGCGCAGCGCGGCGTACGCGGCGGCATTCTCCTCGATCCGCTCGTCGGACCGATCGAGAACGGTGAGTGCGCCCCGCGGCAGATCGTGTTCGGCACACAGTGCTCGTGATCCCTCGTCGGTACCCAACAGCACTGGCTCGGCGATACCGTCGTGTGCGGCCCTGATGGCCGCTTCGCGCACGCGGCTGTCGTGAGCTTCGGGGAGAACGATGCGTGGGCTCGCCGTCCGTGCTTGTTCGCGAAGTCGTGAAAGAAGGCTCATCGATGGTTCGAATGCGGTGACGGTCGGTGACCGCCGCCGGCTCAGCCCTCGTAGTTGGCGTCGCCGGGCTGGCGGTACTTCTCCAGGACGCGCTCGGGATCGTCGAGCGCGTCGCGGCGGAACGGTTCGAGTAGCTCGGTGCCGTCGGTCATGATCTCGACGACGGCGGGCTCGCCCGACTGGAGCGCGTCGGTCATCGCCGACTGGACGTTGTCCGGATCTTTGACCCGCGTACCGTGTGCGCCCATGTCGCGGGCGATCTCGGCGAAATCGGGGTTCTCGGGCAGGTCGGTGCCGACGAAGCGGTCGTTGTAGAACCAGTACTGGTTCTGCTTTTCGGCACCCCACTCCATGTTGTTGAACACGACCGCGACGGCCGGAATGTCCTCGCGGACGGCGGTCATGATCTCGTTCATCGACTGCATGCCCCACGCGCCGTCGCCGACGAGCGCCACTGCGGGGTCGTCGGGTCGGGCGACCTTCGCGCCGATGGCCGCGGGGTAGGCGAACCCGCAGTTGCCGTACGTCCCGGCGGCGAGGAAGTTACCCGGATTGTCGAACTCCAGGTAGGCGTTGGCCATCGAGCAGGTGTTGCCGATGTCGGTCGAGACCATCGTGTTCTCGGGCAGCGCCTGTGCGACGTCCCAGAGCGCGCGCCGCGGGTGGATCGGCATCTGATCCGACTGGGACATCTCTTCGAGCTCGTCCTTCCAGTCGGCGTAGGCCTGTTTGATCTCGTCGACGCGCGAGTCGTCCGCACCGGCAGAGGCGTCGAGATCGCCGGCGAGACCGCGGACGGTTTCGGCGGCGTCGCCGACTAGACCCAACTCGACGCGCGTGGTGCGGCCGATCTGGGAGGCGTCGGCGTCGATCTGGATGACGTCGGCGTCCTCGGGGAACCAGTCCATCCCGTACTGGGGGAGGAGACCGAAGCCGCTGAGGCGGCTGCCGACGGCGAGCACGCAGTCGGCCTCCGAGAGCGTCTCCATCGCGGCCTTCGAGCCGCCGTAGCCGAGCGCGCCCACAGCGAGGGGATGGCTGATCGGGAAGCTGTCGTTGTGGAGGTAGGAGTTCGCCACCGGCGCGTTCAACTCCTCGGCGAGGTCGGCGACCTCGTCGATCGCGTCGGAGTAGATCGTCCCGAGGCCGGCGATGATCGCCGGGTTGTCGGCCTCCGAGAGCATGGTCGCGGCCTCGCTCACCTTCGAGTCGTCGGCCGCACCGATGCTTTCCTGACGGTACTGGTTGGGCTGGAGCACGTCGGTCTCGATCTCGCCGTAGAGCTGATCGCGGGCGAAGTCGATCTGAGTGGGCCCCATCTCGGTCAGTGACTCGCGGTAGGCCGTCCGCACGTACTCGGCGACGCGGCTGTTGTCTTCGAGACGGCCCTGCCAGTCGACACACTCGTCGAAGATCGACATGGTGTCGGCCTCCTGGAACCCATCAGTTCCTATCGAACCGGTGGTGGCGGCCGGCGAGAGCATGATCACCGGCGAGTGGTTGAGCTGGGCGGCCTTGATCCCGGTGACCATGTTGGTGACGCCGGGACCGTTCTGGGCGACGCAGATGCCCGGTTCGCGGCCACAGAGCGCTTCGGCGTAGCCGTCGGCCATGTGGGCGGCGTTCTGTTCGTGGCGGACGGGCAGGTAGCGGATGCCCGCCTGCGGCATGATGTCGAGGAAGTCCATGAACGCCGAGCCGACGATCCCGAACATCACGTCGGCGTCCTCGGCGACGAACTGTTCGAGCAGCGCCTCGCTCGGCGACATCGTCTCACCCTCGTGGAGCGGTGCGTCCTCGGTCGGTGGTGGTGCTTGCTGTCGTGACATTCCGTTCGACCCACTTGCATCCATACCACGGAATGACTTATAACTTCCGTCTCAGCTCAAACTCTGGGAAGAAACTACAACAAAATGAGATAGATTGGATAAAATAACGTCGATAATGGCGAGTGTTGTTCTGAAGTCTGTCGGCACTGCCAACGTTCTTCGACGGTCGTGACGACTGCTGACCGACGACCGGTGAGAGTACTGTTCATCGTCCTCTCCGTCGGGCCGAAGCGCTCAGAGCGCCCGCCGGAGGATCCGCTCGGCATCGTCACGGGTCATGCGCCGGGCGTTCCGCGAGAGCAGCCGGTCCATGCCGATCGTCCTGTCGGCCAGCTCGCCGACCCGGTCCTCGGTCACGCCGAATTCGCCGAGACCGTCGGCGACACCCACGTCGTGGCGCAGCTCCTCGACGGCCTCGCTCGCCGTCGCCGTGGTGTCGTCCGCTCCGAGGAGAGCGACGATCTCGTCGAACCGCTCGGGCGCGCTCTGGGCGTTGTACCGCATCACCTCCGGCAGGAATATCGCCACCGCGACGCCGTGTGGGATGTCGACGACCGCGCCGGTGGCCATCGCGAGCGCGTGGGCGGCGGTCGTTCCGGCGTTCGTGAACGCCATCCCCGCAAGCAGGCTCGCGAGCGCCATGTTCCGGCGCGCGTCGAGGTCGTTCCCGTTGTCGACCGCCCGCCGGAGGTTATCGCCCACGAGCTCGATCGCCTTCCGCGCCAGCTGGTCGGTGAGGAGTGACCGCCCGTTGTAGTCGGGGCGCTCCTCGGGGGTCGAAGGTCGTGGCTTCGCGTCGTACCGTACCGCCGAGTACGATTCGATGGCATGGCCGAGCGCGTCCATGCCCGAAAAGGCGGTCGGGGCCGGCGGTAGCGACGTGACGAGCGTCGGATCGACGAGCGCCATTGCCGGGCGCAGCCGGCGGTCGGAGAGCCCGATCTTTCGGTTCTCCGCTGCGACCGAGACCACGGCGACGGGCGAAGTCTCGGAGCCGGTCCCGGACGTCGTCGGAATGCAGAGACACGGACGACCCGTGGCGGGCACCGAGCGCCCCTCGCCGATCGGCGGGGCGGCGTAGTCGAGCACCGATCCGTCGTCGCCGAGTAGAGCGCTCGCAGTCTTGGCGACATCCATCGAACTCCCGCCGCCGACGCCGACGACGAGCTCCGCATCGAACGTTTCGGCGGCCCGTATCGCCTCGTCGTAGACCGCCACCGACGGCTCGGGTTCGACGGCCGCATGGACCGCCGTCTCGATGTCGTGGTCGTCGAGCACGCCGCGGAGGTGGTCGACGATGCCCGCGTCAGCAACCCCCTGGTCGGTGACGAACAACGCCGACGACGCGCCGTGCTCGTGGATCGCCGATGGGAGTTCGCTGCTGGCTCCGACGCCGAACTTCACCCGGTCGCCCATCTCGAACTCCCAGACCGTCTCTGGCTCGTACAGCTCGCCACTCATTCCACCTCGGCACAGGATTTTCGAATAAATATATCTTGTGGGGTGGAACATTGGCTAGCAGTGCAATACTTCTACCATAGTCGGTAACGTGACCGACACAGGATCGGAGCGTTCGTTCGCGCGATAAGTGTCGTCGAGACGTTCGTCACCGCTTCCGAGTCCCACCAGCTACCGGATCTATCGCTGGTCGAGATACGCGAGCACGCCGCGGACGTTCAACCGTTCCTCGGCGCTGGCCTTCCGTTCGGACCACGCCTCGGCCATGTCGCTGCGCTCGACGAACCGCTCGATGACCGCTTCGTCGTCATCCAACTCGGCACGTGCGCTCTCGATGTCCGCGACCCACTCCTCCAGAATCCGTTCGTACTCGTCCATCAGCGCACCGTCGTACTCCCGGGGACCGAAATGGCCGAAACACAGGACATCGGGATCGATCTCGCGGATCGTTTCGATGTCGGCGAGACAGGCCTCCAGATCGAAGTTCGAGGGCGGCGAGGTCTGACGGATCGTCTCGATGCTTGGTATCCAGATGCCGGCCGCGTCGCCGGTGAACAGGGCGTCGTTTTCGCGGTCGTGGAACATCACCTGGTGGGGAGCGTGGCCCGGCGCGTGGTGGACGGCGAGCGTATGGTTCCCGCAGTCGATCTCGTCGCCGTCCGAGAGCCCCTCGATGCGACCTTCGGGCACGGGTTTCGGATCGGCGTAATACTCCCACTGGCTCTCGACGGCGGCCTTGGTTCCCGCGACGAGGCGCTCGGGATCGATCAGGTGAGGAACGCCGATCTCGTGGGTCAGCACGGTGGCGTTCGGACAGGCCTCGGCGAGATAGCCCGTCCCGCCAGCGTGATCGAGGTGGGCGTGGGTCGGGAGGATATAGGCCAGTTCCTCACGGGCGATGCCAACCTCGTCGAGCGCGTCGAGGATGTTTTCATACCTGGTGCCGATGCCGGTGTCGATCAGCGCGGGGCGGTCGGCATCGAGGATGTAGACCGCGCCGTACTCCGCGGTGTCGTACATCCCGGTATCGACGTAGTGGAGTTCCGAACAGCCATCGACGGTGAACACGTCCCCGATTGCCATGTCTCTCGGAACGCCGAGCGCCGTGAAAAACCTCCCGTCGAACAATAGGATTTTGTCACACGGCGCGCAATCGCCGGGAAATGCTCGACAGACAGTATCTCCGCGAGCACACCGACGAGGTGCGCGCGGCCCTCGACGCCCGCGGGGCCGACGTCGACCTCGATCACGTGCTCGACATCGACGACCGCTGGCGCGAAGCGAAGAACCGGGGCGACGAACTCCGCCACGAACGCAACGAGGTCTCGAACCGTATCGGCGAACTCAAACAGGCCGGCGAGGACGAGGAGGCTGAGGAGGCCATCGCGCGCTCGCAGGATCTCAAGGACGACATCGCCGAGATCGAGGAGCGCGCCGACGATCTCGAAACCCGACTGAACGAAGCCCTGCTCGAAATCCCGAACGTCCCCCAGGAGGGCGTGCCCGAGGGCGCGGACGAATCGGACAACGTCGAGGTCCGCCGTGAGGGGTTCGACGACCTGCGCGAACTGCCCGACGAGGTGACGCCCCACTACGATCTGGGCGAGGAGATGGAGATCCTCGACTTCGAGCGCGGCGCGAAGACCACGGGTGCGGGCTTCTACTTCCTCAAGGGCGACGGCGCGCGGCTCGAACACGCACTCATCCAGTTCATGCTCGATCTGCACCGCGAGCAGGAGTACGTCGACGTCTTCCCGCCCGTGCCGGTCAACAGCAAGTCGATGACCGGGACGAGCCAGCTCCCGAAGTTCGCCGACGACGCCTACCGGGTCGGCGGGAGCGAACACGAGGCCTACGGCGACGACGATCTCTGGCTCTGTCCCACCGCCGAAGTCCCGGTGACGAACATGTATCGCGAGGAGATCCTGCTCGACGACGATCTCCCGATCAAACACCAGGCCTATACCCCCAATTTCCGGCGCGAGGCGGGCGAACACGGCACCGAAACTCGTGGGATCGTCCGGGTCCACCAGTTCAACAAGGTCGAACTCGTGAACTTCGTCCGGCCCGAGGAGAGCGACGAGCGCCTGGAGGGGCTGCTCGCCGAGGCCGAGGAGACGCTCCGCCGGCTCGACCTCCCCTACCGCGTGCTCGATCTCTGCACCGGCGATCTCACCTTCGGCTCGGCGCGGACCTACGACCTCGAAGTCTGGGCTCCCGGCGACGACATGGAAGAGGGTCCCGAGGAGGGCGGTCGCTGGCTCGAAGTCTCCTCGGCCTCGAACTTCGAGGCGTTCCAGGCCCGCCGGGCCGGGCTCAGATATCGCCCCGAGCGCCACGAGTCGGCCGACTACCTTCACACCCTGAACGCCTCGGGCACCGCCATCGGGCGCGTGATGGTCGCCATTCTCGAATACTACCAGAACCCGGACGGCACGGTCGAGGTTCCCGAACCGCTCCGACCGTACATGGGCGGCCAGGAGCGCATCGAGGGCCACGAGCCGGTCGGCGAGAGCGCGGTCGGAGCGGGCCGCAAGGAATAGTCAGTCGGTGTAGGTCTCGATGCGCGCGATCGCCCCGTCGTCGATCGTGTGGACGTCGACGAACCCGAACAGGCGATCGCCGTTCTCGTCGAGCAGGCGGCCGCGGACGGCGATCTCGTCGCCGTCGTCGTAGAGCCTGTCGAGTTCGTGGCTCGTCTCGGTCCGCGGGCGCTCGTCGCGCATGAACGCGACGAACGTCTTCCGGCCCTCGAACGTGCGGTCCGGGCGCTCGTGGACGAAGTCGGGCGCGATGAGTTCCTCGAGGTCGTCGTAGCGCTTCTCGTCGATCGAGTGGTAGTACGACCGGACGGTGCGGGCGCTCATGGGTTCGTTGCGGCGGCGACCGGAAAGAGCCTGCCGGCTCATATGCAGCCCGAGAGCTTTTGTCGGCCACGGAACTCCCGTGGATATGAGTGATTCCGGCCCGGATGACGACGATGGCCGGCTGCGCTCGTGGCTGTTGCTCACCGCCAACCGCGCCGTCGTCGCCGCGCTGCTGACCGGCGGGCTGTTCGTCGTGCTCGTCGCCGTCGGCGCGGTCAACACGATCCCGTTGCGCACGCTGATCCGGCAGGGAACGCACGTCGAACGGCTGTTCCAGTCGTTCGTCATGTCGCTGGTCACTGGCATCACGCTCGTCGTCACGCTCAACCAGCTCGTCCTCTCGCGCGAACTCGGCCCGCTCGGCGAGCAACGCGACCGGATGGCCGGCGCGGTCGATTTCCGTCAGGACATCGAATCGTTCACCGGCTCGGTCGCACCGGCCGACCCCGCCTCGTTCATGCGGACGTTCATGCAATTGAGCGAGGATCGCGCGTCGTCGCTCGAAGCGGCGGTCGCCGACAACGAGGACGATGCCGTGCGCGAGAGCGTGACCGATCTCACCGAACGCATGGGCGAGCACGCGGCCACGATCGGTGATCGACTCTCCGACGCCGATTTCGGCGATTTCGACGTCATCGGCACCGTTTTGAACTACGATTACTCCTGGAACATCTACGCGACGCGGCGGGTCCGGTCGGCCTACGCCGACTCGCTCGACGAGACCGAACACGAGGCCTTCGAGGAGCTACTCGACGTGCTCTTCCTGTTCGGCCCGGCGCGCGAACACTTCAAGACGCTCTACTTCCGACGGGAGCTGGTCGACCTCTCGCGTGATATCCTGTACACCGGCGTGCCGGCCCTCGCAGTCTCGATCGCGGGATTGCTCTATTTGAACCCGAACTCGGTCATCGGCTCGACGCTCGGCATCGAGAACGTCGTCTTCGTCGTCAGCGCGGCCGCCGCGGTCGCGTCGGCCCCGTTTTTCGTGCTCGTCGCGTACATCGTCCGTCTCGGGACGATCGCCCAGCGAACGCTCGCCATCGGCCCGTTCGTCCTCCGCGATTCGCAGCGCTCGCTCGATCTCGAAATGGAGGACGACCGATGAGTGATCCCGGCGACCGCACACGCTCGACCCGCCGCCGCTTTCTCGCGCTCGTCGGCACGGGCGTTCCCGCCGCTCTCGCCGGCTGTACCGATCGGCCCGACACCGCCGACTACGAAGCCGGCCGAACGGTCGATCCGCCTGCGGCCAACGAATCGAACGCCAGCGCGGCATCTGCCGCCGCGGCGCGCGCCGAGCGTGTCGGCAGCGACTACGCCGTCCCGCTCGACGTGCTCGTCCTCCGAAGCCACGAACTCGACGTCAAGGACGACTACCGCGGCGTCGTGATCCAGGGCACCGTCGAGAACACCGGCCAGCAGCGCGTCGAACTGGTCGAGGTCCGCACGCGCGTCTACAACGACGACGGCGAGCAGCTCGGGCGATATCTCGACAGCACGCACGATCTCGCGGCCGGCGCGACCTGGAGCTTCGACGTCATCGTGCTCGAAAAACCGAGCGACGTCGGTTCGTACGAGATCGCCGTGCTCGGCTCGCTCGCCTGATCAGGGGACGATCTGTTCGCCGTCCTCGTGGATGGTGATGGCGTCGACGGGACAGACGCGGGCGGCGAACTTCGCGTCCAACTCGGCGTCCTCGGGCACTTCGCGGACGAATTTCGCGGGCTCTTCTTCCTCGCCATCGACCAGGATCGCCTTGCCGGCGTCCTCGTCGCGCTCGAACCCCTCCCACTCGGCGACGCACTGGAACATACCGATACAGGTCTCGCGATCGAATTCGACTCGCATGCGCTCGCTTCCCCCGGCGCGACCATATGGCTGACGGCTACTCCGACGGTTTAAACGGTGAGCGGCACACAGAAAGGGGTAATGCACGTCTCGGAGCTGTCGGCGGTCCCGGAGTGGCTGCCCGAGCATCTGGGTGGGGAGGGGATCGAGGAACTCTACCCGCCCCAGGCGGAGGCCGTCGAAGCGGGCGTTACCGAGGGCGAGAGTCTGGTCGCGAGCGTCCCCACGGCGTCGGGAAAGACCCTGATCGCCGAACTCGCCATGACCGCGAGCGTCACCCGCGGCGGCAAAGCGCTCTACATCGTCCCGCTGCGCGCGCTCGCCGGCGAGAAACGCGCCGAGTTCGAGACCTTCGAGCAGTACGGGCTCACCGTCGGTGTCTCCACCGGCAACTACGATTCGGACGGCGAGTGGCTCGCGACGTGTGACATCATCGTCGCGACCAGCGAGAAGGTCGACTCGCTCGTCCGCAACGACGCACCCTGGATCGACCAGCTTTCCTGTGTGGTCGCCGACGAGGTCCATCTCGTCGACGACGGCCATCGCGGTCCCACACTGGAGGTCACGCTCGCGAAACTCCGCCAGCGAAATCCCGGCCTGCAGACCGTCGCGCTCTCGGCGACAATCGGCAACCCCGAGATCCTCGCCGACTGGCTCGACGCCGAACTCGTCGACTCGACGTGGCGACCGATCGATCTCAAGAAGGGCGTCCACTTCGGCCAGGCGATCCACCTGGAAGACGGCGAACAGCACGAACTCGGGGTCAGGGACGGCGAGAAGCCGACTGCCGCCATCGTGCGCGACACGCTCGCCGACGAGGGATCGACGCTCGTGTTCGTCAACTCACGGCGCAACGCCGAGGCCGAAGCCCGCCGGCTTACGAGTACGGTCGAGGGGGAACTCACGGCCGACGAGCGCGACCGTCTCGCCGACATCGCCGCCGAGATCCGCGACGTGAGCGACACCGAGACGAGCGCCGATCTGGCGAACGCAGTGGAGGAGGGTGCAGCTTTCCATCATGCTGGTCTCGCCTCTGACCATCGCGAACTCGTCGAGGAGGCCTTTCGCGATCGCCTGCTGAAGGTGGTGTCGGCGACGCCGACGCTCGCTGCGGGCGTCAACACGCCGAGTCGCCGCGTCGTCGTCCGCGACTGGCGGCGCTACTCGGGCGAGGCCGGCGGGATGGAACCGCTCTCCGTTCTCGAAGTCCACCAGATGTGTGGCCGCGCAGGGCGGCCCGGCCTCGACCCCTACGGCGAGTCGTTGCTGCTCGCGAAGAGCCACGACGAACTCGACGAACTCTTCGATAGGTATATCTGGACCGAACCGGAACCCGTCCGCTCGAAACTCGCCGCCGAGCCCGCGCTCCGCACCCACCTGCTCGCGACCGTCGCCTCCGGATTTGCGGGGTCGCGCTCGGGGCTGCTCGAATTTCTCGATCGGACGCTCTACGCGACCCAGACCGACGAAGGCGGCCGTCTCGAACGGGTCACGGACTCGATGCTCGACTATCTCGTCGCCAACGACTTCCTCGAACGCGACGGCGACGATCTGACCGCGACCTCGCTCGGCCACACCGTCTCGCGGCTCTATCTCGACCCGATGAGCGCCGCCGAGATCGTCGACGGTCTCCAGAGCGCCGACGAGCGCCCGACCGCCCTCGGACTCTTCCACCTCGTGAGCCGCACGCCCGACATGTACGAGCTCTACTTGCGCTCGGGCGATCGCGAGGAGTACACCATGATCGCCCACGAGCACGAGACCGAATTCTTGGGCAGCGTGCCGAGCGAGTTCGAGGAGCGCTGGGACGACTGGCTCTCGGCGCTCAAGACCGCCAGCATGCTCGACGACTGGGCGAGCGAACTCGACGAGAATACGATCACCGATCGTTACGGCATTGGTCCAGGCGATCTGCGTGGGAAGGTCGACACCGCCGAGTGGCTGCTGTCGGCCGCCGAACGCCTCGCGGGCGAACTCGGCCTGGAGTGGGCACCCGCCGTCAGGGAGGCCAGAACGCGCGTCGCCCACGGTATCCGCACGGAACTCATTGATCTCGCGGGCGTGCGCGGCGTCGGTCGCAAGCGCGCCCGTCGGCTGTTCGAAACCGGGATCGAGGATCGCGCCGATCTCAGAAACGCCGAGAAATCGGTGGTGTTGGGAGCACTGCGTGGACGGACGAAGACCGCCGAGAACGTCCTGGAGAACGTCGGGCGGAGCGACCCCTCGATGGACGGCGTCGAACTGGCAGGGTCGGTCGCGGTCGTCGGCGACGAGTCGGACGAGAACGATCAGTCGAGCCTCGGTGAGTTCTGATGGTCGGTCCACGGAGGCGAATCTGATGAAACTCGTCGAAGGGCGGGTGACGATCGAGGACGTCGACGAATTCGTCGCCCGGCTCGGCGCGATCGGTGACGAACACGACTGTACGGTACAGGCGTTCGACGCGCGCTATATCGTTTCACGAACCCATCTCGAACGCGCACTCGCACTCGCTGATCGAGCGCGCGAGCGCGGCGAGGCGATCGCACGCGAGCGCGCGGTCGAGATCCTCCTCTACGCCGCCGGTCGCCGTCAGATACAGCAAGCACTCGAACTCGGGGTGGGTGAGGGCGACCAGCCGGTCGTCGTGCTCGTCGCGGCCGAGGAGGGTGGCGACGAGCATGCGGCAGCGGACGAGATCGAACCACTGCTCGACGCCGAGGACACTCTCAGCGATTTCGACGCCGCGCGCGTCCGCGAGTTCTTCGAGATCGGCGAGCGGGAACTCGCGGCCACGGACGCAGGGATCGAACCCCTGGTCCGCGAGCGGGTCGCGCTGCTCGACGTCGAGAAGTGATCGTCACGGATTGTGGGGCAGTCACCTCGGTCTCCCCGTACCAACATGGAAACCGTGCTGGACGCCGAAACGACCTTCTCAGTGTACAGAGACGTCGGAAACGACGTTGAGCAGATAGACGCCGCCGATGATGAGTGCGATCCCGATCGCCCCAGCCGGATCGATCCGTTGGTCGAGGAACACCGTTCCGATGACCGTGATGAGGACGATCGCGACCGCCGACCAGGTCGCGTACACCGGTCCGATGGGCAGCTGATCCAGGATCAGACTGAGGAGGTAGAACGACGTCAGATAGCCGGCGATCAGCACGCCGGTCGGGAGGAGGTTCGAGAACCCGTCGGCGTATTGCAGAGCGGTCGTTCCGACGACCTCGGAGACGATCGCTGCGGCGAGTAGTACGTAGGGATTCATCAGTATATCTGAAGCTACCGTCTGTATAGTTCGATCGAAAAGCAGTGAGAGCAATCGGTGCAACCCTTTTCAAAATGATCCCGTTCCTCCGCGGCGTGACCCGATAGTGTATCATGTGGGGGTATATCGTGATTGGTGCGAACGCTCATACCTTCGCTCGCCCGAGAGGTGGGTATGAACGAGGGGCTGGTCGGCGTGGAGTCGAAGCGAATCGGGATCGACGTCGGTGACGAATCAATCGGAATTCGATATCTCGCGGCCGGCGAGGGGGAGTGTGTGATCTTGCTCCACGGCATCGGCCTCGACGCGGCGAGCGTCTCGTGGAAACACACGCTCCCGGCACTCGCCGAGGACCACCGCGTGATCGCGCCCGATTTCCCGGGTCACGGCGAGAGCGACGAGGCCAGCGAGTACACGATGGAGTCCTATCGCGCCGTGCTCGCCGGGCTGTTCGACGCGCTCGATATCGAGCGCGCGAGCCTCGTCGGGATCTCGATGGGTGGAGCGGTCGCGCTCGGGCACGCACTCGATCACCAGGAACGGGTCGAGCGGCTCGTCCTCGCCGATAGCTATGGGCTGGGCCGCGACGCGGCGTGGCGACCCGGCGGGGCGGCGCTGCTCAACACGCCGGGGATCGACGGCTGGCTGGGCGCTGGACTGGCCACTCCGGGGCTGATCGCGGGCAGCCTCGCCGGGGTGACGGTCAGTCCCTCGCCGGAGTTCGTCGCCGACGTCGAGCGGGCGGTCGAGCCATCGGCAGCCAGCGCGCTCGCGGCGTGGCAACGCGACGAGTTCCGTGCCTGTGGCCTACGAACGTGTTATCTCGATCGCCTCGACGAACTGGACGTGCCGACGCTGTTGATTCACGGCCGCGAAGATCCGATCTTCCCGATCGCGTGGTCCGAGCGGGCCGCCGACCGGATCCCGGACGGCGAGTTCGTCCCGTTCGAGCGGTGTGGCCACTGGCCGCCGCGGGAACGATCCGAGAAGTTCGATCGCGTCGTCGGCGATTTCCTCAGGGCTCGTCGAGCATGACGACCGCCTCGCCGTCGATGGCCGTCTCGTCGCCGCTCGTCACCGTCGTGCGGAGTCGGTAGCGGCTCTCGCCGAGGTCCTCGACGATCTCGCACTCGGCAGTCACGCGATCGCCGATCGCGACCGGGTTGTGGAACTCCTCGTCCTGAGAGAGATAGATGACGAGCCCGGGCAGGCGTGCGAGCGCGGCGCTAATGAGGCCCGAAACGAGCGTGCCGTGGGCGATGCGTTCGCCGAACATCGTGCTTTCGGCGTACTCCTCGTCGAGGTGGAGCGGGTTCGTGTCGCCGCTGGCCGCGGCGAACGCGCGCACGTCGTCGTCGGTGAGCCGTTTCGAGAACGCGACCTTGTCGCCGACCGCGAGCGCGTCACGGCGCTCCTCGGTGAGTTCGACGGTCCATTCCGGTCGCTCCTCGCCCGCGTCGACCTCCCGGTCGGTATCGACGCCGAAGGCGGCGAGCGTGGCGCGGTTGGCCGCGAGAACGCTGTCGAGGAAGTACGTGGAGTTGCGAACCCACGCATCGGTCAGCGTGGAGGGGCTCGATTCTGAACTCATGGGACTGTCCGGGCTACGGGATCGACGTACATAAGCGATTCCGACTCCCATGCAGGTGTTTTTTGTGCGGTTCGGGCGTCGGATCGGCGGATTTCGACCGAATCGCTCGTGAAGATGGATTTCGTCCGCCGACTCTTGAACCTCTCTTTGCCACTTGATGGTCTTCAATGGTAATCAGCGCAATGCTTATCCATTCAGAGGGTGTACGTGAGAGCGAGCGATGACCGACGAAGACGACGCGATGTGGCCGCCGGCGTTGTGGGCACAGCAGTTCCAAGAGGCAAGCGAGCAGGCCGTCGAGCAGCAGACGGAGTTCGCCAAACAGCTGATGAACGCCGGCGGATCGGGGCCGAGTAGTCTGTCGGAGATCGCCGCCACGAGCATGGGGACGGCGACGTTCAAGACGCGCGTCCAGAGCGGCGGGCGCATCTCGATCCCCGACGCCGAGCGCGAGGCGCTCGACATCGAGGAGGGGGACATCGTCCAGACGGTCGTCGTCCCGGTCAAGCGAAACAGGGAGGACTCATGAACCAGTACACCACACCGATCGAAGCGACGTTCGCGATGCAGCGCACAGTTCTAGAGCAGAGCCAGCACGCCGTCGAGCAAGGGTTCGATCTCCAGCGAAACGCCAGCGAGATGCTGCTTTCGAGCATCGAGAGCCAGGAGACGCTCCAGCGCCAGGCCGTCGAAGCCGCCGAAACCACCGCCGAGAGCTACTTCGAGGCGATGGAGACCGCCACGCCCGCCGGCACGAACGTCCGTGCGTTCCGCGAGAACGCCGACGAGGGGTTCGACCGGCTGAAGGAGCTCCACGCCGAGAGCTTCGACCAGCTCGAAGCGTCCGTTGAGGAGGCCCTCGACGGCCACGACGAACTCACCGAGGAGTCGATCGCGGCGATTGACGAGGGAGTCGACGAACTGTTCGCGGCACACGAACAGCTCCAGGAGGGGACAGTCGAGCTGGTCGAGCAGGCCGCGACGCGCAACGAGGAGTTCGCCGAGCGCTTCGGCAGCCAGCTCGACGAGCAGGTCGAGCGCATGGCCGACATCCAGGAGCAGTTCGAGGCGCAGTCCGACCGCCAGCTGGAGCAGGCCTCGGAGTTTCAGGAGCAACTCCAGTCACAGGTCGAGCAGTTCCAGGAACAGCTCGAAGCGCAGGCCGAGCAGTTCGAGACGCAGGTCTCGGCCTGAGCGGACATAGATTTTTCAGACAACCACACCAATGAGCAGTATGAGCGACACCGATCCCGAAGAGGTTCAGGAGCGCTGGACGACGATGATGAACGACATGAACGACGCGGTCGCCGAGTCGTTCGAGCAGAACATGGAGGCCCAGGCCGCGTTCATGGAGTCGTGGATGGGCGCGTTCGAGGATTCCACACCCGATCCCGACACCGTCGAGGATGGGATGGCGGGCTACGGCCGTGCCTACGAGGTCTGGCTGGAGGCCGCCGAGCGGATGAACTCGCGCATCGCCGACGCCGCCGAGGGCGAGGACGTCGCGGTGAGCGAGTTCCGCGACATCTGGCTCCAGAGCGCCAACGAGGCGTTCTCGGAGGTGATGGGCACGACGGCCTTCGCCGCCGGCACGGGTGAACTGGTCGGCGACATGCTGGAGCTCCAGCAGGAAGTCGACGAGATGAGTCAGGACACCCTCGAGAGCCTTGGCTTCGCCACCCGCGACGACGTCGACGAGGTGGCCGAGCGGCTGATCGAACTCGAACGCCGCCAGCACGAGGTCTCGCAGAAACTCGACCGGCTCCTGGAGGAGTAGATGAGTGAGCGCCCCTCGGCCTTCGATCCGTTCTCGCTGAGCCTCGACGCCCAGCGCCAGAGCTTCGAAGCCGCCGCCGACGCGATCGAGAAGACCGAGATCGCCCCCGAACAGCTCGCTCAGATGGCCTCCGTCGAGGTCGGCCAGACCGACAGCGAGGTCGTCTATACGGAGAACAAGCTCGAACTGCTGCACTACGAGCCGCGGACGGACGAACAGCACGACGTACCGATCCTGGTCATCTACGCGCTGATCAACAAGCCGTTCATCCTCGATCTCCAGCCCGACCGGTCGGTGATCCGGCGGCTGCTGGAGGCGGGCTTCGACGTCTACATGATCGACTGGAACGAGCCCTCGCGGCTCGACCAACATCTCACGCTTGAGGACTACGTGACCCGGTACATCGACAACTGTGTCGACGAGGTGCGCGAGCAGTCGGGCCAGGACGCGATCAACGTTCTGGGCTACTGCATGGGTGGAACGATGTCGGCGATGTACGCCGCGCTCAACCCCGAGAAAGTCCGAAATCTCGGGCTGATGGCTGCGGGGCTCTGCTTCGACGACACGGGCGGTGTGCTCGAACTCTGGGGCGACGACCAGTACTTCGATCCCGACGAACTCAAAGACGCCTACGGCAACGCGCCCGCGGAGATGCTCGACGTGGGTTTCGCGCTGATGGATCCCGTCTCCAACTACGTCTCGAAGTACGTCCGCCTCTACGACAACCTCGAAAACGACGACTTCATCGAGAACTTCGGGCGCATGGAGCGCTGGCTCTCGGAGGGGATCGACGTCGCCGGCGACACGTTCGCCCAGTTCGTCACGGACATCTACCAGGAGAACAAGCTCTACAACAACGAGCTCTCCCTGGGTGATCAGCACGTAGACATCGAGAACATCGACATGCCCGTGCTCCAGATCACGGGCGAGTACGACCACTTGATCCCCTCGGAGACGAGCATCCCGTTCAACGAGGTCATCGGGAGCGAGGACACCGAGGTCATCGAATATTCGACGGGCCACATCGGCCTCTCGGTCTCGGGGAGCTCCCACGAGAACGTCTGGCCCGCGGTCTGCGAGTGGTACGAGGAGCGGTCGCAGCTCGACGACGCCGAAGAAATCGAGATTCAGGACGCGAGCGACGCGGCCGACGAGGCGGTCGACACGCAGGAGCCGACCAGTACCCACGACGACACCGACGAAACGACCGGCGGCTCCGAGAGCGCCGACGACATCGAGAGCGTCTCGGGCATCGGGGCGACCTACGCCGACCGACTGCGCGAGGCGGGGATCGAGACGACCGCCGATCTGGCGGCCGCCGACGCCGGGACGGTGGCCGACGCCGCCGAGATCCCCGAGAGCCGTGCCGAGGAGTGGCTCTCGCAGCTCTCCGAGTAGCCCCCAAACGTATAAGAATATTTTCATAATATAGACAACTATAAACGCGTCCGTATCGTCGGGGAGTGTACTGCCCTGCCGTGCGGGGGTGGGGGTGAGTTATCATGAAAGTCGGCGTAGAATGCGAATACTGGGTAGTCGACGAAACGGGCGCGCTCCATGACGGGCGCGAACTGGTCACGGCACACGAGTGCGTCGAACCCGAGTTCGTCGCCGCGATGATCGAGGTCAAGACGCCGCCGGTCGCGAGCGAGCGCGAACTCCGCGAGACGCTGCAGTCGACGCTCCGGACGGTGCTCGCCGCGGCCGACACGGCGGGGTTACGCCTCGTCCCACTCGGAACGCCGCTCGCCGAGGGTACCTCGCCGATCGTGAGCGATCGCGGGCGACTCCTCGAACGGATCTACGGCGACGGACTGACGCCCGCGACGCAGTGTGCTGGAACGCATATCCACTTCGATGCCGGCAACGTCGCGCGCCAGGTGAACCTCCTCACGGCGCTCGATCCCGCGCTCGCGCTCGTGAGCTCGTCGCCGTACTACGTCGGCGAGGGCGGCCTGTCGGCCTCGCGCCCGCACGCCTATCGGACGCTGTGTGGCCCGGAGTTCGTCCGGTTTCGCGATCTCTGGGAGTACACGAGCGACGCCGGCGCGTGGGACGAGCATCTCGACGCCGCCTACGAGTCGTTCCGTGCGATCGCGCTCGATCGCGGCGTCACGGCCCGTGAGTTCGCGACCCACTTCGGGTCCGACGACGTCATCGCGTCGCCGATCCGGGTGCGACGGGACTTCCCGACCGTCGAGTGGCGGACGCCCGACACGGCGCTGCCCTCGCAGATCGCCACACTGACCGGCGATGTCGCGCGGCTCGTGGCCCAAACTAGGACGAAGACGGTCGAGATCGGGGAGCCGGGAGTCGGCCCGCACCGTATCCGCGTGCCGCCGTTCGAGGAGCTCGCGCGGCTCACCGCGGCGGCGATGGAGGACGGGCTCGCCTCGCGGGCGGTGTGGTCGTATCTCGAACGGCTGTCGATCGATCCGCGGAACTACCGCCCGATCGCGGCGGAGATCGGCAGTCGCACGCGCATCTCGAAGCCGGACGCGAGGCGGCTCCGGCTCGAATACGCTGACCGACTCGAGGAGGACGTGCGGACGCTCCTGGATGGGGTGAGTGCATGCCAACACCCCTTCTCGGACGCGAGGGGTGTCTCGGGGGCCATCGCGACCGGAACGGTTCACGGTGAGTTCCGGGATCTCCTGTAACGATCGCGACCCGTCCGCGTCGCCCGCTCTCGGTCCGTTGCAGCGGTCGAAGCCATCGAATCACAACGTACAATAGTCGAGAGTCCCAATGGCTTTTACAGAATGCAGCGGCCCCGGATCGCGCTTCTCAACGCCTCACAGGAGCCCTCCACCCTCCGGAACTTCCGCCGGGAACTCGACGCCGATCTCGTCGAGTTCGCCGTCCGCGAGGAGCTCCCCGAAACGTTCGCCTTCGACGCCGCGGTCGTCACCGGTTCGCGCGCGTCGGTCTACTGGGACGAGCCGTGGATTGACGCGTTGGTCGAGTGGGTCGAGGAGGCCACCGACCGCGAACTGCCACTTCTCGGCGTCTGTTTCGGCCACCAGGTGCTCGCCGAGGCGCTCGGCGGAACGGTCGAGGACATGGGCGAGTACGAGATCGGCTATCGCGAGGTCGAGGGCGACGGGCTGCTGTTCGACGACACAGTGACGGCCTTCACGACCCACTCCGATGCCGTGACCGAGCTCCCGCCCGGCGCAGAGCGGACCGCCGAGAACGACTACGGGGTCCACGGCTTCCGCGCCGGGAACGCCTTCGGCGTGCAGTTCCACCCCGAGTACGACATGGAGACCGCACGGACCGTCACGCTGGGCAAGGAACTCCCCGACGAACGCATCGAGCGCGTTCTCGACGGCATCACCGAGGCGAACTACGCGGCGGCCTGCGAGGCGAAGTCGCTGTTCGAGAACTTCACCGACTACGTTCGCGGGGTCGACCGACCCGAGAGTCGCGTCGCGTAACGGATCGTTACTGATCGGCGCGCTCGAACAGATGGGTCGTCTCGACCTCCGCCGCGATCTCACCGAGCAGCGCCGTCGCGTCGGAGTACTGGAGGATTTTCCCCATGTCGCCTTCGACCTCCAGATCGCCGCTCATCGTCGCCGGGATCGGCTCGCGATCGCCGTCGACGAGCGCCGACCAGGTTTCGTGCGTGCCGCGCAGCCTGAATCCGACGTCGCGCTCGGCGGGATCCTCGACGACCGCGACCTTCTCGCAGCCGCCGTCCTTCAGCCCGATGAACGCGTAGACGGTGCCGTCGACGATGTGCTCGTCGAGCTGTCGCAGGAGATCGCGGCTCTTCTCCGGGAGTTCGGCCCTGACCTCCTCGTCGATCAGCTCGTTCGCCGCATCGAGCGGGATGTCTGCGAGCTGGTCGCGCAACTCGTCCGGGAGGCCCGCCATCGCTTCGTCGGGGAGGTCGCCGAGCGTCGTCTCCGAGACAGGGATGTCGGTGATGACGAAGTAGATGTCACCGTTGAAATCGACGCCCCAGCCGGCACCCGCCTCGTCGAGCGCCTCGCTGTCGTCGAGCCGATCCTTGTACGCCGCCAGCCACTGCTCGGTCGGATAGAGCGCCATTCGTTTCGTCGGAGCACGGAGGCGGGCAAAACGGTTGCGCGTCGGATACGGGGGAATTTATCAGGGTCTGCCGTGTAGGTCTCCCATGCTCGACTACGTGGGGCTGGAAGCCGATCTCGACCAGGAAGAGCGGATGATCCGCGACACGGGCCGGGAGTTCGTCGACGAGACGGTCGCTCCCGATATCGGGTCGCACTTCGAGAACGGCACCTTCCCCGAGGAGCTCATCACCGAGATGGGCGAACTGGGGTTCTACGCGCCGAATCTGGACGGATACGGCCTCCCCGGAGTCTCCGAGACCGCCTACGGACTCCTGATGCAGGAACTCGAAGCGGGCGACTCGGGCATTCGCTCGATGGCAAGCGTTCAGGGCGCGCTGGTGATGTACCCCATCCACGCCTTCGGCTCAGAGGAACAGAAGGAACGGTGGCTGCCCGATCTCGCGAGCGGCGAGACGGTCGGCTGTTTCGGGCTGACCGAACCCGAACACGGCTCGAACCCCGCGGGGATGGAAACCCGCGCGGAAAAGGACGATGGCGAGTACGTCCTCTCGGGCTCGAAGACCTGGATCACGAACTCGCCGATCGCCGACGTCGCCGTCGTCTGGGCGCGCGACACGTCGGCCGAGGGGTCGCCCGTGCGGGGCTTTCTGGTCGAGACGGACAAAGAGGGCGTGAGCACGAACGAGATCGACGAGAAGCTCTCGATGCGCGCCTCTGTCACCGGTGAGATCGGGCTGTCGAACGTCCGAGTACCTGAATCGGCGGTGCTACCGGGTGTCGAGGGGATGAAAGGCCCCCTCTCGTGTCTCACACAGGCCAGATACGGCATCACCTGGGGCGCGGTCGGTGCGGCGCGGGATTGTTTCGAGACGGCCCGCGACTACGCGACCGACCGCGAGCAGTTCGACAAGCCGATCGCGAGCTTCCAGCTCCAGCAGGGAAAACTCGCCGAGATGGCCACCGAGATCACGACCGCACAGCTGCTCTCCCATCGGCTGGCCGATCTCAAGGAACGTGGCGACCTCAGGCCACAGCAGGTCTCGATGGCGAAGTACAACAACGTCAGCATGGCGCGCGACCAGGCCCGCGTGGCCCGCGAGATGCTCGGCGGCAACGGGATCACCACCGACTACTCGCCGATGCGCCATCTCGCCAACATGGAGACCGTCTACACCTACGAGGGCACCCACGACATCCACGCGCTGATCCTCGGCCAGGATCTCACCGGGTTCTCGGCCTTCGAGTAGGGTCAACCGTTAAGGGCCACCCATCCATTTGCGGTCCATGACCCGACGCGTCCTGCTTGATACTGACACTGCCGGCGACGACACGCAGGCCGTCCTGCTCGCAGCGTTGGCCGAGTCGATCGACCTCGAAGCGCTGACGATCGTCGCTGGCAACGTCCCGTTCGAACACGAAGTCGAGAACGCGAAACACACCCTGGAACTCGCGGATGCTACCGACGACGTCCCGGTTTACGAAGGCGCTCGTACGCCGCTCGTCAAGGAGATCGAGCACGCGACCCACGTCCACGGCGAGGCCGGTCTTGGTGGCGATCTCATCGCCGATACGGAGATCCCTTCGGCCGACGGCTACGCCGTCGATACGATCGTCGAGACCCTCCGCGAGTCGCCGGGCGAGGTGACGCTCGTCTGTATCGGCCCGCTCACCAACGTCGCGCTCGCGCTCCGGCGTGAACCCGATCTCGACGAGCTCGCCGACGAGATCTGGGTGATGGGCGGGGCGGTCGGGACGTTCGGCAACGACACGCCCGCCGCCGAGTTCAACTTCTGGGTCGATCCAGACGCGGCGAAGGTCGTCCTGCGCGAGTGCGACGTCACGCTCGTCGACTGGGGGCTCTGCGTTCGCGACGGCACGTTCGACGCCGACACCCTCGCGCATCTCGACGACGGCGACACGCCCTACGCCGACTTCTTCGCCGAGATCTCGAAACGAGCGCGCGAGATGAATCGCGAGCGAACCGGTGAAGCGGTCGCGACCCAGCCCGACCTGCTCACCGCCGCCTGTATGCTCCACCCCGAACTCGTCACCGACGCCGAGGAATTGTACGTGGACGTCGACGAACGCGAGGGGATGACACGCGGTTACAGTCTCGTCGACGTCCATGGTATCACGGACGGCGAGCCCCGAACACGGGTCGTGCGCGAGATCGACGCCGACCTGTTCGAGCGCATCGCGAGCGACATGCTCCACCACGGCGATCCCGAGCGCTCACTCTGACGGAAAATCGTTCGTTCCGGACCAGCCCCGGTTAGCGCCGTATCGGCGCGTCGGCGCTCACGACCTTCCCCAACTGGTCGCGGTGATCGGCGACGAACCGGTAGACGTCCTCGCGGAGTCGCTCGTAGTCGGCGAACCCGTTCAGGAACGTGAACGGTTCGGTCGGGAGCTTCCCCATGCGCAGCAGGACTTCTTCGGTGGCCTTCCCGCAGGAGTAGACCGTCTCGTCGGCGATGAGATGGACGCAGTCCTCGTACTCGTCGGGCAGGCGGTGCTGCTCGTCGGGCGTGAGTTCGGAAAACCCGACTGGCTCGAAATCACCGTTCCTGATGGCCCAGTCGGCACACCACGTGCAGAACCCACAGTCGTCGTCGTAGACGAGTCGCGGCTGTTCGGGCATACTGCTCCTTGATGCCGGCGAGCGAAAAATACCGTCGGTTCGTCGGTTCAGTGTGTGCCTCGGAGATGGACGCCGTCGTCGTCGACGGTGTCGACCATCTCGTCGCGCAGCGCATAGGTGTCGTCGTCGGTGTCGCCGAAGCCGAGATTCGCCTTCACCTCGTCGGTAAGTCCAGGGTCGAGATCGACGTACGCCGTGTCGTTCTCGACGTCGGCGACGGTGCCGACCTCCTCGCCGTTGACGTCGTAGACGTCCGTTCCCGGGTCGATGTCGTTGGTGTCCATCATCGCGGATACAGAGAGGACGTGTGACGGGCTATCGTTTCTGCCGTCGAGTGCAAGGTCAGTCGTCGGCGACCTCGTCCCAGAAGTCGATATCGTCGTCCTCGTGGAAGAACCCCGAGAGTACGCGCTCGTCCTCGTCGCCACCGGGTGGCGTGCCGACGTAGACCCCGAGCGCGTCCGCATCGGGATAGCCGACGACGTCCGGTTCGTCCATCGTCGAGATCACGAGATATCGCACGGGCTCGTCGCCGTCGTTGACGACGCGATGGGCGTGCTCCGCACCGGTGGGGAGGGCGACGTACGTACCTGGCCTGAGATCCTCTTCCTCGTCGTCGAGGCGCAGCGTGGCGGTTCCCGAGAGCACGTACAGCGCCTCCTCGTTTCTGGTGTGGTAGTGGTAGGGCCACGCTCGCTCACCGGCCGGCAGTTCGTAGAGGCTACAACCGATATCGTCGCCGCCGGCGGCTGCTCCGAGCTGTTTCCGACGGAACCCGGTGTCGTCGGGGCCGATCGCGTTCCAGTCGACGTCGGATTCGTTGATGGGCATCGAGCGGGTCGTGGTGGCCGGCACTGATAGTCGCTGTCCCGATCCGCCACTCTCCTCTTCTCGTCTCTATTTACCTCCTTTCGTCTCCTCCTCTCGCCTTTCCTCCCTCTCGCTTCTTCCTCTCGTATATGCACCCGCGTATGCCCGGCCGAGAGGTTATGCAGCCGGTTGCCAGAGGGCAGGTATGCGACGTCGGGACGCACTCGTCACGCTCGCGGCGGTCACGACGACCGGCTGTCTCGGCGGCGTGCGCTCGACGCTCGGTCTCGACGAGGAGGAGCCGCCGAAACCCGTTCCACCCACCAAACCGCTCGGCCAGTACGACTGCCCGAAGTTCCAGAACTTCGACTTCGATGCGGTGAAACGCACGATCTGCTATCGGGAAGACGACGACGGGCCGAAGGCGATCAACTACACTACCTCGAAACGCGAGGCGCATCCGCCGCCCGATCTCGTCGAGTTCACGATCGAGCGCGTCGGCTCCGGGGCGGCCTTCTACGTGATCTCGGGCGGTCTCGTGACTCGGCTCACCGACGAGGGCTGGCGGCTCGTCGCACCCACGAACGGGTCGAGCGCCGACGAGGCCAACCCGGTCGCGCTCCGTTCGGGCGAGTCGTACACCTGGACGGTCGGGATCGGTGGGGAGAGTCCCGACGAATCGCCCGGTGACGGCCCGCTCCGCCTCGGCGACGTCGGCCCCGGTATCTACGCGTTCCGGGCGCGCGGGCGGCTCGACGACGGCATCACCGATCCACAGGACATCGACGTGGCTCACGCGATGCTGTTCGCGGTGCGAAAACCGGGATCATCGTGAAAATCAGCGGTCCGAGCGGTCGATGTCGAGCTCGTCCTGCAAGCCGGCGAGGGCGTCGTCGTCGGCGAGTTCGCTCAGGCGTTCGCGGAGGTGTTCGCGGCAGAGGCCGACCTTCAGGGCGTCCTTCTCGACGGCGACGTCTGCCTCGCGGTCGCAGTAGTGACACTGCATCAGCCGGGGTTGGTGGCGACGGGCATTGAACCCTCCGCTATCCCGACCGCGCGCCGTCCTTTGCTTGCGATAGCCGGCTCACGGTCGCGGCACATCCTCGGGGAGCGACGCGGCCAGCCGTTCGCGGAACGCGTCGTACTCGTCTCTATCGAGTCCGGCCCGGCCCAGAACGTCGTCGTGGGCGTCGCTGCCGCCGGTTTCGAGCAGTCCGTGCCGTTCGATCGCGCGCGTGACGGGCGCGATGTCGACCGGTCGGTCGTAGTCGTAGTAGCGCTCGACGGCGTCGACGTGATCGGACGCCGCGAGCGCGAGTGCGGCCGCTGGATCGCCGTAGCGAAGCGGGTGCGCGAGTGAGACCACACCACAGGCGTCGGCGAGCAGCGCCGCACCGCGCTCGAACGTCGGGAGATCGCGCGCGACGAAACAGGGGCAGTCGTTGCCGATGACCTCCGCGAACGCGCCCTCGTAGTCGTAGTCGGCGTCGCTGCGGGCGATGGCACGGGCGATGTGTGGGCGACCGATCCCCTCGGTCGGTTCGAGCGCGAGATCGCAGTCGAGGCGCTCCTCGACGCGGTCGATGATCGCCCGGCCGCGCTCGATGCGATCGTTCTGGAGCCGATCGAGCTCGGTGCGGAGCTCCGCGGTCGGGGTCACGCCGTAGCCCAGCAGGTCGACCTGGCCGCTCTCGGTCTCGACGCGGAGTTCGATGCCGTGGATCGCCGTCGTGCCATCGAGGTCGTCGATCGGCGTTTCCAGCTCCGGATGGAGGCGTTCGTGGTCGGTGATGGCGACCACGCCGACGTCGGCCGTCCGGGCCGCATCGGGGACGTCGGCGAGCGCCATCCGGCCGTCCGAGTTCGTCGTGTGGACGTGGAGGTCGGCAACCGGCATTGGCCGATGGAGACGGGCCGCGAATAAGTCCGTTCTGGGCGACCCCACTCCTAGATGACCTACTAGGTCTCGGGGAGAATCTCCAGACAACGTTTATGAAGGTTCGACTATCCTGTTCTATCATGCAGTTCATGACGGACGTCGACGAGCGGCTCGATGCGCACAGCTACCCGGTCACGACGGACGAACTCATCACGGCCTACGGCGACCTCGAAATCTCGTTGCCGAGCGGCTCCGAGACCTTCGGCGACGCGCTCTCCCGGGTGGAGCCGATGACCTTCGAGTCCGCCGAGGAAGCGCGGCTCACCACCTACAGCGCGGTCGGCGAGGGGGCGATCGGTCGCAAGAACTACTCCGATCGCGACCCGACGGCGCTCGGCGTCGAGGGCCACGAGCCGGTCTCGCTGTGAGGCGTGCGGTTGCGCGTCGTTACGGATCGATGCCGGCCGCAGCGAGATCGAGCGGCTCTTCTCCATCGCAATAGCCCGCGATGGAGCCGTCCGGCCGTGCGCGGAAGACGACCGCCGGACGGTAGCCGACGCCCGACCGTTCGCCCGTGAGGGCGGCCCATTCGTCGTCGCGAAAGGAGCTACAGTCGACGAACAGCACCGTCTCGGGATGGGCGGCGAGCTGGCCGTCGGTTTTCGAGAGCGCCGTCTCGCGGGCGGCCGCCGCCGGCGTGTCGGCGGCACGGCCGGTCGGGCGGCTCGGTCGCGTGACTTCGACGAGCGTGCTCTCGCCATCTCTCGTCGCCCGGAAGTCGAGCGCGTAGCCCGAGTCCAGTTCGATCTCCGGACGGACGGCGTAACCGGCGTCGGTGAGCAGTTTCGCGGCGTTGAACTCGGCCATCGTCGCGCTCATGCGGGTTCGATCGAGGCGTTCGCTGGTGCCGAGTTTCGCGGCCATCGTGTAGCGGTAGTCGTCGAGCACACCCGTCGAGAGGAACCGTTCGTAGAAGCCGAGCGCCGCGTCGCGGTCGGCGTCGGGAAAGCCCGCGGCGTGATCGGCGAAGAAGGTGCGCGTGCTTTCGCGGCCGTCCTTCGAGAAGAACACCGGGAGGAAGAACCACGAGAGGTGTTCGTACCGGGCGAGCCACGGGTCCTGCAGCTCCAGTTCGGCGAGCAGTTCGCGCTGTGCCCAGCGCGAAACCGGGTAGGGAACTTCCGTGAAATCGTACTTCTCGGTGCGCCAGAGCGCTTCCGGGGTCTGGGTGTTGCCGAGCCAGAAGGCGTCGTCGTCCCAGACGAAGAGCGCGCGGTCGCCGTTGTCCATTTCGAGTCGGCGACCGGTGTAACCATGCGGCGGTTTGAACCAGGGGGTGGTGAGCTGCGCACCGATCGACGCGTTGAGCGGTTCGTAGAGGTCACGACGGAGACGTGCGCGATCCCACTGGTCGTGGGAACGACGGAAACGGAGCGGTCCGGCCACGACAGTTCGAGGTGGGCCGGGCGTTTACCCGTGTCGATCGTGGCGGTCGGTGCCGATCTGTCGGGATCCTCACCACCGATACATTCATGGTTGTGAGTGAACAACGACACAGTGTATCACTATGTCAATGGGTACCTATGACGCGGCCGAACACCAGCGCCGCGAGGAGAAAGCCAGCGCGGTCGATGCGAGTAGCGACGACGAGCGCAGCGACTACGAGGGAACCGTCGAGTACGACGTCGCGGATGCCGATACCGAGGACCTCCTCGCACAGTTTCGCGAGATCAAATCGCAGTAGCGCCCGCATCGCCCTCCCCGCTTCGCCACAACAACCACAGCGAGACGCTCGTCACAACGATCACCGCCGAGACGTGTGCGAGCAACACGGCACGGAGGACGGGGTAGTCGAGCACGAACGGCACGAGCAGGAGCTGGACGAGGCCGAACGCGATCGTCTCGACGTCGGCCCGCAGTAACGTTCGTGCGGTCTCGTCGTCGAAGACGTACCGGTAGGAGCGCCAGACGGCCGTCACCGTCGCCCACCAGCCCGTACCGATGCGATAGCAGACGTCCCAGAGCACCATGAGCAGGAAGTAGACGACCAGGACCGGTGGGTTCGGCCCGAGAAGCCGATCGAGAAACGGCGCGCGGCCGCTCGCGGGATTCGGCACGAACAGATAGGTGAGCATCGCGCAGAAAGCCAGTACCGCCAACACGACCTCCATGTTCGAGCCGAACAGCAGTCGGCGATAGGCTCCCGGCATCTCGACGCTGCGGATACGCCGGGCGACGCGGACCATCTCGATCGAGCCGATGCCGGCGACGAAGACGGCGGCGCTCCCCGCGAGCGCGACGTTCCAGAGGTCGTAGTACCAGGCGAGCACGATCACGCCCACCTCGAAGACGCCGAGCTGGATCGTGAGCGCGAGCGTCGTCGAGACCTCGATGCCGGGGAGCGCGCCGACGATACTCTCGTAGGTCCACGTCTCGCCGAACTCGGGGCCGCTCATCAGTCCGCCCGCGCGCGTTCGGCGGGGCGTTCGGGCGCGGGCTCGGCTGCGACGCCGAGCGCCCGCTCGACGGCCGTCTCGAACTCCGTGCGCTCGATCGGCAGCAGCTCCTCGATACGTGTGTCGGTGACGACGACGCGGTTTTTCAGCCCCAAAATCAGCGGGTGAGCGACCGATTTCGGGACGCTGGTGACGAGATCGACCCAGTAGGCCGAGAGCTGCGGCGAGAGCACCGGCACCGGGACGATGTGGAGCGATCGTCCCGCGACCGTGGCCGTGCGCCGGAGCAGCTGCTGGTAGCTGAGCACCTCCGGGCCGCCGATCTCGTAGGTGTCGTCAGCCGTCTCGGGGATGTCGAGAACGCCGACGAGGTAGCTCACGACGTCGGCGATGGCGATCGGCTGGCACTCGGTACGGACCCAGGTCGGCGTGACCATCACGGGCAGGCGGTGGACGAGCTGTTCGACCATCGCGAAACTCGACGAGCCGTCGCCGATGATGATCGCCGCCCGGAGCGTCGTGAGATCGAACGACCCCTTCTCGAGGATCGCCTCGACCTCGCGGCGCGACTGGAGGTGTTTCGAGAGCCGCTCGCGCGTCTCGCCGAGCCCGCCGAGATAGATCACCCGGGAGACGCCGGCCCCGCTCGCCGCGCGCTGGAAGTTGTGCGCTGCCTTCCGATCGCGCGCGGCGAAGTCGGTGCCCGAACCCATCGAGTGGATGAGGTAGTAGGCCGCTTCGATCCCGTCGAGAGCGCCCTCGAAGCTCCCCGCATCGAGGATGTCGCCCTCGCGGACGTCCTCGGCCGGCCCGTCGTAGCCGTCGGCATCGCGGGTGAGCACGACCACCTCGTGATCCGCCGCGAGGAGTGCGGGCACGAGCCGACTGCCGACGAAACCCGTCGCACCGGTGACCAGAACGCGCATGTGGGCGCGAGGAGCGGACGGGCCATAAGTTCACGCTCGACGGTAGCGACCGATCCAGAAACACCTCGATTTAACATCGGTTGCGGTGGCGCGCGGGAGCGCACCGAAGGTGCGCGACTCGCGCGAGGGATGAGCGAGCAAAGTGAGCGAAGCGAACGCAGCGAGCGAATCGGTTGGGGAGGTATGTGGGCTGTCCGGGACGGGTGCGGTCTCTCATTGTCGTCAGCAGTCGTGCTGTGCGGGCGGTCACGATAACCGATCAGATCATCGAATCCGGTCTCCTCAAACCATCATCGTTGAGAAAGTGCTATCCGCGCTCGCACCCGATCGCAATCATGGCCACCGAGCCGTGTGACGGCTGTGGGCGGTCGGTGCAGATCGCCGGCGGCGTCGCCAACCTCTGGACGTTCGGCGGCGACGAGAGCGGCGGCCTCACGCTCGAGTTTACCGACGACTCGGAGCATTTCCTCTGTTACGACTGTATCGATCGACTTCCGGACAATCCACGGGCTGACGATGTCGCGGCGCTCGACGAGCAGGCATAGCGCGACTCCGTGACGGCCGGTCCGTCTGCGTCGCTCCGACGATGCGCATCGCTCGGAGGATTTACGTGCCGCACAGTAGTTCCGTTCGTGTGGACCCCGCGCGCCTCACCGCCGAGTTTCCCGCTCCCTCCTATCGCGGCAACCAGCAGCGAGCGCTTGGGAAGATCGGTGAGGCGCTCGAATCGGACAACGACGTCGTGCTCGTGCGCGCGCCCACAGGGTCGGGGAAATCGCTGCTCGCCCGTGCCATCGCCGGCTGTGCGCGCCAGCCCGACGAGGCCGATCCCCAGGACGCCATCGGCGCGTACTACACCACCCCGCAGGTCTCCCAGCTCGACGACGTCGCCGCCGACCCGCTCCTCTCGGATCTGCAGGTCATCCGTGGCAAGCGCAACTACAGCTGTCTCCTGCCCGGCGAGACCGACACCCCCGTCGATCGCGCGCCGTGCGCCCGCGAGAGCGGCTTCGACTGCTCGATCCGCCATCGCTGTCCGTACTTCTCCGATCGCGCTATCGCCTCGAACCGCTCGATCGCGGCGATGACGCTCGCCTACTTCATGCAGACCGCCGGCTCCGAGTCCTTCGGCCAGCGCGACGTCGTCGTGATCGACGAGGCCCACGGGCTCGCCGAGTGGGCCGAGATGTACGCGACGATCGATCTCCACCCGTCGACGGTCCCGGTCTGGGACGAGGTTACCATCCCCGAGATCGACGGTCCCGAGGCGGCTGCACGGTTCGCCGACCGACTCGTCGACGTCTGCACGCGCCGGAAAGACACTCTCGTGGGGGCCGACGAGCTCTCGATCGCCGAAGTCACCGAGCGCGATCGCCTGCAGGAGCTCATCTCCAATCTGAAGTGGTTCGTCTCGGACTACCGCGATCCGGCGAGCGCGAGCACGTGGGTCGTTGACAGCGCGGGCGAGGGAAGCCCAGTGACGATCAAGCCGCTCGCGCCGGAGCGATATCTCACCCACACCGTCTGGGAGCGCGGCAACACGTTCGCCCTGCTGTCGGCGACGATCCTCGACAAAGAAGGGTTCTGTCGTGGCGTGGGTCTCGATCCCGACAGGACTGCGCTGGTGGACATCTCCCACACGTTTCCGGTCGAGAACCGTCCGCTGTACGACGTGACCCAGGGGAAGATGACCTACGAGCACCGCGACGACACGATCCCGGAAGTCGCCCGGCTGCTCGTTCGACTGCTGGCGAAACACGACGACGAGAAGGGGATCGTCCACGCCCACTCCTACGCGATCGCCGAGCGCCTCGCCGACCGACTTCGGGAGTTCGGGGCCGATGGGCGCATCAGAACGCACGACAGCGACGACAGAGACGCACAGCTGAGTTCGTGGCTCGCGACGGACGATCCCGAACTGTTCGTCTCGGTGAAGATGGAGGAGGCGCTCGATCTGGCCGGCGACCGCGCGCGCTGGCAGGTGCTCTGCAAGGCTCCGTATCCGAACACGCGCGATTCGCGCGTCGCCCGCCGGCTCGAAGAGGGCCAGTGGGGCTGGTACTACCGCACGGCACTCAAGACCGTCATCCAGGCCTGTGGCCGCGTCGTGCGCTCGCCCGACGATTTCGGGCGGACGTATCTCGCCGATTCGAGTCTGCTCGATCTGTTCGGGCGCTCGCGCGGTGCGATGCCCGACTGGTTCGCCGCCCAGGTCGATCGGATAAGCAGTCCACAGCTACCGGCGTTCGATCCGGATGCGGCGAGTGCCGGCAGCGCCGATTCCAGCGGCGGTGGCGATTCACATCGATCGGGACGACAGAGCGGCCGATCGAACCCGGACGACCACCCGCTCGCGGATGTCTGGGGCACAGACTGAAGCCGAAGGAATTCGCGCCGTGAGCCGGTCGTTCATCCGACTCCGATTGACCGATGGTAGCGTGCTTCGATACGAGGATCGTCCGAAACGTTCATCGCTATCTCGCATGGACGACAGTGTATGTCATCCTCGGCATCGTCTCTCTGGTCACGCTATCGCTCGATACCGATCGTCTACCGCATCGGTACGGGGTTCGTTCTCGGCTCGCTGGCGGGGCTGATCGGCGGCCAGCCGCTGACGGCGCTCCAGCCGATCGGCGATCTGTTCGTCCGACTGCTCAAGATGATCATCGTCCCGATCGTCTTCTTCACGCTGTTGATGGGCGCACGGCGGCTCACACCGTCGACGCTCGGACGGATCGGTGGCGTCACGGTTCTGTGCTACGTCGTGACGACCGCGATCGCGATCGTCATCGGGCTCGCCATCGGCAACCTCGTCGATCCCGGCGTCGGCCTCGACGTCGTCAGCACGGACGTTCAGACGAAACAGGCTCCGAACATCGGCGAAGTCCTGCTGGGAATCGTGCCGACGAACCCGCTCGGCGCGATGGCCGAGGGCGACATCCTGCCGGTGATCTTCTTCACGCTCGTCTTCGGTATCGCGCTCGCACTTCTCCAGGAGGAGTTCGACGCCGACACCGCCGTCCACCGCGGCGTCGAGACGATCTTCGACGTCGTCGAGGCGGGTGCAGAGGCGATGTTCAAGATCGTTTGGGGCGTCATGGAGTTCGGCATCGTCGGCGTGTTCGCGCTGATGGCCGCCACCTTCGGCACGGCGGGCGTCGACGCCATCGTGCCGTACGCGAAACTCATCGGCGCGCTCGCGCTCGCCGTCGGCGTCCACATCGGACTCACCTATCTCCTCGTGATCCAGCGCGGCATCCTCGGTGAGTCGCCGATCACGTTCCTCCGCGGGGCGCGCGAGGCGATGGTGACGGCGCTCAGTATTCGCTCGTCGAGCGGAACATTACCAGTAACGATGAGCAACGCCGACGAGAACTTCGGCATCGACGAGGAGATCTACAGCTTTTCGCTGCCGCTGGGAGCGACGATCAACATGGACGGCACTGCGATGTATCAGGGTGTGGCCGCCATCTTCGCGGCGAACCTGGTCGGTCAGGCGCTCACGCTCGGCGAACAGTTCACCGTCGTCGTCACCGCACTGCTCGCGAGCATCGGGACGGCGGGCGTGCCGGGCAGTGGGCTCATCATGCTGACGCTCGTGCTCACGCAGTTGGGACTCCCGCTGGAGGTGGTCGGGATGGTCGCCGGCGTTGACCCGCTACTCGATCGCCTCCGGACGATGAACAACGTCACCGGTGATCTGGCGGTGACGACGCTCGTCGCACACGTCTACAACGGCATCGACCGCACCGCGAGCGTCTGGTCGGGCAGTAGCGAGCCGGCCGGTACGCCACAGGACGACTGAATGAAGAGTGGGGAGTGAGGATCGCAGGCGGCGACCCGATCAGTACGGGATGAGCGAGAAATCCCCCGGAACGAGGAAGCCGAGCACGAGGAAGAGCGTGCCGGCGATCGCCGCACAGATGAGCGCGTAGGGGATCTGTGTTTTGACGTGGACCATGTGGTCCGCACCGCTGGTCGACGAGGATAATACTGTGGTATCGGAGATCGGCGAGCAGTGATCGCCGAAGATCCCGCCCGAGAGCACCGCGCCGAGGGCGAGCGGGAGGTTCGCGCCGGTGGTGAACGCCACGGGGATGACGATCGGGAACATGATGCCGTAGGTTGCCCACGAACTCCCGTCGGAGAAACTGACGAACGCCGTCACGGCGAAGACGAGCACCGGGATGAGTCCCACGGGAACGCCCTGGAACCAGTCGGTGACGAACGAGGAGATGCCGAGCGTCGAGACGGTGTTCTGGATGGTGATCGCGAGCGTGAGGATCGCGGCCGCGAGGAAGATGCCCTTGAATCCGTTGACCATCGCGTCGGTCGCGTCGGCGTTCGAGGGGATGTCTCCCCGGGCTCTGAACAGGACGAAGCCGACGAGCAGCCCCATCATCGACGCGAGTCCGAGCCGGATCTCGCCGATGTTGAGCGACCACGGGCCGCCCGCGGGGACGAGCAGCTCGGAGCCGAACGCCGAGAGAACGGACGTCATCCGTGGCGCGTTCAGCACGGGCGAGGAGCGCCAGAACATCGCCAGCAGGCCGATGCCGACGATGGTGAGCACGGGGATGGCGAAGTTGCGCCAGTCGGGGGTCGCGCCCTCGTACATCTCGTAGTTCGCCATCTCGTCGGAGACCAGCGGATCGTCGTCGGGCCCCACGACGCCACCGCCGTTGCGGGCGCGCTCTTCCTCCTCGCCCATCTCGAAGATGTTTGGAATGACCTGCCAGGCGACCAGCGCGGCGACGACGAGCGCGACCCACGAGTAGAAGGCGAACCCGAGCGTGTTGAAAAACAGCGGCCAGACGGCATCCGTGGCCGCCTGGAGGCCGTCGCCGGTCTGTGTGACGTAGCCCGACATCCCGGCGGGGAGGACGTTCTGTTTCGCAGCGGCGGTGATGCCGGCCCCGATGAACCCGACGAGCGCGACGCCCCAGGTCGAGTAGAAGGCGAGGCGGGCGGCCGGGCTGCCGGCGCTATCGACGTAGTAGGCGAGCTTCGCCCGCGAGACGTCGTGTTCGTCGGTCAGCGGGCGCATCATCGAGCCCACCACCAAACAGTTGAAGTAATCGTCGATGTGGATGATGACTCCTGCGAGGAAGGAGGCCTTCTCGGCGTCGGCCGGCGACTCGACGCGGCTGGCGAGCGCCTCCAGCACGCCGCGGATCGCCCCGGCGCGGATCATCAGCCCCATCAGGCCACCAATCGCGAAGAGGGCGAGCAGCACGTTCTTCACGTACCAGGGATCGGCGAACAGCGGCGACGTGGCGACGAGTTCGGGGATCACCGTGATGCCGAGTAGGCCGCCGAGGAGCGTTCCCAATGGGCCGTCGAGCCCGGGCGGCACACCGACGACTTCGGGGCGAAAGAGTCCGTAAACGACCGCACCGCCGGCGATCCCGACGAACAGGCCGATGAGCGCGTCCCGGACGTACCACGCCAGCGAGATAGCCAGCAGCGCCGGCACCAGCGCCCACGGGCCGGCCGCGATGGGTTCGAGCGGCATGCCCCCACCTTCAGGGACGGGGTACAAAAGAGCGTCCGGTCGAACTGCTCAGACGAGCGAGACCACGTACGTGAACGACGAGCCGACCATCATGAGGACGAACAGGATGGCGAACAGCTGCTGGCGGTTCATGGGTCGACTAGTGGCCCGGGCGATTAGTCGGTTTCGGCCGCCGGCAGCACGTGCAGCCCTGCACGACTCTTGAGCACCGGGACGGTGTCGGCGTCGGGATCGAGATACGACGGTCGCGGGATCGTCTCCGCCGCGTAGGTCTCCGGGTCCAACACCTGGACGGCCCGCTCGTCCTCGACGGCGACGAGCGTCGTCTCCTCGGCGTCCGCACGCCGGCCGAGACGCGTCGCTTCGGGCGCGATCCCGTCCTCGAAGGCAGCCTCGTAGTGGTCGCCCGTCGTCACGCGGACGCCCTTCAGATTGCCGCGGACGCTCTCGACCAACACCGGTCCGTCGTCGTCGACGTCGATGACGTCGCCCGGCGTGAACTCCGGCAGATGGACGGCGTAGGTGACGCGATAGACCTCGTCACCGTCCTCGTCCTCGGTGACGAGCGTCGCCGATTCGTCCATCTCGCCGCCGAACCGACGGACGATGCGTTCGGCGACGCCCTGACCGAGTTTGGTCGCCGAGAGCTTGACGTTCGCGCCGTCGCTCGTCTCGTCGATCTCGGTGATGAACGCGTCGCGATCGCCGTCGGCCTCGCGCTCGGCAACGTAGTCGGTGACGATATCGAGCGCGCGCTGGGTCTCCTGGTCGGTCGGCGTGCGCCCGCGCGCTCGGATCTGGACAGTGCTCGCGTAGTAGTCGCCGGCGATGCGCCCGCAGCGCGTGCAGGTGCCCCGTGAGATCTTGACGGGCACCGTCACGTCCTCCTCGACCGACTCGCCGCGGACGATCGCCGAGAGATAGCAGTGCATCCGGACGGTGTTTTCGTCGACCTGTTCCGGATCGACCTGCCAGGAGAACTCGTCGGCGGCGACGTGGACGCTGATGGCCTCGGTGACTTCGTCGATCGCGATCTCGGTGTAGTCGCGCGCGCCGACGTCGACCCAGCGGTTGCCGCGCCTGACGGCCCCGCAGGTCGCACAGACGAGCACCTCGATGCGGTCGGGCGCGTCCACGAGTTCGAACTCGTCGAAGTAGCAACTCGCACAGAGCGGCGTCCGTTCGCCGTTCTCGCGCTCGATCTCGACGGGATCGCCACAGCGAGGACAGAACTGGCGTGAGTGGCTCATTGGCCGTCGTAGCGCCTCGCGGCGGTTAAGCGCCGTGTCACGCGCCCGTTTCGTCGTTTTTCGTGACCACGTGAGCCCCGGCCACCGCCGCGATTCCCGGTCGAGAACGACGGAATCTTATGAATCGAGCGCTTACTTCTAGTTCATGGAATGGAAGACTGATTGGGGTCTTCGGGCCCGAATGGGACTGACGATGGTCCTGTTGCTCGCGCTGTACGCCGTCTTCCTCGGCGTGCTCGCGTACTCCGACATCGGGCTCGTCGGGACCGTGGGTATCATGGCGCTGTTCATGGGTGGACAGTTCTTCTTCAGCGACAAGCTCGCCCTCCGGAGCATGGGTGCCCACGAGGTCTCCGAACAGGAGTATCCCGAACTCCACGCCACGATCGGCCGGCTCGCCCAACAGGCCGACCTCCCCAAACCCACCATTGCGGTCTCGGACACGCGAACGCCGAATGCGTTCGCGACCGGGCGCTCGCCGTCGAACGCAACCGTCTGCGTCACGACGGGGATCATGAACACGCTCGACCGCGAGGAGCTGGAGGGCGTGCTGGCCCACGAACTCTCACACGTCAAAAACCGCGACGTGATGGTGATGACGATCGCGACGTTCCTCTCGACGCTCGCGTTCATGATCGTCCGCTGGGGCTGGCTGTTCAGCGGTAATCGCGATGAGGGCGGCGCGCCCGTGATGGTCGCCATCCTCGTCTCGATGGTCGTCGGCGTGGTGTCGTTCCTGCTCGTTCGCGTGCTCTCGCGCTACCGGGAGTTCGCCGCCGACAGGGGTGGTGCGATCATCACTGGCAAGCCAGCGGCGCTCGCCTCCGCGCTGATGAAGATCGACGGTCGGATGGACAAGGTGCCGTCCGACGACATGCGCCAGCAGGCCGACATGAACGCGTTCTTCATCATCCCGGTCAGCGCCGGCGCGCTCGGCAAACTGCTCTCGACGCATCCCTCGACCGAGAACCGCATTGAGCGCCTCCGCGACATGGAGCGCGACCTCGAAACCGCCTGAACGCCCACTTTTTTACTGCGGAGGGTCGCCTTCGGCGACCCCCGCTTGCAAAAACCTGGACTAAAAACTCCCACTCGCTCGGCCTTCGGCCTCGCTCGTGGTGAACCGTACTCACTCCGTTCGCACGGATACTGTTTCTCTACCACTTCCCCGCAGCCGCCCACATACCTCCCCAACCGATTCGCTCACTCCGTTCGCTCATCCCTCGCACGCCGATCCGCGCTCGGTGCTCACTTCGTTCGCACACGAGCGCGAGCGCGCGCCGACCGCTCCGCACTGGGGTTCGTCGTATTACTTCGACTTTCGCTCTTGCCGAATCTAGTGAAACACGTTGAGGGCGAAGCAGTCAACGAGGCCGTGTAGCGGTGCTCCGACGAGGTTCAACGTCCGTACGAACCCGTAGGTTCGGACGGACTGCTCCAATCCTGGTTTGGAGAGACCGCGGAATTTCTCCAGCCACGGCTGGATCAGCGACCAGAGGCATTCGACTTGATTTGTGTGGACGCCTTCGTCTGAGACGTACTTATCGTCGTGAACAACGGTTCGATGCTCGTGATTCATCTGCTGATACGCGGGAAGTTCGTCGGTCCAGATCTCTCCCAGCGGCTGGGAGAGATCGCCTGCTTCCTCGATCACTGGCCCGAGATTCTCGTCGTATTTTGATCCTTCTTCGGCTGAGATTACCCGAAGCACGTCGCGGCTCGCCGCGACGAGCGTGAGTTTGTCGCCCGGTGCTCCCTCCCAGCGTGATCGGCCCGGTTCCCCAGAACCGCCGCGGGAGAGACCGTCCCGCGGCGGCGATTGACCTTTGTAGCCCGAACACTTCGAGCCGGTTTCATCGATCTGTGTTGGTCCCTCAACGGTGTGCTGGATGCGCTCCCAGACGAGGGGAAAGCCGCGTTCGAACGCGGCTTCCCCATCGCGGAGTTGCGTATGGATCGTGTCGTAGCAGGAATCGAATAGTTGGGCGATCTGGTTGATGCTGAGCAAGGTATCAGCGTAGAGAATGAAGATGAGAAGGAGTTCACCGGGTGTAAGACCGGTGTTTGCGAACGGCGTGTTTCGGGTGTATGTGAAGCTATAGCGGCAGTTACGACACCAGACTCGAGGACTGCCGTCCCGAGTCTGGAGAGCTGTTTCCCCACACTCGGGACAGGGAGCCTGCTCCCACGCACGCTTGCAGCGCCGCTCGACGATGGCGTCGAGCGGCTCGGGGCGGAACACTATTGCTTGGCGCTCAACAACTTCCTGGAGCATCCCGCCGAAAGCTGTCCGTTGGAGCACATCCACTAGCATACGGCGGGATGCTGTAGTTCCTCCGCGACTGTTTCACCAGACTCGGCAAGAGCGTCGACTTTTACCACTGGCGCACGGATCGTGGGCATGGGACTTCTCGACGGATTGCGATCGGCGCTCGGGATGAGCGCGGAGGCCGACGCGACGCGCGATGCGGACCCCGAGGACCTCTTCGGGATGAGCACGGCCCACCTCACGATGGAGGCCGATCTCGGCTTCGAGCCGGCGGATGTGGCCGCGCTCTGCTTTTCGGGCGTCGACAGCACGGATTTCGCCGACACGGTCGAGGAGGTGGAGGCCATCCTAGAGGCGGGCGAAGTCGAGACAGGGACCGAAGCCCGATTCGTCGACGACTCGCACGGCTACGAGTGGGTCGTGCTCGAAGACTCGGACTTCGAGGATCTCGTGACGAGTGTGCACTTCGCCGCCGACACGCTCATCGAGCGCGGCTACGGCTCGCGGCTGCTCGCGGCACTGTTCGGCTTCGAGAAGAGCGGGCCCGTCTACTGGGTCTACTCGTTCCGCCGGGGGGCGTACTACCCGTTCGCGCCGCGCCCGGGCAACGAGCGCGAGTCGTCCGTGGAGTTCAAACTCGAATCCGTCCTCGACGGCGAGCTCGACGTGGAGGGTGACAAGGAGTACTGGTATCCGCTCTGGCCCGACACCGGAACTCACCCCTGGGAGTGAGCGACACACTCCTCGCTTCACTTTCGCCGAGCTGTTAACGAGGCTTTATCACCGAAGCCGCACAACCCGGTCGTATGGCAGCAACCGAAGATCTAGAGAGCCTGCCGGGCGTCGGTCCCGCGACCGCGGACAAGCTCACCGAATCGGGGTTCGACTCCTATCAGGGCATCGCGGTGGCGAGCCCGGGCGAGCTCTCGAACACGGCGGACATCGGCGAGAGCACGGCCGCCGACATCATCAATGCCGCGCGTGACGCAGCAGATATCGGCGGGTTCGAGACGGGTGCCAACGTGCTCGAACGCCGTAACGAGATCGGCAAGCTCTCGTGGCAGGTCGACGAGGTCGACGACCTGCTCGGCGGCGGCGTCGAAACCCAGTCGATCACCGAAGTCTACGGCGAGTTCGGCGCGGGCAAATCCCAGGTAACTCACCAGCTCTCGGTCAACGTCCAACTTCCACAGGAGTACGGCGGCCTGGAGGGCAGCGCCATCTTCATCGACAGTGAGGATACCTTCAGACCGGAACGGATCGACCAGATGGTGCGCGGGCTCCCCGACGACGCGCTCGCCGCCGCGATGGACCAGCGCGAGATCGAGGGCAGTCCCGAAAGCGACGAGGCGATGGACGAACTCATCGACGCGATCCTGGACAACATCCACGTCGCCAAGGCGTTCAACTCGAACCACCAGATCCTCCTCGCGCAGAAGGCCCAGGACATCGCGAGCGAACACGAGGACTCCGAGTGGCCCGTCCGACTGGTCTGTATCGACTCCCTCACTGCCCACTTCCGTGCCGAGTACGTCGGTCGTGGCGAGCTCGCCCAGCGCCAGCAGAAACTCAACAAACATCTCCACGACATCGACAAGGTCGGCAACCTCTTCAACGCCGCCACGGTCGTCACCAATCAGGTCGCCTCGAACCCTGACTCCTACTTCGGCGATCCGACCCAGCCGATTGGCGGCAACATCCTCGGCCACAAGTCGACCTTCCGGATGTATCTCCGCAAATCCAAGGGCACGAAACGCATCGTCCGTCTCGTGGATGCCCCGAACCTCGCTGACGGCGAAGCCGTGATGCGCGTCGAGGAAGAGGGACTGAAGCCCGAATAGCACGAACCTTTTTACTTCGGGGGTTCGCGCGCTCGCTTCGCTCCCGCGCTCAACCCCTCGCAAAAACGTTCATGAAAAACATCCGCTCGTTCGCTTCGCTCACTCGCGGTGAACCGTACTCACATTCGTTCGCGCGGATGCTGACACTCCCGCCCGCTTCCGTAACCACGACCACCACAGCACCGCCGAAGCCCTCGGCGCGCTCCGCGCGCCTCGCCCTTCATCCACCAGGAACCGCCACCGTCACCGCGGCAGCCGCCGACCACATTCGCTAAGTGTGGCCGAACCGAACGTGGACACATGGAGCACCGCGAACTCGGTGATTCGGGGGTCAAGGTATCGACGATCGGCTTCGGCGCGTGGGTCGTCGGCACCGATTGGTGGGGCGACCGCGGCGAGCAGGAGAGCATCGATCTGGTCCGTCACGCGCTCGATCAGGGTGTCACCTTCTTCGACACGGGCGACGTCTACGGCCACGGGCGCAGCGAGGAACTCATCGGCGAGGCGCTCGCCGAGCACCGCGACGAAATCACCATCGCCAGCAAGGTGGGCTACGATTTCTACAACAATCCACAGGCCGGCCATGGCGAGATCCCGAAAGAGATGACGCCGGAGTACATTCACGAGGCGGTCGACAAGAGCCTCGACAGGCTCGACATGGACCGCCTCGATCTGCTTCACCTCCACAACGCGGACGTCGACGAGGTGGACGAGGACGTTCTGGAGGCCATCGACGAACTGCGCGAGTCGGGGAAAGTCGACGCGGTCGGTTGGGCGCTCGGCCCCTCGATCGGCTGGCTCGCCGAGGGCGACGCGGCGATCGCCAACGAGTTCGACGCCGTTCAAGTGGTGTTCAACGTCTTCGAGCAGACCCCAGGGACTCATTTCATGGAGACCATCGACGATCTCGACGCGTCGACGAGCATCCTCGCGCGCGTCCCGCACTCGTCCGGACTCTTGAACGAGCAGGTCAGACCTGAGACTGAACTCGGCGAGGGCGACCACCGTGGGTTCCGACCCGACGAATGGTACGACACCGGTTGGGAGAAAGTCGAGAAACTGCGCTTCCTCGAACGCGACGGCGAGCGGACGATGGGACAGGCTTCTATCCAGTGGCTGCTCGCCCACGACGAGGTCGCCTCGGTCACGCCGACCTTCCGGATGACCGACGACGTCGACGAGTGGGCCGCCGCACCCGACACGCCCGCGCTCTCGGACGAGGAACTCGACCGCGTCGCCGATCTCCACGCCCGCGACTACGACATCGAGCGCGACGACGGGATGGCCGGGTTCCGCTCGTCGGTCGATGGATCCGATCTCGAAGCTGTCGGCGCGACGTACGCCGGCGACTGAACTCGCATTTTCTCTCGGCTGCTGCGGCAGCCCGTTGCGGTTGTGGTGGTGCGGTTTGTGGTCCTGGTGGATGAAGGGTGAAGCTCTTCCGGAGAGATGCGAGGGCTTCTGCAGTGCTGCGCCGTGCGGTTGCAGAAGTGGTGCGAAAAATGTCGTGTCCGTGCGAACGGAGTGAGCGCGGTTCACCGCTCGCGTGGTTTGCGAGCGGGTGTTTTTAGTCCAGGTTTTTGCAAGTGAGGGTCGCCTCCGGCGACCCTCCGCAGTAAAAAAGTGGGTTTTAGAGCCCTTCGAGCGAGCGGAGCTTCTGCTCGACCTTCGGCGGGACGGCGCTCGGGCCGTCGCGCACGCGGTGGTCGGGAATGAGGATCGGGATGGGGTTCTCGTCGAGGGCGGTGCGGACGCGGTCGCGGTCGTCGTCCGCGTCGAGCGTGGGGATGCGCCGTGCGAGCTGTTCGACAGTGGTCTGGTCGCCGTAGGCGAGTTCTCGGACGGCGTCGAGCACCGCGCGCTGGTCGGTCGGAACGGTGAGTGCGAGCTCGATGTCGTCGAACTCGTCGGGTGCACCAGCCAGATACTCGAACAGTCTGTCGAGCAGCGGGTGGTCGGGGTCGGCATCGGCCGCGAGGCTCGCCGGAAAACTCACCGAGAGCACGCGATCGCCGGCGATGCCGATCTGCACGCAGCGGTCGAGGTAGTCGGATTCGCGCGCGTAGATGCCGGCTGCCTCGCTCATACCAAATATAGCCCCGTGTCGACCTTCAACATTCTGTCCGCGAGCGGTGCGTGACGCAAGCCTTATGTACAAAACAGTGCCTTGATGTACAACAATGAACGCCAGCGAGGGGGTCGCTCCCGCGATCGAGTCGATATTGGCCGCCGCCGACGAGCGCGGCGGTGGTGACCGGCGGTTGTCGGTCGCTGCACGATCGCTGCCGGCGGCGCTCGCAGCGGCCGAGGAGGACGGTCGAGTGCCGATCATCGGCGAGGTCAAGCCCACGAGCCCGACGACCGACGGCCGGCGCGACGACGATCCGGTCGAACTCGCCGAGGCGCTGGTCGACGGCGGTGCGGCGGCACTCTCTGTCCTCACCGAACCCGACCATTTCGGCGGGTCGCCCGACGCTCTCCGACGGGTGCGCGAGCGTGTCTCGGTGCCCGTTCTCCGAAAAGACTTCATCCGTCGTGAAGATCAATTGGACATCGTCGAGGCCGACGCCGTGCTCCTGATCGCACGGTTCGTCGACGATCTCTCGGGACTCGTCACAGCAGCGCGCGAGCGCGGGTTCCAGCCGCTCGTCGAGGTCCACACCCGAGGGGAGCTCGACGACGCGCTCGCGGCCGGGGCGGAGATCGTGGGCATCAACAACCGCGATCTCGCCCGTTTGGAGGTAAGTCTCTCGACCTTCGAGGAGCTCGCGCCCCACGCACCCGCGGACGTGACGCTCGTCGCCGAGAGCGGTATCGCCAGCGAGGAAGACGCCGCGCGGATGCGCCGTGCCGGGTCCGACGGGCTGCTTGTCGGCAGCGCGCTCATGGACGGCGACGTCGCGGCGAACACCCGGCGGCTCGTGGGGGCGGAGCGATGAGCGAGACCGACGCGGGCGAGGAGACATCGGGAAAATTCGGCGAGTACGGCGGCCAATACGTGCCCGAAGCGCTGATGCCCGCGATTTCGGAACTCGACGACGCCTACCGACGCTACGTGCTCGACAACGAGGACGGGTTCATGGACGAGTTCCGGACGCGACTACGGGAGTTCGGCGGGCGACCGACGCCGCTCCAGCACGCCGAGACGCTGAGCTCGCGATACGGGTTCGACGTCTACCTCAAGCGAGAGGACCTCCTGCACGGGGGTGCGCACAAACTGAACAACGCGCTCGGACAGGTGCTGCTGGCGAAGTACATGGGCAAGGAGCGCATCATCGCCGAGACCGGTGCGGGCCAGCACGGAACGGCGACCGCGATGGCCGCCGCCCACCTCGACATGGACTGTGAAGTGTTCATGGGCGAGCGCGACATCAACCGCCAGCGCCCGAACGTCTTCCGCATGCGGCTGAACGGGGCGGAGCTCAACCCGGTGAGCACGGGCAGCGGTACACTCAAAGAGGCCACCAACGAGGCGATGCGCGAGTGGGCGACCACGGTCGAGGACACCCACTACGTCATCGGCTCGGTCGTCGGGCCGCACCCGTTCCCGACGATGGTCCGGGGCTTCCAGTCCGTCATCGGTACGGAGGCGAAACGCCAGATGGAAGAGAAAATAGGGGCTCTCCCGGACAGCGTCCTCGCATGTGCCGGCGGCGGCTCGAACACGATGGGCGCGTTCGACGCGTTCGTTGAGGACGATACCGTCTCGCTGGTCGCCGTCGAGGCCGGCGGCAGTAGTTTGAAAATCGACGAAGAGGAGGATCTCGCACCCAACTCGGCCTCGCTATCGATTGGCGAGGAGGGCGTCCTCCACGGCGCGCGCACGAAACTCCTCCAGAACTCGGACGGCCAGATTCTCGAATCACACAGCGTGAGCGCGGGCCTCGACTACGCGGGGGTCGGCCCGGAACTCGCCGATCTCGTCGATAGTGACCGTGTGCGAGCGGTCTCGGTCGGCGACGACGCCGCGCTCTCCGCGTTCCATCGCCTGTCCCGACTGGAGGGAATCATCCCGGCGCTCGAAACCTCCCATGCGCTCGCGTATCTCGAAGAAATCGAAAGCCCCGGCGAGCACATCGTAGTCAACGTCTCGGGCCGGGGCGACAAGGACCTCGAAAGCGTTATCGAGGAGACCGAAAAGCGCGACATCGAGAGCGCGCCCACGATGGAGGTCTTCGAATGAGTGCGATCCGTGCAGCCTTCGAGGACACCGACGCGGCGCTCGTGCCCTACATCACCGCCGGCGACCCGGACCCCGACGCGACCGCCGCACAGGTGCGTGCGCTCGCCGACGGCGGCGCGGACGTCATCGAACTCGGTCTACCCTTCTCGGAGCCGATTGCCGACGGTCCCACCATCCAGAACGCGATCCAGCGCGCGCTTGACGCCGGCATGACGCCCGACCGCTTTTTCGACCTCGTGGCGAGTCTCGACGTCGACGTCCCCCTCGTCTGCATGACCTACTACAACCTCATCTACCAGTACGGACAGGAGAGGGGCGTCGAGCCGTTTGTCGAGGCTGCCGCCGAGGCGGGCCTCGCGGGACTCATCGTGCCCGACCTCCCCGTCGAGGAAAGCGACACGCTGAAATCGGCCTGCGATTTCCACGATATCGATCTGGTCTTCATCGTCGCGCCGACGACGCGCGGCGAGCGTTTGGAGCGAGTGCTGGAGCGGGTTTCGGGGTTCGTCTACGTCCAGGCTCGCCTCGGGACGACCGGTGCGCGCGCGGACGTAAGCGATCAGACTCATGACTCGCTCGCGCGACTTGCGGAGGCCGACGTCCCGCGTGCCGTCGGCTTCGGTGTTTCGAACGGCGAGCACGCTCGTGAGATCGTCGCCGCCGGCGCGGAGGGCGTCGTCGCCGGCAGCGTCTTCGTCGATATCATCGCCCAGGAGGGGACCGATGCTGCCGACGAACTGGAAGCGACGGCGCGCGAACTGAAGGAGGGCGCGGTGGCGGGGGTCGCGCCGCGACCGGAACGAACATAACCACCGTGGCACCGACTGTCAGTATGCACGCCGGGACGCACGCACGACTCGATCGCATCGGAACCGACGGCCGCTACCTCGTGGTACCGATGGACCACGGGCTCACCCTCGGGGCGGTCGCGGGGCTCGCGGACATCGAATCCACGATCGACGCGGTGACACGCGGCGGCGCGGATTCGATACTCACACAGAAGGGCATCGCGCCGCGGGTCCATCCCAACAGCAACGGCGCTGGCTACATCGTCCACCTCAACGGCTCGACGGCCGACGGCCCGGATACGAACGACAAACGGCGCACGGGCACCGTCGAGAGCGCGATCCGGGCGGGCGCGGACGCCGTCTCGCTCCATCTCAACGTCGGCAGCGAGACCGAGCCGAACCAGATCGAGGATCTCGCGGACGTCACCGAACGCGCCGCCGAGTTCGGCGTTCCCGTGCTCGCGATGACCTACGCACGCGGGCCGGGCGTCGACGAAGCTGACCCCGAACGCCTCGCCCATGCCGCCAGACTCGGCGAGGAGCTCGGTGCCGATCTCATCAAGACGGGCTACTCGGGCGATGCCGAGAGTTTCGAGCGAGTGACCGACGCGACCCGCCTGCCCGTCCTCATCGCCGGCGGCGATCCGGCCGGCGACCGTGCCTCGCTCGACGCCGTCCGCGGCGCGATGGACGCCGGTGCGGCCGGCGTCTCGATGGGCCGGACCGTCTTCCAGCACGACGATCCCGAGGCGATGGCGCGCGCGGTCTCCGGCGTCGTCCACGACGACCTCCCGACCGAGGAAGCGCTCGATCGCGCCGGATTGGCCGTCGAGGCGTAGCGACGGAGCGAGTCTTCACCCGATTGTTCCATCATCGCATTCTTCGAAACACGATCGCACTTCGGGGTAACCTATCGCCCCCTCACGACGAACCCGTATTGTGCCAGCAGAAGGCTTATGACCTAACGAAACGTTTAGTCAACGTGGAGCCGATCACTGCTCCGCCCACGTCGGGATGACGAGCGGCCGTTGCGTGGCATCACCCGCATCGTTCAGAGTTGGTCCGCCGTCGTCCCCCGTTGGTCCCGTTTCGTGACACCGCTTGTGTGGAGCGACGCCGCTGCGCAACGAACGTGATTTCCACTCACAGCGACCGCTTTCGCCACGTTCAAGCCTGCCCGCTTCGACCGCCACGACATGACACGGACGGTCTGGCTCAAGGCGGACGGCTCGGTCGGCGATTGGGAGAGTCGCAAGCGGCGCATCACCGCCGGTCTCGAGGCCGGCGTCGACTGGGTGCTCTGCGACGAGAGCGATGTCTCGCGCGTGCGCGAACTTGGCGCGGTCTCGGTCGCGGCCTTCGGCGACGGCAACGGCGTCGACGTCATCGACACCGGCGACGCACCGGACGCGACCGTCGTCGGCAAGGACGGCGAGGGTGACGGTTCCGTCGATCTCCCGCCCGATCTCTCGGGGTCGGCCGACCTCTCGGCACTGCGACGGGGCGAAGCCGACGGGGCCTACGTCCGCATTCTCGACGACGACTACGAGGCGTTCGCCGAGGAGGCCGCCGACGCGGCCGAGCACACGATCGTCGTCGGCGAGGATTGGACGATCATCCCTCTGGAGAACCTCATCGCGCGCATCGGCGACGAGACCGAACTCGTCGCGGGCGTCGAGAGCGCGGCGGAGGCCAAGACCGCCTTCGAGACGCTCGAGACGGGTGCCGACGGCGTGTTGCTCGACAGCGACGACCCCGACGAGATCCGCGAGACCGTCGAGATCCGCGACGCGGCCGAGCGCGAGACGCTCGACCTCCAGTGGGCCGAGATCACCGCCGTCGAACAGGTCGGCTCGGCCGATCGGGTCTGCGTCGATACGGGATCGCTGATGGAGGGCGACGAGGGGATGCTCGTCGGCTCGATGTCCCGGGGACTGTTCTTCGTCCACGCCGAGACCGCCGAGTCGCCCTACGTCGCCTCGCGGCCGTTCCGGGTGAACGCCGGTGCCGTCCACGCCTACGCGCGCACGCCCGGCGGCGGGACGAAGTATCTCTCGGAACTCGGCAGCGGTGACGAGATCCAGATCGTCGACACCGAGGGCCACGCGCGCGAGGCGCTCGTGGGGCGGGCGAAGATCGAGCGCCGGCCGATGTTCCGCATCGAGGCCGTCGTCGGCAGCGACATCGACGACGCGGAGGGCGGCGAGCCCACGGGCGACCGGATCGAGACGCTGCTCCAGAACGCGGAGACGATCAAGGTCGCCACCCGCGAGGGGCCGCGCGCGGTGACGGAGCTCGAACCCGGCGACGAGGTGCGCGTCTACTACGAATCGACGGCCAGACACTTCGGCGAAGCGGTCGACGAGCGGATCGTCGAGAAGTAGGTCGCGCGTCGGAGTCACAGTCCGCACGTCGAGCGGACGATTTTTTCGCCCGATTCGGGCTGAACTGTTAAGGGCTCGCACGACGTACGTGGTATGGTAGCATGAACGACCGCATCGTCTTTACGCGCGAGCCGGCCGGGTTCCTCGGCGAAATGGAGTGCAACGTCGTCGAAACGTACGATTTCGGCACGAGCGGGGCGGCCTACATCGAGTGTGAGGCCGATCACGAATCGACGATCGCCGACGACGACCGCGTGCTCGATCTCGAACCGAACATGACCGTCGAACCGCACCTCGAACCCGCCGCCGTCAGCGAGGACCCCGCGGCGGTGGCGACGATCGAGGACGTGCGCGAACTCCACGACGTGCCCGACGACGATACCACCGGCGAGGGGCTGACCGTCGTGGCGATGGACTCGGGGATCGACCCCGAGCATCCGGCCTTCGAGGGCAAGAGTATCGAACAGGTCGACGTCACGGGATCAGGCGAGGGTGACGCGGTCGGACACGGGACAGCTGTGCTGGGTCAGATCACCCGTCTCGCGCCCGACGCGTCGCTCGTCGCGCTACGGATCTTCGGCGAGGAGGGACAGACGAAGAACAACGTCATCATGCGCGCCTACGAGTGGCTCCACACCAACGTCGAGGAGTACGACGTCGTCAACATGTCCTGGGGATCGAGCGAGAGCTCGCAAGCCATCAACCGAACACACAACGAACTCGTCGAGAAGGGCATCAGAGACGTCGTATCGGCCGGAAATTCGGGCGAGAAATCGGGCAGTCCGGCGACTGCCGAGCGTGCCTTCTCGATCGCGGCCTGCACCGAGGACGGGGCGATCGCGGAGTTTTCGTCCTACAACCCCGACCGTGACAACCCCGATGTCGCGGCCATCGGTAAGGACAACCGCCTCGCGCAGGCGTCCGGTACGGCGATGGGCACGGAGCTTGACGGACCGTGGGTCAAGGCCTCGGGAACGTCCTTTTCGTCCCCCGAGGTCACCGGGATGGTCGCGAAATATCTGACCGTCGCTCCGGAGACAGCGCCGGAGCCGATCATGCGCGAGTTCGAGGCCGCAGCACGAAACATACCGGACCAGCCGCGCGACGGGGCGGGACTGGCCGACTATGCGGCAACGGTGAACGGGGAGTGATACTGTCGGAGGGACGTATTCCATCAGCCGCCCTCGCAAACGTCGGGACGGGAAGCGAGTCGACCTGTGCGATGGTCGTGGTATCCCTCCGACAGTAGCGTCAGTCGAACTCGCGGACGAGCACGAGCGCGTCCTCGCCGTCGGCGTAGTAGCCCGTCGCGGTGCTGCGGTGGACGAAGCCATATTGTCGGTAGAGCGCGAGTGCGGGCTCGTTGCTCTCGCGGACTTCGAGTTTCACCCGTCCGACCTGTTGGCGGTACATCGCGTCGAGGGCGCGTTCGAGCAGCGTCGCGCCGATCCCCCGTCCGCGATAGCTTGGATCGACCGCGATGTCCTTGAGGTGGCCGACCGGCCGGCCGCGCTGGCGTTCGCTGTCGGCGACGACGTAGCCGGCGATCGCGCCCGTCTCACCGCCGTCGTCGACGTCGACGACGAGAAAGCCCGGAATTCCGAGAAAGCGCTCGAACGCACGGTAGGGCCACGGTTGGGCGAACGAGGCCTTCTCGATACGGAACACCGCGAGCAGATCGGCACGAACGGCCTCGCGGGTTCGGGTGGGCTCGACGGTCGTCACACGATCGGTACGGCTAGGTGTCATAAGAACACTCCGGCCAGCAGTCGTTGAGGGGTCGTAAGAGATATACCGAATCCGATCTGCGTGGGCGCATGGGACTCATGGACGACATTCTCGGGGGTGGCAGCTCCCGACAGCGCCAGGCCGGCGGCGAGTACGTCCCCCTCGACATCGACGACGTCGAGGGTGGCGTCGAGGAGGCCTCGACACAGGTGCACATCGCGCGCATCGAGGGCCAGCGCGACGTCATCGACATCAAAAACGCCATCTACGACGGCGACATCGTGATCGCGGACATCACCCGCCACACCGCGACCGACCGCACGATGGAGCGCATCACGCAGGACCTCCAGGAGATCACCCGCGAGGTCGGGGGCGACATCGTCCAGAAGGCCGACGATCAGCTCATCATCACGCCCGCCTCGGTCGGCATCAGCCGGACGAAACTCGGCGAGTAGTCGGTTTCTCCGACCGATGGCGACTGTCCTCACTATCCGACCAAATAGCCACCCGTCGTCAGGGGTAACGCCGAGCTGCTTCTCTTTCTCGACATCGATAGCAACCAGTGATCGCCGTCGATGCAGCTACGGGGTACAGGAATCGCTCGAATGTGGCTCGACGGTCATACAGAGTTCGCCGTCGTAATAGACCTTCAGCGGCACGTCGCCCTTGTTTTCGAGCGATCCGTAGTAACCAGTGACGTAGTACGAATCGGAGCCACCGTCGCCGACGTAGCCGTTGATCGTGATGTACGGTTCGGCGTCGATCCGGCGAATGTCATCGGGATGGTCGGCTTCACCCGATCGGTCGGCCTCGGGGCCGTACTTCGCGGAGCCGTCGAAGACCGTTTCGTAGGATGACGCTCCATCGCCCGCCGCCTCGATGACGAGCACCTTGCGATTGTCCGACGTCGTCGTTGCGGAGGTCGTCGCTGTCGGCGTTTCAGTTGCCGTCGGTGTCGCTGTCTCGGTCGCTGTCGGCGTTGCGGTAGGCGTCTCGGTCGGTGTTGCTGTCCGAGTGGTCGTCTCGGTTCGTGTCGGCGTGGATGTCGCCGTCTCCGTCGGTGTTGCGGTGGGCGTTTCAGTCGGTGTCTCCGTCGCAACAGCCGTCGGACTCGCTGTGGCCGTCGCCGCAGCCGTCGCGGTTTCCACTGTCGTGGTCGCGGCGGACGGATCGGGCGTTGCCGTCCCCTCCAAGACTGCATCGGTGGTTTCTCGCTCGATCGGATCTTCGGTGAGTTGCGAACAGCCGGCGGAGAACACGAGCAGCACGATCAATGAAGCGACGACCGTTCGTCGCATCGGCGTCGTCAGCATGGATGCCACTCGTCGCCCATAGTAATAACGCTGTACGAACGCAACCCTTCCGAGACGGCCTCAGACGTTATCGGGCGTTTCCGCGTCGTCCTCAACCGTGCGTTTCATCGACTCGCGGCGGCTTTTCGCGTCCCGCCCGGTCGCTTCGAGCAGGAAATCGTTTTTCGCGTCCACCGCGTCCGCGGCGGCGTCGGCGTTGCCCTCGGCGATGACCTCCTCGGCGGGTCGTTCCTCGAAATGCACGGCGAGAGTGTCCTTCTTCGAGCCGTATTCGACCGTGCCGGCGACGATACGCTCGAAGACCGCGTTCTCGGGGTCTTCGACCACGTAGAGGTCGCTCCCCTCGTATTCCTTGGTCGCTGTCGGCGGGCCGAAATACTCCTCAACGGTCGTTTCCATGTCGGGAATTCGCTCGTCCAGGTGCTCGCCGCGGCGCATCTTGTACTCACGCATGGACGCCAGCTTTGCGAGGGGTGAATTTACCCCTTTCGCGTCTCCCACGCCAGATAGCCGCTGCCGCAGTCGGGGCAGATGTCGCCCGCTCGTAGCGGCGAATCGGCGACGAGATTGGTGAACCGACACGAGCCACACGAAAGCGTATCGCCCGGCCGGCGGCTCTGGCGCTTTCCACGAGTCGTCGCTTCGGCCTCGTCGTCGGCAACTGCCTCGGGCTCGTCCGTCTCGGGCCAGCTGGCGACGGCCGCACCACCGTCGGCGAGCGAGCCGGCGTCGTCGGTATCGTCCGCCGTCGCCCCGTCCTCGTCGGGGTCGGTCGGCCACTCGCCGGGCGCACGCGTCGGCCGCTGTGGCTTGCGGTCGTGGCCGATGCGATCAATGTCGACCGACCCCGTGGATTCGTCCTCGACAACCCGATCGTCGTCGGTTTCGGACGACGTTACCGACTCGATTATCTCGGACGAGTGACTCGTCTCCGATCCGATGCCGGTAGCTCCGAGCGGTTCGACCGACGTGGACTCGTCGTTCGCTGTTGATTCGTCGTTCGATACGAATTCCCCGGTCGCTGTGGGGTCTTCGACCGCTGTCGCTCCCTCGACCGGTCGTTCGCCGGCGGGGGATTCGATGACGACGTCGCCGTCGATCTCGTCGGTGATCGCCGCCTCGTCGGTCGCGGCGACGACCGTGCCGTCGGGTTTGCGAACCACGCCGGCAGCGGCTTCGAGCGTGGTGACTTCCGTGTTCTCGGAGATCGTTCGCGTCCGTCCGCACTGTCGACAGCGTTCGACCCGTTTGGCCGTCCGCACGACCTCGTCGCCCTCCTCGTCGCGCTCGCGCTCGATCTCGCTCTCGCCGTAGTCGTGCCCGAGCAGCGAACACTTGACTCCCATCGGGATGTGCTTTCGTATCGCGTGCAATAAACTCTACTGTTGGCTGCCGAGGGATAAGCGTAAGACCGGTCCGGACGAACCCCGTTCCATGAGGGCAAAGCGCGAGTTTCGCGACCGCGGCGACGTCGAGGTGGCCATCCTCGACGCGCTGGTCGACCGTCAGGAGGGGCTGACGGTGTTCGAACTCCGCTCGCACGCCGACACCGGTATCGACGAACTCGAGGACGCACTCGCCGCACTCAACGACGACGGCCTCATCGAGACCGAAACCGAGGACGGGCGCTTACATATCACGCCCGACGAGCGAGTGGTGCCCGATCCCGACGAGGACAACCACGAGCCGACGTTCTTCGACCGCCTCCGCGAGCGCTTCGGGCTGTAAGACACGCCTTATCCGCGATCGGCCCCAATCGTGGGCAATGACGCTCGTCGAAACGCTTCACGAGTCCCACGGCGCGACCTTCGAGGACCGGGGCGGGGTCCGCGTCGCCGCCCACTACGGCCGGCCCGAACGCACGCATCTGGCCGTCAGAAACGTCGTCGGCGTCATCGAGATGGGCTACGGCGTTCTCACCGTCACCGGCGACGACCGGATCGAGTTCGTCGACAACGCCGTCTCGAACCGCGTCCCCCGCGAGGACGGAGCGGGCTGCTACGCGCTTCTCTGCGATCCACAGGGCAAGATCGAGACCGATCTCTACATCTACACCACCGCCGAGCGGCTGCTGGTGTTCACGCCCCCCGAGCGCGCCGCCGCGGTCGCCGAGGAGTGGTCGGGAAAGACGTTCATCCAGGACGTCGAGATCACGGTCGCGACCGAGGGGTTCGGCGTCTTCGGCGTGTATGGCCCGAAGGCGACCGAGAAGATCGCGAGCGTCCTCAACGGCGCGAGCTCGCCCGAGTCGAAACTCGCCTTCGTCCGCGGCTCGATGGGCGACGACGGCGTGACGGTGATCCGCGACGACGGGCTCACCGGCGAGGAGGGCTACACGGTCGTCTGTGACGCCGACGCGGCCGAATCGGTGTTCGACACGCTCATCAACAACGGCCTGAACGCCGCGCCGTTCGGCTACGATACGTGGGAGGCGCTCACGCTCGAAGCCGGAACGCCACTTTTCGAGACCGAACTCCGCGGGCGGATCCCGAACGTGCTCGGCCTGCGGAACGCGCTCGACTTCGAGAAAGGCTGCTACGTCGGCCAGGAAGTCGTCTCGCGCGTCGAGAACCAAGGTCGGCCGAGCCGCCGACTCGTCGGGCTCGCTCTCGATCGCCTCCCCGAAGCGGGCGCGGCAGTCTTCAACGGCGATGCGACGGTGGGCGAGGTGACGCGCGCCGTCGAGAGCCCCATGTGTGAAGAACCGATCGCGCTCGCGCTCTGCGAGTTCACTCTCGATGCGGACGAACTGACGGTTCGTATCGACGGCGAGGAACGTGCAGCGACCGTCGCGACGCTCCCGTTCGTCGACGGGAGCGACCGGTCGGCGCGACTCCCCAACTACTAGGATCGCGAGAGCAGCGTCTTGAGGCTCTCCAGCGAGAACAGCGTGGAGGGTTTGTCCATGTGGACGCCGATCTTCCCCGAGAGCGCCGACAATCCCGTCCGTTGGACGGCATCGGGCAGCGAGTACGCCCGGCGAACCCAGTGGCCGAGGCGGATCTCGCGCACGAGATCCGAGCGCCAGGCTCGTTCGTACTTTCCGAGAGTCTCGGGCTGCTGGGGGTCGATCTCGTGGGCAGCGTGATCGGCGGCCGTCATCCCGTAGAGAATGCCGCCGCCGGTGAACGGTTTGGTCTGGGCGGCGGCGTCACCGACGAGGAAGACCCGATCGCTCGTGACGCGCTCGGCCGGCCCGATCGGGATCATCCCGGCGCAGGTCTCGCCCGTCTCGACGCCGTACGCGTCGAGGAATCGGTCGAATAGGTCGGTGGCGTTCTCGCCCGGTGCGGCCCCGAGACCGTACTCGACGCCGGCGTCGCCTCTGGGGATGCGCCAGGCGAAGAACTCGGGCACTGTGAGGTGGACGTCGACGTGCGAGCCCGGATCGCGTTCTTCCGAAAAGGCGAGAATGCCCTGGAGTTTCTCGCCCGGTTCGGGCATGTCGAGTTCGCGCCGCACCCGGGAGACCGGCCCGTCGCAGCCTGCGACCATCCGCGTACGAACGGTCTCGGTGCCGTCGGGCGTTCGTACCCGGACCGTCACCCCGTCTGCGTCCTCGTCGAGGCCGACGACACTGTGGTTCTCCCGGAGATCGGCTCCCGCTTCGCGGGCCGCACGCGCAAGCGTGCGATCCAGACCGATCCTGTCGATGACGTTCGAGATGGTCTCGTCCTTGTAGAACAGGTGGCTCTCGCTTCCGGGGCCGCCGACGTGAAAGCGCGCCCCCGAGACCTCGTTCTGTAGTAGCTCGTTGCGTGCGCCTTCGGGCGTGAAGTTCCAGATATCGGTGCTGACGTGGCCCGAGCAGGCGAGCGGGCGTCCCACCTCGCCGCGTTCGAGACAGAGCACGTCGTGGCCCGCCCGCGCGGCCTGTCGTGAGAAGCGCGAGCCGGCGGGTCCGGCCCCCACGACGACGAAATCGTACATCGAGTAGGTCTACCCGCCGTCGGTCAAGTATCTTCTCTCTCGGCCTCGTTCCTTGTCTCCCCATCGACCCGCTGCGCGCAGCCTCAGAGCGACTCGGCGACGTCCTCGGCGAAGTAAGTGAGTATGAGGTCCGCACCGGCGCGCTTGATCGACAGCAGCGACTCGTGAGCCACGGCATCGATGTCGAGCCACCCTTTCTCGGCGGCGGCCTGCAACATCGCGTACTCGCCGGAGACGTTGTAGGCCGCCACGGGCTGGTCGGCTCGTTCGTCGACTCGCTGGACGATGTCGAGATAGGGAAGCGCCGGTTTGACCATCAGTACGTCCGCGCCCTGCTCGACGTCCAGATCGACCTCCCGGAGCGCCTCGTCGGCGTTCGCGGGATCCATCTGGTAGTGCCGGCGATCGCCGAAGGCCGGCGCGCCGTCGGCGGCGTCCCGGAACGGCCCGTAGAACGCGCTCTCGTATTTGGCGGCGTAGCTCATGATCGGCACGTCGGTGTGGCCCGCCCCATCCAATGTCTCCCGGATCGCGCCGACCATCCCGTCGGTCGCGCTACTCGGGGCGACCATGTCCGCCCCCGCCGCGGCGTGGCTTTCGGCGATCTTCCCGAGCAGCTCCAGGGTTTCGTCGTTGTCGACCGTGAGACTCGCTTCCCGCTCGCTCGTCGCTACGCCCCCGTCGGTTTCCGCACGCTCCCAGCGTTCACGCGCGCCGTCGTCGAGCACGCCGCAGTGGCCGTGATCGGTGTACTCGCAGAGACAGACGTCGGTGATCGCGAACACGTCGGTCTCGGCGGTGACGCGCCGGAGCGCGCGCTGAACGACGCCGTCCTCGGCCCACGCGCGCGTCCCGCGCGCATCCTTCGACTCGGGGATCCCGAACAGGATCACCGATTCGACACCCGTTGCCTGGATTTCCTCGACGCGCGCGACCGCCTCGCTCACGGGCACGCGCTCGTGGCCCGGCATCGATTCGATCGGTTCGCGTTCGTCGGTCGTGGCGTCGACGAACATCGGCGCGATGAGATCGTTCGCCTGCAACGCCGTTTCGCTCACGAGATCGCGGAGCCCGTCCCGGCGGAGCCGTCGCGGGCGACGTGTGGGATCCATGCGTTCACTCCGCTCGCGAGCGGCAAAACACCCGCGGCATGACGCAAACGATTTAGGAGCCTGCGGAGTAGCCCCGGTCGATGGCCGTTCCGGTCCTCCAAGTCGCCGAGATGCCGCCCTATCTCCGTGACCTGCTCGACTCCGAGTACGCCCTCGTCGCGCTCTTCGGCGTGTTCGTCCTCGAAGGAGCCATGCTGATGTACTTCATGCCGAGCGAGGCCATCGTCCCCGTCTCGATCGGCCTGCTCGGCCACTCGGTGCCGAGCATCGCGACGATCATCGGCGTCGCCGTGCTCGGCGCGACCGTCGGACAGGTCGGTCTGTTCGTGCTCGCCAAGCGCGGCGGCCGCGAGTGGCTGCTCGAAAAGCGCTGGTTTCGGGTCAGCGAGTCGACTCTCGACCGCTTCGACGGCTGGTTCGAGCGCTGGGGCCCCGTCGTCGTGCCGGTGAGCAACGCCCTCCTGTTCACCCGTGGGATGCTCACCGTGCCCGCCGGCTTCGCCGAGATGAGCACTCGGAAGTTCGTCGTCCTCTCGGCGATCGGCACCGTGATTTTCGAGTCGGCGCTCGCGGCGATCTCGCTCGGCGTCATCGAAGTCGCGTTCTGAAACTGCTTTCCGCAAACGATCTCAGTCGTCCGCCGGGGCCGCGTCCACGCCCGTCCCGGTCGCTCCGGCTACCGTGTCCGCTTCGAGCGCCTCGGCCAGTAGCTCGGAGAGTCCGATGATCTCGATGCGCTCCTCGAAATCGCCCGTCTTCCGGCCGTCCTCGTACATCGTCATGCACATCGGGCAGGCGACGACGAACTTCTCGATCTCGTTACCAGCGTCGGTATCCTCGAGCGCCTCGCGCAGGCGCTCCTCGCTGGGTTTGGGCTCCTCGTCGAAGTCCATCCAGAGCCCGCCACCGCCGCCGCCACAACAGAAGGAGTTCGACCGGTTTCGTGGCATCTCGTGGAGGCTTGCACCAGTACGCCGGACGAGATCGCGCGGCGCTTCGAACTCGTCGTTCATCCGGCCGAGATGGCAGGGATCGTGGTAGGTCACGGTGTAATCGAGTGCCGTCCCCGAGAGATCGAGCGCGCCAGCGTCGGCGAGCTCCTGAACGACCTGCGTGTAGTGGTGGACGTCGATCTCTCCATCAGAATTCCACTCGACGCCCTCCAGCTCGGGATACTCGTTCTTGAACGTGTTGTAGCTGTGGGGATCGGTACAGACGAGCGTCTCGAACTCGCAGTCCTCGAAGGCGGCGGCGTTGTCCTCGGCGAGCATCTCGTAGAGCCCTTCCTCGCCGACTCGCCGCACGTCGTTGCCGTCGTTCTGCTCGTCCTCGTAGAGGATGCCGTAGTCGACGCCCGCGTGCTCGAAGATCGTCGCCATCGAGCGCGCGATGCGCCTGTTGCGCTCGTCGTAGCTCGGGTAGTCGCCGACGTACCAGAGATACTCCACGGGGCCATCACGCGCGTCCGGCACGTCGAAGTCGAGCTCCTCGACCCAGTCGGGGCGTTTGCGCTCGGGCTCGCCGAACGAGTTGCCCTGCTGGAAGACGTCCATCATCGTCTCCTGGACGTTGTCGTCCATCTCGCCCATCTCGGTCAGCCGGCGGTTCATCTCGGTGAACTGCGGGACGTGCTCGATCTCGACGGGGCAGGCGTCCATACAGGCCATACAGGACATGCAGGACTCCATCGTGCGCGAATCGATGACGCTCGCGCCGCCGTCGGCGACGATCTCCTTGGTCTCGCCGCCGGCGCCGACCGACTCGCGATAGCTCTTGAGGTCGAGGATCACGTTTCGCGGATCGAGCGGTCGACCCGACGCCTTGGCGGGACAGACCGACGAACAGCGGCCACATTTGGTGCAGGCGTCCTGGTCGAGCATCTGTTTCCAGGACATGTCCTCGACCTCGGTGAAGCCGATCTCGTCGGGGGCCTCGTCGGCCGGCACTCCCGGGAGACGGACACCCGACTTCTCGTCGCGCGTGACGACGTTGGCGAAACTCGACAGCATGTGGAACGGTTTGGCGTACGGCACGGCGGCGACGAACCCGAGCGCGAGCAGCGAGTGCGACCACCATGCGGCCGGATACGCCGTCGTCGCCAGCTCCTGGGAGACGCCAGCGCCCTGGAAAACGAGCGCGACGAACCAGCCGACGAAGCTCACCGTCTCGAAGTCGGGGAAGCCGGTCGCGAGAATGCGCACGCCCTCGACGAGATAGCCGCCGACGCCGAGCAGGAACAGCGTCCAGACGAACGCGCCGTCTTCGAGGCTCGTGTGGCGATCCCAGAGTCGATCGTTGCGGACGCCGTACCGCCGGTAGATCGCCATGCCGAGGCCGACGACGAACAGCAGTCCCAGCGCGTCCATCACCAGCGAGTAGGAGAGATAGAAGTCGCCGATGAAGAAGGACTGCTCCTCGCCCAGGAGGCCGGTGACGAGCTGGTAGCCATCCATGTCGATCATCAGAATGGTGGTGCCGATCAGGAGAGTGAGAAAACCCCACATGATGAACGCGTGCATCAGCCCGCCGTAGAGATCGCGGTTGAACTGCTTCTCGTTCGAGAGCACGGTCTTGACGCTGCTCGCCACCCGCTCGGGCAGATCGTCGAGTCGGGTAACGGCGTCGTCCGTGCCCTGAAGATAGCCCGCGAACCGGTCGTAGACCCCGTAGAGCAGTATCGCGATCGCCAGGAAGGCGAGGAAGTAGAACAGCGCCTTCCCGACCGGGCCGATCCGCCAGAAGGTCTCCCGGGTGATGGTTTCACCGGCCTGCAGCACGAGTGTCATTGATTATCGTTGGAGTGTCGGGCGGCCGGGTTAAGTCTTGCCAACGCACACCGTCTGCCTGCTGTCGGGTGGGAACGAACAATCCGTTCCGAGTTTACGTGTCTTCCACGGCCGCCAAGCGAGGTCGTGTCGTCGCCATTCGTCCGCCGATATCGCCGATCGGTTCACAGCAGCGCCCAGACGAACAGCACGAGCGCGAACGCGAGGGCAGGACCGTCGAGCGCGGCGAACCGCAGCGCCGGCAGCGTCGGGTTCCAGGCGAAACAGCGGGCACGGAGCGCCACCGCGAGCCTGTCGGCCCGCATGTCCGCACGGCGAACGCCCGCGATGGCGACGAGTTTCATCCGTTCGGCGAGCGAGCGTTCGCTTCCGAGGCGCGCCCGCATCGCCGCCCGCGCCCGCGAGAGATCGGCGAGTACCACCGGTAGAAAGCGGAAGACGAGCGCCACGCCGACGCCACAGAGCCGTCCGAATCGCCCCGGCAGCAGTCGCTGGATGGCCGCTCGCGAATCGCGCACCGGCGTCGTCCTGACGTACGCGACGCTCACGACCAACACGAGCAGGACGCGATAGCTCGCGAGCGCCGGCGCGATCGCCTCGGCGGGGACGATCCACGGCGGAGCCGGCGAGAACGCGGCGAGCAGCGGTCCGGCGAGCACGAACGGGAGCGCGTAGCGAACCTCCCAGACGGCGACCTGCGGGAGGAGTTCCGCGACCACGAGAACGACGCCCGCGAGCACCGTTCCGATCGCGAGCCCGCGCGGGCTGGTGTGGGAAAACGCCGCGAGCGCGAACCCCACCTGCACGGCGAGTTTCGCCCGTGGGTCGAGTCGGTGGGCGATCGATCCTCCTGGCTCGTAGCTCAACACGGTGCGCGAACGGCGAGGCCCGACAACTGTTCGCGCGCGCGTTCGGGGTCCGCATCGAGCGCCACGCGCCCCTCGTTCATGACGAGCACGCGGTCGGCGAGCGCGAGCAGATCCCGCAGATCGTGCGTGACGACGACGATCCCCGTTCCCGCCTCACCGAGCGCTTCCAGCCGCGAGAGCACCGACTCGCGTGCCGGCTGATCGAGCCCGGCGAACGGCTCGTCGAGCACGAGATGGTCGGGCTCCATCGCGAGCGCGCCCGCGATCGCGACGCGTGCCTGCTCACCCCCCGACAGCCGATCGATGCGCTCGTCACCGCGCCCGTCCATCCGTACCGCCGCGAGCGCGTCCGCGACACGCTCGTCGATCGTCCCCCTCGCGAGTCCGAGGTTCTCCGGCCCGAAGGCGACGTCGGCGGCCACCGTCGCGGCGACGAACCCGTCGCGGGGGTCCTGAAACGTCATCGCCACGGCCGTCCGGGCGGCCACGACGTTCTCGTCGACAGGTTGGTCGTTCACCGACACGCTCCCCGCGTCGGGTTCGAGCAGCCCGTTGAACTGTCGGACGAGCGTCGATTTGCCCGACCCGTTCGGGCCGGCGAGCACGACGAACGAGCCATCCCGAATCGTGAGCGAGACGTCGTCGACGGCCGGAGCACCCGATTCGTCACTCCCGTACCGAAAGGTCAGCCCACGCGTCTCGATCATGCAGCGGTCATTACGTCGCTGCGGACGATGCCGACGGCGGCGGCGATCTTCACGATCTCGGCTGGAATGAACACCGCCGCGCCGACGAGAAACGCCTCGACGGGCCCAAGATTCTGGACGATCATCATCCCGGCCACGCCGATCGCGTAGATCACGACCGTGCCGAGCGCCAGCCCGCCGACCAGTCGACCGAGCCCAACCGCTCCCGGATCGACGGGTGTGCGACCACCGTGGACGACGCCCCCGATGACGGCCGCCGCGAGCGGATAGGAGAGCAGATAGCCGGCCGTCGGGCCGACCAGAACGCCGATCCCCGCCGCCCCGCCGGCGAAGATCGGCGCGCCGAGCGCGCCCGCGAGCAGATACAGCCCGCAGGCCACGCCGCCCCACAGCGGCCCGAGGAAGATCCCGGACAGGAAGACGCCGAGGACCTGCAGCGTCACCGGTGCGGGCGAGATCGGGTTCGGAAAACTCACGTAGGCGAACGCGCCGGTCAGAGCGGCGAACAGCGCTGCACGGGCGAGGTTGCTCACCACTTCGTCGCCGACGAGTTCGGTGTCGGTGTTCTCGATGCTCATACATCCACCCTTCCGTCAACCCATATAATACGATCGGTTGACGAACGCGCTGTTGCCGGCGGCAGGCTTTTACCGATAGCTCGCCGACAGTTCGGTCCCCCACTGATGGACGAGAAAACGGAATCGCTACGCGACATCTTCATCGACGTCACCGAGGAGTCGACCGTGACCGAACACCAAGAGGACGTGCGCGGCTCGCTCACGCGCGACGGCTCGACCGAGGAACGCACCGCGGATGTCATCACGGCGATGGCCGACCGCTACGACCTCCCGACGAGCCTCGACGACGCCCAGCGCGTCGACCTCGTCGCGGCGTTCTACGCGGGCGCGGACGACGACTCCATCGCCGAATCGCTCGACACCACCACCGAAACCGTCGAACGCACCCGCCTCGCGCTCCACCTCGTCCGCGAGCGCGAGACCGACAGCCCGATCGAACCGAGCGAGCTCCGCGACCGCCTCGCCGACGCCGACGTCGCGACGGTCGCCGCCGACCTCGACACCAGCCCCGAAACCGTCGAACGCCACCGCCGCGTCGCCGAAACGCAGGCCGCCCGCCGCGCCGTCGGCGATCGCTTCCGCGAAGCCTTCGACGAGATCTATCTCGACGCCGACCTCGCCAGCCACACCGACGACGTCACTCGCGACGGGCTCGACGAGGCGACCGAAGGAATGGAGAACGAGCTTTCGCTCTGAACGTTTTTGCAAGCGGGGGTCGCGCTCGCTCACCACGTTCGCTCGCCCGACCCCCGCTTGCAAAAACGTTCATGAAAAACTTCCCGCTCACTCGCTGCGCTCGTTCGCGGTGAACCGCGCTCGTTCCACTCGCGCGGATGCTGGCTTTCCGCAAACCACACAGCAGCGCAGAAGCCCTCGCTCCCTCACTTCGTTCGCGATCTCGCCCTTCATCCACCAGGAGGGCTATGCTCTCCTGAGCCTCGGCTCGCGCCGCTCGCCGAGACGCCAGGCCCGCACCGCAACCGCACCGCCGGCCGCAGCCGGCGGCTGCGACCGTTGCACCAGCTACCGCCTCGGTCCTATCCGTGAGTGAACCCGCGGTCGGGGAGGGACTCCCCGTCGAGCGTGACGCCGTCCTCGACGACCGTCCCGATGCGCGTGATGGCCACGGGTGAGTCCTCGCGGACCGCTTCGAGGTCGTCCTCGGAAACCGTGAATACCAGTTCGAAATCCTCGCCGAAAAACACGCCCAGTTCGTGAGCCTCGTCGCGATCGTCGGCGACTTCCTCGACCGATTCGTCGATCGGGAGCGTCTCTGAAACGCACATTCCGCAGTCGCTCGCGTCGGCCAACTGGTGCAGCGAGCGTGCGAGCCCATCGCTGCTGTCCATCATTGCGGTCGCGTGCTCGCTGATGGCCTTTCCCGCTGCGACCCGCGGGTTGAACTGGAACAGTTCGTTCGCGCGCGCGTCGTCGCCGCGCTCGAACAGCCTGAGTGCCGCCGCGCTCCGCCCAAGCGTGCCGGTGACGCAGATCGCCTCGCCGGGGTTCGCGCCGGAGCGAAGAACCGGATCTTCGGCCCGCCCGAGCACCGTCGTCGCCGCGGTGAACTCCTCGTGCGTGTCGAGATCGCCGCCGACGTACTCGGCAGCGACCGACTCGCAGACATCGCTGGCTCCCTTGACGAACGCCGTCAGCTCGTCCTCGTCGAACGCGGGGGCAGCGTAGACCGCGACCGCCGCGCTGGCCGCTCCGCCCATCGCCGCTACGTCCGAGAGCGAGGCCGCGACCGCCCGCCAGCCGGCCGTGTATCTGGTGGTGCCATCGGGGAAGTCGGTCGTCTCGTGGAGCATGTCCGTCGTGAGCAGCGACCCGTCGAAGACCGCACAGTCGTCGCCGGCTCCCGCGACGCGCCCGGAGAGCAGCGCGAGCGCCGCCCGTTCGTCCATGCCCCGCATGACGGGGCGGCGACCAAAACCGGTCCGGTTCGCCCGAGGGACCGACGGCGGGCGTTCCGGAGGGTTCATGCCACGGTCGGTCTTTCGGCGGATATGACACGCGGCGGAAACCTCAGAGCGACGCTCGTCGGTTTCGCGGGCGCGCTCGTCGCTCTCGCCGCTCTCTCGTTGCTCGTCGGTATCGAGGACATCCTCGGTGCGCTGTCGCTGGCCGACCCCTCGGTGATCTTCGTCGTGGTCGCCGTCGCGGTCTGCTGGCTCACGGCGTGGGGGCTCTCGCTGCGCACGGTGCTCGGCGTTCTCGGTGCGCCGATTACGGCTCCGGTCGCCGTGCTCGTCTTCGCGGGCGCGACCTTCGCCAACAACGTCACGCCGTTCGGACAAGCCGGCGGCGAACCGGTGAGCGCGCTGCTGGTCTCGCGGGCCTCCGACAGCGAGTACGAGACCGGGCTGGCGGCGATCGCCAGCGTCGACGCGCTCAACTTCGTCCCCTCGATCGTGCTCGCGTTGATCGGTTTGGGCTACTTCGCGACCACGATCACCTTCGGCGAGAACCTCCTGCTCGTCTCGGCCGTCGTCGTCGGTTTCGCGATCGCGCTGCTCCTCGCCGTCTACTTCGGCTGGACGAACCGCTATCGCGTCGAGCGCGTCGCCGTCGACACGTTGACGCCGCTCGCCAGACGGGTCGGCGCGTTCGTTCCAGGCGTCTCGCCGCCGAGTCGCGCGGGGCTCGAACGCCGGATCGAGGGCTTCTTCACCGCCGTCGAGCGCGTCGGCACCAACCCGCGGGGACTGCTGCTCGCGCTCTGTTTTTCGGCCGCTGGCTGGGTCGGTCTCGCCACGTCTCTCTGGCTCTCGCTGTTCGCGCTCGGCCACACTGTCCCGGCGGCGGTCGTACTCGTGGCGATCCCCGCGGGCGCGATGGCCGGTGTCACGCCGCTCCCTGGAGGGCTGGGTGGCGTCGAGGCGGTCCTCGGCGCGCTCGTGACCGCGACGACCGGCAGCATTCCGGCGGCGACGGTTCTTGCGGCCGTCCTCATCCATCGTGGAGCGACCTACGCGCTGCCGACGGTCGTCGGCGGGGCCACCGCCGCAGTGCTCGCCGACCGGTGACCCCGACCGGCGGTCGAACGCTAACGACGCGTTTAAACCCCGCGCCGAGCGTTTTGGAAGCATGGCAACTCTCTACGACGTTCCGGCGAACGAGCTCATCGCGGCCGTCGCCGCGGAGCTCCCCGATTCGGTCGAAGAGCCCGACTGGGCACGGTTCGCCAAGACCGGCATGAGTCGCGAACTCCCACCCGAACAGGACGACTTCTGGCGCACCCGCGCCGCGAGTCTCCTCCGTCGCGTCGCCATCGACGGCGAGATCGGCGTCGATCGGCTCACGACCGCCTACGGCGGCTCGAAGGGTGGCTCGAATCGGTACACGGTCGCCCCGACGAAATCCACCGAGGGCAGCGGGAAGATCATCCGTACCGCGCTCCAGCAGCTCGAAGAAGAGGGACTGGTCGAGACCGCCGAAGGCGAGGGGCGACGCGTCACGCCCGAGGGTCGTAGCCTGCTCGACGAGACCGCCGGCGACGTGCTCGCCGACCTCGATCGTCCGGAACTCGAACGCTACGCCTGAACTTTCTCGTACTGTCGGACGGGGCTGATCGGAATCTCCTGACACGAACAGCCGATCGCCAGAGTGTGGTTCCGAGACCCGTTCTTCGGAGACGTCTGTCTAACAGTATCAGCGCTCGCGTTCCACGACGAACTCTGCGAGATCACGGAGATAGCCCGCGGCCTGTTCGTCGGCCAGCTCGACGGAATCGAGTGCCGATAGCGCCGCGTCGGCCTTCCGGCGTGCGCGGTCGGTCCCCTCCGTGGGCGTGAGATCGGTGATCTCGACGAACGACGGCCGCTCCATCGCGCTGTCCTGCCCGGTCGGTTTGCCGAGCTCGTCGGCGTCGGCGGTCGCGTCGAGCACGTCGTCACGGATCTGGAAGGCGACACCCACCCCTTCGGCGTACTCGCCGAACGCCTCGACGGTGCGCGCGTCGGCGTCGGCCGCCACCGCACCCAGTTCCGCGGCCGCGCGAAAGAGCGCGCCCGTCTTCCGGCGCGCGAGTTCCATGTACTCGTCCTCGGCTGTCGGGCGGTCGACGAGTTCGGTCGCTTCGCCCTCACCGAGTTCGACCAGCGCCTCGCTGACGACCTCCATCGCGCGCTCGTCGGTCGCGAACAGCGCGAACGCCTCGCCGAGCAGGCCGTCCGAGGTGATGAGCGCCGGGCCGTAGCCGAACGATGCCCACGCGCTGTCGGTCCCCCGGCGGACGGCCGAATCGTCGATGATGTCGTCGACGACCAGCGACGCGCTGTGGACGAGTTCGATGCCGACCGCGAAATCGACCGCCGCCTCGCTATCGCCGCCGGCGGCCTCGCAGGCCAGCATCGTGACCGTCGGGCGGACACGCTTGCCACCCGAGAGCGCGACGTGGGCGATCCGCGCGCCGAGCGTGTCGGGTTCGACCACCTCGCAGACGGCTTCGAGGCGGTCCTCGACGAGCGCCCGCCGGCGTTCGAGATCGTCCATCGTCCGATGTTGGGTCGGCGCGTGAAAGTAGGTGACGGTCCCGCCATCGATCCCTCGCTGCCGATATGCCGTGTCACTCCTGAACGTGTGGTTCGTATTTCTCAGAGCTTTTGTAGTTCAGACGCCTATCAACAACGATGATTGCTGATACACCGACCGATTCCGAGCGCGAGTGGTGTCACGACGCGCTCGACGGTACTTCGCGCACCTTCGCCATCACCGTCGATCTGCTCGACGAGCCGATGGCGACGCAGATCTGTGTCAGCTACCTGCTCTGCCGGATCGCGGACACGATCGAGGACGCCGGTCACATCCCACCGGCCACCCAGAGTACGCTGCTTCGCGACTACGATCGCGTGCTCGATCCTGACGACGACCACACGGTCGAGGCGTTCGAGCACGCCGTCGAACCGTGGCTCCCCGACGATGGTGGCGAGGACTGGCGCGTCGTCGCCAACGCGCCGCGGGTGCTCCGGGCGTTCGAATCGCTCGCACCCGACGCGCGCGCCGCGGTGCTCGACCCGATTCGCGAGCTCGTCTCCGGGATGGCGCTGTTCGTCGAGCGCCACGCCGACACCGACGGCCTCCGGATCGAGACGATCGAGGAACTGGAGGAGTACTGCTGGTACGCCGCCGGGACGGTTGGCACGCTCGTCACGAACCTGCTCGCCCGCGATGCCGGCCCCGAGCGGACCCGCAGACTTCGCGAGACAGACCGTTCGTTCTCGTTGCTCCTCCAACTCGTGAACGTCGCGAAGGACGTCAGTGACGACTATCGCGAGGAGAACAACGTCTATCTCCCGACGGAGTGGCTCCGTGCCGAGGACGTCGATCCCGAGAACGTCTGTGAGCCGTCGAACACAGGGTCGGTCGCGCGCGTCATCCGCCGCGTCACCGATCGGGCGGAGAGCTATGCCGACGACGCACGGCGCTATCTCGCCGCCGCACCCGAGACGAACGGCAACACGCTCGCGGCGTGGGCGGTGCCGTATCTGCTCGCGATCGGGACGCTGCGCGAACTCGACGCCCGCGCCGAGGACGTGCTCCGCGAGGGCGGGGTGAAGATCTCCCGTGCGGAAGTGCTCGCGATCGTGGGCCAGTTCGCCACCGACGACAACCCGCCGCTCGAACGGCTGCGGACGGAGATCGAAGCGCAGCCGTACGATCTCGCGGTGGCCGAATCCTGAAAAAGTGGAACTCTCCTCAGAGTGCGGGCGGTTCGCCACCGAAGGCTTCGATGAGGGCGGGGACGACGTCGAAGAGGTCGTCGACGACGCCGTAGTCGGCGAGATCGTAGATGGGAGCGCTCGCGTCGGTGTTGATGGCGACGATGGTGTCGGCACCCTTCATGCCGGCGACGTGCTGGACGGCCCCCGAGATGCCGATGGCGATGTAGATGTCGGGCGTCACGACCTTCCCGGATTGGCCGACCTGCCGGTTTTTGGGCAGCCAGCCGTTGTCGACGATCGGGCGTGATGAGGAGAGCGTCGCGCCGAGGGTGTCGGCCAGCGCTTCGACGAGCGCGATGTTCTCTTCTTCCTCGATACCGCGGCCGACGCTCACCAAGACATCAGCGTCGGTGATGTCGACGTCGCCACCACCGACTTCTTGGAACCCAGTCACGGTCGAGCGGACGGCCGATTCGTCGATCGAGACGTCGAATTGGCTGATTTCGGCATCGCCAGTGCTCTCGGCGGGTGGCCACTCGCCGGGGCGGATCGTCAGTGCTACCCGATCGGCGTCGACCTCGACCACTGTCTCGACCTTCGAGCCATACATCTCGCGAGTGACGGCCAGTTCGTCACCGTACTCGACGTCGATGGCGTCGGTGACGAGTGGCAGTGACAGACTGTTAGCAACAGCTGGTGCGTAATCGAGCCCGTTGACCGTGTTGGGTAGCAAGAGCAGTTCCGGAGCCAGTTCGTCGAAGAGCGCTTCGACAGTTTGGGTGTAGACGTCGTGGTTGAACTCCTCGCCCTCACTAATCGTGTGAATCGTATCGACGCCCTCGCGGTTCAGTTCCTCGGCGAACCCGTCGACGTCGCCGCCGATGACGGCCACGTGAAGGTCGCCACCGGCGGCGTCGGCGAGGTCGCGCCCGGCAGTGACGAGTTCGAAGCTCACATCACGAAGATCGCCACGGCGGTGTTCGGCGACGGCGAGTACGTCGCTCATGCTTCGACCCCCTCGTCGCGGAGGAGCTCGGCGAGTTGGTCGGCCTCCTCGTCGGGGCTGCCCTCGAAGAGGGTGGCGTCGCTTTCGGTCTCCGGTTCGTAGAGCTCGGTGAGTGACACCGCACTGTCAGTAACGCTGGCGTCGAGACCCAGTTCGTCGAGGGTTTTGGGCGCGATCTCCTTGGACTGGGCCTGTCGAATCCCGCGCAGGCTCGCGTACCGTGGTTCGTTGATCCCCGTCTGGATGGTCAACACGGCGGGTAGTTCGACGTCAGTGAACTCCTCGACGCCGCCTTCGAGTTCTCGGTGGACCGATGCGGTGTCGCTTCCTGGCTCGTATTCGAGATCGTTGACGACGGCGGCCCACTCGAAGCCGACTTCCTCGGCGAGGGACACTCCGGTCGCGCCGAAGGCGGTGTCGTCCGATTGGACGCCAGTGAGAACGAGATCGGGCTGTTCGTCCTCGACGACGGCCGCCAGAACGTCGGCTTTGGTCTCGCTGTCGAGATACTCCGTCGCCTCCAGATTCTCGTCCCAGACACGGACGGCACGATCGACGCCTTTGGCGAGCGCCATGCGGATGGTTTCGTCGGCGCGCTCGGGCCCGATCGTCACCGAGACGACCTCGACGTCGTCGCCCGCTTCCTGGAGCTGGACGCCCGCCTCGACGGCGTAGTCGTCCCACTCGTTGAGATCGTAGTTCAGGTACTGCTCGTCGATGGCCAGCCCGTCGATTTCGAACTCGTCCTCGACGTCGGCCACCTCCGCCACTGCCACCAGAACCTTCATGAACGATTCACTCATCGCGCGGCTGTTAACGGTTCCGGAGTGTCACCCTTCCCCATCATCCGGGAGGCTGATGAGGTTCTCGCGCCCGATGCGGAGTTTCTCGACGCGGCCCTCGTCGGCCATCGCCGAGAGCAGCTGTGAGACCTTCGCGTTCGACCAGCCGGTCTCGGTGACGATGGCGGCCTGTTTCATCCGTCCGTCGTTGCGTTCGAGCAGGTGCTCGACGCGCTCCTCGTCGGAGAGCAGTTCGGTCTCCGTTTCCGTCGGCGGTGGCGCGGCGGGTTCGCTCGCCGTCGATTCGTCGGTGGATGGCGCGTCGGCCGTCGATGCATCGTCGCCGTTGTGCCGTGCGAACGCGTAGACCCCGACGACGGTGAGCGCGACGATCCCGACGCCGACCGCCAGCGCAGGCAGCGACGCCAGCGGACCGCCCGATTCAGGCGTCCGATTCGCACTCTCACGGCTCGTGAACACGGCTCTCGGCGATCCCGGCTGGAAGCTTTCCGGGCCGTTCCAGACGAGCGTGCCGTTGGTGAATCCGACCGGCGAACGGGTGACGACGTATCGCGGTGGCGACTCGACGATCAGGGTCTGGTTCGCGGCGAGGCCGGGCAGCCACGTCCCGCGGGTGGTGTTGAACGCATCTCCGACGATCAGCCGATCGCCGCTCGTCCGGGCGAATCCCGTCCACGTGAATCCCAGAACGAGCCGTCCGGTGTCGGGCCCGCTTGCGTTTTCGCCGACGATGGTCGCGTTTCGCGTGACGTTCGTCACGTTCATCGACCGGCCGGTGACGATGCTCGATTCGTTGGCGGCCCGCCGGAAGGTTCCGACCGAGAAACCGGCGCTTCCCTCCTCGAACCGTCGCCCGAGCGCGCGAAACGCCGACGAGTCGTTCGTGTTGTCGAGGACGAACCCCGTCGACACCCTGAACCGTGCGTCACCGTTCGACCGTGGGTGGATGGCGATGGTCGTGTTGGTCGCGCCGCTGGGTTGGCCGGCGTCCGCCTGCGCCGTCGGCGCGAGCCCCTCTGTATCGGGCGTGACCCCTCCGGTCACTGGAGTGGTGACGACGGCCACGAGGGCGAGGACGACGAGTACCGCCCGGACGCGCATACGGGCCGTCCTCGGGCCGACGCGAAAACGGTTTCCATCCCTGACCTGTCCGTCGTCGGCGACATGGTTTTAATACCAGCCGTTCGTTCCCTCTCCCAATGCGTCGTGCGCTCGTCGTGGTGGTGTGTTGCTGTCTGCTCGCCGGGGCTGCGGTCGCGGTGCCGAGCGCCGGCGATCGGCAGCACGCCCGGCCGGCGACGCCGGCAACGAACACGAGCGAGTATCTGACGATCGGCCCGAATACGGCCGAATCGTCCGGCTATCAACGGGCGACGCTTGACGTGTCGGGGACACTCGCGCTCGATACGCGCGGTCTCGACGGTCGCTACCGACAGCTCGTCCTCGACGAGCGCTTCGCCGCGACCGACTCGACGGCCAAACGTCGAGCAATGCTCCAAACGAACGCCGACCGCATCGAATCGCGTATCGACGGGCTGCAGCGCCAGCAGTCGACGGCGGTGCGCGAGTACAACAACGGGACGAGCACGGCCCGCGAGTTCGTCATCGAACTCGCGCACATCCACACGGCGGCCGGACGGCTCGGCGTGGCCGCCGGCCGTGTGGCCGATCGCGCACGCTCGATCCCCGGTTCGACCATCGACGGCCAGCCGGCGGTCAGCTGGGCACGCAACCGCGGCGTCGAGCTCGGTCCGCTGCGCGGCCCGGTCCGCGAGAGCATCGCCACGACGCTGCGCGGGCAGAACACGGTTCCGCTCGATGCGTCGACCGCTCCCGATCTCGAAGCTGCGCAAACGGCACCCGACGAGCGCCTCGAAGCGCTTGATCTGTACGTTGCAACCTCAAACGAGGGCGTCGTGCTGGCGACGGTCGACGACGGTCGCCACTCCCGCGAGGCGTATCTCCCGAGTGAACGGGCCAACGAATCGGCGGGCAGTCTGACCGACATCACCGCCGCGCTCGATCGCGTGGCCGATCGCTACCCGTGGGCGTGGAACAACTCCGTGTCACGGGACGCGAGCGGCGATCGACGGGCGGGCGTCTATCGCTTCACGCTGTTTTACGATCACGGCCGCCTGACAACCAACCTCGACAGCCGCTCGGGCGCGGTGTTCTCCGAACAGCAGCGAAACCGTCTCTCGGCCATGCCCACGACCGATCCGCTCCGCCGGACCAGCGGCGGCCTCCGACTGATCGTCAACCGTACCTACCCCACGGGCCCGGTCGAACTCTCGCTCGCGGACCGCGCGGGCGATCCGGTCGATGGGCGCATCACGATCGCCAACCACTCGATCGGTCGCACCGGCACCGATGGCTCCCTCTGGGCGGTCGCGCCACGGAACAGCGCCACCGTCGTCGCCCGGGCGAACGGCGACACCGTCCGGATCGAGACGGGATTCTCCCCGGCTGGCAACCGGACCACGACCATCGCTGGCTCTCCATCCACAACCGAACGTTGAAATAGCAGGCCGAGGCCAGCCGTGGTGTGTCACGCCGTGCCGTCGCCCCGGTCGTCGGCGTCGTCCTCCTCGTCGGCGTCACCGTCGTGCTCGCGGCTATCGTCGGGGCGTTCGCCATCGGCATCGGCGATTCGGGAAACGCACCGGAAGCCGCCATCACGGCGACGTTCGGCAACGAACATCCGAACCAGATCAATCTCACACATCACAGCGGCGACGTGCTCGACGTGACCGAACTCACCGTCCGTGTCTACGTCGACGGTGAACCGCTCGAAAAGCAACCGAATGTCCCGTTTACAGGAACTCCGGGTTTTAAAGACACGCCTACCGGCCCGTTCAATCCCGAAAGCGATCCTCGATGGACGGCAGGCGAGATGGCATCGCTGACCATCGCCAGCACGACCAACGCCCCACAGCCGACCGCTGGTTCGCAGGTCACGGTCAAGATCTATTCCGAGGGCGAACCGGTGGCGACAGCGCGAACCTGACTACTCAGGTACGCGTGCGAGCGTCGTGATCGCACGCGGGCTCCCGGGGTTGGCCTGCTGGATGCGATGTTCGACCACGTCGAGATCGGCCGCAGCGAACATCCGATCGGCTTCGTCCTCGTCGTAAAACAGCATGATCGCGTCGGCGAGTCGGCCGACCACCGAGGTCTTCGGCGCGTCGGGGCCGACGACCAGGACGTTGCCGCCCGGCTCCGTGACGCGCCGGCACTCGCGCAGGGCCGCCACGGGATCGGGCCAATATTCGATCGAACCGGACGACCAGAGCGCGTCGAACGTATCGTCCTCGAACGGCAGGCGCTCGGCATCCCCACGGTAGAACTTAACCGGTCCGTCCCGCCCGAACTTCCCGTGGGCACGCTTCAGCTGGTGGGGGCTCTGATCGAGTCCATGCACGCGTTCGGTGTGTTCGAGCAACCCCTCGGTGCCGAAGCCGGTCCCGCAGCCGACATCGAGCACGCGATCGTCCTCGTCGACGTCGAACAAGTCGAGCGCTTCCGCACGCATCTCGGCGTTCCAGACGAACGGGTTGATCTCGTCGTAGACGTTCGAGAGGTACTTGTAGAACACCTGTGCACGCGCCTTGTTCTCGAGGATGCCCATTGGCGGCTCTCCGGTCGCCGCCGGGATAAACACCCACCTTTTTCTGCGTCGGGTGCGCTCGCCTGCGGCTCGCGCACCACTCCTTGAAAAATCTGGACCAAAAACTCCCGCTCGTTCGCTCCGCTCACTCGCGGCGAACCGCGCTCACTCCGTTCGCGCGGATACTATCGCTTACTGCACCGCGACAGCCACATACCTCCCCAACCGATTCGCTCCGTTCAGGCTTTGCCCTCACTTCACTCATCCGCCGTCAGAACGAAGTTCCGACGAGCCTGCACTCACTTCGTTCGTGCAGACCTCGCACGTTCCCCGGCCGGAGGCCGGATTCATCGCGCGCCACAGCAGTCTCGGGTGCGTTCACGATGGCTGACGGACATTCGCAACTACCAAATAGCCGCTCACACAACCCTCGCAGAAGAATGGCGAGACCAGAGGTTCTCGACCGAATCCAGGACGCCGAGCGGGAGGCCGACGAGATACTCGACGAGGCCAAACGCGAGCGCGAGGAACGCATCGCCGAGGCCCGCGAGGAGGCCGAGGAGATCCGCGAGGAGGCCCGCGAGGAGGCCGATGAACTCGAACAACAGCGCTTCGAGGAGGCCCGCGCGGAGATCGAGGCCGAGCGCGAGGAGATCCTCGCCGCCGGCGAGGCCGAGCGCGAACAGCTCGAAGCGGAGGCACGAGAGCGCAGCGACGAAACCGTCGAGTACGTCGTCGAGCGCTTCGTCGAGAAGGTACATGCTTAGGCCAGAGCGGATGAGCCGGGTGTCGGTCACCGGCGCGGACCGCGTGCTGGAAGACGTCATCGAGACGATCCACGAGCTCCGGCTGGTCGACGTGACCGACTACGACGGCGCGTGGGACGGGTTCGACCCCGGCAACCCGATCGCCGGTGCCGACGAGGCCGCCGAACGCCTCGTCACCGTCCGCTCGCTCCAGTCGCTACTCGACGTCGACCCCGAGCGCGAGGGCCGTATGGGATCGGTCGACGTCGCCGACCGGCTCGAATCGGTCCGCGAGGAGGCCAACGCGCTCGACGACCGTCGCGAGGAGCATCGCGAGGAACGCCGCTCGGTCGACGAGCGCATCAGCGCGATGGGGCCGCTCCGAGCGCTCGGCATCGACCTCGACCTGCTGTCGGGCTACGAAAACCTCGAAACGCGCGTCGGCGAGGGCGAGCCTGACTCCGTCCGCGCGGCGCTCGACGCGACCGACGACGTCGCCCGCCACGAACTGTTCGTCGAGGACGACGCCATCGCGGTGTTCGCCGAACCCGCTGCTGGCGAGGAAGGAGTGCTCGAAGACGTGCTCGTCGGCGCGGAGTTCGCGGCGATCGACGTGCCGGAGGGCGACGGCGCGCCCGCGGAGTACGTCTCGGAGCTCGAAACGCGCCGCGACGAACTCGATCGGGAGATCGCGGACGTCGAGGACGAACTCGACGCGCTGCGCGAGGAACACGCCGACTTCCTACTGGCGGCCGAAGAGCAGCTCGCCATCGAGGTCGAAAAGCGCGAGGCACCGCTCTCGTTTGCGACGACCGAGAACGCCTTCGTCGCCGAGGGCTGGATCCCCACCGAGCGATTCGTCGATCTCGCCGAGGCGCTCTCCGACAGCGTCGGCGAGCACTGCGAGGTCGAGGAGCTCGAACGCGCCGACTACGACAGCGATGGCCGCCTCGTCAACCGCGAGCAGACCGACGCCGACGAGGGTGGCCGCGGCGAGCCGGAGACGGCCGCCGACGGCGGTGTCAGGGTCGAGACCGACGGCGGCAGCGCCGAGGCCGACCGGCCGATGTCCGGCAGCGAGCCGCCGGTCGTCCAGGAGAACCCCGATCCGGTACGACCGTTCGAGATGCTGGTCAATCTCATCGACCGGCCGAAATACTCCGAACTCGACCCGTCGGTCGTGCTCTTCCTGACGTTCCCGGCTTTCTTCGGGTTCATGATCGGCGACTTCGGCTACGGACTGCTCTATACGGCGATCGGCGGGCTGGTCTACACGCGCTTCGAGAGCGACGGGATCCGCAGCCTCGGCGCGATCGGCCTCTGGGCGGGCGGATTCACGATGCTGTTCGGCATCCTCTACGGCGAGATCTTCGGACTGCATCTCATCACCGACTACGTCTGGGGCGGCCACCCTCCGATCGAAAAGGGGCTGTCGCCGGCCGGCGTCGAGTGGGCCCAGCTCTGGCTCGTCGTGAGCCTGCTCGTGGGGCTGCTGCACATGACCGTCGGCTACCTCATCGGCTTCGTCGAGGAGTTCATGGAGGCCGACCTGCGCACGGCCGTGCTCGAATCGGGCTCGTGGCTCATCCGGATGCTCGGCATCTGGATCTGGATCTTCAGCGAGTCGGCCGCCGACTCCAAACCCGAGTTCCTCTTCACCGTCTTCAACGGTGAACCGTTCGCGCTCGGCTTTTCGGGCTTCTCGGCGACGGTCGGGATCGTCGGCCTGGTCGGCGGCTTCCTGCTCGGCGTCGTGCTGTTCATCATCAGCGAGGTGGGCCACTTCGGCGTGCTGCCAGGGATCGTCTCGGGAGCGCTCGAGAGCCTCCAGGTGCTCGTGAACGTGCTCTCGTACACCCGTCTCGCGGCGGTGTTGCTGGCGAAGGCCGGGATGGCGTTCGTCGTCAACCTGCTGTTCTTCGGTGCCTATCGGGAGGGTCCCGCGGGTGCACAGGAGTTCCACTTCCTGCTCGATCACGGACCCGACTACGTCGACGGGCTCGGCTCCGGAGCCGAACTGATGTTCCCCGGACTGATCCACATGGGCATCGGCGGCGTGATCGGCGGGATCGTGGTCTTCCTCTTCGGGCACGTGGTCGTGCTCGCGCTCGGAATCACCAGCGCGGGCCTGCAGGCGATCCGCCTCGAATACGTCGAGTTCCTGAACAAGTTCTACGAGGGCGGCGGCGATCGGTACAACCCCTTCGGTCGCGAGCGCGAACACACGGCCGAAAACTGACGGATCACCTCCCGAACGAGGGGGTGTCACTCCAACCTTTTTACTCCGCTGTGTGGGGTTATGAGCCTGTCCATCCGTGGTTGACGGGATTTTTTGGGAAGCTTTATGAATCCGGTCGCGGGAGTAGACACTGTTCGGATACGAGCGAACACGCAACGGAACTAATCCATGATAGGACTCGAACTCACGGCTGCGTTTATCGACGCGATGGTACTGCTTCAGCAAGGTGGCCCGGCGATCACCGGGACCGGTGTGGCGGCGCTTGCGGTCGGGTTGGCCGGCTTCGGCGCGGGCTACGCCGAGCGCGGGATCGGTGCGGCGGCGATCGGTGCGCTCGCCGAGGACTCGATCTCGTTCGGTATCGCGCTGGTGTTGACCGTGCTGCCGGAGACGATCGTGCTCCTGACGCTGGTCACACTGTTCCTGCAGTAGCGCCCTCCCATCAATGAGTCTCGATACGGTCGCCGAAGACATCAAAGACGACGCCAGGGAGCGCGCCGAGCGCATCGAACGCGAAACCGACGAACGCGTCGACGAGATCCTCGCCGATGCCGAGAGCGATGCCGACGATATCATCGCCGAGCGCGAGGACGATCTCGATTCGCGAATCGAGCAGGAACGCGAGCAGAAACTCTCCAGTGCGAAGCTGGAGGCCAAACAGAAACGCCTCGAAGCCCGCCGCGACAGCCTCGCCGACGTCCGCGATCGGGCCGAGGCGGCGGTTGCGGACATCTCCGGTGACCGGCGCGAGGAGCTGACGCGCGAGCTGCTCGACGACGCCGCAGGGGAGTTCGACGACGGCCCCGTCACGGTGTATGGTCGCGACGACGACGCCGCACTCATCGAATCGATCGTCGCCGACTACGACGGTTTCGAACACGCCGGCTCGGTCGACTGTCTCGGCGGCATCGTCGCCGAGAGCGACGCCTCGCGCCTGCGGGTGAACAACACCTTCGACTCGGTGTTCGACGCGGTCTGGGACGAGGAGTTGAAGGCGGTCAGCGAGCGACTGTTCCAGCAATGAGCACGCGAACGAACGGATCGGGGTCGAACTACGAGTACGTCACCGCGCGCGTGCGTTCGCGCCGGGCAAAACTGTTCGACGAGGACGATTATCGGAAACTGATCCGGATGGGGCCGGGCGAGATCGCCCGGTTCATGGAGGAATCGGAGTACGAGGAGGCGATGAACGCTCTCGGCGCGCGCTATTCGGGCGTCGATCTCATCGAGCACGCCCTCCACCGCAACCTCGCGAACCACTTCGACGATCTGCTTCGGTTCGCCGAGGGACGACTGTACGACTACATCGCGCGCTATCTCCGCCAGTTCGACGCCTGGAACATCAAAACGGTGATGCGCGGGATCTACTCGGATGCCGAGCGCGAGGCGGTCGAAACCGACCTCATCCGCGCCGGCGAGTTCTCCGAGCGACGCATCGAGCGCCTGCTCGGCGCGGAGTCGATCGAGGCGGTGATCGACGTGCTCGCCGATACGATGTTCGGCGACGCGCTCGCCGGTGCTTACGGTGAATACGAGGAGCGAGCAGTGCTCGTCCCCCTCGAAAACGCCGCCGATCGGGCGTTCTACGAAGCGTTGATTGCGGGGCTGCCCGACGAACCGAACCGGGCGACGCAGCTGTATATCGACTTCCTCGAAGCCGAGATCGACTTCCGCAACATCGAGAACGCGTTGCGGCTTTCGCGAAGCGGTGCGGACATCGATCCCGCCGAATACTACATCGACGGTGGGCGGCTGTTCGACGAGGAGGAGCTCGGTGCGCTGGTGGCCAACACCGACGAGCTCGTCTCGCGCCTGCGCGAGAGCACATACGGCGATGATCTCGACGCGGCGCTTTCCGAACTCGAATCGGCCGAGGGCCTCTCGGGCGTCGATCGTGCCCTCAACAGGGCGCTGCTCGAGTATTCGCGGACGCTCTCGAACCGGTATCCGCTCTCGGTCTGTCCGGTGTTCGCCTACGTGCTGGCGAAGATGCGCGAGGTGGACAACGTCCGCGCGATCGCGCGCGGCAAGGAGGCGGGGCTCGACCCCGAGACGATCGAGGAGGAGCTGGTGATGGTATGAACCGACAGGCCGAAACCGACGCAGTCCCGATGGGGAACGCATGAGCCAGGAGATCGCCGTCGTCGGCAGCCCGGAGTTCACGACGGGCTTTCGGCTCGCGGGCGTCAGAGCCTTCGAGAACGTACCCGACGACGAGAAAGACGCGGAACTCGATGCGGCCGTCGAGCGGGCGTTCGACGACGAGGAGATCGGTATCGTCGTGATGCGAGAGGACGATATGGACCATCTCTCGCGCGGCGTCAGACAGGACGCCGAGACGAGTATCGAACCCACGTTGGTGACCCTCGGCGGTGAGGGAGCCGGCAGCGGCGGACTGCGCGAGCAGATCAAACGCGCCATCGGCATCGACTTGATGGACGAGAACTAATTTATGAGTCAGGCAACCGATACACAGGGCGATGAGGACGGCACGATCGCGAGCGTGAGCGGCCCGGTCGTCGTGGCGGCGGACCTCGGCGCGCGGATGAACGACGTGGTCTACGTCGGCGACGAAGGGCTGATGGGCGAGGTGATCGAGATCGAGGGCAACCGGACGACGATCCAGGTCTACGAGGAGACCTCGAACGTCGCCCCCGGTGAGCCCGTCACGAACACCGGCGAACCCCTCTCGGTCGATCTGGGGCCCGGCATGCTCTACTCGATCTACGACGGCGTTCAGCGCCCGCTCGACGAGCTCGAAAACCAGCTCGGCGCGTTTCTCGACCGCGGTGTCGACGCGCCGGGCATCGAGATGGACGAGACCTGGGAGTTCACGCCCACCGTCGAGAAGGGCGACGAGATCGAGGCCGGCGACATCGTCGGCACGGTCCCGGAGACCGAGAGCATCGAACACAAGGTGCTCGTGCCGCCGGACTACGAGGGTGGCGCAGTCACGAACGTCGAGGAGGGCGAGTTCACCGTCACCGAGACGGTCGTCGAACTCGATTCGGGCGAGGAGGTCACGATGCATCAGGAGTGGCCGGTGCGCGAGGCCCGCCCGACCGTCGACAAGGAGACGCCGAAAACGCCCCTGATCACGGGCCAGCGCGTCCAGGACGGACTGTTCCCGCTCGCGAAAGGTGGGACGGCGGCGATCCCGGGACCGTTCGGCTCCGGGAAGACCGTCACCCAGCAGAGTCTCGCGAAGTACGCCGACGCCGATATCGTCATCTACATCGGCTGTGGCGAGCGCGGCAACGAGATGACGGAGGTGATCGACGACTTCCCCGAGCTCGAAGACCCGAACACCGGGAAGCCGTTGATGTCTCGTACGTGTCTCATCGCCAACACCTCCAACATGCCGGTCGCGGCACGCGAGTCGTGTGTCTACACGGGCATCACGATCGCCGAGTACTACCGCGACATGGGCTACGACGTGGCGCTGATGGCCGACTCCACCTCGCGGTGGGCGGAGGCGATGCGCGAGATCAGTTCGCGTCTGGAAGAGATGCCGGGCGAGGAGGGCTATCCGGCCTACCTCGCGGCGCGCCTCTCGGAGTTCTACGAGCGCGCGGGCTACTTCCAGAACATCAACGGCACCGAGGGATCGATCTCGGCGGTCGGCGCAGTCTCCCCGCCGGGTGGCGACTTCTCCGAACCCGTCACCCAGAACACGCTGCGCATCGTGAAGACGTTCTGGGCGCTCGACGCCGATCTCGCCGAGCGCCGGCACTTCCCGGCGATCGACTGGGACGAGTCGTACTCGCTCTATCGCGACCAGCTCGACCCGTGGTTCGAGGAGAACGTCGCGAGCGACTGGCCCGAGGTGCGCCAGTGGGCCATCGACACGCTCGACGAGGAGAGCGAGCTCCAGGAGATCGTCCAGCTGGTCGGCGAGGACGCGCTGCCGGACGACCAGCGCCTCACCCTGGATATCGCGCGCTATCTGCGCGAGGCGTTCCTCCAGCAGAACGCGCTCGACGACGTCGACGCCTACTCCGCGCCGGAGAAGACCTACCTCATCATGCAGGCGATCAAGACCTACAACGACGAGGCGTTCGCGGCACTCGACGCCGGCGTTCCGGTCGAGGAGATCACGGGTATCGACGCCGCACCGCGGCTCAACCGCATCGGCGCGACCGCGGAGTACGAGGAGTTCATCGACGACGTCGAGTCGAACATCGAGAGCCAGCTCCGGGAGAAATACTGACTACCAAAAATGAAAGAATACAAAACCATCGAGGAGATCAGTGGGCCGCTCGTGTTCGTCGAGATCGACGAACCGGTGGGCTACGACGAGATCGTCGAGATCGAGCTACCGAACGGTGAACAGAAGCGCGGTCAGGTGCTCGAATCGAACGAGGAGTTCGCCTCGATACAGGTCTTCGAGGGCACCGACAGCATCAACCGTGATGCCTCGGTCAGGTTCCTCGGCGAGACGATGAAGATGCCCGTCACCGAGGACCTCCTCGGCAGAGTGCTCGACGGCTCGGGTCGCCCGATCGACGACGGTCCGGAGATCGTCCCCGAGGAGCGCGAGGACATCATCGGTGCGGCGATCAACCCCACCGCCAGAGAGTACCCCGAGGAGTTCATCCAGACGGGTGTCTCGGCGATCGACGGGATGAACACCTTGGTACGGGGCCAGAAACTGCCGATCTTCTCGGCGTCCGGCCTCCCGCACAACGATCTCGCGCTCCAGATCGCCCGGCAGGCGACGGTGCCCGAAGAGATCGACGAGGAGGGCGACGACGAGGACGGATCGGAGTTCGCAGTGGTGTTCTGTGCGATGGGCATCACCGCCGAGGAGTCCAACGAGTTCCTCGCGGACTTCGAGCGCACCGGTGCGCTCGAACGATCGGTCGTCTTCTCGAACCTGGCGGACGACCCCGCCGTCGAGCGCCAGATCACGCCGCGACTCGCACTCACCACGGCCGAGTATCTCGCCTTCGAGAAGGGCTATCACGTACTCGTCATCCTGACGGACATGACGAACTACTGTGAGGCGCTGCGCGAGATCGGGGCCGCCCGCGAGGAGGTGCCCGGTCGGCGTGGCTACCCGGGCTACATGTACACCGACCTCGCCCAGCTCTACGAGCGCGCGGGTCGGATCAAGGGTCGCGAGGGATCGGTCACGCAGATCCCGATCCTGACGATGCCCGGCGACGACGACACGCATCCGATCCCCGACCTCACGGGCTACATCACCGAGGGCCAGATCATGATGGACCGCGACCTCAACAGTCAAGGTGTGCAGCCGCCGGTCAACGTGCTGCCGAGCCTCTCGCGGCTGATGGACGACGGGATCGGCGAGGGCCTCACGCGCGAGGACCACGGCGACGTCTCCGATCAGCTCTACGCTGCCTACGCGGAGGGTGAGGACCTGCGCGACCTGGTGAACATCGTCGGTCGCGAGGCGCTCTCCGAGCAGGACAACCGCTATCTCGATCTGGCCGACCGCTTCGAGACCGAGTTCGTCGATCAGGGCTTCGACAACAACCGCGACATCGAGGAAACCCTCGACATCGGCTGGGACCTGCTCTCGATGCTCCCGAAATCGTCGCTCAACCGTATCGACGAGGAGCTCATCGAGGAGCACTACCGAGAGGACGTCGACGAACCGGGCGAGGAATCGGCGGGCGACGAGAGCGACGGTGCGGCCGAGTCCGAGGCCGAAGCTTAAGGGTCTCGGTCGACTATTTCAGGCAATGGCAAACGACGTCAAACCCACGCGCAAGGAGCTGATGGCGATCGAGGATCGCATCGATCTCTCCGAGCGCGGTCACGACACCTTGGAGCAGAAACGCGACGGGCTCATCATGGAGTTCATGGACATCCTCGATCAGGCCCAGGACGTGCGCTCGGGCCTCGGCGACGACTACGAGGAGGCCCAGGAGACGATCGACATGGCACGTGCGATCGAGGGCGATCTCGCGGTGCGCGGGGCGGCCGCGGCGCTCAAAGAACATCCCGAGATCACCATCCAGTCGAAGAACATCATGGGCGTCGTCGTCCCCCAGATCGAGTCCTCGAAGGTGCAGAAGGGGCTCGACGAGCGCGGCTACGGCATCCTCGGTACGAGCGCGCAGATCGACGAGGCCGCCGACGCCTACGAGGAGCTGATCGACTCGATCGTTCTCGCCGCCGAGGTCGAGACCGCGATGAAGAAGATGCTCAACGAGATCGAGACCACCAAACGGCGGGTCAACGCCCTCGAATTCAAGCTGCTGCCCGAGCTCCACGAGTCACAGGAGTACATCGAGCAGAAGCTCGAAGAGCAGGAGCGCGAGGAGATCTTCCGGATGAAGAAGATCAAGAACAAGAAAGAGGAAGAGGAGCGCGAGGAACGTGAGGCGGTCAGCGCCGAGGAAGCCGAGCGTCCCGAGGGCGAAGTCGCCGTCACCTCCGATTAATCGTCGGTACGCTCGCTGTAGGCCGCATATCGTAGCAGGTTCATGCTCCATTCTTCCGGGAGATCGTCGACGAGTTCCGTGACGCTTTCCTGACCGTATTCGTTGTCGAGCAGCGCCGCGATGTGATCGGCGGCTTTCCCGTAGGCGACGCTCTTGCCTTCGGCGTCGCCCGCGTCGTGCTCGGCCATCCCGTCGCCGTTCTCGATCGCGTCGAGTTTGTGCATCCCGCTCAGCACGCGCAGTCGCAGTCGCACGTTCTCCAGGTCTTCGCGGTCCGTCTCGTCGAGCATGGGTGGTCGCGTTTGGGTAGCGTGGCGTATAAACGACGCGTCAGAGGCCGTCGTAGCTCTCGACCATCGTCTCGGCGAACCGACCGTCGCGGTCGGCCGCGATGACGACGAGGACGAACGGCTCGTCGGCCGGTTCGAGGACGAACACCGCGAACGGCGGATCGGCGCTCGCGGCCAGTCGACCGATGAGCGGTTCCAGCGGCGTGATCCCGTCGGCGAACTCGTCGTAGAGTCGTCGCTGGCCGGCCTGTTTGGCGAACGTGTAGACGACGCCGTTGGCCTCGCCATCGGTGTTGCGCGTCGTCCGTGCGTTCATCGCTCGTCCCTCGCGTTCGGCCTCCTGCCACGTCTCGCGGGCGACCTCGAAGATACCGGTCGCGCCGTCGGCGAACTCGATCGTCGTGCGCGTCTCGATGTCGACGTCGGCGAAGCGGGGCGTTCCATCGGTCCAGGAGAGCGTGGCGGCGATGCGGTTGCCCGGTTCGATGTCGTCGACCGTCCGTCCGAGAGTGCCGTCGTAGCCCTCGGTCGTGACGTAGGTCGGGTCCTGGCTGCTCGTATCGAGCAGGAGGAGTTCGGCCGGATCGCGCGGACTGGCGAGCACGCGGAAGGTGCCGCTCGTCGTCGATTGCATACGTGTTGCTGGCTCCGTACGGTGAAACCGTTCACGAAGGGCTATGGTCGTCGCGCCCCTCGCTCGGGCATGCGCGTCGTTTCGCTACTCCCCTCGGCGACCGAGATCGTCGCGGCGCTCGGCATCGAGCCGGTCGGCGTCTCCCACGAATGCGACCACCCACCGCGAATGGCCGACAAACCCGCGGTCAATCGCTCGCGAGTCGACCCCACCGCGTCGAGTACGGAGATCGACGAACAGGTGCTCGAAGCCGAGCGGTCGGGTGGCGTCTACGACATCGAACTCGACACGCTCGCGCGCCTCGATCCCGATCTCGTCGTCTCGCAGGGGATCTGCGAGGTCTGTGCGGTCGACGCGGTGGCCGTCCGCGAGGCGGTCGACGAGCTACAACTCGACTGTGAGGTACTCACGACCGATCCACACAGCATCGGCGATGTCTTCGACGACATCCGTCGTATCGGCGCGGCGACGGGGACCGAGGAACGGGCGACGGAACTCGTCGCCGATCTCGAAGCACGCGTGCAGGCCGTCGAGCGAACGGCCACGATGACCACCGAGCGCCCGCGCGTGGCGGTGCTCGACTGGACCGATCCAGCGATGGTCGCCGGTCATTGGATCCCCGAGATGGTGGAAATGGCCGGCGGTTCCTACGGACTGACGGACCACGGAGCAGCCTCGCGCCCGGTCGAATGGGAGACGATCCGCGAGTACGATCCCGAGGTGCTGGTCGTCGCACCCTGTGGGTTCGATCTCGATCAAACCACGGAGAATCTCGTCGACCTGACCGATCGCCCAGGCTGGGACGAGCTGACCGCCGTGCAGGACGGCCGGACGTACGCCATCGATGGTCACCAGTACGTCAACCGGCCCGGGACCCGGCTGGTCGACTCGCTCGAACATCTCGCCGGCGTGATCCACCCCGAGGCCTTCGAGCGTCCACCGAGAGAGGCTGCGCGCCCGCTGTCGGCGCTGACGATCTCTTCTTAGTCGGCGACTGCACAGGAACCGGCGTACTCGATCTCCTCGATCGAGTCGATACCGCTCTCGCCGCAGACCGGACAGTCGGGGTCCGCCCCGAGCGGGAGTTCCTCGAAACTCATCGCCAGCGCGTCGTAGGAGAGCAGTCGGCCGTCGAGGCGCTCGCCGATGTCCATCAGTGATTTCACCGTTTCGGTCGCCTGTATCGTCCCGATCACGCCGGGGAGCATGCCGAGCACGCCCGTCGTCGCACAGTCGGGGACCGTGCCTGCTGGGGGTGCCTCGGGGAACAAACAGCGATAGCACGGCGACTCGCCCTCGAAGGTCGTCACTTGGCCCTCGAAGCGGTAGATCGCGCCGTGTGAGAAAGAGATTCCGGCGAGCGTGCAGGCGTCGTTGACGAGATATCGAGTCCGGAAGTTGTCGGAGCCGTCGACGACGAAATCGTAGCCGTCGACGAGCGAGCGGACGTTTTCGGGACCCAGCCGTTCGTCGTGGGGCTCGACGGTCACGTCGGGGTTCAGCTGTGCGACGAACCGGGCGGCGCTGTCGACTTTCTTCTCGCCGACGTCGTCGTCGCCGTGGACGACCTGGCGCTGGAGGTTGCTGCGCTCGACCACGTCGTCGTCGACGATCCCCAGCCGACCGACGCCCGCGGCGGCGAGATACTGGATCGTCGGCGCGCCGAGCCCGCCTACCCCGACGACGAGCACGCGCGCGTCGAGCAGCGACTCCTGACCGGCCGGACCGACCCCGTTCATGATAATGTGGCGGGAATAACGGTCGAGCTGGGTCGCGTCGAGGCTGAGATCGCTCATACAACCCTTACGTCGCCGGCGGAATAAACGCGCGGGTCGTCCGACCGATATCTCTACATTTATGTCGGATGGATTTGTAGACGCACTCAGTATGCAACCACGTTCGATCGCCGTCGCTCTCGTCGCGGCCCTCCTCGCGGTGAGCGCCGGCACGGGCGGCGCGCTCGCCGTCACTGATTCCCTCCACGCACAGCAGTCACCGGCCGGCACGACCGACGCGGGCACGGCAACGGGCAGCACGGGCGACTCGGCAAGCGGAACGAGCGGGCCGTCCGTCACGTTCGACGACCAGAACAGCAGCGGCGAGAGCGTGCTCATCTCGTCGGCAACGCTGCCCGAGAAGGGGTTCGTCGCCATCTACGACAGCACTCGCTCGGGCAACGAGACGAACCAGGTCGTCGGTGCCTCCTACCCGCTCAGCGCCGGCACCTCCGACAACATCCGCGTTCAGCTCGACGAGCCGGTCAACGGTTCGACGTCGCTGACGGCGGTCGTCCACACCGACAGCAACGGTAACGACCAGTTCGACTTCGTCTCCTCGAACGGTCAGCAGGACCCCCCGATCACGCAGGGTGACCGCCGCGTTGTCGATATCGCTCAGGTCACCGTCGAGGACGCCGGCAGCACCGGTGCAGCGACCGACAGCGCGGGCAACGACAGCGCTGCCACCGACACCGGCGGCGACGCGACCGAGGCTGGCGGTGCCGAGAGCACCGATGCGAACGCCAGCGGTAACAAAAGCGGTGGGAACGAAAGCGGCGGCGACAGTAGTTCGTCCGGTCCCGGCTTCGGCCTCGCCGTCGCAGTCGTCGCACTGCTCGCGGTCGCGCTGCTCGCGACGCGTCGGAACTGAGCCCGAGCCACACGGTTTTTCGCGCGAAGACAGCCGACCGCCGATTTCCTGCGCGAACGAGGAGAAAAGTCTGGAGTGACCGAAGAATCGATGGGCCCTGTCGGATTCGAACCAACGACCACTCGGTTATGAGCCGAGCGCTCTTACCACTGAGCTAAGGGCCCGTCTACGGGCATAGTCATCCATCGTGGCATAAAAGTGCGTCTGTTGGCGAAATCGGTGTCGTACAGCCGGCACAGCCCGACGAATCCGCTGATTACCTTCACTGCTGTCGCGAAGCTACCCCTCGTGGATCGGAATCGAAGAAGTTCGACGCCGCCGCCAGGGCTCGAACCTGGGACAACCTGGGTAACAACCAGGTGCTCTACCAACTGAGCTACGGCGGCCCTATCTCGACAAAGCGGGAGTTCGTTGATAGCCGTTTCGCTTTCGACCGACACGCTTTCGCCCAGCGCCGCGGGAGGAACGGCATGACCGACGCCCTCGACACGCTCCTCGCGCGGGTCCGCGAACGCGTCACGCCCGACGCCGACGAACGCGCCCGCCTCGACGCCGCGACCGCCCGGCTCGACGAGCGCGTCGCGGCGGCCATCGACGAGTGCCCCGTCGCGGCCGACACGCTCCACGTCGGCTCGACCGCCCGCGGGACGTGGCTGCCCGGCGATCGCGACATCGACCTGTTCGTCCGATTTCCACCCGACCTCCCGCGGGCGGAGCTCGAACGCCACGGGCTCGCCATCGGCCACGCCGTGCTGCCCGACGGCCACGAGGAGTACGCCGAACACCCCTACGTCACCGGCGAATTCGAGGGGTTCGCCGTCGATCTCGTCCCCTGCTATCGCGTCGAGAGCGCGACGGCCATCCGCTCGGCCGTCGATCGCACCCCCTTCCACACGCGCTATCTCGCCGCCCGCCTCGACGACGCGCTCGCAACCGACGTCCGCGTTACCAAACGGTTCCTCTCGGCGATCGGCGTCTACGGCAGCGACCTCCGCACCCGCGGCTTCTCTGGCTATCTCACTGAACTGCTCGTGCTCGAACACGGCGGCTTTCGAGAACTCGTCACGGCGGCCGCCGACTGGCAGCCTCCCGTGCGCTTCGATCCGGAAGGCCACGGCACGCGGCGCTTCGACGATCCGCTCGTGGTGATCGACCCCACCGACCCCGAGCGCAACGTCGCGGCAGTGCTCTCGGTCACCAACCTCGCACGCTTCCAACACCACGCGCGCCGGCTGCTCGCCGATCCCGACGACGACCGCTTCGCTCCCCGCACGTCGACGGTGCTCTCGCCGGCGGACGTTCGACGTGAACTCGATCGCCGTGAGACGACGCCCGTCGCCGTCCGCTTCGACGCGCCGTCACTCGTCGACGACCAGCTCTACCCACAGCTCGAGAAGTCGCTCGCGGGCGTTCGCACCGCCCTCGACGACCACGGCTTCGACGTGCTCCGCTCGCGGGCGTTCGCCGACCGCATGGGAGTCCTGCTCTACGAACTCGCCGTCGCCGAGCGCCCCGCCATCGAGCGACACGTGGGTCCGCCGGTGAGCGCGCGCGAGCACGCCGAACGCTTCTACGAAACCTACGCGACCGCCGACTGCGACGGCCCGTTCGTCGACGGCGACCGCTACGTCGTCGAGCGCGAACGCGACTACCGAACGGCGGACGACCTCCTCGCCGACGGGTTCGACGGGATCGCACTCGGGACCGATATCGAACGGGCGATCGACGACGGCTACTCGGTTCTCGTCGGCGACGACGTCCCGGCGCTCGCCGACGAGTTCGGTGTCGATCTCGCCGACTACTTCTCGCCCAGCCCGTGAGCCGTCCGTGCGTCGTCGATGACTGACTGTAACCGATCGTCGACATCGCCGTCGGGTGCGGCCGGTTCGTAGCCCTCGAACACTTCGTTCACCTTGTTGATGCTCTCCGAGAGCGTCTCCAGACCGTAGCCACCTTCGAGAACGAAGCCGAGGCCGGCCCCGCAGCGCTCGGCGAGATTGCGGATGCGCGCGGCCAGCACGCCGTACCCCTCCGTCGAGACAGTCATCCGCGAGATCGGGTCGTGTTCGTGGGCGTCGAAACCGGCGCTCACGAGCAGTAGATCCGGATCGAAATCGGCCAGCAGCGGCGCGAACACGTCGTCGACGGTGGCAAGGTAGGCCTCGTCGTCGCCGCCGGCCGGGAACGCCACGTTCGCGGTCGTTCTCTCGCCATCGCCCTCGCCGGTCTCACCGATCTCACCGGATCCCGGATAGAGCCCCCGTTCGTGGATCGAGCAGTAGAACACGTCGCCGCGATCGTAGAAGATGTCCTGGATGCCGTTGCCGTGGTGGACGTCCCAGTCGATGATGGCGACGCGCTCTGCGGCCCCGTCGAGCGCCGACTGGGCGGCGATGGCGGCGTTGTTGAGGAAGCAAAACCCCATCGCGTCGTCGGCGACCGCGTGGTGGCCGGGCGGCCGACCGATGGCGAACGGCGTTTCTCGTCCCTCGCTGCCATCGAGCGCCTCGTGCGCGCTCCAGACGGCCTGTCCAGCGCTTTTGAGCGCCGCCTCCCAGGTCGCCTCGACGGCCACCGTGTCGGGATCCCACTGGCCGCCGCCGTCGGCGCAGAACTCGCGAACCTCTTCTACATATTCGTCGTCGTGGACCGCACGGGCCTGCGCCTCGTCGATCGCGTCGGCCTCGACGTACTTGACGCCGTGGCGGCTGGAGAGTCCCTGCCGGATCGCGCGTAGGCGATCGGGACTCTCGGGATGGCGCGGGCCGGTGTCGTGGTTGAGACAGTCGCTCGAATAGCCGTATCTCATCTTCCCCACCCCACGGCGGCTCGATCGACTGGGCTCACGACGCCTCCTCTGTCGGGTAGTACGGTTCGAGTTCGAAATACGCCTCGACGTCGGCGAGCGTGATCGTCCGCCGGTCGGCGTGGCGCGCGAGAACGGCTGCGGCCGACGCGACCCGGCCGGCGTAGCGTTCGAGAATGCCCGCGAGCGCGACCCGTGCGTCCATCGAGACGCGATACCGTTCGTCGATGTCGAGCCGAGCGATGCGATCGACGGGCGCGATCGGGAGCTCCGAGTCCGTCGAGCCGCCGCCGTCGAAATCCGCCACGCGCAGCGTCTTCCGATCATCGTCGGTCGCCCGATCGGCGGCCTCGCTGGCGAGTCGCGCGCCCCGCCGCTGGATCCGACGTGCGAGTTCCTCGGTGGCCTCGCTACTCACGCGCAACGAGCCCGCGTGCCGCCGGATGATCGCATCGACCGGGGCGAACGGGAGCTCGACACTCATGGCCATACGGGAGTCTGTTTCGGTCTTAAGGGTTTCCGTGCCGGCTCAGAACAGCTCATCTGCGTCGAGTCGGCCCTCCGCAACCGACCCGCGGGCAGTGAGCTCTTCACCGAGACCGACGTCGGCGTCCGTCTCGACGCGCATCGTCTCGCTGCCGTTGTCGAGCACGACCGGATCGCCCGCCTGGACGACCGTCCCGGTGAACTCCGTCGGTTCGTCCTCGTCGCTCTCACTGTCCGCACTTCCTCCGTCCCCGCTTTCTTCGTCCGATACTGCTCGGTCGCTTCCCGATTCGTCGCTTGTTCCATCCTCCGCATCGCCACCGCCGAACGCGTCCAACCCATCCGCAGAATCGTCGTCTTCGTCGGCGCTCGTGGCCGCCCCGCCGTCGATGGCGAACACGCTCGTGCGCCAGCCGGCGGAGGCTTCGAGATCGTCGCGCCAGCCGTCCTGGATCTCGACGTCCGCGAACTGGAGTTCGTCGCCCGCGGCGATATCGCGATCGGCCTTCTCGCCCCAGAGCGCCACGCGGATGTCGCCGCTGTCGTCCTGGATCCGGACGTTTCTGACCTGGCCCTCGGAGCCGTCGTCGCGATCGAAGGTGCGTTTCGGATCGGTCGAGCGAACTACCCCGCCGATGTCGGTGATCGTATCGATCTCCAACGCCTCGATCGGCGTCGTCTCGGGGACGTACTCGACGTCGGCATCGACGGGTTCGAGCGTGCTCCGCGCGCTCAGATGGACTTCGAGCTCGCCGTCGCGTTCGCGAACGTAGCCGTCGACGAGTTCGACCGTCGTTCCCGGTTTGAGTTCGGCGGCGTGCTCGGTTTGCTCGTCCCAGAGCGTTACTCGAACCTTTCCCGTCTCGTCGCCGAGCGTGAGGTTCGCCACCTTCCCCTCGGAGCCGTCGTCGCGCTCGAAGGTCCGGATCGAGTCGGTGTCGAGCACGACGCCCGTGAGCGTGACGTCGGATTCGCCGAGCGTGAGCCCCTCGATGCTCTCCGCGCCGTCGAGGTCGACGTCGATCTCGACGTCCGCCGGTTCGGCGCGGTCGGCACTCACCTCGATCCCGTTGTACCCCTCGCGCGGGCGACCCGCGATCTTGAGCACGTCGCCCGGTTCGAGCTCGTCGACGGCCCCCTCGGCGCGCTCGTCCCAGAAGGCCACCCGCACGCGCCCCGTCTCGTCGGCGACCTCGACGTTGACGACCTTCCCGTCCTCGTCCTCGCCGTCGCGTTCGAAGCTGCGGAGCTCGCCGACGTGTGTGACCTTCGCCGCGAACTTCGCCTCCTCCATGCCCGCCTCGATGTCCGCGACGCCCTCGATCTCCCCGTCGGCGAGTTCGTGGGCGATGAGCATCGCCGCGGTCTCCTCGTCGGCGAGCCCGCCCATCTCCTCGACTTTCTCCTCGACGGCCTCGCGGAACTCCGTCTCGGGGACCTCGGCATCGAGGTCCGCATAGATGTCCGCTATCGCACCCATTGAACAAAACCATAGGCGGTGGCCGCTTAAGCGTTGTCGTCGCCGAACAGCCCGCCGCTGGCCGTCGATTTGTCATTTCTCTCGCTCGCACGACATGCCACCGGTACGGCCCTCACGGGGTCGCGGTCGTCACCGTTTGCTCACCGCCAGCGCTGCGATGGACGACGGTCACCGAGTCGGGCGGGCTGTCGCGCCGGACGACGAACCGGTAGTCGAGTTCGGTCAGCGCCATCGAGCAGGCCCGGCCCGTCCCGGCCTCGTTCTCCGTGGCGATCGTGACGATCAGCTCCGAGCCCTCCTGCCGAACGGAGTCGAGCACCGCCGACTGACAGCCGTTCTGCCCGACGATCGTCCCCTCCACGACGATCCGCGAGCCATCCCCCTCGCTCGTCACGCGTGCCGAACCGCCCGTCGACGTGCCATTCCCATCACCGGGCACGTCGACCGACGGCGAATCGGTCGTGCTCTCCCCTCCTTCCGTCGCATTCGGCGTTCCTGTCCCAATTGGTGTCGCTTCGCCTGGCTCCGTCGCCGGCTCGTCCGTCGCCGGTCTCCTCGTCGGTGCGGGCCCCGCGGTGGTCGGTTCGGGACCCGCCGCGGTCGGCTCGTCCTCCATCCGACTCGTTCCGGTCCCGGTCGGCGACGATCCGTTCTCCCCACCATCGTCACCGATACAGCCCGCGACGGCGACGGTCCCACCGGCGAGAAGCAGCTCCCGGAGTAGCTCGCGGCGTTCCATGTGGGTCGGGCGACCACCAGCGGCATGGGTCTTGCGGCGAACCGCGAATCGTAACGGGTTTAACCGGATGTCCGCTACTGGTGAGTGAGTCCTGGTTGGGTAGTGGACTATCCTACTGGCCTGCGGAGCCGGTGACCGGAGTTCAAATCTCCGCCAGGACGCTCATTCACTTCGTTCGTTCGCGTCCTGGCGTGTCCCACGCTCGCTGCGCTCACGTGGGACTCCGCCAGGACGTTTCGGACTCACAACGCGACAAGCACAGCGCAGCGCTCGTCTCACCAAATATTGTTCCAATTTTCACACATCGACAACACGAACGACGAACGGTTTGAGACGATCCCGAGAACCCTGGCTGCCCGCCTCGGACATCCTCGGCGGTGCGTCGGTCGTGATCTCGATCGGAAGAACGAGGACTCGGTGAAACGAATAAAGGGTCGATGAAAGGGGTGCGCTATTTCTCGATGTCCGCGCCGAGCACGTTCTCCTTGATCGTCGTGATCGTCGCCTCGGCGTCGTCGCGCGAATCGTAGCCCGACGGACTGACCGCGAGCGTCTCGTCGTCGTGGACCAGCCGCCAGCGCCAGTTGCCACCGTCGTCCTCGTAGAGATCGAACGCGGCCGCGGCCTCCGACAGCGAGACGTCGATCGTCGCCCCGCCCGGTCCCGGCACCTCGACGGTCTCCGGCATCCCGGCGTCCAGACTTGTATCCCCGCTCCCGCGGAGCCCTGCCACGCCGGCCTTCGCCCGCCGACCGTACGTGCCCGCGACGCTCAGCGCGCGCTGGAGGCGATCGTCGTCGGTCAGCGATCGTTCGCCGTCGAGAACGCGATCCACCCCGCGATCGAGCGCCGCCTCGACGTTCTCACCGAGAACGGCCTCGCCGTCGCGCGCGAGCGCGATCTCGTAGCCACGCCACGCGATCCCCTCCGCGGTCGCGTCGTCGCCATCGAGCCCCTCGCGACCGTATTCGACGGCGAGAAACGCGTCCGCCAGTTTCCCGTCGTCGGTGCTGTAGGCGAGATGAACCGTGGCGTTCGGCCGGACGGCGAGGGTGTACTCGTGATCGTGGTCACTCATTCGCCCCCGTTTCGACGGCAGCGCTTATCAGTGTTCATCCGGCAACTGCAATCCATCGGACCCATGATTATTACTGTCATGGTGCACGATATCGCCGTATGGAGGGCAAAACGGGCGTCGGGATCGCCGTCGTCGCGCTCGGCGTCGTCGCCATCGCCGCCGTCGCCGTGCTCGAACCGACCGCGACCTGTACGCAGACCGGCGAGGCGATCGGCGGACTGGGACCGGTTCAGTTCGTCGAACTCGCCGACGGGGCGCTCGTCTACAGTCGCGACGGCGGCGCGAGCATCTGCTCGATCCCCCAGACCGTGCTCGCGGTGCCGGCCGGGTTCGTCCTCGCCAGTTTCGGACTGTTCGTCCTCGGCTCCTAGCGCTCGCGGCGCTCGTAGAGCACGAGTCCGACCATCGACATGACCTCCGTCTCGCCGGCCAGCGTCGTGGTTCGACGCCTCACGAGCCCCAACTCCTCGTTCCACGGTTCGGTATCGATGACCTCCGTCCGCACCGAGAGCACGTCGCCGGGTCGGACGGGGTTCGGCCAGCGCAGTTCGTCGACGCCGACCGCACCCGTCGCCGCCGAGTCGGGGAAGACGTTCGTGACGAGTAGCTCCATCGTCATCGCGGCGGTGTGCCAGCCGCTGGCGATCAGTCCACCGAACAGGGAGTCGCTCGCGGCCGACTCGTCGGTGTGGAACGGCTGTGGATCGTAGCGCTCGGCGAATTCGAGTATCTCCGCACGGGTGACGTCGCGCTCGCCGAACGTGCGCGTCTCGCCGATCTCGACGTCTTCGAAATAGTCGCGGCCCATGCATCCCCTCGACCCGCCGGCGTGATAGCCGTTCCCGTGCGGATTCCGAGGAGGGAGACAACGGAGAACCACGCCGTCGGCGATTGCTGGCAACGCACCTATCCGTGCGGGGTTCTCATCGAGATGCATGACAGACGAACTCGACGAGAACGCGCTCACGGGCCGCGAGCAAGCGGCTCTCGCGCGTACCAGAACGATGGCGCGACTGCTCGACGAGGCGGTCGCCATCCCCGGTATCGGCTACCGCGTCGGTCTCGACCCGCTGCTCAGCATCGCCCCCGTTTCGGGCGACGTCGCCGGCGCGGCGCTGTCGTGCTACATCATCGGCGAAGCGACTCGGCTCGGCGTCCCGCCGAAGACGCTACTTAGGATGGTCGGTAACGTGACTCTCGACACTCTCGGCGGGTCGGTGCCGGTGCTCGGCACGCTCGTCGACGCCGCCTGGAAGGCGAACAAGCGCAACGTCTCGCTGCTCGAAGACCACCTCGCCGACCGCGAGGACGTCGTCTGAATCCACCGATCGGGGATCGAGCAGCCATGCGATCGCATCTCCGCGCCGGCATCGCCATCCACAACGCCGGCAACCATCACGCCGCCCACGACGCCTGGGAGGAGCGCTGGCTCGAATCGGATGGCGACGACGAACGGTTTCTCCACGGACTCATCCAGTTCACCGCCGCGATCCATCACGCTCGCGAACGCAACTGGACCGGGGCGACCGGGCTCGCCGACAGCGCCAGCAACTATCTCGCCTCGCTCTCCTCGCCCTATCGTGGCGTGGACGTCACCGCGGTGCGGACGTTCCTCGCAAGCCTCCGTGCGGACCCCGAGCGCATCGAACGCGCACCACCCCTCTATCTCACTTACGAGGGTCGGGAACTCACGCTCTCCGAGCTCGATTTCGACGCGAGCACGATCGCTGCGGTGGTGTTCGCGGAGAACAGCGACTACGACGAGACGATGATCGAGCGCGCCGTCGGCTACGCTCGCACGGATCTCGACGACGGTCGACCGACCAGCCCGTTCGTCACGCTCGTGCTCGATTTCGCGCGCGGGGAGAACAGGGGGATCGTCCACCAGCGCCTCGCCGAACACACCGAGCGCCGTCGCGCCCGCGAGCACGACGTCGACGGTCTGTTCGAGGCGTGACTCAGTATTCCGCCGAGTTGTCCTCAGGCTCGTAGCCGAGCACTTCGCGAGCACCCTCTAGCGAGTAGTATTTCCGGTCGTTGTCGGAGATGCCGTAGACGATCTCGTAGTCGTAGTCGGCCTCGATGGCGCGCTCGAAGAGTTGTGCGCAGTCCCGATGGGAGAGCCACATCGCCTGCCCGCGTTCGTAGTCCTCAGGGGGATGGTTCTCCGTCAGGTTGCCGATGCGTAGACAGATGACACTCATGTCGTGTTCGTCGTGGTAGTACCGAGAGAGCGTTTCGCCGGTGGCCTTGCTCACGCCATAGAAATTGCTCGGACGCGGGAGTTCAGTACCGTCGAGCTGGAAGCCGTCGTCCGAGCGGTACATCCCTGGCGTCCGCTCGTCGGTCTCGTAGCCGCCGACGGCGTGGTTCGAGGAGGCGAAGACGAACTTCTCGACGCCGGCGGTCGCGGCCGCATCGAGCACGGTCTGGGTGCCGTCGATGTTGTTCGCGAGCACGCTGTCCCACGGCGCTTCGGGGCGCGGGTCGCCCGCGAGATGGACCACGACGTCGACATCGGCCATCGCTTCGACCATCGCCTCCGAATCGGTGACGTCGGCGACGAGATAGATGTGTTCGGTCTCGCCGGTCGGTGGCTCGCGGTCGACGAGCCGCCAGTCGTAGGTGTCGCCGAGCCGGCCGAGGATCGCACGACCGACGCGCCCGGACGCGCCGGTGAGCAACACCGTCGGCTCCCGTGGCCTCCCCGACATTCGGGTGTGGATCGGGCAGGCACCGGTAAGTACCGTGCGGTTTTTTCCGCTCAGGCCAACCGCGCGAACGCGAGCGTCCCGCTGATGTTCTCGATGTAGATGTCCACGACATCGCCCTCCTGCGCGCCGGGAACGAAGATGGTGTACTTGCCCTGTTCGGCCACGCCGTCGCCCTTGCGACCCGTGCCCGTGATCTTCACTTCGTAGGTGCGGCCCTCCTCGACATCGGGGCGCTGTTCGGTCTCCTGGGAACCGGTGTTCTTCTCGACGGGACGGAACGCGCCACAGGCCTCACAGCGCAGCATCTGCGTGCGCCCCTCCATCTCCAGTCGCGTGTCGGGCAACCCGCACTCCGAGCAGATGACGAACTCCTGGCTGTAGCTGTCGATGGCCGCGTCGAAGTCGTCGCCCGAAAAGGAGCCGTTGTAGCGCGCTCGATCGCCGCTGAACTGGCCGTTGGTCCCGAGATCGCGTTGGATCACTCGATGAAGATGTTCGGGATCGCGCGAGAGCGCATCGGCGACGTCCCCGAGGTTCGTCAGCCGGGTGAACGCACCGTCCTTCTGGGCCTCCGCATCGGGGACGTCGAGGCGCGAATCACCGGTGTCGAGATCCGGCACCGAGTCCATCGCGCGGTCGAGGCTTGCTTCGTAGTCCATACCCGAGATCGATGCTTCCGACCTAAATGGATTCCGTGAGAGACCGAGACAGGCCCGTTGTCCGTTCGCAGCCCGTCACTTCCCGAATCCCACAAATATCGGTTGCGGTGACGCGCGGGAGCGCACCGAAGATACGCGACTCGCGCGGGGGATGAGCGGAGCGAACGTAGCGAGCGAATCGGTTGGGGAGGCATGTGGGCTGTGCGAGGCGGTTGCGGTCTCTCCTTTTTGTTAGTTTACGCGGCGGCTGAGATCGCTGTTGAGGACGTGATCGTCGTCGCCGATCCGCTGCTGCTACCCGTCGTCGATCAGCTCTCATGTATCCGATTGACAGCGCATTTGTCCGGGCACCACGAAACTACTGATAATGAGCAGCGCAGAGAGCGACGATACGGACCCGACGAAGGCCGAGATCGCGTGCTTCGAGGTCGGCATCAAGTTCGGCTCGCTGTATCACCAGTTCGCCGGCACCCCCGTGAGTTCCGAGAGCGCCGACAGTCTCGCCCGCGCGATGGAGGAAGCAATCGAAAATCAGCCCCACTGCGAGTCGGTCACGATCGAGATAGACGAGGAGGCGCTCGCGGCGGCCGCCGATGGGGCATACACCGAGCTCACTGGTCGGTTCATGACCGTCGAGATCGTCGTCGCACGCGAGGGGCGGAGCGTCACCGCACGGATGGCGATGGACGACGGCTACCCGCTGATGGAGATCGTCTCGGTCGCAGACGACAACTAACCCACTGTGTCAGTTGCCGGATGCAGCGCTTCCGGTTTCCGTGAGCCGTCGTTCGTATTTTTCGAGCGACTCTTGTAGTGCCTCGTCGGCGTCGATGTCGAGCGAATGAGCGACCGCGAGTAGTGAGAACAGCGCATCGCCGATCTCGTCCGTTGCAACGTTGATCTCGTCCGATTCCGTCCCGTAATTCGTCGAATCGGTCGCCTCCGCAGCGATTTCACCCACTTCGGCAGCCAAATCTAGGATTCGGAACGCCGGCTTGCCATCTAGATCGTGCTCGTCGATGAAGGCTGCAACTGTTCGCTGTTCTTCCATGCCCTCGCCCGACTCCCGGCGTGAATCAGCGTTTCGATGACGTGATCTCGAACCCGCTTTCACTTTCGCTTTCGGGCACGCTTTTAAATCACATGAGAGCGAATGCCACGGTATGAGCCAGGCGACGTTCGACGAGGACGACCTCTTCGACGAGGCAGCCGACGACATTCGGGCGGACGTCGAGGAACATCTCGACGCGGCCGAGGCGGCGTTACCTGAGGGCGACGCCATCTGGGAGGCCGAAGCCGAGAACACGCTCGGGGTGCTCAACGCGCTGCGCTCGGCGCTCGACATCGGCGACGCCACCGGCCATCTCCGCGACGCGAAGAAGTCGTATATGATGGGCGACCGCGCCGAGGTGTTCGACGATTCGGACGAACTCGACGAGCGGATCGCGGCACTCGAAGACGCGATGGCCGATGTCGAAGCGGCCCACGAGCACGCGAGCGAACTCGCAAGTACTGTTCCCGAACTCCGCGGTGCGCTCGACGATCTCCACGCGGACGGTGGGGCTGTGGACGGGGAGCGCGAGGACGACAGCGAGATGAGTACCGAGGCGGCCGACGACCGCGAGGAAGTCGCCGAGTAGTCAGGCTCGATCCCGTTCGTCGACGGCATCGAGCAGCGTCACGAGCGCCGTCGTCGCCTCCTCCAGCAGCTCCTCGCCGCGTTCGATGGTTCCCTCACCGGGGTCGCCGACCGCACCGTTGTCGGTGAATTCCGCCGAATCGAAGGCGAGATTCGTCCCCGACACCCACTCGCCCCAGCGATCGCTTGCGCCAGCGCTCGCCTCTCCGATGCGCTCGTCACGGACGAGCTCCGGATCTGTGGCTCTGAGCATGGCCGTCTCGACCGGCCCGCCGTGGCCCATCTCCGTCGCGCCGATGGCGTCGAACCATGTGAACGGGACGGCGTAGGCCTCCTCGTGGCGCGTCACGTCCGCACAGACCTCCCGCAGCGCGCCGACGTTGCCCCCGTGGCCGTTGACGACCACGATCTTCCGCCAGCCGTGTGACGCGAGGCTCGTGAGGACGTCGCGGACGTATTCCCGGAAGCTGTCGGGCGAGACCCAGAGTGTCCCCGTGAACTGGCGATGTTCTTCGGCGATGCCGACGGGGATCGCCGGCGCGACGACGATCTCTTCATCGTTCTCCTCGCGGACATCGGCCGCGTTCGCTGCGACCGCGCGGGCGGTCAGGTGATCGGTGCCGAGCGGGGCGTGCGGGCCGTGCTGTTCGGTGCTGCCGACGGGGAGGAGTGCGAGGTCCGTATCGAGCCCGTCGGCGTCGGTCCACGTCGCCTCGGTGAGCTGCATATCCCGACGAACGGAGCCAGCGGCTTAAGCAGGCAGAACTGATTTGACCGTGCTCCGTGCAGATATGATGCATGACTGACGTAGACGACACGCGACAGCATGGCGTCGAGTTCGGTGAGTTCGGCGATCGCATGGAATCGTTCGACTACCCGATCGATCACGAGACGCTCGTCGACGAACACGGCGACGCCGAGATCGGACTGCCCGACGGCGAGACGCGTCTCGACGAACTGCTCGCGCCGCTGCAGGACGAGGAGCAGACCTACCAGGATGCCGCCGAGCTCGAAACGATGATCCTGAATCTGGTCGGCGACGACGCGATCGGCCGCGAGAACTACTCCGATCGCGGCCCCTCGACCGCGACCGACGGCGACGACGAGCAGTCGCTCTAGTCGCCCGTTCCGGCTTCCGTCTGGGCCTGTCTCTGGGTCGCGCGCTCGACGAACTCTTCGGGAAGTTCGTCGATCTCGCCGGCCTGGACGGCCCAGAGGTTCGCATACAGCTCGCCCAGTTCGAGCAGTTCCTCGTGGGTGCCGTGTTCTTTCACCTGGCCATCTTCCAAGACGACGATCCCGTCGGCGTCCTTGATCGTCGAGAGTCGGTGGGCGATCGAGAAGGTGGTGCGATCCTCGGTCAGCCGGTCGAGGCTGCGCTGGATGAGCATCTCCGTCTCGGTGTCGACGTCCGAAGTCGCCTCGTCGAGCACGAGGATCGCGGGGTCCTTGAGGATCGCTCGTGCGATGGTGATGCGCTGGCGCTGGCCGCCCGAGAGTTTGACGCCGCGCTCGCCGGCCATCGTCTCGTAGCCATCCGGGAGGTTCTCGATGAACTCGTGGGCCTCGGCCGCCTTCGCGGCGTCGACGATCTCCTCGTCGGTGGCGTCGAAACTCCCGTAGGCGATGTTCTCCTTCACCGTGCCGTAGAACAGATAGGAGTCTTGACTCACGTAACCGATCGACCGGCGCAGGCTCGACAGCGTCACGTCACCGATGTCCTGGCCGTCGATCCGGATCTCGCCGTCGTCGACGTCGTACATCCGGAGGAGGAGTTTCAGCACGGTGGATTTCCCCGCTCCCGTGGGACCGACGAGCGCGACTGTCTCACCACCGGCCACGTCGAAGGAGACGTCCTTGACCGTGCGCTCGTCCTCGTCGTAGCCGAAGTTCACGTCGTCGTATTCGACGCGTCCCTCCGAAACGGCGAGTTCCTCGGCGTCGGGATCCTGTGCGAGCCGGCTCGGTTCGTCCATCAGCCCGAAGATGCGCTCGGCGGAGGCGCGGGCGCGCTGATACATGTTGATGATCTGGCCGAACTGCGCCATCGGCCAGATGAACCGCTGCGTGTAGAGGATGAACGTGGTGAACAGCCCGACCGAGAGGTTGCTCGTGAACGGCCCCGGTGGACCCTGGAACACCCAGATGCCGCCGACGATGAACGTCGCGACGAAGCCGATCCCCGAGATGACGCGCAGCGTGGGGAAGAACTTGATGCGCACCTTGATCGCTCCCCACTGGGCATCGTAGTACGACTGCGAGACGTCGTCGACGCGGTCGGACTCGTACCCCTCGGTGTTGGTGGATTTGATCACCTGGATCCCGCCGAGGTTGTTTTCGAGGCGGGAGTTCATCTCGCCGACCGACGAGCGGACGGCGGCGTACTTGGGCTGGATCTTCTTCACGAAGTAGTAGGTGAACCCCCCGATCAGCGGGATCGGCGAGAGCGCGATGAGCGCGAGCTGCCAGTTCGTGAGGAACATGACGGTCGCGATCCCGAGCACCATCGCCGTGAGCCGGAACACCGAGTTCATCCCGCCATTCAAGAACTGCTCCAACCGATTCACGTCGTTCGAGAGCACGGACATCATCTCGCCGGTCTGTTTGTCGGCGAAGAAATCCATGTTCAGCCGCTGCATCTTGTCGTAGGTGTCCGTCCGGATCTGATGCTGGATGTTCTGCGAGAAGGAGTTCCAGCCCCAATTGCGCCCGTAATGGAAGATCGCGCCGCCGAAGAAGGCGAAGGCGATGATGCCGGCGATGAGCCAGAATTGCTGGGTGCGGGTGGTCGGCAACCACGCCTGTGGAACCGGCCCCAGCCCGAACGGCTGGTTCTGATTGAGCACGGCGTCGATGGCGATACCGAGCAGTAGCGGCGGCAGCAGATCGAGCATCCGCGCGACCAGACTCGTCAGCGTGCCGACGAGAAAGGAGAAAGCGTTCTTGCGACCGTACTCGGCGAACAGCCGTCGCATGGCGTTGTCGGTCCCCTCCCGTTGATCCTCAAAAGGATCCTCGTCGTCGGAAGAAAAACTCATTGAACCAATAAAGCGGATGCGCACCTAAAAGGCTTCTCGGGCCTGTGAACCACTTCCATACCCTCGAACTCGGATGTCGCCGCCGGTTCACGAGCGGTCGACCGTTACGCGATGACCGACATCGATCCCGTGACTCTCCATCCAGCCGCGAGGTACTTCGAGGACGTATTTCCCCGTGCCGGTGCGTTGGATGTCGTTGCCGTCCTGGTTCGGTCCGGGTGCGGGCGCGCTCTCGATGGCGTTGATGCGACCGTCGTCCCCAATGAACACGATGTCGAGCGGGAAGTCCATCCCGCGCATCACGTAGGTGTGGTCGCCCGATTCGTCGTATGGGAAGAGCATGCCCGAGCCGTTCCGGAGGGTGGCGGTCTCGGAGAGGCCGACGATCTTCTGCTGGCGCGATTCGGCGATGCGGACGTCGACCGTCCCCAACTCCTGTGAGCAGTTGTTCGTGATCATGATCTCGGCGTGATCGTACTCGCCGGTGTCGAACAGCGTCGCTGGCGGCGGCACGACGCCGGTGGCGACGGCCGTCGTCAGGGCCAGCGCGACGACGGCCAGCGCGAACAGGACGTTGAGAACGCGCCCGCGGTTCACGGATGGGAATTGACGAGCGGAGGCCTAAACGTTCCGACAGAGAGAAAGGGTTATTCGACGTGCGGCAGTTCTCCCGATGAGGGCTCGTGGTCTAGTTGGTTATGACGCGGCCTTTACAAGGCCGAGATCGGTGGTTCGACTCCGCCCGAGCCCACTCAGTTCCTGTGAGCGACAGCGAGCAGCGAATTCTGGATCGAGGGCGATTCGACTCCGCCGGGGTCCATCGGATTCTGTGACTTCGTCGATCAACTGAGGAGGATGATGACCACGAACCCCGCCGCGAACACCAGCATCGCGAGCGCGAAGAGCGCCGCCACCGTCTGTGAAGACGTCATGGTGTGAGTTGTCGCTGGAGCGCAAAAACCGGTCGGGCGACGTTCGCCGAGCGAAAGTGGCTTTGCCCGCCGTGGCGAAATTACGGTGATGATATCCGGCTCGACGTGTCCCGAATGCGGTGGTCACGTGCAGACCCAGGACGGGCTCGGCTACGTCTGCACCGACTGCGGGACCGAGTTCGACGTGGCGGATCTGTTCGTCCACTGAGCCGCCTTTCGAAATCCTTTTTCGTTGGGTCGACATCGATCGGAGTGAGCCGCCTTAGCTCAGACTGGGAGAGCACTCGACTGAAGATCGAGCTGTCCCCGGTTCAAATCCGGGAGGCGGCATGATTTCTCCGCGAACCAGCGAGGGAGCGATGCGACCGAGTCTGTGAGCAGGAAATCTGCATTCGGACCGCGATTTGAACCCCGCAAGTCGCAGCCCGTACTGTGAGTGAGGCGAACGAGCAGGACCGTCTTGCTCCGGTTCAAATCCGGGAGGCGGCATACTTCGAGACCGTGAGCGACGCGAACGGTCGAGAAGGAATACCGGACGGATTTGAACTGTGGAAGTCACGCGTAACGAGCGAAGAGAGTGGCACGTCTTCCTTCGGCTCAAACCCGGAGGTGGCACTCGTTTTGCCGACGACACATGAGCGAATGAACTGTCGTCTCCTCCGATCCAAATCCGAAGCGGAAAGGGATCATACCTGAAATCATTGACGTCTTCCTTCAGCTCCGTGAGCCGATGCTCGAGCTCGTCGTCGGCGGTTGCACGCGAAACTTCCGCGCGGTCGGCGATCGTCTGCACCGGGGTGGGCTCCTCCAACAGCTCCACGACGTGCCTGACGCGCTCACGCCCACTCGTACGCTCCGTCTACGAATTCCGACCTGATTCACCCATCGTCGGCCCTCGTGGTACATATGATTTTTCCACTCAAATATTCAAACTCGAAGCTCGATTATTCCCGAGATGTGTGGCGGTTTTGAAATAGAGAATAGATAATACCCCATATTGAGATGGGGGTGCTTTCGTACTCGTGTGTGAGAACGAAACACATCTATCTTCATGTGAGAGTAATACAGGCATGGACTTATTCACTCCAGTCCGTTGTTCTCCGTATGGATAAGCTGACAGCGACTATCTCGTTCGATAGGTTTTCCGATATGCCGGAGTTCTACGGCCCAGGTGCCGCCGGATACCGCTTGGAGATGGTAAAGCAACGAGCTGATTTTCTCGATCTATTCGAGGGTGCTCGTCACGTGGACGCTGTGACGTACGCCGAGACGCCCGAGCTGATGGTGACGATGCTGACGGAGTACGGCGTCGGATCGCTGGACGTGCTCATCGGGAACGCCGACAACTACGCGGATCACGTCAACGAGGTTTCGACGGCCCGCTCACTCGTCCAGTTGCGCCAAGACGATCGTCTCGTGATTCGGTTGAAGAATCGCAAGACCGTACATTCGAAGATCTATCGGATCGTCATGCCGGACGACACGGTAAAACTCGTGCAGGGGTCAGCGAATCTCTCGCGGAACTCGTGGGAGTATCATACCAACCAGATCTCCGTTTTCACGACCGACATCGGGACAGAGTTCGACGAGGCGTTCGAGACGTTCATCGACGAGTATCGGGAGAGGTATAGCGATCAAACGCTCCTCGAAGGCTTGGTCGAAGCGATCGCGGGGGCGGACTCGCCTCAAGAGCGGGAAAATCGTATCGAGTACTGGGTCGGTGCCGGTGACCTCGACATGAGCGACACAGCCGCTCTGAATCGGGATGCGGTCGAGGATCTGAAAGCTGTCGCTGATCGGATCACCGCAGTTGTCGATGATCCAGAGGAGGCTGCTGAGACTGTCGCGTTCGTCGAAGGACCCGAGAACGCCGACCGGAATATCACCGAGCGCGACGATTCGACCGACGAGAACCATTCCGAGACGACTGACAGCACCGCAGAACCACCGGAGGTCGGGCTCGTTGAATCGGCCCACGAGACGGGCTTGACTGACACGCTTGACCGGCCGCGGGTCCGCGCACCCGAGGAAAAGATACGGATGGGTACGAGCACGGTCGACAAGGACGTCGCCGACGAGTTCGGGATCGGTCTTCGCAACCGCGGTGGCACTGTCGAAGATCATAGCATCGTCGCGCCGCTGAGTGCGTACAACAACCAGGTCAGGGAGTCGACGGCCATTCCGACGATGTCGGTTCTTCCAGAGGCCGAACAGATCGTGATCGGAGAGGACGACGAGATGATCCTCGTCGCCACCGAGGATCCGACATCCGGAGTCCTGAATCACTGCCTCGAAACCATCGAGGAATACATCGAGACCGTCGAAAACCACGGCCACACGCAATCCGAGACCGCAGTGATGGCAAAGATGTACGAAGCGTTCCTCTATGGGTTCTGGGCTCCGTTCGCCAATCAGTACGCCGAGGCCTTGTCGTCGCCGTCACGGACGCTTGACAACGTTCTTCAACACCTCTACATCGAGGGGAAGAGCGACGCCGGGAAGGACAAGCTCACCGAGTACATCCTTCGGCTCATCTCCGACAATACGGTTATCTCAGGAGTCGACGCGGACGAGATCGGTGTCAAGGCGATCCGCGGTATCCGTGAGTGGGACACTAGCTTCCCGTATGCCATCATCGATGCGGAGAAGGAGAAACTCCATGGATGGAGTCCGATCCGAAACTACTGGAGCGACTGGATGCCAACCAGTGTCGATCAACCCTGTTTGATTTTCACGACGAACGACGCGCTTCCGACATCGGAGTTCCGCAACCGAATGAAGATCCTGAATATGGACGTCTCCTTCCCGTCCAATCCGGAAGATCCGGGGTTCCATGAAGCCCAAGACGACCTTTCGAACGTGCTGGAGCGCCGGAACCCGATCTTCAGTTACGTCGCCCGCCGGATGCTCACCGAGCGACCGTGGACCGATTCGCACGGAACCATCGAAGACGTTCGGCAGATCTTCCGCGAGTTCTACGACGAAGCCGACCGACCGCAGCCCGAATATTTCCCTGCCGACGAACCGGCCGAGAAAACGTACGACACGGGGCGTCTGAAATGGCAGCGTGATATTCAGGGTGGTCGCATTACGTTCGCATCCGAACCCGGCGCGATCACCGCTGACTTCGACCGCGAAGAATACGAAGTGTATGACTACGAGAAGCGCCTGCCCAAACGGTTCATGTCCGAGAAATCCGCTACCAGCGTCTACATCGGTGCCCCTGTGGAATTCGCCGAGTGGATAGGGCATTCAGTCGAAGATCTTCTCAACGGTACTGCTGCAGTCGGCATGAACTCCACGCAGTCTGACGAGGTACAGGACGAATCCAGTGGATTCTTTGCTCGACTGTTTGGCGACTAGCCGCTACAGCGCGATGATTGCAGACGGGTGCTCTCCGCTGATGAGGTGTTTTGATGTGTCTGGCGGGTTCAGGTGGTGTATCGACGCCGCAGCGAACTGTTTTCGCAGCACGTAGCGGTCGATTGCTTGCGACGGGGCCTCAGTCGGCGGTCGAGGTGGTCTGCCGAAGTTCCTCGGGCGGCCCACCGGCCAGCCGATCGCGATCGTGGTCGGCGTCGAAATCGTGATCGGGACCGACGGCGACGATGCCTTTCGGATTGACGTCGGTGTGGGTCTCGTAGTAGTGTTCCGTGATGTGGTCCATCCATACCGTGTCGGCCACGCCAGGCAGTTGGTAGAGCTCCTTCAGGTAGTTCCAGAGGTTGGGATATTCGGCGATCTTTCGGACGTTGCATTTGAAGTGGGTATGGTAGACATCGTCGAACCTGACGAGCGTCGTGAACATGGCGACGTCGGCTTCGGTGGGGACGTCGCCACAGAGATAGCGCTGGTCGGCGAGCACTCCCTCCCAGTGGTCGAGCGCGTCGAAGAGATCGCCGACGGCGTTCTCGTAGGCCTCCTGCGTGTCGGCGAAGCCTGCCCGATAGACGCCGTTGTTGATGGGATCGTAGATGGCGTCGATGGTCTCGTCGATCGCCTCTCGATAGCCCTCGGGATAGAGGGTTACGTCGTTGCCGAACTCCGCGAAGGCCGTGTCGAGCATCCGCATGATCTCCTCGGATTCGTTGTTGACGATGGTCTCCTTTTCTTTGTCCCAGAGCACGGGCACAGTCACGCGACCCGTGAAATCGGGATCGGCCGCGACGTAGGTTTCCCGGAGGTAGTCGAAATCGTTCTGCGAGTCGGTCGTCGCGCCCTCGCGCGTGGGTGTGAACTGCCAGCCGTCGTTCTCGCGGTAGGGATCGACGATATCGACCGAGATGACGTCCTCGAGGCCGCGTAGTGCGCGCGTCACGAGCGTCCGGTGTGCCCACGGGCAGGCATAGGAGACGTAGAGATGGTAGCGCCCCGCCTCGGCCGGGAATTCCGCGTCGGGATCGGCTTTCACCCAGTTCCTGAAACTGGTCTCCTCTCTGTCGAATTCTCCGTCGTCGTTCGTCGTTTCGTAGATGTCGGTCCGCCACTCCCCGTCGACGAGTTGGTTCACGTAGCGGGTAGTGCCTCGACGAATAAAGCCCCGTCGCGGGTGTTTCCCGCCCGCTACGGTGGCTTCGAAGGGTTTATTCGCGCCCTCGGCCTCCGATTCCCATGGCCGACAAACCCGCCTCGATGTATCGGGAGATATCCAAACCCGCATACACCCGCAAGGAGTATATCACCGGCATTCCCGGGTCGAAGATCGCCCAGCACAAGATGGGCGACGTCCGCGCCGACCCCGAGGAGTTCCCGGTCCAGATCAGCCTCTCGGTCGAGGAGGAGATCCAGCTCCGCCACGGCGCGCTCGAATCTTCACGGCTCTCGGCGAACCGCTATCTCCTCAAGAATCTCGGCGAGGGCAACTACAAGATGATCCTCCGGAAGTTCCCCCATCACGTGCTTCGGGAGAACAAACAGGCGACCGGCGCGGGCGCGGACCGCGTTTCGGACGGGATGCGCCAGGCGTTCGGCAAACCCGTGGGCACCGCTGCCCGCGTCGATGCCAACGAGCGCATCTTCACCATCTGGTGTGACGTCGATCAGGCCGACGTGGCCAAAGAGGCGCTCCGACGTGCGTACAACAAGCTCGGCTCGCCCTGTGACGTCACCGTCGAGCGCGGTGCCGAACTGCTCGTCAGATAAGGCTTTCTGCGACCGTTTTCGCCTCCATGCTCACTCTCGCCGTCGCCACACGGAAGGAGACCTTCGAGCGAATGGCCGCCCCGCTCGCCGAGCGCGGCATCGAGGTTCGCCACGTCGCAACCGAGGAGCGAACCGTCTCGATCACCGATCCAGACGACGAGTGGGCAGGCTTCGACGTCGGCTTCGTCCATCCGTCGCGCCTCATGGAGGGTGGCGTCGCCGACGCGCTGCTCGACGTACCGTGGGTCAACGACCGCGACGCGATCTTGACCTCGCGGAACAAGGCCGGGGTCATCGCCCGCCTCGCGCGCGCGGGACTCCCCGTCCCGCGGACGACGCTGATCTCGAACCCCATTGACGAGGCCGAGCTCGTGGAGCTGTTCTCCCGATTCGATCCGCCGATCGTCGTGAAACCGAACTCGACGACGCGGGGGACGGGCGTGGTGAAGATCACCGATCGCGATTCGTTTCTCGGCGTGGCGGACTATCTCGGGCTCATCCACCGGAATCCGGCGACTGGCGACCGTTCGTTTCTGGTCCAGGAATATATCGAGGACGCGACCGACTACCGCGCGATGTGTATCGACGGACGCTACGCAGGCGCGGTTGAGCGCCGACTCCCTGACGCGGCCCGCGCCGCGGGCGACTGGAAACACAACGTCCACCGGGGGGCCGAGGCCACGGGCGTGGATCTCTCCGACGATCTCCGAGATCTCGCCGAGCGCACTGCACGACTGCTCGACATCCCGTGGCTCGGCGTCGATCTACTCGTCACCGACGATCGCGTAGTGGTTTCCGAGACCAACGCGCGCCCGACGATCGACGACGAAACGAAGTACGAACCCCGGTTCTACGACGATCTCGCGGCCCTGATCGAAGCTCAAGTGTGATCGCGGTGCGGCCGATTGTGGCGGCCGCGGTGCGGTTGCGGTAGCGGTGTTGTCCTGGCGGATGAAGGGCGAGACTGTGAGCGTAGCGAGCAGTCGAGGGCTTCGGCGGTGCTGTGCGGGCCGGTTGCGGAGAGTGGTCCTATCCGTGCGAGTGCAACGAGCGCGGTTCGCCGCGAGCGAACGTAGTGAGCGAGCGGGGAGTTTTTAGTCCAGGTTTTTGCGAGGAGAGGTGCGCGCTCCGCGCGCACCCGACGAGTAAAAAAGTGGGTGCTTAGAGGTCGATGTCGGCGGAGGTGTCGGCGCGCTCGAAGACGACTTCGAGGACGCCGTTGTTGTAGGAGGCGTTCGCGGACTGTTCGTCGACGCGGACCGGCAGCGAGACGCGTTCGTCGAACTCGCGGCGGTTGCTCGCGGCGTCGATGGTGACGTGGCGACCGTCGCAGGTGAGATCGATGGCGTCCTTGGCGACGCCCGGCATGTCGGCGATCACGCGCACGAGCTCGCCGTCCTCTTGGATATCGATGTGGGCGTCGGTGCCCATCCCCTCGGTTCGGATGTCGACGTTGCCGTTCATCATGCCGTTCATCATCCGCTCGATTTCGTCGAAGATGTCGTCGAAGGGATCGCTGTCGTCACGGTCGCCCGGTTGCATGACCATCGGTTGGTGCGGACGGGACAAAAGGGTTCGCGTCAGGGGAACGATTGCGACCGATCATCGTCGAGATGATCGACCAACACCTGCGTTTCGGCCAGATTGTGATTCGTGTTCGTGAGGTCTCAGAAACCCATGCCGAGGGCGTCGTTCGTCGTCTCGATGCTTTCGTCGGCGTCGGCCGTCTCGCTCACCGCGCGGATGGCATCGATGTTCTCGGGGACGACGTCGGATTCCTGGTGGATCGCCTGGAACAGGTAGAGGTCGTCGCCCTCGACGGAGATCGACTCGCCCCAGATGCAGTTCTCCCAGAGGTCGCCGCGCGGGCGGCCGGCGTCGAGCGCGAACTCCTTGAGTTTGCCCGCGCCGTCGATGTCGAGGTGTTCGGGGATGACGAACGTCCGTGATTGGGAGTCGAGCAGCTCCCGGACCTCGTCAGCGGTTGCGTCCCCGTTCAGGGAGACGTTGATCGAGTGGGTGTGCATCAGGGTCGCGGGCACCTTGAGCCCCAAGGTGTCGATGGCGAGATCGGGGAAGATCGTCTGGACGTCGGGCCCGTGGTGGGAGGGGATCGTCCGCGGGTTCGGCAGGATGTCGTTGATCGGGCCGCGGTCGGTCTGAGCGGGGTCGCCGCCGCGCCGGACGAGCGTCGCGCGCACCTTTTCGATGCCGTACTCCTCTTCGAGCGGGGCGACGAGCCGCGACAACCCTGTCGTGTTGCACGAGACGACGCGCACGTGGTCGGCCCCCGCGGCGTCGGCGAAGTTCGCGCGGGCGTTGAAGCTCGTATCGACGAGATCGGCGTCCTCGCCGCCCTGGTAGAGCGCGGGCGTATCGCGTTCTTCGTACAAGGACTTGTTCTCCGCACCGATGCCCGACGGGGTGGCGTCGACCATCACGTCCGCCTCCTCGATGAGTTCCTCGACCAGCCCCGCGAGCTCGATGTCCGCCGCGTCGAACTTTTCGGCGCGCTCCTCGATGGCGGCGTAGAGCGGATAGCCGTTCGTCACGGCGCGCTCGGCCTCGTAGTTCGGTCGGGTCTTCGCCACTCCCACGAGCTCCATGTCCGGCTGGGCGACCACCGCGTCCGCGACGCGTTTGCCGATCGTGCCGTAGCCGTTGACGCCGACGCTGAGCATAGTAATGCTGTTCGACCGACCGGGATAATCGTTTCTACTGTCGCTCGATGGGTGGGAGGCTGCGACGGGACGGCTCCGACAGCCGAAAGCCTCAGGCATGGCTGCCCCGTCGGTGGTTTCATGAGCCGGACGAACATCGGCGCGACGCTCGACAGCGCCGCCGAGACGGCCGTCGACCAGTGTCTCGCGCTCGGGGCCGAGGAATCCTGTGCCGTCGTCACCGACGACGAACGCCTCTCGATCGGGCAGGCGCTGTACGACGCCGCGTGTGCGGTGAGCGACGACGTGGTTCTGGTCCAGTATCCGCCGGGCGACCAGCACGGCACCGAACCGCCGGCACCCGTCGCCGCGGCGATGCGCGGGGCGGACGTCGTGTTCTGCCCGACGACGAAGAGCCTCAGTCACACGCGCGCCCGCTCGGGGGCCAACGAGGCCGGTGCACGCGTCGCTACCCTCCCCGGCATCACAGAGGAGGTGTTCCGCACGGGTCTCGACGCCGACTACCGCTCCATCGAGGGCTGTTGTGAGTCGATCCTGGATGCGATCGCCGACGCGAGCGAGATCCGCGTCACCTCGCCCGCGGGCACCGATATCACCTTCGAGCCGGGCGAGCACGAGTGGCTTGCCGACACGGGCATCGTCCACGAGGCGGGCGCGATGTCGAACCTCCCGGCGGGCGAGGTGTTCGTCAGCCCCGAGAGCGCATCGGGAACCTACGTCGTCGACGGCACGATGATGCCTCACGGCCTGCTCGACGAGGAGCTGGAGTTCACCGTCGAGGACGGTTTCGTGACCGAGATCTCGGATCGGGACGTCCGCGAGCAGGTCGAGCGCGGTGCCGAGGAGGTCGGCGACGACGCCTACAACCTCGCCGAGCTCGGCATCGGGACGAACGTCGCCGTCACCGAACTGGTTGGATCGGTGCTGCTCGACGAGAAAGCCGCCGGAACAGTTCATATCGCCATCGGCGACGACCACGGTATCGGCGGCGACACGCAGGCACCGCTCCATCTCGATGGGATTCTCCGCGAGCCAACCGTCTATGCCGACGGGGAAGAGATCGACCTGCCGACGCCGAACGGGGCGTAGCGAACGCCACGGGCTTTTATCCGTGCGACCGATAGGTCGTCCATGAGCGAAGCCACCGAGCGCGTCGGCACCACCTGCCCGGCGTGTTCACCCGACACACCCGTGGTCCACGAACTGCTGAAATCCGGCGGCCAGGCGACCGTCCGCTGTGGCGAATGCGGCCACGTCCACAAGACGCGCCTCGAAGAGCCCGCCACCGAACAGCGCGACGTCATCGTCTCCCAGGACGGCGAGTCGTTCTCGACGACGACCGAGATCCCGCGCGAGGAGCAGCTCGCCGTCGGCGAAGAGTTCGTCCTCGACACGCCCGAGGCACTTCTGACTGTGCGGATCACGAGCCTCGAAGTCGAGGGTGGACGCACCGAGGAGGCCGACGTCCCCGACATCCGGACCGTCTGGACGCGCGTCGTCGGCAACGTCGCTGTCGACGTGACGCTCAATCCCACGGGTGGAAACGACGAGACGCGCGGCATCGAACTCCGCGTACCCGGCGACTACGAGTTCACCGTCGGCGAGCGGGAGGACCTCGCCGACGAGCGCTTCACGGTGAAGGGGATCCACCTGCGCGCGGACGCCGAGGGCTACGGGTTCGACCACCTCGACCACGAGGGCGACATGGCCTTCGCCAAGGATGTCAACCGGGTGTACGCCGACGACGAGTCGAGCTCGGCCTGGTCCGTCTGGTGATGGACCACGAGCGCGCCCGCGAGCAGCTCGTCGCCCGACTCGACGAGCAGGGTCGCATCGAGCGCGACTCGACCCGTGAGGCGCTGCTCTCAGTCCCCCGCCACGAGTTCGTGCCCGAGAATCGACGGAAAGACGCCTACGACGACCGGCCGCTGCCGATCGGTGCGGATCAAACGATCAGCGCCCCGCATATGGTGGCGATCATGACCGACCTGCTCGCGCCGGAAGCGGGCGACTCGGTTCTCGAGATCGGTACCGGCTGTGGCTACCACGCCGCCGTCACGGCCGCGATCACGGACGGCGTGAAGAGCGTCGAATATCACGCATCGCTCGCCGAGAGCGCTCGCGAGCGCCTCACGGAGCTCGGCTATGCCGTCGATGTCCGCGTCGGCGATGGCCACGATGGCTGGCCCGAGCACGCGCCCTACGACGGCGCATATCTCACGTGTGCAGCGCCCGCAATCCCCGAACCGGTCGCCGAGCAGGTCCGTCCCGGTGGAGCGATCGTCGCCCCGATCGGCACGCATCGACAGACGCTCGTGCGTGCTCGCCGGCGGGCCGACGGCAGCCTCGATAGGACCGAGCACGGCGGCGTGCGGTTCGTCCCGATGCAAGGCTAGCGCGCAGCCGAAGGCACGCGATTCAAGGCTCTACGCGGCGTTCGTTTCGCATGGAGCCTGCGGCGGTGCGCGAGGACATGGTCGACGGCCTCGAACACGAGAGCAAGGGGGTCGTCGAGAGCGAGGCACTCAGCGTGGCGATGCGGACCGTCCCGCGTCACGAGTTCCTCCCCGAGGAGCGTGCGGCCTACGCCGACCGGACGACCGAACACGCGAACACGCGCGTGCTCGCGCCGAGCACGGTCGCGCGACTGTTCGAGGCGCTGTTGCCCGCTTCCGGTGACAGCGTGCTCGTCGTCGGTGCGGGCGTCGGCTATACGGCCGCGGTGGCCGCCGAGATCGTCGGTCAGGAGAACGTCCACGCGGTCGACATCGCCCGCCGGCTCGTCGTCGACGCGCGCCGGAACCTCTCGCACGCGGGCTACGGCGGCGTACTCGTCGACAGACGTGACGGAACGCACGGCTTTCCCGACTACGCACCCTTCGATCGCATCCTTCTCGAAGCCGCCGTCGTCCGACCTCCGAGCGCGCTCGTCGACCAGCTTGCCCCTGATGGACGGCTCGTCGCACCCGTTGGAAATCACGAACAGTCACTGGTCGCCGTCGACGAACGGGGGGCGCGCGAGCGGTTCGGCCCGGTACGGTTCGCGCCGCTGCTCGTCGAGGGTGAACAGTCCGATGCGGTCGAGCGCAACAGGACTGTTCGCGAGGACCGCGAGCGTGCACGGGCGAGCGCCGAGCGGCGCAACGGCTGGGAGCACGACTGGATCGACTGGGACCGTCAGTAGCCCGTTTCCCGACGAGACGGCCCGTGGCGGCCGCTACCGTGCCATGCCAGGGTCTACCACTCGCGCACGGATCACCGTCTCGATGCCCTCAGACAAATTATTACAGGAAAACCGAAAGTGCATCTATGCCGGTTCGTCACGAAATGCCGTCTATGCTAGCTGAAAAATACGTAAACGTAACTAACTGGCCAGAAGCGGTATTTTACAAATGCCTAATGAGCAGACGATGCCACGCGACGGAGCACGCAACGATAGCGATAGCACAGACGACGGTTTCAAACCGAGCCGACGGTCGTATCTCAAGGCTGCCGGTGCGGCTGCCGTGTCGGTTCCGCTGCTCGCTGGGGAGGGGGCGGCGGCGACCGAGCGCCACGGGATCAGCTTCGATAACGTCGTGAACATGGCTGATGCCGGTGCCGACCCGAACGGCAACGAGGCGTCCGACGGCGCACTTCAGTCGGCCGCAGGCAGCAACACCCTGCTCAAGTTCCCCTCGGGAACGTACAAGTTCACCCAGAAGAACGTCATCAGCGGTGGTAGCGTCGGTATTGTCGGCGAAGGCGACGTCACCTTCACCGTCCCCGACGGCTTCAACGACACGCTGCTGGCGATCAACGGCGGGTCGGGCGCGCTGGTCGAAAACATCACGATCGACCAGAGCGGCGCGTGTCCGAACCTCCAGGTCGCTCCCGACGACAACCTCCAGGTCCACGACGTCACGATCAAAGGCCAGAGCCTCCAATCGAGCGATAGCGCCGAGGACGCGTTCACGCCGATGATTCGCTCCTCGGGCGGTTCGGGGACGGTCAAAAACCTCGTCGCGCACAACGAGGGCCGGATGGGTGCCTACGCCCGCTCCGGTATCTGGATCGGCAGCTCGAACAAGGGGACCATCACCCTGCGCAACTGCAACGTCGAAGGATTCTCGAACAACGGCGTCTACGCCAGCCGTACTCCCGGTGCGGTGAAGGTCGAGGGCGGCACCTACAAGAACAACGACCTCTCGCAGGTCCGGATCGGCAGCTCGGGCAGCTACGTTGATGGCGCGACGATCGAGGCCGACGTCTCCGACAGCCGATCGCCGAACCCCAAGGACATGCTCAACGGCTCGGGCATCCGCCTCGAAAGCGATCGTGGCGGCTCCGGTGCCGTCGTCCGCAACTGTGACGTCCGCATCGGCCCCGAGGTCAACGCCGACGGCGGGATCCAGATCTTCGGCAACTACGGCGAGTTCACCATCGAGAACACGAACGTCGAGTACAACCCGCAGGGCTACTCGATCCGCGCGAAGCCCGGCGGCTCCGGCAGCGGCACGCTCAAGAACGTCAGCGTCACCGGCGACGCCTCCGACTGGGTCGGCGTCCTCATCGCGGACCGCTCCGGCACGACCGTCAAGGACTGCTGTATCCAGCAGACCGGTAGCGGTCGGACCGGTCTCGCACTGCACAACTGTGGTGGCAGTACGGTCAAAAACTCCACCATCAACGCGGGCGCACAGGCGGTCCGCGTTCGCAACGGTGACGTGAACGTCAGCGGGATCGACAAGAGCGGCAGCTGTCCCGCCCCGAACCTCGACTCGTCGAGCTACAGCGGCTCGTCGGGTTCGAGCGGTTCCGATTCGGATAGCTCCGACAGCTCTTCGGGCGATGACTCGTCCAGCAGCGACTCGTCCAGTAACGAGTCGTCGGGCGACGATTCGTCGAGTGAGTCCTCGTCGAACGATTCCTCCTCGGAATCGAGCGACGACTCCGATTCCAAGGATTCCTCGTCCGATTCGGACGACTCGTCGAACAACGACGACGGCGCGGGCTCCGACGACGAGCTGAGCGGCGACGTCAACGAATCCGACGTCCCCGAACCGTCCGACAACGCCAACTTCGTCGTCACGGATACCGACACCTCGGGCGGGCGTATCCCCTACAACGTCGAGACGAGCGGCAACATCGACAAGGCCGGGACCGGTGGGGCGACCAAGGACTCCAACGACGACATCTCCGGCAAGAGCGCCTCGGGCGGCGTCAACGAGTGGCGCGACGCCTACGAGTACGAGGGCGAGATCGTCTCGCTCGAAGTCGACGACCGCGCGACGATCAAGCTCGACGGTGACGCGGGCACGATCACGGTGATGGGCGAGGACGGGAGCGGCACCGACTACTCGCTCGAAGTCACCGGCGAGCTCGAACACGCCGACGACTCGTCCGACCCGATCTCCGACGACAACAGCTCGGTCTCGGGTGGCGTCGGCAGCTTCCGCGACGAGTACACCTACACCGGTGAACTCGTCCAGGCGTCGATCGAGGACTCGGTCTCGATCACCACCGACCCCGAAACGCTCGACGAGTAACGACCCCCGACGGGTCGTCCCGTTTTTGCGTGCGGCACCGACACACAGCCGTCCGAGCGGCAGTCGTGAACCGTTCCCTCCACCGATCGCCACGGATCTCTGAAAACACCCCCGCTGACGCTCACGGACACGACGCTGCTCGTTCGCGATGCGGTTCCTGACTGGATGAGAGTTACATCTTGTAACCGAGGTCTTCGAGCCGGTCGGCCACCACGTCGTTGTCCATGCCCATGTCCGCCGGTTCCGTCTCGTCGCCGCGTTCGGGTTCGTGCTCGGGTTCCTCCGCGACGATCTCCCGGCGTTGGCCGTTAGTGTGGACGTGCCACGGCACCGAGAGCAGTTCGTCGGTGTAGATACCGGGCGGGTGGCCGTACTCCCGGAACGGGATCGGGAACGAACGCTCGCCGATCATCTGGCCGTGGTCGGCGGTGACGACCGTCTTGCCGCCGAGCGTTTCGAGGAGGTCCTCGACGTGCGGGAGTATCGCGTCGAGGTTCTCGACGAACGCACGCCGGAGCACCGAATCGGGAAGATCGAGCCTGCCGCTGTTGATGGCGTCCCACGCCCGCAGGTCGTTGAGTTCGGGATGTTCGCGTCCGGTCTGGCCGATCGCGGGGAAATGCGGCTGGAGGAAGTGGACGAACAGTCGCTTGTTGGGATACTCTTCGGCGGCGCGTTTGGCGTGTTCGGCGGCCGTCTCGGGCCGAACCGTATTGAACTCCTCGTCCCAGCCACCGTCGCGCCAGACGTTGATCTCGCGGTGGAAGCTCGCCTCGACGTCGCCCCGGTTGCGGTTCCAGTAGAGCATCGGCGTGGCGGTGACGTACACCGTGTCGTGCATCTCCCGCCCGTCGAAGTTGGCCGCGAAGAACTCGCTGGTCATCGACGAGCGCGAGCGCCGCTTTTCCAGCCGTCCGGGTAGGTCAGCGCGGGCAGCGAAGGCGTCGTATCGGCAGGCATCGAGGAGCAGGAGGTTGTCCCAGTCGGCGGCCATGACGTCGACGCCGTCGGTGTTGTACTCCCGACTGTTGAGACGGGTGTAGTAGAGTCGGTTCAGTTCACGGACGAAGAGTTTCGGTTCGTCGAGCGCGCGCCGCAGCTGCCGCAGTTCGTACATTGGGTATGTAGTTCATGCCGGACCACATAAACGATCGGCATTCGACGTTCCCGGCGCCGTTCCGGCTGCGTCGCTCCTCTGGCTCACGAGTTGGCGTCGGCAGAAAACGCCCGAGGCGGGATTTGAACCCGCGTCATCACCGTGACAGGGTGATATGATGGGCCACTACACCACCCGGGCAACAACCATCCGTACTCCGGAGACGGACTTAAGGGTTTTCAAACGACCTCGTCTGCGGTGGCCCAAAACGCTATATTCCACGGTCGCGTCGGGCCGGGCAAGCGCGGTCTCCACGAGCGCTGCGCTGTCGGCGACCCGTTTGGGTCGTCGGTAGCAATGCTTAAGTTCGCCGGTGATATATGGACTGTAGTCTCTCGTGATAGCAACTTCTCCCCCGGATAGGTACACATGGTAGAGGTCAGCCAACACACACTCGTTCCCGAGCATCGCCTCGTCGACGACGACGAGATCGACGCGCTGCTCGCGGAGTACGACATCAGTCGCACCGACCTTCCGAAGATCAAACGGACGGATCCGGCGCTGCCCGACGAGGCGGCGACCGGCGACATCGTCCGGATCGAACGGGACTCGCGAACGACCGACCGTGCGGTGGTCCATCGACTCGTCATCGAATAATGAACAGGGAACTCAGACGCTCGATTTCGAGGGAGTACTTCTCCCGTGAACGGCTCGCAGAACACCATTTCAGCTCGTTTAACGCCTTTCTCAACGGCGGCATGCAGCAGGTCGTCGACGAGAAGGAGACGATCGACACCGACATCGGCGACAAGGAGGGCGAGGAGCCCGTCTTCGTCGAGCTCGGCGACGTCCGTGTCGTGACGCCGCGCGTCCGCGAGGCCGACGGGAGCGAGGAACGGCTCAACCCCCAGGAAGCCCGCCTCCGAAACATCACGTACGCCGCGCCCGTCTTCATGGAGATGGCGGTCGTCGTCGGCGGCGAGGAAGAGGAAGAGCGCGTCGTCGACACGACCGAGACCCAGATCGGTCGCATGCCGATCATGGTCGGCTCGGACAAGTGTAATATCGCCGATGCGAGCGACGAGGAGCTGATCGACCTTGGCGAGGACCCCGCCGACCCCGGTGGCTACTTCATCGTCAACGGCTCCGAGCGCGTACTGATGACCAGCGAGGACCTCGCGCCGAACAAGATCCTCGCGGAGTACGACACGAAATACGACGACGAGATCCAGGTCGCCAAGACGTTCAGCCAGCGCCGTGGCTACCGCGCCCTCGTGCTCTGTGAGCGAAATCGTGAGGGGCTCCTCGAAGTCTCGTTCCCGAGCGTCTCGGGCTCGATCGACTTCGTCACCCTCGTTCGCGCGCTCGGCCTCGAATCCGACGAGGAGATCGTCCACCGGGTCAGCGACGATCCCGAGGTCGTGAAGTTCATGCTCGAAAACCTGGAGACCGCCGACGTCCAGACCGAGGAGGAGGCGATCGAGACCCTCGGCGAGCGCGTCGCCTCCGGCCAGGGGAAGAACTACCAGCTGAAGCGGGCGAACTACGTCATCGATCGCTACCTGCTGCCGCATCTCCACGAGGAGGGCGTTCCCGACGAGGAGACGCGGATCAACAAGGCGTTCTACCTCTGTCGGATGGCCGAGGCCTGTTTCGAGCTCGCGCTCGGCCGGCGCGAGGCCGACGACAAGGACCACTACGCCAACAAGCGCCTCAAGGTGTCGGGCGATCTGATGACCGACCTGTTCCGCACGGCGCTCAACAAGCTCGCGCGCGACGTGAAATACCAGCTGGAGCGGGCGAACATGCGCAATCGGCAGCTCTCGGTCAACACGGTCGTTCGTTCGGACGTACTGACCGAGCGTCTGGAGCATCCGATCGCGACGGGCAACTGGGTCGGCGGGCGCTCTGGTGTGAGCCAGCTCGTCGACCGCACCGACTACATGGGTGTTCTCTCGCATCTCCGGCGGCTCCGCAGTCCGCTCTCGCGGAGTCAGCCACACTTCGAGGCGCGCGATCTGCACGCCACGCAGTGGGGGCGCATCTGCCCCTCTGAGACGCCCGAAGGCCCGAACTGTGGGCTGGTGAAGAACTTCGCGCAGTCGATGGAGCTGTCGCAGGACGTCGACGACGAACGGGAACTCAAACGCGAACTGTCCTCGATGGGGGTCGACGGCATCCCCGGTATCGAGGGCGCGACATCGATGGGGGACTGATATGAGTAGCCAAAGCCAGGCACGCGACGCGAAAGTCTACGTGAACGGAAGTCTGGTCGGCACGCACGCCGACCCCGAACAGCTTGCAACCCAGGTCCGGCAGGCACGCCGACGCGGCGACATCGGTCGGACGGTCAACGTCTCGGTCAAGGACACGACCAACGAGGTCATCATCAACGCCGACGCGGGACGGGCCCGCCGACCGCTGATCATCGTCGAGGACGGCGAGCCGCTCATCACCGAGTCGGAGGTCGAGTCGCTCACCGAGGGCGACACCGAGTTCGAGGAGCTCGTCGAGCGGGGCTACATCGAGTTCATCGACGCCGAGGAAGAGGAGGACATCCTCGTGGGTGTCGACGAGGAGGATCTCACCGAGGATCACACCCATCTGGAGATCGACCCGCAGCTCATCTTCGGTATCGGCGCGGGGATGATCCCGTATCCCGAGCACAACGCCTCTCCCCGGATCACGATGGGTGCGGGGATGATCAAGCAGTCGCTCGGGCTGCCGTCGGCGAACTACCGCATTCGCCCGGACACGCGCCAGCATCTGCTGCATTACCCGCAGCTATCGATGGTCAAGACACAGACCACCGAGCAGATCGGCTACGACGACCGGCCGGCGGCCCAGAACTTCGTGGTCGCCGTCATGAGCTACGAGGGGTTCAACATCGAGGACGCGCTCGTGCTCAACGAGGGGTCGGTCGATCGCGCACTGGCGCGCTCGCATTTCTTCCGTACCTACGAGGGCGAGGAGCGCCGCTATCCGGGTGGTCAGGAGGACCACTTCGAGATCCCCGACGACGACGTGCGCGGCGCACACGGCGAGGAGGCCTACACCCATCTCGACGAGGACGGGTTGGTGAACCCCGAGACGAAGGTCGGCGAGAGCGCCGTCCTGCTCGGGAAGACGAGCCCGCCGCGGTTCCTCGAAGAGCCGGACGACATGGGCGGTCTCAGCCCGCAGAAACGTCGCGAGACGAGCGTGACGATGCGCAGTGGCGAATCGGGCATCGTCGACACGGTGACGCTGATGCAGGGCGAGGACGGCTCGAAGCTCTCGAAGGTCTCCGTGCGCGACCAGCGGGTGCCAGAACTCGGCGACAAGTTCGCCTCCCGGCACGGACAGAAGGGCGTCGTCGGTCACATCGCACCCCAGGAGGACATGCCGTTCACCGAGGAGGGTGTCGTCCCTGACCTGATCGTCAACCCGCACGCGCTCCCCTCGCGGATGACGGTCGGTCACGTTCTGGAGATGCTCGGCGGCAAGGTCGGCTCGCTCGAAGGCCGCCGCGTCGACGGGACCGCCTTCACCGGCGAGGAGGAGGAGGAGCTCCGCGACTCGCTCGAGGAGCACGGCTTCGATTCGAGCGGCAAGGAGATCATGCACTCGGGCGTGACAGGCGAAAAGATCGACGCCGAGATCTTCGTCGGGACCATCTTCTATCAGAAACTCTATCACATGGTCTCGAACAAGATCCACGCCCGTTCCCGCGGGCCGGTGCAGGTCCTCACTCGCCAGCCGACCGAGGGGCGCGCCCGCGAGGGTGGGCTCCGGGTCGGCGAGATGGAGCGCGACGTGTTGATCGGGCACGGTGCGGCGATGGCGCTCAAGGAGCGCCTGCTCGACGAATCCGACAGGGAGTTCATCTACGTCTGCGGCGAATGTGGGATGAGTGCGGTCGAGAACGTCGAACAGCGCCGCGTCTACTGTCCGAACTGTGGCGAGGAGACCGACATCCACGAGATCGAGATGAGCTACGCGTTCAAGCTCCTACTCGACGAGATGAAGGCGCTCGGCATCGCCCCGCGGCTCGAACTGCTGGACGCGGTCTGAGATCACGAAACCATGAGCACCAACGCAACACCGAAAGAGATCGGCGCGATCGACTTCGGGCTGATGAACCCGGAGGAGTATCGCGACATGAGCGCGACGAAGATCATCACCGCCGACACCTACGACGACGACGGCTACCCGATCGACATGGGGTTGATGGACCCGCGATTGGGCGTCATCGATCCCGGGCTGGAGTGCAAGACCTGCGGCCAGCACTCGGGCTCCTGTAACGGCCACTTCGGCCACATCGAGCTCGCCGCACCCGTCATCCACGTCGGCTTCACGAAGCTCATCCGGCGGCTCCTCCGGGGAACCTGCCGTGAGTGTTCGCGCCTGCTGCTCGACGAGCACGAGCGCGACGAGTTCGCCGAGCGCCTCCAGCGGGCGCGCGATCTCGACGACGACGTCAACGACGTGACGAAGGCAGCCATTCGGCAGGCACGGAAGGCCGACCGCTGTCCGTACTGTGGTGAGGAGCAGTACGACGTCCAGCACGAGAAGCCGACGACCTACTACGAGGTCCAGGACGTGCTCGCTGCCGAGTATCCTCAGCTCATCGCCGAGGCGATGCAGCCCGACGAGGAGGAAGACCGGCCGGCGACCTCGCCGCAGGAGCTCGCCGACGCGACGGATATCGAGCTCTCGCGGATCAACGACATCCTGGGCGGCGAGTTCCGCCCGCGCGAGGAGAGTCGGGAGGCGATCGAGCGCGCGCTCGACGTCGATCTCTCCGAGGAGGATCTGAACAAGCTGATGCCGTCGGACATCCGTGACTGGTTCGAGGCTATCCCCGACGAGGACGTCGAAGTGCTCGGGATCAACGCCGAGCGCTCGCGCCCCGAGTGGATGATCCTCACCGTGCTTCCGGTACCGCCGGTGACGGCACGGCCCTCGATCACGCTCGACAACGGCCAGCGCTCCGAGGACGACCTCACACACAAACTGGTCGACATCATCCGCATCAACCAGCGGTTCATGGAGAATCGTGAGGCTGGTGCGCCCCAGCTCATCATCGAGGACCTCTGGGAGCTGCTCCAGTATCACGTGACGACGTTCATGGACAACGAGATCTCGGGCACGCCGCCGGCCCGTCACCGCTCCGGCCGCCCCCTGAAGACCCTCTCTCAGCGACTCAAGGGGAAAGAGGGTCGGTTCCGCGGGAGCCTGTCGGGCAAGCGCGTGAACTTCTCGGCGCGCACAGTAATATCGCCTGATCCCACACTGAGCCTGAATGAGGTCGGCGTTCCAGAACGGGTCGCGCGCGAGATGACCCAGACGATGAACGTCAACGAGCAGAACATCGAGGAGGCGCGCCAGTACGTCCGGAACGGTTCCGAGGCGCATCCGGGTGCGAACCGCGTCATTCGACCGGACGGAAAGGTGATGAAGATCCTCGATCAGGCGAAGGAGGAGCTCGCCGAGCGCATCGAGCCGGGCTGGCAGGTCCAGCGCCACCTCTCGGATGGGGACATCGTGATCTTCAACCGCCAGCCGTCGCTCCACCGAATGAGTATCATGGCCCACGAGGTGGTCGTGATGCCGTACAAGACGTTCCGGCTGAACACTACTGTCTGTCCGCCGTACAACGCCGACTTCGACGGCGACGAGATGAACATGCACGCCCTCCAGAACGAGGAGGCGCGTGCCGAGGCGCGCGTGCTGATGCGCGTCCAGGAGCAGATCCTCTCGCCGCGGTTCGGTGAGAACATCATCGGTGCGATCCAGGACCACGTTTCGGGCACCTATCTCCTCACCCACGACGACCCCGAGATGGGTGGGCTGCCGCGGTTCAACGAGACGCAGGCGCTCGACCTGCTGCGTGCGACGGGCGTCGACACGCTGCCCGAGCCTGACGGCGACGACGAGCAGGGACGGCCGTACTGGACCGGCCGGACGATCTTCTCCGAACTGCTGCCGAGCGCACTCGATCTCGAATTCACGAGTTCGACGGGCGACACGGTGACGATCGACGAGGGTGCGCTCGTCGAGGGCACGATCGACGAGGACGCCGTCGGTGCGTTCGGCGGCGAGATCGTCGACACGATCGTCAAGCAGTACAGCGAGACGCGCGCCCGCGTGTTCATCAACGAGGTCGCCTCGCTGGCGATGCGCGCCATCATGCACTTCGGCTTCTCGATCGGTATCGATGACGAGTCGATCTCCGACGCCGCCGAGGCACAGATCGACGAGAGCATGGAGAACGCCTACGAGCGGGTTCAGGAGCTCATCGACACCTACGAGAACGACGATCTCGAATCACTGCCCGGGCGGACGGTCGACGAGACTCTGGAGATGAAGATCATGCAGACGCTCGGGAAGGCGCGTGACTCGGCGGGTGACATCGCCGACGAGCACTTCGACGACGACAACCCGGCGGTCATCATGGCCGAGTCGGGCGCGCGTGGTTCGATGCTCAACCTCACGCAGATGGCCGCCTGTGTCGGTCAGCAGGCGGTGCGTGGCGAGCGGATCAACCGCGGCTACGAGGGGCGCACGCTGAGTCACTTCAAGCCGGGCGATCTCTCGGCCGAGGCTCACGGCTTCGTCGAGGACTCCTATCGCAGCGGGCTGACGCCCCGGGAGTTCTTCTTCCACGCGATGGGTGGCCGTGAGGGGCTGGTCGATACCGCAGTCCGGACCTCGAAATCCGGCTATCTCCAGCGCCGGCTCATCAACGCGCTCTCCGAGCTCGAAACGCAGTACGACGGCACCGTCCGGGACACCTCGGACAACATCGTCCAGTTCGAGTTCGGCGAGGACAACACGAGCCCGGTGAAGGTCTCCTCGAGCGACGAGAACGAGATCGACGTCGACGAGATCGCCGACCGCGTTCTCGCCGCGGAGTTCGAGGACGAAGGCGAGGAGTTCGCCGGCGAACAGGCGACGAACCTCTCGGAGAGCGCCGACGACCGGATGGATCGCGATCGGCCGAGTTCCCCGATCGACGTTCCGGAGGTGGGCGATGACTGAGATCACGAACGCGATCGAGCGCACCGTCGAGGGGACGGATCTCCCGAAGCGGCTCAAGGACGAGGTGTACGAGAGCATCGAAGGACGCGACGTCACCGACGAGCAGGCGGCCTCGATCGCCGAAGCCGTCGAGTCGCGCTATCTCGACACGCGCGTCGAACCGCTCGATCCCGTCGGTACCGTCTCGGCACAGTCGATCGGCGAGCCGGGAACGCAGATGACGATGAACACGTTCCACTACGCGGGCGTCGCCGAGATCGACGTCACGCAGGGGCTGCCCAGGCTCATCGAACTGGTGGACGCGCGGAAGACGCCCGACACGCCGATGATGACGGTGTATCTCGACGAGCAGCACGCCGAGAACCGCGAGAAGGCTCACGAGGTCGTCTGGAACATCGAATCGACGCGGATCCTGGCGCTCGGCGACGTCTCGACGAACGTCGCCGACATGCTCGTCCAGGTGAGCCTGAACGAGCAGACCCTCGAAGAGCGGATGATCTCGGCCGAGACGGTCGCCGAGATCGTCGAGGACTCGCTCGGCGTGGAGGTCACGCAGACGGGGACGACGATCGAGTTCGGGCCCGAACAGCCGAGCTATCGTCGCCTGCTCCAGTTGGTCGAGGAGCTGCGCGAGATCGTCTTCAAGGGCATCGAGGAGGTCTCGCGGGTCGTCATCCGTAAGGAGGAGGTCGACGACAACGAGGAGTTCGTCCTCTACACCGAGGGGTCGGCCTTCGGCGACGTGCTCGACATCGAGGGCGTCGACGCCTCGCGGACGACCTGCAACAACATCCACGAGGTCTACCGGAACCTGGGTGTGGAGGCCGCCCGCGAGACGATCATCGACGAGACGATGAACACGCTCGAAGAGCAGGGCCTCGGCGACGTGAACATCCGCCATCTCATGCTCGTCGCGGACATCATGACCGCCGAGGGGACGATCGAGTCGATCGGCCGCCACGGCATCTCGGGCAACAAGAACTCCGTGCTCGCGCGCGCGGCCTTCGAGGTGACCGTCAACCACCTGCTCGACGCCGCGGTCCACGGTGAGGTCGACGATCTCGACGGCGTGACCGAGAACGTCATCGTCGGCAAGCCGATCAAGCTCGGCACCGGCGACGTCAACCTCCGGATGGGTGGCGCGACGACCGACGGCTCCGGCCGCGCGGACTGACTCCCGACCCCGTATCGCTCGTCGAACCATAGCTCATTCACCATGCGCGTCACGCTTTCCGATACCGCACTCCGACACATCGCCCTGTTCGAGGACGTCACGGGCGCGACCGCGGTCGACTGTCTCGTCGGCGACGACCGCGTCTGCTTTCTGGTGGCTGCCGGCGAAATGAGCGACGCGATCGGCCCCGACGGGACGACCGTCGAGCAGGTCGAAGAACGACTCGACAAGCGGGTTTCGCTCGTCGAGAACGCCGACACACCCGAACTGTTCGTCGCCAACGCGCTCGCCCCCGCGGTGGTGCACAACGTGACGATCAGCGAGAACGCTTCGACCGTGGCCTACGCGGAGGTCGATCGGGCCGACACTGGTGTCGCGATCGGCCGTGACGGCGAGACGATCGAGACCGCGCGCCGGCTGGCGGACCGCCATTTCGACATCGACGACATCGAACTGGCCTGAATCGATTGTTTCGAATTTCGATAGTGGTCGTGCTATAGTCCTGCTGCAACACCGGAATTGGGTTGCGTTCGGTGTTCCACCGCAACGCTGCGAAAACCGACGACAATGAGGGACCGCAACCGCACCGCCCCGCACAGCCCACATACCTCCCCAGCCGATTCGCTCGTTCGTTTCACTCACTCGCTCATCCCTCGCGCGTTCTCCGGCCTTCGGCCGGATTCATCGCGCGCCACCGCTACTGACTCGGCTCATGATCGACTCGTTCCAGGAACTCGCCCGTCGGCGCTCGGGGCGGCCTGAAACGGGAGGCATAAGTGCGCCCATCGGGTAGCGGGGGTATATGGCCAACGGCAAGTACGCTGCGCGGAAACTCAAAAAGGACCGTCAGAACCATCGGTGGTCCGACTCGGAGTACGCCCGACGCGCTCGCGGGCTGAAGGAGAAAACCGACGCGCTCGAAGGCGCGCCGCAGGGTCGAGGGATCGTTCTGGAGAAGGTCGGCATCGAGGCCAAACAGCCCAACTCTGCGATCCGCAAGTGCGTGCGGGTCCAGCTCATCAAGAACGGCCAGCAGGTCACGGCCTTCTGTCCGGGTGACGGTGCGATCTCGTTCATCGACGAGCACGACGAGGTCACGATCGCCGGCATCGGCGGCGCGAAGGGTCGTGCGATGGGCGATCTCTCGGCGGTCAACTACAAGGTCGAGAAAGTCAACGGCGTCTCGCTCATCGAACTCGTGCGCGGTAACGCGGAGAAACCCGTCCGATGAGCGAATCCGAAGCCCCCGAGCCCGACCAGCCCGCCGGCGCTGAGGAAGCGACCGGCGCGAAACTGTTCGAGCGCTGGGACGTGACCGGGATCGAGTACGACGATCCGAGCACCGAGCGCTACATCACCGTCACTCCTGTGGAGCACACGATGGGTCGTCACGCGAGCAAGCAGTTCCAGAAGAGCGAGATCTCCATCGTCGAGCGCCTCATCAACCGGCTGATGCAGACCGACGAGAACACGGGCAAGAAACAGCAGGCCACCCGCATCGTGCGCAACGCCTTCGATCTCGTCGCCGAGCGCACCGAAGAGAGCCCGGTGCAGGTGCTCGTCAGCGCCGTCGAGAACGCCGCCCCGCGCGAGGAGACCGTCCGGCTGAAATACGGTGGGATCTCCGTCCCGCAGGCCGTCGACGTCGCCCCGCAGCGTCGCGTCGATCAGGCGCTCAAGTTCATCGCCGAAGGTACCCACAGCGCCTCGTTCAAGTCGCCGACCGACGCCCACGAGGCGCTCGCCGACCAGCTCACCGGCGCGGCGAACTACGACGTCCAGACGTACGCCGTCAACCAGAAAGAGGAGAAAGAGCGCGTCGCGGCCGCCGCCCGCTGACCGTTCGCACAGTTCTTTTTCGTTTCCGATCCTCGCTGTTCGGTCAGCCATCGCTTTGACAACAACGACTGTTATATAAATGCCCATGTATAGCGGGGGGAACAGTCACAGGCGTGGGTATGGTTAGTACGGGTGTCATGGACGGTGTCGTAACGTGGGACGTCGACGCGACGCGGGAGTCGCCACGCGGGCGTCCCTCGGCCGCATACGCGGGGAGCCACCGATGGCGGTGGATCGCCGGCGCACACCGTTCGGGCGTCGCACTCGACAACAGGTGATACATCATGTACGATAAGAAAGTCTTGGCGAAGGGGACGGCGGTGTCGTTCGGCGTCGTCGCGCTCGTGGCGATGCTCATCGTGAGCAGCGGCATGGCCTTCGCCGCACCGATCAGCGGCATCGGCGGGTTCACGATCGAGGCCGACGAGCTTCGGGGCGACGACCTGTACCTCTATCCGGGCGTGAGCGACACGAGCGAGCGTGAGGGCGTCCCGGTGGCGACCGCGGAGTTCTCCTCGGTCGAGATCGACGGTCTCGAACTCACCAAGGAGCTCGAGGACGTGCCGGCCATCGGCGGTAACGCGCGAATCGTGATCACCTCGACGGATACGGTGACGGCGGATTCACTCCTCGTCAAACAGACCAAGCTCCAGGCCAGTTCGTCGACGTTCAACGGGCTGCTGATCGACGAGGAGAACGCGAAATACAGCGATTCGTTCAAGCAGGTCGCCCCGTCGACGGGTGAACAGCGCCAGGAAGGCGTCGACAGCGCGACGGGCGGTCCGAAGACGCTCGATCTCTCGAACGCCTCGAACCCGGGGATCGTCCTCCAGAACGCGACGATCCGCGCTCACTATCAGGCGGTCAACGAGATCTCGATTCCGGGTCTCACGCTCGCCGCCGAGTACGACAACAACGGTGACGGCGACTACACCGACGGCGGCGACGTCACGTTGAGCTAACGACGGTCGATACGTTTTTCCACCACGACACACAGAATGGTTGAAATGACACAGTCCGGATCGGGCGGTGGTAACGGGTCGGTTGGAACGCGACGCGCCCGGTTCGACCGCTGGCGGCGTGGCCGGCCGTTCGCCGGCGGTGCGCTGTTGGTGGTGGCGTCGCTCGTCATCGCGTGGATTCCGATCAACATCGCGCCCGATACCATCCTCATCGGCGAGACGCTCTCGCCGATCGGGCTGTTGTTCGCCGCGCTGGTGTTCCTCTGTGGCATCTTCGCGCTCACCCGGCCCGGCAACGCCGATATCTTCGGGATTTTCGGCGTTGTGTTCTCGATCTTCTCGCTGTACGGCGCGCTTGGCGGCTTCATCATCGGTACCGGTCTCGGCATCGTCGGCGGCGTGCTCTGCTACGCCTGGCGTGATGAGGACACCGAAGACGGGGACAACGGCGGGGGCGGCTCCGGCGGGACCACGGAGGCCGATTTCGAGTTCACCGACGACGAGACGGCTGCCGAGGAGTCCGACGACGGACTGTTCGGGACGCGATCGCGCGTGCGTCGTGCGGCGAGCGCCGACGGCGGCGGTGCGGGCGGCCGAACCGCGTCGATCGCCCTCCTGCTCGTCTCGGTGATCGTCCTCGGCGCGTTCGCCCATCCGCTCATGACGGCGGCAGCCCGCGACTTTCCCGAACAGGAGGGGATCGACGGCACCGTCGTCGTCGCCGACGAGTTCTCGGGCAGCGGCTTCAACCACGAAAACGTCACGACCGACAGTTCGAACCGCGAGAGCGTCCCAGCGGGGGAGTTCTCGTTCAAGAGCAACGTGAACATCGAGGGGCTGACGATGTACAAGAACTTCCGTGGCGGCCCGGGTGGGACTTCGCATCTCACGATCAAGGGATCGTCTGCGTCGGCCCCGGACGGGCTCTCGCTGACGGCCTCGGAGGCGTACTTCGGGCGACTGGGGATCGGCAAGGATCCGGTCGTCATCCCGGCGGCGCGCAAGAAGTGGTCGACGTGTCCCGGTGAGGACTTCCTGTTCTCGATCGGTGATCTGGGGCCGCTGCCCGGCCCGCCGATCGATTCGAGCAAGGTGGTGACGAACACGCATCAGCTGTCCGCGCAGTCGATCACCATCGAGAACCTCGAGCTCACGATGCAGGGCGGGACGAAATCGACGAGCGTCTCGGGAACGCCCGAGTGTACCCGGAATCCGATCGAGCCGGTGTTGGACCTCATCACGGCGAACGCGCTCGCGCTGCTGACCGACGAGGGCGTCATCAGCCCGAACGTGACGACCAACAACTTCACGGTCAGCGACTTTGCGGCACCCGCCGAAGTCCAGCGAAACGAGACCTACGACGTGAACGCGACCGTGACGAACGCGGGCTACATCGAGGACGAAACGACCGTCACGTACCGCCGTGACGGCGAGACGCTAGCCCAGCGCAACGTCACGCTCGGTCCGGACAACGAGACGACCGTCTCGTTCACCGACATCGGGACGGACGGACTGAGTCCGGGCGAGTACGACCACGCCATCACGGCCGGCGCGAACGAGACCACCGGAACCCTCACGATCACCGCGCCGAACAGCTCGGCAAACGGGTCCAACGCCTCGGCCAACGCGAGCAACGCCTCCACCAACGTGTCGACTGCCGCCGCAAACGGCACGAACGAATCGGCGAACGCGACGAGCAGTACGAACAAGACGAGTGTAGGGAACGAGACGACCACGCCCGGCGAAAACGGCACGACGGCCGAGCCGACGACATCGACGACGCCCACTCCGACCCCATCGGGTGACGCTCCGTCGACGAGCGCAACTGACACCGCCTCGCCGACGCCGACGGCAACCGATGCATCGACGGCGACGACCACGGAAACCGCCACGGCCGCGGCAGTGGGAGCCGAAAACGCGTCGGCGACTACGGCAACGGCGGCCCCGACCGCTCGGCAAAACAGTACGAACGGCTCAGCACTCATCGGCGCTTCCGTGTTGACGAGCGATCGTCGGGGGCACCGATGAGCACCGAACGGCTGGGGCTGTCGGCCCATCGGGCACGGTTCGGCGAGTGGCGGGCGTCGCGGCCGTTTCTCGGCGGCGTGCTGTTGGCACTCGGCGGCATCACCGTTGCGTTCGTGCTGATATTTTCGATGGGGATCACGTTCGCCCGGGCCAGCCCGTCGGCGTTCGCACTCGTCGCGGCGACGGCGACCTTTCTCTGTGGCGTCTTCGCGCTCGTCGAACCCGATCTCGCGGGGCTGTTAGGCGTGGTCGGCGTCGTCTCGGTCGTCGTTTCGCTCGTCGGCACGCCGCTCGGAGCCGTCCTCGGCGTGGTGCTCTCGATTCTCGGCGGCAACCTCTGCTATGCCTGGCAGCCCGAAGCGGAGAGCTAACTCCCCGCGCGGTCGAGTACGACCGATGACAGCACCGAGTTCGTTCCGTATCCCCTGTCTTCCAACCGTTCGTCCAACACGGGTGGATCGATGAGCGACGATGACGACGGGTTCGTCTTCGGTGACGACGAGAACGAATCGCTGTTCGGGTCGTCCGAGACGGCGTCGAGCGACGGCGACCGTCGTTTCGGATCGAACGACGGAGCCACATCCCCTGAACGATCGCCGCTCGACGGCATCACTACGACGGTCGCGACGGTGGTGCTGGTGGCCGTGGTGGTCGCCGTCGCTGGGGCGATGGCCTATCCGGTCGTGATGGGTACGTTCGACACCGGCGGATCGACCAACGGGCATGCACCGAGCGACGGTGGTGGCTCCGCTGGTGTTTCGACATCGGCAGCATCGACCGATCCTTCGACGGAGATCGTGGTGACGGTCGCACCACCGACGACGGACGCATCGGACCCCAACCACTCGTCGACGCGAGCAACGGCGCGATCGACGCGGACAACGTCGACAGTAACTTCGTCGACGACCGAACGGACCACGACGGAGCGATCGACCGTCGCTGTCGAGGAGTTCCCGGCCGGTGAGCCGGCCGACGGAAACGAGACGTCCGATTGAGTACGGTGCAGGTTCGTCAGTCGGCGGCAGAGTCCGTTTGGAGAGCGTACTCGCGGGTCGCGTCGACGAGCGCCTGTCGATACTGACTCTCGTCGGGATCGGCGACGAGCTCCCGGAAGCGGTGTTTGAACGCCGCGAGATCGGTTCCCGGAGCGTCGTTGGCGGCGGCGTGAGCGAGGTCGTAGAGGCGGTGGTTGTCGGTGATGCAGTCGTGGCGCTCCAAGAGGGCGAGCGCGAAGGCCGCGTTGACGGCCGTGATCTCGGGGTCGGCCGCGGGCGTCAGCCGCGTCCAGCGGGGTGGATCGACCGGTCTGTCGGCGAGCGCGCCCGCGAGACTCGATTCGAGGAAGGACACGAGCTTGTTGGCCGGTCCAACACTCAGGGTAATGTCGTCGGCGTAGATGTCCTTCATGTGGTTCGCGATCTGATGGCAGTGGACGAGTCGCCGGCGCTCGACCGAGTGGCCCGCGAGCGCGAGCGTGAGCGCCTCCGTGGTCGATTGGATATGTGACGGGTGTGACTGCTCGTACCGACGCATGTGTGAGTACTCGTGGAGCGCGAGCGGACGCGCCATCGCGCTGGTCGCGGCCTGCCGGGAGATGTTCAGGACGTGGCGATCGTCGTAGTGGGCGCTCCACGTCCGCGAATCGGGATCGGTGCGAACGTGGACGTGAACCGGGAGCGCGAGGTCGTGTTCGGTCGTGAAGAGGTCCCGCGCCCCCAGAAACGGGTCGGCCGGACCGGGCGAATGCACGCGAACGTCCATGTGTTCTATTAACACGGGACGGCAGAGTATGATTCTTGTGTCGGGGGCAAGACGCCCGCTACATAGTTCGCGATCAACCTGGTGGCGCTGGTCGTCGCCGGTATCGCCGTCGAAGACGCCCGCTACGTAGTTCGCGATCAACTGTGGTTCTTGCTCCCCGTTCCCGTTCGTTGGATGCTGCGTGCCGCGACGGTTCGCCGCTCGATTCCTCGCTTGTCGTGAGTAGCGAAGCCGGCCGAATTTCCCGACGTCATCGGCTCCGGGACTGGAAACAGCACCCTTTTGACCCTCCTTCCGATACGAGTTCGCATAATGGGCCGACGTAAGAAGATCGTTCAGGAATGCGAGCGGCTGATGGACACTCCGGAGAACATCCGGAACATCGCCATCGCCGCCCACATCGATCACGGCAAGACCACCCTCACCGACAACCTGCTCGCGGGCGCGGGCATGATCTCCTCGGATCTCGCCGGCGAGCAGCTCGCGATGGACACCGAGGAGGACGAGCAGGAACGGGGCATCACCATCGACGCGGCGAACGTCTCGATGACCCACGAATATCAGGAGACCAACCACCTCATCAACCTCATCGATACTCCTGGCCACGTCGACTTCGGCGGCGACGTGACGCGGGCGATGCGTGCGGTCGACGGGGCCTTAGTGGTGGTCGACGCGGTCGAGGGGACGATGCCCCAGACCGAGACCGTGCTGCGCCAGGCCCTTCGTGAGGGCGTCAAGCCCGCGTTGTTCATCAACAAGGTCGACCGGCTCATCAACGAGCTTCAGGAAGGGCCCGAGGAGATGCAGGAGCGCCTCCAGTCGGTGATCGGCGACGTCAACGAACTCATCCGCGGGATGGCCGAGGAGAAATACGAGGAGGGCTGGAAAGTCTCCGTTCAGGACGGCACTGTGGCCTTCGGCTCGGCGCTCTACAACTGGGCGACCAGCGTCCCCCAGATGCAGGAGACGGGCATCGACTTCGCCGACATCATCGAATACAACCGCAACGACGAGATCGACGAGCTCCGCGAGTACTCGCCGCTCTCGACGGTCGTGCTCGACATGGTCGCCGAACACTTCCCGAACCCGGTCAAGGCTCAGCCCGAACGGGTGCCGACCGTCTGGCGTGGCGACGATACGACCGAGCTCGCCGAAGGGATGCGTCTCGTCGACGACGAGGGTGATGTCGTCTTCATGGTGACCGATATCGGTATCGACCCCCACGCCGGCGAAATCGCCACCGGACGGCTGTTCTCGGGAACGCTCGAACGCGGTCAGGACCTCTACGTCTCCGGCACCGCCGGCACGAACCGCATCCAGTCGGTCGGGATCTTCATGGGCGGCGAGCGCGAGGAGGTCGAGAGCGTTCCCGCGGGCAACATCGCCGCCGTCACCGGTCTCCGGGACGCGATCGCCGGCTCCACCGTCTCGTCGATCGAGATGACGCCGTTCGAGTCGATCGAACACATCTCCGAGCCGGTGATTACCAAGTCCGTCGAGGCACAGAACATGGACGACCTGCCGAAACTGATCGAGACGCTCCAGCAGGTCTCGAAGGAGGACCCCACGATCCGGATCGAGATCAACGAGGACACCGGCGAGCACCTGATCTCGGGGCAGGGCGAGCTCCACCTCGAAGTGATCACCCAGCGCATCGAGCGCAACCAGGGCATCCCCGTCACCACGGGTGAGCCGATCGTCGTCTTCCGCGAGGCCGTCCAGCAGCCCTCCGACATGGTCGAGGGGCAGTCGCCGAACCGGCACAACCGGTTCTACCTGACCGTCGAACCGCTCTCGCAGGACGTCGTCGAGACGATCAAGCGCGGCGAGGCGTCGATGGACATGCCCGAGCAGGAACGCCGCGAGGCACTCCAGGAGGCCGGGATGGACAAGGAAACCTCCCAAGAGATCGAGACCATCCACGGCACGAACGTCCTCGTCGACGACACGAAGGGGATCCAGCATCTCAACGAGACGATGGAACTCGTCGTCGAAGGCTGGGAAGAAGCCCTCGACGACGGGCCGCTCGCCGCCGAACCCGTCCAGGGCACCCTCATCCGACTCGACGACGCCCGCCTGCACGAGGACGCCATCCACCGCGGCCCGGCACAGGTCATCCCCGCAGTGCGGCAGGCCGTCCACGGCGCGCTCATCGACGGCCGCATCTCGATGCTCGAACCGATTCAAAATGTGCGCATCGACGTCCCGAGCGAGCACATGGGTCCCGCCTCCGGCGAGCTTCAGGGTCGCCGCGGACGCGTGGACGACATGTACCAGGAAGGCGATCTGATGGTCGTCGAGGGCGTCGCCCCGGTCGACGAGATGATCGGCTTCGCCTCCGACATCCGCTCGGCCACCGAGGGACGCGCCTCCTGGAACACCGAGAACGCCGGCTTCCAGGTGATGGCCGACAATCTCCAGCCCGACACGATCATGGAGATCCGCGAGCGCAAGGGCATGAAGCTCGAACTGCCCGCGAGCGTCGATTACTTCTAAGCACCCACTTTTTTAGACGGGGGCGTCGCGCTCGCTCACTCCGTTCGCTCGCGCTCAACCCCCGGCCAAAAACCTGGACTAAAAACTCCTGCTCACTCGGCCTCCGGCCTCGTTCGCAGTGTTCTCGTGAACGACCGCAGGGAGTGAACGAGAGCCAGAGAGACGCTTCGCGTCTCTCGTGAACCGCGCTCGTTTCACTCGCGCGGACGCTCGCCACCGCAAACCGCACAGCACCGCAGAAGCCCTCAGTCGCTCGTTCCACTCGCTCCCTCGCCCTTCATCCGCCAGGAATCGCAAACCACCACCGCGCCGCAACCGCACCGCGGCCGCAGCCGCCGCGGCGGCTCGATCCGCTCAGAACGGCAGGTAGCGCTCGTAGAGATCGTCTATTCGGCGGTTGAGATCGTCACCGTTCTGGGAGCCCCAGGGGTTGCGCGAGAAGTAGTACATGCTCGCGAGGATCACGCCGATGGTGACGGAAAATCGCGGCGTGATGGCGCTGAGGACGAACGCCGAGAGGCCGGCGACCATCCCCGCGATGAGCACGTCCACGATCTGATAGGCGACGGACATGCGGCCGATAGCAGCGCCGGCGGCCTAAACGGTTCGGACGCGAGCGGAAACGCTGGTGTTTATCACTGCCGCTGTGTGACAGCGTGGTATGCATCGAGTCGAGCGGCCGACGGGAGTGAGGCGATGAGCGACGCGTCGGAATCGCGCTCGGCCTACACCGTGCGCCTCGAACTCGTCGACGAACCCGGCGAGCTGCTCCGCGCGCTCGCACCCATCGCCGACAACGGCGGTAATCTGCTCTCGATCTTTCACGAGCGCGGCTCGCTCACGCCGCGCGGCCACATCCCCGTCGAGGTCGATCTGGAGGCGACGCCCGAGCGCTTCGAGACGATCGTGAGCGCGCTCCGCGAGGCCGGCGTCAACGTCATCCGGGCGGGCGCGGAGCGCTACGGCGAGGAGCTCTCGGTCGTGCTCGTCGGCGATCTCGTCGAGACCGACCTCTCGGATACGCTCTCGCGCGTCGAGCAGGCGAACGCCGCCGTGGCCGACGTCGCGCTCTCGGCACCGGCGGGCACCGACGAACCGTCGAGCGCGCGACTCCGACTCGCGACCGAGACCGGCCAGCGCGAGCGCGCACTCGACACCGTTCGCGAACTCGCCGACGAGAAGGGCCTTCATCTCGTCGAGCCGCTCGCGGGGGGCGATCGATGAACCTCGCTGTCGCCGGGTGTGGCGCGGTCGGACGCGCGGTCTGCGAACTCGCCGGAAGCTACGGCCATCGCGTGACCGCCATCGCCGACTCGACGAGTGCCGCCGTCGACGAGAGCGGTCTCGACGTCGAAACCGTTCTCGATCGGAAAGCCGAGCGTGGCAGCGTCGGTTCGGGCGATCGGGAGCGCGCGCTCGCCGGCGACTACGACGTCCTCGTTGAGGCCACGCCGACGACGCTCGGCGACGCCGAACCCGGCTTCTCCCACGCCGAGCGCGCGCTCGCCCGCGACGCACACGTCGTGCTGGCGAACAAGGGACCGGTCGCCGAGCGCTACGGCGATCTCCGCGCCGCGGAGCGCGACAGTGCAGGGACTGTCCTGTTCGAGGCGACGGTCGGCGGGGCGATCCCGATCCTCTCGACGATCGCCGATCTCGGTTCGGCGGACGTGACGGCGGTCCGTGGCGTTCTCAACGGGACGGCGAACTTCGTCCTCTCGCGGATGAGCGCCGAGGGCCTCGATTACGAGCACGTCCTCGCCGAGGCCCAGGATCTCGGTGTGGCCGAAACCGACCCCACCTTCGACGTCGAGGGCACCGACGCCGCGCTCAAGTGCGTCATCCTCGCGAACGTGCTCGGCGACGGCGACGTGACCCTCGACGACGCGCAGGTCGAGGGGATCACGCGACTCACCCCGAGCGCGCTCGACCTTGCGAGCGAGGACGGGCGCACGGTGCGGCTCGTCGGTGAAGTCACTGACGGCGAGGATCCCACCGTTCGCGTCGGCCCGCGACTCGTCCCCGAGCACGGGACGCTCGCGGTGACGGGCACCCAGAACATCGTCCAGCTGGAGACGCGCCACGCCGGACAGTTGAACCTCAGCGGGCGCGGTGCGGGCGGGCGGGCGACGGCGTCGGCGGTGCTCGCCGATGTCGGCCGACTGCCCTGAGTCGAGACCGAAACCGTCGACAATCGGGTCGAATCGCCCGTGTGCGCCCGATTCGCTGCGTGCGGTATCGTAATCGTTTTAACTGAAACCACAGTAACCATCCGACATAGCGCCACTGCGCGTGAGACACCAATGGCAGACAAACCACACCAGAACTTGGCCGTCATCGGCCACGTCGACCACGGTAAGAGCACGCTCGTCGGACGACTCCTCTACGAGACGGGGAACGTTCCCGAGCACGTCATCGAGCAGCACAAGGAGGAAGCCGAAGAACAGGGCAAGGGTGGCTTCGAGTTCGCCTACGTGATGGACAACCTCGCCGAAGAGCGAGAGCGCGGTGTCACGATCGATATCGCCCACCAGGAGTTCGACACGGACGAATACTACTTCACCATCGTCGACACCCCTGGCCACCGCGACTTCGTGAAGAACATGATCACGGGCGCGAGCCAGGCCGACAACGCCGTGCTCGTCGTCGCGGCGGACGACGGCGTCCAGCCCCAGACCCAGGAGCACGTCTTCCTCGCCCGCACGCTGGGTATCAACGAGCTCATCATCGCGGTCAACAAGATGGACCTCGTCGACTACGAGGAGAACCGCTACGACGAGGCCGTCGAGGAAGTCAAGGGCCTGCTCGATCAGGTCAGCTTCGACACCGACAACGCGGGCTTCATCCCGGTGTCGGCGTTCGAGGGCGACAACATCGCCGACAGCTCCGACGACACGCCGTGGTACGACGGCGAGACGGTGCTGGAGGCACTCAACGACCTCCCCGAGCCCCAGCCGCCGACGGACGCACCGCTGCGGCTGCCGATCCAGGACGTCTACACCATCTCGGGCATCGGTACTGTGCCCGTCGGCCGCGTCGAGACCGGTGTTCTGGAGACCGGGAACAACGTCTCCTTCCAGCCGAGCGACGTCGGCGGCGAGGTCAAGACCGTCGAGATGCACCACGAGGAAGTCCCCAACGCCGAGCCGGGCGACAACGTCGGCTTCAACGTCCGCGGCATCGGCAAGGACGACATCCGCCGCGGTGACGTCTGTGGGCCGGCCGACGACCCGCCGACGGTCGCCGAGACGTTCCAGGCACAGGTCGTCGTGATGCAGCATCCGAGCGTGATCACCTCGGGCTACACGCCCGTGTTCCACGCCCACACGACACAGGTCGCCTGCACGATCGAGTCGATCGACTCGAAGATCGACCCGGCAAGCGGCGAGGTCGCCGAGGAGGATCCCGACTTCATCCAGTCGGGTGACGCCGCCGTCGTCACCGTGCGCCCGCAGAAACCGCTCAGCATCGAGCCATCGGGCGAGATCCCCGAACTCGGGAGCTTCGCCATCCGCGACATGGGTCAGACCATCGCCGCTGGCAAAGTGCTCTCGGTCGACGAAGCATAATGCAGCAGGCGCGCGTCCGCCTCGCCGGCACCAGCCCCGAGGATCTGGACGACATCTGCGACGACGTCCGCGAGATCGCCACCAAGACCGGGGTCAACCTCAGCGGGCCGATCCCACTGCCGACGAAGGAACTCGAAGTTCCGGCACGGAAATCGCCCGACGGCGAGGGGACTGCGACCTGGGAGCACTGGGAGATGCGCGTCCACAAACGGCTGATCGATCTCGACGCCGACGAGCGTGCGCTCCGCCAGCTCATGCGCATTCAGGTGCCAAACGACGTCAGCATCGAGATCGTCCTCGAAGACTGAGCCGTTCGCCGGTTTTTCACCCGTAACGCTTTCCATCCCCAGCCGTGAGTGGGGCGTATGGCTCGTCTCGGGGGCAGTCCGACCGTCCAGACGCTCACGGTGATGGCCGTCGTCTTTCTCGGTCAGCAGGTCGCCGGGCTGCTCGGCGCGATGGGCTTTTTCTTCGTACTCGGGCCGACCGTCCCGCTCCGGCCGTGGACGCTACTGACGAGCATCTACGCCCACGGCAGCCTGGCCCATCTGCTCGGCAACGCGACCATGCTCCTCCTCGTGGGGTTGATCGTCGAGTCGTTCACGACGACCGCGCGCTATCACGCCTTCTTCGTCGCGGCCGGCGCGCTCTCGGGGCTCGCCCAGATCACGCTGTTGCCCGGTAGCCGTGTGCTCGGTGCGAGCGGTGCGATCTTCGCCTTTCTCGGTTATCTCGTCGCCGCCAACCCGGTGTCGAGTTCGGTGCTCGACGTGCTCCGTCTGCGCCGGCGCACCCAGCTCGTGCTGTTCGCGCTGCTCGCGGTCGTCGTCACGCTGCTGACGGGCGCGCCGGGCGTGGCGCTCGTAGCGCATTTCACCGGCTTCCTGCTCGGGCTGCTCGCCGGTCGCCTCGGCGTTCTGGGGACGAGTCGGCATCGCGGACAAACACAACATACAAGCGGACCGCCCGGATAATAGTGGGTGCGGGCTCGTAGATCAGTGGTAGATCGTCTCCTTCGCAAGGAGAAGGCCTCGGGTTCGAATCCCGACGAGTCCATTCTACTTTTTGGCCGGCTGAGCGAGTCGACGACGAGCGAAGCCGGCCAAAAACGTAGTGAAAACCGTACCGCGGCCGCACCACATGCTACTCCCTGCCCTCGTATCGCACAGTCGCCTCGCACCGATATCGAACCGTGAAAAATACGGACCGGGCGGACGGCGATATCGTATGGTCGCTGCTGAGATGGTTTTTCTCGGTGCAACAGTCTTCCAGATCGCGTTCACACTGCCCGTGCTCCTCGATAGCGGCTCGACCGTTCCGCGTGAGACGAGCGTCCCGACGGCGCTCGTCTGGTTCGTCTACGCGGCGACGTACGTCACGATCTCCTACCCGCTGGCGGCGATCGCGAGTGCGCTCGGCGGCGCATTGTGGCTGGTCGTGGCGTTCTATCGGGGTCGCCCGCCGGGCCAGCACCCGAACTACGATGTCGATAGCTCGCTGGCGGACTGATCGAGTCCAACACCGCCGAGGATTTAGGCCGTTCCGGCCTATCGCCGGTATGCCGCGCCAGAAATCCTCCTTCGATCGGTTGCGCCCTTTCGAGTTCCGCAAACCGGCCGACGTGCTCGATCCCGACGTGATGTACACCGTCTACGAGATCGCTCGCCTCTTGCAAGGATTGGAGCCCGACACCGAACTCGACATCGAGACCGAGGGTATCCTGCTCGACTGGGCGATCCCGTGGTTGGTCACGAACGCCGACGAACTCTGTTTCGGCGATCCCGAAAGCGACGACGAACCGGGCCACTACGGACTGCTCGATACGGAGTAACGCTGGCTCGAACTACCGCCCGTACGATTCGGCGACCGCGCTGAGTGCGTCGTGGGCTTCGGTCGTGTGTGGTGCGGTCAACGGGGAGACGCTCACGCGCCCCTCGAAGACCGCCCGGCGATCGGTGCCCTCCGGATCGGGGATCGTCCCGTCGGCCATCCGTTGCCAGATGTGATCCCGGAGCGTGAGATCGCCGTCGTCGCCGACGGCGGTCAGCTGGTAGACCTCCGATGGGTAGGTGATCTCCATCTCGCCATGTTCGCCGTCGGTGGCCGCCGAGGTTGGTGCGTTGACGTTCAGATAGTCCGCCCGCTCGAAGATCCCGTCGCCGAGCGCGTTCGTCACGAGATGGCTCGTCGCCCGGACGGCCTCGTCGTACTCGTCCTCGCGGGCGACGTACTCGCGGAAGTCGATGTCGCCACCGGGGACGTACAGCGAGACGGCGATCGCCGGAACGTCGAAGAAGGTCGCCTCGACGGCGGCGCTGATCGTCCCCGAGCGCCCGAGCGTGTACTCGCCGAGGTTCGCGCCCTGATTGCAGCCCGAAACCACGAGATCGGCATCGGGACGGAGCGAACCGAGACCCGCGACCACGCAGTCGGCGGGCGTTCCGTCGACGGCGTAGCCGAGGTCGTGCTCCTCGACGACGACGCGATCGGAGAGCGTGCGCCCGACGGCGCTCTGGTCCTCGGCGGGCGCGACGACCGTCACCTCGCCGTGAGCGGCGAGCGCATCGGCCAGCACGGCGATCCCCGTGCTCTCGATGCCGTCGTCGTTCGTCAGCAGGATCTGCATGGTCGGTCTGCGGTGGCCCAGCGCAAAAGCGCACCGTTAAGGGCCATCGCTTCGCTGTGCGAGAACGAACGGATGAGCGAGGGATCCGACGCACCGCGCCGGGGCTGGTCGAGCAAGCGCCGCGAGACCGTCTACCGCGAACTTCGGGACGTCCTCGACAGCCAGCAGTCCGTGATGGACGACATCGACGACAAGGCGCTGCGTACAGTACGCATCACGGCGCTCCTGCTCGGCGTCGTCGTTCCGGCAGCCGGTCTCGCGGCCGTCACGTTCCAGCCGTTGCTCGCCGCCGTGGGGGTACTCGCACTCGTTCTCTCGGCCATCGTCGGCGTGCTCACCTACGGTGAATCGGACCTCGTGGTCGGGCCGAGCGGCGCATACGCCGTCTCGCTGGCGACGGGCGACGACGGCGACTGGGAGCTTGACTTTCTCGTCGAACTCGCCTCGTGGACCGAGAGCAACGCCGCCGACATCGCCGACAACGGTCGCCTGCTCTTCTACACACAGGTGCTGTTCGTCGTCGGGATCGTCACACTCACCGCGAGCGTGGCTTTTTACCCGATCGTGACCTATCTCGGAGCATGAGCGGGAGCGACGACGGACGCCCGGACGAAACCGGTCAGCGAAGCCACAAGGGACCGGCGCTGCTCTCGAAACTCCTCGGTCACGATGGGCGCGAGCGACAGCAGGAACAGCGTGCCCGGCTGCAGGCAGAGATCGACGAGTCGACGGAGTAGCTCAGACGGGGATCCGGTCGACGATCGTCTCGTCGTCGACGACGAAATTGTAGGACTCTTCGTCGTCGTTCCAGAGCACGAGCACGTTCTCGAACGCCAGGAGCGCGCCGTAGTCCGCGTCCGAGAGCTCCCGGTTGAGTGCCGTTTCGCGGGTGAGCACGGCGTAGTGATCGACCGCCTCGCTGCCGTCGCTGATCTTGAATATGGGATTGCCGTCGGACAGCGAGTGGCTGAGTTTCGCGGCGATGCAGTCGATTCGACTGGAGACGTGGCGCTCGCTGTCGGCCATTTTCGCCACCCGGTTCGAGTCGGGCGTGAACTCGATGCGGCGCGCTCCGTCCCGGCGAAGGATCGAATACGAGTACTGGACGTCGACGTTGATGAACGCCGCGCCCTCGCCGGCTGTCTCGGCGAGGCGGCGCTGGAAGGGCGGCACGTCCAGATCGCCCTGCACGTCGAACGACCAGCCCCTGTCGGTCGGTGCGTGACCGGGCCAGAGGCGGACGGTCGGTGCGTACGCCGTCGCCGGACTACCGTCGGACTCGCTTCGCTCGACCGACGAGGATCGCGCGCCGGAGGCGCGCTCACCGTCGACGAGCGCGCGCTCGATTCCCCGAAGACCGATCGACGTCTCGCGGTCGGCGGGTGCGATGGCGACGAGCGAGCCGTCGGGTGCGAGCGCGTCCAGATACCGCTGCGCGACCGCGGTCGGGTCGTCGAGCTCGCTCAGTACGTTCGCCAGCAACACCAGATCGTACTCGCCGTCGGGAGCGAACGCCTCGGCGCTCGTGTGATGCACAGTCGAGTGGAAGTTTTTCCCAGTAGCACCGAGCAGCGTTTCCAAGACGTCCGCGGCGGCGCTCGGCTCGACCGCGTGGTACTCGCAGAGCGCGTCGTCAGGGAGGAAGTCGGCGAGGCCGAGCGCCGGTCCGCCGACGCCGGCGCCCACGTCGAGTACGCGGAGCCCCTTCGGTAGCAGTCCGTCACGCGCGAGATCGGCGAGGACGTACTGGACGGTCGCGTAGTAGTCCGGCAGGTGGTAGATGGCGTAGGCGAGCGCCGTCTCGCGATCGTAGTGCACCGACTCGCCGGCGAAGTACGATTCCTTGACTTCTCGAATCCGCTCGCGGAGGCGCTCGCCCGACTCGCCCGTCGGCCAGCCGGGCCCGTACTCGTCGACGAGCAGGTCTTCGAGCGCTCTGACGTGGTGTTCGGGCAGCGCCGCGACACCTGCGAACTCGGTTTCGATCGGTTCCGCGGCGACGGGGACGAACGTGCCGTCGTCGCGTTCGATGAGGTCGAGCTCGGCGGCCGATTCGCGGAGCACCTCGCGGACGACGGCAGGGTGTGGCTGGCCGGAAACGTACTCGTCGATCTCCTCGGGGTCGATCGGGCGCACCTCCCGGAGATAGTTCGCGTTCGCACGGATCGCCGCACGCTGGTCGTCGTTCATCGTCGCTCGCGCGCCTCGCGGTACAGCTCCTCGATACCCGCCCCGTCGGCCGTGGCGATGCGCTCCGCGGCCTCGGCGACCGCCTCTGCGCCGTCGAACCGCTCCTGGATCTCGGCGTAGACCCGCGGTGATCCCGACAGTACCTGGCTCGCGAGGTCGTCGAGCGGGCCGGAGACGGGCGTGTGAAACTCCTCGCGGACGTCCTCGGCTGCGAGCGCGTAGGCGAGCACGGCCGCGTGCGCGCCAGCCTGGACCGTCTCCATCGCACTATCATGTTCGTCGGATGTCGTCTCGAAGGGTTCGTTTTCGGCGGCCAGCGCCGTGCGAACCTCGTCGGTCGCCGGGCCGGTCGCGTCGGCGACCGTCGCGATCCGGCCGGGGGCGTTTTCGGGCGCGAAGAGGGGATGCAGGCTCAGTCGCTCGCGATCGGGTGCGTGTGTTCGCATCGCCGCGAGCGGTTCGGCCATGCTCCCGGTGACGTCGATCACGGCGCGCTCGGCCTTCGGCGCGTGCTCGGCGACGGCCGCTTCGACTGCCGGCATCGGCACGGCGAAACAGACGGTGTCGAACCGTTCGTCGGTGTCGAGCGCCACCGACCGCGCGTCGAGGCGGTCGGCGACTGCGGCGGCTCTCTCGGGATCGGTGTCGGTGAGGGTGACTGTGGTCGTTTCGGCGAGCGTGCGGGCGAACCACTCGCCCATCGTGCCCGCGCCGACGACGAGAAGGGTCATTGTGCGCCGTTGCGAGCGGCTGGCAAAAGCCCCTTCGAGTGATCTCGACTACTCGACGCGGAGTCGTTTCGGGTAGTCGGTGAGGTTCTCGTAGCCGTCGTCGGTGACGAGCACGAAGTCCTCGACGCGCACGCCCCCGACCTCCGGGTCGTAGAGCCCGGGCTCGATCGTGATGACGTTGCCCGCTTCGAGCTCGCCACCCTCGAAGCTCAGGCTCGGCAGCTCGTGGACTGCGAGCCCGACGCCATGACCCGTCCCGTGGATGAATCCCGTCTCAGTTTCGGGGTCGTCGCGCAGGGTCGGCTCGCCGGCGTCCTCGTAGACGTCACAGACCGCGTCGTGGACCTCCTCGCCGGTCGTGCCGGGTTCGACGACGTCGAGCGCCGCGTCGAGCGCCTCCTTCGAGAGGTCGTACCACTCCTCGGCGCGTTCGCTTGGTTCGCCCTTCACGAACGTCCTGGTCATGTCGGCGTGATAGCCAGTCGAACTGCTCTTCGGGAAGATGTCGACGATGATCGGCTCGCCGGCGGCGAGGGGACCGCTGCCGTCGTTGTGCGGGTCGGCGGCGTCGGCACCGCCGGCGACGATCGTCTCGCCAGAGGTGTAGCCGTGCTGGAGCAGCGTCGTCTCGACGGTGGTCTTGACGCGCTCGGAAGTGAGTGGTTCGCCGTCGGCGACGAGTCGGCCGTCCTCGACGTCGGCTCCTTGGATGGCGTTCTCGGCGGCGACCATCGCACGCTCGTTGACCTGCTGGGCGTCCCTGACGTTCTCGATCTCCTCGTCGGTCTTGACCGCGCGGATGTCGACGAGGATCCCGTCGTCCTCGGCGGTCACGTCGATGCCCTGCTCGCGGAGCCCGTCGGCGGTCCCGACCGGGAACCGCTCCGGGACGAGCAGCGAGTCGACGTCGTGGTCGTCGAGAAAGCGTCCGAGCATCTCGGTACCTGCCTCGCGCCCGCCGGCGTCGTCGGCGTAGTCGGCGTGTCGGGAGACGGTCGCGGCGCGGCTCTCGGTTTTCGCACGGCCGTATTCAAGCGCCGACACCAGGAGGTGGGTGTCGCCGTTGTAGAGCGTCACGAACGGGTCGGGTGCGACGAACCCGGAGAGATAGCGCTGGTCGGGGTCGTCGCCGTCGGCATCGAGCAGGTAGCCATCGGCGTCGCAGTCGGCGAGCTCCGCGTCGAGCGCGGAGAGATCCGGATCCATAACGGACGTTCGGGTGTAGCCGACAAAACGATGGCGTCTCACGGGCGGGAGCGTTATGTGGCCGCCACCGTAGCCCTCGGTATGGATTTCCTTCCGATCGGCGACTACGGCATCGTCGGCAACCTCGAAACCTGCGCGCTGGTCGGGCGCGACGGGACGGTCGACTGGTGGTGTCTCCCACATATCGAATCGTCGAGCATCTTCGCCGGTATCCTGGATCCCGAGGTCGGCGGCCAGTTCGCGATCCAGCCCACCGGCGAGTTCGAGAGCGATCAGGAGTACGTCGAGCGGACGAACGTGCTCGAAACCTCCTTTACGACCGAATCCGGTACGGCGACCCTCACCGACTTCATGCCGGTCGTCGGCGAGCAGCAGACTCTGGATATCGCCGAGCACGCCCTCTATCGACGCGTCGAGTGCGGGGAGGGTTCGATCGAACTCGACATCGAGTTCGCCCCTCGATTCGACTACGCGCGCGCCGAGACGATCGTCGAGGCGGTCGACGGTGGCGTGCTCGCGACCGGCAACGACGAGGAACTGTTCTGTCGGAGCTCGATCGCCTTCGACGCCGAGAACGGGACGGCGACGGGGACCGTCACGCTCGACGAGGGCGATGCCGTCTGGTTCGTCTGCCAGTACGGCGAGCGCGAACGGATCGACGACGAGGAAGCGGCGGCGATGCTGGAGGCGACGACCCAGTTCTGGAAGGGCTGGGTGCACCACTGTACGGACTCAGAGCGCTGTCTGTTCTACGGGCCGTGGCACGAGCTCGTCATCCGTTCCGAACTCGTGCTCAAGCTGTTGATGCGCCGCGAGACCAGCGCCATCGCCGCCGCGCCGACGACCTCGCTGCCGGAGACGATCGGCGGCGAGCGCAACTGGGACTACCGGTTCAACTGGATCCGTGATGCGGCGTTCACCGTGCAGGCGCTCCACGAACTCGGCCACGCCGGGGAGGTCGAGGACTTCTTCGAGGAGTGTCTCTCCAGGATCGCCGAGGGAGAGTCCGGTCGGGTCGAACAGCCGTTTTATGGGGTCGACGGCGAGGAGATTCCTGAGGAGGAAGAGCTCGACCATCTCGAAGGCTATCGTCATTCCTCACCAGTGCGCATCGGCAACGCGGCGGGCGACCAGCGTCAGCTCGACGTTTACGGCGAACTCGTCTTGGCGATCCACGAGACGACCCAGTATAGCGAAACTCTCTCCGAGGCAAACTGGAGGGTCGTCAGGGATGTCGTCGATCACGTCTGCGAGGTCTGGGACGAACCGGGCTACGGCATCTGGGAGGACCGCGTCGATCCCAAGCAGTTCGTCTACTCGAAGGTGATGTGCTGGGCGGCCATCGATCGGGCGCTGACGATGGCCGAGGCGACCGACTACGAGGCCCCGACCGACGAGTGGGAGGCCGTCCGCGCCGAGATCGAAGAGCGCGTGCTCGACGAGGGCTACGACGAGGAGATGGGAAGTTTCACCCGCTCGTTCGAGACCGACAACGTCGACGCCTCGCTGCTTCGCCTGCCGGTCGTCGGCTTTCTCGAACCCGACGACGACCGGATTCTCGGGACGATCGAGGCGGTCCAGGACCATCTCGCGACCGACGAGGGACTCGTCTATCGTTACGACACCGACGACGGGCTTGACGGCGAGGAGAACCCGTTCGTACTCTGTTCGTTCTGGCTGGTCGACGCGCTCGCGCTGGCTGGCCGTCGCGAGGAGGCCCGCGAACTCTACACGGACGTGCTCGAACACGCGACCTCGCTCGGCCTGTTCGCCGAGCAGGTCGACGGAGAGACCGGCGAACAGCGGGGTAATTTCCCGCAGGCGTTCAGCCATCTCGGTCTCATCAACAGCGCCATCTACGTCAGCGAGGGTGCCGACCCCCGAACTCCGACCCCCATCGGCGTCGACGCACCCGATGGGACCAGTTGAGGCGAGCGCGTGAATCACGATGGACGATGCGTCGCTGGCGGTTGCTGTGGCGCGCGCTCGCGCTCGTGTGCGAACGAAGTGAGCACCGAGCATGAACATTGTGCGAGGGATGAGCGACGCGAACGAAGTGAGCGGAGCGAATCGGCTGGGGAGGTATGTGGGCGTCGTTGGTGCGGTGCTGTGAATGAACCGTCCGCGCGAACGAACGTGAGCGCGGTTCACCGTGAGCGACCGTCGGGAGCGAGCGGTCCTTTTTAGTCCAGGTTTTTGCGAGTAGTGAGGGACCTCCGGTCCCTCATACCGTGCGAGCGGGCCATGCGCGGCGCGTAGCGCCGCGAGTTCGAGGCGGCGAAGCCGCCTCGCACGCCCGCGAGCAGAGAGTGGTGCGCGCTCCGCGCGCACCCGACGAGTAAAAAAGTGGAGGTCCGGCAGTCTGATAGCCCCGCCGTCCGAGGGGCGGGTATGAACGCCGACATCGGGAGTTCGCGCGTGAGCGGCACGGTCAGAGCACCGCCGTCGAAGAGCTACACCCACCGGGCGATCCTGGCGGCGGGCTACGGCGATGGCACTACGCGGATCGAGCGGCCGCTCGTCTCCGCCGACACGCGCGCGACGGCGAGGGCCGTCGAGGCGTTCGGCGGGCGTGTCGAGGGGCTCGCGGACGACAGTGAGCATATCACGGTGGAGGGGTTCGGCCATCCAGAGACACCAGCCAATGTCGTCGACTGTGCCAACAGCGGGACGACGATGCGTCTCGTCACGGCGACGGCAGCGCTCGCCGAGGGGCTGACGGTGCTCACCGGCGACGGATCGCTGCGCTCGCGCCCGCACGGGCCGCTGCTCGCTGCGATCGAGGAGCTGGGTGGGCGTGCGGAGAGCACGCGCGCGAACGGCCAGGCCCCATTGGTCGTCGGCGGACCGATGGAGGGTGGGCGGGTTTCGATGCCCGGCGACGTCTCCTCACAGTTCGTGACCGCGCTCCTGATGGCCGGTGCGCGCTCCGAGTCGGGGATCGAGATCGATCTCGAAACGGAACTGAAGTCATCGCCGTACGTCGAAATCACCCGCGAGTTGCTCGCCGACTTCGGCGTCGAGACCGAGAACGAAGGAGAGGGTTTCGCGGTCGCGGGCGGGCAGGCCTACGATGCGGGCGGCGAGTATCGAGTGCCCGGTGACTTCTCGTCGATTTCCTATCTGCTCGCCGCCGGCGCGCTCGCCGCCGATGATGAACTCACCGTGGAGGGTGCACGTCCGAGTGCGCAGGGCGACAGCGCCATCGTCGAGATCCTCGACCGGATGGGCGCGGAGATCGCGTGGGAGCGCGACGCTGGCACGATCTCGATCGCGCGCTCGCCGCTCTCGGGCGTCGAGATCGACGTCGGCGATACGCCCGATCTCCTGCCGACGCTCGCGGTCCTCGGGGCCGCGGCCGACGGCGAGACGCGACTCGTGAACGCCGAACACGTCCGGTACAAGGAGACCGATCGCGTGAGTGCGATGGCCGACGAACTCGAAACGATGGGTGCGACCGTCACCGAGCGCGAGGATTCGCTCACGATCCACGGCGACGACTCGGCCCTCCAGGGCGCGCGTGTCGATGGTCGAGGTGATCATCGGATCGTGATGGCACTCGCGATCGCCGGGCTGGTCGCCGACGGGACGACCACCGTCGTCGGCGCGGACCACGTCGACGTCTCGTTTCCGGATTTTTTCGCCATACTCTCCGATGCTGGTGCCGACGTGACCCTCAACTGAAACGACAGTGCTTGTGGGGCGATTGCAGCGGAGCGGGGCGGGCGGTCCTGGTGGATGAAGGGCGAGCATCCCAAGGGATGCGAGGGCTTCGGCGGAGGCGGGCGGTTTGTGGGGGTGTTCGTATCCGCGCGAACGTAGTGAGCGCGGTTCACTGCGAACGAGGCCGGAGGCCGAGTGAGCAGGTGTTTTTAGTCCAGGTTTTTGCGAGGAGTGGTGGGGGGGGGGGGGGGCCCCCCCCCCCCCCAAAAAAAGTGGGTTCAAATCCCTGCGCGCCAACGCGAAGCCATGAACGGCAACGAGTTCGGTCGGCTCTTCCGGGCCACGACCTTCGGCGAGAGCCACGGCGAGGCGATGGGTGTCACGGTTTCGGGCTGTCCCGCGGGGCTGGAACTCGACGAGGAAGACGTCCAGCACGAGCTCGACCGGCGCAAACCTGGCCAGTCACAGATCACGACCAGTCGCGGCGAGCCCGACGCCGTTTCGATCAAGAGCGGCACGCAGGACGGCTATACGACCGGAACGCCGATCGGGATGGTCATCCAGAACAAGGACGCCCGCTCGGGCAAGTACGAGCCGTTCATCACCGCGCCGCGACCCTCACACGGCGACTTCACCTACTCGGCGAAATTCGGCACCAGGAACTGGGGCGGCGGCGGGCGCTCGTCGGCCCGCGAGACGGCCAACTGGGTCGCGGCGGGCGCGATCGCCAAGCAAATTCTCGCAAACGAGGGCGTCGAGATCCGGGCGCACGTCAACCAGATCGGCGAGATCGAAGCTCCCGACGTGAGCTTCGAGGCGATGGGGGAGCACGCCGAGGAGAACGAAATCCGATGTGCTCACCCGGAAACGGCCGAACGAATGCGCGAGCGCATCGACGAATACCAGGAGGAGGGCGACTCGATCGGCGGTGCCATCGAGTTCGCAATCCGGGGTGCGCCCCGTGGGCTCGGTGCGCCACGGTTCGACTCGGTGCCGGCGCGACTCGGGCAGGCGATGCTGAGCGTGCCCGCCGCGACGGGCTTTGAATTCGGGCTCGGACGAGAAGCCCGGCGCTATCGCGGCAGCGAACGCAACGAGGACTGGGAGTTCGACGACGATGGCAATCCGATACCCGTCGGCAACGACCACGGCGGGCTCCAGGGTGGGATCACGACCGGCCAGCCGATCCGCGGCGAGGTCACCCTCCACGCACCGACCTCGATCCCGCAGAAGCAGACCACCGTCGACTGGGAGACGGGCGAGGAGAAGGAAGCGCAGGTCATCGGCCGTCACGACCCCGTGCTCCCGCCGCGTGGCGTCCCCGTCGTCGAGGCGATGGCCGCGCTCACGATGGTCGATTTCATGCTGCTCGCCGGGCGCGTCAACCCCGATCGCCTGGACGGCGACGTGGGCGAATACGACACCGACTACCACCCGAGTAGTCCCGAGAACGATCCCGACGCGCCGACGAGCGCCGAACCGACAGAGGACTGATCTTACCAGTAGGGGTTCGACAGCCATCGCCGCGAGCGCGCACCGACGGCGCTCATCCCGACGAGGGCGACGACGACCAGTGCGAGTACAGCTACCGTCGCCAGCACGGCGACCGCGCTCGGCGCGAGCGCATTCAGCACGAGGACGACGAGGCTACCGATTGCTGCAATGGCGACGAGCAGGGTGACGAGTCCGGCGAGCAGCCGTGAGAGCCACATCTCAGGCACTCCGTGGTCGTTCGTCGCGTTCGTCATCGTCGGTACGATCGGGATCGAGGTTCATGCGTGAGAGCGAGTGACAGCGCCAGTGTGAATAAACCCCGCGATCGGACGGGCGAGCCACGCCGTTCAAGAGCGCCGCGCGCCGAGTGCGTCCATGACCACCGTCGCCGTCCTCTGTGATGCGCCGAACGAGGGCGTGCTGGCCGACCTCGCAGCGTCGATGTCGCTCACCGAGGGCGAGACCGCCGACCTCTACGCCGCGATGTGCGCCGACGTGTTCCGCGCCGTCGAGACGAGCGCGAGCGACCTGCTCGTCAACTACCGCCCCGACGAGTCCGGCGATCCCGAGTCGGAACTGCGCGCACTCGCCGATGCCGCGCTCGAGAACCCGGATGGCGTGCGCTACGAGACGCAAGCCGGCTCGACGTTCGCGGGGCGCGTCGGCAACACGATCACGCATCTGCTCGAAAGCGAGGAGGAGAGTTCGGCGATGGCCGTCGAGCCGACCGCTCCGTTCCTCACGCGCGGCGTCATCGACGGGCTGATGATGAAGCTCCGCCGGAGCGAGGTCGTGCTCGGTCCCACCTCGGAAGGCCGGGTCTACGCCGCCGGCTTCTCCACGCCGATCGACTTCGAGGATGCCTACACGCCACCGGCGGTCGAGACGCTCACCGCGCGCGCGAACGATGCCGGGCTCGACGTCGATTACGGACCGATGACTTCCGTGATCGAGACGGGCACGGACCTCACGGGCGCGCTCGCGCTCGTCCGTGCGCGTGACCGAGCCGGTCGCGAGGTGCCCCAGCATACTGCCGCGTGTCTCGACGATCTGGACCTGACGCTCGTCGAGGCAGACGGCGACCTCTCGTTGCGGAAAGCGGACACCGACAGCCCTTAGACGTCCGCGGAGATAGTCGTGGCTGTGGTGGGGTGGCAGAGTGGACGATTGCGCCTGTCTTGAAAACAGGTGGCCGATGGCCTCATGGGTTCGAATCCCATCCCCACCGTTTCCGAGCGAACCATCCTGCGAGCGCTTCGTGCGCGAGCAACCGCGTGAGCGAGTGAAACGAGTACGGTGGAATTCGAAGCAGAGAGTGGAGCGAACGGAGTGAGTGAAACGACCGTGGTTCGAATCTCATCCCCATCGCGTTTCTCGTGACGACTGAATTACTAACACAATAGCGAGCAGCAACGCTTTTGCGGCGACCGACCGGGTTTGATACATGGCCGACTGGCCCCACGACCCCGACGGCGAGGAAGGGAGCGAAGGGATGCGCAAGTACGGACAGGCAGTCATCGCGAAGAAGGTCGACGAGCACGATGACTTCCCGCTCGACGTCTCGGCGTTCATCGACGAACACGGCGACGACCCCATTCGTCTGAATCACGAGCGGGTCGTCAGCCTGGCGGAGATCTTCGATAACGTCGACAGCGACGAAATCGAGGACATCCAGACGATGCATCAGCAGGTCGGTGACACGATGCGCGAAAACGGCTACTGGGAGTACGACGCCGAAACTGAGGGTCCCGGTACCGAGGCCTGACTCCACCACCCATCCGGCGCGGACGAAAGCACCTAAGCGCCGTCGGCTGGATGGACGTGCATGACCGGCGGTACCGACTCCACACGTCACTTCGCCGGCCTCTTCTCGCTCCGACGTGTTCTCGTGATCGGCTGGGTGACGCTCACCACGGTCGTCTTCTGCAACGTCCTCATCAAGTTCGTCGATCGCCAGCTACTCGGCGCGAACACACGGATTCCGAAGTTCTGGCCGCTCAGCAAGTTCACCCTCCGCATCGAGCGGATTCCCCTGCCCGACGCGCCGATCCTCGCCATCGTGGCGATCGTGGTCTTCCTCGTCGCGACCGTCTATCTGCTCCGTACCGACCGTAACTCCGTCGTACCGGTCATCGTTGCCGGCATCGCTCTTCTCGTGCTGACGACGCTCACCCACGGCGTTGGACCGGGATTGCTCAGGCCGCTCTCTGCACCGGGCAGCTACGAGCGGGCGGCCATCGGCATCGCCGACCCCGGCGGCTACTACGAGGCCGCCGTCACCGTCGTCGATCCGATCCGATTCCTCGAAACGTTCGAACAGCAACAGCTGAGCCTCCCGTTACACGCGCGCACCCACCCACCAGGGGCAGTGTTCACCTTCTATCTCTTCGAGGTGCTCCTTCCGTCGTCGCTCGCGGTCTCGCTCGTCGTCGGTACGCTCTCGCTCGCGCTCGCGGCGCTGCTCCTCTTTCAGCTGCTCGAGACGTACTACCCGCGCGACGTCGCACAGTTCACGACCTTCCTGTTCGTCCTCCTGCCGGCCGTCCAGATCTACGCGCTGACGACGCTCGACATCGTCATCACGGTCGCGATGCTCGGGGCGATCTACTGCTTCACGCGCGAGTCGCCGCTCCTCGCGGCGCTCGGTACGCTTGCCTGCGTCTTCATCGCCTCGACACAGACGTTCGTCTTCGTCTTCATCCTCCCCGTGCTCGCCGCGTTCGCGGCCATCCGCCCCGCGAAACGCCGCCCGTTCGTGGTCGTGCTCATCGGATTGCTCGGTGCCTACACCCTGCTCGCGGTCGTCTTCGAGTTCAACTACCTCGATTCGTTCGCCGCCGCCTCCCAACAGCAGAACCCCGGCGGCTTCCTCCTGTTCGCCGAACCGCTGCGCTATCTCTACACGCGCATCGAGGACGTCGCCGAGATCGCGCTGTTCTTCACACCCTACCTGGGTCTGCTCGCGATCGCCGGCACGCGCGTTCTCTGGCGGGGCGCACGCGGCCTCAGCACGCGCGATCGTGAACCGCTCGTGCTGTTCGGCGCTGCCCTGGCCTCGATCCTGGGCCTGTTCGCCGGCGGCGTCTATCACACCGGCGAGACCGCCCGTGGCGTGCTCTTTCTCTATCCGTTCCTCCTCCTCCCGGTCGCCGCCGCACTCCGCGCGACGAACGCCTCGCGGGCCCGGCGGGCACTCCTCGCCGTGGCGGTGTTCGGCCAGGCACTGCTGCTGCAACTGATCGGCGATTACTGGTGGTAGAACCCCACTTTTTTGGTCGGGGGCATCGCGCTCGCTCACTGCGTTCGCTCGCGCTCAACCCCCGACCAAAAACCTGGACTAAAAAGAACCGCTCGCTCGGCTTCGCCTCGCTCGCGGTGAACCGCGCTCGCCGATGGCTCGCGCGGACACGAATCATCCCCACTACCGCACCGCGACAGCCACATGCCTCCCCAACCGATTCGCTCACTCGCTTCGCTTGATCGCTCATCCACCGTCAGAACAGAGTTCTGACGAGCCTGCACTCGCGGTGCTCGTGCAGACCTCGCACAATGTTCACGCTCGGTGCTCACTTCGTTCGCACACGAGCGCGAGCGCGCGCCACAGCAACTAGTGTGTCTCCAATTTCCGCTTCCGGCTCCGATCCACTGTCAGACTTCGGCGCTCGACCCGGTGAAGAGTTTGTGTGCGCTGAACACGACGAACCCGAGGATGGCGGCGTACCAGAGCGTGCCGACGCGAATGACCATCGTCGCGCCGACCGCGATCGGCTCGGCGATGCCGAACGTGAGGAGCACACCGGTCATACTCGCCTCGGCCGCGCCCAGTCCGCCGGGCAGCATGCTCACCGCGCCGACGACCGAGCCGAGCGCGAAGACGAACAGACCGACCAGCAGGGAGGTCTCGATGCCGAACCCGCGGAGCGTGAGCCAGAGCGCGACGCCTTCGAGCCCCCACGCGACGATGCCGAGCAGCGTGGCTACCGAGAGCGGACGAAGCCGAAAGAGCCTGTACGTACTCTCGTAGAGCGTTTCGAGCCCTTCGGCGTAGTCTCCGATCACGGGCAGCGAACCGATCCACGAAAGGAGACGGAGACAGCCCGTCCGCCACTGGAGCAGCCCGATGCCGAGCGCGAAGACGACGGCGACCGCCACCAACACCGCGGGCGAGCGCCCGTAGGCGACGACGCCGAGCGCGGCCAGCAGCGACAGCGAGAGCAGGTCGGTGATACGCTCGGCTCCCACGACGGAGGTCGTCCGACTCGCGGGCACACCTGCCTCGTCGCGCAGCAGCCACGCCTTCCAGACCTCGCCGGCCTTTCCTGGCGTGACGACCATCATCAGCCCGCTGAAGAAGACGGTGAGACTCGTCTTCAGGGGGACGTGGACGTCGAGTTCGCGCAGGTAGAACTCCCACTTGGCGAAGCGAAAGCCGTAGCCGACGGTCGTCAGAAGAACGACTGCGCCGAACGCCCAGAGCTCGAATTCCGAGAAAGCCGCGATCACCTTTTCGGCGTCGGCGAGGACGAACAGCGCCGCGAACACCACCACGGTCAACACCGCCGTCACCCAGACGCCGTGGTCGCTCACGAGCTGTCGGATGCGACCCGTCGATTCGTCGGCCTCGCTCCCCGTCCCCAGGGAGTCGCTCATCGCAGCCCTCCGATCGCTCGTCGCGCCTGCTGGACCTTCGTGGCGACGTGACCCGAGAGATAGCGCCCGTGCCCGCACGGCGTCGTCGTTCCCTCACGAATCGCCTCGCGGAGCGAACCCTCGAACTCGGTCGCCGCGCGCCCGACCTCCATCGGGAAGTGGGCGTCGCTGCCGCCCGTGATCGCCAGCCCGTGATGGGCAGCGAACGCGCGCGCCTGCCGGTTGAACAGCGGGCGCACACACCGGGAGTTCGTCGCTTCGACGCCGTCGACCGCCGCCGCGATCGCCGGGAGATCCCGGTCGTAGAACTGTCGCATCGTGTCGAACGGATGGGAGAGCACCGCGATCCCGTCCTGTTCGTGAATCTCGTCGATGACCGTCAGCGGGTCCGTCTTGTTCGGGGCTTCCTCGATATCGATGCCGAGCAGGTGGCCCTGCGTGGTCGTCACCTCGACGCCCGAGACGACGTCCAACCCTGCTGGCGCGTGCTCGCGGACGCGGCCGACGTTCGCGAGCGTGTCGTGATCGGTCACGACGATGCCGTCGAGCCCGGCATCTGCAGCAGCTGCGGCGACCTTTTTCGGTGGTGTGGCTGAACACGGTGACGCATCGGTGTGGACCTGGAGATCGTAGCGCATCAGCCGAACACCCCGACGAGCCACGCTCGCGGGCGACCGTAGAGGACGACCACCGCGATCAGCCCCCAGAAGGCGAAGTTGACGAGCAGCTGTCGATCGACGAGCAGCGCGCCCGGCGACGCGCCCGCCTTCGTGGTGTAGACGAGATGGTGATAGCGGAAGACGCCGAAGAAGGCGAAGGGCAGCGTGAGCATCATCGCGAGCTTCGCGCCCGTGAACGTGTAGATCGAGTAGGACATCAACAGCGTCGAGATGACGATCCCCAGCAGCTGATCGAGCGTCTCGGTGGTGTAGTCGGCGAGCGTCGCGCGCGTCTCGCCGGGGACTTCGCTGGCGGCGAACTCGTGGCGACGCTTGCCGAGCGCCAGCAGGAGTGCCGCGAGGAACGTACAGACGACGAGCCACGGGCTGAGCGCGACGCCGATGGCGACCACGCCTGCCACGGCCCGGAGGACGAACCCGATGGCGATGAGCAGCACGTCGACCAGCACGACGTCCTTGAGATACAGCGAGTACGCCGCGTTCTGGACCAGATAGGCGACGATGATCGCGACGAACAGCGGGCCGAGCGTGTACGAGAGCGCGAAGCCCGCGACGAGCAGGGCGATCGCGAACGCACCCGCCGTCTGGACGCTCACCTGCCCGCTCGCGATCGGACGATTGCGCTTTTCGGGATGTTTGCGGTCCTCCTCGACGTCGCTGATATCGTTGAAGATGTAGGTCGCGCCGGCGACCGCACAGAACGCCGCCACGGCGATCGAGACCCGTCCCCACGCCATCGGGTCGAACAGCTGCTTCGAGAAGACGATCGCGATGAGGATCACGCCCTGTTTGTACCACTGCCACGGACGGATCTCGTAGGCGAGACCGGCGGCCGTGCGCACGAACCCGGCCTGCTGTGTCTGCGCCTCACCCATTAGCTCTCATCCACGGTCGCGAGACATAAACCTGACCGATCGATACGCACCGTTTCGGACCGTTTCAGGCATGAGAGACACTCACGTGCAGTCGTATCGTATCGGTAGATAGTTGAAACGCCCCCCATTACGGCGAGCCTATGCAAGCGCACGCACACGACGACGACCGACTCGCCGAGCCCGGTTCGCTGCTCGTCACCGGCGGTACGGGGTTCCTCGGACTCCACACCTGCGAATACTTCGCCGAGCGCGGCTGGGACGTGACGGCGTTCGATCTCAAACCATTTAAACCCGAAGACGAGATCGATGGCGTCGATTTCGTCGAGGGCGACGTGCGCGACGAGGAGACGGTACGTGACGCGATCGACGAGGTGGCCGCCGACGCGATCGTCCACACCGCCGCCGCGCTTCCGCTCTGGGACGACCAGCGCATCCGCGAGACGACCATCGACGGGACTCGCAACGTTCTCTGGGCCGCCAAGGAAGCAGACGTCGAGCGCGTCGTCTACGTCTCCTCGACCGCCGTCTACGGCACCCACGACTCCCATCCGATCACCGAGGAGTCGCCGCTCGACGGCGTGGGGCCCTACGGCGAGGCGAAGATCGAGGCCGAGAAGATCTGCCGTGACTTCCGCCGGATGGGCATGTGCGTCCCTATCCTCCGCCCGAAGACGTTCATCGGGCCGAAACGCCTCGGCGTCTTCCAGGTTCTCTTCGACTGGATCGAATCGGGCGCGAACGTCCCGATGGTCGGCTGGGGCAACAACCAGTACCAGCTGATGCACGTCTACGATCTCGTGCGCGCGATGGAGTTCATGTTCGCGAAGGACGAGGAGGACGTGAACACCACGTTCAACGTCGGAGCCGAGGAGTTCGGAACGATGAAGGAGGACTTCCAGGCACCGATCGACTACGCAGGCACCGGCAAGCGCACCGTCGGAACGCCGACGTCGCTGACGGTGTTCGCCCTGCGCGTGCTCGAAAAACTGAACCTCTCGCCGCTGTATCCGTGGGTCTACGAGACTGCCCACGAGGATTCGTACGTTTCCGTCGAGAAGCTGCAGTCGCTCGGCTGGGAGCCGAAATACTCGAACAAGGAGGCGCTCGTCGAGACCTACGAGTGGTATCTCGAGAACTACGACGACCCCGAAAGCGAGGGAACAGGATTGGACCACCGCGTCGCCTGGGATCAGGGTGCGCTCACGCTCGTCAAGGGCGTGTTCAAACACATCTGAGAAGGATTAACACTGATCTTCGCGATTTTCACATCACGGATACCCGACCTGCTGAAATCGGTGTGCGAGATGCAGGGCGCGTATCGCAGGGATGTTCGACCTATTTCGCTCCATCGTTCTCTGTGCGTGACAGTCTATGCGGAGATGTAGTCGATTACCTCGCTCGCCACATCCTCGGTGCGGTCGTCCACGAGCGATGTCAGGTAGTGGTCAACGTCCGCAGCACTGTTGAGAGTCGCAAGCGACCACGGGAGAACGTGACTTCGTTCCCCGAGTGCGTCGCCTTCGTAGTCGTCGTCTCCGAGTGTGAGTGCCGCCTCGTGATAGGTCTTCGTGGAAATCATGACCGTGATGAGTTGCACGCCGTGGTTCGTGAATCGGGGAGTACCCAGCACGAGTATCGGGCGACCTTTCTCCGAGAGCGGGTCGGTCGCCCAGACGATGTCACCGCGTTCCAGTTCTTTGAACGAAGTCACTGTACCTCTTCCATCTCCTCGGTTTGGAGGGCTTCGAGACGCTCTTCACCGTACTGGTCGTCTGCCGTCTCGTGATGCCGGTGGAGCCGATAGGCCGACTGGAGCCGTTCTTCATCGTCCGTGATCGCCCAGTACGGGCGCTTGTGCCGCACGAGATCACGTTCCTTCAATCGTGAGAGGATCGCACTGACGGCGTCGGTCTTCAGTCCGAGTCGTTCGGCAATCGTCGCCGCCTTCCACGCCCGGTCGCCATTCTTGTCGAGGAACAGTACAATTCGCTCGGTGTCGTTCCGCTCCTCGAATTCGTCGGCGTCAGCGTTTTCGAACTCGTCGATATCGATAGTACCGCTCGACATAGACCGATGTTGGGATTGTTGGAACATAGTTGTTTGGCATGTTTGTTGCTATGGACGGCGCTATCGTGCCAGGAAATGCAGGAAAGGTCACTTCGCCGGTATCGCGACGAGGTGCTCGGGGTCGCGCGTCCAGCACGTCGCGAGCCCGCCCGGACGACAGTGTTCGCATAGCTGCAACGGGCCTTCGAGGTAGCCGGTTCGACGCGGAACCGTGTGGGTCGGGCGAGATGAAGAGTCTCGCTGGAAGCCGGCGTGAAACGCCAGCGACGCTGCGAGTGCGTCGACGACGAACGGCTTTCGATACGCACGGCTTTTTCAGCTCATTCGGCTTTTCGATACGAAACACGGACCGACGGATTGCTGCACGGACCCTCTGTATCTCGCACGCTATATCTCCCAACTACTGGAACGGATTCACACAAAAATATGGATCGGCCTGATTGAGCCGTCGTCGACCGAAGCGCCGATACCGCCCCGCTGCCAACCGCTCACAACCGTGACGAACACGCAGCTCACACTGATCCAGATCGACAACTACGGCCCGTGGACGGTGACGCCGGAACCGCGGCGCGAGGTCGACCTCCAGACCCTCCAGTCGCGGCTGTACGCCGACCTCTCGCAGCTGTTCGGCAACCGCGACGGCTACGTCTTCTTCTCGCGGTTCGACAACATGGTCGCCGTCACGAACGGGATCGACGAGGATGCTCACGCGCTCATCCAGGAATCGATCGGCAACCGCTATCCGGTGACGGTGAGCCTCTCGATCGGCACCGGCGAGACGCCGGCGACGGCGATCGAGACCGCGAGCGAACAGCTTCAGGCTGCCGGCAGCGCACAGGCCAGTGATCGCCGCGAGATCCTGCGCGGCGAGCCGGTCGCCAACCCGGAGCGCACCGCCGAGGACGTCCAGATCGCCCACTTCGACGTGAACGACGCCACCGGCAAGTATACGGACAGACTGAACGAGTTCGATACGTTCATCAACATCGAACAGAGCTACGCCGAGCTGATGCGCTATCTCCGCGAGACGCACGACTCGCTGTCGTTTTTCGTCGGCGGCGACAACATCATCGCCACCTGTCCGGATCTCGACGCCGAGCAGTATCACGACGCCATCGATCACGTTAGCGAGGCGGTCGGTGTCGAGCTCAAGGTCGGCGTCGGGCGGGCGGCGGATGCCCAGTCGGCGGGCATGGCCGCCAAACACGCCCTCGAAACCTGTCGGTACGACGGCCGTGACGTCGTGTTCGGCGACCGATGAGATAGGACGGCTGCACCCTTAACCCTACTGGAGATACTTTTTAGCAGGCACGGCCGGAACGGACCGGTATGAGCAGTGCTATCACCGTGCGGGAGATAATGACCCGGGAGTTCCTCGGGGTGAGCGAGAGCGACGACCTGCTCGAAACGGTCGAACTGCTCCTCGACGAGGCTGCCGACTGTGCGGTCGTCCTCCGCGGACGCGACCCCGTCGGGGCGCTCGACGAGCGCGATGCGCTTTCGCTGCTCGTCGGCGAGACCGACCCTGCGGCGGCGACGGTGACGGACGTCATGGACGACGGAGTCGTTCAGGTCGCCTCCGATGCCTCGCTCACGGCAGCGGCCGAGGCGATGGCCCGCGAGGAGGCCGACTGGCTGCTCGTCGTCGAGGACGAACCGGTGGGCGTGGTCTCGGCGTACGACATCGCCACCGCCTCGACGATCGCGCCCGTCGTCGGGGACGGCACCGTCTCGACGGCGACGGAGCCATCCCCGACTTACGACACACAGGGGATCTGTGAACACTGTGGGACGCTCACGCACGATCTCGTGACCGTGAACGGCCAGTCGATCTGTGCGAACTGCCGCGAGAACTGAAACCCGCTCCCGGCGGTCGGTCCTAGAGGCAAGACTTATATTGCCATCAGGAAACATACTGGTGACATGGCACGAACTACCAATCGGCGTACGTTCCTCGTCGGTGTCGGAGCTGCGGGTCTCGCTGGCTTCGCTGGCTGCATCGGCGGTGGCGGCGACAACGGAAGCGGCGGTAGTGGCGGAACAGGTACCAGCGGTGGTGGCGGTGGCGGCAACGGAAGCGGCGGCGGGGGCGGAGGCGGTGGGCAGACGATCAAGATCGGGATTCTCCAGCCGACGACCGGCGACCTCGCATCGGTCGGCACACCGATCCAGAAGGCCGCGCAGCTGCCGGCACGACAGTTACAGAACGCCGACATGGAGTTCTCCATCGAGACACAGATCGAGGACACGCAGACGGACCCGCAGGCGGGTATCAGCGCCGCCCAAGCGCTCGTCGATGCGGGCTACCCGGCGATAACGGGTGCAGCGTCTTCGGAAACGTCGATTCAGGTCGCAAAGAACGTCACGATCCCCAATCAGATCGTCCTGACCCCGCCGGCGAGCACTTCGCCGGCGATCACTGGCCTGCAGGACAACGGCTACGTCTACCGGACGGCACCGAGCGACGCGCTGCAGGGTGAGGTGCTCGCACAGGTCGCCAGCCAGCGTGTCAACGCCTCGGCCGTGTCGGTAATGTTCGTCAACAACTCCTACGGACAGGCGCTCGCCGACAGTTTCGTCCAGGCGTTCGACGGCAACGTCCCGGCGCAGGTCTCCTTCGAGAAGGCACAGTCGTCGTACACCTCGAAGCTCCAGGAGGCGATGTCGCCGAGCCCCGACGGACTGCTCGTCATCGGCTATCCCGAGAGCGGCAACCAGCTGTTCCGCGATTTCTACTCGAACTACGGCCGCGATACGACCATCCTCGTCACTGACGGGCTGCGCGCGCCCGAACTGTCGAGCGATGTCGGCCAGTCGATGACGAACGTTATCGGCACCGCGCCGATCGCCGCCGGACCGGCCCAGCAGTTCTTCACGAAATCGTTCAAGGACGAGTTCGGCAACGAACCCGGCGTGTTCACCTCGCAGGCCTACGACGCGACCGCGGTCCAGATGCTCGCCATCGCCGCGGCCGGTGAGAACACCGGCTCGGCCGTCCAGCAGAACATGGATTCGGTCGCGAACCCCGGCGGAGCCGAAGTCACGCCGGAGAACCTCGCCGAGGGGATCGGGATGGCCGCCAACGGCGACGACATCAACTATCAGGGCGCATCGAGCAGCGTCAACTTCGACGACAACGGCGACATGCAGTCGGTCGGCTACGAGATCTTCAGCTACACCGAGGGTGGCGACATCGAACAGCAGGACACCGTCGAGTTCGAAGCCGGCGGCGGTGGCAGTGGGGGCGGCAACAACAGCAGTGCGGGCACGACGAGCGCCTGAACGCGCGTTTCAGCCGCCGAGGAACTCCCGGCGGACCTCGTCGTTGCCGAGCAGTGCCGCGCCGGTGTCGGTGAAGCGGTTCTGGCCCTGGACGAGCACGTAGCCGCGATCACAGCGCGAGAGCGCCTCGATCGCGTTCTGTTCGACCATCAGGACGGCCGTTCCGGCGTCGTTGATCTCGTCGATCCGATCGAACATCTCGTCGACGAGATCGGGTGCGAGCCCGGCCGACGGCTCGTCGAGCAGCAGCAGGTCGGGATCGAGCATCAGCGCGCGTCCCATCGCCAGCATCTGGCGCTGGCCGCCCGAGAGCGTGCCCGCGCGCTGGGACTGACGCTCTTCGAGGATCGGGAACCGCTCGAAGACGTCCGCGAGCCGCTCCTCGGGCACCGAATCGAGGATGTACGCACCCATCTCCAGGTTCTCGCGTACCGAGAGCCCGCCGAAGACGTTCTCGTTCTGTGGGACGTAGCTCACGCCCCGGCGGATCACCTCCTCGGGAGCGAGCCCGCCGATCCCCTCACCGTCGAAGGCGATCGAGCCATCCATGTGGGTCGCCAGCCCGAAGACCGCCTTCATCACCGTCGATTTGCCCGCGCCGTTCGGGCCGACGATACTGACGTACTCCCCGGCATCGACCGCGAGATCCAGTGCCGAGAGGATCTGCAGATCGCCGTAGCCCGCGTCGAGATCGGTGATCGAGAGCAGGTCGTCGGCGATCGTGTCGCTTTCGCCCGTCTCCGGGTCGTCCGTGACTGCGCGTTCGTCGCTCATACGTTCGCTCCCAGATAGGCGTCGATCACCTGCTCGTTCTCGCGGATCGCCGCCGGCGCATCGTCGGCAAGCACGCGCCCCTGATGCATGACGATGACGCGCTCGCAGTTCTCCATGATCACGTCCATGTCGTGTTCGACCAGCAGGAAGGTGTAGCCCTGTTCGCGGAGTTCGTCGATCCGTTCGAGCAGTTTGCGTTCGAGCGTCGGATTGACACCGGCGAGCGGCTCGTCGAGCAGGACGACCTCCGGATCGGTCAGCAGCGCGCGGGCCATCTCCAGCAGTTTGCGCTGGCCACCCGAGAGATTGCCCGCGTACTCCTCGGCGAGATGGTCGATCTCGAAGAATTCGAGCGTCTCCCACGCCCGCTCGCGCAGCTCTCGCTCTTGAGCCTGTACCGAGCGGCGTACACCCGGCAGCACCGCCCGCCAGAGCGCCTCGCCTTGCTGGCCGCGCGGCGCGAGCAGCATGTTTTCGAGCACCGTCATCTCCTGGAGTTCGCGCGTGATCTGAAACGTGCGAACGAGCCCACGGTCGGCGATCTCGTACGGCCGCAGCCCGGTGATCTCCTCGTTGTGGAGCTTCACCGAGCCACCGGTCGGACGATGGACGCCGGTGATGCAGTCGAATGTGGTCGATTTGCCCGCGCCGTTCGGCCCGATCAGCCCCGTGAGCGATCCCTCTTCGATGGCGAACCCGGCCCCGTCGACCGCCGTCAGCCCGCCGAACTCCATGCGGAGATCGTCGACCCTGAGCGGTCGCCCGGGTGGTATCTCGCGGGCGGCACGCTCGACATCCGAGTCCTCTTCGGGGTCGATATCCGTGATCTCCTCCGGGTTCTCACCCTCGATCGCCACCCCGGTATCGCTTTCACTCATCGTCGACCTCCGTCGCGCCGCCGTCTGCTTGGCCGGCCGCGGTCCGCTCGCGCGCGAGCGAGACGGCCGCGGCAGTCTCCTTACGGTGGCCGAGCAGTCCATCGGGTCGGTTCTGCACGAGATAGACCAACACCACACCGACGAGCACGAACCGGAGGCTGGAGACGTCGGCGAGTGCGTAGGCGAGCAGTGGCCCGAAATCCAGCGAGCCGAGCGCGGCGATCGCGTCGGTGAACGTGTTCGGTGCGCCGCCGAGGTCAACAGTTTGTTGGACGAGCCGGCGGACGAACGTCGGCCCCTCGAACAGCAGCCCCGCGAAGAGCGCGCCGCCGATGACGCTGCCGGTGTTCGAGCCCGAGCCACCGATGATCAGCGCGATGAAGACGTAGAAGGTGATGATCGGGAGAAACAGTGCGGGGTTGACGAGCGCCTGACTGCCCTGCCAGAGAATTCCTCCTAAGCCCATCAGCGCACAGCCGAGCATGAACGTCTTGATCTTGAAGCGATCGGTGTTCTTGCCGAGCGAGCTCGCCACGAGCTCGTCCTCGCGGATGGCCTTCAGTACCCTGCCGAACGGCGAGTTGCCGACGCGCGTGAGCAGGAGATAGAACAGGCCGACGAAGATCACGAGCACGATCGTGTAGGTCCAGTCGACGACGACCGGCTCGCCGAGTCCAAGCGTGCCGAAGAAGCCGAAGACGGCCTCGCCGAGCCCCGTCGTACCGGCGGCGGGGCTCGACGGCGTCGTGTAGTAGAGCGCCATCACGGGGTTGGTCGGCGTCTGGATGCCCTGAGAGGCACCGGTGCCGAGATCCGCGCCCGCGATCGAGAAGGTCTGGAAGGTGGTGGAGTTGTACGTGAGTCGGATGATCTCGGAGAGGCCGAGCGTGACGATAGCGAGATAATCGGCCTTGAGCCTGAGTGCGGGCAGCGCCGCGAGCGCGCCGACGAGCGCCGCCGCGACCATCCCGCCGACGACGCCGACCCAGAGCGGGAGGCCGAGGCCGGGCACGCCGCCCGCCGCGGGGCTCGCGGGCGCGGTGAGCATCGCCATCGTGTAGACGCCGACAGCCATGAACCCCGCGACGCCGATGTTGAGTAGTCCGGCGTAGCCCCACTGGAGATTCAAGGCGAGCGCGAGCAGCGCGTAGACGGCCGCGAAGAAGGTGATTCGCTGTAAGGTGCTCGCGAGCCCCGCGATATCGAGCCCGAGTGCCATTCCCAACACCGTGAAGCCGACGTACAGCCCGAACAGTACGCCGAGGATCAATACGGCGTCGTTGTCCGGTAGCCGGGCCGCGACCCGCTCGGTGGCGCTACTCATCGGTCCACCTCGCTGGCCGCAGCCGCAGTCGGTGACGGTATCCATTCAGTCGCGGGGCGGTCATGCGGTCGTCACCCCGCCGAACAGCCCCGACGGCCTGACCAACAGCATGAAGATCATCACGAGAAAGGCCGCGACGGTGGTAAAATCGGAGGGGATCCAGACCAGCGACACCGTGCTCGCGAGTCCGATGAGCAACCCGCCGAACATCGCGCCGTAGACCGAGCCGATACCACCGAGAATGACTGCCGCAAAAATGAGGAGGAGCAGCACCCAGCCGAAGTCGAAGGCGATGGTGCCCGTCTCGAGCGTGATGAGATAGCCCGCCGCACCGGTGAGTCCGCCGCCGATGACCCACGTGGCGCGGACGACGCGTTCCGTTGGAATTCCGGTGACGCGCGCGAGATCGCGGTTGTCGGCCATCGCGCGCATCGCCGTCCCGAGCTTCGTGTACTGGAGCACGACGTGGACGCCGACCAGCAGCCCGATCGCACAGACCGCGAGCGTTGCCTCGTGGGCGTTGATCTGGATGCCGACGCCCGGAACGGTGATCCCCGGGATCGACCCGCCGGTGATTCCCGGCCGACTGGTGCCGAAGACGAACGCGATCAGATAGCGCAGCGCGAGCGCGACGCCGACGCTCGCGATGAGCAACGAGATCCCCTCCTGATCGCGCATCGGCTTGTAGACGAGCCGATCGATAAGCAGGGTGAGCGCGATGGTGAACACGGCCGCCATGACGAGCCCCGCGACGACCGCCAGCGGCGTCGAGACGACGCTCACGCCGACGCTGCCCGCGGTCGCGTCGCCGCTGACGCCGAGCAGGAGCAGGTCGCCGACCGACACCGTGCCGAGCCCCGCGATCACGTAGGTGGTCGCCCAGCCGGCGAACGCACCGCTGGAGATGTAATCGCCGTGAGCGAAGTTGGGAAAGCCGAGGATCGAGTACGTCATCGAGAGCCCGACCCCCGCGAGCCCGATGACAAGCCCGAGGATCAGCCCGTCCTTGAGGAAGACGGCGAGGCTGAGCACCGACAGCGAGCCGCTCAGTAGTTTCGAAACCAGATCGACCGCCAGCAGCACACAGACGACCGCGACCAGCAGCGTGAGGGGTTGTTCGGCGACGACGCTCCGGCCGCGAGAGTAGGTTTCAGCAATACCCATGATACGAGTCCACATGAAACGGTGGGGGAGACCGTAATAAGTGTTGCTCCCTCCGTCCGGCGATCGGGAGGGAAAGGGATTTGCCGGCGGCCGAAGGAGGGCGCACAATGATCCGAACCCTCGACGACCTCGACTGCGAGGGCGTCGCCGTCGGGGTGCGCATCGACATCAACAGCCCGCTCTCCGAGACGGGGTTAGCCGACGACGCCCGCCTGCGCGCCCACGTCGAGACCCTCTCGGAGCTGCTCGAACGCGGCGCACGCGTGGCGATTCTCGCCCATCAGGGTCGCCCTGGCGACGACGATTTCTCGACGCTCGCCGCCCATGCCGACCGCCTCGACGAACTGCTCTCATTCCCTGTCGACTACTGCGACGCCACCTTTTCGGCCGCTGCCAGGGAGCGCGTCGCGGGGCTCGATGGCGGGGAGGCAGTCCTGCTCGAAAACACCCGCTTCTACGCCGAGGAGTACATGGAGTTCGATCCCGAGCGCGCGGCCGACACCCATCTCGTCGAGGGGCTCGTGCCCGCCCTCGACGTCTACGTCAACGACGCCTTCGCCGCCGCCCACCGCTCACAGCCCTCGCTCGTCGGCTTTCCACAGCGACTGCCGGGCTACGCCGGCCGGGTGATGGAGCGCGAACTCGACGTGCTCGCGACCATCGAGGAGACTCCGCGCCCCCGCGTCTATCTGCTCGGCGGCGCGAAGGTCGGCGATTCCATTGGTGTGGCCCGGAGCGTCCTCGAACGCGGCCTCGCCGACACGGTGCTGACCGCGGGCCTCGTCGGCAACGTCTGCCTACTCGCCAGCGGCGCGGAACTGGGAACCGCGAGCGCCGAGTTCGTCTACGATCAGGGCTACTGGGACGAGATCGATCGCGCGGGCGAACTACTCGATGCCCACGACGAGCTCCGCGTTCCGGAGGATGTCGCGATCGAACGAAATGGCGAGCGCCACGAGATCCCCGTCGTGGAACTGCCCCAGGAGACCGAGACGCCGGCGATGGACGTCGGTAGCGAGACCGTCGCCGCCTATTCCGAGATCCTCGATGACGCCGGCACGGTGATCCTGAACGGGCCGGCGGGCGTCTTCGAGGAGGAGACGTTCGCCCACGGGACGCGTGAACTCTACTCGACGGCCAGCGAGGCCGATCACAGCATCGTCGGCGGCGGCGACACGGCGGCGGCGATCCGGCGGCTGGGCATCGATGGGTTCTCGCACGTGAGCACCGGCGGCGGCGCGTCGCTCGCGCTGCTCGCTGGCGATTCCCTTCCCGCCGTCGAGGCGCTCGACGAGTGACCATCGAACCGCCCGACACCGCGGCCGCGGGCGAGATCGCGGAGCTGTGGGTCGAACTCGCCCGTGATCAGCGCGCGTTCGGCTCGCATTTCCGTGCCGAGCCCAATCGGGCGACCATCCGCGAGGCGATCGTCCGCGATATCGTCGCCGGCGGGCTGTTGGTCGCCCGCGAGGACGGCGCGATCGTGGGGTTCGTCATGTTCGGACCCGAATCCGAGCGGTTCGAGCAGGACGTCTCGCGCGGTATCGTCCGGAACATCGTCGTCCGCCCGGAACGGCGAAACGAGGGCATCGGCACGGAGCTGCTCGCGGCCGCCGAGCACGAACTGGCCGCGGCGGGGTTCGACGCCGTCGTTCTCTCCGCGCTCGCGGACAACGAGGCAGCACGGCGCTTTTACGCGCGGGCGGGCTACGAGCCACACCGCATCGACTTCGAGAAGTCGCTCGAAAGCGACAGCGACAAATCGGGCCGTGGGTAACCCACGAGTGCGCCAGGGGAGCTTGGGTGGTGCAAGCACTCGATTTGTAATCGAGAATTCGTGGGTTCAAATCCCACCCCTGGCTTTGTAGCGCGAACCGATCGAGCGTAGCGTGGGCCGAACGGTATGAACCCCCCGTTGCTATCAGGGAGTGAGAATTTTCGATCCAGTGTCATGGTCGACGGTGAGGGCGCGGGGGTAACGTCGTGTGGAGACGGTCGGGACGGCGAGTGACCTCCGACGCTCGCAACGCCACAATGAACTCGAAGCAAACGTGCGTCGTGACGGGTGGATCGCGGGGAATCGGACGGGGATCACCGAGGGCTCGGTCGCAACGGTGCGACCGTCGTCGTGAACTACCGATCGTCGGAGGCCGCCGCCCACGAGACGGCAGAGGCCATCAAGGAGGAGGGTGGAACCGCCGTTCCGCTCCAGGCCGATGTCGCCGAGCCGGACGAGGTCGAGGCCCTGCGCGAGCGGGTCCACGAACTGTTCGGCCCGATCGGCGTGCTCGTGAACAACGCCGGCATCACCGTCGATCGGACGTTCGCGAATATGACCCGCGAGGACTGGCAGCGCGTCGTGGACGTGAACCTGGGTGGCGTCTTCAACTGTACGAACGCCTTCTTCGAGGACATCGGCGACGCCGAGCACGGGCGGCTGATCAACGTCTCGAGCGTCGTCGACCAGCAGGGCAACTACGGTCAGGCGAACTACGCGGCGACCAAGAGCGGGCTGTTCGGCTTCACGCGCACCATCGCGCTCGAACTCGCCAGTTCGGGATCGACCGCGAACTGCGTCGCGCCGGGGTTCGTCGAGACCGACATGCTCGACGACGTTCCGGACGACGTGAAGGAGAAGATCCGCCAGCGCATCCCGCTCGATCGCTTCGCCAGCGTCGAGGACATCGCCGGCATCGTCCGGTTCGTCGCCTGCGACGACTCCGAGTACATGACCGGCCAGATCATCGCGGTCAACGGCGGCATGGAGAGGTAGGAACCCGAGTCGTGACAGCGCGCTAGCTGCAAGAGTGTAGTAGCTCCGTTCCGTAGGACGGACGATGACGCACACCACGGCATCGGAACCGATCCCCGTGACGGTCGTGAGCGGCCCGCTCGGCGCGGGGAAGACGACGCTGCTCAACCGATTGCTGGCCTCCCCCGGCGGTCGCGAGATCGCCGTCATCGTCAACGATATGGGCGAGATGAACGTCGACGCCGAACTGCTCGCGCGCTCGGACGACGCCGACGATCCGGGCATCGTCGACCTCTCGAACGGCTGTATCTGCTGTCGGCTCCAGGACGATCTGCTCACCGAAGCCGCGCGCCTCGCCGAAACCCGTTGTTTCGACGTTCTGGTGGTCGAATCGTCCGGCATCAGCGAGCCGGTGCCCGTCGCGCGGACGTTCCTGGAGGGTTCCGACGAGAGCGATATCGATCCGACCGACCACTATCGTCTCGACACGATGGTGTCGGTGATCGATGCCTACGGCTTCTGGAAGGAATTCGACGCCGGCGCATCGCTGCCCGCGGGGGCCGACTCCGACATGGACCGCCCGCTCGCGGACGTTCTGATGGAGGGAATCGAGTTCTGTGATGTCCTCCTTCTCAACAAATGTGATATGGTGCCCGACGAGCGACTCGACGAGATCGAGGCCACACTCGGAACGCTCCAGTCCCGCGCCGAGATCGTCCGGACGATACGCTCTGACGTCGATCCGGAACTCGTACTCGACACCGACCGGTTCGACTTCGCGGCCGTCACGCGTTCGGCCGGCTGGAAGCAGGCACTGGCTGGCGATGGTCACGATCACGACCAGCCGGCGGCCGCAGCCCACGGCGTCTCGTCGTTTATCTACACCGCGGAACGGCCGTTCCACCCCGGGCGACTCGACGAGTGGCTCGACTCGTGGACGGAGAGTGTCGTTCGGGCGAAAGGCGTCTTCCGACTCGCCGGGCGCGACGACGTGATGGGACTCAATCGTGCCGGACCGTCGGTCCAGGCCGGCCCGATCGGGAAATGGGGCGACGATGACGATCGGCGCACCCGACTCGTGTTCATCGGCAGCGGGATGGATGAGGAGGGGATCGTCACCGCTCTAGACGATTGTCTGCTCGGCGACGACGAATCGGAAAATCGCGCGTTCGACGATCCGTTCCCGACGAACTGAGTTACGGCGAGACCTGCTCGCGGAGTTCGTCCCACGACTCGTGGAAGCCGTAGTTCGAGTCCGTCGTCTCGTCCCCGCGGACGACCTCCTGGTAGGTATCGTCGTAGTCAAGCAGTTTGCCCCAACCCTCCATGTCGTAGCTACAGTAGATGCACATGGGTATCGATACCGTGGCTACCCGGTCGTGGGACATAACGTTTGTGCGGGCGCGACTCGGCCCCCTCCCCGTGGTCACTGTCCGCTACGGGTGTCGCGAGGCGCGCAAAAACCGGTGATCGGGGGAGTTAGGGTTCGAGCAGGACCTTCGTGACGCCTTCCTCGCGGTTGTCGAAGCGCTCGTACATCTCGGGGGCCTCGTCGAGACCCACACGATGTGAGACGAGGAAGCTCGGGTCGGCACGATCTTCGATGATGAGGTCGCGGAGCTGGCGGTTGTAGGATTTGACGTCGCACTGGCCGGTGCCCAGTTTCTGGCCCTTCTCGAACAGCAGTCCGAAGTCGATGCCCAGTCGCCCTTCGGCGGCCATCTCGTCGGGTGCGCCAGGGTCGTCGGGGACGTACAGCCCGACGATGCCGAGCTGGCCGGTCGGGCGCACGGTTCTGATGAGGTTGTTGAGCACGTTCGCGGGGTTTTCCCGTGCCGGGTCGTAGGCGTCGTCGGCCTCCTTGTCCGGGTCGATCGCCTGGTAGCCGACCGCGTCCACGCCCTTGTCGACGCCGCTGCCATGGATTTCCTTGATCTGTTCGACGGGGTCGCCCTCCTCGAAGTTGATCGGCGTCGCCGCGCAGTGTTCTTCGGCGAGATCGAGCCGGCTCGGCACGCGATCGACGGAGTAGATCTCGGATGCACCCTGGATCTTCGCGCTGTAGGCCGCCATCAGTCCGACGGGGCCAGCGCCGTATATCGCGACTGATTCGCCGGGCTGGAGGTCGGCCAGTCGCGTGCCGTGCCAGCCGGTCGGGAAGATGTCGGCCAGCAGCGCGAACGAGTCCTCGTTCTCATCCCCTTCGGGGAGTTTGAGCGCGTTGAAGTCCGCGTACGGTACGCGGAGCTTCTCGGCTTGCCCACCTTTGTATGGTCCCATCGCGACGTAGCCGTAGGCACCGCCGGCGAAGCCGGGGTTGACGTTGGTACAGAAGCCGGTCTTGCCGTTCTCACAGTTCTCACAGAACCCACAGGCCACGTTGAACGGGAGGACGATCCGATCGCCCTCTTCGAGCGTGCTGACGCCGTCGCCGACTTCCTCGACGATCCCCATGTTCTCGTGGCCGAAGACCATCCCCTCGTCGGCCGCGGTCCGCCCCTCGTACATGTGGAGGTCCGAGCCACAGATGCACGACGTCGTGATGTCGATCACCACGTCGTTGGGATGTTCGATCTCGGGTTCGTCGACCTCCTCGACGGCCACTTCGTGTTCGCCCTGATAGACGACTGCTTCCATTGACATTGTGTTCCAAAAACACATGCAGGCGAGGTGTGCTTCAATCTTTTGTAATCATTAATGCATATCGGTGGCTGTGCGAACCGGAACGCTCCTCCGCCGGTCGACCATACCGGCCCCGTGAGCCAGACCAATCGACAGTTCGTTCTCGGCAAACGGCCAGAGGGCAAGCCCGACCGCGACACCTTCGAACTCGAAGAGACCGAGATTCCGGAGCCGAAACACAGCGAGGTGCTCGTCCGCACGCTCTTCCTGTCCGTAGATCCGTACATGCGCGGACGGATGCGCGACCGCGAATCGTACGCCGACCCGTGGGACGTGGGCGAACCGATGGCCGGCCACGTCGTCGGCGAGATCGTCGACTCCGAACACGACGACTGGAAGGCTGGCGAGTTCGTCTTCGGCAACGGCTCCTGGAGCGAGTACGCGACCCTCGACGGCGACGATCTCGCACCCGTCGAACCGAGCGCGAACGCCCCGCCCGAATCGTATCTCGGCGTGCTGGGCATGCCCGGTCGAACTGCCTACTTCGGCACGCGCGAGGTGGTCGAACCGACCCCGGGCGATACGGTGGCCGTCTCGGGCGCGGCCGGTGCGGTCGGCTCGACGGTCGGCCAACTGGCGTCCTTCGCCGGTGCGCGCGTCGTCGGCTTCGCGGGCAGCGACGAGAAAGTCGACTATCTCGAAGACGATCTCGGCTTCGACGCCGGCATCAACTACAAAGAGACCGACGACTACCGCGCGGCGCTTGACGAGGCGGCTCCCGAGGGCGTCGACGGCTACTTCGACAACGTCGGCGGGCCGATCTCGGACGCCGTCTTCACGCAGCTCAACGTCGACGCGCGCGTCGCGGTCTGTGGGCAGATCGCCACGTACAACGACGAGGGCGTCGCGACCGGTCCTCGGAAGCTCCCGCTGCTCATCCCCTCGCGCGCCCGCGTCCAGGGACTGCTCGTGGGCGACTACGTGGCCCGTTTCGAGCAGGCCAACGCGCGCCTCCAGGAATGGGTGGAAGACGGCGACCTCGTCCATCGCGAGTCGATCGTCGATGGCTTCGAGAACGCACCCGACGCCTTCCTCGGACTGTTCGAGGGCGACAACATCGGCAAACAGGTCGTGAAGGTCGCCGAGCCGAGCGAGTAGTCCTATTCGCAAACGACGGGCCTACCCCGGTCGGTCGCCAACTCCGGGTGATGGCATCCGCTGACGGCACGATCATGCCGGTCGACGACGTTCCTGCCGACACGACGGCGCTGTTCAGGATCCGTGAACGCGATAATGGAGAAACCCACGAGGCCGTTCTCGTCGACACCGACGACGGCATCGAAGCGTGGCTGAACCACTGTATGCATTTCACCCATATCGGCCTTGACAAGGGGTCGGGCGCGGAGTGCCGGAACGGCGAGATCGTCTGTACGAACCACGGCGCGATGTTCGAGGCCGACACCGGCTACTGCACGTTCGGCCCCTGCGAGGGCGCACGCCTCGCCGACATCGCCATCGCAGTCGAGAACGGTGCCGTGCGACTCGCCGACGAACGCTACGAGTTCGTCGCCACCGGGCCGAAAGAGGACGACGATGTGGATCTCACCTCGACCTCGAACGTCGAGTTCTGACCCTCAGCCCACGAACGCCGCGCGGCAATCCTCGTCACAGAAATGCTCGGTGCTCACCTGTCCGTTTTCGATGCCCGTCAGCACGCGATGGGTCGGCTCGTCGACGATCTTCTCGTCGCAGCTCGCACACGTCGGCGCGCTTCCTTCGGTAGCCTCGCCGACCGCGGACGTCGGATCGTTCATGGCCCGTGTTCACATCTCACGATATAAATATCCGACTACCTGTCGCGAGCGACCGTCTCGTCCGGCTCCGTCCGCGTGCCCGCATCGAGCACGACGCCCGGATAGAGCGTGGTGTGGACCCCGGTTTTCGTCCCGTCGCCGACGACGACGCCGTACTTCCGTCGGCCGGTCGAGACGCGCTCGCTCTTGACAGTTTGCTTCACCGGCTCGTCGTCGTGGCGGAGGTTGGCGACCGTCGTGTTGGCTCCGAAATTCACGTCCTTCCCCAGAACGCTGTCGCCGACGTACGAGAGGTGGGGGACGTGCGTCCCGGCCATCACGACGCTGTTTTTGATCTCGACGCCGTTGCCGACCCTCACTTCCTCGCCGAGCAGCGTCGCGCCGCGGACGTAGGCGTTCGGACCGACGTGTGCACCGGACCGGATCAGGGCCGGACCCTCGACGACCACACCCGGCTCGACGTGTGCGCCCTCTTCCACCACGACGGGCCCACGGAGTTCGGCGCGGTCGCTGACGTCGCCGTCCACGCGCCCGTCGAGGGCGGCGAGTTTCCATTCGTTGGCTTCGAGGAGTTCCCAGGGTCGGCCGACGCCCATCCAGCGGTCGAGTTCGGTGTAGGAGACGTCGTACTCGGCGAACACCCGATCGAGCACGTCCGTGAGTTCGTACTCGCCGCGCTCGCTCTGTTCGACGTCGAGCCACTCGCGAGCTTCGCTCGGCAAAACACAGGCTCCGGCGCTCACGAGGTCGGTCTCGGGCTCCTCTGGCTTCTCGGTGACGCCCACCACTCGCTCGCCATCGGTGTCGAGCACTCCGTAGTTGGAGGGGTTTTCGGCGCGGTAGGCGGTGATGCCCGGTGCGTTCTCGAACAGTTCCTGAATACTTCCTGGATCGTAGAGGTCGTCGCCGTAGAGGACGGCGAAGTCGCCGTCGAGGTGTTCGCGCGCGGCGCGGACGGCGTGAGCCGTTCCCAACTGTTGGTCCTGCGTGGCGTATTTCACCGGGATCCCGCGATACTCCTCGCCGAAGTAGTCCCGGACGGCGTCGGCCTCGTAGCCGACGACCAGAATGAGTTCGTCCGTGCCGGCCGCGATAGCCGCGTCGGCGGTGTGCGCACAGAGCGGGCGGTCGGCGACCGGGAGCATCGGTTTCGGCGTGTGGGCGGTCAGCGGGCGCATCCGCGTGCCTTCGCCGGCCGCGAGGAGCACTGTCTGCATGTGAGGGCCGACTCGCCGGCGTGAAATAGGCCTACCGTTCGTCGTTGCTGGCAGTGGTACGCTGTTGGATCACTGTGTTTTCGGACGGATGCTTTCATACGGAGACACACTCTGTTATTCCCCGATTCGATGTACCAACTATTCAGTTTTCTCTATAAATACCTATATTAATCTACTACAGAATAGAAATATTTAATACACAGCGATCTGTTGCGATCAATCGATGTCAGCAATTTCGGAGTTCCTGCTCGTTCCGCTACAGAGTGATGGCGGTGGTGTGTTTGGAGCTGTATCCACACTGATCGCCGTGGTGGTAGCGCTCGTTACCCTTGCCGGTATGTGGAAGGCCTTCCAGCGGCCGTGTTTAATCGCATGACGGAAGTGGAATTTCCTGTTTTGCGGCCTGCTTGATGTTGTACACCGCACACATCAACGCGATCTCACGAAATTCTCGATACCATGTCCGCGCTCGCAGGGCGACGCCCAGCGAGCGCTTGACCGAGGAGAAGACGGTTTCTGACATGGAGCGCTGGTGGTAGAGATCGTCGTCAATTCGGGCGTTGTGGGCGTGATCGTAGGGCTTGTTGATGCAGTGCTTGATCAACGGTCGGAGGTCAAGATCCTCACGGAGGTACTCACGCAGCCACGTGCAGTCGTAGCCTTTGTCAGCAGTGAGGATCTGCAACTCGTCCGCCTGCCGGCGGGCGAGTTGCATGCAGATGTCGGCGTCACTTCCTTCTCTGGTGGTCGTACAGTGCAAATCGAGGATGACGTTTGTTTCTGCATCGACAAGTTTCGTGGCTTTGAGGCCCTGTACCTCGTATTTCGTCTTGTTGCAGTACGAGCGGCTCGCAGGCGAGCGCTCGAAGAACGTAGCGTCGATCGCTCCGATCGGCCCAGTGTTATGAAACTGCGCAGACTGCTGGAGAAGTGTTCGACAGACCGCCATCTCAATTCTATCGAAAGCGAGACATAACGTCGATGGATGCGGGAGATCGGCCGGCTCAAGGCCGATCTCCCGCGATATTCGTGGCATTTCCGTCAACACATCGATCGTCATCCGGTAGGTTGTATCGAGATAAATCCGGAGACAGTGGATGGATATCATCGCTGCATCGGTGAACCCGCCGCCACCTTCCGGGGCGGCGGGTTCGTCCCAATCATCGGCAACCCTTTTGACGGCGAAGACAACACGTTCGGTGAAGCGGAAGATTTGCGTTGACATACTTCGCCGTCTTCCGCTTCAACTCCGTCACTCTGGCGACCTGATCCGACGTTGTCTAGCGATTAAACACGGCCCTTCCAGCGGGCCGGTCAGCCGGGGTGGGCTGCAATCATTCCGATATACAACCTGTACGTCATGCTCAAGATCGGCGGCAACGCGTGGTGGTGGCTGCTGATAATCCTCTTCGTTCCGATCGTGAACCTCTACGGCATGTACAAGATGTTCGCCGGTGTCTCGCGAGCGTTCGGCCACGGGGTCGGGTTCGCTCTCGGACTGTGGTTTCTGAACTTCATCTTCTGGCCACTGCTCGGGTTCGGCGACGACGAGTACCGTGGTACCCCACAGTAGCACCCAGGGAACAGCATCCACTGACGATTTCGATGACCGATAGCGTTTTTCACCAGCCGACCCTGTTTTAGCGTGTGACCGAACTGCGGGGATCGCTCGTCGAGGTGGGCGAGGTGACGTCGGTGAGCACCGACTACGGCGAGCGCGATTGCGCGGAGCTCACGCTCAGGCCCGACGACGGACGGGCCGCCCCCGTGACGCTCACGCTGTGGGGCAAGTGGACCGAAACCGTCGACTACGCCGAAGAAGGCATGGAGCTGCTCGCTGTCGACGTCGAGGAGGACGAATATCGGGGCGAGATCCAGTATTCGACGACCGGCGATTCCAGAATCGTCGTCGAACCCGACTACCTCGTGAACGTGACCGACGTGCGATCCTGGGTCCAGTGTCCCCGGATGCACTACCTCAACAAACTCTCCGGTGTGCCGCTCAACTACCCGGTGATCAAGGGGACGATCGTCCACGAGGTCTTCTCTGATCTGCTCCGCGGCGGCGACGTCGAGACGGCGATCGACGAGCGTGTCGCCGAGGCGGGTCTCGATCTCGGACTGCTCGACCGCGACGCCGACGAAGTCAGGGCGGACGTGGCCGACCACGCTCGCGCCATCGACGGCTGGCTCCGACAGGGCACCCTCGATGGTGGAGACGAGTGGCGATCCGAACGGACGCTGATCTCGGAACGGTACGGCCTGAAGGGGCGAGCCGACGCCGTGCGCCGCGGCGCGCCGGTCGAGCTTAAGACGGGAAAGAACACGAATAGCGAACCACGCTTTCAGGACAAGGTGCAGGTCGCCTGTTACGCACTTCTCCTCGATGAGATGGGTGAACCACCCGACACCGGGACGCTGATCTACACGAAAAACGCCGCCCTCGACAGGAGCGAAACGGATGGTGATCTCTCGCCGGCGAAGGATTTCTCGCTGTCCGACGGGCTGTTGGAGTACGTCCTCAGACAGCGCAACGAACTCGCCGCGATGGGCGTCGACAAAACCGTGCCGACGGGCTACGAGGCCAACGCGACCTGCAACTACTGCTTCGAGCAGGACACCTGCATGGTGATCTCCGGTCGGCTCGACCAGGAGTCGAAGGCCGGAGGGATCGGCGAGCCGCTCCCCGCGGAAGAGCGGGCCTATTTCGAACGGTTCTACCGGGCCATCGAGGACGAGCGCCGAGCGGTCCACCGGGAGTACGCGAAGCTCTGGACCCAGAGCGCCGAAGAGCGCGCCGCCGCCGACCGGGCGCTCGTCGACCTCGAACCGATAGGGGAGACGGAAGTCGACGGTCGGTGGGAACTCCGCGCGCGCTGTGACGACCCGGTGTCGAAGATCCGCGAGGGCGACGTCGTTCTCGCGAGCGACGGCCACCCCGTACGAGGGACCGCCGAGATGGCTCGCGTGATCGAACTGGGCGAGGAGGTCGTCGTCGAAACTGACGAACCCGTCGAGCTCCGCCGGCTCGACGTCTATCCCTCCGAGATGGGTGTGGATGGAATGCTCACGGCGCTGCACGACGCGGTGCTCGCCGGCGATCTCACCCAGAAGGACGTGCTCTTCGACCGGCGCGAGCCGACATTTCGGGAAATCGACGAGACGTTCATCGACAACAACCCCGCTCAGGATCGGGCCGTACGCATGGCGGTCGGGGCCGACGACTGCGCGCTGATCCACGGGCCGCCCGGCACCGGCAAGACCTACACGATCGCCCGGGCGATCCGAGCGCTGGTCGATCGTGGCGAGCGCGTGCTCCTGTCGGCCTTCACCAACCGTGCGGTCGACAACGCGCTCGAAGCGCTCGAGGAACAGGGGTTCACCGAGTTCGTCCGCGTGGGAACCGAGAGCGGCGTGCGCGAGGACATGCAGGACCATCGGCTCGAATCGCGCGGCGACCCCGAAGCGCGGGCGCGCGAGCTCAGCGAGGCCCCGGTCGTGGCAGCGACGACCGCGAGTTGTGGTTCGCGCGTATTGCGCGAGACGGAATTCGACGTGGCGCTCGTCGACGAAGCTGGCCAGCTCACCGAGCCGGCGACGCTCGCCGCGCTCGCGCTCGCCGACCGGTTCGTCCTCGTCGGTGATCACCAGCAGCTCCCGCCGGTGGTGCAGTCGGCCGACACCGAGCAGGCAACCGAATCCGAACCGACGACCCCGACCGCTGCACGATCGGACGGCGGGCACGCTGACGTCCAGCAATCGATCGAGCCGTCGCCGAGCGGCGGTGGCGGGCGGGCGGCCGACCTCTCGCGATCGCTGTTCGAGCGACTGGCCGCCGAGCATCCGGACGCGTCGGTGCTGCTCGACACCCAGTACCGGATGGCCCAGCGGATCCAGGCCTACTCCTCTCAGGAATTCTACGACGGCGCGCTCCGGCCGGCGAGCGGGGCGGTCGCCGCCCAGCACGTCACCGACCTTCCAACTGTGGATGCCGACGCGCTCCCCGACCTCCTCCGGAAACGGGTCGCGTTCGTCGATCCCGACGGCACGGCGCAGGGGAACACGAACCCCGCGGAGGTGACGGCGGTCGCGGAGCTCGTCGAGCGAGCCGTCGAAGCGGACGTCCCGCGCGAGGAGATCGGCGTCATCGCGCCGTTTCGCGCGCAGGCGGCAGCCATCCGCCGAGAAGTACCCGACGTCGCCGTCGACACCGTCGATCGGTTCCAGGGCTCGGCGAAGGAGGTTATCATCGTCTCGTTCGTCGCGACTGGCGACCTCGATTCACCGATCTTCGAGGATCACCGACGGGTGAACGTCGCACTCACGCGCGCGAAGAAGGCGCTCGTGCTCGTCGGCGACGAGAACGCACTTTCCTCGGACGAACGCTACGCGCGGATGGTCGACTGGGCGAAATAGGGCTATCGCTCGACGATCGTTCCCTCGGCACCGACCGCGACGGCTCGTTGATCTCCGACCGCGATCCCCCGTAAATCCGCAGCAACCGGTGTCTCGACCGATTCCCAGTCCCCGTTTGCGCGTTCGTACATCGCACCGCCGTCGCCGGCCGCGAACCCCGCTTCGTCGTCGATGGCGATCGCCGAGAGCGCCGCCTCGCCCGGCCGACGTCGGGTCCAGACCGCGCCGTCGTGGCGGAACAGCGAGCCGTCGTCGGCCGTGACGAGCGTTTCGGCGGCGTTGGCGGCGATATCGATGAAGGCGGCGTTCGCGTCCTCGATACCGATCCGCTCGAACGATTCGCCGCCGTCGGTCGTCTCGTAGACCGACTGGTTGGTGTCACAGAGATGGCCACGGTCGCCGTCGACGAACGCGATCGACGAGATGCTCGACCCGCTCCCTGGTTTTTCGATGTCCTCCCACGAGACCGTACCGCCTTCGTAGCTGCCGCGGAGGAGTTCGCCCGAGCCGTTGACCAGGTAGAGCCGCTCGCCGCCCAATTCGCCCGTCACGGCGACGTCCTCCCAGGTGCTGGTCTGATCCTTCGGTGCGGAGTGGTCGGTCAGCGTTCCGTCAGCGTAGCGCCCGAGCACGCCGCTGTCGCCGGCGAACCAGATGGCTTCACCGTCGTCGGTCGCGTCCACGCCGCGCAGCACGTTCCCGTTCGCCGTCGGGCCGTCGTCGAGCGCCACCGTCCACTCGTCCTCGTCGCGGGCGAGCACGATTCCGCCCTCGCCGACCGCGTACGCGCTCTCGTGAGTCGCAACGACGTCGAGCAGCGATCGGTCGGTCGGCGTGTCACTCTCTGTCCAGTCCGGTTCGGCCGATTCGTCACCGTCGCGATCGTTGCCGTCGCGCTCACTGTCGTCGCTCCCGGATGCGGATTCGTCGGCCCCGTCGTCGATGCGCTCCTCGCCATCGTGTTCGTCGGTTGCGGACGCCGCACCCGAGGTATCGAGAGCGGACGAATCGTCGGTCGTTCGACGCTCGGCCGTCGCATCGGCCTGGGAACGATCGACTCGTCCATCCCTGGGGTCGTGATCGTCGTCGCTGTCGCTACTGTCGCGTGTTTCGCCGGTGCTCGCCTCGCTTCGGTCCGCACCGTGGTCCGTTGGTACATCCTCGTCGACCACCGACGGGACCCTCTCGCCTTCGTTCGTGAGATAGAGAAACAGCGGCGGGAGGACGTAGACGGCGATCGCCAGGAGGATGAACGACCGATTGCCGGTGAAACTGGCCCAGAGTCCGATGGCGGTGAGCGCGGCCGCGCTCGCGGCGTGGACGCCCGAGCGGGCGTACTGGCGGTAGTACGCGAAGAAGCCGCTCCCGCCGGCCGAGGAGTCTGCCATCGCCGAGCGTGGGGCGGTAGCGCTCATGAGCCTTCGGCTTGATACTGTCGATCGGATGTCTCAGAACCATTCTATCGCGATCGAGGCCCGACGGTCGATTCGATCCTCGCGATGCGCGGTTCTCCGATCGACGGCACGAACCGACGCGCCAGCGAGCGTCTTTTCCGCGCTGCCGCCGCCCATCCACCATGCGAGTGACTTTCCTCGGAACCGGCGCGGCGATGCCGAGCGGCCGGCGTGCGCAGACCGGACTGCTGCTCGACGCCGACGGTGATTCCCTACTCGTCGACTGCGGCAGCGGCGTCCTCAACGCGCTCGCACGGACCGACGCGGGCTACGAGGGCGTTTCGACGGTTCTCCTGAGCCACCACCATCTCGACCACGTGGCCGACCTCCTTCCCCTGATGAAAGCCCGCTGGCTCGCCGGCGCAGAGCATCTGGAAGTCGTCGGCCCGCAGGGCACCAAGGCCCTGCTCGACGGCCTGCTTGACGTCCACGAGTACATGGACGGGCGCATCGATCTCCGAGTGCGCGAGATCGGCGCGGAATCGTTCTCGGTCGCCGGGTTCGACATCGACGCCAAGGAGACCCGCCACTCGATGGACTGTCTCGCCTATCGGTTCACGCATGGGGAAGGACCGACGTTCACCTTCAGCGCCGACAGCGAGGCGTTCGAGGGTCTTGCGAATTTCGCCGACGGATCGGCCGTACTGGCCCACGACTGCTCGTTTCCCGACGAGGTCGACGTCTCGAGCCACCCGACGCCGAGCCAGCTTGGCGAAACGCTCGCCGATTCGGGAACCGACGTCGGACGGCTCTATCTCACCCATCTCTACCCCCACACCGAGGGTCGCCACGAGGAGATGCTCGAATCGATCGGCGAGCGCTACGACGGCGACGTCAGGTTCGCTCGTGATGGACTGACGGTCGAGATCGAGTAATTCATCGAATCACTCCAGGCGATAACGCAACAGCGCCGCGATCCCGCCGAGTGAGCCCAATTGATCGCCGGGCGCGAATTCGCTCGAAAAGACGGTGACGGAACCGCCCTGCTGTTCGACCCGTTCGATGATCTCGTTCACGTCGACATCCCACTCGCCATCGTCGGTGCGTTCTTCGCGCAGGCGCTCGTCGAGCACGAGCAGCTCCTCCACGGCCCCGAACTCGGTGGCCTCGGCGACCTTCTCGATGCCGTAGGTGGCCTCCGCATCCTGCCCGATGCGGGCGGTGAGTTCGTCGATCTTCCCGGCCTCCTCGGCGATGCGAGTCTCGGCCTGGACCTCCTCGACCGCACCGCGCTTGAGCACCTCGTGAACGCCGCGATCGCCGATGGCGCTCGTGTCGACGGTCGCTCCGAGTTTGTCCAGCAGCTCGGGTGCGTTCCGCTCGATATACTTCTTGGCGTCCTCCTTGGTGAATCCCGGTCCGGCGAGCAAGACCGCATCGACGTCGAGGTGTGAGAGCGCGCTCGCGAGCTCGGCGAACAGTTCGGAGCGCTCGCGGGCGTACTCGCCCTTTCCGGTGGGGCCAGTGAAAGAAGCGTACTCCTCGGCCCCGTACTGGGCGACGGTGTGGATCGAGGCCGCACCCTCCTCGACGGTGGCGATCGCCACGTCGGCGTTCTCGGTCGCCTCGACGGCCTCTTCGATGCGCTCGCGCTGGTCGGGCTGCCATATCTTCTCGATCTCGACCTCCGCGCGCTCCTCGACGTTGAGCGTGTGGTGATGGCCGATCTGGTCCTCGCGCGAGGCCGACTCGATCGTGCCCGATACGCGGAGTCGGTTGGCGAACTTGTGGAACTCGCTGTCCTCCACGCTGATCGTGACCGACATCGGCTCGCGTTCGCCGCCGGTGTCGCGCATCCGATCGTCGTCGCGCTGGATGCGCCGGGTGGTCTCGCCCGAGACGAGATCGCCGGGTTCGAGCACGTAGGAGAGATGCCAGAGATCGTCGAGACTCTCGGGAACGAGCGTCCAGCGCTCGCGCTCGCCCTCGAGTCGCGTGCGGCCGTTGATCTGCATATCACGACTGGGTGGGCGAGCAGTAAGTGCGCTGTCGTTGTGGCTCAGTCGACGATCCGGCTCCCGCCCGGTGGCAGGAACTCCGCGATCAGGTCCGGGCTGGCGACCTTGCGAACGAACGAGGTGTCCTCGAATCGCTCGCGGAACTCCCGGTACAGTCGTTTCGCGGCGTCGTTCTGTGCGTACTGGCCCGGCTCGACTTCGATCGCGGTCTCCGTCCGATCGGCGATGGCCGATGGCGGTCCGCCGATCACGCGCGTCTCGGGCTCGCAGGTGATGCCGACCGCGACGCCGACGGCGGTGTCCCGGAAGTAGGTACGGTCGCCGCGGATGGCGAACCCACCCTTTTCGAGATACTCGCCGCTCTCGGGCGTCTTCGAGACCTGGTCCGGCTCGGCCATGTAGGCGTCGCCGGCGAAGCGCCCGTTCTTCCAGACCGTCGAGTACGAAACGGCGAACCGGGCGGCCTCCTCCAGGCTTCGGTCGGGCAGGTCGATCTCGCGGGTCGGCTCGCTCGGACCGGTGGCCTTCAGGATCGTCACCGGCCCGCCTTGGACCTGCGTGTGGAAGAAGCGATCGCCGCGATCGAGGTATTTCTTCACCAGATCCTCGTTCTGATCGGCGTTGCGCCCGCCGATCACCAGATAGCCGTCGCTCGTGTGGAACCAGCGGAACCGTTCGTACCACTGCTCGTCCGTGCGGACGGGAATCGATCTTCGAGAGAGCCAGTCGATGTCTTCGCTCTCCTCGTCGGGCTCGTTATCGACGTCGCCGGCCTCCCACTCGTCACGCTGGCGCTCGATCGCTTCGAGCTCTTCGCGCGTCTCGGCGACAGCCTCCTCGGCACCCTCCTTCTTCTCGACGACGCGCTTTGCCTCGCGGTAGAGCCGATCGGCGTTCTGTTCGACGCCCTCCTCTGGGTCGAGCTCCACGTCACGGTCGTCGATTTCGACGGTGACGGTGCCCTCGCTCGGCTCGATGCCCGTCACGGCCTCGGCGGCCGCGATCCCGCGCTCCTCGCCCTCGGCGAACCGCTCCTCGATGGCCTCCCAGCCGATGCCTTCCTCGCGCGCGTTCCTGACCGTGATGAGGATCTCGTCGACGAGCTCGTAGTTCGCGTAGAGCGATTCGGCCGTTTCGCGCTCGCGGTCGGCCTGCTCCTCGAACTCCTCGATGGCACCCTCCTGCTGGTCGATGATGCGCTGCTGGCGCTCGATCTGCTCCTCGAAATCGGGGCGCTCGCGCCCGCCGCTCTCCTCGTCCTCCGTGGTGTCGAGCTCGACGAAGTACGCGTCGAGCGCCGCCGTGAACGAGTCGAACTCCTCGCTATCCAACTCGGCGCGCTCGTCGAGCGGAAAGGGCGTGACGTCGACCGGTTCGCCGTCGTCGCGGTAGATACGGGGAGCGAAATCACCGCTCGACAGCTGTTCCGACAGTCCAGTGAGTGCGTCGTAGAGCGCCTCGAAATCGGTTTCATCGGCCTCTTCGATGGCCAGCTCCTTCTCGACGTCCGCGCGGGTACAGAGCTCCTCGCCGTAGAGCCCGCCGAAGTTGAGCTGGGTAGCGAGCGTGCGCACGAGATCGGTGTTCGACTCATCCATTCGGGCGGCAAAGCCGTCGTAGTCGACCGCGAGCGGGTCGAAACGTGCCGAGGGGAACTCGTACTGTGCGCCTGGGGCCACGGTCCGGGACTGGAGGCGGACGGTGTTGAGACAGTCGACCACCTCGCCGGTCGCGTCGAGAACGGCGACGTTTCCCTCGCCGAACAGCTCGGCGACGACCTTCGTGTTTCGATCCCCACGCTCGAACTCGAAGGTGAGCACACGATCGAAGCCGAACTGCGAGACGCCGGCGAAATCCGCGCCCGAGAGCCGGTTTCTGAGCATCTTCGCGAACCCGGGCGGACGACCCGGCGCGTCGGGGACGTGCTCGGGCGAGACGACGTGTGCGCGCTTGGTCTCGCCGACCTCGATCAGCAGTTCGACCCGGCCACGATCGAAGTCCCTGAGCTTGAGGCGCAGCAGATCGTCGCCGTAGAGATAGGCCTTGTCGAGCTTCGCGCCGGCGTACGTCCCGAGCTCGGTGACGAGGGCCGCGAGGTCGACGCTGGTGAGCTCGCGCTTCGGATCCATACCCGTTCTGTGTACGGGTGCCGAAAAGAGGTGTCGTTACGCGCGCTCTCGGATGCGATCGCCGGCATCGAGGCCGCTGTCGAGCGCGAGATGGATCCGCCCCTCGCCCGCGACCCAATCGCCGGCGAAGAAGAGCCCGTCCGCCTCGGCGCGGGCGAGCAGCTCCGTATCGACGCCGTCGTCGGGCTGAGCGAGCCGCCAGCCCTTGCTGTCGACCCAGTCCGGGGCGGCGAGGCGCTCGTCGTCGAACAGTTCCGCGACCGAGTCGGCCGCTGTGGCCGCGATCTCGTCGGTGGGTTCGCTGTAACGCTCGGCCGACCAGCCGGGTGCCAGCTGGACGATCAGAAGCGACTCACCCTCTGGCACGTGGCCCGGCTTGCACTCCTCGCGCGAGAGCCAGCCGATCTCGTGCTCACCGTCGGTGTTCACGAGCGCGTAGTACGGCCGATCGAGCGCGAACGGGTAGTGCAACACGGCGGTGACGGTCGTCCGGTACGGCACCGCATTCATCGTTCCGACGAGTTGCTCACGGAGCTCGTCCTCCCATCCCGCACTCGCCAGCAGCTCCGCCGTCTGCGGGGCGGGCGGCGTACACACCAGTGCGTCGAACTCGCCACAGTCGTCACCGGCCACGTTTTCGAGCCGCCAGCCGTTCGTCCGTTCGATCCCGCCGATGCGGGTGTCCGTCTCGATCGTCGCGTCGGTGCGCTCGAACAGCCGGTGGGGCAGCTGCTCGATGCCGTCGCGGTAGGTCCACTTTCGCTCGTCGCTGTCGTGGCCCTCACTGATCTCGTTCGCGCCGTCGAACGTCCAGACCGGCGTGTCGATATCGACCAATCCCGACGCGTCGAGTTCCGGAAGGAGATCGTCGGCGCTTCCTTCGTCCTTGCAGTAGTTCGCGCCGTAATCGTACCGACAGCCGTGCCGTCGCCGGGTCGCGGTCCGGCCGCCGATCGACGACGCCTTCTCGAAAACCGTCACGTCCGCCGTGTCGTTGAGCGCGTACGCCGCTCCCGCGCCGGCGACGCCGGCACCGACGATGGCGACGTTCATCGCGGCCCCTCCCGTCGCGAGCAGTTCTGAGTCATCGACTGCGCTACGGACTCCGGACGCTAAACGAGATCGGGTCACAATGGTTTCAGAACGTCGACCGGATGGGGCCATGAACCCCCGAACCGGCTCCGCACCCCACGAGTGGGTCCGTCCGTGGCATCACCTGCGGCGTCCCCGTCCCCACTCGCACACCCCTCCTACATAAATCAACTGGCCGGTTCGGGGGTTTCAGCGATCCAAACCCCCGTTTTCGGCAACTCGAATGAATCTGATAGCGGTTTACAATCGCTTCGAGACGTACGGGCCGTCCTGGTGATAGCCCCGATTGCGGTAGTACTCGCGTGCGCCGATCCCGCTGATGACGCTCAGTTTGTCGAAGCCGGCGTCGGCGGCCATCCGCTCGGCGTGGTCAAGCAGTTTCCCGCCGTAGCCCCTGTGTTGCCAGTCGGCGCTCTCGTCGCCGACCTGGACCATCGGGCCGTAGACGTGGAGTTCGCGGACGATGGCCGCGTTTTCGAGCTCGCGGCGCACGGGGTCGTTCAGGAAGCGCAGCCGACAGAATCCCACCAGCAGGTCGCGGTCGGGGTCCTCGTAGCTGATGAACTGCTCGGTGCCGCCGCCCGATTCGTAGGTCAGCACGTCGCGCTCGACGTTCTCGGGCGGTTCCTCGTTCATTCCGACCTCGCGGCAGCGGATGCAGTCACAGTCCCAGCCGTGTTCGTCCATGCGCTGGCGCGCGAGCTGGCGGAGGTTCGACTTCCAGACGCCCGCATCGATGAAGTCCGCCGGGATGTCGCGCTGGACGCGTTGGAGACGGACGTACTTGGGTATCATCGACTTGATCTCGGCGACCAGTTCGGCGGCCGTCTCGTTGTCGAGCGGCTCGAACTCCTCGTTTCGCCACATGTCGTAGGTCGCCGTCCCGCGCACGACCAGCATTGGGTAGATCTTGAGATAGTCCGGCCGCCACTCGCTCTCCTCGAACAGCCGGCGGAAGTCCTCGATACACATCTCCCGCGTCATCCCGGGCTGGCCGGGCATCATGTGAAAGCCCACCTTGAACCCTGCGTCCCGCAGCCGGCGGTTCGCGTTCACGGAGGCCTGTGTGCCGTGCCCGCGATGCATCGCGCGATTGATTTCATCATACGTGGTCTGCACGCCGACCTCGACTTTCGTCCCGCCGAGATCGAGCATGCGGTCGATCTGCTCGGGGTCACACCAGTCGGGTTTCGTCTCGAAGGTCGTCCCGATGTTGCGAACCCGCGCCGTCTCGTTGTCGGCGATCACGTCTTCCAGATAGCGAAAGTCGTACTCGTCGGGCTCCTGTGCGAAGCTCTCGCTCTCGGAGGGAGTCGGCTCGGCGTCGGGATCGAACTCGTTGAGCGCCTGGAGCGCCCGCTTGACGAACCACTCTTGGTAGTCGTGGCTCCGGGCGGTCATCGTCCCGCCCATCACGATTAGCTCGACCTTGTCCACTGGGTGCCCGATCTCGCGCAGTTGATTGAGTCGAAGCGTGACTTGGCCGTAGGGATCGTAGTCGTTCTGGACGCCGCGCGCGGCGGCCGGCTCGTGGCCCGTGTAGCTCTGCGAACTCGAAAACTCGGAGCCGGGACCGCCCGGACAGTAGAGACACTTCCCGTGCGGGCACATGTGCGGGCTGGTCATGATCGCCACCGGCGAGACGCCCGAGGCCGTTCTGACGGGCTTTCGCTGCAGCACTTTCTCCAGCTCCTCGCGGCGGCCCTCCGGCGCGTGATCCATGATCTCGGAGTTCTTCGGGACTTTCGGCGCGGAATGGGTCGAACAGGCCTCGAGTTTCGCCGCCTCGACTTTGCCGCGTTCGATCTCGCCGTCGAGAATCCGCTCGATAAGCGTCTCGCAGGTCCGCTCGAATGCCTCCGTCTCGGTCGGCGGAATCTCGGTACTCATCGCACTCGTGAAAACCAGTCGCGTCGCGTGAATAAGGCTGTTGTTGCCGACCTACGACCGTTCGGCGACCGCTTCGATCGCCGCCTCGCGGACGGCCTCGCGCTCGCCGACCAGGAAGGTCAGCCTGTCGTCGCCGGCCGCGCCGACCGACACGTCCGCGTCGGGCGCGCCGTCGGCGACGTCCGTGGCGACGGCGTCGAGATCGAGGGCGTCGACGTGCCGGACGAGCAGTTCGTCCTCGCCGATCCCCAGCAGCACCGGTGCGTCGTCGCGGGTTCGGCGGTGGAGTTCGTCACAGAGCAGTCCCGTCGGCGGGAAGTCGTAGCGGTGGGTGAACGCGTCCGTATCGAGCACGCTTACAACTGTTCCGTCGACCTCGTGCTGTTCGAGATGCGCCCGTGCGGTATCGAGCGCCGTGTCGAGCTTCTCGCGGAACTGGGTCGCCAGCCGCGTCGCGAGCGACTCACGCCCGTCGAACAGCAGGTCGGCGACGAGTTCGCGCTTGTCCTCGTAGGCCTGGTAGTTCGCGACGAGCGCGACCGACTGCCGGAGATCGCGTGTCCGGTCGGCGTCGTACTCCATCTCGCTGGCGAGATCGGCGTACGCCGCGGGCGTCTCCTCCCAGAAACTCACCGCCGGTAGGTGTTCGAGATCGTCGCGCACGTCGGGATCGACGTGGACGGCGACTGTCGCCGCGATCGCGGTCGCGGTCGTCCCCGCAGTGTCGACGAACGCCTCGGCCGTCTCGCCGTTGGTGGCCCCGTCGGAAACGACGGCTCGATCGGCGTCGTACACCGAGAGCAGTTCCAGCCCGTCCTTCGAGGCCCCGGTCCCGCCGACGCCACAGAAGACGAACAGCGGGAACTTCTCGTCGTGGCGCTCGTTGGCGTCGAGCATCTTCGTCACGTCGCGGGTCGCCGAGTTCATGTCGTAGACGCCCTCGCCGAGCGGTCGGCGGTCGAAGTAGTGGTACTCGGCGTCGCGCTGGGCGTGCTCGTCGCGCACGAGGGGCAGCGTCGCCCGCTCGATGGCGCTGGCGGCGACGTAGCCGTCGGCACTGGCGTCGTGACGGACGATGACGGGTCGTGAATCCAGCACGGCGCGCCGGATCAGCCCCGCGAGATCGCGGATCTCGTCGAGGCGATCGTCGACCGCTTCATCCTCAGCGAGCGGTGCGACCGCCTCGGGCTGGGCCTGCTCGGCGAGTGCCTCCTCCATCCGGTCCTCGACGGCCTCGCGCTCCTCGTCGTCCAGCACGGCGAGCCCGGACGCCTCGACCTGGATCTCCTCGCGATGGCGCTCGACGCGCCCTTCGATGGCGACGACCGCACCCTGTTCGACGTCGGGGTACGCGCGGACGCCGGCCTCCTCGAAGGCCGCGCAGTCGACCGTGCCGCTCTCGTCGTGAAGCGTGAAGACGGTCGGGCCGCCGGTCTGGCGCACCGAGGCGACCGTACCCTCGACGCGCACCTCGTCGCCGACGCGCGATTCCAGTTCGTCGATGGCGACGCGCTCGCGCTCCTCGTCGGGTTCGGCGAGCGTCGCGCCACCGTCGTCGGCCGTCGATGCGGCGCTCGTCCCGGTTGCTCTCTCGGTGCTCGTGTCGGTTTCCGACTCGCTCGCACCGTCGATGTCGACCGTCGCCGAGCTCTCGTCCGTCTGTGGCTCGTCGGTCGTCACTGCGCTCTCGTCGGCGTCGGTCGCCGGACGTCCGGCGACCGCGCGCTCATTTGGGTCTGGGGCCTCCGCGTCGTCCGGGAGTTCGTCACCCTCGGGCGTGTCGACGAGGCTGCCGCGGAACTCGCGGTCGGCCTGACGGATCGACCACGTGAGATCGACGTTGCCGTTGTCATGGACGTCCGTGACCTGGACGTAGACCGTGTCGCCCGAGTCCCAGTCGAGGCTCTCCAGACGGCTGTCGAGCTCGCTGCGGTGGAGCAGACCGGTGACGCTGTCGCCGATGTCGATGAACACGCCAAACTCGGCGAAGCCGTCCACCGAGCCACGGTAGAAACGCCCGGGCGTGAGTTGGTTCGCGTGCGATCCCTCGAATTCGAAAACGACGTCCTCCTCGTGACTCTCGCAGATGTAGCCATCCGTGGAGGTGCCGCAGATGATACAGCTACCCATTGGCTCAACGTACGGCCGGGCACTAAAACGGTTGTCGAAACGCGGCGCGCACGCACCGTCGGGATCAACGCTTCGGCGAGACAGCATCGACAGATCGGCCCGGTCGGCGCACGCGGGAGGTGTGTGGGCTGTGCGGAGCGGTAACGGAACGTCAGTCCTCGAAGACCCGACTGTCCGCTTCGAGGGCTTCGATATCGTCCGCGATCCGTTTGGCCTCCTTGGGAAAGAGCGCCACCTGGACCTCGTTGCCTTCGTCGTCCTCGAAGACGAACTTCACGCGTTTGTCGCCGAACTCGCGTGCCTCGGCACTCGTCACGTCGAACAGTTTCGCGGTGGCGGACTTGTTCGATGGACCGACGTTCTTTAACGCGCCGTCTTTCAGTTCGACCATGAACGACGCGATATCGAGGTTGAGCATACTGGTGTGTGGCGGAGCCAGCAGTTAACCATTGTTCTCGGCAACCTGAGCTATGGAACGATCAACTGTCTGGTTGGGTTGACAGTCGCTCACATATCGATGCATGGTTTCCGTTTGCTGGTTTGCGTGACTGCTGGACTTTGCAGTAGTTATCAGCCATGCTGTACCAATCGATGACTGTACTTGTCCGTGAGCCCCACTTCCACACGGCGTTGATGGTTTCGGGCGAAAACGTGTTTCGGCGGGTCTTGACCTTCGTTAGACTGCAGTTGCATCGTTTGTATATTAGTCCTTATATTGTTCTGCGAGTTCTTCAACAGTCTCCATTTTTCTCGGATGGTATTTTTCTGTCAGAATTGTATTGGGGATAATCATCAAAATCACTCGTTGAAAACCCAAAAAATATACTAAAATACCATGAGAATACATGAGTTTCCCTGAATAGTAGATGAATGCACCCACAGCATATGTGACGATTCCGGCCACCTGTGCGGGGGTCTGCGGACCGCGCCGAACGCGGTCAACTGGCTGATCGGCGAACATCGGGTCGATACCGATGAGTATCGGTTGAACGATATCCTGAAAGATGAACCACATCACTACGACGAGTATCGCTACTTCAATGTATCCTCTAAGTTCCATTGTAACGATTTCTTTTCTTGCTGTCGATTTTCACACAGAATTAATAAATTCGTCCTTGTTGATTACTTATAAGGATATCTTCACGGAAATTAATTGACAAACACAATTTCAATCACCATTCATCAAGATCGAGATCACCCGGGACAAACCATCCAGGGATATATCTGTTTGGAATCAGAGCGGAGATCGGGATGAATAATAATACATGGAGTCCACCTATGTATTCATTAATCCCATGGGAGTATATGAGTCTAGTAGAATAATAAATAAATATTCCTACAACAAATGTGACAATCCCGGCCACCTGCGCAGGAGTCTGTGGACCGCGCCGGATGCGGTTAACGGGCTGGTCGGCGAACATCGGATCGATACTAATGAGTATTGGCTGGACACCCCACTGGAATACGAACCACATCACTACAACGAGTACGATTCCTTCGATATATCCTTTGAGCTTCATTTTCTTTGTCTATGATGGTCCCTTTAATCTTGACAATTCGACCGTATCGTCCTTCACTGGGTTGGGAGATTATTACATGCTTGTTTATTTTCTTCCTTTCTGTCTTCGAGTGATGCTTGTACGCTGCAGTAGTCGTTTGCCATACTGTACCAGTCTGTGCTTTCTTGTCCTCGCGATCCCCACTTATATACGTCCTTGATGAACTCGGGAGATCTACCAGATTTTCGAAGATTTTCGACCCATTTGAGGCTGTAGCCATTCTCAACGTACCACACGACATCCTCGGCAGGTACGTCCATGTTCCTGAGCCGACTGACTCGCTTGAAGTTGGTACTCTCGGGACTGAGTTTCAACCCGCTCTCGGAAGCTTCTGCCATCATCTCGAGATTTCCGTCTTTGGAGAACTCCGTGATTTGCTCCACGGTGAAGCCGTCCTTTTTCAGCGTGCTCGCCGCCCCGTCGGTGGTAACGTCGAGTGCCTTCTTCACGATCGAGTTCGGCATGTACGGCCCGACGTGGTTGACGATCAACTGTCCGAGTGTTTTGAGATCTCCGGCCATTTCCCCACCAAAGCTCTTCTTCCAGTCCTTGAGGTGTCGTATCGCCAGTTGTCCCTCGGTCAGTTTTGCGAGACCGGGAATAGCTCCGGCTGCGCTGAGCGCTGCAGTACCCAGTTTGCCGTTCGCGGCGTCTTGGACGGCGTCACGCGCATCCGCGACGCTGCCCAACGTCGGAACGAACGATCCGGCAATCTGGCCGAGGATGTAGAACACGGAGTTCGCCGAATCCACTGGATGCATCCCGTCCCGCATCCCCGTTTGGCCGAAGAATGCCCCCTTTATCGCTGTCTTTGCGTCTTCTAGGGAAAGATCGGCCAAGAACTCGGGAATCTCGAACGTGTGGCCCGCGATCTCCACCGTGTGAGGTTGCTCCCCCGACGAGCCATCGTTGTTGGAATCCGTCCTCGCATCGCCGCTGTTTCCGTTCTCACTAGTGTCACTTCTATCGTTGTTACTGGTAACTGTCTCCTCGTCACCGGACCACCCGTTACCGGCGTTTTCAATCCGGTCGTTGCTGCCGTTGTCGCTCCTGACTCCACCATTGCCGGTATCGCTGTTCACGTTCTCGATGGAGTTGGCTTGCGACTTCTCGCCGGTAGCAGTGCGAACTTCGACCGACTGAAGCAGGTTCTTGCCGGGCTCGACACCGCGGGAGTCGATGACCAGTCCGACGTGCAGTGACTGCCCGCCAGGCCGAAGCGTGACCGCCCGACTCTCGCTTTCGATGGGATTGCCATCGGGTCCGACGAAGGTCACGGCCTTGCTGCCACCGTCGAACCAGACGCTCACGGGCTGTGCCCCTTTGTTCAAGGTCGTGAAGACGTTCTGGAAGGCGGTTCGACTGCCGGGATTGACGCCGCGGCTGCCTTCGCCCATTCGAACCTGCAGCGCACCGTCGGATCCGTAGGAGGCGAACTGCCCGTTGGGTCCCTCGGACGTTTCGAATGCGAGGAACGCGGAGGCGTCGCCAGCGACGGTCACGTCCGCCGATCGCTCGGCGGACGTGGAGGTGAACGCGCCCGTCGCGTAGACGGCGGCGAGCACCACCGCCAGTGCCAGCACTACAGTGCCAAGCTTGCGAGCAGCTCTCACGCTCGACCTCCAGCACGGAGCAGTGGCTCGATCCGCGGGCGTTCGGTCGTGGACGGGGACGTTCTCGACATCGAGCTGACGATCGATCGCCGAATTAGCTCGGATCCTGTGGTTTGCCGTCAGCGCCGGGGGCCTGTCCGGAATTGGGAGCTTTGGCGTGGACGGTGATGGCCTCGATGAGGTTCCCTTGAGAGACGCCGGAAGTGGTGTCGACCATGATGCCGACCTTCACCGAACTGCCGACGCCGAGGGAGCTGCCCGCCGATTCGATGGAGCTGGTCGGATCGCCGTTTTTGTAGAAGGTCACGGCGTCGGAACTGTCCTCGATCCGGATATCGACCGACTGACCGCCCTTGTTGGTGATCGTGAACACGTTGTCGAAGGAGGTCTTTGCACTCGGGTTGACGCCTTGTCCTTTGACCTTCGCATCGCCGTCGAGGTTCACCGCCAGCCGGCCGTTGTTGGTCGTGGCGTATTTCTGGCCGTTCGGCCCCGATCCCTGTTCGAGCGCGAGGAACGCCTCTTGGTCGCCGACGACTTCGACATCGGTGCTCCTGTCGGCCGTGACGCTGCTGAACGCGCCGGTGGCCATCACCATCGAGGCGGCGACCACCAGCACGATCAGCGCGAGCAGTTTTCCTTGTGGCAAACGCATTGTTGTGTCCTGTCCCACGGCCGCTGGACGGCCGCGGGGTACAGCCACCACCTCCAGCGCTATCCACGTAGTATTGGGCCGCTTGATACTCCATCAAGCTCGGCCTACCATCTATCAAGCAGAGCTTGATAGCGGACAGAACCCAGTTTTGACATAAAAACGTGGCTGCGGCAACCACTTTCAGCGAGAATCGTCAGCGCGAAACGACTGTAGACGGATGAATTGAGGCGATCGAGATTATTGTGGTTGTCTATATGCCATTACTATCGAACTATTTATTAATGGGGTTGGTCGATCCACTCGCTTGTGACGAAATCGAAAACTTATCTCGCCCGGATGCGCCGAACGGTCATCCTGTCGGTCCGAACTCTCTTTTTGTGTCGAATATATTAACAATCGTACTGCGTCGATCGACTACGGCAATAGTGCTGTTCCGGCCGCAATCGCCCGGAAGGCATAGCCGAAGACGAAGACCGCGGGCACGGCCGCAGCGAGGGCTGCGCGCCCGAGACCGATCTCGTGGACCTCGCTTGTACCGACGACGAGCAGTGCTGCTCCGTATAGCGCGCAGGCGATCCTGAGTCCTGGGATTGGAACGCCGGCGAGCACGCAGGGGGCGCTCGCGTAGGCGATGACCTGCACGGTTTCGCTGACGCCGGCGCGGTCATCGGCCACAGCGACGAGCGCGAGCGTCTCGGTGGCTGCCGCGAGATGGAGGGCGAGCGGCGCGACGAAGCCGACGGCGATGAGGAGCACGAGCAGCGCCGACGCGAGCTGCTGGTCGGCGAGCACCGGATAGGAACCCGGAACGAGCGCGAAGCGGGTCGCCTCCTCGATGGCGACCACGACCATGACGAACGCGAGCCCGGGCGCCTGATCGCCCGGTGCGACCCCGGCGGCGAAAAACCGGCGCGGGCGTACCAGCACCTCGAGCCACGCCCGCGCGAGCGCTATCGGGCCCCTGTCGCGCCCGCCGGTCGGGTTCTCGACCCACTGCGTCACGATCGGTAGTCGACTCCCGTCGGGTATCCCGGTTTCGATGCGCCGGTCTCCCATCCCGTCGTCGCCGATCGTCCGGCCTCGCGGACGGTTCCGGGCCCGTCGCCGGACCGAAGTGACCCGTATTTACGCGGTCGTCGCGTACGTGTGACCGTGAGCGACGGTGCACCCGACTTGCCGATCGGTTGCCCTGACCGGCGGGCGCGACCCCTCGCGAGCAGTGGACCGACCATCGACGACCCGTTCGTCCGGGTGAACTGACGTGGTGACGATCGATCAGCCGTCGCTACTGGTCGCCGCTTACGCCGCGGGCGTGCTGATGTTCTTCGCGCCGTGTAGCGTCGGCCTCCTGCCCGCGTATCTGACCTACTACTTCACCCACGATGCCGAAATCGATGGGGGTGCCATCGCTCCCGCAGACCGCACCGCGAGCAGCGGTTCGGGAAGCTTCGCGCGACAGCTGCTGCTCGCTAATGGCGTCCTGCTCTTCCTCGCCGGGGCGATCCCCCTGTTCTACATGGCGACGGCGGGGATCCGTCTGCTATTGCCCGGTTACGAGATCGTCGTCCCGCTGGCGAAACTCGGCACCGGCAGCTATCTCCCGCCGGTGGCGGCGGTGTTCCTCGGCACGGGACTGTCAGTCGTCGCGACCGGTCGCCGCGGCGCGGTTCGTGGGCTCCGCATCGGCGGGATCGCCACCCTCGGCATCGTCCTGCTGTACCTGCTCGTCGGCGGGGTCGTGCTCGTCGTCGGCCAGTGGGTACGCCCGTATCTCGCGTCGCTCCAACTGCTCGTCGGCCCGTTGCTGGTGGCGCTCGGGGCCGCCTACTACTACGGTATCTCGCCGCTCCGCGCCATCGAACTCCCCGAGCGCGGTGAGGTGTCCGACTCGGAGTTCTTCACGTTCGGCCTGCTCTACGGCGTCGGGAGCCTCGCCTGCAACCTCCCGGTGTTCCTCGGCGTCGTGCTCTCGTCGTTTTTCACGGGGAGTTTCCTCTCGGGACTGGCGGTCTTCGCCGCCTTCGCCGCCGGGATGGGCACGCTGATGATCGGGCTGAGTGTCGTCGCCAGTCTCACCGAGGGGTCGCTCTCGCTCGGGCGCTACGCCGCCCCGGTCCGGTCGGTCGGCAGTGCTGCGTTCGTGCTCATCGGACTGTACGTGACGTGGTACACGCTCCGCTCGCTCGGCTACCTCCCGGATGGTGCACTTCTCGGCTAGCCGCCGATCGGTCGGCCGGACGCCTGCCGTTCACCGCCGCCTGCTGTTCATCGTCGACCAGCCGACGAACCCGTGCGTCACTTGCAACCATGCACCTCTGCTCCACTCAAACACGAATAGTTGGATAATATCATCATTGTCGCCCCGATATCGTCACTCTCACTCCATCGTATGGCAAGTCTTATCCGAAACAGTTCGGTAGGGCGACACACTGATCGAACCGAATTACCGGCGACGCGATGTTCGACACCGACCACGTACTCGACCGATGACAACGAACCACGAGCGACACGCGAACCGATGGCGTGACGGGACACTGATCGATCGCGACCGATCGTCGACGGGGTGGGATCCGTGAGCGGGAACGAGCCGTTCGATCCGACCGGCGAGAGCGAGCGCCACATCGGCCGCGGGATGTTCGAGGAGGGGATGGGCCCTGGATCGTCGATGGCCCATCTCTACCGTGGGGAAGTTCATCGCATGAAGTTCTGGCGCGAGCGCCTCGATCGCACCACCAACTGGGCGGTCACGATCATGGCGGCGATCCTGACCTGGACGTTCACGAGCGACAACCCCCACTACATCCTTCTCGTGGGCATGGTGATGCTCACGGTCTTTCTCGTGATCGAGGCCCGCCGCTATCGCGGCTACGATCTCTGGCGCTCGCGCGTGCGCTTGTTACAGGAGAACGTCTTCGCGAACGCGCTCGATCCCTCGCAGGAGATCGACGACCCCCACTGGCGGCGCGAACTCAGCGAGGACTACCGCACGCCGCGCATCAAGATCTCCTTCGAGGAAGCGCTCGCCCACCGGCTCCGCCGCATCTACCTCCCTTTGCTGATCGTCCTGCTCGTCGCCTGGCTGGTCCGCATCACCGCGTTCATGCACGGGACGCCGTGGCCCGCCAGCGCCTCGATCGGCGTCGTCCCTGGAGCCGTTGTGAGCGCCGTTGTCGCCGTCGTCTTCGTCGGCGCGACGTTGATCGCATGCCGGCCGCGTACGTGGCAGGCCAACGGCGAACTCCGACTCACCGACGTCGACGTCTGGAGCGACGTCGACGGCCACCACGACTGATCACGCCGGCCGGCTGGGCCGATTGACCGAAATCCACGGTCTCCACCGGCCGTAGCGGTGGTTTCACTCCTCTTGTCTGACCAGCAGCACACTGTCGGATGGAAACAATTGGAAAGTAGCACTATGGAGATACACTCATTGCAGTGGGCTTCTGTACTTGGATCGTTAGATATCTCTGCCCGACAGTATATACTGCCCGTCGCCGAATCTCTCCTGTGAGCACGTTCGTCATCATCGGTGGCGATGCGGCCGGCATGTCCGCGGCAAGCAAGGCCAAACGGGACGATCCTGATCTCGATGTAATCGTTTTCGAGGCCGGTGAGTGGGTCTCCTATGGTGCCTGTGGCCTTCCCTACTACGTCAAGGGCGAGATACAGTCCTTGGAGGACCTCGTCTCGATCACGCCCGAGGAGTTCCGTGAACAGCGCGATATCGACCTCCGGATGGGCCACGAGGTCGTCGCCATCGACCCGAACGATCGGACTGTGACTGCTCGTGGAGAGAGCGAAGTCGTCGTTGAGTATGACCACCTGCTTGTTTCGACCGGTGCCGCGGCCGTCGAACCTCCGATCGACGGTATCGACAGGGACGGCGTCTACACGCTCGGCTCGATGTCCGACGGCAAGGAGCTCCGAGAGTACGTCGGTCGGGCACGAACCGATGGAACCCTCAACCAGCCAGACAGCGGGCCAGCCTGTCGATTTCTCGACGACTGTAACGGTCCCGTCGGCATCGTCGGCGGCGGTTATATCGGTATCGAGATGGCCGAGGCGCTGGCCGGCAACGGCTTCGAGGTACAGCTGTTCCAGCGCGGCGATCGCATCCTGAAACCGTTCGGCGAGGCGACGAGCGACGCGATCCTCGATCATCTCGGCGAGCAGGACGTCGCGGTGAACCTGAACGCCGAAGTCGAAGCACTCGCTGGTGGTGATGGGGTCGAAGCGGTCGTGACCGTCGACGGACGAACGCCCGTCGAGATGGTGCTTGTTGGGACCGGTGTCAGCCCACGCACCGATCTCGCCGAGGACGCCGGCATCGAACTGGGCGCGACGGGCGCTATCGCAGCTGATGCCTACCGGGAGACGAGCCGCCCCGACATTTACGCGGCGGGCGACTGTGCGGAGGCCGAACACGTCGTCACCGGTGAACCGGCGTACGTTCCGCTCGCGTTGACGGCCAACCGACACGGCCGAGCGGTCGGTCGAACGATCGCGGGCACACCGACCGACGGCGGCGGTATCGCGGGGACGGCAGCCGTCAAGGCCTTTGATCGGGAAGCCGCCCGGACAGGTGTTCTTGATCATCAAAAGGCTCGTCGCGTCGGGTTCGATCCCATCACCGAGATTATCGACGCGAAATCGCGCGCCGGCTACTATCCCGGTGGGAGCACGGTCGGGGTGACACTCACCGCCGACCGCGACTCCGGGCGTGTGCTCGGTGGCAGCCTCGTCGCCGAATACGGCGAGGGTGCAGTCCATCGGAGCCATGCGCTCGTCGGTGCCGTCACCGAGGGCATCGGTCTCGGCGAACTCTCGAACTACGATCTCGCGTACGCGCCGCCGTTCAACACGACATGGGACCCCGTGCTAACGGCTGCGAAGGTGCTCGACGGTAATCGTTGAGGCAGGCGAGGACGATCATCACTCGTTCAACTGCCCGGAGAGCGCCGACTCGACCGTGGACGATTCGCCACCCACATCATGGAGATGACACGCCGCTCGATGTCCGGTGTCGGTTTCTTCGAGCGCGGGCTGTTCTCGACAACAGACCGTCGCGAACGATTCGCCGAGGCGCTCTTCGGCAGTCTCCAGCTCGCCGGCAGCGATGTCCGCGAGCGCGGCCGACAGCACCTGCTCGGCGTTCGCGTCGTGCAGTTCGTCTGGGATGTCGTAGTCCGCGCGGATCGCCGTTCGCAGCTCCGACGCCGATATTTCGTCGGCGCGTTCGACATCCCCTTCGGCGACGAGTCGCGTGCGGAGCCGCTCGGTATCGAGCGTCCGGTCTCGGAGCGCAATCCGGAGATCCAGTATGCCGCGCCACACCTGCTGGTCGAAGTCGTAGTTCGGCGGCTGAATCACTGCGGGACACCGAGTGTGGAACCGACAGCCCGGCGGCGGATCCGCCGGATCGGGCACCGTGCCTGAAAGTTCCGCACGCTCGCCACGCCTGGTGGGGTCCGGCGTCGGCATCGACGCGAGCAACGCACGGGTGTAGGGATGTTGCGGATCGGCGAAGACCGCCTCGGTCGGTCCCCGTTCGACGATCTCGCCGAGATACATCACCGCGACGCGGTCGCAGACGTCGCGCACCACGCTCATGTCGTGGCTGATCAGCAGGATCGAGAGCCCGAACGTCGTCTGAAGGCGTTCGATGAGCGCGAGGATCTCGGCTTCGACCGAGACGTCGAGCGCCGACACCGGCTCGTCGGCGACCAACAGCTCCGGGTTCGTCACCAGCGCCCGTGCGAGCGCGACCCGCTGTTTCTGCCCACCGGAGAGTTCGTGTGGATACCGATCGTAGTCGTCGGCTGAGAGACCGACCTCCGCGAGCATCGTCTCGACGACATTCCGTCGACGATCTCGGTCGCGCAACCCGTGGAGTGCCAGCGGCTCGGCCACGGATTCGCCGATCGACAGCCGCGGGTCGAAGCTCGACGTCGGGTCCTGGAATATCATCCCCGTCCGCCGGCGGAAGCGCTTGCGCTCGTCGTCCGTGTGGTCGCCGACGGTTTCGCCGTCGAACCGGATCTCGCCATCGGTGGGCGTTTCGAGCCGCAGCAGGCTCCGCGCGGCGGTCGACTTTCCACAGCCGGATTCGCCGACGAGACCGAGCGTCTCGCCGCGGTGTATATCGAAACTGATCCCGTCAACCGCGCGTATGTGGCCGACCTCGCGGTTCAACAACCCTTCAGTAACCGGGTAGTGCTTGGTGAGGTTACGTACCGACAGGACGGCATCGTCGGTCACTGTTCTCCTCCCTCGGTCGCGTGCCCGCCATCGGTCTGTCGTTTCGACCGTCCGGTCGCTTGCGCTGCGCGGTCGGTTGCGTCCTCCTGCACCACCGCCGTGTCGTGGTCGTCGTCGTAGAAGACGCAGGCAGCACGATGCGTTTCGTTGTTGTTGACGGGTTCGAGCGATGGTTGCTCGCCGCCGCTGCAGTCTTCGATGGCATGCGGACAGCGCGGGTGGAACCGACAGCCGGTCGGCGGGTCGGTCGGGTCCGGGAACTCCCCGCCGATGGTCTCCCGACGTTCGCCACGTCCCGGCAGACAGCGCAGCAGCGCTTGGGTGTAAGGATGAGCCGGCGTCTCGAACACGTCGTAAACGTCGCCCCGTTCCATCACCTTCCCCGCGTACATGACGACCACGCGGTCGGCCATCTCGGCGACGACGCCGAGGTCGTGGGTGACGAACAGGATCGCCATGTCGCGTTCGGTCTTGATTTCGTTCAGGAGATCGAGAATCCCCGCCTGGGTCGTCACGTCGAGCGCTGTCGTCGGCTCGTCGGCGATCAACAGGTCGGGTTCGGCGGCGAGCGCCATCGCGATGACGACGCGCTGTTTCATCCCGCCGGAGAACTCGTGGGGATACTCGTCGAAGCGCGTCGCTGCCTCAGGAATACCGACCCGATCGAGCAGTTCGATCCCGCGCTCGCGTGCAGCACGCTTCGAGACGTCCCGATGGAGGCGGATGGCTTCGACGAGCTGTGCACCGACGGAGTAGACGGGATCGAGTGCGCCCTGTGGGTTCTGGAAGACGTGCGCGATCCGCTCGCCGCGCACGTTCGAGAGCTGTTCCGGCGAGCGCTCTGTGAGGTCGCGCCCGTCGAAGTCGACCCGGCCGCCGACGAGTTCGCCGGGTGGCATCGGAAGCAATTTCGTGATCGATTCACAGGCGACGGTCTTGCCGGAGCCGCTCTCGCCGACCAGACAAACGGTCTCACCCTGCTCGACCGCGAAACTCACCCCATCGACCGCCAGCACCGTGCCGTCGCTCGTCTCGAAGTGGGTTCGGAGGTCATTCACCGAGAGGAGCGGTTCGCTCATGCGTTCCCCCGTGGGTCGAGCGTGTCTCGGAGTGCATCGCCGATGACGCTGAACGAGAACACCGTGAGAATCAAAAACACCAGCGGGAACGCCCACACCCACCACAGTTCCATGTTCAGATCGGTGAGCATCTGGCCCCACGACGGGACGTTCTCGTCGCCTAGCACGACGATGAACGAGATAGCCGCCTCCGTGAGAATCAGGAGGGGAATCTGGCGCGTCGTGGCCGTGAGAACAGTATTCGAGACGTTCGGCAGGATGTGTCTCCGGATGATCTGCAATCGGCTCGCGCCCGCGCTCTCGGCGGCGGTGACGTACAGCTCGCCGCGACGTTGGATGACCTCGCTGCGGACCAAGCGGGCGACACCACCCCAACTGAACAGTCCGAACACGAGAACGATGAGAAACAGGCTCTGACCGAAGACGAATCCGAGGACGATATAGACGAGAAACGCCGGCACCGTCTGCTGGATATCGACGTAGCGCATCAACACGTCGTCGACCCAGCCGCCGACGTAGCCGGCGACGGTACCGACGGCCGTCGCGATCGGCACCATGAGCATCGACGTGACGAGCGCGACGAGCAGGCTCACGCCCATCCCGGCCACGACCAGCTCCAGCACGCTCTGGCCGACCGCATTGGTGCCGAACGGGAAGCGGAGACTGCCGTGACAGTACTGCTGGACCGCCGTCCCGGTCACGTCGCCGGCGCAGTTGATGGCGACCGTCCCCGCCTCGACGGTGGCAAACAGCGCCGGCTGTTTGGCGTACTGGATGTTCGTCGACGGGCGATCGAGCACGAGCAGGCTGGCCGTCCCGAGAACGAAGAAGACGGCCAGATAGGCCGCACAGGCGACTGCGAGTCTGTTCCGGCGAAACCGTCGCCAGTACTGCATCGTCCGGTCGCGGTTGCGGACGGCCGGAACGACGACGGCGAAGGCGAAGACGACCAGCGAGAGGACGAACAGCCAGTCGAGCCGCGAGGGGGCGTACCACGCACCGATCGAGAGATCGTAGCCGGTGAACCGATCGTAGAGGAACAGTGCCGCGAGCAGCCCGAGCGCGAGGAGAAAGCCGCCGGTCCGCCGTCCGACCACCGGCCGTTCCTCGTCTAACTCCTCCCAATCGATGGCATCGAACTGAGCGTCGATGCTCGCATCGGAATCGACCGCCATGCTACTTGTTTCCGATGTTCGCTTCCACGGTAGTATAAGCTTTCAGGATGGCATACAGAATCTGATACGACCGGATGAGGCCTGAAAACTTATGGCACGCCGGAGCATGGTCGGCAGCAGCATCGAAGGATGTACCGTCCAGCACTCCCCACGCACGGTTTCCGATCGAGCCGATGGTGGTATCCACTCGGCCTGCAGTGCCGGCAGCGACCTGTCCCGCATCCGACGACGAGCGGTGGTGAGACAGTGTGAACCGTCGCTGGCAAATCGTCCGCCGGGCGACGTTCGCCGTACTCGCCACGTTTCTCGTCGTCTCGCTGGTCTTCGCGTTCGTCGCAGTCACGTCGGACCCCTACACTGGACAGCTCGCACGGTCGGCCGCCGAGGAATCCGCGGAGGAAGACACTCCGGTGAAACAGACGGATGCATGGGAGCGATTGGTCGAATATAGGCAGCAGCGCAACCTCGACGAACCGGTCGGCGAGCGCTACGTCGACTGGTTGGGCGACGTTGCGACGCTTGACCTCGGGACGGCGTTCGGGACGACGAGGACGGGAGTGATGTTCGGCCAGTCCTACCCCGAGGACACCCCAGTGACATCACTGGTAGCGAGCGCGGTGTCGCGCACGCTGTCGTATCTCGTTCCGGCCATCGTGTTCTCGGTCGTCGGCGGCATCAGCATCGGCGTCTACACGGCGACGCGCCAGCACACGTTCGTCGATCGACTCGGGACGAGCGTCGCCCATCTCGGCTTCAGCCTACCGAACTTCTGGCTCGCAGAGATCGTAGTGCTCTCCGGTCTCGGTGTGGGCGGGATGCTGTCAGGTGCGCCGGGACGGACGAGCGGGCTTCTCTACACGGTCGTGTTTCCGGCCGCAGTGTTGGGGACGAGCCTGCTTGCCGGACAGCTCCGGTACGCACGTGCCCAGTCGCTCGAATACACCGATGCGGAATTCATCAAACTCGTTCGGGCCAAAGGCGCAGGAAGCCGACGAGTCGCTCGGCATCTGCTACGCAACGCGGCCGTCCCATTGCTGTCGCTGTTTTTCGCAGACATGCTCGGGATCGTCGTCCTGAACGTCTTCGTTATCGAGTACGTCTTCGGGATTCAAGGTCTCGGCGGGTTGAGCCTCGTCGCCATCCAGCAGAAGTCAGCTAGGTCGATTCATCATGCACAGTCTCCCTACGCAATTTAGATCGAGATTGTTCCATTGTTGGTCGTGCATGAACAAACTGCCTGCCTGACTTCAGACTGGGTTGGGAAGACCTCGATCGTCGAGGCGCTGCTTTTTCGCGAAGACCGTCGCATAGCGATCTTCGAGGTGAACGTCTTCCCACCGAAGCCCCTGCCGACGCTCATCGCTCCGATCTCGAAGAATTTCCGCGCCTCGCACGCCGGAGTACGAGAGGAGATAGACGAGTGCACGATCACGGCAGGCTTTGATCGCTGCCTCTCTGTCTTCGCCGACGTTGTCGATCGCCGTGCTGGCTTGCTCGTCGACGAAGCCGGTGAGCTGCTGGCGATCTTCGGCCGACCACGCTTGCTGCTCGCCGCTCTTGTGACCACCGTCGTCGGGAATTGGCTCGGTCGCGTTGCGCCGCTGAGCGACGTTCTCGGCGAGGTGCCCCTCACGGACGGCCCAGCCACAGAACGCGGAGACGTACGCGTAGTAGGTGCGCACAGTGCCCGCTGTCCAACCTTGCCGAGTGAGGTGACGCGCGTACTCGCGCAGGTGGCCCGAGTCCAACTCGTCGAACGTCGTCGGACTGTCTTCGTGGCCAGTAAGAAAATCGACGAGCCGATCGAGCTCTCGGCCCGCGTCCTGGCGATAGTTGCCGCTCTCGCCACCCTGACCTTTGCCCTTGTCCGTCAGGAAGTCCTCGATAACTGCATCAATCGACACCACGCTACGCGCCTCCACTGCGTTCGCTGGCTCGAGCACTGCTCTCGCGATGAGTAACCGTGGTTCTGGGTCGTGGCATCTGGTACGCTGTGGGAGAGGGCGGGGAGGTGGATAAATCTACGTGCCCTTATTCAACTAAGCACGAGTAAACCGAAAAACCGCCAATTCCTCCGATTTCAACCGTAACAGGTGGCTTAGACTCAATATTAGAGTTTATACACTTTATAGTGGTTTATCGAAATTCAGCCCTGCTGCTGCGAATACCCCAAAATCTATGCACGGGAGAGCCGCTAAATCGAAAATTCCGATATGATCTGACCCGAATCGAGCATCCGCAACTGCCACTCACTCCACTGAGTGGCAGTTGCACAAGGGCCTCAGAGTGAAATCAGGGGAACTGGACAGTGACGCCTCTACTGAGGGGCGAACCCGGCGCGGGTTCTACAGGAGTGTTACCAACCTCCTCTGGAGGAAGCCACGAAACCGCGGGGCGATGACCCGCGGTTTCGTGCGGAATTCCACGACACCAAGCGAGAGTTGGACCAAGAGGTCAACCAACAGCCACATATCGTACAGCAGCATCGCGAATCCGAAGTGGAACAACCGCACGGCGTAGTCTTTCGATGTCGTCCACGGGGCGAATTCCTTGATGCTGCCGTAGGCGTTCTCGATACCGCCTCGTCGGGTGTATCGCTTAATCCGACGTCGTGTCTGCCGCCGATCCAGACCAATCTCGTCGTCGACGGCGAGATTGGTCAGGAACGTTTGGATTTCGTCGCGATCCTCGTCAGGAGGGAGTCCAACTAACGTCGTCTCAACCCTGGCATTGTTTGGTTTTCCCTTCACGGGACCGTGCATCGCCCATGTATCCTTGACCGTGACCTGATCGTCCATGCGCGCGATGAACCGCTTCACGCGGGCATCGCGCGTGGCCGGGATCACGTAGAACAGATCACGCTGTTCGAGTGCTTCGATCACGTCCGCAGCGTGGAACTCTCTGTCAGCGTAGACGCGGCGGACGCTCAATCTGACGCGCTCCTCGACAATATCCACGAGCCGGCGGACCACGCCGCCGGCTCGATAGGATTTGTCTTCGCCAACGTACTCGTTCGGATCATGATCATCAGCGTCACCGATCGGAAGCATTGCCGCGGTGAACTGGATGTTATCGCCAACAACGCTCGCAGTCGCGAACTTGTAGCACCAGTCGTAGGATTTGTCCTTAGGAGCTCCCTGAACGCGAACTATCTCGTCACGTTCACCGTAGTAGGCGATGTAGGTCATGTCGATCGCGATCATGACCGGCCGGTCGAACTCCACGTACGGCTTGGCCCGCGTCAAGACGCGGGCCGCGCCACGGTTGACCATCTCCGTGATTTCGTCGAGGTCGAGGTCTTTGACCGCCGTTAACAGCGTCTCTCCAGACGGACCGTCCTCGTAGAATGGATCATCGAGATCCGGCTCAGGATTGACGTAATCGCCGTAGATCTCGGCACCGCCGTTGGCGGCGGTGCCTGTGACCCCGAGCAACGTCTCCAGCAGCAGAAGCTCTTCGTCGTCGTAGATCGACCCATCGGGTCGGTCGAAATCGATCGCCGGGAACACGACAGAGGTGAGCTCTTCGACCACTTCGCGGGTTTTCCCGCGAATGAGTCGGTTGACGGTGCGCTTCGAGGAGCCTGTCGGCTCCTCCGAAGCGCTGTCAGCGTAGGGCGTCCCGATTGGACTCCCACGTCTGGCGGCAAGCATCCGAATCTGCCGCGCGCTCTCTTCGATTCTCGATTGAAACTCTTCGAATCGGTTGCGACGCGCACGCGAGAGCGTACTCTGATTAGGTACGTCGTCAGGATCGAATCCAAGATCGGCTGCCACGTCGGGGTCCTCTTCGAGCGTCCGATGCACGGCGGCATCGGACGCATCTTCGAGTTCGCCGAGAAAGAGCGCCCGAACCATCGGTTCGAACGGCTTCGAGTCGTGCCAGTCCGGGAATGGATCGTTTTGGGCGTACGAAGCGAGATCGAGGTGGCTGACCACCTCGACCGCGTCAGATGTCTCGTCGAGGATGTCTTCGGCCTGTTTTGTCAACAGCAACCGTCCGCCAGAAAGGGAATCAGTGTTCTTCAGTCGGTCATCGGGTCGAGGCTGCGTTCCGCAGCCCCGACCCGTTCTGTGTCGTTTGTGACCACTCGGGACTGTGTTCCTCCCCGACCGGTTAGCCGTCCGACTCATCCTCATCCCGATTCTCGTGCATAGATTCTGTCGTTCGTGACATCAGTCAGCCTTGGAGATCCAGAGATTCGGAGGATGGATTTCTACAAACCACCAGTCTTCTAACTGTTTTGGAAAGTGCAGTAGCGTCTCAGAAACCCACCTTTCTGATACACCTCCATTAGTACTAAATACCGTACTAACCATAGTACGGATCACCAATGCCGACAACAGCCATCAACAAAGCCGGTGATCGCCACTACAAGACCACCGTCCCTCTCGGGTTCGTCGAGGGGTTCGATCTCGACGGCAAACGATTCGAGTGGTCGGTCAAGTCCGGCAACACCTTCGAACTCCGTGTGGTCGACGATGACGACTGAAACCGAATCCGACACTGCTGTCGGCTACATTCGACTCTCTCAAGACGGGAAATCACTCAATCGACAGCGCCGGGACGTCAAGGACTACGCAACTGGGCGCGGGGTCGAGCTGATCACAGTCTACGACGAGGGCAAACGAAGTTCCGGGTTCGATACCGACCGCCCGGAGTACACCGCGCTCCGTGAGCACGTTGCTGACGGCGGTGTGGATACGGTTATCGTCCCGAACCTCTCGCGACTCTCCCGTGATCGCAAGGAACGTCTCCGACTCTTGCTTGACGTCGATACAGCTGACGTCGCGGTTCATTCGGTTGAGCTCGGTCGTGCGGTCGATCTCGATGACGATTGGGCACTCGTCCACCAGTCAATTCGGGCGACTACCGACGACGTCGAGAAACGCAAAGAGATCGCGCGCTCGAAACGCGCAACACAGGAACGCATCGAGAATGGCTACGATCACGGTCGTCTACCGTTCGGGCTGACCTACGACGAGGACGGACGCTACTGGGTTCCTGCCCATGACACTGACGAGTACCAAGCGGCGCTTGCGTGTATCAGACTCCGCAACGATGGTCGCTCCTGGCGAGAGATCGAACGCGAGACCAGCGTGAACAAAGACACCGCGCGCCGGATCTACTCCCGCTGCGAGCGGTATCTTCCCGCGGATGTGAACGGAAACGAGCGTAGCTCGACTTCACAGCCAAGACGGACGATCAACTCGTCACGGTAGGAATTGGTCGGATGGCTTTGGGTCATGCTTATCCTGCCAGCGCCGACGGCCCCTCCGAGGGCCGTAAAAGTGGTCCTATCTACAGAAGTTGTCTGCACATCGAACGCCTCAGTGTAAAAAGCACGATTAGCGGGAACCCAGAAAGTAATAGACGCTAGCAAAAGTGAAAGCCCCAACCCCACCCAGAAGTATCGACCGATAGAGCGGTTCTCCTCCCAGAATAAGTGATAGACCAATCCAAGTAGCGAAAAACCCGATACCAACCAAAAGAACATACCAAGCTCGCGGCAGATCTCTAAGCCACTGGTCCACCCTTCTATACTGACTCAAGAGAGTGTTGACCATACACCATTTCCATCACCCGTCGATATATGTTTTCTCACCCAGTCAGTAGGCACTCCCTTCGTTGCAGGGTAGCGCTCCGACGTGATCGGCGCGACGACACCCCGCGTCCGGAGTGTAAATCTGACGAGCCAAACCTCCTCGACGTACACCGATATTACTCTGTATTGTGATAGAATTACCCCGAAACCGCCAAGTCACGATGTCAGTTGTAACTCATTGGAATAATGAACTACTGCTGTCCGGTGGTTTTTCGTCGCTGATTCGCGCTCGAAATGGATTTACTCGTGATTCGTACAGGACTCATGAGTGCATACTCTGTCATTATTCACTAGACCGATGAGAGGGAGTGATGAAAACACTGATTAAATGAAAACCATCATCCATAATGGTTATTAGCTGCCTCTTCGTGTGTGGGAATGTCATGCAGGCAGTTGTACTGGAGGAGTTTCAGGAGCCGTTGACCGTCCAGGATGTCGAACGTCCTGAACCAGAACCCGATGGAGCCGTCGCCAAACTCATCGGGTGTGGAGTCTGCCGCTCGGATTGGCACTGCTGGCAGGGCGACTGGGACTGGTTCGGTTACCGGCCCGACCCGCCACACGTTCTCGGTCACGAACCCACTGCTCGTATCGTATCCGTCGGTGAGGATGTCGAAACCGTCGAAGAGGGGCAGGAAATCGCAATCCCGTTCTGCCTCGCATGCGGGACCTGTGATCTGTGTCGGAACGGCCGCGAGAACATCTGTGAGAACCACATCGGGTTGGGATTCATGAATCAAGCTCCCGGAGCGTTCGCCGAGGAGGTTCACATTCCACACGCCGATGTCAACGCTGTGCCGCTGCCGGACAGTATCGACGCTGAAACCGCCGCTGGGTGTGGCTGCCGATTTATGACTTCGTTTCACGCGATGGCCCATCGGGCACCCGTAAGCGGTGGCGATGATGTGGTGATCCACGGCTGCGGTGGTATCGGTCTTTCAGCCGTCCACATTGCCAACGCTCTCGGTGGCAACGTGATCGCGGTGGACCTGAAGGATGAGAATCTCGACAAAGCTGAAGAACTCGGTGCGGTCGCCACCGTCAACGCTAGTGAGGTCGACGATCCCGCCGCCGAAGTTCACGACATCACTGACGGAGGAGCGGACGTCTCAGCCGACGGACTCGGTATCAAAACCACTTGCCAGAACGCGGTCAACAGCCTCCGCAAAGGCGGAACGCACGTTCAGATCGGGTTGACCACCTCGGAAGAAGAAGGAATGGTTCCACTGCCGGTCGATGACTTCGTTTCCAAGGAGATCGATTTCCACGGCTCACTCGGTCTCCAGCCCTCGCGCTACAGCGAGATGCTAGACATGATCGAATCGAGCAAACTCGATCCGGCAGCGCTCGTCAGCGAGACTGTCGACATTCACGAAGTCCCAGATGAACTCGCTTCCATGACCGAATTCAACACGCTGGGAATCCCAGTCTGTAACGATTTCAGTAGCTGAGCACTCTCGGACAATTTTTGCTATAACCCCGTGCGGTTGCGCGCCGGGAGAACGCCGATCCCGATTTTGCACACAAGATCGCCCGCTCTTGTGTAGTACAGCGGAATCACGAGATGGCAGGCGATCCAATTCGTAAACGGCCTGTGTCCATGACGTAGTGGCGGTTTCTCAGGTTTGATTAGTTATTGGTAACACGCTATTCCGCCAGTCGACACAAGAGCGATCCGTTAACTCCGATATTCACATCTCGGTATTAGAGTATTGTTTCATATGGTAAATTGAACTGGGAGTTCCTGAACTCCATAGAGGAACGTGCTCCCGACTGGTTGGAGTTCCGTTTCGGGGACCTGCATCGTCTCGAAGCGGTCAAACATCGTCGAGAGAGCGGTTCTCGCTTCGAGACGTGCCAGGTGTGCTCCGAGACAGAAGTGGATGCCATTCCCGAAGGCGAGATGCTGATTCGGCGATCTGTCCGGAACGAACGTGTCGGGATCGTCGAACTGGTCGCCATCATGGTTTGCTGAGCCGTTCCACACGACGACTCTATCACCAGCTTCGACATCGTGACCCCCGAGTTGTGTGTCGTCTGTTGCTATTCGTGAGACTGCTTGAATCGGTGATTGGTACCGGAGCACTTCTTCGATAGCAAGTTCGAGCGAGGCGGCATCACGGACCGATTCGATCCCATCTGGAAGCGTTGCGAAACACCGGACCGCATTCGTGATCAGATTCGTGGTCGTGATATTTCCGGCGATCAACAACAATGCGAGAAAGCCGAGCGTTTCACCCTTTGAAAGGGTAGCGCCTTCGATTTCGGCGTGAATGACCTGACTGATGAGGTCATCGCGTGGGTCTTCCTGACGCTGTTCGATCAGGTCCGTGAAGTACGTCGCCATCTCGGCTTGGGTCTGTAGTTGTTCCTCTCTGACTGTTTCAGCGCTCACCGTGGCTGCTTCGGGACCTTCGACGATGGTATCGGACCATTGTTTGAACTGCTCGCGGTCGTCCGCTGGCACGCCGATGAGTTCGGCGATCACGGTGACTGGCAGCGGCGTGGCGAGGTCCGCGACGATATCCATTTCACCGTCATCAACGACGGCATCGATGTACTCGTTGGTGATGTCACGGATGTGCGGGGCGAGGTGTTTCACCGCACCGGGCTTGAACGGGTCGTCGACGACTTTTCGGAGCTCGTCGTGGCGTGGTGGGTCGGTATTGAGCATGGTTTCGAGAGCCATGCCGTCGGTTTCATTCTCACCCTGTGCCGTCAGCGGTCGCTCCGAGGAAAACTCCTCCGCGTTGTGGAGAACGTCTTGAACGTCGTCGTAGCGAAACACGTCCCAACACCCGCGGTCCTCGTCGTAGCGAATCGGTGATTCCTCGCGCATCTCTCGATACCACGAGAACGGATCGAGGCGTGCTTCACGTGTTGAGAGTGCGTCCGGTTGAGCGACTGGCCCCGCTTGTCCTGAAGTTGCCATACCCCATATTCGTGAGGCGATTGAATAATGTTATTGCTTTATTAATTAGACCTCTAATTAGTACATATCCAGTAGAATAGGCGACTAAGCAGGAAAGCAGGTTCTCAGATTCCTACTGAAACCTCATAGCCTGATGGGGGTGCAGCGCAGGCAGGATAAGCATGATAGACCGTTCTTCCTGAACAGCAAATCATCAGCTGCGTGGTAGTTTGTAGAAACTCATCCTCCGAATCTTTGGTTGGTAAGACACTACCTTCGATAAAGCCGTCTACAATTCATGGAAGTTTTTCGACAGCAGCCATCAACTCGTCTTCACCTGTCCAGACGAACAGTCGCCCCTCTCGGTCGAGGAGGTCAAACCCATCGAGTTGGAGCGCACTGTACGGCTCGTTCCCGTCGAACTCTTCATCAAGCGTCGATTGGGCATACTCGCGCTTGAGGACGTGCGCTCGTTCGAAGTAGGGCTGATGGAGAAAGAACATCCCTTGCTCGACAAGGAATCCACTGCGGTCGTGTTCGGCAACGCCAACGAGACACGTCGCGTAGTCAGCGAGAATGCGAAACTTCACCAGCGTGTTCGACCACTCACCGCGAATGTCCACCATCAGGAACGCATACACGTCGGAGCGACGGTTCAATCGGTCTTTGACGAGCTGGAGCCGATGGATTTCCGGCGTGCCGTAGCTTCCGAGCACGAAATACGAGGTCTCGTACTCGAACAGCGGCGTCAGTTCGGCAACCGCGTCGAGCGCTTGTTCGTATTCGCGTGGCGAGAGCGTATCGAGGTGGGCGTACTCGGCAGCGCGGTCGGCGATATCATCAACACCCGGCTCCGAATGGTCGTCCATACGCTGGGTACGAAGCAACCAGCATTATATCTTGCTCACCAAACCAGCCGCCAGTTTAGCAACCAAATTGGTCGAGACAAACTATTAGTACCGGCAGGACGAACAACTACTCATGAGCGAGACAGCATCGACGGACGGCTTCGAAGGCGAGCAAGAGCGCGAGCGGTTGCACGTCGTAACGCAGGACACGCGGTTCGTCCTCCTTCAGAACATTCTCGGCCACCCGTCACAGCTCCCCTCGATGAAGGAACTCGCCTACGTCAATCCGAGCAAGAGTGAGGGAACGATTTACCAGCATCTCGAACGGCTGGTTGAGGCGGGTATCGTCGAGACTTACATGCTCCCATCTGACCGACGCAAACGCGACCTTCCGTACAAGTTCTATGGACTGAGCGATGAGGGACAGGCGTTTCTCGATCGCCATGGCCTGTTGCGCGCCGAGGAGACGTTACGCGCAGTGTACGAGCGCATCGAGAAAAACGAGCAAATCAAACGCTTCGAGCGTGCGCCGCGGCCGCAATAGAGAAGAAGAGACAAATGAGCGACGACGTTCATCACCCCGACGACACAGAAGACCGTTCGGACGCCCACCAGCAAGCGGTCGAAGCCTGCGAGTACGCGATCGACGCTCTCCATGGTAGCGACCTCTCGCGCGCCCACGCGCTGCTTGACGAGGCACGGGCAGCTGTCGAGCGTGCCCAGCACGATGACAGTGAGCAAGCTTACCGCGAAACTGCTTACGACTGCTACGATTGATGGCCCCAGAGTGGTCGCCAGCGCCGTCTGACGGCTATCGGAAGCACGATCCCGAGTGAAAGTGATGCTTTGAGAAACGTCAGTGAGAGCTATAGTGATTATCGGAGCATCTATGATTTTGCACGAATATTTCCTCACAGTTGAGAGATCCACCGTGCGAGATACAGAGCGCATATTCAGCACGCCTGTTAGAGACAATCTGTATTCAAATATCTGAAGTCAGGCAGGTAGTTTGCTCATGCACGAGCAACAGTGGAACAATCCCGATCTGAATTGCGGAAGAGACTGTGCCTGATGAATCGACCTAGCTGACCTCTGCGTAGATCGTATTGTAGACCAGTTATCATGTCTTTTCCTGGTCATTAGACAAACAGCACGTACAGAGGGTGAAAGTATCACTGACAGGCGTAGCGGCAGGCGGTCGGAATGCTTTCGATGGTTCGTCAATAATCAGAAATATGGGTCGCGTCGCAAGACCGTTTAGACTTCACCTCCAGTGACTGTGACCGAAACAGTGCAGCGTATCTTGTTGTGGGTTGACCGCTGGAGGAAATTATCGAAGAACTGGCGGTAGTAATCTGGATTCGCGTACTTCACGAGTCGCAGCTGAAGCAGCGCCTCTAACCCGTCTTCCGTCCACCGCATCCAATCACGTTTGCACCGTTTGGCGACTTCACCCATTGCCCGTTCGACTGGGTTCGAGGTCCACGGTACCTCGAACCCGTCGAGTGCATCCTCGGCGAACGTTACTATCGATGGCAACCCACTCCGGAGATACTCTGCTGCTTTCGGCGAGGATAGCTGCTCTAACTGCCATGCCGTCTTTTCTATCCTCTCTTCCGTTCGGTCGATCCGCTCGCGGATCGCCGAACGTTCCTCCTCTGGACGATGCTTCTCGACGGAGTTCTTGAGATGGAACAGCTCACCTGCAACTTCCGAAGTGACCTCCCTGCGGTCATCTAATGAGAGTGCGCCGTCGTCCCAGAGCATGTAGCTGAGTGTTCGTGGAACGTGGGACAGATCGAGTTGGTGTTTGCGTGTTCCGTCGGTAAAGGCTGTGACGAGACGATTTTCAGCGTCACTGACGACCCTCGCGTCGTCAGTGATCGCGTCTATTGCCTCCAGTGAGGATGCTGTCTCATCCCAGTCAGCGTTAACCGAGACATCCAGCAACGACCGCGAGTTCTCGGCGGTGTCTTCTGCGAGGGTAACTTGGACGTCGTGGTAGTCGCGGTCGTCGTCCTGACTGTAGCATTTCGTGCCGTCAGGGACGACAGTGTCGGCTGCTGTGCCGGGAAGACGGTCGGCAACGAACTCGGTGAGTTCGTCGCCGTATTCTTCGACACGGCGCTGGATGGTGTCCGGCGACGGCATCTTGTCGAAGCCGTCGCCGTGAGAAGCAGCGTCGCGGTAGGAGAGCGTGGTGGCGAGATCGACGCTGTGAGCGGAGATATCCTGTTGATAGCGTTTCTTTCCATCGAAATCGACGAGGTCTTCGATAGGGCGGAAGTGAGAGGGGTTCTCGTCGTCAGTAGCGGTGTCTTCGACGTAGTCGAGAGTGAATTGGTGCTCGCCGGCGGTGGTAACCGCCGAGCGAGTGGAGGTAGCGGAGCGTTGGAATCGGTTGGTACCGTTGCCGTGTGCGTGTTTATCGCCGCAGTACGCCTCAACGAGGTGCTCGTTGAGGCTTTGGATGAGTGTCTCAAGGAGGGCGGATTCGATACTCTGCTGGGTGAGTACCTCGGCAACAGCAGCGAGTGGATACTGTTCGGTCAGATCAATGGACAGTACCAAGTGAACGGTGAGTGTGATTTGAATCGGGGACTCTCTCATCTCAACATCAGAGTAGTCCCCTTCCTTTCAGGTATCAGCTACGGCTTCTTGCTGACGGATATCGTCCCGATTCTAAAGGATTCTGCGACGCGACCAATAATGCTGTACGCGCGCGTGCCGACTGGCACCGCGCGTACGGAACGCCGAGACCATACTTGAGCCGCCAGTTTCCGCCCTCTATCGCATTCGTACTCACTGGCCCGGTGAATTCTTCTTCCGTTTCGTCCCAGAACGCTGGCTGTTCTTCTCTGAGTGTTGCCACTAGCTTCTCGTAGGCGATTTCGTACTCCTCTTCGAGATATTCGCGGAGTTCGTCTAACTCACCCGCTTTGTGCAACTCGGACACGCGCTCGTCGCCGCGAGCGCGTGTCCTGAGCTTGTGGACCAGACACTTCACCCGATTCGGCAAGATGTCGTTGTAGGAGTCGTGATCGTCGGTGAGCCAATAATCCACACCTCGGAGTGGGAAGATGAGCGCGAGCGCCAGCGCTCGCGCGAAGGCCGTGTTCCGACACTGGAGTCCAGCGAAACAGTCCAGTTGCGGCAGATACGAGCTTCCAACGGTGAATCCTTCCGGCCACTTCTTGGGCTGTTTTCCGTTCTGCTTGCGACGCATGTTCTCCTCGTAGAGGTCTTTTTTCGCGCCTTTCCTCGCTGGATAGGTCTCGTCGGCGACACCGACGAGACCGTTGATTTCCTCATCGTCGAGTTCGTCGGCGTACTCGGTTTTGAGTTCGTCAACGGTGCTGACGCCGAACAGTAGCGAGAGGAAGTTCATCGAAACCGTCGAGTCGGCGATCTTGACGCCGTGGCGGTCGGCGACTTTGTCGCCGAACCGCTCGGCGTAGCGTTGAATCGTGTCTCGATCGACCTGAATCCCGTACTGATTTTGGAGAATCCGTTCACTGGCGTGAAACGGATTCTCCGCCGCATGGAACAAGCACAGTTCTACGATCGGTTTGCCGTAGTGGCAGCCTTCGTAAAATAGCGGCGTCATATCTGGAAGCGTCGGCTTTCCGCAGTTCTTGCACCAGTAGCGGCGGTATTCGACCGTGATTTCCTCGAAGCCGTCCTCAGTGATGAGGACGGCGAAGACCTGTTCTTCGATGTTGTGTTTGCGGTAGTTCTGATCGCCGCAATCGGGGCAGGGACGCGGCTGCGAGAGCCGCGTCCCGCTGTAACTGCGGAGGCGATCTTGGACGGCTTTGATGAAGAGCGACGGAACCAGAGGATTGAGCGTCTTTTCGTGTGGATCTTGCATACGGTTCCCTCGGCTGCACGCTATTTACACCGTCGCACGCCACAGCGCCCATTCGAAGTCTGAATCGAATCGGGGTTCATTCGGTATCTGAAACCAGTATATTTTACTGACAGACAAACCACCTCTGGGACATGTATGATCTGACTGGCTTCCAGCGTGATCTACTGTACGTGGCAGCTGGCAAAGACAAACCGCACGGTCTGGCACTCAAAGACGAACTCGAAGAGTACTACGAGAGTCAAATTCACCACGGGCGGCTCTACCCGAATCTCGATACGCTCGTCGACAAAGGACTGCTCGAAAAGGGCGAACTCGACAAGCGAACGAACTACTACCAGGTGACCAAGCGTGGACATCGCGAGATCGAGGCCCGCCGCGAGTGGGAAGACCAATACGTGGCTGCTGAGGCCTGACTGTTTTCGATTTGTCCCGCACCTACACTCCCAATGTGTCCTGAGAGCGACGAGGTGACCGAGCCTCCACCCTGTCCGAACTGTGGTTCGAGAGATCCAAGCGAGCGCGGGAGCGACGAGTACGTTCTCGAGGATGGGACCAAACGCCGAATGACATACTGTACGGCCTGCGTTCGCGAGACAGAGGATGGAACGATACGCTATGCAGTCATCTCTGAACAGTTCGTTCGGACGGAGATCGATCGGGAGATGACTGATGGGTGACCGGATCTAATCGGGTTCCCCCCGTGTCTACAGATTCATATACAGGTAGCTAAAACAGCGGCTATGGATGAAGAGCGGCGATTGCCGCCGTTCGCCGAAGACACACTCGCGCTGGTGGCCGACGCGGCTGGTGGAAGTGGCAAAGATCTTCTCAGGGACGAAGCTATCGACGTGATTGCTGACGACGAGCGCTTCGACAAAGTCGACGCTGAAGAAGCGCTGGAAATTCTTGACAACCGTGGGTATATCTACACGGTTGGCGAGGCTATTCGCGTCACACCGACCGCCCGACGAGTGAACAGTAGTGGCGAATGAATCGCGGTCTGTGGTTGACAGCCTGACAGGTGAATTCCATTCGTAATCCGGCGTGTTGTCACTGGTTCTTTAGACAGTGGCGGTCTAAGTGGCGTCTATGGCGATTCCGTTCGGAGCGACGTGGGGAACGCTGATCGAGCGGTGCGAGAAACTGCCCGAGGAGGCGACGCTGATCACGCCGCTGGCGTCAAAGCGATTCCGGATTACCGACGTTCAGGATCAGCGAATCATCATCGAAGACGTCGATTCGGGCGATACCCAACCGTTACAGCGTGAGCAGTTCGCAGCGCTCGCCGAGCACACACGCGAGGCAACCGATGGGTACGAGCTCTCTCGACTGCCGACGCAAGCCGAACCGTACGCGGCAGTGCTCGCACTGCACCCGCGCTACGTACTCGACGAGCGCGAGAACACGCTAACCGAACTCGACGAAGCCGACGAGAGTGCCGTACTGGACGAGGCTCCCCACTTGTCGATGAGCGCGGGCACGGACGACGAGCAGGACAGCCAGCGCGAAGAACCCGAGATCGACGTCTACTCGGATATGCTGCTGTTGATCGACGCGCTCGAACGCGAGGACATGAGCGCTCTCGATAGCGTCGAGACGCCCGTATTGGTGAATTTCTACACGTTATTGTCGGACGTCCAGCGCAACGCTAACGACCTGCGCAAGGATGTGACCGACGTGCTCTTGGAGCGGGTCGGACACGACCGGCCGGTGCACGGCCAGTACGGGTCGGTCCAGCGAACAACGCGGAGGAACCGCTCGCTGAAAGGTGACGAAGAAGTGCTCGAGGCGTTCACAGAGACGGGCATCGATCGCGAGCGACTGCTCGGCGTCGATCGAAACAAGGTAGAGGAAGCGCTGGATGTCGTTTCAGTGCCCGAATCGGCCGTCTACAATGTCTCCGAGAGCGAGTACGTGCGGAAAGCCGAGGTGGACGACGAACGCAAGGAGACGCGCTTGCAGGGGCTCAAGGACCGCTTGGCAGTCAGCGACGATCCCGAAGCGGATGTCCTGCGCCAGGAAGTCGACCGCTTAGAACAGGAAATCGAGGAGTTGACCGAGTTCTCGCCGGCGAGTTCGTTCGATGAGTGACAGTGAATACGGCCAAAACATTAATGATTGTATATGATAATAGTGGGTCGCGGAGCAATCAACCCATGTACAAGATCATCTGCGAGTCGTGTGGAGAGTACGGCTTTCACCCTTCACGGGTCGGCGCAGAAACACAGGCTGAAACGCACACGCATGACACCGGCCACGCCTCGCATATCGAACCGATGACTGAGGAGACGCTCTCATAGCCTCAAAACGGAGTCGAGCATCGATTTCAGTTCTTGAATGGGGGGAGTACTCATCCCAGATACCGTTGTATCTCGGGGTGAACTCAATCTCACGAATCGCAACTCGCCTGTGAGCGTGTCGATCATGCCGTGACACATTGCTTGTCCGTGTACTCAGTGTCCGAGCGATGAGTGTCGTCCAATTCCCGATCCAGAATCATACTACCGGGGGTCTCGGCCCGATCCACTTTCACTGTCCTTTCCGCGGTTTTTTACTCGGGAGACGTTAACGATGAGCGTCTCCCATCGAACACACGCGGAGGCAGATAACCCATGACCGAAGTGCATTCACACGCCGAAGAGATCCACGACCAGTTCGCCGATCAGCTGGAGATTACTGTCGAGGAGGTCGAAGAACGCCTCGAAACGCTGGTCAACGAGTATCAAGTGCCCATCGAGGAAGCGCGCCGCAGCGTCACCAGCAGCTACTACGACGAGGCCGACGTCGATCAGGACTCGCTGAGTGACGCGAACGAACAGCGCGAGATCGGCAGTATCAACGCGGCGGAAGAATGGGTCGATATCACCGCAAAGGTCGTCGAACTGTGGGAGCCACGCAGCGATGCGATCGCACAGGTCGGCCTCGTGGGCGACGAAACCGGGCGGATCAAATTCACCTCGTGGGCGAAATCCGACTTGCCCACGATCGAAGAAGGGTCGGTGTACCAACTGGGCAACGTCGTCACCGACGAGTGTCAGGGTCAGTTCTCGGTGAAACTCAACCGGACCACCACATCGAGGAAGTGGACGAAGAGATCGAGGTCGGCGACAACACCACCGAGATTGAGGGTGCGCTGATCGATATCCAAAGCGGGAGTGGGCTGATCAAGCGCTGTCCCATGGAGGACTGTACGCGCGTACTCCAGAACGGGCGTTGTTCCGAACACGGCGAGGTCGAGGGAGAGTTCGACCTTCGGATCAAAGGCGTTCTCGATAGCGGGAGCGAGGTTCACGAGGTGATTTTCAATCGGGAGATGACCGAGGAGTTTGCGGACATCACGCTCGATGAAGCCAAAGAGCGGGCGATGGACGCGCTGGATACGACAGTCGTGGCCGACGATATCAGTGAGGACGTGCTCGGGCAGTATTACCGGGTCAGCGGGCCAGAACTCGGCCGATACGTGCTGGTCGATGAGTACGAGAAGCTCGGTGCGCGGATGGATTTCGAAGAAGTGCTGATCACAGCGAGGTCGCTATAGATGAGCTCCAGTCCAGACACGAGTGAGTCGACGGGGCGAGAGGTCGCCAAGCGGCTATTCGCTCGCGAGTTCAACGACGCGACATACACGTTCAAAGAGTCCGAGGATGAACTCGCGCCGAACTACACGCTACTGCCGACGGGCGATCGGGTCAACCGATTGTTTTTCGCGGGGACGCTGACCGAGACCGAGGACGTCGGCTCCGACAGCGAATACTGGCAGGGACGGGTGGTTGATCCAACGGGGACGTTCTACGTCTACGCGGGCCAGTATCAACCGGAGGCGGCGAGCACGCTGCGGCAGATCGAGACGCCGACGTATGTGACAGTGGTTGGGAAGCCGCGCAGTTACGAGACCGACGACGGCGACACGAACGTCGCCGTGCGGCCGGAGTCGATCAGCGAAGTCGAGGAATCGACCCGCGACCGGTGGGTAGTCGAAACGGTCGAGCAGACGATCGACCGACTCCAAGCGTTCGACGAGGAGATCAATGACTACGCGCAGATGGCACGCGACGAATACGGTGAGCGGCTCGCTCCGTATCGGGAGGCGGCCATCGAAGCGCTAGAAAGTCTCGATGCCACCGACGCTGACGACTCTGTGAGTGCAACTACAAGCGAAGCAGAGCAGGATGTGTCTGCGGGCGACTCGCCCGCCAGCGATCCCGATCCGGTCGAAACTGTCGATCACTCTCCTGGCGAGACTGGCGAGGCTGGCGCGAACGGTGGACCAGATGAACGAGCAGAGAGTGGGGAGAGCAGTCTTGACGGCAGTTCAGAGGCTGAGGAACCGTCCGAAGATACTGATACTGGACTCGGCGACTACGACTGACGGAAGCATGTGGGGTCTGTTTCCCGGACTGCCACCGTAGCAGATGGATTTAACATGACGGAGCGTGTAGCGTGTCGTATGACTGAACGCGATGAGCGCGGGCGTTACGCTCCGGATCACACGGATGCAGACATCCTGGAGGCCGTTCGTGAGCACGATCCAGCGGGAACAAGCGAAGTAGCCGACCAGCTCGGCATTGCGCGTCAGAGTGCCGACCAGCGTCTCCGGAAGCTGGAGGAGGCAGGGCGAGTCCACCGCAAGAAGATCGGCGCGGTGGCGGTATGGTGGCTCGACGACGAAGAACGCGCGACGGCCGAGATCGATCCTGATGACGGGTTCTGGGATGCCGACCCCGGATCGTCGGCTGAACCGACGGACGCCACGAAGACCGACGAGTATCTCGCCGACGCGCTAGAATGAGTAGCGCCGACACCGGTACCGATCCTACCTCCGCGAGTGCCGTTGACGTGCGTAGCGACCCGCTGTTCATCGATACTGGGGCGTTCTTCGCGTACTACAACGAGCGTGACGAGTACCACGAGACAGCTCGCGCGGTCTTTCAAGCGATCCGTACAGGCGATCTCGCCTATTCACCCCTGTACACTACTCGATTCGTGCTCGCAGAGCTCGCAACGCTGTTACTGTACAAGGTTGATCACGCGACTGCTACGCAAGCACTTGGTGACATCCTCGCTGCGGGGAGTTTCAACGTCATCCAGGCCGATCCTGCAACGTTCGCGGCTGCACGCAATGAATTCGCCCGGTACGACGATCAGGAGATAACGCTCGTGGATCAGCTAACTGGAGTGCTCGCCGATGATCGCGGCGTCGAGCACATCTTTGCGTTCGACAGTGATTTTCGGACGCTCGGGTTCACTGTAGTCCCTGGAGATACCGGAGAACCATGATAGACGAAGAGATTTGCCGAGGCCGGTGAGGCGATCGAAGAGCTTCGCGAGCACGACCGAGAGTACCTCGCGGAGCGACTCGCTGGCGATCACGCCGACTATCGCTACGGCAGCGACTAGTCTGCTCTTTCACTGTCTTGACTGCCGTGTTGAATTGAGGTACGGCGCGGTGATCACAGTTTCTCATAGAGTTGTTCGATGTTCGAGATAGCGAACATCAGGATGATTTCTCGGAACTCACGATACCAGAATTGCGCTCGCACGGCGGAGCCGAGCGAGCGCTTGGTTGTTGAGTGCGAAGTTTCGGACATCCACCGCTGAGAGTATCCAGCGTCCCGAATCAGCGCGTTATGGCCAACTGTCTCCAGTGAGGATCCGCGTTCGAGAACAAGCGGGTCAACGTCGAGCGTGTAGAATTCGAACTTGCTCATCCAGTCGTGAAATCCTTTGTCAGCGGCGACTGAGAGCAGGTCGTCGGCGTTCCGCCGAACAACCTGCGATCCGAGCTTCGTATCGTGCTTCCACTCGACCGAACACTGTAGATCCAACGCAGCAGGTGACTCCGTATCGGTTAATGTCGCAACTTTCAGTGTCTGTACATCTCGATCTGCTCGATGAAGGCAATACGATGAGGCGTGACTACGTTCGAAGAAGGTACTGTCGAGAGCGACGTGACCGGACTGCAGGAGTTGCTCCGCTGAAACGCGGAGCAACGCCCGCCAGATCGTCATCTTGAATCGATCGAACGACTTGTAGATCGTCGTGTAGTCTGGAGCATCGTTGAGACCGAGTCCGAGAATCTCACGCAGCTCGCTGAAACACCGGAACCGATTCTTGGTTTCACGGTAGCTGTGGTCGTCTTCGAGCCGATATCCGTGAATGACGAGATGCTTCCAGCGGGCAACCTCCGAAGGTGGGCTTGCCCGCGTTGGTCCCAATGCTTGTATGGCAAGCCGCTTACAGTCCCTCAAGAAGTCGAGGAGATCCACTTACGCCATATCGGTCTTCCTCGGCTTCGCCTTACCGATGTGACGATCTATCCCGCCGCCGTACCTCTATTCAACAGAGTACAGGATACCGCTCGGCGAACCGCAACGCCATGAACCCGTCCATCGACATCCCACAGAGGACGAACGTGTCGATGTCGAGCGCATCGGTCAGAGCGACGATGTCGTCGGCGAGATCGTAGAGATCGTACTCGGTCGCGTACTGGTCGGTCCGCGCCCGGAGATCGTAGGCCACCGTCCGGTAATCGTCGCTGAGGGCGTCGATCTGCGAGTCGTACATCGTTCGATCCATCAGCGTCCCGTGCGCGAAGACGATTGCCGTCCCCTCGCCGCGATCGGTCACGACCGTCTCGAGCACACTCGGTACGGCTCGCTCGCCGTCTCGCTCGATTCGGACATGACAATAGCACGGCTGCGAGCGGCTTATAGTTAGTGCGCGGCCCGAAGTCACGCGAAGTCAAGAATGAGTTCGATGGAAACGACGATTGCGCCTCAGTCGTCGGTTGAGTTGGCTTCCGGGAGCGATGCTTCGTCGTCCTCGTCGGTTGCACCGTCACCATCGTTGTCGACATCGTCCGAGTTGCCGCTGTCGGACTCGTCGTCTTCGTCGACGTGACCGTCGCCATCATCATCGTCTTCGGCGTTCCCTCCGAAATCGTCGGTACCGTCGTCGCCGTCGTCGGGTTCATCGTCCTCGTCGATCGCACCATCACCGTCGTCGTCATCGTTGGAGGGGCCTGCACTCCCCTCGTCGTCCTCGTCGACGTGACCGTCACCATCGTCATCTTCGTCGTTCGCACCGCGTTCGGTACCACTCGCATCGAACTCGTAGATCGTTCGTCCGTTGTCGCTTCGAACGACGAGTTCGACCGAGTTGTTGGCACCGTCGATATCGACCGCGTCACAGTCGGTGAACCCGTCACCGCCGCCACAGCCGAGCGCGACACCGAGGCTCGGACCAGGGGTTCGTGTCCCGTTACCGATGATGACCGAGCCGTTCTCACTGGCAATGGTGACGCGCACCGTGTTGTCGTCGCCATCGATGTCGATGAGATCGTGATCGATCGTCGTGGCATTGCCGATGCCACAGCGTAATTGTACACTCGCGTTGGAGTCGTCAGCCGAACCGTTGTTCGTGAGGTTGACCGAGACGGTGTTGGCGTTGCCGTCGATATCGACGACATCGCAGTCGCTCGTTCGGGCCGCGGAGTCGTTGGTGTCCCCGGCATCGCTCATCGTGGAACCAGCCATGTTCGTCGGCGTGGTTGGTCCGGCCACCGGTATCGAAGCGACACCGCCGACTGCGGCCCCCGCAAGCGTACAGAGTGCAATGAGTAGTATTGTGAATCGTTTTGCTGTCATGATCTGCTGTACCATCTCAGTGATGGATAATGAAATTTGTTGAATTTTCCAATCATTTTCATTTTTGTGCTGTTTCGCGTTCGGGCGTGTCGCCGTCGCAGCGACACCAGCCGTCAAAAATGGAACGCGGTTAGTGTTCAGTCGCGCCGCTGCAACAGCAGGACGCTACCGAACATTCCCAAGACGCTGAGGCCACCGAATGCGAGGCCACCAGATGGGAATCCAAGCTGTGATGAGCCGTTGGTTGCCTGCGATGTGGTACCACCAGCATCAGCTGGAAGCGCGCCAGTGAAATTTTGACCCGTGAGGTTTTCGAGGATCTCGATAACTCCCGTTAGACCCCCATCGAGGCTATCGACCAGTTCACCGAGGTCGACGTTGCCCGCTAGGATTTCGTCTTCGAGGAAGCTGGTCAGGTCGTCGATTCCCAGCGCGTTGAGCACCGGATCGAGTACTTCCCCGAGCGTACTCTCGAACACGTCTGCCAATGGTTCCGTGATCACTCCGACCAACGTCTCGAACTCGACCGTTCCCACGTTGTTGTCGGGAGTGGTGTCGTCCGTAAGGAGCGTTGCCGTGTTGTTCACTTCAGAGTCGCCGACGATGACGACCGCAGTAGTGAGTTCCAGTTCTGCGCTCTCGCCTGGGGCGAGTGATCCTACCGTGAAGTTCCCGGTTCCAGGATCGTAGTTACCGTTGTCCGAGCTACCGTCAATGAGCACGACGGCGCTCGTTTCGAGATCGGCGAGGTCGGTTTCACTCAGCAGTGGCATTTCGTCCTGAACCACCACGTCTTCAGCGGTCTCGTTCCCGTTGTTCGTCACAGTAACCGTGAACTGGACCGTCACGTTCGCGTTTGCGTCGGGGTCGATGACGGCGTTGCCTGCCGACTTCGTCACCGAAATGTCGGTGAGGTTCCCATCGCCATCGCCGGGCGGCGTCGTTGTGTCGTTGTCATCGCCATCGCCGGGCGGCGTCGTTGTGTCGTTGTCATCGCCATCGCCGGGCGGCGTCGTTGTGTCGTTGTCATCGCCATCGCCGGGCGGCGTCGTTGTGTCGTTGTCATCGCCATCGCCGGGCGGCGTCGTTGTGTCGTTGTCATCGCCATCGCCGGGCGGCGTCGTTGTGTCGTTGTCATCGCCATCGCCGGGCGGCGTCGTTGTGTCGTTGTCATCGCCATCGCCGGGCGGCGTCGTTGTGTCGTCATCACCAGGTGGCGTTTCCACGTCACCGGGACCGTTCTCGTTGATGACGTTGATCGTACCGTTGTTGTTGACAACGATCTTCGTGCTGTTGTCAATGTTCGTGACGCTGTTATCGACGTACACGCTGTTCAGATTGACCGTTTGATCACCGTTGACGATGTTGTTGATGATCGTGCTGTTGGAGATGTTCTCGTTGTTGATCGCCGCGTTGACCTCGCTCTGATCGATGAAGTCGTAGTTGAAGAGGTACTGCAGAACGGAGCTGTTGTCGATGTCGCCCACGTTCTGGTCGTTGTCGCTGTCGCCAGTATTGGCGGTGTCGTCTCCACCATTACCGGTGTTCGCACCATCGCTGCCGTCTGCACCGTCACTACCATCGCTGCTGCCCGCGCCGTTACCGCCGTCCGACCCATCGCTACCACTCGCTCCGTCGCTGCCATCCGCACCGTTGCCACCATCGCCGCCATCGCCTCCGTCTGCTTGGGCACTAGCATCCGCTTGGGCACTAGCGTCCGCTCCGTCACCGGCATCGCCGCCATCCGTTTCATCACCGTTGACGTCGACTTGTTTGCCGTTCACGTTGACCGACATATCGCCGCTGTCGCCAGCAGCGTCTCCACCGTCAGACGTACTGGCGTCGTCAGCGCTGCCACCACTGGCAGCACCAGCGCCACCGCCGCCTCCACAATCGATGTTCACGTCACTGTTCTGCATGTCGACGTTTACCTTGTTGTTGTCACCATCGACATCCACCAGATCACAGTCGTTAGTGGCTGAAGTGTCGTTTGCAAGCACCGGTGTCGCGGTCATCCCGATGACCGTCAACAGTGCGATTACAACGATCGCACCACGCTTCACGTGTTCTTTTGACATACGTCACAAATTGCGACATTCCGCTAATACATAAATCTACTCCCGTTCACATCAGGCATTATGAAAACGGTGCTCGAGATATATCTAGTCAGTCACTTGAATGAACATCGTTGTGGCCATTTATAGGCGGCACATAGATGCCATGTTGAATTGGGGTACGGCGCGGTGATCACAGTTTCACACAAAGTTGTTCGATGTTCGAGATACCGAACATTAGGATGATTTCTCGGAACTCATGATACCAGAATTGCGCTCGCACGGCGTAATGAGTGAGAGAAGATTTGAAAGTAGATTCACGGAAAAGAAATGACGATCTAAGAGAGCCATACACAGAATGCACAGCGAAAGGGTGTCATAGAACGGTTGGCATGGTTTCAGCTATCCGAAAATCCGCTTCGGCGGGGTGGGCATTGATATGCATGCCCGACCCCAGATCGATCTCGGGGCCAGTACGGCAAGAATCCGGCCGTCAGGATCGTATTAGATGATAGATAGCATCTTCGACGGCACTCTTGAACTCGGTTGTTTAGTAGATCTGTTTTGGCATCAATCTCAGTGACTGTTGAGGTTAACAAATCGCCGTAAGAGAACAATTTCACATGAATTTATACCATTCCAACAGCTAAGAGAACATATGGGTGCAATCTCTGCTCTCAAGAACACGCCCGAAACGCTTCGGAGTAACCCTGTCATCTTCGCCGGGGTCTTCGCACTCATTGTCGTCGGTGCTATCAGCTCTGTTGCGCAGACGCTGAGTACAGTCGGAATTCTCGTCTTTGGGGTTGTGTTTTTCCTTGTGACACCGTTTTTCACTGCCGGGGTGATTGGTCTTATTGATCGATCACTTACCGCTGACGCAACCCTTTCAACGATCTTTGCGAAAGGCCGGGAATACTACGTGACGCTCCTAGGTGCAACGATACTACAAAGAGTTCTGTTCGGCATTCTCGGAGCCATTATCGGTCTTGGGGGAGCGTTTGCCGGCATCTTCGCGTTGTCTGGGGTTGGGCCAATCGGGGCTGGAGTTGTTATTGCTGCGCTGGTTCTACTACTTTTCATACTACCACTATTTTTCCTCCAATTTTTCGATCTCGCTGTTGTCGTGAGCGATACCGGTGCTGTAGGTGCATTCAAGTACAGTTATTCGGTTGTCCGCCAGAACATCTCGAGTGTCCTTGGATTCAGTATATTGTTCAATCTCATTGGTGCGGTCGTTGCGATCCCAGGGAATTGGTTGCTGTTCGGAACTCCAACGACGGTCGAAGGACTACAAAATGCTCTTGTTCAGACAAGCGGTTCGATACCTTCGGATGGAATTCTCTCATACGTGGTGTTCCTCGTAATTGTGGGAACAATAGTCCGAGCAGTAACGCTCACATATCGTGTGAAATTCTACACGTCCACCACCAAAGAGCAAAATCAGATCTAGCTAATCACAAATCTGCAGAACCGCTCGAAACACTCTTTTTCATTTCTACCTTTCCGAATGGCTTCTCACCCGCACTCCGATCAGGTGGACCACCGAAAGTAGCCCTACCCACGCTCACAAGGCTCCCGTCGTGTTTGGATGCTACGAGCAGGCTTACTGTCACATCATTCACGTCGTTCTTGTTACTCATATCCCCAAGCGGGTCAATACCGCTCGAAATCTGACTGGTGTCTGACTCGAACTCTTCACCAAATGTGCAGTACGGGCATGTCCGTGATTATTACTTGTCGTATGTGTTCTTGTGGCGCTGTCTAGTTACTTGACTTCGCACGTTATGTAGCCTGAGCGCGTAGAGAGCGGGTGAAACGCCGATGCTACCGATCACGTCGTTCCTGTCGTGTACTGAGCCAATCGACCAGTTGGAGTGTTTCTCGACGAGGCAGAAACACCACGCCAAGACCTACGTGACAGGTCTTGTTGCCGCCAGCAACAAGACCGTCCAAGGCATCTCGAACCACGTTCTTCCGGCGAAGAGCGAACGCGCACTCAACAAGTTCCTCACCGAGTACGACTGGGACGAAAACCAACTCAACCGAGAACGACTCGAACTGCTCCAGCAAGCCGACGATACCAGATGGAGCAGTGAAGGTGTCGTCGTCATCGACGACACCTTCACGCACAAAGTCGGTGAGAACATCCCCAACGCCGGGAAATTCTACGATTACACCGTCCCAGGATACATCTGGGGACAGAACCTCATCTACGCGCTGTACGCCGACGAAAAAACCACCTACCCGCTCGGCTTCCGACTCTACGAAAAAGATGCACAGCGACGCGTTGAGCTAGCCATCGAACTCGTCGACGAACTCATCGAGATAGGTGTCCCGGCGGACACCTATCTCTTCGACACGAGCTATTGCTCCGAAGAGTTCGTCACCCATCTCGAAACCTACGGGAAAGAGTGGGTTTCAGTGGTCAAAAGCAACGCACGCGTAACCTACGGTGGTGAACGAATCCGTATCGATGCGCTTGCCGAGCGCATCGACACAGTCCCACGCACCATCGAAGGTGAAACCTACCACATCTGGACGCAGAAACGCGATGTCAGCCGTCTTGGGGAGGTGAAGTTGCTGATCACCGAAAAGGAATCGGGCGAAGAGGGCGAGACGAGCGTGAAGTACATCGTCTCGAACAAGATCGACGCGCCGGCAAGCCATCTCATCGAGTTGTACGCGATGAGATGGCGGGTGGAGACGTTCTTCAGGGACACCAAGCAGGACCTCGGTTTGGGAGACTGCGAGCTCCGACACGCCGCAGGTGCCAGTCGGCACTGGCACCTGCTGATGTTGGCCTACAGCCTCCTGAAGCTCGGTGCCGCAGACAGCGCTCTTGGAACGGTTCTCGCACGCGCGAGCTCACTCCGCAACGACGTCAAGCGCTCCTTCCGCGAAAGCGTTCAGAACCTTCTCTCCTGGGCACTCAACAGTCCCGACCGCGACACCGACGAACTCATGCACCAGATCGAGGGGGTGTTCGTCTAACGTGCGAAGTCAAGTAATTAGTATGGCTTATTCGGGTCCCGACTGTGGTATCTCTCAGATGCGGATCGAGTTCGAGGAGGGCACGCTCCTACTTCCAGAGGCCAGCGAGGACGTTCCATATGTGGAGTGGGACGACCGGGTCAAGGAGTACCGCGCGCCCGCATATCGCTATCGTAGCCTCCTCGAATGGGTCGATGCATGGGATGGCAATACCTCCGGTTCTACGGTAGAGAAACCAGCTCAGCAGGAAACCATCCAGTCGACTACTGTTGCGGCCGAGGACGCGGCCCGGGCGTATCCTGCCCTTGCGCTCGACCCGGCGCTCCAGATCGAGCCACGCGAGTACCAGCAGGCGGCGCTCAATGCGTGGCGAACCCATGACCGACGAGGCAGTGTCGTGCTCCCGACCGGGAGCGGGAAGACGTTTCTTGGCATCCAGGCGATCGCGGATGCTGGTGTCGGGACGCTCGTGGTCGCGCCGACGATCAACCTGATGAACCAGTGGCACGCGACGCTCACCAACGCCTTCGGCGACCAACTGCCCCACAAGGGAGGGGACGGACCCGAACAGGCGATCGGCGTGCTCGGTGGCGGGACGCATGAAATCAGGCCGATCACGGTGACGACCTACGACAGCGCGTATCGCTATATCGACGAGTACGGCGACCAGTTCGGCCTCCTGATCGCGGACGAAATTCACCACCTGCCAGCCCCGACCTATAGACAGATCCCCGAGATGGCCATCGCTCCGTATCGCCTCGGATTGACGGCCACCTACGAACGGGCCGACGATGCTCACGAACTCCTCGAAGAGACGGGGCTCATCGGCCCAGTCGTCTACGAAGAGGCGGTCGACGAACTCGCCGGTGAGTACCTCAGCGAGTACGAGACCATCCATATGCAGGTTGAGTTGACCGACGACGAGCGCTCCCAATACGACGAGGAGTACGGCCTCTATCGCGAGTACGTCGACACGCACGATTTCGACCTCTGGAAAGCCGAAGGCTATCAGGAGTTCCTCGCGCACACCTCCTACGATTCAGATGGTCGGCGGGCACTGATCGCCAAGCAGCGTGCCGAGGATCTCGCGCGCACGGCCGCGAAGAAACTCGACACGTTGGATACGCTGCTCAAACGCCATCACGACGATCGGACGATCATCTTCACCGCGAACAACGACTTCGCTTACGAGATCTCCCAAGAGTTCATCGTGCCGTGTATCACCCACCAAACCAAGACCGACGAGCGCACAGAGATCCTCGAACGGTTCCGCAGCGGCGAGTATTCGATCTTGGCGACCTCGCAGGTGCTTGATGAGGGCATCGACGTGCCCGCCGCCAACGTCGGAATCATCCTCTCTGGCAGCGCGTCGAAACGCCAGTACGCCCAGCGTCTTGGTCGCATCCTGCGGCCCACCGACGAACGCCAGCCCGCACGACTCTACGAGATCATCGCCACAGACACGATGGAGAACTACGTCTCCCAGCGTCGCCGTGAAGGTGTCGAGGCAGGAGCGTGACCAGACCATGATGGAACATGAGCCATGCTGACAGCGGACCTCGCGCGCTCACGGACATCTGACGGCGAGGTAACCCCGCTGTTCATCGATCCCGACGACGCTCGGTATCGAGAGACGGCGAGCGAGTTGGTCGAGCTATTCGAGACGCACGTGGGTGATCCGAAGGCCGACCTCGACACCGCGATCGACCAGCTGACGGTGGCGGATACCGACTACAAGATCATCCAGGGGTTGGCGAAACTGCTGCGTGACGAGTGCGACTTCGAGACGGTGGCGGCAGCCGAGCCGTACGAGATCCGTCAACGACTGTTCGAGCGTGCGAACGACTCCTATCCGATCGTTCGGCAGCCGACGCTCGACGAGGATACCCGTAAGCTCGATGTCTACACGGCAGTCGCCGACGAACTCGGCATCTCGCTTGCGGAGTGCCATCAGGGGATGTACGCGGATCTCGACGCGAACAATCGGCTCGTGCGCTTCGGCGACCAGATCGCCGAGTCGGTCGAACTGGATACAGATGGGACGACCAGCACGACCCAGTTGACGGGTCAAAGCGAGGAGGCGTACAAAGGTGAGGCACTCACCGTTGAGTGGCTGCTGAACCGGTATAACCTCGCGCTCGCACAGGCAGTGCTCTACGACGCAACCGAACTGCGGATTCGGGTCTGGGATCAGTTTGCGACGGTATTCAGCTACGTGAAGCTGTTCGGGCTGATGCACCGGATCTATCCGATCGACGAACATGGCGAGCGCGTGTCGAGCACGGACCTCGCAGCTGGGTACGAAGCGATCCTGGACGGTCCGGCCTCGCTGTTCCGGCAGTCGCGCAAGTACGGTATTCGGATGGCGAATTTCCTCCCCGCGTTGCCTCACTGTGAACGGTGGGACCTCACGGCGGAGATTCTTGTCGACGAGTCAGCGAACGAAACACGCGAGCTCACATTGGATCAGACGGCTGGGCTCCAAACACACTACAGCGGTGGGAGCCGGTACGACAGCGACCTCGAACGCACGCTCGCTGACAAGTGGGAGCGTGCGAACACCGACTGGGAGTTGGTCCGCGAGGACGACGTGATCGATCTGGGTGCCGAGGTCTTGCTACCGGATTTCGCGCTGGAACATCCTGACAGCCGGCGGGCAATCCTCGAGATAGTGGGCTTCTGGACGCCCGAGTATCTTGAGGAGAAACTCGACAAGATCCAGCAGGCCGATGTAGAGAATCTGGTGCTCGCGGTATCCGAGGAACTGGACTGCACGAGCGAGGACATCGATCTCGGGGCTGAGAGGCTGCTTTGGTTCAAAACCGGTATTCACGTCTACGATGTGGTTGATCTCGCAGAGAAGTATGCAGTTCAGGCAGCCTCCGTTGTTCACTGAGTAGGAACTGCCACGCTGCAACTGAAGAATGCAGAGCTGATTTGCCAGTCCATCACGACGACAACAGTAGAGATGGGTCGCGTCGTCCACTACCACCACCCTGAGGCAGAGAATTTTTCGCTGAAATACAGTTCGGCCTCTCCAGCGGGTTTGGTTTCCCGACGGGAAGAACTGGACGGCGCGACCAAGCTCATGGGTTACCCGTTTGATACTCCCGTCTACGTGCTCTACGAGAGCGAGACAGAGATCGAAGCTGCCAGAGACATGGATTTCGATGAGGAGTGGCTCAGCGACCGAATTGCCGAGCTCTCCCACGAAGGACAAGTCGTCGCCTTTCGATTAGTGGAATTGCTCGAAGCCGCTGTGGACGTCCGAGAAGCGGATGAATTTCACCTCTACAAAGAGTTCGAACCGCAGAAGATTGAGCAGGCGCTGGAGCACGTTTCCTGGGAGAATCCACTCCCGGAGGTGGCAGGCGAGTTGATGTCGAACTTGATTCTCCGTCATTCCCTCCCGAACGCGAATCACCGAACGGGAATCGCCATGCTACAGTTCTGCATCGAGAGCGTGGATGCAGACTTCGCGATGCCACGCACTCACCTCGACGACGAGGCCTGGCAGGAGTGGGTCGATCCGTATATCGTCGACTCTAAGCGGCTCATCACGGTCCGTCGGAACAACGTTCGTTTCAAGCATCTCGCAGAACTCGGTGTCGACCTCGCCGAGCGGAAAGACGGAATCCAGATCCGATTAGCCGAGTTTGATTTGGATATGCACTGGCGTGATGCCCTCTCGGAGTACGCTGAACGCCACGAAGAGCACTGCACGGAGTTCGCTCGTGCAGTGCTTGAGCGTGCAGCGAAAGAGAAACTCATCGATCAATCAGGCCCCTCGAAGCAGGGCTTCATCGAGTATCTGGAGACAGGACTCGTCGAACGGGACTTCAGAGAACTGTTCTAATCAGTCGCGAAGCTCTGCGACTAACTGTCCGACCTCTCGGACGTGCTCGCTTCGCTCGAGGTCGAGTTCCTCGGCAAGATAATCAACTGTCTCTTCGAGGCTCATATCAAAAAGAAAGTCTTCCGAGCGGTATAAGCCTGCTGTTGAATCGTTCTCTCCCAGCGAAACCAAAGATGGGGTTAGTTTGTAGTAGGATCGTTCTGCGCCCGTATTGCTCGATGACTGCCCGGAAGATTGAGCATGGTCGCCACCTATCAGACCGAAACAGAGGGCCAATGACGAAGGTACACTGTGCCATTATCCGTCTTTAGTTAGTCGAGGAACCGCGTGACAGCGACGGCTTATCGAGGAATGTTTTTGGAAGGAATGAGGAAGCCGAGTCTGTGCACGACAACGGCTCCTCATCCCGAATTATGCGTCGGCTCACTACACTGTTTCCCTCCGAGTATCTCGAAGAGCACGCCGAGGAACTCGGCGTGGTCGAACGTGACCGTGACCTTCAGATTCCTGTCCTCGTCTGGTCATTCGTGTTCGGCTTCGCCGCAGGCGAGAGCCGAACACTTGCTGGCTTCCGACGCAGCTACAACTCGACAGCTGACGAAACGATCTCACCCGGCGGCTTCTATCAGCGGTTGACGCCTACGCTCGCCGCGTATCTCCGCGACCTCGTCGAGCGCGGCCTCGACGAGGTCGCTGTTCCCGACGCTGTTGACGCTGATATCGACCGATTCAGAGACGTAATGATCGCTGATGGAACGGTGCTGCGGTTGCACGAGTTTCTCTCTGAAGAGTTCCAAGCCCGTCACGAGGAGCAGGCTGGAGCGAAGCTCCACCTGCTCCACAATGCCACCGACCAGACTATCGAACAGCTCGACGTAACCGACGAGAAAACGCATGACAGCACGTTGTTCAAGACGGGTTCGTGGCTGCAAGGACGGCTCGTTCTGCTCGATCTAGCGTACTTCAAGTACCGCCGCTTTGCGTTGATCGACGAGAACGACGGCTACTTCGTGAGTCGGCTGAAGAAGAGCGCGAATCCGGTGATAACAGCGGAATTACGGGAATGGCGCGGCCGCGCCATTCCCTTAGAAGGCAAGCAGATCCACAACGTGATCGATGATCTCTCGCGGAAGTACATCGACGTAAAAGTCGAAGCGGAGTTCAAGCGAGGTCAGTACGAGGGAACGCGGTCATGGGATACGAAGCGATTCCGCGTCGTCGGCGTCCGCAATGAGGACGCCGACGACTACCACCTGTACATCACGAATCTACCGAGAGAAGAGTTTCTCCCGGCGGATCTAGGGACGCTGTATCGGTGCCGATGGGAGGTCGAGACACTGTTTCGTGAGTTGAAGACGCAGTACGAACTGGACGAGTTCGACACGACCAATCCAGATGTCGTAGAGATTCTGCTGTACGCGGCGTTGCTGTCGCTGTTGGTGAGCCGTGATCTGCTGGATCTGGTCACCGAGCAGGCTGACGACGAGATCGTGTTCCCACTGGAACGCTGGGCGGCGACCTTCCGGTCGCACGCCCAGCTCATCCTCCACGAACTCGGCGAGTACCTGGGCTACTCGCCACCGCCGTTGTTGGAGCGGCTGATCGAAGATGCACAGAAGATCCACCAACAACGACCGATCTTGCGAGAGACGCTCGCTACCGCTACGCAACCGGGGTGTGAGTCCTAACTAAAGACGAATGCACTGTGCCATTTGCGGCGGGTACGTCGAAAGAGACATCGACCACGTTCGGGTCGAGGCGGAACATAGACGGACCAGCGACCGGGATAGCGTGGAAGAATACGCTTTCCACACGAGGTGCTGGAATCGGCTCTCCGGGGGATGGATGGAACCCGTCTGACGTCTCTCGTGCCCCCTCTCGAACGCTCACGTCAGCCTCGACGCGGTACTCGACGTCGACGACGCACGTGGTCAATATCTCAGCCAGCTCCTCAGTCATGTCCGGGTGTTCGACGGCCTCCGCGAGCGCCGGCAGCATCGCCTGCGTGAACTCACACGAGGCTTCAACCGCGCCGACGCGCGTGTTCTCCCCGAGTGGTCAGCGACGTCGTCGACGAGTTCCTCCCGATACGCGAACTTCCCATCAGTATGGATTCGCTGGCCGATTCGTACACACGAGGCTCTCAAACCTGTGCTGGTCGACCGATCAACTGCCGCAGCGTCATGCGCTCGTCATACGTGTGGCCGACGTCTCTCGGAGAGCGGACACGAACCGAAGGGCTTCGGCGGTGGATATGCACACGAGAGGGTGAATCTCGTGTGATTATTGAGGATCGCCGTTCTGTCGACGTGAAACCCCGGGCCGCACCATCATCCCTATGTCAGATGAGAGAATATAACCAAATCAGATGAGCAACTCGGAACGGAATATCACCACAGACGCTATCGAGGGCGGGAAAGACCGATTGCGTGAGTTACTCGATGTGCGTGTTCCCGGCGGGGTGTTGCTTGGGGCTACCATCCTCGAAGTCACCTCAATCAAGCCGGAGGCACTCATCATACTCGGAGCAGTATTCGTCGTATCTGAAGTTAGGCAGGTAGATTGCTCATGCACGACTCGGGTCGGAATCAACTCCTCCAGTGTAAAATTCATTTATACTTTACGTAATAAATGTAGAAAATGACATCTATTGTCGAAGAAATGGATTACGCTCTCCACTCGGTCTTCGAGTTTCTACCGAAGTTACTACACAGCCTTCGCGAGGTAACGAGTCTACAACCAACTATTTCATTTCCCATTACCATCGGTGGCCTGTAGAACTGTTTGGGCCTCAGGAGCGAATCAACTGGCAGGCTCACTAGGTACGCCAGTAGGACGGCGTGAGCAGCACGAGCACGGGCAGGATTTCGAGCCGACCGATCCACATCAAGAACGTCATGAGCAGTTTCGAGCTGGCCGGGAAGGCGAGGTAGTTGTTCATCGGGCCGACAGCGCCAAAGCCGGGACCGACGTTGCCGAGGGTTGCAGCGACGGCACTCATCGCCTCGAAAGCAGGGAGTTGCTGGCCGATCCGCCAGGCGTCGGTAACCACCAGGAGGGTGGCGACGAAGAAGAAGACGATGTATAGCAGCGTGAACGCGTAGATGCCGCGGATGGCGCGTTCGTCGATGATGCTGCCGCCGAGGCGAACCGGCGAGACGGCCTCAGGGTGGACAGTCGTAAAGAGTTCGCGCCGGAGGGATTTGACGATGATGACCCAGCGGACGACCTTGATCGCACCGCCGGTCGAACCGGCCGAGCCACCGATGAACATCGCAAAAAGAAGGAGATACTGTGCGGGATCGCTCCACGTGGTGAAGTCCATGTTGGCGTAGCCCGTCGTCGTAATGACCGAGACGATGTTGAACGCGGCGTGACGGATCGAGTCCTCGGCTTCGCCGATGATCGGTGCTACGGCATCGGTGACGATATCGATGCCCGTCCCGGTGAACAGCAGTCCCGCGACGAGTGCCGTGAGGACGCCAATGACCCCGATGTACGAGCGGAACTCGGTGTCACGAATCAGTTCGCGTGGCTCACCGCTCAGAACGTGCCAAATGAGCGCGAAGTTCGTCCCGGCGGCCGCCATGAAGGGGATGATGAGCCACTGGACCGCCGCCGAGAACGCCTCGATCGAGCGGGCTTCGGGCGAGAAACCGCCAGTGGGCATCGTCGTGAGCGGGTGCGCGATGGCGTTGTACAGCCCCATGTTCGGGGCGAGCCCGGCGAGATGCAGTCCGTAGAGCAACACCATCTGCAGGAGGGTGAGGCCGAGATACGCCAGCCAGAGCACGCGCGCGGTCTCGGCGATGCGCGGGGTGAGCTTCTCGATGCCCGGTCCGGGCGCTTCGGCGTCCATCAGCTGTGCGCCACCGACCGAGAGTTCGGGGAGGATCGCGACCGCGAGCACGACGATCCCCATGCCGCCGAGCCACTGGGTGAGCTGTCGCCAGAGCAGGAGGGCGTGTGAGTGCTGGGCGAACGATATCTCGCCCATCATCGTCGCGCCGGTCGTCGTGAACCCGCTCATCGACTCGAAGAGGGCGTTGATCGGGTGGGCGAGCGTCGATCCGGTGCCCATCCCCGCGAGGAGATAGGGGACGGTACCGACGAGCGCGACGACGAGCCACGTGAGCGCGACCATCAGGAACCCCTCGCGCGTGCCGAGATCGGGCTCGGGTTCGACGCGTTCGAGCGCCAGTCCGACGATCACGGTGACGACGAACGCGACGGCGAACGTCAGCACGTCACGGCCGTAGAAAAGCGCCACCGCGAGCGGAATGAGCAGGGTCGCCGAGAGATACTTCACGACCGTGCCGACGAGACCGATGCTCGTCCGCCAATCGACGCGCAGCCGACTCGACGACCACTTCGAAGCCACGTTCGCGTTGGCGGCTGTTGCTGGAATGAATCCATCGCTCTACGATTACTAGAATAGGTGTTATATTCGCTAATGTAGATATGTGAAAAAAAAAATCTATCGGATTGATACTGTCAAGCGCAGCGAGCGCAATATCACAAACCGTTGAACGTGTCGTTCAATCCTGCCTCGACAGTCTTCTTCATATACGTTAGTGGATTCATTATACACTAGCCTTGGTAGAGCGCCAGCGCTTTTTCACAGCAGAAATAGTGCTAGATGGATTTATCATGCAAGACCCATTTCGAAATTTTCCCTGTCAGAATTATATTCGAGATCGCTCCTTTGAGTAATTCACCTGTACGATTTCATAGGTGATGATGTTAACCTATGGATTGAGCCCGTAGATCAGTGAACGAGCAAATACGAGTACCGGAATGATTTCGAGTCGTCCGATCCACATATTGATCACGAGCATACCTTCTGCGATCGGGTGCATCGAGGGGCCAGTAATTCCTGTCGAAAGCCCGACGTTGCCCTGTGCACTTGCCACCTCGAATAGAGCATCCGCATAGCTGAATCCCGATCCGATCAGATTCGAGAGGGCAATACTTCCTCCTATCAGAACGAGTACCCAGAGCAAACTCACAATAGCAGCCTCGCTGAACTCGCGTTCCATCTCTTCTCTGTTGAGTTGCCGGTCGCCAATGTGAGTGTTTACGACGGCACTAACAGGGAGGAACACGCGGGAGAACTGCCAGCGGATGCCACATGCGATCGTGTAGCCTCGGATGATCTTGATGCCACCGACCGTCGAGCCAGCTGCTCCACCAAGTACCATCGCGCCGGATATGATGAGTTTCCCACCTGCACTCCACTGACCGACTGGCGAGGACTGAAAGCCCGTACAGGAGAGCGCGCTGACGAACTGGAAAGCTGAATCGCGTAGCGAGAGTGCCGGGGCGAACGTCTGGAAATTCTGGAGGGTCAAAACGGCGACCCCCACCCCAAGCAGAACGAACAGCCAGCGTGTCTGGAGGTCGTCGAACAACGCATGGAGATCGCGGTTTTTGAGGACGGTGTAGTGAACCGGGAAGGCAATCGCGCCGAGGGTCATGATGGGTAACAGGACGGTCTCGATCAGCGGCGAGTCGTAGGTAGCGATCGAGTTGTCTGTTACCGAGAATCCGCCCGTAGCCAGACTGGTCATCGCGTGGTTGAGGGCCTGCCAGGCGGCCGCGGCCGGTGCCAGCGGCTCGCTCACGAGCAGTGCACCGAAGAGGACGATAACGGCGAGGATAGTGTAGCCGAGGAAGATCTTCCAGACCGTTCGTACGGTCGAAACGATACTTGGATGGATACGCTCTTCGCGAGCCTCGCTACGGTAGAGCGTGTAGCTCCCGCTGCCCGAGCGCGAGAGGATCGACACGGTAAGCACGATCACGCCGACGCCACCGACCCACTGGGTGAGCGAGCGCCACCACAGCAGCGCGCGCGGCAGCGATGGCTCGTGGACCGCCATCGTCAGCCCACTGCCGGTCCAGCCTGACATCGATTCAAAGACGGCGTGCAGCGGGTTCGCGAAGTACTGGAGGCTCGATGCAGTGTAGCTCGCTCCCTCGGGGACGTAGGTGGCCGCGGCGGCTGGCGAGAGCAGGTGTGCCGAGAGGAAAAAGGGGAGTGCGCCGAACAGCGCGGTGAGCAGCCAGCCGGCGGCGGCGATCACCATACCATGTTTCGTCTGCGGGACGGACGCATCGCTGAAGACGTGCCTGGCGGCCCCGCCGACCACAAGTGGTGCCAGCGTCGCGAGGAAGAACGCGAGCGCGACGCCGTACTCGCCGAACGCAAGCCCGACCAGCGCCGAGACGCCCATAAGTGCCGACTCGATCAGTAGCAGCGAGCCGATGTCGCGGGCGATCGTCGCGAGATCCGCGGGAATGCCGGCAACGGTGGATCCATGACGCATCTATCGCTGCTCACGTCTGTTTCTCAGACTCCCAGCATGATCTTCGTAGTGGCCGAAAACATCCGTGACTTCTGGTATCGCTCCCCTAGCCGAATATATCACAAGCAAGTCGCCCGCCTCGATACGCGTGTCACCACGAGGGGTAATCGGTTCCTCACCGTTGCGATCGATAGCGACGACGAGCGTCTCCTCGGGGAGTAGTCCCTCTGTATCAGCTTCAGTGAGTGTTTGACCGGCGATGGAAGCTTCTTCGCCAACGCTAATCTCGAAAATTTCCGCCTGGTCACCGATACGCATGAAGTCGACAATAGACGGCCGTTTCACTGCGCGATAGAGATACTCGGCGATAAGGCGCTGTGGGTTCTCCATTCCATTGACACCGATCTGCCGGAAGACGTTCAGGTGTTCGGGGTCATGAACGACTGAGACGACGTTCGGGACGTCGAGTTCCTGGGCAAGCAAGCAGACCATGATGTTGGTTGCGTCCTGTTCGGTCGACGAGATCAGTGCGTCCGCGCGGTCGGCTCCGGCGTCTTCGAGCGTGTCCTTGAGCGTCGCATCATCGTTGAGTACGAGACAGTCGTATTTGGTAGCGGCTTCCTCAGCCCTCGCTTCGTCACGTTCGATCACGACGACCTCGTTACCACCAGCGGTGGCGATCTCGATCAGGGGTGTGCCGATATCACCTGCGCCGACGATCACGATGTACATTCGTCGACCACCTCCCCGATATAGACCCAGTGGAGGTTCTCCTCACCATTGATGTGTTCCTCCGATCGCACGTGGTAGAGATACGGTCCATGCGGGCACTCATCGCACCCATCAGCGCAATCCTCGCGCTTGATCACGGTCGTATGGGTTCCATGATCTTCGATGGAGACGATTTCCTCGTTGGGCCCGGCTTCGATTTTCGATGAGGTTCGAGTGTTCAACAGAGCCTGTCCATAATCGAGGGCAGCACGGAGTGTTTCACCATCGAGCTGGCTGAGTTCGGTTGCTATCGATGACGGCAGTGCATCTGGTGGCGTTGGATTGTTGTCGGAATTCATTGTGTGATCTCCTCGGTTTCATCGTTCGATGGTGTCCAGCTTCTGAACCAGCGCGTCAGGCGGGACGTGAGTCCCTGGTATCGCTTCGCCATGATCACCGTATGCTTTGCCCGTCGCCCAACCTCTTCGGGGATACCACCGAAGACGATCTGCTGTAACAGGCCTTCTCTCGTGGCCCCAATGACGGTATAATCGTGGTTGTCGCTCTCTTCGATGATACGCTCGGAAATATTCATCCCTTCGAGAAGCGTGCTTTCGACGCGATCGTAGTTTCCGATGGCATCGGTGGCCGATTCCAGCCGCTCACGAGCTCTTTCGCGCTCGTTTTCGTCGGCTCCGGGATCGATTACGTATACCACGTTGATACGCGCGTCCTGCGGACGAGCGATCGCCCGAGCGATCCCTACGGCATACTCAGCATGGGGGCCACCTGCCGTCGGTAGGAGGATCGAATCGACGTCTTCGACGGGGCTGATTCGTTCAACGAGTACGTTGCATTGGGCTTGTGTCACGACCTGATCGACGTTGCTACCGAGCACGAAGTCTGTACGCCGGCTGCGACCCCGCCACCCCATGAGAATCGCATCGCTGTCGTGCTGTTCGACCGTGTTCAGAATGGCCGGGGCAACATCGTGGCCAATACGGATCGTCCCTCTTACAGGAATATCAGCCTCCTCGGCAATCGACATCGCTTCCTCAAGCGTCTCGCGTTCGTTATCCACAAATCTCCGACCTTCATTGAGCGGCGTCTGCTGAGGAACCGTCACGACACTGACAACGTGTATTTCGGCATCCATATCGCGGGCGATGTCAATGGCACTTCGCATCAACGGCTCCGCGCTCTCAGGATTAGCAATAGGGACGACAAGTTGAGACCCACGGTTGGCAGGTGTCTGTTCAGTGGAGAGCGTCGGGGTTTCTTCCTCCAACTTCTTGGCTTGCTTCTCTGAGGAATACCCGTAGTAGATGATGAGGCCGAGAGCCATCCAGATCGCAGTCACGCCGAGAGCGATGAGACCCTCGTTGCTGGTCCCGACGCCGATGGCCTCCAGCCCGAGTTCGTAGATGATGAACGGCAACAGAATCAGCAGGAGAGCGATACCAATGATCGGCGGCCACGGCATGTACGGGATCTCGAAGGTGCGCGGGAGGTCCGGGTGAGTGCTCCGCATTTTGATGACTGTCCAGTTCACTTGCAAAAACAGTAGAATAAACATAATGTCAGCCGCGGCAGCGACGCTCTCGATAGGCAGCGCGACCGCCATAGCCATGATGAGAATCATTGAGATGAAGATTGCGATATGTGGGGTTTTCTTCTCGGGATGGATATCATTAAACATCCCTGGCAGCACGCGGTCGCGTCCCATCGCAAACGACACTCGACTAGAGGAGTACACCGTCGCATTGAGCGCACTTGTCGTCGAAGCCAACCCCGCGACGATCAAAAGAAGAGCACCGTACGGCAGGAACTGTTCAGCCGCGCGAATCAGCCCGAGTTCGCCGAGATTTTGTAGTACCTGCCAGACGAACACTTGATCCGGTGGCCTACTGATACCGGCAATATCAAGGATTTCAGGGGTTATGTCGAGCCCGCCAATGAGAGCAAACGCGACCAGTACGTAAATCGGAACCACGATCACAAGCGAGTAGAACACCGCCTTGGGGACGTTCTCGCCCGGATTGACGACCTCCTCACCGGATTGAACAATGATCTCGTATCCTTCGAACGCGATCATAGTGAAGCCCATCGCACCGATGATACCGGCGATACCAGCCGGAACGAACCTGGGCTGTGAAAGGAACGTCGCCGGCCAGTTCGGGTTACTGAATGTAGCGAGAGCACCGAAGAGAATGAACAAACCGAGAATCACGAGTTTGATAGCAACGACAACGAACTCTGCGCTCCCGGTCTCTCCCGCACCACGATAGTTGATATACGCGAACGCGGCGATGACCACCACTGCGATTGCCTTTTCGAGGATGGGGCGTGTAAGGAACCCGAAGAGCGCGAATTCACGTCCGAGATCGGTAAAGACGACGAAGAACTCGGTGAAGAACACACCGAAGGTCACAGCATAAAGCGCACACGCGACGGCGTGAGCAAACCAACTTATCCATCCTGCGTAGAAGCCATTCGGATCAATCAATGCCTCTTTCACCCAGAGATAGCCGCCGCCAGCCTCAGGGAACGCTGCGCCGAGTTCGGCGTACGAAATCGCAATGAACAGCGCAACGATTCCATTGAGGACAAATGCCATTGTGATCGCGGGGCCAGCGATGCCCGCGGCAAAGCCAGTGAGCGCGAACACACCGGCACCGATCATCGCACCGACACCGATCATCGTGATGTCAGTGAGGCTCATATCTCTGGAGAGCTCCGTCTCTACTGCCCCCGGCTCATCTCCGGCCGAAGTCGTCTCTTGAGTAGGATCAGTCATCATCAATAGTGGGCGGTGTGCATCGAGAGCAGCTGGTGGAGTGCTCTGACGCTCAGTTCGCTCGTTTCACCAGCGCTGTTCAACAGCCTCATTCAATCGGGTCACCCGCAATCCAACGGTCATACACTGACGTACTGCCAGTGTCGTGTTGGGCCATCACCACTGCATTCTCGCTTTGTTGGGTAACTGAGTCCGGGACCGTTCCGAAGACGAACTGTTCGAGCAGACCACTAGTCGGCGACCCCAGTACCGTGACATCGTACTCATCCGAGCGATCAATGATCGCTTCAGCGACGTGCTCTGTACATTCGAGGCTGGTTTCGGCCTGTCCGTCATCAAAGAGATCCCGTTTTGCTGTCTCGATGATCTGCTCTCCATCGTCTTGTTCGGCCGGCGTAGCGTCCTGATCGAGAAAATGGACGATATCAACCTGTCCATCCACATCGTTGGCGATCGCACGCGCCGTTCTGGCAGCGATCTCTGAGTGTGGGCCGCTACTCACTGCGAGGAGGATTTGCTGAATCGGTGTGTCCTCTGTGGCTTGTTTCTCGACGAAGACATCGCACTCGGCACGAGCCGCGACTTTTTCGGTTGTATCCCCGCCGAGCAGGCGTCGTCGCTGTGAGTGTCCAGCCTCGACAGTCAGCAGCACTCCATTACAGTCGTACTTCTCGACTGCATCGAGGACTGACGGCGATTCCCGGTGTGTCACATAAATATGTCCTTCGGCTGGAACACCTGTTTTCTCAGCAGTCTCGACGTACGCCGCTGTTGTATCACGGGCCTCGTCGAGAGCCGGATTATCCGATGGAATTGCATCGAGTGGGGTCTGTCGTGCGAATCTGGCAATACAGGCTATCATGAGCCCCCCACCACGTTCGCGAGCAATGGCCGCCGCAGTCCGCAAGCGTCGTTCTGTATCCTCCGGTGTGTCTTCGATAAAGGCAGGAACGAGTAGACGGTACTGGCCTTCAGAAAGCCCGGTTCCATACTGTGTTGCTGAATTCATTGTTCAGTCACCCGTGAGTGAGCGCACTGATCTAGCAGTGGTGTATCTCTGATGGTTCGCACGAACGCCGCAGTGTACCACAGGCGAATCGAGGGCCCGGTTGGGAGTAGCGTACATACCCTACCATTTTTCTGAAGGACCATAAATTCACCTCCTCTATTGCTGAATCAGTAATTTTGACGCAGTGTGTTCGTTATTCGAATCCGATCCAGTACCGGATCACTGAACGGGATTCATTAAAGACGCCTGACAATATCTCTGATATGCTTATTCGTCGGGGGATGTAGTGGACTGAAACACTGGATCAGAGAGTCCAGAGGACAGTGAGTGAAAAACACGTATGATGGCGCGGGAACCATGCTATGCATGGCGAACCGACTTGACGAGATTGACAAGCGTATTCTATACCACCTCGCTGAGGACGCTCGCAATACCTCCGCCCCGATGATTGCAGAGGAGGTCAACGTCTCAGCCGGAACGATACGCAACCGGATCAACCAACTGGAAGACAGTGGGATCATCAATGGCTATCACGCATCTATCGACTACGAGCATGCTAACGATTCTCTTACGAACGTTCTTGTCTGTGATGCAGATGTTTCAGAGCGAGATAAGCTTGCAAAGCAGATGCTCCGAGTTCCAGGCGTCGTGAACGTTCGGGAGCTGATGACTGGGCAGGGAAGTCTCCATGTGACTGTCGTCGGATCGGATACAAGCGATCTCACGCAAGTGAGCAGGGCGCTTTCAGAACTCGGCGTCGACATTGTTGACGAGGGGTTGCTCCAGCGCGAATATGTTACTCCGTATCAACCATTCGGTCCTGAAGAAGGATTCGCAGAACAGTCAATGGCTGATTTCATGAGTCTCGCTGGGAACGCTGAAGTAGTCTCGCTCACCGTCTCAGCCAACGCGCCGGTCGCTGGCCGCACACTGCGTGAAGCAAACGATGACGGATTGATTGGTGCAGACGTGTTAGTCGTTGCCATCGAACGAGAAAACACGATACTTACGCCCAGGGGGGATACGGTTATTCAGGCAGATGACCTCGCGACAGTCTTCTCCCGTGATGGTGTGTCTGACGAGCTTCTCGCGTTGTTCACTAATGACCAAGCAGATAATTGACGCCTCGTGACCACGATTCAGAGAGGACTCCGTTCCGGATCAAGAACAGCCTCCATCATCAAGCAATCCAAATCGCCATTCATCTGTCGTAGTTCCATCCCGTGCAGATCATGAACGGCATGAAAAACACCTGTTTTCGAGATCGACCAGAAAACCCCCGTACTTTATATGCTGATCGGCGATGTCGTTAGGGTGTCCGAATTCACTATGCAAATCGCCGCCTACGTCCGCGTCTCGACTGACGACCAAAACGAAAACCGCCAGATGCGTGCGATCCGCCAGAAGTACAGCGAGGAGGGCAACCAGATCGAGTGGTTTTGCGATCTCGGCGAGAGTGGAGCCTCTGCCTCACGGGAAGAGTACCAGCGTCTCCGTGAGCACGTCGCCAAGTACGATGTAGTGGTCGCCCACGAACTCGACCGGCTCGGGCGATCGTTCGCAGACCTCGCCGGGTTCGTCGATGATCTCCGCGAGAAAGACATCGACATCGACCTCGTGAACCAGCCCATCGGGACGGTCGGAGAGGACGATTGGATGGCCGAGATGATGCTCAACATGATGATGGTGTTCGCTGACGCCGAGCGCAAGATGATCCGCTCACGCGTTCAGGAAGGCATCGACGCCGCTCTCGCCGATGGCAAGCGTGTCGGTCGACCACCGTTCGGCTACACGGTCGAGGACGGGTTCCTCCAGCAAGTGCCCGCCGAGTACGTCCGTGTCCAGAGCTTCATCCGCGAGGTTTGCAAGGGCCGCGAGAAGAAGGCGACTGCCGCGTTCTTCGAGATACCCGACTCGAAGATTCGAAGCATCCTCGCACGAGCCGAGGCAAACTACGACATCCCGTTCGACAACGATCAGTGGCGGCTCGAACGCGCGAAAGTCGATGCCGGCGAGACGGATCTCTCGCCACTCGATGCCCGAGATACACATCCAGTCGAATCCAAGAAAAACCGAAATAGTATCGTATGGGAGAAGCGTTCACAGCGAGTTCAAATTATGGCCCGACTCCGCCGAAGGCTCAGAGAAATCGAACCCACTATGTCCGGGTGGTGAGACGTTCGTCGTACTCGGCAGAAACCAACCCATGACACAGTACTCACCGCACCACAGTTGGACGCACGTAACGGGCGAGACATCGCCCAGCGTCCGTCTGTCGGGTAGCTTGTGATGACGGTGATTCAGATGTCATGGCTAATCATTCAGCGTCGGAGACCGACTCATCCGATCCGGACACACGTATCGACACGCAGCCACCGGCCGCAGACCGATCGAACGGGACCACGGAGATCCTCTCACCGGATCTCGCCGACATCGCTAATACCGGACGGTTACAGTTTTTCGACGACGAAGCCGATGGTGTAGGTGATGATCTCAGCGGATTCGTCGCAGACGTCACCACCGTCGCACAGACGCGCTGCGAGCATTGTGAGGACTACGCCGACGTCGAAGCGCTGGTCTGTGATCTGCCGATCGACTACCTCACGTTCACCACCCATGATTCGCTCGCACCGTACTCGGGACCGTATTCGATGGCGCTACTGGTTCGAGCGTGCCTGCTCAAGGAGGTCAACAGCTGGGACGAAACCGCGCTCCACGACCATCTCCGAGCGCATCCCTCACTCCGTCGTCAGCTCGGCTTCGAGACGCTCCCGAATCAATCGACGTTCTGGCGGGCATGGAACGAACGATTCAGCGAGGACCTGCGTGACGCCGTACAGGCATGCGCCGACGCGATTGTGATGGCTGCACGCACCTGCGGGGTTCCGCTTCCTGACCGAATCGGCAGCGACGATCCGGATGGATCCGACGTCGATAGCCGTCCCGAACACCAGCTCGTTGCCGAGAGGACCGACGAGGTGTGGCAGCAGTCTAAGCCGTTCGTGACCGACGCCTTCGCACTCGATCGCGGCCAGAACTGGGAGATCCACGAGAACGCCTTCTGGGAGCAACACGCCTACATGGGGATGCGCGAGGACATGTACGCGCGCAGTGGCCCGGCGTCGTTCTCGCTCGATACCACGCGCGAGCGTATCCCAACAGGTTCGACTCACCGCTACCAGATCGGGAAGCTCTCGGTCGACGACATCCGCTCGATGCTCCGCAACACCACGCGGATGCTGATCGCCCGTGCGCGCCAGCACGGCGAACTCACCGGCAAGCTCTGGGCAGCCATCGACGTGACCAAGGGGTTCCCGTTTACCGGCGACCCAGAGGGTCACGAGGACGACATCCTCGGATACAGGGGTCAAAACGAGTACTACCAGTGGGCGGTGCTCAAAATCGTTGGGAGAGATGTTCCGCTGGTGCTTGACGCTATCCCGCGCGTGCGCGGCCAATCGAAAGACGAGATCGTCGAGAAACTCCTGTCGGAGGCAACCGAGATGGTGAATCTCGATCTCGTGATGATGGACCGCGAGTTCGACAGCAAGTCGGTGAAAGGCACCTGCGAGGAATACGGCGTCCACTACCTCAACCCGACGCGTATCTACACCAATAGCGACGAGGCCGACATCATCGCGTGGATGTACCGCAACGGAGAACGGTTTCACGTCACCGAGGAGGAGGCCGACGATGGGACACCCACGCGCAAGCAGGTCTACCTCCCGAAGCAGTCGCGCTCGAACGATGCGGACGAAGACAACGGTCTCTCGGAGGTATGGCAAGAGATGTGCGGCGAGTGGGAGTTCGACGATATAGAGGGTGAACCGAGCGAAGGAATGTCGTTCTCACGGCTGATCGCGGACATCCAACGTGAAGAGGAAGTCGAAGAGCGCAAACAGAAAGCAGAGAACGGCGACGTTGACACTGCCGGTACCGTCGTCTTCGAGACGAATCATCCCTACGTAACCGCCGGTGACGTCGACGGTCAGCAGATGGACGCGAGAGCGTTCGTCCACATGATCGAGCGGCTAATTCGCTGGTATCGCCATCGCTGGGGTATCGAGAACGGGTTCAAGAAGCAGAAGCACTTCATGGTGCGAACCACCTCGACCGAGCGCGACTATCGGTTCTTCAATTTCGCGTTCGCATGCGTGCTCTACAACGTCTGGCGGCTGGTTGATCTGCTGGTGAAACTCGCCATCGACGGCGAGAACCGCACGTACGCACCGCGAGTGGCCGCGAACCAGTTCCTGACCGTCGCCAAGCAGTGTTACGGCCTAGATCCGCCTGACTGAGGCTCGGTCAACCCCCTGTGAGCCCGTTCGTGAGCGACAGCTCTATCGGGCAGATATTTGTTTCGCGCTTTGATGCGATGATTCTGAAATTGCGATCCGACCCCATCCACAGCTTGTTTGGCACATCAGGAAAACGGCTGCAACGAACGCCCAGTCTGTGCATTCGGCGGCCATCTAGCCGACTTCAGCCATCCAGTCACGGGACATGCCGGTGATTCTCGGCACCTCCCTGGTGATCGTGCTCGTCGGCGTTCTCGGTAATTTCGTGCAGGACGTCGTCTCTCTCGTCGTCGACCCACGAGTGGCCGAGTGATCGCTGCGCGCCGGCAATCCACGCAATTGCTATCGTCGTATGGGATTTATGAGGTGCCTTCTAACTGTTCGAACGTTTCCTCGACGATGGCGTCGGCGATCCGTTCGGCGTCGACCGTCGGCATGGCGCTCGGATACTTCCGCGTGAAGTAGCCGAGCAGGTTCTCGACGTCGCGTTCGAGGAACTCGGTCGCGTTCGCGTGATCGGTCGGGACGGCCTGTGGCCAGTCGAAGACGGTTACGCCGTCGTCCGCGACGAAGACGTTGTACTCGCTCATGTCGGCGTGGACGTAGCCCGCCTCGTAGGCCGTCGCGACCTCCTGCAACACGAGATCACAGACGCCGGCCGCCTGCTCGGCGTCGAGTGCCGCCGACGAGAGCTCGACACCGGCGAGTTTCTCCATGACGACCGCGTGGCGGTTCTGATCGACCGGTCTGGGGACCGATACCTCGGGGTAGAGCGTTTCGAGCGCGTCGTATTCGCGTTCGGCGGCTTTGCGGGCGGTGTACATCCAGGAGACGTGCTCGCGGTCGGCGGTGTACTCGCGCTCTTTCATCACCTCCCTGAAGTTGGTGTAGCCTTCGCGGTGGAACTTGAGCGCGAACGGCGTGTAGGAGGCGACCTCGTAGACATCGCTTTCCTTGCCGACGCCGAGCGGTGCACCCATTCCCTCGATGGTGCCGCGCTCGGCGAACGTGTGGAGCGCGAGCGCGTCGTACCCCTCGAAGGTGAGCTTGTAGCCCTCGTACTGGATGGTCCGGCGTTCGAGCAACCCCCGGTCCGCACAGCGATCGAGATGGTAATCGACATTTTCCGGCGTGAGATCGGCGAAGTCGGGTAGTTTCCTCCGGTTGACCCACTCGCTGAACCGCATCCCCTGCTCGACGCCGGAGAGGAGATAGAAGTCCTCCGTGTCGAGATCGGCCATCTCGCTTGCGACGTTGCGCACCATCGCTCGCCCTTGGCCTGCCGCGGGTAAAAGCGCCGTGCGACCCAGCCATAAATCCCATACTGCAATACGGAATGGTGGTCCATGTCGATCGTTCAGATGATTGTGTATGGTTGAAAACTACTCCACTCTCACTCGGTCGTTTCAGCGGTCGAACGCGTATACCACCACGCCCAGAGCATCAGGACCCCTTGGAGCGGGAGTCGAATCCATAGTGCCGCCCGCGCGATCCCCTCGATCCGGTCGGGCACCGCATCGGTCGCCACGTCGCTCGTCGCCATCTGGACGTTCGCCGGAAAGACCGCAACCAACAGCGCGATGATCCCCCACGCGGAGCGACGCCGCGTCCGCTGCAGCAGCACGCCGCTTCCGAGAACGATCTCGGCGAGCCCGGAGAGGTAGACGAGCGCGACCGGTTTGGGAAATCGTGGCGGTACGACCCGCGTGTAGACCCTCGGTGCGACGAAATGGAGTATGCCCGCACCGATGTAGAGGAGGCCCATCATGTAGCGGAGCGGTCGTTTGTGGCCGTTCGGATCGTCGTCGGTAGCAGTGCTCACACCGGTGGTGGGGAGTGCTCGACGAAAACAGTATTCCTCCTCGACCGACACGTTCGAGTCACTGCTCTGTCCTCGCCGACTTCTCTCACCGCTCCGGTCGCTCGAACAGCTCGTCCAGCGCGTCGGCGGCCAGCCCGACGACGGTCGCGATGCGCGTCTTCTGGAGGTTTCGCGCCGCGTAGTAGATCCCGAGTTCCTGGAGCGTTCGCTCGCTCCCCTCGAAGCCGTAGGTCTCTCGCGCGAGTCGCCCCTCGGGACAGCGGCTCGTGGCGGCCAGCGGGACGCCAGCATCGCGGAGCTCCTCCAGCGCAGGGACGATCGTCGGCGGGATGTGGCCCGCGCCGGTCGTCGCGAGACAGAGCCCGGCGGCCCCCCTGGCGCAATCGAGCTGTGCCACGGGCATCTCCGCCGTGACGGTCACGGCGTGGACGTCGTTCGTCAGCGATTCGTCGCTAACGTCGAACACCGGTCCACCGTCCGCGACGGCGCGATGCCAGACGACGCGACTCTCGTCGACGGTCGCGAGCGGGCCGAACTCGGGCGAGCGGAAGCTATCGAGCGCCATCGTGTTCGTCTTCGTCACGTCCTGTGCGGCGTGGACGCGGTCGTCGAGACAGACCAGGACACCGCGATCGCGTGCACCTTCGCTCGCCGCCGTGCGGACGCTCGCCAGCAGGTTCCCCGATCCGTCGGGACTCGCGAGCGATGGATTGCGCATTGCGCCCGTCAGCACGACCGGCGTCTCCCCGCCGTAGGTCAGATCGAGGAAGTACGCTGTCTCTTCGAGAACGTCGGTGCCGTGCGTGACGACGATGCCGTCGATCGACGGGTCGGTGTCGTATTCGGCACATAGCGCCGACAGCGCCTGCATTCGGTCGATCGTCAGATGCGGGCTCGGCACGTTCGTGAACTCGTGGGTCCGCACGTCGGCGACCGATCCTAGCTCCGGGATCGCCGCGACGAGCTCCTCGCCGGTCAGATCGGGCGCGGCAGCGCCGTCGGCTGCCTCGGTCGAGGCGATCGTGCCGCCGGTCGAGATGACGACGATGCTCATGCCCTCCCGCTCGCCCGTCGTGGCAATAGTCGTTCCGGGCCGCGGGTCCGGACGAACACCGAATCGAGCGCAAGCCGTTTTGTCGACGGCGACCGGAGTTCTCCCATGCCCGACTCTTCATGGGTGGAACTGTTCGAGCGCGCCAGCGAACACGACGTGACGATCGATGCCATCCAGAGCACGCTCGTCGAGCAGCGGACGAACGGGGAGCGCAGCGATGGATGAACCTGATCCGGCGCGCGTCGTCGCCGACGCCGACGTGCTCGCGGCCGACCTCCTCGTTGATGGCGACGCCCGCAATGCCCTGGATCTCGTGCGCGCGCATTCCTGGGTCTCGCTCGTCGCGAGCGATCCGCTGCTCGCCGACGCACACGCCGTCATCGCGCAACTCGCCGACCCTTCTCTCGCCGACAACTGGCGTGAGCGCATCGACGATCTCCGTGTGTGTATCGACCACCCGTCAGAGGATCACCCGGCGCTCGCCTCGGCGGCAGCGGGTGACGCCGCCCACCTGCTCTCGTTCGACGAGTCGCTCCGCACGGCCGAGACCGGCGTCCGCATCCGCGAGCACGTCGCCACGAGCGTCAAACATCCCGCCGGGTTCTGCGGACTGTTCGATCCCGAAGCGCTCTACCCCACCATCGTCGGCGGCGACTACCCCGGTCCGGATCGCGACCCGCGCGCGTGAGTTACAGCTCTTTTTCGATCTCGACGACCGCCAGTCCGCCCGGGCTTTCGCCCCCACCGACTCGCTCGTAGCCTGCTCGCTCGTAGAACTCGACGGCGTTCAGCGACGACTGGAGGGCGAGTCCGGTGCAGCCGTGACCGCGGGCATACCCCTCTAACTCGGCGAGCAGCGCACTTCCGACGCCGCGGCGTGCGCGGTCCGGATGGACGTAGACGGCGTGAACCTCCTCCACATCGAGAACGAGGTGGCCGAAGCCGGCGACCGCACCCTCTCTGACGGCAACGGTGAAATGCTCGCCAGCGGCGTCGACCGTATAGTCCGCCGGCGAGCGCTCGTCGGCTCCAGCCCACTCGTCCACCTGTTCTGCAGCGTAGCCGTCGGGACCGAATGCCTCGACGGCAGCCGTGTGGAGCTCCGCCAGCGCGGTGCGGTCCGTTCGGGTTGCGGGGCGAACGTACACATCCCCGATCTGCACCCGTAGACGGTCAAACGGAACGGTCGTGCAGATTCGATCTGCACGATACATCGACACACCCCCCAAGCCAGTGGCGCGCGGGAGCGGAGCGGCGTGAGCGCAGCGAGCGCCGTCCGAAGCGACTCGCGCGAGGGATGACTGAGCGAACGAAGTGAGCGAAGGAATCGGTTGGGGAGGGTGTGGCGTGCGGTTCTCGTTTTCGTCAGGACTCGTCGTCTCGCACGGTGGCTGTTCTGCTGTCGCCGCCAGTCAGCAATCCAGCTTTTCCTCCATTCGAGGGATTACTCGCTTCGCTCACGGATCGTTCTCTGCTCACGGGCGGAGCCCGTTCGCTCTCCGGCGGCCCTCACTCCGTTCGTGCCGCCCGTCGCTCGTGATACCACTCGCCGAATTTCGCCAGCGCGCGCCCGCGATGGGAAATGGCGTTCTTCTCATCGACGGCCATCTCGGCCATCGTCGATCCCTCGTGCTCGAAGATCGGATCGTAGCCGAACCCGCCCTCGCTGCGCGGCGGGACGATCCGCCCGCGAACGGTGCCCGAAAAGAGCTTCACGGGCAGTCCGGAGTCGCTTTCGTCGTTCCCATCACCCGCAGCAGCGAGCGCGCGGTCGTCTCGATCGACCGGGTCGGGGCTCGCCGCGAACTCCTTGCCGTCGCAGTAGGCGAGCACACAGCGGAAGGCCGCCCGTCGGTTTTCCTCGTCGGCGACGAGTCGCTGGACGCGTTCGATGCCGAGGGTATCCTCGACGTACGAGGAGTAGGGGCCGGGAAAGCCACCCAGTGCATCGACGAACAGCCCGGCGTCGTCAACGAGGATCGGTGCGTCAGCCTCGCGATAGGCCTCGCGCGCGCCGTGGGCCGCGATCGCGCCGAGCTCGTCGCTCTGGATCTCGGTGTAGTCGAAGTCGAACTGCTCGCAGGCCATGTAGTCGCGAGCCTCGCGGACCTTTCCCTCGTTGGTCGTCACGTATTGGAGCATGGCCGCTCTCGGCGAGTCGCGGAAAAGTAGCCGTCGGTCCGGTTCTCAGTCGACGATGACTTCGACCGGCTCTTCCTCCTCGTCCCCGTAGCTCTCGTCCTCGCCACGGTTCTCCTGGACGAGCAGTGCGGCCACGACCGCGAGTGCGACCCACGACCGCCAGTTGGCGAGGTTGAGGGTGTAGCCGACGCCGAACGGCTTCTTCACCAGCATCTCCTCGTCAGGCTGCCAGTATGCCGACAGCATCCGCCCGAGGCTCGGTCGCTCGAAGTTGTACGGGACGCCGAATATCTCGCCGGACGGTGGTCGTTCGTCTGCCATGCGTCCCGCTACGACCGCCCCCGTTAAGTGATTTACTGGTAGCGCCCGCGCCCCTCGATCGCGCGAAGGCGCTCTCGCACGTCGTTGTCACCCACTTCAGCGTACGCCGCCTCGAACGCCTCACGGAGCGCTTCGGGATCGGCCGCCGTGCCCGCGAGCGACTGCTCGAAGACGTGGCAGTCCATCGCATGGTCTTCGACGTCGTCGGTGTAGTGACCGAGCCCGAAATCGATGAGGTAGGTTCGGTCGTCTCCCGACCCGCTAACGCGGACATTGCGCGTCGTCGGATCACCGTGGGCGATGCCCGCCCCGTGCAGCGTCGCGAGATGGTCGGCGACGTCGCGTACGCGAGCCATCCCTTCCTTCGAGTCGAGCACCGCCCGGAAATCGCTCTCGCCGACGTACTCGACGGTCAGCTGCGTTTCTGCCGTGTCGACGTCCAGGACGAGCGGCGTCGGCACCCCCTGCCGGCGCGCATCGCTCGTGAGGCGCGCTTCGAGCACGACGCGCTCGCGGCGCAGTCGCTCGTCGAGCGTCGGGTGGCGATACGACTTCGGCAGACGGCGCTTTCGCACGCGCTCGCCGTCGATCTCGACCAGCGCTTCGGCCCCCTGCAACGTGTCCTCGGTCGGGCGTTCGCTCCACTGTGTCTCCGTTTCTTCGCGCCACGTCACGGGCACCTGATCGGGGCGGAACCCAGAATCGACCCGCGAGTCCGCGACCGCGATGGTGTCGCCCGCCGCCACCATCTTCGCGCCGAGCACGGCGATCATGCCCGCGTTGTCGCGCAGAAAGCGTGCTTCGGGCGCGAAGAAATCGACGCCGCGAGCCTCGCACATCTCGCCGAGCATCGCCTGCAGTCGCTGGTTCTGCCCGACCCCGCCCCCGAGGACGAGCTCGGTGCTCGACGTCAGCGAGAGCGCGCGCTCGGCCACTTCGGCGAGCATCGCGAACGTCGTCTCCTGCAAGGAGAAACAGACGTCCTCGATCCGCGTCCCGCCATCGACGGCCTCCTTGGCGGCGCTCATGATGCCCGAAAACGAGAAGTCCATCCCGGTGACGACGTAGGGGAGTTCCGCGTACTCGCCGTCGCGGGCGGCGCGCTCGATCTTCGGCCCGCCGGGATGCGACCAGTCGACGTGGCGGGTGAACTTGTCGAGCGCGTTGCCGATCCCGGTATCCATCGTCTCGCCGAGCACGCGATAGCGGTCGTTTCGAAAGGCCAGGACGTGGGCGTTCGCGCCGCTGGCGTTCAGACAGACGGGTGCATCGAAGCCCGAGCGATGCCGGCCGATCTCGGCGTGGGCGAGCATGTGGTTCACGCCGACGAGCGGCACGTCGAGCGAGAGCGCGAGCGCGCGGGCGGCCGTCCCCGCGATGCGCAGACACGGGCCGAGACCGGGCCCGCGCGAGAAGGCGACGGCGTCGATCGAATCGGCTTCGCCGAGAATCTCCTCGACGACCACCGGGATCGCCTCGCGCATGTGCTCGGCCGCCTCGCGCGGGTGAAGGCCGCCGCTGTCGGGCTGATAGGCGTCGGAACTGATCGACACGTCGTCGGTCTCGGTGTCGTAGAGCGCCGCGCTCGCCGCCCACGCGGTGCCCTCGATGCCGAGGACGCGCAGTCGCTCGCTCACGGCTTCGTCGCCGGTCGCGCTTTCACGATGCGGTTCGCCTCGGGTCGGGCCATCGCCTCAGTTCCACTCGGTGTAGCCACAGCGCCCGCAGTGCACACGGTCGTCGTGGGCGGCGAGGAAGGCGTCGCCACAGCGGGGACACTGCTCACGGTCGGTCGAGCCGTCCTCGTCGTAGAGCTCGTGGCGGGCCATCAGGCTTCCTCCGCCTCGGCGCTCGCCTCGTCGTCTTCCTCGTCGACGCCGATCTTGTTGCGTTCGAGCATGTAGGTCTGCTCGACCTCGCGGGCGTCGTCGGCCGAGTCGTAGACTTTCGCGTAGCCGAGCGTCGTGCGCATCCCGAACGCCGTGTCGAGCTCGTGAATGACGACCTCGCCGGCGTCCTTGTTGAGTCGCGCGGCGAGACTGTCGCGAACGGAGAGCCGCGACGGCGTCTCCTCGTCGTGAGTAAGTTCGAAGCGCACGTCGGTCCGATGGAGCATGGGGTTCTCCTCCTCTCGGGTGATCTCGATGTCCATGTTGGTCAACAGTCCTCCTGTCGCAGCCAAAAGGATTTCGAGTCACGGAGCCGAACGGCAGGTTCGTTTCGTCGTCTCGCATTTCAGTCCACGAACAGTCGAATGTCGTTCAGCACGTCGTTGTCCGGCTCGTCCGGCAGGTCGATCGTCGCGGTGTCGCGCCACGTTGGAACCCACTCCTGGCCTGCCTCTGCTGGGATATCGCCATCTCCCTCGGGCGACGCAGCGACGACGACGTCGTAGCCCGTCGTCTCTTCGTCCGCCTCGGATCGGTAGGTGTGGTGGCGCACTCGGCGCATATCGTCGACGGTGACTGCAACACCGGTCGAATCCGCGACCGTCGCCCGCGTGGTCGCTACCCACCTGTCCGCCGGAGCCACCCTCCCGTAGGGCAGCGTCGGATACGGTGCGTCCTCGTGTTCCAGGAGGAGCAGCCGTCCGTCCGCGTCGGTGACGCCCACGATTGCCAGTCCCGCAATGGATTCGTACAGCTCGAAATGGCTCTGGTGTGTCTCGGGAGCCATCTCGCAGAACTCGATGTCGTCGCGCTCGCGCAGGGTCCCGGGATCGGTGAGTTCGTCCATGATGCGTACCGCTCGTTTTCGTCGTTCACTACTCCGCTCGACACGACGATCGAGCCGTTGTCACCACTACCGCCAACACACACCAATCTATCGATCGAACTGCCATTTAATAATGGTTTGTCATGTGGGGACAACTGCTCCGATACGCCCTCGCTATCCGCGGTCCGCTGGAATACCGATCCCGTTTCGATCGAGCATCCCTGTAACCCACCCTGCGACCACGAACGAGAGCAGCCCGGTCACACTGGCGATGAGAACCGGCGTCAACTGTGAGGGGCCGACGGGCACCAGTAGTGCGAACGAAAACGCCAGCAGTCCTGCCACGATGAGCGCGCCAGCCACTCCGCGTCGCCAGTTGGGGACCTCGTCGTCCGTCCACGCACGGAGGAAATGGCCGAAGCCACCGCTGACCACGCCCAACCCGATCAGATACGCGTAAAACAGTACGTCGTAATTCGAGCCTGCGGATCCGAGCGTCGCTTCGAGCATATCGAAGCCCACGATGAGGAAGTAGCCGGGGATTTGAACGGGTTGAAACTCGACGAACGCCAGCCCGTACAGCCCGACGACGACCGCCGTCGCGACCACGACGTCACGGACGAACGAAACGGACCGACGACGGTTCATACAACCAATAGTTCGACGGTGAACAAAACGATTTCCCCGATCGGATGTGCTCGTGGTCGCTCGAACGCTCCGTCAGAATCCGCCGAGCGCGTCTCGCACTCGCTGGTCGTCGCCGTCCATCTCCGCGAGCAGTTCGCGCGCCCGCATCCGTGCCTCGTCATCGACCGGGACGTGGACCATTCCCTCGCCGGGTTGGCCGTAGACGACGCTCGCGCCGTCGGGGGCGACCGCGAGCACGGGGACGGTCGCCAGGTCCTCCTCGCCGTCGACGACGATGACCGTCTTCTCGCCCCGCTCGATACCGGGGCCGAGCGCGCGTAGGAGGGCTGCCGAGAGTCCTGCTGCCGGGTTCTCGACGTCGATGCGCTCGCCGTAGCCCGTGATATCCGGTTTTTCGCTCTCGGGCAAGGTTTCGCGCTCGGTCACCCAGTCCACGATTGCGAGATCCGGGCGCACGCCGGTCCGGGTGAGATGGCGGGTGACGACATCGCCGACCGTTATTACTGGGTCGCCGAGGTCGGGACGGAGACGGCTCGCGTCGGTGTGGATCGGACCGAGGGGGTCTTTGAACGCGCCGCGGAGCTCGTCGGGCAGCGTGAGCAACACGTCGGGATCGTCCGATCCGCCCTCGCCGCCGGCCACGCTAACGCACCTTCAGCGCGTAACGCCCGGGCTCGGTGACCTGCATCTCGCTGGCGATCTCGCTCGTTTCCGGGTGGGCGATGACCACGTAGCCCGCCCAGTCCTCGGTCAGGCTCGACGATCCGCAGGCCGGACAGGTCTGCTGGTCGGGCGAGTCGAGCACGCGATGGCATTCGCGACAGACGCGTCTGGTCGCCATGCTCACTCACCCGCCGCCGCGGGTTCGCGCTCCTCGCGGAGCCATCCGTGCTTGCCCAATCCCACCTGTTTCGCCGTGAGACCGATCTTCGAGTCCCGAGGGTTGCGCTCGTCGATGCTCTTGGTGACGATGCGTGCCCGCACGGAATCACCGACGCCGAGGGTCTGGTCCGACTCGCGCGAGGCGAGCATCTGGCCGTCCTCGTCGTAGGCGAGATACTCGTCGCTGATCTGTGAGACGTGGAGTAGGCCGTCGATCGGACCGATGCCGACGAACGCGCCGAAGTTGACGATTTCGACGACCTCGCCGTCGATGACCTCCTGCATCTGCGGGTCGAAGGTGACGGCGTCGAACTCCGCCTCGTAGTAGACCGACCCCTCGTGGTCGCGCCGGCCGGGCGGCACGCGCCCGTCGCCGATGTCGTGGACCTCGGTGACGCTGACGATGCTGCCGACCTCCTCGTCTAAGCGCCCTTCGAGCTTGTCCTGCAACAGTCGTTTCACCATCCCCGCGGAGACGTCCGCGAGCAGCTGTGGCGGTACCTCTACCGTATCCGTAAGTCTAACTCGTTTGTACATTATGGCTCCGTGATCGCTAGCGTGTTTCGTCCGCGCAGTCCGATGACCGGCACACCCCGTTCGAGAACGCGCTCGCGCAGCGGGCGGTCGTTCGTACAGACCAGTTCGCAGCGCTCGCCGGCGAGTTCGACGCAGGCGTCGTCGGCCTCGGTCGCCTCGTGTTCGATCGGTCGACAGCGCTCGCTCAGGTCGTGTCCGACGCTTGCCGCGACGGCCTCCTCGCCGTGGTTCCCCGAAAGCGCGTCGAGTTCGTCGAGCACTGCTCGCGGCACGAGCGGTTCGGGCGTGGTGAGCAGCCGATCGAGTTCCTCGAAGACGCGGACGTCGCATTCGACGGGCATCATCAGCGCGTTCGTGTCCATGAGCACCCTCTCGTTCATTCGGTCAGCGTGCCGACGCCGATGAGTCGCCAGCGCGCTCCGACCCGGCGGTTGATGGCGATGTTCGCGCCGGCGGCCGCACACACCGGCCGCTTGAGCGCGACCTCACACTCGTCGTCGCGCGCGCTCGTGACCGAGCCGACCGTCGTGGCGGTCCCCACGGTCAGCATCAGCGGCTCGCCGGTCGAGACGGGTTCGACGTCCGTGCTCTCCCCGTCGTCGCTGCTGGCGACGATCCGATCGAGCAACGAGACCTCCATCGTGAACGCCTCGCGCGTCGGCGGGAGCGAGCCCGGCGGGCCTGCGATCTGCCCGGCGAGCCCGTCACCCTTCGTCAGACTCGGATCGAGCCCGGTGCCGACGCCGAGCAAGCCGCCTGGTGTCACGCTCTCGGCGGACTCGTCGCCGGCCTGCAGCGAGCGCACGTCGGTCGTGATCGGCTGCCACTCCGTCTGGCCACCGTGTTCGACCTCGCGACCCGGGCGGAGCTCGATCTCCTCGTCGGCGGTGAGTTCGCCGGCGACGAGACTGCCGCCGAGCACGCCGCCGAGCAGCTCGTCGGCGCGCGTTCCCGGACGATTGATGTCGAAACTCCGGGCGACGTGCAGCCGTGCGGCGGCGTCCGGATCGCGCTCGGGCGTCGGGATCTCCTCTTCGATCGCCTGGATCAGCAGGTCGAGGTTGACCTCCTGGCCGGCGCTCACGGGGACGACGGGTGCGTCTTCGGCAACCGTTCCCGAGACGAACTCCTGGATCTCTTCGTAGTTCGTGCGCGCGCGATCGTTGTCGACGAGATCGACCTTGTTCTGGGCGATGACGATGTTGTCGATGCCGATGCTATCGAGCGCCATCAGATGTTCCTGGGTCTGGGCCTGTGGCACGGTTTCGGTCGCACTCACGACGAGCACCGCGCCGTCCATGATCGACGCGCCCGAGAGCATCGTCGCCATCAGCGTCTCGTGGCCCGGTGCGTCGACGAACGACACAGTTCTGAGGGGCTCGCTCTCGCTGCCGTCCGGACACTCCTCGTCGACAGTGTATCGTTCGGGTGCGTCCATCCCGGGACACTCTCTAAATGTGGCGTCGGCGTAGCCGAGCCGGATGGAGATGCCGCGCTTCATCTCCTCGGAGTGCTGGTCGGTCCACGAGCCGCTCAACGCCTGCACGAGCGTCGTCTTCCCGTGGTCGACGTGGCCGACCAGCCCGATGTTCACCTCCGGTTGTTGGTGGTTCCGTGTCATCTCGAAAGTAATAGGGCAACTATGCCCCGAGTCGTTCATAAACCTGCTGTTCCATATATCACGGCCGCCGTTCGAGGCCGAATGGACCATCCATCACCGGGGAAACGGTTATGTTTCGTGCTCCGTAACCGTAATTTCATGTCGGACCCGTCGGGCCGCGAGCGGGCGATGGCTGCTCTCGGAACGCTGTCGAACGTCCTCGCGCCGCTGCTCGTGCTCGCGGTGTTCGCCCTCGCCGCGATCGCCGTCGCGGTGTTCGTCTTCGATCCGCTCATGTTTCAGGCCGCGGCCGGCTCGCCGGGCAACGTCGTCGCCGACGAGGCAAGCGTCTTCGAGTCGACGACCACTGCCGCCGGCTGTACGCCCAACGCGAGCAACAACGCCTCCATCGAGGGCTACCGCCTGCTCGGCGCGCGCCATCTGGAGATCACCGGCAACGTGAGCCTGCCGGACGCCGCCAATGTGCTCACCGAACCGACCATCAGCAGGCGTTCGCCCGGAACGTTCGTCCTCTCGATCGATCACCGGGCGACCGACGCCGCCAACCGGAGCTGTCGCGGGCTGGCGCGCTACACCGCGAAAGTCCAACTGCCCTACGGCGTGACCGACTACGAGTTCGTCGTCCGCCACGGCACGAACCGTACCCTCCGGGTCATCGAGCGCTCCTGACGACTGTCCATCGACTCGGCACGAATTTGGGTCCGAATCAGGGAAATACTAATACGTGTTATCAATCTGAATAGTGGTGTGCGAAAGCACGGGGCATACCATGACCGATGACGCCACCACCGACACGGGTCGTACAGTACGAGACGACGAGGAGTTCGATCGTAACGAAACCGCCACGACCGACGGCAAGAGCGGTCCACTCGGCCGCATCGGCGACGAACTCCGCTCGCGGCGGAACTTCCTCTCGAACACCGCGAAAGTCGGGGCCGGTGCCGCCGCCCTCGGTGCGCTCGGCAGCGGCACCGCGGCGGCTGCCCACGGCGAACAGCCCTACTCCGACTCGGACTACGAGGACGCCAACGAGTTCGGCTACGGCGCGCTCACCGACGTTCAAATTGTGAAGTTCGCGCTGATCCTCGAACGGCTCGAAGCCACGTTCTACACCGAGGCGGTCGGCACCGCGCCGGTCGGCAAGATGGGGACGGAGGGCAACGGTAACGGCGGTCAGCTCGGCGAGCACGACATCGAACGCTCGGACATCGCCGCGCAGTTCGCCAACCCCTCCCGACGCTACTCCACCTTCCAGCGCTTCCAGCAGATCCGCGACCACGAGCAGGCTCACGTCGAGGCGCTCGAAGGTGTGCTCAAAGAGGTCGGCAGCAATCCGGACTTCGCCAGTGACCTCGAGTTCGAGTTCCCCTACGAGGGCACCGTCGAGTTCGTCGGCCTCGCGCAGGCGCTCGAAGACACCGGTGCCGGAGCCTACACCGGCGCTGCACCGACGGTCGACACCGAGGAGTATCTCGCGGCGGCCGCACAGATCCACGGCGTCGAGAACCGCCACGCGAGCTACCTTCGGGTGCTCAACAGTCCGTTTCCGGCCGGCTCGGGCGCTCGCAACCCGTTCCCCGAGGCGTTCCAGCCGCGACTGAGCGTCCAGGAGGTCGTCGACCGCGCCGCGCCGTTCATCAAGGGCGTCGACAGCCTCGATCAGGTCACGGAACTGCTCGGTGGCTACGCGAAGGACGTCACTGACGACTGATCCGCCGGGGCCATCGCTGGCCGCTCGATCGACCCGCTGACGCCCGCTCACCACTTTTTCGCTGCAAGCGTTGAAGAGCCACCATCGACTGGCTCGTGTATGGCCCTCGATCCTGATCAGGTCACAACTGTGACTTTCGATTCGTACAGTACGCTCGTCGACGTCGAGAGCGTCGAGCGCGCGCTCGCCGAGCACGTCGCGAACCCGGAACCGGTGTCGACGCTCTGGCGCGAGCGCTCGCTGGCGTACACGTTCGTCGCCGGCGATCTCGACGCATACCAGCCCTTCTATGAGATCCTGCGCGACGCGCTGTCGGCCGCACTCGCCGCCCACGATATCGATCTCACCGAGGACGAACGCGAGGCGATCCTCGAAACGTACCACGACCTCGATGTGTTCGACGACGTACGCAACGGCATCGAGCGGCTCAACGACGGCGGCTACGACTGCTACGTGGTCTCGAACGGGAACCCGGAGATGCTCGATTCGATGATCGAGAGCGCCGCCATCGGCGATCTCGTCGCGGACACGGTGAGCGCCGACGAGATTCGCACGTTCAAGCCCGACGCCTCGCTCTACCGCCACGCGGCCGAGCGCACTGACACGCCGATCGACGAGATTGCTCACGTCTCGGCGGGCTGGTTCGACATCCAAGGAGCAGAACACGCTGGCATGCAGGGTGTCTGGATCGATCGCGACGATCAACCGTGGGAGCCGTTCGGCGGCGATCCGGCCCTCACGATCGAGGGCATTCACGATCTCGCCGCGGAGCTCGGGGTCTGAACTGCAGCGAGCGCGACGTTTTTGCCCCGTCCGCCGTTAGTCACACCGTGCGCGAGTTCGCGTTCGAGCTAGCGCTGTGTGCCCGTCTCGAAGCCGACGTCGAGGGGATCGTGAGCCGCCAGCTCGGCACGAGCCTCAACGGCAACCGGGTGATGGATATCGTCCACGTCGAACCCGGCCCCGATTTCGACGCACGGGCGCGACTCACCCCGCACGAGATCCCCGACACCGCGATCGAGAGCGCCGTCGGCGTCGGCACGGCGCGCTACTGGAAGGATAGTTTCGACTGCCATCCTGAGCGGGCACGAACCGCGACCGACCGGGCGATCGAGATCGATTTCTTCGAGCGCGAGCGCCGCGGCGGGCGCGAATACGTTCGCCAGACGGCGCGCTATCCCGACGACTGGTTCGGGAAGTTGGTGGGTATCGAGAACAAACCCGATCTCGGTCGTCCGGGTGCTCTCGAAGCCCAGCTCCGGCGGGACGTGAGCCTCGGACTGCTCGACGAAGTGATCCTTGCGACCGCCTCGCACGTGACCGGCGCGCACCTCCACCGGATCCCCGACGAGGTGGGCGTCTGGCGGTTCGATCCCGATCGGGGAACTCGGGAGGTGCTGCGCGAACCGACGCCGCTCTCACCGTCCGCACACGGCATCGACATCGGCGATCGCCGACCGACGAGAACGACGATAGATCCGGTGAAACCAGCCGAAAAGGCACGGGCACGCCGCTGCATCGCCGAGCGTGCCTACGGGAAGGGCTGGCGCATCGACGACTTTCCGCACTGCGCAAAGGTGGCGGACGGCGAATACTCGGGCGCGCGTGGGATACCGTACTGTGAGTGGAAGGGACGGTTCGTCCATCCGGCGGCCGAGTGTGGCGTCGAGTGTGCCGGTCACGAACCCGCGGCCCCACCCGATGTCGATGTCGACGCGGAACGCGAGCGGCGCTCGTCGTGGGTGGCCGATCCCGATGGACGCCAGCGCCGACAGGCGGGACTCGATCGGTTTTAGTATATAAGGGCCGTCTGCGGTGCGATAGCACACCGTCGAACCGGCGGACGTGAGCGAACACGCTGGCCAATACCGATGCTTTTATGTAGAACTCCAATCAATCGGTAGGTGACTATGGCTCAGCAGATGGGTAACCAGCCCCTCATCGTACTCTCGGACGATTCACAGCGGACGTCCGGCAAGGACGCACAGTCGATGAACATCACGGCGGGTCAGGCGGTCGCCGAAGCGGTTCGGACGACGCTCGGCCCGAAAGGGATGGACAAGATGCTCGTCTCCGACGCGGGCGACGTCGTCGTCACGAACGACGGGGTCACCATCCTGAAGGAGATGGACATCGAGCACCCGGCGGCGAACATGATCGTCGAAGTCGCCGAGACACAGGAGGACGAGGTCGGCGACGGCACCACGACGGCCGTCGTCGAGGCCGGCGAGCTCCTCGAAAAGGCCGAGGATCTCCTCGATCAGGACATCCACGCGACCACGCTCGCACAGGGCTACCGCGAGGCCGCCGAGGAAGCCAAGAACATCCTCGAAGAGACCGCCATCGACGTCGACGAGTCGGACACTGACACCCTCGAACAGATCGCCGCGACGGCGATGACGGGCAAGGGTGCCGAGAACTCCCGTGACCTGCTCGCCGAGCTCGTCGTCAGCGCCGTGACCGCCATCAGCGACGACGAGGGTATCGACACCGACAACATCCAGGTCGAGAAGGCCGTCGGCGGCAGCGTCGACGAGTCCGAACTCGTCGAGGGCGTCATCGTGGACAAAGAGCGCGTCCACGACAACATGCCCTACTTCAAGGAGGACGCGAACGTCGCGCTGCTCGACTCCGCCCTCGAGGTCAAGGAGACCGAGATCGACGCCGAGGTCAACGTCACCGACCCCGACCAGCTCCAGGAGTTCATGGACCAGGAGGAGGAGCAGCTCGAGGAGATGGTCGACCAGCTCGTTGCCGTCGGCGCTGACGTGGTCTTCTGTCAGGACGGCATCGACGACATGGCACAGCACTACCTCGCCCAGGAAGGCATCCTCGCCGTCCGCCGCGCGAAATCGAGCGACATCAACCGTCTCGCCCGTTCGACCGGCGCACACGTCGTCTCGAACCTCGACGACATCGAGGAGTCCGACCTCGGCTACGCCGGGAGCGTCGCCGAGCGCAACATCGCGGGCGATCAGCGCATCTTCGTCGAGGACGTCGAGGACGCAAAAGCCGTGACGCTCATCCTCCGCGGCGGCACCGAGCACGTCGTCGACGAGATCGAGCGCGCCATCGAGGACTCGCTCGGCGTCGTGCGCGTCACGCTCGAAGACGGCAAGGTCCTACCCGGCGGCGGCGCACCCGAGACCGAGCTCTCGCTCGGCCTGCGTGACTACGCCGACTCCGTCGGCGGCCGCGAGCAGCTCGCCGTCGAGTCGTTCGCCGACGCGATCGACGTCATCCCGCGCACGCTCGCCGAGAACGCCGGGCTCGACCCGATCGACTCGCTCGTCGAACTCCGCAGTCAGCACGACGGCGGTAACACCACGACGGGTCTCGACGCCTACACCGGCGACGTCGTCGACATGGAAGAGGACGGCGTCGTCGAACCGCTCCGCGTCAAAACGCAGGCCATCGAGTCGGCCACCGAGGCCGCCGTGATGATCCTCCGCATCGACGACGTCATCGCGGCCGGCGATCTCAAGGGCGGCCAGACCGACGACGGCGACGACGGCGGTCCGCCCGCTGGCGGCCCCGGCGGCGCACCCGGCGGCATGGGCGGCATGGGCGGAATGGGCGGCATGGGCGGTATGGGCGGCATGATGTAACCCCACTTTTTGCATCACTCGCGGCCTACCGGCCGCTCGTTCGCAAAAACTTGGGGAAAAACCGCAAACCGCACCGCGACCGCAAACTGCACCGTGGCCGCAACCGCACCACGACCGCACCTGCACCGCAGAAGCCCTCGGCGCGCTCCGCGCGCCTCGCCCTTCATCCGCCAGGGCTGCGGTGTTCACCGGTCTCCGGTCGTGTCGCAACTGCGACCGCACCGTAACCACTCGGCGACCGACGCCGAGGTCGATTTTTCAGTGACTAGCCAGCGACGATTTACTGTTGTAATGCATTGGGACAGCCATGAGCCACCGTTTTCGTTGCGAGCGGCCGGCGTACGCCGAGCTGGTGATCGCGGTGGTCGTCGTCTGGGGCGTCTGTGACGGGCTCTCGACGCTGTTGGCCGCGGAGTTCGCGGGCGCGCATCTGGAGGCGAACCCGTTCATCAGATCGCTGTTGTCGATGCCGGCGCTCGCGTTCGCCGTGCAGCTCGGCGGCGCGATCGCAGCGGGTGCGATCGCGCTCGCCGGCGAGCGATTCATCAGAACCGTCCCTGGCTGGCGTGTCTGGTTCGCCGTCCTCATCGGTGGTGGGATCGGCGTGACGGGACTGAACCTGCTGGTCGCGTTTGCGGTCGTCTAATCAGTATCGAGCTCGAACTGTTCGTGTTCGCTCACGGTGTTGAGAACGATGTTCGTGTTCGACTCGTTGATGTCCGGATCGGTGAGCAGGGTTTTGATGCGATCGTTCATCTCGTCGGTGTCCCGGAACTTGCCGATGGCGACGACGTCGTGATCGCCGGTCACCTCGTAGACCGAGAGCATCTGGTCGTGCTCGCGGAGGCGCTCGGTGATGTCGGGCAGCGAACTCCCTTCGACTTTGAGCTGGAGGATCGCCGTCACGTCGTAACCGAGGCCGGCGTAGTCGACGACCGGCACGTAGCCCCGGATCACGCCGTCGTCTTCGAGATTCGAGAGGTGGTTCGACACCGTCGTGACCGAGACGTCGAGCTCGTCGGCCAGACTCCGCAGGCTCGCCCGCCCGTCGTCGAGCAGCGCGTTCACCAGCTCCGTGTCGAGGTTCTCGTAGGTCATTGCAGCGCGTTTCGCGGCCGGGGAGTAAAACTTTACGAACATCCAGTTTTCCCCGCGTAATCAATATTTGCGACGAACAGTAGGGCTTTTGTCTCCGGTGGTATCCTACTGAGTAGGCACAAACGATGACAAACGGAACACCGAACTCTGACGGCCTCTCCGCGGCCGCCAGGCGCGTTCTCGAAGAGATCGACGAACAGAACGTCGACTTCCTCAGGCTCCAGTTCACGGACATCCTCGGCACCGTCAAGAACGTCTCGATCCCCGCCACGCAGGCCGAGAAGGCCTTCGCCGAGGGAATCTACTTCGACGGTTCGAGCATCGAGGGCTACGTCAGGATCCAGGAATCGGACATGCGGCTCACGCCCGACCCGTCGACGTTCGCCGTCCTCCCGTGGCGCGACCACGACGACGGCACCGCGAGCGCGCGGCTCATCTGCGACGTGATGAACACCTCGACCGGCGAACCGTTCGTCGGCGACCCGCGCGGCGTGCTCAAGGGCGCGATCGACCGCGCCGCCGAGATGGGTTATGACATCAACGCCGCACCGGAACCCGAGTTCTTCCTGTTCGAACAGGCCGAGGACGGCAGCGCCACCACCGTGACGAACGACGCGGGCGGCTACTTCGATCTCGCCCCGAAGGACCTCGCGAGCGACGTGCGCCGCGACATCATCTACGGGTTGGAGGAGATGGGCTTCGATATCGAGGCTTCCCACCACGAGGTCGCCGCGGGCCAACACGAGATCAACTTCACCTACGACGACGCGCTCACGACCGCCGACAACGTCGCCACCTTCCGGGCCGTGGTGCGTGCCATCGCGGCCGAACACGATCTACACGCGACCTTCATGCCCAAACCGATCGCGCGCGTCAACGGCTCGGGCATGCACACGCACCTCTCGCTCTTCTCGGGCGGCGAGAACGCCTTCCACGATCCCGACGACGAGTTCGATCTGAGCGGGACGGCCAAACAGTTCCTCGCTGGGATCCTGGAGCACGCGCCGGCAATCACGGCGGTCTGCAACCCCACGGTCAACAGCTACAAACGGCTCGTGCCGGGCTACGAGGCACCGGTCTACATCGCGTGGTCGGACCGCAACCGCTCCTCGCTCATTCGCAAACCCGCCGCGCGCACGCCCGCGGCCTCGCGGGTCGAACTCCGCTCGCCGGACCCCTCCTGTAACCCGTATCTCGCGCTCGCGGTGATGATCCACGCCGGTCTCGAAGGCATCGAGCGCGGTCTCGCGGTTCCGGATCCGGTGCGCGAGAACATCTACGAGTTCGACGCCGAACGCCGCGCCGAACACGGGATCGAGACGCTGCCGACGACGCTTTCACAGTCGCTCGACGCGCTCGAAGCCGATTCGGTCGTCACCGACGCGCTCGGCGAGCACGTCACCGAGAAGTTCCTCGAAGCCAAGCGCTCCGAGGTGATGGACTACCGCGTGTCGGTCAGCGAGTGGGAGAAGGAGCGCTATCTGGAAACGTTCTGAGTCGCGCCGTCACCCTTTCTCCGCCGACCGAGCCGTTCACCGAGAACCGGCATCGCGACGACGCCCGCACCGACGACCATGCCGGCGAGCGCCATGATCACTACGCCGACGTCGAGCAGGTAGACCGCCACGAAGCCGCCGCCGAGGACGAGTATTCCGAGAACGCCGGTGCCGAGCCCCATCGAACCGCTGCTCGCCAGTCGATCACCAAGGACTTCCCAGGCTGCGAGCGCGCCCGCGGTCGCTCCGAGCGCCAGCGCGCCGTCGGCGCTTACCGTCCCGAGCAGCGCCACCACGGCGATGGCCGCGGCGATCCAGAACGCTCGTCGTGCCCGTCCGCGGGCGAGCGCCAGGATGGCCCCGAGATACGCCAGCCCGAGTGCGACGCCGGCGAGCACGTCGACGAGGTAGTGGACGCCGAGCACGAGTCGCGCGAGACAGACGACGGCGACGATCGTTCCGGCGACGAGCGCGCGGCGGGTGCGCGTCCCGACGTCGAGAACGGCGGCGAGCCCGCCCCAGACGACCGTCGCGGTGAGCGCGTGGCCGCTCGGGAAGCCGTAGCCCGTCGCAGTCGCCGCGTTGGTGTAGATCGCGTGGAGGAATCCGGGCACGTGCTCGATCGCCGTGGCTTCGCCGGCCAGCGGTGGTCGTGCCAGCGCGAAGAACTGTTTCGCCACGACAATGAGCGAGAGCCCGCCGAACGCGAGCGCGATCAGCAACGCCCCGCGTTCGCGCGGGAGCGAGAGCGGCGGCCGCTCGCCGAACCAGTAGACGAGTGTGAGCAATCCGAGAACGAACCAGACGTCGGCGAGCTGCGTGAGAACGGCGAACACGAGTCTGAACGCGTCGGGGAGCGCGTCGAGCGCCTCGGTGACCCCGAGGCCGCGCATCTACGAGCGAAAGTCCCGGATCCGATCGGTGAGCCGTCCCGGCGCGCCGAGCGCCGCGCCGGCGAGCCCGACGAGCACCATCAGGACGTAGAGGCCGAGCGTCGAGAGCCAGACGACGAGCATCGCGAGGATCGCCCAGCCCCCGTCGAGATAAGCGAACGCACCGATCGTCATGGCGGTGCCGTAGAGAAGCACGAGATAGGGGCCCCAGCCGCGCGCGTGACCGCGGCGCTGGCGCTTGCGGACGTACTGCTTCAGATCACTTTTGAGCGTGTCGCGCTTGATGATGCGTTCTTCGACCTCGTCGGCGAACGCGACGACGTCCTCGCGCAACGCCTCGACGTCGTCGAGGGTCGCGTTCCGGTCGTCGCTCTCGCGATCGTGGTCGGTCTCGCGCACCGCCTCGCTCACCGTCGACTCTTCGTCCGTCGCTTCGTCGTGGTCGGATTCAGTGTCCTCGTTCATGGTCTGCCTCCGGCTTTCAGCCGCGCCGCCAACCCCTCGTCGCTCGGTTCGTCCGCCCCACCGATCCGCCCGGCGAGAACCGCGTTCAACACCACGCCGAGCAGCAGTATCATCCCGGCGAAATACAGCAGCGTGACGAGCAACAGCACCGCGCCGATCACTCCGTAGGCCTCGTAGCTACCGGCGTTGGCGGCGTAGAACCGGAAGCCGATCTGGAGAACTGTCCAGCCGACGGCGGTGAACAGTGCGCCCGGGAGCGCCTCGCGCACGGTCACGCCGCCGCCCGGCAGGAAGTAGTAGAGCGGTAACAGCGTGAGCGCGAGGCCGAGCAGCGTCGCCAGCGTGCCGGCGAGGCTGACCGCCGAGATGCCCGCGATTGTCACGTCGACCGGCGAGAGCGAGACGATCGCCCCGACGCCGACGGTGATGGCGATGCCGAGCACGACCGCGACGAGCGTGATAAGACCGTTTTTCAGCTGTGTCGCGAGATCCGGCGAATCACGCCCGTAGGCCCGCGAAAAGGCGGTATCGAGCCCGCGAAACACCTTGAGCGCGCTCCAGAGCAAGGCGAGTACGGAGACGATGGTCGCACCGCCGGCCCCGCTCCGATTGCTGATGGCATCGCTCACGAGTCCCTGTCCGCTCGGCGAGAGCGCGCCACCCGCCGCCTGTGCGATGCGGTCGGCCATCGCGTCCCCGCCGGCGAACGACACGGCGACGAGCAACAGCAACACGAGCGGGATCAGCGAGACGAACGCGTAGTACGCGAGGCTCGCGGCGAGGAACGTGATCTCCTTGTCCCGCACTTCGCCGACGAACGTCCGACCGAAGGAGGTCACGCGCGCGCTGGTACTCACGACCGCGCATTCGACCGACGGGTACATAAATCGGCGGGAAGCAGTCCGGCTCACCGATCGATAGGCAGCCAACCCCCGTCCGGATCGACGCGATCGGCGAGCGTCGCGTTGAGCGCCGCACCGGTGAGCAGTGCAAATCCGCCGACGTAGAGCCAGACGAGGATCAACAGCACGGCGCTGGCCGCGCCGTAGAGCTGCGGTAGCGTCGAGATCGAGGCGTAGTAGCCGAACAGGGATTGGAGAACGGTCCACGCAGCTGCCGCAAAGATCGTCCCTGGAAGGATCTCCACCACGCCGCTGTCGACGTCGGGCAGGATGTAGTAGAGCGGGACGAACACGACGGTGAACACGGCGAAGACGACGATTGGTCCGAGGGTGTTCCACAGCCGGGTTTCGACGAACAGCGACAGCACGACGCCGCCGACGACCATCGCCACCACCGCGACGACGATGACGACGAACACGAGCACGATGTCGACGAGGGTTCCCACCAGCGAGCGCTCGCCCTGCATGCCGTAGATGCCGCTGAAAGCGGTGTTGAGCGCCCGGAAGGTCAACAGTGCGCCCCAGAGGAACACGGCAGCGCTGAGGATCGTCGCGCCCCGATCGGCCGCGCCGAAGACGATCCCCTGTAACAGTTCGGCGTTCTCGGGCACGAGCGTTCGTGTCGCCCGCATGATGGCACGTATCGCGAGCGCATCGCCGGCGAGCGTCGAGATCGCGACCACGAGCAACAACAGCAGCGGCACCAGCGAGATGAACGTGAAGTACGCGAGGCTCGCCGCGGTCAGAACGATTCGCTCGCGGCGCGCGAGCGCGATGACGTCGGCAAGAACGGCCACGACGTCGTCGGTCCTCGACACGGACCCGCTTTGGTGATCGATACGTAAGTACGACCCGTGCCCGGCGCTGCCGTCGGTCACCGATGAGCCGTCGGCAGCCACTCGGCATCGGGATCGACGCGATCAGCGAGCGTGGCGTTGAGCGCCGCACCGACCAGCAGCGCCAGCCCGCCGACGTAGAGCCAGGTCAACAGGAGCAACAGTCCGCCGGCGACGCCGTAGAACTGCACGCTGCTCGACGTCGTCGCGTAGAGCCGGACGACGACCGCCGAGACCGTCCAGACGAACGCTGAGAGCAGCGTTCCGGGAAGGATTTCGCCGAGCGTGACTCCCTCGACCTCCGGCAGGAGGTAGTAGAGTGGGGCGAAGACGACCGCGAGCGTGACGAACAGGAACAGCGGGCTGACCACTCGCAAGAGGAGCCGATCTTTGACGGTGAGCGCGAGCGCGCCGCCGACGAGCGCGAGTGCGACGGCCGCGAGCCCCACGGTGACGAACACGACTACTGCGTCGACCGCCTTGTCGACGATCGAGACTTCCTCGCGCTCGTCGTAGACGGCCGCGAACGCGCCGTCGAGCGCGCCGAACGTCCTGAGCGCGCTCCAGGCGAGGATGACCGCGCCGAGCACCGCCGCGCGGAACCGACCCTGGGTGTTCGCGAGCAGCGTCTTCGGCACCGAGACGCCGCTCGGCAGGACGGTTCCCGATGCCGTGCCCGAGAGCTGCCCGAGCAGGCCGTGACCGAATAGTGAGAGCGCGATGACCGAAAAGAGCAGTAGGGGAACGAGCGCGGTGAAGAGGTAGTAGGCGAGGCTCGCGGCCATGAGCGTGATCTGCTCCTGTCTGGCGACCGCGACGACCGTTCTGCCGATCGAGAGCAGGTCGTCCGTCCGCGAGCTTGTGGTACTGCCGGTCTGCACACCCACCGTTCAGCGTGCCCCGACATGAACCCCACCGACTTCGATTTGACTGACCGGAACGTGTCGATTGATTGGACCGTATCTGCTGCTCAGGCTGTATCGATCGGTCAGGCGGTGTCGGCTGTCGTGGTCGCGCGTTCGATCTCGGCGACCGTTGCGTCGGTCTTGAACGCCGTGCCATGATAGTGCGCCCGCGAGGCTTCGTAACCCGCCTCGTGGAGCCGGGTCAGGAAGTCGTCCATCGCGCTCGCCGAGCGCGTCCACTGCCGGCAGAGGCGGTGTTGATCGTAATGGGTGGGCAAATCGAGTTCGCCATCGAGCGTCTCGAGGAGGTCGCGGGCGCGCCCGGCGGTGCCCATCTCGTCGGTGACGTGCTCGCGAACGCGCGCGAGGAATTCGTTTTCGTGAACGGGGCCGAGCCAGAGCGGGCCGGCGGTCCGTACCCGCCCGCCGCAGGCCGGGCACGAATCGGGCGGGTGTGCGATGAGCCCCTCCTGGCTCTCGCGGTGGAGACACGAGAAGCAGTGGTGAACGTAGCCCATCCCGTCGAGTGCCTCGTTGGCGTCGCTGGCCCGCCGTGAGAGCGAGAGATACGTCCGGACGTAGTGGCTCGTCGCGTGGCTCAGCACCGGGATGGCGGCGACGTCGTACCGGGCGGCGGTGCGGACGAGCGCACCCAGGAGGATCCGGAGTCCCATCTCGGCGTGATACTCCGTGTTCTGCGGGACGGCGCTGTACGAGCGCACGCCGCTCTCCTTGTGCGCTCCGCACAGCGGCGCGGTGTCGGTCGCGGTGACGCAGACCAGATCGCGCGCACCCCGGAAGGCGGCGTCGGCGAACGGGATCGGCGTGCCGAACGGATCGAGATCGACGACGTCGAACCCCTCCTCGGAGAGCAGCGCGTTCACGTTCCGGTTTACGACTTCCCCGTCGAGCCCGTTCCGATCGAGGTTCGTCCGACAGAGTTCGGTCGCATCCCCATCACGATCACAGAGCGTTACCTCGTACCCTTCCCCGGCGGCACGGACGCCCCGTGCACCGGTCGCGGCGTGGGCATCGAGATACGAGTCGCAGTCCTCTCCGACCGCCCGCAGCACCGCCACCGTGAGGTCGCGGTTGAGCTCCTGCTCGGGATTGAAAAAGACGCCCTCGCCGATGCCCGCTTCCGGCTGTTCGGGCACCGTGAGGTCGAGACCGCCTTCGGTGACGTGCATAGCGCCGATCGGTCTTCGAGCGCGAAAAACGGTCTGTCCTGGATCGCATGATGCTCTTCCATTTTCATCAGGTCGTCGAGTATGGTCCAAGCGTATCGACCGAAACTGAATCTTGATCAGGATTATTTGCTTGGTTCGACAGCAGCGGTCTACGAGACGGCTGAAACGGCTGTCCTGACAGCCCCGATCCTGACGACAATGAGAAACCGCACCGCCCCGCACAGCCCACATACCTCCCCAGCCGATTCACTCACTCCCTTCGGTCGTTCGCTCATCCCTCGCGCGTTCTCCGGCCTCCGGCCGGATTCATCGCGCGCCACCGCTACCGATTTGATTCAGGTAGTTGGGAAAATCCGATTCGACTCTGGACTCACGCGAGCGTGTAGCGCTCGAACCGTCTGGCAACGTACCGATAGGCGAGCGGTGGGGCGACGACCACGAGCCCGATGGCGGCGGCAGCGCCGATGACGCGGAGCACCGGCGGGGCGATAGCGATCGAGAGGCCGGCGAACCCCGCGATGATCTCGATGAGGGCAGAGAGAACGGCTGCACCGCCCGGGATCAGCGCGACCGCGGCCCCGAGAGCGCCGACGGCCACCGCGACCGTATAGCAGGCGAAGGCGGTCTTGCTCGGGATCACCACCTCCCGGCTCTGGCTGATGCTGACCGCCCCGAACCGTGGGAACCGAGTGCCGATCGCCAGCGCGAGGAGCGGGCCGACGAGACAGAGCACCGCGCTCACGGCGATGAGCAGCAGCCAGCGCGCCGGCGCGAGCGGACTCAGCACGCCGGCGACCCCCGTCACCACGACGACGAGCGGCAGGCCGACCGTCGCCACTGCGATGACGTGTCCGCGCACGAACTGCCCGCCACGAACCCCGGTCGTGAGCGTCACCGGCAGTAGTGCTCCCTCGTCGCCGAACGGGTTGAGCGCCGCCGCGCCGACTGCCCACGCCCCGTACAGCGCCAGCAGGATCGGCAGCGACGTCGGCACCGATCCCGTGGTGAACGCCTGCTGGAGCGGCGCGAACAGGAAGAAGAGCGGGTAGGCGACGTAGATGAGCCGGATCGGCGCACGCTTCGTCCGCCGCCAGACCTTCTCCACGACCGCGCGCGTCGGACCCGCGGCGATCCGCGAGAGCACCGTTGCGTCGGTGTCGGTCTCCTCGTAGGTCCGTGTGCCCGGCTGTGCCCTGTCGGCGTACCAGAGCCGCTCGGCCGCGCGCACGTCGATCGCCAGCAGAAGGGGGACGCCGATCGCGACCAGCGCGAGCGCACCGGCCATCCGTGGTAGCGACGGCGTGACGCCGGGAATCCCGGCTACGAGCAGGTCGCCGAACCACGCCGTCGGCGCATCCCGCAGCAGCGCCGACAGCTGGACCAGCGCGCGCCCGACCGTCTCCGAGGAGACCGCGACGAAGTACGCGAGCAGGGCGACGACAGCGATGACGGACTTGTAGCGCGTGAGCAGTTCGGACTGGCCGACGACGATCTTGATCAGCACGCCCACGATGTGGCCGACGAGCAGCGCCGTCGCGAACACCGCGAGGAAGGCCACGACGACGCTGACGAACGCCGTCGGCGCGCCGATGCCGAGTGCGAGCGCGCTCGCCACCACGACGACCGGCACCGCCACGATCGAGAGCACGCGTGCGGTCTCGGCGAGCAGCAATCCCCCGAGAACGTCGGGAGCCGGCACGGTCGTCAGCATGCCCGTCTCGTGTTCGATTCGGGCGGTCTTGCCGACGGCGCGCTGGGCGATCAGGAACACCGGCCCGAGCCACGCCAGCGCGAGCGCGCTGCGCGCCCCATCGAGCACCGGCAGCGTGTCGATCAGTCGCTCGCCGGCCGTGTAGGCGAGATAGCTCCCGCCGACCGTCGGCAGCCCGACGAACAGCAGGAGAAAGAGCCCGAAGCCGAGCAGCTGCGTCGTGTTCTGCGCCATCGCACGCAGGCTCCGGCGGTACTCGACGCGCGCGATGGTGAGACTCCGCCCGACCGTTGGCCAGTTCATTGGGCTTCCACCGGCCGCTCGCTCGTCACGTCGAGGAAGGCGTCCTCCAGTGTGCGCTCCTCCTCGGCGCGGTGGGTGAGTCGCTCCGGCGAGTCTTCCGCGACGAGCGATCCGTCGCTGAGCACGCCGACGGTGTCGGCGAGTCGCTCGACCACGGGCAGGATATGAGTCGAGAGGAAGACGGTGGCACCGCGGTCGGTGAGTTCGCCGATGAGGTCGTAGACCGTGCGTGCGGCGCGTGGATCGAGCCCCGAGGTCGGTTCGTCGAGGAAGACTACGCTCGGCTCGTGGACGAGCGCCTGGATCAGCGCCGTCTTCTGTTTCATCCCCTTCGAGTACGTTCCGACCCGCTCGTTCGCGTCGGCGGCGAGATCGAGACGGTCGAGCAGCGTCTCGATGCGGTCGTCGCCGTCCATATCACGGAGATCGGTGATGTAGCGCAGCTGCTCGCGTGCGGTGAGTTCGTCGTACAGCGGCGGCTCTTCGGGGAGGAAGCCGATTTCCGAAACTACTGCCTCGCGATTCTCGATCGAGTGGCCGGCGACGCGGGCCGTCCCGCTCGTCGGCCGGACGAGCGTCGTCAGCATCCGCATGGTCGTCGTCTTGCCCGCGCCGTTCGGCCCCAGAAAGCCGTAGACGGAGCCGGCGGGAACCGTCAGATCGACCCCCGAGACGACGGTCGTCTCGTCGAACCGCTTCGTCAGGCCGTCGGTTTCGATGGCGGGCGGCATACGGGAAAATCAGTCAATCGTCGTAAAAATATTTTCATCCGACTTGATCGTCGTCCGAACATCCCGCCCCGCCCATCGAACGGGTTTTCATCCGCCGGCGCGAACGCCCGCTGTGACCGAAACCGAGTGGCAGCGCGCGCTCGACGACGCCGGCGAGCTCGATCCGTCGATCACCGAGCGCATCATCGACGCGCACGGCGACCGCGGCGTCAGAGCCATCGAGGCGGTCGCCGAACGGCGTGTCAAGCAGTATCTCGATTTCACCGTCGTGGTGGGCCACTCCGACGAGTACGTCGTCGAGGACGGCGGCTGTACCTGCAAGGACTCCGCCTACAACCTCGACGCCGACGACGAGAGCCAGCGCTGCTGGCACGTCCTCGCCGCTGCCATCGCCCGCCGCGTCGGCGCGCTCGATCACCACGAGATGTGGTACTCCGACGTCCGCGAATTCCTCTGATTTCCCGACTGTCGATCGCTACCCGGCCCGCGCGAACAGGGCGCGGGCGTCGTCGACGGCCTCGGTCCGACCGAGCAGCGTGACGGTATCGCCACGCTCCAGATCGAAATCGTCGCCCGGATAGTGGTTCGTGCCGTCGCGGTTCACGAGCGCGAGCAGACACTCGCTCGGGAGATCGTTTCTGACCGCGGCGATCGACCGGCCGACGGCCGCGTCGGCGGTGACGTCGACCTCGCGGACGTCGCCCGACTGTCCCAACTCGACGGTCCACTTCAGGAGTGCGGGACGCTCGACGAGGTTGTCGATCGCCCAGATCGCCGATTCCGTTGGCGAGATCGCACGCACCCCGAGATCCTCGAAGGCATCGGTGTTCTCCGGCTCGTTCACCCGTGCGATGATGTGGTCGACGTCGAACGTCGAGCGGGCAAGCTGTGCGGCCAGCAGGTTCGCGTCGTCGTCGCCGGTCGCGACGACGAGGAGTTTCGCGTCGGCGACGACGACATCGCGGAGCGTCTCGGCGACGGTCCCGTCGCCGACGTGGACCGTATGGCCGTCGTCGCGCGCCCGACGGGCGATGTCGGCGTCGCTCTCGATCAGGACCGGGTTTTCACCGTGTGCGTCGAACCGTTCGGCGAGGCCGCGTCCGACCGTACCGCCGCCGACGATGACGATCTGCATGGGCACCACGTCGAGCGCCGACGCAATATATGGTGCCAATCCACCTTCGAGGACGACCGTCGCGAGGATCACGAGAAACACCGTCCCGACGAGCGTCGTCGCCTGCTCCGGCAGCCCGGCGTCCGTGAGTTCGACGGCGAACAGCGTCGCGACCGATGCGGGGATGATCCCGCGTGGCCCGACGAAACTCATGAACAGGCGCTCGTCACGGCTGAACTGGTGGCCTCGCGTCGAGACGAACACCAGGAGTGGCCGGATGACGAACATCACCGCGGCGACGACCACCAGCCCGCCGACGCCGAGCGCGGCGATGTCGTCGAACGACAGCAGCGCGGCCAGCGCGATGAACACGAACGAGAGGAGGAGCGTGGTGACGTCACCTTTGAACTCGCTGATCGTCTCCTTGTAGGGAACGTCGAGATTGCCGAGCGCGAGACCGGCGGTGGCGGCCGCAGCGATGCCGGCCTCCTCAGCGAGCAGCGTCGCCCCGGCGTAGGCGACGAACGCACCCGCGAGAGCGAGCAGGCGTGCGTTCTGGGCGGCGTTGCCCGCCGCGCGATCGACCGCCCGGATCAGCGACCGCAGAACGACCGCGACGAGTGCGCCGACGACGATCCCGATGGCGAGTCGTGCGGCGAACTCCTCGAGAAAGGCAATTCGCGTCGGCTGTTCGGCGAGCACGACTTCGAATGAGACGTACGCGAGGATCGCCGCGGTCACGTCGTTGACGACGCCCTCGAACGAGAGTGCGTTCGCCACGGAGTCCCGCACTGCGACCACATCGAGGATCGGGTCGATGACGGTCGGGCCGGTCGCGACGAGCAACGAGCCGATCAGGAAGGCGAGATCCCACGGCGTGCCGAGTGCGACCCTGACGGCGATCGCGGTACCGACCAGCGAGATCAGCGCGCCGACGGTGATGAGACGAAGTCGCGTCGACCGCGTCGCCTTGAGGTCCTCATAGCGGAGGTGGAAGGCCCCCTCGAAGACGATGAGCGCGACCGAGAGATCGACGATCACCGGCAGCGCGACGCCGAACGCCTCGCGCGTGACGATACCGAGCCCCTCGGGGCCGAGGACGATCCCGGCGACGATGAGGAAGATGATGCTCGGGATGCGGTAGCGATCGGCCAGCACCTGTGCGAAGATGCCGATCGTGAACACCAGGGCGACGAGCGCAACGAGGAGTTCGACGCGTGCCATTGATCGCTCTTCCCTATGTCGGAACGGCAGGGACGGAAAACGGTTCGGTCGTTCGTCGGATGAATATCGGAAGTTCGCTTCACCCTCACTGCTGCGCAGAGAAAAAAAGTCGCGAGAACTGCGTTCGGCGCTGTCGGCGGCTGTTCAGTCGGCGGCCTCGTCCGCCGTGTCGAGCTTCGCCGCGATCTTCTCGGCGGTGATCGGCAGGTCGCTGACACGAACGTCGACGGCGTTGCGGATGGCGTTGCTCAGCGCCGGCGGCACGCCGTTGACCGGGATCTCGGCGACGGATTTCGCGCCGAACGGCCCCGTCGGCTCGTGGGTCTCGACGATGATCGACTCGATCGGCGGCTGGTCGTCGGCCGTCGGCATCCCGTAGTCACGGAAACCGAGGGTTTCGGGCGTGCCGTCCTCGTCGAACGAGTAGCCCGAGGAGACGGCGAGCTCGTAGCTCATGTGCAGCGCGCCCTCGATCTGACCTTCGACGAGGTCCGGGTTGATCGCGACGCCACAGTCGACGGCGTAGACGAGATCGTGGATCTCGAACTCGCCGGTGCGATCGTCGACGGTGACGTCGACGAACTGTGCGCCGAACGGCGGCGGCGATTCGTCGGTGCTGTGGCTCGCCTCACCCATCACCTGCGCGCGCTCGTCGTCGCCGTAGATCGAGCCGTAGCCGACCTCTTCGAGCGTGACTGACTCGCCGGTGCGCTCGGCGTGGACCGCGCCATCGCGCGCTTCGAGCGTCTCCGGAGGCTCGTCGAGCAGCTTCGCGGCGAACGTCAACAGCTGCGTGCGTGCCTTCTCGGCGGCTTTCTTGACCGCCTGACCGGTGACGTACGTCGTCGAGGAGGCGTAGGCACCGTAGTCGAACGGTGAGATGTCCGTGTCCGACGCCTGGACGAGAACGTCCTCGGGCGGTGCTCCGAGCACCTCGCCGGCGATCTGGGCCATCGCGGTGTCCGCGCCGGGACCGATATCGACGGCCCCAGTTTGAAGGATGAACGAGCCGTCCTCGTTCATCTTGATGTGTGCGGCACCGAGCTCGTCGCCGGCGACACCGCTTTTCTGTGCGGTGAGTGCGACGCCACAGGCCCGGTGGAGATGCTCCTCGTCGGGCTGTTCGACGTCGTCCCAACCGATCGCCTCTTTCCCGCGCTCGATACATTCGTCGAGCCCGCACGAGCGGATCCGGCGGGTGTGCTCGCCGCCCGAGAGCACGCCGGAGGCGTCGTCGATGTCGCCCTCCTCGATGCGGTTGCGCGCGCGAAGCTCCAGGGGATCCATGTCGAGCTCGTGGGCGACCTCGTCCATGTGGCCTTCGAGGGCGAAGTGACCCTGTGGCGCGCCATAGCCGCGGATCGCGCCCGCGACAGGGAGGTTCGTGTGGACCGCCGTCGCCGAGAAGCGGATGTTCGGCGCGTGCGTGTACAGCGGCAGCGGCTTCGAGCCGACCGAGCTGCCGACCGTCATCCCGTGTGGCCCGTACGCCCCGGAGTTCGTCACCGTCGACAGATCGAGCGCCTCGACGTCGCCCTCGTCGGTGACGACGCTGCGCATGCGCACGCGGGCGGGCCGGCGCGAGCGCAGCGCGTAGAACTGTTCGCGGCGAGTCGTTTCGAGCTTCACCGGCCGGCCAGCGGCCTCCATCAGCGCGACCGTGATCGGCTCGATCAGCATCGACTGCTTTGCACCGAAGCCGGCACCGATGCGGGGTTTGCTCACACGGATGTCCCTGATCGGCACGTCGAACAGATGCGAGAGCTGGCGGCGCGTGTGGTAGGGCACCTGCGTGCTCGTGATGAGGTGATAGCGATCGTCCTCATCGCGGTGGGCGATCGTCGTGTGTGGTTCGGGGACGCAGTGTGACTGGTAGGGAAGCTCCCACTCCGTTTCGGTCACGATCCGGTCGTCGCTGTCGGCTGCGGCCTCGAACGACGCCGCCACATCGCCGATCTCGCCCTCGATGTGCGATTCGATGTTGCGCTCGTAGTCCGCGCCGGGCTGCTTGTTCTCGATGTTGTCAGGATCGTGAATCTGCGGCGCGTCGGGGTTGGTCGCCGCAGCGGTGTCGAAGACACCTTCCTCTTCCTCGTAGCTGACCTCGATCGCGCGCGTCGCCCGGTCGGCGGTGTCGCCGTCGACGGCAGCGACCGCCGCGATCGGATCGCCGACGTAGTTGACCTCCCGCCGGAGCACGTGCAGGTCCCACGGGCTCGGCTCGGGGTAGGGCTGGCCGGAGGAGGTGTACGGTTTGTCGGGTACCTCTTCCGAGTCGGGCGTGACGACGGCGTAGACGCCCTCCATCTCCTCGGCGGCGCTCGTGTCGATATCGGTCACGCGCCCGTGTGCGATGTCCGAGCGCAGCACCGAGCCCGCGGCGAGATCGGGGAAATGCTGGGCGTAGTCGGCGGTGTATTTCGACTCGCCGGTGACGATCTTGCGCGCGTCGTCTTTCTCCTCGCGCTCGGCAATCGTCTGGCGATCGCTCGCTGGCTTGCGGTTGTTCGGCGCTTCCTCGACCTCCATCGGGTGCTCGCTCTCGGCCGCGGCGGTGTGCTGGCGTTCGCTGCTGCCGGCGTCGTCGGGTTTACTCATCGTTCACCCCACAGCCACAGCCCGAACAGGATACATCGTCGACGGGCTGGCCACCGTCGGCGGCGACCGCGGTGTCGCCGTCCATCCGCTCGGCCGCGTCCTCGACGGCGTCGAGGATCTTCTCGTAGCCGGTGCAGCGACAGAGGTTGTCAGAGAGCGCCGCGCGGATCTCCTCCCTGTCGGGATCGGGGTTCTCCTCCAAGAAGTTCTGCGAGCGCATGATCATCCCAGGGATGCAGAACCCACACTGGAGTGCGGCGTTGTCGACGAACGCCGACTGCACCGGGTGGAGATCGTCCTGGCTGCCGAGACTCTCGATCGTCTCGACGGTCGCCCCGTCGATCGTCGCGACCGGTTCGATACAGGACATCGTCGATTCACCGTCGACGGTGACGGTGCAGAAGCCGCAGTTACCCGTGTCACAGCCGCGTTTCGCGCCGGTGTACCCGTTCTTCCTGAGGACGTCGAGCAGCGAATCCGACCGCTCGGCCTCGAAGGTCCGTTCCTCACCGTTGAGCGTGAGGTCGATTTCTACTGTCATGGTCGTTTAGGTTGTTTATCGCCGTTCAGCGGGGCGCTCCCGCCGTGAGACGTCTGGCTGTGGTGTGGTTTCGATACACATAACTGTTGTGCCTAGACGTTTATTATCCAAAAGGTTCGTGACGATATCGTTTGTATTCTTAATAATTAAATACACAGTATTGAGGCCGTATATCTGGCCGACTGCGGCGATATGCGGCAATATTCAATTATATTACATCATTACTCACGAACGACCCCAACAATTAAGCCGGTAGGTAGTATGGGAACATATTATGGCAGGTGGTAACAAGCAGTCTGCGAGTGGAGAGAGCGAGGGTGGGTTGGTAACGACCGCGCTCGCGAGCTACTTCGGCTTCGACGAGCACGGCACCGATCTCCGAACGGAGATCGTTGCGGGGGTCACGACCTTCCTCGCGATGTCGTACATCATCGTCGTCAACCCGGCGATACTGGCCGGCATACCCAGTGAGGGCAAGCCCGGAATCGTGATGCAGGGCTACACCCCGGTTGAGGTCCAACAGATGCTGACGGTCGTGACGATCGTCGCGTCGGTGATCGCGCTGCTGGTGATGGCGCTCTACGCCAACCGTCCGTTCGGGCTTGCGCCCGGGCTCGGGCTGAACGCCTTCTTCGCGCTGACGGTCATCGGCACGATCGGGGTTCCGTGGCAGACCGCGCTGGCGGCGGTGTTCACCGAGGGTGTGATCTTCATCCTGCTGACGGCCATCGGCGCGCGCTCGTACGTGATCAGACTGTTCCCCGCCCCGGTGAAGTACGCCATCGGCACCGGGATCGGCTTCTATCTCGCGATCATCGGGCTCCAGGCGATGGAGGTCGTCGTCGCCGACCCGGCGACGCTCGTGACGCTCGGCTCGGTCGCGTCGAACCCCGTCGCACTGCTCGCGGTGTTCGGGCTGTTCGTCACGCTCGCGCTGTACGCGCGCGGAATTCGCGGCTCGATCGTCGTCGGCATCGTCCTCACGACGGTGCTCGGCTACCTTGCGACCGTCGCCGGGTTCGTCGATCCCGGCGTCCTGTTCCCCGCGACGCTGCCGAGCGCCCAGTACGACATCACGCCGCTGATCGGTGCCTTCCTCAGCGGGTTCGCCAACGTCGACGCGTTCGTGTTCTCGCTCATCGTGTTCACGTTCTTCTTCGTCGACTTCTTCGACACCGCGGGGACGCTCGTCGGCGTCGGCCAGGCCGGCGGCTTCCTCGACGAGGACGGCAACTTCCCGGACATCGACAAGCCGCTGATGGCCGACGCGGTCGGCACCACGGCCGGCGGGATGATCGGCTCCTCGACGGTGACGACGTTCGTCGAATCCGCCACCGGTGTCGAGGAGGGCGGACGGACGGGGATGACGGCGCTGGTGATCGCCGCGCTGTTCCTCGTCGCGCTCGTGATCGTCCCGTTCGCGGCCGTGATCCCGCAGTACGCCTCGCACATCGCGCTGGTCGTCGTTGCGCTACTGATGCTCAGAAACGTCGTCGACATCGAATGGGACAATATCGCCCACGCGATCCCGGCCGGGCTGACGATCCTCGTCATGCCGCTCACCTACTCGATCGCCTACGGGATCGCCGCCGGCCTGATCTCCTACCCGATCACGAAGACCGCCGTCGGCGAGTTCGAGGACATCAGCATCGGCCAGTGGCTGATCGCCGCCGCGTTCGTCGTCTACTTCTTCGTCCGCACCAGCGGGATGCTCCAGGGCGCGATGTAACCCTCTCGCCCTGTTCGACCGAGCAGCCACGACTCGGGCGACGAAAGCGACGACGAACGCCTCGCCATTCAGAACCTCTCCACTTTTCGAACGTCCGAACAGTGCTACCGATCGCGGACGGTGTCGACGTACTCCATCGTCGCGACGTCGACGAGCCCGTTGTTGGTGAGTCGGAGCTCGGGGATCACTTCGAGCGAGAGGAAGGACAGCTCCATCAGACCGCCGTCGTGATCGAGCCCGATCGTCCGGGCTGCCGCCTCGACCGCGCCGAACTCCTCGGCGACGACGTCGAGCGGATCGTCGGACATCAGTCCCGCCACCGGCAGCGAAAGCGCGGTCGTCTCCCCGGAGGCCGGATCGTGGACGGCGACACCGCCCTCGATTTCGCGGAGCCGGTTCGCGACCGTCGCCATCGCCCTGTGGGACGCACCCGCGACGACGACGTTGTGCGCGTCGTGGGCGACGGTGCTCGCGACTGCGCCGCGATCGAGCCCGAGCCTGTGGACGAAGCCGCGACCGATACTGCCGTCGCCGTCGTGGCGCTCGACGACGGCGAGCGAGAGAACGTCCTCGTCCGTATCGGGCTGGAGCACACCATCCGACCGAGATACGCTGGTCTCCAGCCGTGCGGTCTGGAGTCCGCCGACGGCGTCGATCGCCCGTATCGGGACCGTCCCGTCGCCGTCCGGGGCTTCGATCGCGAGCTCCGCAGCCTCGACCGGCTCGAACGAGACGGTGTCGGTGGGGATCGACGACGACGGCGGTTCCTGGACGTCGGCGGTCGGATCGAGCACACCGTCGATCATCACGTCCGTGGGGGTCCACGGATCGAGCTCGTCGAGCAGGACGAGATCGGCCGGCGAACCGGGTTTGAGCCGGCCGAACGGCAGGTCGTAGCTCTCGGCGACGTTGATCGTCGCCATCCGGATCGCGGTGACGGGATCGACACCCTCGTCGATCGCCGTGGCGACGGCGAAGTCGATCCCGCCGTGCTCGACGAGATCGGTCACGTGACGATCGTCGGTACAGAGGCCGAGCCACCGATCGTCGACCGCCTCGACGAGATCGAGCAGGTCGACGAGGTTCTTGCTCGCCGACCCCTCACGGAGATAGACCCGCAGACCGACGTCGGCCTTCGCGCGCGCCTCCGCGAGCGTGATGCTCTCGTGATCGCTGTCGAGATGGCGCGCCGCCTCCTGGAGGTCGTCGCCGCGAACCCGCGGCAGGTGGCCGTCGACAGGGAGTCCACGCTCGCGGGCGGCGTCGATCTTCGCGTGGACGGCTTTGTCGCCAGCGACGACGCCGGGGACGTTCATCACCTCGCCGAGCGCGACGACACGAGGCGCGTCGAGCAGGTCGGCGACCGCGTCGGCGTCGAGGCTCGCGCCGGTGTCCTGGAGGTCCGATGCGGGAACGCTCGACGGGACGGTGATGCGCGCCTTGAGCGGCGTGTGCTCGGCGTCGTCGATAGCGGCCCGGACGCCCGCCGCGCCGCAGACGTTCGCGATCTCGTGGGGATCCCAGACGACGCCCGTCACGCCGCGCGGGACGACCGCCGCGCCGTAGTGGGGGAGTGTCACCATCGACGATTCGACGTGCATGTGGGCGTCGATCAACCCCGGCGCGACGTAGCCGACCTCGATCTCGCGGTCGGCCGGGTGCTCGGCGAGCGCGACGATCTCGCCGTCGTCGATCGCGACCGCGCCCTCGTCGAGCTCACCGGTATGGACGTTCACCAGCGTGCCGCGGATCAGCGTGTCGACCGTCGTCGTCACGGCGCTTCGGCGGCGAGCGCGTCGATGTCGAGATCCACGCTCCGTGCTTCCCGGCGGATCGCCGCCGCGTCGACGTGCGCGAACTCGCCGTCCTCGTAGAGCACGTTGCCGTCGACCATCGTGAACTCGACGTCGTCGCCGTGCGCCGCGAAGACGAGATGCGAGAGTACATCGTGCAGCGGCGTCGCGCGCGTGAGATCGGTCGAGAGACCGATGATGTCGGCCTTCCAGCCCTCTTCGAGCTTGCCGACGCGCTCGAAGCCGGCGGCGTCGGCCCCGTTGATCGTCGCCATCTCGAAGACCGTCTCGGCGGGCGTGCTCGTCGGATCGAGCGCGTCGACCTTCTGGAGCAGGCTGGCCTGGCGCATCTCCGTGAACGGGTCGAGCGTGTTGTTACACGGCGGGCCGTCGTTGCCGAGCGCGACGTTGATCCCGCGATCGAGGTAGTCGGGCACCGGCGCGATGCCCGAGGCGAGTTTCATGTTCGACGACGGGCAGTAGGTGACGTGCGTGCCGGTCTCGGCGAGCACCTCGCGCTCGGTTTCGTCGGTGTGGACGCAGTGGGCGAGCACGACGTCCTCTCCCGTGAGTCCGACTTCGTCGAGCCAGTGGATGTTGCGATAGCCGGTCTCGCGCTCGACGGTCTCGATCTCGTCCTGGTTCTCGCTCGCGTGCGTGTGAATCGTCACCCCGTCGTACTTGTCGGCGAGCTCGCGCGCGCCGCGGAGACAGTCCTCGGAACAGCTCACTGCGAACCGTGGCGTCACCGCATAGCGGATGCGATCGTCGAACGCGCCGTGATATTCCTGGATGAGCTGCTCGCTCTCGTCGAGGCCGGCATCGGTCTCCTCCAGCAGTCCGTCGGGCGACTCCTGATCCATGAGCACCTTCCCGAGTCGCCCGCGGATACCGATCTCGCCGGCTGCCTCGAAGGCACGGTCGGCGTGCGCCACCGAGAGATGGTCGATACAGGTGGTCGTGCCGCTCTCGATGCATTCGAGATAGCCGAGTTTGGCGGCCGCCTCCATCCCGTCGGCGTCGAGGTTTGCCTCCATCGGGAGGATGTAGTCGAACAGCCAGTCCAGTAGTGCCGTGTCGTCGGCGATCCCCCGTCCGAGACTCTGGACCGAGTGGATGTGACCGCCGACGAGCCCCGGCGCGAGCACGTCGTGGTCGCTCGTCTCGTGATCGGGGTATTTCTCCTCTAGCGACGCCGCATCGCCGACGGCGGCGATCCGTTCGTCCTCGACGACGACCGCCCCATCGCGGATGACGGTGTGTGCATCGGCAACGACAGTGCCACGTAATAACATGACGAAATACTGATTCCTGGTCAACGAACAAAAAGGTTGCTAAGCGATGGCCAACAGTGAAAAATGACGTAACATCCGATACGGTTTCATACCATAAAACAGAGAAAACATCACAAACGAACCGATTACTGTTCCGATTCCGTGTCGTCGGGGAGATCGGTTCCGCACTCCCGACATTGATTCGGTTGCCACGCAACGGTTTTGACGACGGACTGGACGGCATCGCACTGCGGACAGTATTCCTCGGTGTCTGGTCCCTTGCTGTACGGCAAACTGTGGCCGGTGCATCGGATCGATCGAGGGAAGTATTTATTGTCTAGCCTATACTTCTTCCCCACGCTCCTAAATGCAAATCGAAAACTGATCGAAGCGATCCCGTTCGTCGGCAGCGCCATTCACTCGTGGGCTGCGTCCCACTCGTCGGGCTTCTTGATGTTCGCACAGCGATTACATTTGAGACGGCCCATCGCGTCCATCGCGTTGTCGACGGTCTCGCAGTTCCCGCAGAGATAGCCCCATCGCTGCTCGGCGTGCTCGTCGGTGTAGACGACGAAGAACGGTCCCTTCGAGCCGCGCACTGTTTGCTCGCGGTCGACGTAGCGGGTCCGCCCGTCGACCATTGTCGCCTCCATGGGTCGACTGGGCGCTCGAACGGCAAGTGACTGCTGGGTTGCGCTCGCGCCGAAATGGAAACGTTCAGGCGTCTCCGACGGTTTCCTCCGTTATATGACGCTGGTCGTCGTGCCCGTTCGCTATCCGCTGAGCGAGCACTCGCGGCGGACCCTCAAGACCGCTATCGACGTCGCCGACGAACACGATGCGGCCCTCAGCGTGCTGCATATCGATCTCTATCATTCGAGCAAGCGCGTCACTCAGTCGGCGCTGAAAAACGCCGTCGAAGAGGCCTTCGGCCCGCTGTCGAACACGCGCTACGCCGTCCGACCGGGATTCCTGGTTGAGGAAACGATCCTCGACGAGATCGCCCTGGAGGACGCCGATATCGTCGTCATCGGCCGCAAACAGACCAGCCGCTGGCGGCGGATGGTCGATCGACTCATCGACGAACCCGACGTCGCCGACTTCCTGCGCGAACAGCTCGATTGTCGGGTCGTCACCGCGTCGGCCGACTAACCGCTGAGTTGGCAGGGAGAGCGCAATCCGTGGCTCAGCGCGGTCGCTCCGTGATCCCGGCATCGTCCGGCTCGTCGAAGACCACCTGTCGATGGGGGTACGGGAAGCCGATGTCGGCGGCCTCGAACGCCTCCCAGATATTCTCTTGGACGCGCGAGCGCACTGCCGTGAGCTTGTAGGGCTCTTTCACCCAGTACCGAAGCCGCAGCGAGACGCCGTTGTCGGCGTATTCGTCGATGTAGCAGGTCGGTGCGGCCGGATAGCGCGCGCTGCCGATGCGGATGTCCGGCCCGCCGCCGATGACGATGTCGTCCTCGCGGGCCGCCCGTTCGATACGGGATCGTGCCTCGGCGAGATCGCACTCGTAGGGCACCAGCACGTCGAGCGTGAGCCGTGTCCGGAGATCCTCGGCCGAGTAGTTGATCACGTCGCGTTCACGGATCGTCCCGTTGGGGATCACCAGAAAGGTGTTGTCGAGCGTGAAGATCTTGGTGTACTGGAAGGTGATCTCCTCGACGAACCCGCGTGTGCCGTCGTCGGCGTCGACGATCTCGATCATATCGCCGATCTCGTAGGACTGATCGGAGAGGACGAACAGCCCGCTGATGATGCTCCCGAGGATCGGTGCGATGACGACACCGGCCGCCGCCGTCAGCACCGTCACCGACAGCAGGATGTCGTCGAGTCCGACGCCGACGAGCGCCGCCGCCGTCAGCACCGCGAGGAACATGACGGCGACGCGTATCGAGCGCAACACGGCCTGACTGACGCTCGGACGGCGAAAGCGCCGGGCGACGCGGCGACCGATCAGCCTGACGAGCAGTTTGCCGCCGTACCACGCGAGCGCGAGCACGAGGACGGCGAGGACGGCACGCACCCACCACTCGGGTACCCATTTTGGGAGGAGTTGGCTGGCGGTCTCGACGGCCTCCTGCGAGCCCTGCTCGAAACTCCCGTTGGTGCCGTTGGTTCGGTTGCCGTCCGGTGTGGCGAGCTGGAAGCGGCGGACGCTCGTCAGCACGCCAACGGGGTCCATACGCCCGGCTCAGCGCCGTCGCGAAAAAGGGTTACGGACGCACCCGCTGACGGTGCGCATCGAGCCGACGGGAGCGTCGGTCACAACAGTTCTCTTTCGCGCAGGGGAAAATGATTTTCCCTCATCGAAAATCGTTACGGGTGAATGGAAACGATTATGGGTGTCACGAGCCAACGGGTGAGTGATAGGACGATGGCACGTTTAGAACTCGATGACCTCCACGCAGAGGTCGCAGAGGGCGGCGAGAAGATCCTCGACGGAGTGGACCTGGAAGTCCGGTCGGGCGAGATCCACGCACTGATGGGGCCGAACGGCTCGGGCAAATCGACCACCGCGAAGGTCATCGCGGGGCATCCAGCCTACGAGGTCACCGGGGGTGCGGTGCGCATCCATCTCGACGAGGACGAATTCGACGGTATCGAGATCCCCGACGAGATGCGTACCTGGGACCTGCTCGATCTCGAACCGAACGAGCGCGCGGCGCTCGGCGTCTTCCTCGGTTTCCAGTATCCCGCCGAGATCGAGGGCGTCACGATGGTGAACTTCCTGCGCACGGCGCTCAACGCCAAGCTCGACGAGCGCGAGGAGCTGTTCGAGGACGACGAGGGCGAGGCCGAAGAGGCCGACGACGAGGACGCAGGCTACGAGACCTCGCCGATGGAGGGTGACATCGACGAGGGTGAGGTCGGCGTCGCGGAGTTCCAGGAGATCATGTCCGAGAAGATGGAGCAGCTGGACATGGACGCAGAGTTCGCCCAGCGCTACCTGAACGCGGGCTTCTCCGGCGGCGAGAAGAAACAGAACGAGGTGCTCCAGGCCGCAATCTTGGAGCCGTCGATCGCGGTGCTCGACGAGATCGACTCGGGGCTCGACATCGACCGCCTGCAGGACGTCTCGACGGGCATCAACGCACTGCGCGACGAGCAGGGCGCGGGCATCCTCCAGATCACGCACTACCAGCGCATTCTGGATTACGTCGAGCCCGATCACGTCCACATCATGCTCGACGGCCAGATCGCCAAGAGCGGCGATGCCGATCTCGCCCGCAAACTCGAGGACGAGGGCTACGACTGGGTTCGCGAGGAAACCTACGAGACAGCCTGATAAGGCTTCAACTGCTACGAACCATACAATGAGTTCAGACCAAGACCACCTACGAGAGACCGACTCGGAGAAGCGCTTCGAGTTCAAGAAAGAACAGAACGCCGCGTTCGCGGCCGAGAAGGGTGAGCTGGACGAGGAGACCATCCGGCTCATCTCCGAGGACAAGGACGAGCCCGAGTGGATGCTCGAGCGACGGCTCCGTGCGCTCCGGCAGTTCCACGCGATGCCGATGCCGACCGACTGGCCGAGCCAGCCCGATCTGAGCGAGGTCGACGTCGAGGAGATCGTCCCGTACATCCGCCCGGACGTCGACATGCGCGGCAGCGTCGACGACTGGACCGAGCTGCCGGAGGAGATCCAGGACACCTTCGACAAGCTCGGCATCCCCGAGGCCGAGAAGAACGCGCTCTCGGGCGTCGGTGCCCAGTACGAATCGGAGGTCGTCTACCAGAACATGCAGGAGCGTTGGGAGGAGAAGGGCGTCATCTTCTGCAACATGGACAAGGCGGTGCAGGACCATCCCGAGCTCGTCAAGGAGCACTTCATGACGAGCTGCGTGCCGCCGTCGGACAACAAGTTCGCGGCGCTACACGGTGCGATCTGGTCGGGTGGCTCGTTCGTCTACGTCCCCGAGGGCGTCACCGTCGAGATGCCGATCCAGGCGTACTTCCGGATGAATTCGGAGGGAATGGGCCAGTTCGAGCACACGCTCATCATCGCCGAAGAGGGATCGGAGGTCCACTACATCGAGGGCTGTTCCGCACCGCAGTACTCGAAGTTCAACCTCCACTCCGGCGGTGTCGAGGTCTTCGTCGGCGAGGACGCCCACGTCCAGTATTCGACGGTGCAGAACTGGTCGAAGAACACCTACAACCTCAACACCAAGCGCGCGATCTGTGAATCCGAGGGGACGATGGAGTGGATCTCGGGATCGATGGGGTCGAAGGCCACGATGCTCTACCCCTCGACGATCCTGAAGGGTCGCGGTGCGACCGACAACCACATCACGATCGCCTTCGCGGGCGAGGGCCAGGACATCGACACCGGTGCGAAGGTCTACCACAACGCGCCCCGGACCAAATCGACGATCGAGTCGAAGTCGATCAGCAAGGACGGCGGTCGCACGAACTACCGCGGTCTGATCCACATCTCCGACGGCGCGGAGAACTCTAGCACCTCCGTGGAGTGTGACGCGCTGATGTTCGACAACGAGTCGACCTCCGATACGATGCCGTACATGGAGATCGAGGAGTCGAAGGTCGACGTCGCTCACGAGGCCACGGTGGGGAAGATCGGCGACGAGGACGTCTTCTACCTCCAGTCGCGCGGACTGGACGACGACGACGCCAAACAGATGATCGTCGCCGGCTTCATCGAGCCAATCACCGAGGAGCTGCCGATCGAATACGCCGTCGAGCTCAACCGACTGATCGAGCTCGAGATGGAAGGGAGCCTCGGGTAATCGATGAGTGCACAGCTCCACGCGAACCTCACGGAAGCACAGGTTCGCGAGATATCCGAGAGCCTCGACGAGCCGGAGTGGCTGCTCGAAACGCGCCTCGACGCGCTCGACGCACTTGACGAGCTCGACATGCCCGACGTCATCCGGACGCCGGGGCGTAACTGGACGAACCTCTACGATCTCGATTTCGCGGGGTTCGTCGATCCGCTCAACGCGGCCGAGGAGAAGGACCAGGTCGGTCCCGACGAGGTCGAGGTCATGTCGATCACCGAGGCGCTCGACGAGCGCGAGGAGCTCGTCCGTGAGAAATTCGGCTCGGTCGTCGATCCGACGGAGAACTATCTGACGGCGCTGTCGACCGCGCTATTCTCGACCGGCACGGTCGTCTACGTCCCCGACGGCGTCGACGCCGAGGACGTCACCGTCCGGACGCGGATGAACTCGCGGTCGCTGTTCAACTACACGCTGGTCGTCGCCGGCGAGTCGAGTTCGGTGACGATCCTCGAACGCCAGACCACGGGCGAGGACGTGGACGGCGAGCGCTACTACTCGGGACTCGTCGAGATCGACGCCGACGAGAACTCGAACGTTCAGTACGGCTCGCTCCAGAACGTCGATCAGGAGACGTACACCTACTCGCTCAAGCGTGGCCACGCAGACACCTACGGCACGATCGACTGGATCGAGGGCAACGTCGGCTCGCGACTCACCAAATCGTCGGTCGAGACGCGACTGCTCGGCGAAGGTGCCGAATCGCAGATCGTCGGGGCCTTCTTCGGCCACGACGACCAGCACTTCGACGTCGCCTCGCGCGTGTGGCACGAAGCCGAGCACACGACCGCCGATCTCGTGACGCGGGGCGTGCTCGACGACGAGGCACGCTCGGTCTACGAGGGCGTTCAGGACGTGGGTTCGGCGGCCTGGAACACCAACTCCTACCAGCGCGAGAACACGCTGATGCTGAGCGACGAATCGGAGGCCGACGCCTCGCCGAAGCTCATCATCAACAACCACGACACCGAGGCGAGCCACTCTGCAACGGTCGGACAGGTCGATCAGCAGGACCTGTTCTACATGACCTCGCGCGGGGTCTCGCCGCGGGCGGCGCGGAACATGCTCGTCGAGGGCTTCTTCGTGCCGGTGCTCGACGAGATCGCCGTCGAGGAGTTCCGCGACGATCTCGACGAGCTCGTGGCGGCGCGCCTGCGGGAGTAATCGCTTAAGGGGTTGGATTCCCCACTCAGGCTATGGACACGAACGAGGCATTGGTTTTCGACCACGCTGCGCGCGGGAGCGCTCCGTGAGCGTCAGCCAGCCGGTGGCCTCGGACCACCAGCTCGCCCGACTGCTCCAGATCGGGATGGTGCTCGAAGAGGTCGTCGAGGCACGCGCGCACCAGCATTATCGCTCCGTCAGCGCGGATCTCGACACCGAGATCGAGGCGCTGTTGGAACACGCCGCCGAGGAGTCGGCCGATCACCGCGATCGGCTGGCGGCGCTGATCGACGATCTCGACGCCGAGCGGATCGCCTTCGAGCAGATCGAGCCGCTCGTCGCCGACCACTACGACCGCGACCGCGACACCGATGGTGTGCTGTACGATCAACTGTGCAACGAGGAGACCGCTTACAAGTTCTATGACGATCTCATCGCCGCTATCGAAGCGAGTTCGGCGACGTTCGGTATCGACCGCGAACACCTCGTCGAGACGCTCTCAGCCATCCGTGAGGAGGAGGCCGACGGCGCGGAGGAGGTCACGCGTCTGATGGAGGCGCGCGAATGAGCCACGGCCACTCGGGGTGGCACATATGAACACGGCCGAGCAGTATCTGAAGGCGATCTATCTCGTCCAGCAGGTCGAGAACGGGCCGGCGGCCACGGGGCGGTTGGCCGATTCGCTCGACGTGAGTCCGGCGAGTGCCAACGAGATGATCGGAAAACTCGAAGACCGCGGGCTCGCCGACCACGAGAAGTACAAAGGCGTGACGCTCACCGACGAGGGGATCGAGCGGGCTCGTGACTCGCTCCAGACCTACTGCATCATCGAGCGCTTCCTCGTCGAAGTGCTCGACGTCGAGGACTTTCGTACCGAAGCCAGCCAGCTCGAAAGCGTCATCGACGAGACGGTCGCCGAGCGACTCGACACGATCATCGACCGCGAGCCACAGTGTCCGGACTGTTTCGCCCCCGACGAGGACGTCTGTGCGCTGCTCGATGCCGAAGGCGGGGCTGCCGACTGAGGAATCCGTTTGTATCACGACGAACTGTTCGTACTGTGGAGCAGAGATGTCCGTTGTTCGATCGAGGCTCGAAACGACGGACAGAGGTGTCTTCTGCGATCAGCAGTGCCACGGTAACTGGCTCTCGGAAACCGTCGTCGGTAAAGATCACTTCAGTACTGACGAGGGTGGTGGCGAACGAGAAAACAGGCATTGAAACGTGACGAGTACAGATATCAAACTTGCTGGAAAACGGAAGGACGGCTCGGCCGAAGACCGGACGTACATCATCGCAAACGGGTTCGAGACTTCGACCGTCCACAGGATGCACATACGTTGGACGAGGTCATCGCGCTCTGCCGGAGTTGTTACCGTCGTGTGGAATCCGGTGATGCGGAAGCACCGCTACCGCCAAACGAAGGATAACGCTATTATGCAGCGAGAAGATACTGAGCCACGTAGTCCCGTGGTGTAGCGGCCAATCATAATGGCCTTTGGACACGAATGGTCCCGACCTTTCGTGGGAGAAAGCCATTGACGGCGGTTCGAATCCGCCCGGGACTATACATATGTTGACAATTTCTCAAAAGAGATCGAGTCCGAGCAGCTCCTCCTGAACCTCGTTCCCAGCTCGAACACGGCAATCGCTTCGTGGCTTCGCACTGCAGAGCAACACGTAGCCCGCCTCTCTGTCCTCTTTGTCGAGGGCCATCCCGTCGCTCTGGTCGATCTCGCCCGTCAAGAGTTCTCCGGTGCAGGTAGTGCAATTCCCCTCTCGACAGGAGCAGGGGAGGTCGAGACCGTCGTCGAGGCCGGCATCGAGGACGTATTCGTTCTCGTTCACGTCGAGTTCGTGGGTTTCGTCGCCGAACTCGATGGTGACTCGATGGCTCACACGCGCTGGCGGAGCTTGTACATTTCGAGCGCTTCGAGGCGGGGGTCGCCCGTGCTTCGGTCGTCCTCGTCGAGGCTCGCGCCGCTCACCATCTCGTTGAAGGAGGTGCTGACACCTTTTTCTTCGAAGCTCGAATCCATGATGTAGGCGACGTTGTCCCTGATCTCTGCCTCGCTCTCGTCGAGTTCCGCAGCGGCCTCTGCGATGGCTTCGTCGACTTCCTCGTCGCTCGCAGTGAACGATGCCCCGCGGGCGAGTTCGTGGAGTTCGTTGTCGGTCGCCATCACTCATCACCCCCGTCCGCCGTGATGCCACGCTTTTGCTGGTAGTGACGCTCCTGCTCTTCGAGGCGGCTTTCGAGATCCCACTCGGTAATCTCGTCGTAGCGATCGCTCACGGTATCCATGACCTCCAGATAGTCGATGTCACAGCCGAGAGTCTCGTTGTACATCCCATCGATGAGGTTGCCGCCGCGCAGCAGCGTCGCATCGATGTCGAGATCGAGCGGGTCGCCGACCGCTTCGGTGTACATGTACGCGAAATCGGCCATGTATGGGACGTCCTTGTAGAGCGTCTCGACGATACCCGCTTCGACGCCCTGATAGGACGGTTCGCCGGCGCGCTCCTTTTCGAGAAGCTCCTTCAGCAGTTCGACGCCGTGGGTGATGTGGCGGCCCTCGTCGGTGCTGATGAACTTGAAGGCGTAGTTCAGCAGTGGGAGGTTCGCCCGCTCGGGTAACCGACTGATCGCCGTCGAACCGACCCGCGCGAGGATACCCTCGACGTTGAGATGGTAGTTCGTCGCGGCCCGGGCGATGTCAACCGGATCGTCGGTCTGTGCGGCCTTCGCAGTCAGCAGCCCCTGATGTTCGAACACCTCACCCAGTCCCGTGGTCTGGACGATGGGGACGCGGGTGCCGCGCCGCGGATCGAGTTCGGTGTAGTTGTCGCGGTCGTCCATCACCTCGTTCATGTAGATGTCGAGGAACTGGGTGTGTTTGTGCTCGGTCAGCGTGAGCATCGTCATGAACATCTCTTTCTGTCGATTTCCTGCCAGACAGTCGGCACCCATCGCTCGCGAGAGATTGGTCGCGGCGTCGCCGGCGACCTCGGTCTCGCCGTCGAGAAAGCCCGACAGCAGGTAGCGAATCTGGTTGCGCTCGTCCTCGCCGAGCGACTGCCACGTTTCCCTGTCTTGCTCGAAGCCGATCTCGTCGAACAGTTTCTCGACGTTCCACGTGCCCAGTTCGACGCCTTTCTGGAACAGCTGATACCACTTGTCTCCGGTCTCGATTCGCTGGCCAGCGTACGGCGGGGCAGCTGACTGTGCCATGAGAACATACAACGGAAGAGCGAGTATGACGATTGGTCCTGCTATACGCGGTGGTTAAAATAGGTGTTGCGTGTCGACCCGGGCGGCGGTGTCGCCCAACTCCTGTGCAGCCTCGCTGTAGGGCAGAATCGTGGTCGTCGAGCCGTCGAGTTCGAGGGCTTCCGAGAAGATGGATTCCATCACGTCCGCGCCCTCAATGAGGTCTTTCCAGTTCTCATATGGGCCGACGATCCGGAAACCTGGATCGTGCGCCGCAGGGTCGGAGAGGACTTCGGCTTCGCGGCATTCTCCATCGGAGAGGTCGAGATACGCATGAATAGTTTTCTCGTAGAGATACTGCTCCAGTTGGTCGAACAAATCGTCGAGGTCAGCGGGGAACTCTTCGCGAAGGGCAGGAAACGTGATAGCGGGAGCGTCGGCGACAGGCGTCTCTATCACGGCCGATATGAGCCGTTCGTGATCGCTGCCATCGTGGTCTGCCATTCGATCTTCGAGATCTGGCGGTGCATCGGCGAGTAGTGTTTCGACCCGTTCTTCGGAAAGCGACTGGAGGTTCTCACGAAGCTCTCCCGAAAGCTCCTCGGGAAGTCTTTCGACGGTGGTTTCGGTCGGAACATCCGTGATCTCGAAGACGAAATCGCCGGCGAAATCGACGCCCCAATCCTCGCTTGCCGCTCGATATCTGTCGTTGTCGTTCAGCGCCGCTCGATACGCAGCGAGCCACTCGCGCGATGGAAACCACTCCATGCACGGACGACGTGCGCTGTCCACCTGACGATTCGTACAGTCATACATGGTGATTTATCCCTCCGTCACCTGACACCGAGCTCCGCTCGTCGGATGGTATATAAAGAACCTGTTATCCATCGAAGCAAGCCCATTGGGCTCCCGGCCGTTTCGGTCATACGGTCGGCCGCGAGCCGACAGAGCCACTATGACCGACGAGCAACTCATCCAGCGAATCGAGACCGCGCTCGAAGAGGAGCAGGACCAGCTCGAAGCGGACCTCCTCGCCATTCTCGCCGACATGGAGGGCCAAACGGACGAGCTCGTGCGCGAGCATCCGGAAGTGATGGCCAGCATTCTCGGGCGCATGGAGGCGATGGATATCGCCTCGTTCGTCTCCGAAAACCCCGAGACGGCCGATCAGTTCCAGGAACTGCTCTGGTCGGGCATGCGCGTGATGGTCGAGCGGAACCCAGAGGTCAAAGAGCAGATCAACGAGGACATCACCACGAATTTCGAGGCGGACGACTGTCCGATGGAGGGCCACCTGAAGGTCCGCGAGAAGGAAGAGCTCATCACGGGCGGGGCGGGCCAGCTCGACGACGCCGACATCACCATCACGGGACCGGCCGACGTGCTGGTGGGGCTCATCACCGGTAACGTCGACCCGATTCAAGGGTTCATGCAACAACAGTACGAGATGGACGGTCCGGTGCAGAAGGGGACGAAACTCGCACCGATCATGAACAGCCTCTCCGAGCAGGTGCCCGAGTGAGATGGATCTGACCGACGAACAACGCGCGTTTCGCGACGATCTCCGGGAGTATCTCGACGAGACGATCGACCCGATCGTCGACGAGGCCGACAGAAACGGTCCGATGGACCGGGAGGAACTGCTCGGCTACGTCAGCGACCTGAACGACCTCGGCGTCGGCTTCGATCCCGAGACGGCACCGAACTTCTTCGGCGATGTCTGGAACTTCACGATCGCGGCCGAGGAGATCAGCTACACGTGGCCGAGCCTGCTCGTGGGCGTGATGATGTCCTTTCCCGCCCTGTTCGTCCAGTTCGCGGCCGAGCAGACCCGGCAGGCGATGCTCCCGAAACTCGAAGACGGCGACTGTCTCGCGGCACTGGCCGTCACCGAACCCGAGGGCGGCAGCGACACCGCGCGGCCGAACACCGTCGCGAGAAAGGACGGCGACGAGTTCGTCCTGAATGGCGAGAAGACGTGGGTCGGCAACGCCCACTACGCCGACTGCGTGCTCGTGGTCGCCCACGACGACTCGACGGGCGCGTCGGACATGTTCATGGTCGATCGCGCGAACAACAGCTTCGAGACCCGGGAAATCGACAAGATGGGCTGGAAGGGCGTCTCGAACGCCCGGATCTCCTTCGACGACGTGCGCGTGCCCGAGGGCAACCGCCTCTCGAACATGTTCTCCAACGCGATCATGGCGGGCAACGAGATGAACGACATCGTCCCGTTCCCCGAGAGCGTCACGCAGCTGTTCTTCGATCAGAAGCCGCTCAACGCGACGTTCTCGTTCATGCGCACGGGGATGTCGTTCATGTCCGTCGGCATCATGCAGGCGGCGTTCGACGCCGCGCTCGATCGAGCGACCGACCGCGAGACCTTCGGCAAGCCGATCGCCGAGCACCAACTCGTCACCGAGAAGTTGTACGACATGAAGGCCGGCTTGGAGACCTCGCGCCAGCTCTCGCGGCGCGCGGCCGAACTGCTCGAAGACGGCAGCGAGGACGCCCGTCTGATGTCTTCGCTGGCGAAGGGCTACACGAGCGAGACTTGCAAGGACGTGACCGACGACGCGATCCAGGTGTTCGGCGGCGAGGGGCTGAAGACCGAAAACCGGCTCGAACGCTACTACCGCGACGCCCGCGTCATGACTATTCCCGACGGAACGACCGAGGTCCAGAAGCTGATCGTCGGGAAGGAACTCACCGACGCCAGCGCGTACAGTTGACGGTGGAGCGATCGACCGACGAGCGCGCGCACGTCCGGCAGTTCACCCTCTCGCTCCGGCCGGGCGAGGGGCTCGTCCATCCCGTCGACGACGCGCTCGCTGCCGTGCCGGCCGTCGGCCGGGAGTCGCTGAGCCACGTCCAGAGCAACACGGAAACGAGCGCACTGTGTTATCGATTCGAAGGCGACGAGATCGCCCTCGCCGACGTGCTCGAAGAGCGATCGGACGTGCTCGCCCACGACGTCATCCACGACGACGGTGGCGCGTTCGGATTGTATCTCCGTGTCGAGGGCGAGCTCGCCGTGTTCGAGCGCTGTTTCTTCGAACAGGGGGTACTCGTCGATCCGCCGATCGCGATCACCGATCGTGGGCTCCGGCTGCAGGTCATCGGGACGCCCGCGATGATCAAACGCGCGATGGAGCGCCTGCCCTCGGGGGTCGCCTGCTCGGTCGATCGACTGGGCGGTGCCGAGAGCGATGGCCTGCTGGTGGCCGCACTCACCGACCGCCAGCGCGAGGTGATCGAGACGGCCTTCGATCTCGGCTACTACGAGATCCCGCGACGAACGACGCATGCCGATATCGCCACCGTGCTCGACCTCTCGGGATCGACCATCGACGAACATCTCCGCAAGGCCGAAGCCAAACTGATGGAACAGCTGCTCTCTTGATGGTCGATCGCCGATATATCGGTACTGGTCACTTAAATTCCACCGTATGAGCGGCCACAGAGCTACGCCGCGACGGCACCATCCCCCACCTGCGATGTCAGACAAAGACGACATCAGACAGCAGCTTCACGACGGGTTCGCGGACGCCGACTACCCCGTATCGAGTCCGATGGATCTCGTGCCGGCGCTGCCGAACGGGCCGTCGACCACCTTCGAGTCCGGCGACGTGAGCTTCACCGCGATGGAGCTCAACACCCAGGCCGGCGGCCGGCAGGAGTTCCCCTACGAGGACGTCGATCCGCTCGTCGACGACGTCATGGCTGGTCTCGAGGACGAGGGCTACTTCGACTGAGACGCGTCGCTATCGGCCGGTAATCGACACGAAAAAGTGTGTTCTCAGGCCGCTGCGTCGCCGTAGGTCTCGTCGAGGTAGGCGACGATGTCGTCGGACTCGCTCATGCCGTCGACGTCGTGTTCGGGATCGACGAGCACTGGGACGCCGGTCTGGCCGCTGACCTCCTCGACCTCGGTGCGCTCGTCGTGTGAGCTCGGCACCATATGCGATTCGTAGTCGAGATCGAGATCGGCGAGTTTGTCCTTCACTTTCGCGCAGTACGGACAGCCCTCCAGTTCGTAGAGTTCGAGGTTCGACATCACCAGTAGTACGGGAGCAAGCCACAAGAACGCCACGATGTTGCGATCAGGGCACAACACCGGTCAGGAGAACACGCCCGCGACCCGCCGCCGGATGCGCCGGCGTTGATAGACGACCTCACCGACGACCCAGACGAGCACGACGAGCAGCGCCCCGACGAGCGCGGCGAAGGCCCAGCTCGACAGCCAGACCGGGCGGAAGAACGGCGTCACGTGCGCATAGCGCTCGGCGGCCGACTGGACGACCTCCTGTACCGGCGTGCCGGCCGCTGCGGCCGCGACCCACGACGAAAATCTCGCCTGGTCACCGGGACCGCTCTTGGCGCTGCCCGAGAGGCTATAGTTGCCCGATGCGTTCATTTCGGTCGCGGTCGGACCGTGTGACCCGCCGACCGAGGCGTTTCGCTCGCTCGATCCGGCGGCGCTCAGTCGTTCGGCGTCGTAGGGTGCCCACGGTGCGTAATACTCCCAGACGATCTCGCCGTCGGGCGTGACCTCGACGACGCGATGGTTCAGCGTGTCCGTGATGAGCGTGTTGCCGTTGGGCAGGCGATCGGCGTCGCGCGGCCAGTTGAACCCGCCCGAGAGCTCCCACGTCCGATTCCACTCGCCGGGGCCCTCGCGGGCGTACTCGATCACGCGATCGTTCTCCGAGTCAGCCACCAGTATCGTCGGCGTGCCGTTCGGCCCTTCGAGATAGTCGGGGTTGTGCTGTTCGAACAGTCGCGAGTGGTTGCCGTCGCTGCCGAGGCGCGTGGTGATGTCGTCCGTTTCCCGATCGACGACGATCACCTGATCGAAGTTGCGCGGCGAGGCGAGATACTTCCCGTCGCCGATCTTGTCGACGTCGTTGACGTGTGACCAATCCTCCGAGTAGCCGCCGTCGGTCGATTCCGGGAAGTGTTCGTTGAACGTCCACTCCCAGACGATCTCACCTTCGCTGCGGTCGTAGATGAACAGTCGGTCGTTCGCGACGCCGGATTCGTTCGTCTTCCGCATGTTCGCCACGAGCAGCTGATCGCCGTTGATGAGATCCACGTCGTGGGTGTCCTCGGCGTCGAACGTCTCCTCCCAGACGCGGCTGTCGGTCTCGGGATCGAGTTCGTACACCACAGTGTCGCCCGGCACCGTAGAGGTCACGAGCAGGTTGCCGTTCGCGAGCGGATCGACGTCGTAGAACCAGCGTGCACCCTCCTGGGAGCCGTTGTGGACCCATTCGGTCGCCCCACGCGGGCCGGCGGAGACGAGACGGGCCGGCTTCTTTCCGTTGCCGATACCCTGGAAGTGGAACCCCTGCACGCTCACGACCGTCGAGCCGTTGGCGGGCTCGTCGATCGTGCCGGGGCCGAGATTCGTCGGCTCGTAGGTGGCCGCCGAGACGGCCGCCGCGAGGAGCAGTGCGCCCACGACGAGCGCGAGCGCGCCCCTGAGCAGCCAGCGCCGCGGCGGAAGCGAAGCCATACGCGTTCAGCGCAGCCCGGCGGTTGAATCGCTTGCGATTGTACTGTCGGACAGTAGTCCGCGAGTAGCGGATCGAAGACTCCGGTACGACGAATAGCCGTTCGTATCACGATCCCTCGGCCCATTCTGTCCGACAGTATACCGTCGCGCGGTCGGCCGGTTTACTCGTCGGCGAGCAGCTCCGAGGCAGTGACCAGCGCGTCGAGTTCGACGTCGGCCTCGGCGAGGGTTTCGCGGGCACCTTCCTCGCGGTCGACGACGACGAGCACGCGCTCGACGCGCGCGCCGGCCTCCCGCAGCGCCGTGACCGCATCGAGCGCGCTCTGGCCCGTCGTGGCGATGTCCTCGATGACGACGACCGACTCGCCCTCGGCCAGCTCGCCTTCGATCCGATTGCTCGTTCCGTACTCCTTTTTCTGTTTCCTGGCGATGACGTACGGCGAATCGGTCTCGACGCTCGTCACGGCCACTAGTGGCACTCCGCCGAGGGCGACACCGGCGAGTGTCTCGTCGTCGAGCCGTGTCGCGAACGCGTCGGCGATCAGCGAGAGACAGTCCGGATCGGTCTCGAAACGGTATTTGTCGACGTAGTAGTCGCTCGTGCCGCCGTGGGAGAGTTCGAACTCGCCGAATTCGACCGCGTCGACCCGTCGCAGCGCGTCGATGAGCTCCGTGTCGGTCATGCCGTCGGATCGACCGCGCTGGGTATAAACGGCGCGACAGCGCCCGACGGCGGTCGGTGCAGTCGACGTGAGAATATCTGTCGGTGGTGTCTACGACTCGCGATAGAGCGGTTCATCACGGACGTCGATGGGGACTTCGGAGTCGTTGGTCTCGCCGAAACCGGCGCTGAGTACCCGTGTGAGTGCGTCCTCGACGCGTTCGTCGGTCTCCTCGTACTGATCGGGCGCGACCTCGATGACGAACCCGGTGGTGATGTTCGGCGCGGTCGGGAGGAAGAGCACGTCCCGGCCGTCCTCGGTTCGCTTGCCGGTCTTGAACGCTGTCATCCGTAGGCCGTCCCACGTCTCGAGTTTCACCGGTGCCTGGAGATCACCGGTGCCCGTGACGGCCGTCTCGACGGCCATCTTCGAGGCGTTGTAGACCACCCGGAGTCCCGGCAGGCTGTTCATCACGTCGTCGATCGCCCCCTCCACCAGCGGGCCGCTCGCGGTGCGCATCAGGTAGCCAGCGCCGAAGACCAGCAGTGCGAACACCGCGAGCGTGAGTGGCACCCGGACGATCGCCGGCTGGATCGCCTCGATGAAGGGCAGGCTGGCGATCGTGTTGTAGACGAATGCGAGCACGTAGAGGGTGACGATGATGGGCACGAGCACGACCAGTCCACGGGTGCCATCGCGCTTCCACGAGACCATTGGCCCGTATGATCCCCCGAAGGTTATGATACTGCCGGCGAAATCCGGGTCGAGCAACGGTCCGTCGGCGTTGGCTGGGGTGGTCGCTACCGCCCGAGCAGCGCGCGCAGCCCGAACAGCAGGTTCTCCCGGCGCTCCATCATCCGACGATAGAAGTACGACAGCCAGCTGTCGCCGTAGGGAATGTACTGATAGACTTCGTGCTCGGCGGCGAGGTCGTGCTGTGCGTCCTCGCGAACACCCATCAGCATCTGTATCTCGAACGCCGTTCCGTGCTCGTCGTGGAGCCCCTCGGCGTAGTCGATCATCGCGGGATCGTGGCTGCCGACCGCGATGCCGCCGTCGAACTCGGCGAACATGATCTCCAGACACTCGCGATAGGCCTCGTTGACCCGCGACTTCTCCCGGTAGGCGACGTCACCGGGTTCGTCGTAGGCACCCTTGACCAGCCTGACCTTTCCGGGATAATCGGCCAGTCGGTGGAGATCGTCGGGCGTCCGTTTGAGGTTCGCCTGCACGCAGACGCCGATCCCGTCGTACTCCTCGACGTGGTGGGTGTAGGCGTCGAGCGTCGCGTCGGTCGTCTCGTGGTCCTCCATGTCGATCCAGAGGAACACCCCCTGCTCGGCCGCCCGCTCGACGACGAGTTCGAGATTGGAGCGAAAGCATCCCTCGGCGATGCCGAGACCGAGTTGTGAGGGCTTGATCGAGACCGTGGCGTCGATATCTTCCTCGCCGATCGCCTCGATGAGCGCGCAGTAGGACTCGCGGTCGGCGGCGGCCGGCTCCGGGCTGTCGTAGTGTTCGCCGAGGAGATTACAGATGCTGTTGATACCCTCGGTGTCGAGCACGCGGGCGTGAGTGATGACATCGCGTTCGGTCTCGCCGGCGACGAACCGATCCGCGATCGGCGGTATCATGGTCGCAAGTTTTGCCGTCGGCGGCAAAGAACTGTCGCTCGCGCGGCGAATCCGGGCGGTTAAGAGCGCCCCGGGTCGAGTGCCTCCGTGACTCTCGTCGAGACGGTCGCCGTCGCGATCTGGGCGCTGTTGCCGGCGTACGTCCCGAACAACGCCGCCGTGCTCCTCGGCGGCGGTCGCCCCATCGACGGCGGTCGGACGCTCGACGGCGCACGCCTTCTCGGCGACGGCAAGACCTGGCGCGGCGCACTCGCCGGCACGCTCGCCGGTGTGGCTGTCGCGGCCCTGCTCAACGCTATCGCCCCCACCGTCGGGACCGCGACTGGATTGGCACTACCGATGTTTCCCCCTGCTGCCGCCCTCGCGCTCCCGCTCGGAGCGATCCTCGGCGACATCGTCGCCTCCTTCCTCAAACGGCGCACCGGCCGCTCGCGCGGCGCGGCGTTTCCCGGACTCGACCAACTCGACTTCCTCGTCGGCGCGCTCGTCCTCGCCGCACTGGCCGCTACCACGTGGTTCACGGCGACCTTCACACTCCCCGTGCTCGCGGCGGCGCTCGTGCTGACGCCGCTCCTGCACGTCACCACCAACGTGATCGCCTATCGTGCCGGCCTGAAGAGCGAGCCGTGGTAGTACCTTTTTACTGCGGGGGTCGCGCTTGCTCACCGTGTTCGCTCGCCCGACCCCCGCTTGCAAAAAGCTACGCTAAAAACTCCCGCTCGCTCCCTGCGGTCGCTCACGGCGAACCGCGCTCGTTCCACTCGCGCGGATGCGACAACTCCCGCACAGCACCGCCGAAGCCCTCGGCGCGCTCCCTGCGGTCGCTACTCGCTCGGCCTGCGGCCTCGCTCGCGCCTCGCCCTTCATCCGCCAGGACTGCACGGCTCCCGCACCGCAACCGCCGCCGGCCGGCGGCGGCAGCGCCGGCACTCGACCCTCGACGATCATCCAGCGATGAGGCGCTCTCGAAGGGGGTATCAACCCAGCCGTCCGAGTGCGGGCATGAGCACACACGAGGGAGCCATCAGGCTGGCGACGCGGGGGTCGGACCTCGCGCGCCGTCAGGCTGCCGGCGTCCAGGAACACCTCGAATCACGTCGTCGGTCGGTCGAACTCGTCGAGGTCGAGACGCGGGGTGACAAGATCCGTGACGAACTCATCCACCGCCTCGGGAAGACGGGCGCGTTCGTCCGCGCGCTCGACGAGGAGGTCCTCGACGGCGACTGTGATCTCGCCGTCCACTCGATGAAGGACGTCCCGACCGAGGGGATGGACGATCTGGTCGTCGCAGGTGTCCCCGAGCGGGCGACCCCGGGCGACGTGCTCGTCACGCCCGACGGGACGGACTTCGACGAACTGCCTGATGGTGCGACCGTCGGCACGTCGAGCCTCCGCCGGAAGGCCGAGATACTCGCCACCCGCCCCGATTTGGACGTCGAACCGCTCCGGGGCAACGTCGACACCCGCATCGAGAAGCTGCTCGCGCCGCATCGCCAGCGCGAGCACGAAGAACGGATGGAGGCCGACGAGGAGGATGACGACGAGTTCGAGCGCACGCCCCAGGAGTGGTTCGACGATCTGCGCGAGATCGAGCGGCGATCACTCGAACGCGAGGTCGATACGGAGTACGACGCCATCGTGCTCGCGGCGGCGGGGCTCGAACGGACGGGGATCGGCCGTGGGCTCGACATTCAGGAGCTCCCGCCCGAGACGTTCGTCCCGGCTCCCGGGCAGGGTGCGCTCGCGGTGACTGCCCCCGACGGCAGGTTCGCCGAGACGGTCAACGAGGCGATCGATCACCCGCGCACGCGCGTCGAGACGACCGTCGAGCGAGTCGTTCTGGAGGAGCTCGGCGGCGGCTGTGTCGCCCCGATGGGCGCGTACGCGGTCGTGCAGGGCGAGTACGTCCACACCGTGGTGCGCGTACTGAGCGAGGACGGCACCGAAGAGGTGAGCACGACGCGGGATCTGCCCATCGAGAGCCACCCCGAGGCGGCCAGCGACCTCGCCGCCGATCTCGCCGAGCAGGGTGCGGCCGAACTCATCGAACAGGCCCGCGGGACCGACGGGGAGGCCAAGCGCGCCGAATGAACGGTACTGTGTCCCTCGTCGGCAGCGGTCCGGGCGATCCGGAGCTCCTGACCGTGAAGGCACGCCGGCGCATCGACGCGGCCGACGTCGTACTCCACGACAAGCTTCCGGGGCCCGATATCATCGACACGATCCCCGAGGCGAAGCGCGAGGACGTCGGCAAACGCGCCGGTGGCGAGCGCACGAGCCAGGAGTACACCAACGAGCGGCTGGTCGAACTCGCTCGCGAAGGCAAGGACGTCGTCCGGCTCAAAGGTGGCGACCCGTTCGTTTTCGGCCGCGGCGGCGAGGAGACGAGCCATCTCGCCGCCAACGGGGTCGATTTCGAGGTCGTGCCGGGGATCTCCTCGGCGCTCGCCGCACCCGAACTCGCGGGGGTGCCCACCACTCACCGCGAGCACGCTTCGAGCGTGTCGTTCGTCACCGGCCACGAAGACCCGACGAAAGAGGAATCGGCCGTGAACTGGGAGGCGCTCGCCGCCACCGGTGGGACGATCGTCGTCCTGATGGGCGTCGGCAAGCTCCCCGACTACACCGCCGCGCTCCGGGAAGCCGGAATGGGGAGTGACGTTCCGGTCGCGCTCGTCGAACGCGCGAGTCGTCCCGACCAGCAGGTGGCGACGGGAACACTCGACACCATCGTCGACGTCGCCGAACGCGAGGGCGTCGAACCGCCAGCAGTCACGGTTATCGGGCAGGTCGTCGGCGAGCGCGAGCAGCCCCGGGAGGCCGAGCGATGAACGTCGCCGCCTTCCGGCCGGACGACGAGCGCCTCGAACGCGCGGGCGAACTGCTCTCGTCGCTCGGCGTCGACCCGGTTCTCGACCCGATGCTCGCGGTCGAAGCCACCGGGGAGACACCCCGGACCGACGCCGACTACACCGTGCTCACGAGCAAGACGGGCGTCGAAATCGCCACCGAGGCGGGCTGGCAGTCCGACGGCGTGCTCTGTGCCATCGGCGACGCCACGGCGGCGGCGCTGCGCGCGGCGGGCTACGACGTCGATCGCGTGCCGGCGGAGTTCTCCTCCGTGGGAATGGTCGCCGATCTGGAGGACGAGATCGCGGGCGCGCGCTGTGAAGTCGCCCGGAGCACGCATGGCTCGCCGAAACTCACCGACGGGCTCGAACGCGCCGGCGCGTACGTCCACGAGACGATCCTCTACGAGCTGCGCCGCCCGCCCGAATCGGGCGAATCGGCGGCGCTGGCGGCGAGCGGCGATCTCGCTGGCGCGCTGTTCACCTCCTCGCTCACGGTCGAGAACTTCCTCGCGGCCGCCGCCGAGCAGGGCGTGCGCGAGGCCGCCGTCGCCGGACTGAACGATGCGGTCGTGGGAGCCATCGGTGAGCCGACACGAAAGACCGCCGAGCGCGAGGGCATCAGCGTCGATGTCGTTCCCGAATCGGCGTCGTTCGAGGCGCTCGCGCGAGAGACCGTCGGGCGGCTGTCAGAGTAAGCGACGGGACCGACTGTATCGGACGACTCGGCGGATTGGTCTTGTTATCGTTTTATCCGCAGTGAAACCGCAGACGACCGCTACGCACCGCGACGGCCACACCCTCCCCAACCGATTCACTCACTCGCTTCGCTCGTTCGCTCATCCCTCGCACGAGTCGCGCCTCTGGCGCTCCCGCGCGCCACAGCCATCGGCCGATTTTTCGCGTTCACAGCACACGGTCCGGAGGTTTAAACCCGATTGCGCCGTAGCCGCCGCCGATGGGTGGACCGATTCCGGCACTCGACGCACGCGCGAGATCGTGCGCCGAGCGCCTCGCTCGCGCCGAGCGGGTGCTGCTCGCCTCGCACATCGACGCCGACGGACTCACGAGCGCGGCCATCGCCGCCGAGGCGCTCGATCGCGCCGACATCCCCTTCGAGACCGTCTTCGCAAAACAGCTCGATCCCGACGCGATCGCAGGGATCGCCGAGCGCGATTTCTCCACCGTGCTCTTCACGGATTTCGGCAGCGGCCAGCTCGACGACATCGCCGACCACGAGGCCGCGGGCGCGTTCACGCCGGTCATCGCCGACCACCACCAGCCGGCCGACGCCGGGACCGAGTTCCATCTGAACCCACTCTTGGAGGGGCTCAACGGCGCGACCGAACTCTCGGGAGCCGGCACGACCTACGTTCTCGCGCGGGCGCTGGGCGACGAAGCGAACCGCGACTTGGCGGCGCTGGCGGTCGTCGGCGCGGTCGGCGACATGCAGGACTCGTCGGGCGAACTTGTCGGCGCGAATAGAGAGATCGTCGCCGAGGGCGTCGAGGCCGGTGTACTCGCCGAGACGACCGATCTCGCGCTGTATGGCAAGCAGAGCCGCCCGCTGCCGAAACTCCTCGAATACGCCAACGACGTGCGGATTCCAGGCATCTCTGGCAGCGAGCGCGGTGCGATCGGCTTCCTCTCCGATCTCGACATCGAGCTCGAACGGGATGGGGAGTGGCGGCGCTGGGTCGATTTGACGGGCGACGAGCGACAGACGGTCGCGAGCGCGCTGTTGCAGCGCGCGGTCGCCCGTGGCGTGCCCGCGAGCCGCATCGACGATCTCGTCGGGACGACCTACACGCTCACGAACGAAGCCGAAGGCACCGAACTGCGGGACGCCAGCGAGTTCTCGACGCTGCTCAACGCGACCGCGCGCTACGACCGCGCCGACGTCGGGCTGGCGGTCTGTCGCGGCGATCGCGACGACGCACTCGACGAGGCCAGGACGCTACTCACCAACCACCGCAAAAACCTCGCGACGGGGCTCGACTGGGTGAAGCAAGAGGGCGTCACGCAGGGCGAGCACGTCCAGTGGTTCGACGCCGGCGAGGCGATCCGCGAGACGATCGTCGGCATCATCGCGGGGATGGCGCTCGGGACCGACGCACTGCGCGGCGATCGACCGGTCATCGCCTTCGCAGCGAAAAACGACACCGAGAGCAAGGTCTCCGCACGCGGGACACACAGATTAGTTCGATCGGGGCTCGATCTCTCAGCGGTGATGGGCGAGGTCGCGCGGGCGCTCGGCGGCGACGGCGGCGGACACGACGTGGCCGCGGGGGCCACGATCCCGAAGGGCGACGAGGAGGCGTTCGTCGAACGCGCCGATGCCGTCGTCGCCGACCAGCTCGGCTGATTATTCGATAGTGGCGACGAGGAGAAAGGTCTCGGGGCGCGTGAACGCGTGCTCGATCGTGAAGCCACGTTCGCGGAGTTTTTCGGAAACAGTCTCGACGGTGTAGCGCTCGTCGAGCGGCGGGCCGTGCTCGCCGAGACCCTCGCCGCTCCAGTCGACGATCGCGAGGCGACCGGAATCGGTGAGCACTCGCTGGATCTCGCCAAGCGCGTCGTCGCTCGCGAACTCGTGATAGGTCATCGTCGAGAACGCGCCGTCGATCGAGCCGTCCTCGAAGGGCAGCTCCTCGATGCCGGTCGTCACCGGTTCGACGTTGTCGGGCAGCCCCTTTTCGGCGTAGTGGTCGTGCATCGCTGCCTGAATGTCGACCGCGTAGATCGTGTCGGCGTGTGGAGCGACGACGTCGGTGAAAAAGCCCGTGCCGCTGCCGAGATCGGCGACGGTGTCGTCGGGGTCGGGTGCGAGCGCCCAGAGCAGTTCCTCGCCGGAGACGTACCGGTAGCGACGCCCGGCGTCCTCCAGCTTGTCCGCGCGGTCGGCGTCGAAGGTGTGGTGGCCCATCAGAGCGCCTCGAACGCTTCCTCGGCGAGCGCGCCGGTGTCCGCGACGATGTCGGCCATCGTCTCGTCGTCGGGGGCTAGCCCGACGAGGCGCGCGATGCGCATGATCGAGACGTGATAGACGGTCTGCGTTCCCGGCTCTTCTTCCCAGACGACGACGTTGCAGGGGAACAGTCCGCCCATGCGGTCGTCGGTGGCATCGAGCGCGCGATCGGCGACCGCGGGATTGCACGCGCCGAGCACGTAGTAGGGATCGCGATCGGCGTCGACCTTCTCGTTGAGCAGCTCCGACGGCGAGAACTCGACGGGGATCCCGAAACCCGCGTCCAGAAACGTCTCGCGGACGTGTTCGACGGCCGCCTCGTGGTCCATGTCGAGCGTCGTCCGCTTCACGCCGACGTCCTCGTCGTCCAGCTGGGTCGGATCGATAGGAAGTGCCATCCGAAGAAAGTATTGTGCGCTTCGTGAAAAACCCTTTCGAGCGTCGCTACTCGCCCTCCGCGCTAAACCGATTTATGCGTCGGGCGTCTCCCGATCGTATGGCGAACTTCGACCTCCTCGTCTTCGGCGGTGGCACCGGCAACACGGTCGCATCGGCGGCGGCCGCGGCGGGACTCGACACGGCGCTCGTCGAGCGAGGACCGATCGGCGGGACCTGTCTCAACCGTGGCTGCAACCCCTCGAAGATGCTCATACAGCACGCGAACACGCTCAACGACGTCCGCGCGGCCGAGCAGTTCGGCATCGAGGCCACCGTCGAGGAGGTCCACTTCGGCGAGTTCGTCCGCGCGGTGAACGACGAACTGGCTGACGCGGCGAGCGGAAAGGAATCGAACAAGCGCGACGAGGAGAACCTGACTCTCGTCCAGGGGGAGGCGCGGTTCGTCGACGAGCACACCATCGAGACCGAGAGCGGCGAAACGCACACCGGCGAGAAGATCGTCGTCGCGGCCGGATCACGCCCGATGGTGCCCGACGCGATCGACGGGCTGAGCGAGGTCGACTTCCTCACCAGCGACGACGCGATCCGGCTCGAAACGCCGCCGGACAGGTTGGTGGTGCTCGGCGGCGGCTACATCGCAGCCGAACTCGGCTACTTCTTCGGCTCGTTCGGGACCGACGTCGCGCTCGTCGAGATGGAAGACTTCCTCGTGCCCCGCGAGGACAGCGAGGTGGCGGACGCGTTCACCGAGATCGCTCGCGAGCGCCACGACGTCTACACCGGCCATCACGTCACGGGCGTCGCCGAGTCGGACGACGGGATCGTCGTGAGCGCCGAATCGGAGGACGGCGACGAGATCGACGTGACCGGCGACGAACTACTCGTGGCGCTCGGCCGCCGTCCGAACACCGACTCGATCGGGCTGGACGAGACCGATATCGAAACGACCGACGCGGGGTTCGTCGCGACCGACGAGCAGTTGACGACGAACGTCGAGGACGTCTGGGCGATGGGCGATATCGCCGACAACGCGATGTTCAAACATTCCGGCGATTACGAGGGCGAGATCGTGATCGACAACGCTGTCCACGGGGTGGAACGAGCCGCTGACTTCGACGCCCTCCCGCACGCGGTGTTCACCGAGCCACAGATCGGTGCAGTCGGGCAGACCGAGGCAGCGCTCGACGACGAGGGACAGGAGTACGTCGTCGGACGAGCCGAGTTCACCGACACGGCGATGAGCCGGGCGCTGAAACTCGATCGGGGGTTCGTGAAGGTGCTCGCCGACCCCGACAGCCACGAGATCTTCGGCTGTCATATTATCGGTCACGAGGCTTCGACGTTGCTCCACGAGGTGACGCCCGCCGTTCGGTACGGGCTCAGGGCCGACGAGCTTGCGAACACGCTGATCCACGCCCATCCCGCGCTGAGCAAGGTCGTGATGCAGGCGTGTGCGGACGTCGCCGGAAACTAGCCAGCTTCGAACTGATCGAGCGTCGCCTCCAGCAGTTCCCGTTCGTCCGCATCGTGTGCCAGCACGCACTGTTGCCAGTGCCCGCGGTCGGGATCGAGGGTGAGATATAGAACGGTTCCGTCGACGAGAGCAGTCGCAGTGCTCGTCACGTCGTGGCTGTGTTCGTAGCCGGTCGGCAGTTCGATGACGCTCCGCACCGCTGGGCGCTCGCGGAGGCGTTCGAGCTCGCTCGTCGAAAGGGATCCGTCTGGCAGTTCGGGAGCCAGATTTACCATCGAGAGCGGCTACGTTGCGATGGGGTATGTCGTTTGTCCCTGCCGTGGCTGGCAGCGAAGCCATGGCGCGTGTGGCGAACCCCGATGACGTTGAGTATTTCAGCCCGCATCCGGTACGAAAACCGTGATAGATCTCCGTAGCGACACGGTGACGCGACCCGACGAAGCGATGCGCGAGGCGGCCAGTACGGCCGCCGTCGGCGATGACGTCTACGACGAGGACCCCACGGTCAACGAGCTCGAAGCCCGTGCCGCCGAGGCCGTCGGCATGGAGGCCGCCCTCTACGTTCCGACGGGGACGATGGGCAACCAGATCGCCGCACGCACTCACACCGACCGCGGCGACGAACTGCTCTGCGAGCGCGACAGCCACATCTACAACTGGGAAGTCGGCGGTCTCGCCCAGCACTCTGGGCTCCAGGCGCGCCCCATCGACGGCGGTACACGCGGTGTCATCACTCCCGATGCCGTCCACGACGCGTACGTCGAACGCACCGATCACCGGCCCGGCACCGGTCTGCTGGCGCTCGAAAACACCCACAACCAGAAGGGTGGCGTCGCCATCACCGCCGACGAGATCGACGCGGCCGCGGCGGCCGCCCACGAGCACGGCGTTCCGACCCACGTCGACGGCGCACGCCTGTTCAACGCGAGCGTCGCGCTCGACACACCCGCCCCGCGGCTGCTCGACAACGCCGATTCGGTGATGTTCTGTCTCTCGAAGGGGCTCGGCGCGCCCGTCGGCTCGATGCTCGCCGGGAGCGAGGCGTTCATCGAGCGTGCACACCGCAACCGGAAACTGCTCGGTGGCGGGATGCGCCAGGCGGGGATCATCGCCGCCCCGGGACTGGAAGCGCTCGACAACGTCGACCGACTCGCCGAGGATCACGCCAACGCCCGGACGCTCGCGGCGGGGTTCGACGCTATCGACGGCCTCGCCGCCGCACCACCCGAGACGAACATCGTTCTCGTCGAGACCGACGGCCCGGCCGAGGCGTTTATCGAAGCCATCGCCGCGGAAGGGGTCCGTGCGTCGGCGTTCGGCGAGCACACCGTTCGGCTGTGTACCCACTGGGACGTCGACGAGAGCGACATCGAGCAAACGATCGAGCGCGTCGAGCGCGCGCTGGACTAGCGCCGACCGCGCTCGGTGCCCTCACGGAAGGCGGTGGCGGTGCGCCGGATGAGGAGGTAGAATCCGAAGAACACCAGGAGAATGACTGCAAGGAGAACGAGCAACACCGGGTCGAGACCGAGAGCCATGGAAGCGCGTAGCCGACCGCCGCGTAAATCCGTTTCGGGCGTCACAGCCGTTGCTGTGGCGCGGTCGGACCGTGGCTGGCGAGCGTCATTGCGACCGCTCGACGAGTCGCTCGTCGTTTCGGCTGGCCACGTCGCTGACCGTCTCCGTTTCCAGGAGCTCGTTCAGGCGACGCTCGAACTCCGCGTGGTCGATCTCGCCGCGCGCGTATCGCTGCCGGAGGGTCGTCAACGCGTCCTCGCTAGCATCGTCCGCCGTCGTGTCGGCCGTGGTGCGTGTGTCGAGCCACTCACCGATGCGCTCGCCGCCGCCAGCGAGATAGAGCAGGCCGACGACGCCGATGAGGATCGGGAGCACGCCGAAGAGCGTCCCGGTTCCGAGCTGGACGATCCCGAACAGGAACGCGATGATGCTAACCGGGACGACGACCGCCGTGGCCGGATCGCTCGGTGATGGTGCCATTCTCTGAGTGACAGCTGCTGCGTCGCATCAGTATTGTAATCCGATCTACAAATTTCTGTCGGTGCCGTGGGTATCGAAACGGCTTCAGTTCACAGTTCCACCACGAACTCCTCGAAGACCTCTCCGTCGGGTTCCAAGAGTCGCCCCTCGACACGCCCTTCTTTCACGTCGAGTTCCGCGTAGCCCGGCCGATACCACCTCGGGTCGGCGTGACTGCCGGGATTGAGGAGTACGATCTCGCCCGTGTCGGTGACGCCCGGCTGGTGTGAATGCCCCGAGATCACGAGATCGGCGTCGGCCTGTCGGCCGAAGAGTGCCAGTCCCGTCTCGTCGCGGCCGTCGCCATGAGTGAGCGCGATGGTGACGCCCTCGTGATCGACGACGCGCTCGCCCGGCAGGCGCTCGCGGACGGCCGGCGTGGCGTTGTTACCGTAGACGGCACGAAACGCCCGTGACTCGGTCTCGAAGGCGTCGAGCACGCGCTCGGTCGTGAAGTCGCCGGCGTGGACCACCAGGTCGGCCTCGCGGACGGTATCCAGGAGCTGGTCGTCGAGGCGATGGCCGTCGGTACCGTGCGTATCGGAGAGAACACAGATCATGGCCGAGCTACCCGCCGCGGGTGAAAAATCGTTCCGTATATGGACTCATTCGGCCTGCGCGCTCTCGAAGCCGTCGGCGTAGTCGGCGACGAACCGTTCGAGCGGGATCGGTTCGCGACCGAGCAGCGCCTCGACGTCCCGGCTCACGCGCCCGGCGAACCCGAGCCGCGCGGTGGTGTAGATGCCGATCATGACGAGCACGAACGCGAGCGGCTGTCCCTCGGCACGGAGCCGCCGGACGAACGCCGGGATCGAGGGGTTCGCGTAGTCGATCGGCCGATCGAGCACGTCCGAGAACATCTCGGCGACCGTTGCGTAGTCGAACGCTGCCGGACCAGTGATGTCGTATGCACGGTTTCGATGGCCGGGCTCGGTGAGTGTGATCGCAGCGGCAGCCCCGATGTCGCGCGCGTCGACGAAGCTCGTCTTTCCGCTCCCGGCCGGAACGAAGATCTCGTCGCGCTCGGCGATGGCCTCCCGGTGGACCTCGGCGAGGTTCTGCATGAAAAACGACGCCCGGAGGAAGGTGTGGCTCACGTCGGCGTCTCGGAGATGACTCTCGATGCGGCGATGGGGCAGGATCGGGTTCTTCTCCGCGCCGAGCACCGAGAGGAAGGCGACGTGCTTGACGCCCATCCGCGCGGCGGCATCGATCGCGGGCGTGATGTGGCGCTTGACGCACCCGATCGTCGGCGGCCGGATGAGAAAGAGCGCGTCGACCCCATCGAACGCCGCGCCCCACGTCTCGGGTCGTTGGAAGTCGAACTCCGCGTATTCGATCCCGTCACCGAAGCGCTCGCGGGCGCGTGCGACGTCCCGGACGCCCGCTCGCACCGTGGTGTCTCCGTCCGTGATGTCACCGTCGACGAGGCTCGTCACGACGTGTCGACCGACGGTTCCCGTGGCTCCCGTGACCAGTATCCTCATTCTCGGACGAACGCTGCCACGGTTCCTATACCTGTCTACCGGAGGGGGGGGGGGGGGAGTCCGGCGGATGGTTCGGATGGGTAAGACGGAGAGAGAAGACGGGAGCAGGATGGTTCAGCGCCAACGCTTATGTCATGACCGTCCGTGAACGACGTATGCTGCTGGTTCCCTTCGACGGGTCGGCCCTCGCGAAAACGGCGCTCTCCCGCGCCCGCGAGTTCGGATCGGCGCTCGGCGAGGACGTGCTCGTGCTCGTCGTCGTCCCATACGACGCCTCGTTCGCCCGCGAGCGTGGCTGGATCACGGCGGACGAGCCGTTCGATCCCCAGCGTGCCGGCGACGAGCTGGCGATGACCGCGGGGGAGATCGCGCCCGAAAGCGAGGTTCACGTCGAGACGACCGAAGCGACGAGTTCGCTCGCCTCGACCGAGACCGACATCAGCCGGACGATCCGTGAGGTCGCCCACGAGCGCAATGCGACGGTCGTCTTCGTCGGGAGCGAGAACGCCGGTCGCGTCACCGCGCCGCCGACCAGCGTCGGCACGCCCGTCGCCGAGGATCCCGACTACGACGTCTACATCGCCCGCCACGCCGAGTGAGCGGCCACCGATCGGCGTCGTGCTTCTCTGACGCCAACGGTTAACTCGCGGCCGGGCAAAGGCGGTTCATGTCGCAACAGCCAGCACCGCAGACACCGTCGTTTCACGTCGAACAGGCGACCGAGCCGACGTCGGAGACGCTCATCGCCGGTTTCTCGACATTCGGGCTCGCGGGTCTCACGGCCGTCGACTACGTCGTCGATCACCTCGGTCTCGAAGAGTGCGGACACGTCGCCGTCGATCAGCTGCCGACGATCACGCCCTTCGAGAACGGCACACCGCGCCACCACACGCGGCTGTTCTCGCGCGACGGGCTCGACGTCACCGTTCTGGTCGGCGATCTGTTCATCCCGCCCGTCGCCGCCGAGGCGTTCAGCACGGCGCTGCTCGACTGGACGGCCGCCAACGACGTCGCGGAGGTCACGGTACTCTCGGGCGTGCCGATCCCACACGGACCGGACGGCCATCGGGTGTTCTACGTCGCCTCCGAGGACTACCAGGAGCGCCGGCTGTCGAGCACGGAGCTCCCGCCGATGACCGAGGGGTTCCTCGACGGCGTGAACGCGAGCCTGATGCAGCGCGGGCTGGAGACCGACCTCGCGACGGGGATCCTCACGACGCCGGTCCACAGCCAGGGGCCGGACGTCGAGGCGGCGCTCCGGCTCATCGAGGGCGTCCGTTCGATCTACGGGCTCGACATCGACACCGAACCGCTCGAGGCGTTCGCCGACGAGGTACGGAACTACTACGAGGGGCTGAGCCAGCATCTCGACGCGGCCGAGAGCCAGGATCGCCCGGACATCATGTTCGGGTAGCCCGGTCACGCACCGTGGCTCACGTGCTGTTTCCATCAGATGCCACCGACCGATCGGCGATTCGTTCCTGACGATGGTTCGTCTTAGTCGGTCGTCTTCTCGGTGACGTGGAAGTCGTCGGGTGGTGCGATCAGCCCGGCCGTCGCCCCCACGGAGTGGACGAGCACGGCCAGCGGAACGAGCGCGAACATCGGCAGCGATCGCAGCGACAGCTGGTCGTACTGAAAGAGACCGAGCGCGAACCAGACCACCATCAACAGCGCGAGCGTCACCGAGAGCAGCTGCAGGAGCCCGGTACAGAACAGGTGTAGGCCGCTGAGCGTCACGCCGACCGTGACGAGCGGCATGACTGGGGCGATCGCCCAGACGTACGATCGCCCCTTCGCGAGCAGTTTGTACAGCAGCGGGAGGTTCGAGGCCTCCTGATGGTTGCCGGCGGCCCAGCGCCGGCGCTGCTGGAAGATCTCGCCGAGGCTCGGCGGTGCCTGGTTCGAGAAACTGGCCGAATCGAGCGCGTACGAGACCGACTCCGATTCGGCGGCTCGCCAGAGGAAGGCGGTGTCCTCGACGAGCGTCGGCCAGTCCCACGTCACCCGATCTTCGAGCGATTTCCGGACGGCGATGCCGCCGCCCCAGGCGAACAGCGGGATGCGAAAGCGATGGAAGGCGTGCTGCTCGATCTGCGCGCCCATGCGGAACACGTCGGCGAAGTACGCCAGCCACGACCCCGTGTAGCGGGGCCGTTCGCTGAACTGCACCACGTCGGCGTCGGGCAGTCCGTCGAACTCCTCGACGATGCTGTCCTCGTCGAGATAGAGGACGTATTCTCGATCACACGACAGGGTTTGCCGCGCCCACTCGATCGCGCGGCCCTTCCGGACCGCCTCGCAGGAGAACGATTCGGGGACGACGTGGACCTCCGCGCCGTCGATCGCGATCGGTTTCTCGGCGATCACGTGCCGATCGGTGATCGACGCCGGCAACGAATCGACCGTCTGCTGGACGACGTCCTCGGCACCGATCGTGAGGATGCGCACCTGCACGTCGTCCGAGCCGTACGCCGTCTCCTGGTCGTCACGATACCGCGCGAGGACGAGGGTCTCGAACAGCCAGAAGAGGCCCGCGACGGCGAACAGCACCGTCACTAACCAAATAAACGCTGATGCTACCGCTCCGGGGGGATGGATCATTGGTACGTGGATATTCGAGCCGTGAATAAATGAACGTTCTGTGATATATGAGGGCATGAGAGCTGATCGCAGCGCTCACGGCCTGTACTGTCTGTTTTAGTGCAGACAATGGAACGTGGAACCAACTCCTGGCCCGACCGCCGGGTCCACAACGGCTTTGCGTCGACGATCGTTTCACTCCGCATGGCCGACATCGAGGATCGGGAGTGGCGGCTCATCCGCGAGGACGTCAGACCCGGGCCGCTGAACATGGCGCTCGACGAGATCGCCGCCGAGACGGCTGCTGCGGGCGGCCCGCGGACGGTGCGCGTCTATCGCTGGGAGCCCGCGACGCTCTCGCTCGGCTACCAGCAGGAGCCGGCGACCGTCGACTGGGGATTCTGCGATCGCGAGGGGATCTCGGTGACGCGCCGGCCGACCGGCGGTGGCGGTATCTATCACGACAGTCACGGCGACGTCTCTTACTCCATTGTCGCGCCCGCCGCCGAGCTGCCCGGCGATCTGATGGACACCTACGAACTGCTCTGTGAGCCACTCTTCGACGGGTTCGACCGTCTCGACGTTCCCGTCTCGTTCGCGAGCGAGGATCGTCCGGCGGTCTACGAGCCCGCCTGCTATCTGCGCGCGCTCCATCCGGCTCACGACGTCGTGGCCGCCGACGGCCGGAAGATCAGCGGCAACGCTCAGTACCGTCGCCGCGACAGCGTCATCCAGCACGGCTCGATCCTGTTCGACGACGCGACCGAGCGTCATCTCTCGTGTTTCGTCGACGCGCCATCCGCGGAGCGCTTCGACGAACGGGTGACGAACGTCCGGGAGCAGGCGAGCGTGGATCGCGAGCACGCCGTGAAATCGTTCGAAAACGCGCTCGCCGACTGGGCCGACGCCGAGGTCGGCACGTGGACCGACGACGAACTCGATCGAGCGCACGAGCGCGCCCGCGAGAAGTTCGCGAGCGACGCCTGGAACCGCGACCGAGAGGATCCAACCGCAGCGCGAGCCGTAGCCGATCGCGAGGAATCGATCGAGTAGTCGCGGCCCTTCGATGGCCCTATGAGTACTCCCGGCGATGTCCGTACATGCACGTCGGAGCACACGTCTCGATCGCCGGCGGCGTCGACAACGCCGTCGGGCGCGAGGAGGACGTCGGCGGGAACTGCGGACAGATATTCACGGCCTCGCCACAGGTCTGGGCCGGCCCCGACATCGACGACGAGGAGGCCGCCCGCTTTCGCGAGGGCGGACTCGGCCCGTGGGTCATCCACGCCTCCTACCTCGTGAACCTCGCCACGCCGAAGGACGACCTGCGCGAGAAATCCATCGCGAGCCTCCAGGACGAGTGCGACGCGGCCTCACAGTTGGGAATCGAGTACGTCAATGTCCACCTCGGTGCACACACCGGTGCTGGCGTCGAGAACGGGCTCGACAACGCCGCGAGCGCCATCGACGAGATCGACATCCCCGCGGACGTCACCCTGCTCGTCGAAAGCGACGCCGGCAGCGGCACCAAACTGGGCGACGAGTTCGCCCACCTCGCGGCCGTTCGCGACCGCAGCCAGACGGACATCGGCTTCTGCCTCGACACCGCCCACACCTTCGCCGCGGGCTACGATCTCTCGTCGCCCGAGGCAGTCGAAGAAACCGTCGCCGCCTTCGACGATACGGTGGGCCTCGGCGATCTCCACTGTTTCCACCTCAACGACTCGAAGCACGCCTGCGGGACGAACAAGGACGAACACGCCCACATCGGCGAGGGCGAGATCGGCGACGCGGGCATGCGCGCGATCGTGACTCACGACGATCTGCGCGAGCTCCCGTTCGTCCTCGAAACGCCGACCGAGGACGGCCGTGGGTTCGCCTGGAACATCGACCGCGTTCGCGAGCTGCGCGCCGACTGAGGTCGCCGTTTCACCGCATCTCGGACACGATCGGTCGATCGATCCTCGGACCGATTTCTCGACTAGCCCTCCTCGCCACCTTCGCCACCGCCATCTTCGCCTCCTTCACCGCCTTCGCCACCCTCTTGCTCCCCGCCACCACCGCCTTCTCCTCCTTCGTCGCCTCCACCGCCTTCTTGCTCTCCTCCTTCGCCGCCCCCACCGCCTCCATTTTCGCCACCTTCCTCTCCCTCACCGCCGCCTTCTCCCTCTTCGCCCTCGCCACCAAGGCCGATATCGGAACAGCCGGCGAGTCCGACTGCGAGCGCACCGGCCGACAACGAGAGCGTTCGGCGGCGAGTCAGCCGTCTCTCCTCGTTCCCTTCGGTCATGCAACCGGCTGACGACCGGTGGGGAGTTAACCCTTCTCGTGTTCCGCCGCGGCGCTGCAGCGGCTCAGACCACGTCGCCGCGAACGCTCGCGCCCTCCTGGCGCTCGCGGTACTCTCGCACCGCGTCGGCAGCGCGCTCGGATTCATCCTCGTCCATCCCGACCATTCCGAGCGCGTCGGCGAGGGTCGGAAAGACGAACTCGCCCGCTTCGAGTTTTTCGAACGCGTCCTCGGATCGCTGACCGTCGAGCCAGAGACAGACCCCGCGCGGGTCGAGGATCTCCGTGTAGTTCTCGCGGGCCATCGCCCCCTTGAGGCGCTGGGTCACGTTGTCCTCGAAGCTCGCGTTACAGACCTCCAGGTGGATTGGTTCGTCGTCGCCGACGAGCTGGGCCGCGAGACATTTCTCGGGGGCGGCGTAGCCGTTGGCGCTGGCGCGGATCCGGTCGGGATACTGGTCGGCCCAGTCGGCGCTCACGGTCTTGCCGACCCCCTCGACGCCGTGTGTCTCGCGGAACTCGGCCTCGCGATCGTCGTCGCCGCCGAAGAGCAGGTCCTTCGTGAGATAGACGTCGAGGCGTTCGACGGGATCGAGCCCGAGCGCGAGATCGCCGTAGACCCACAGCTCGCGCACCGGGACGGGCATCGGCTCCTCCTCGACGGTCTCGACGAGGCGCTCGACGCGCTCGACGGCCTTCTCGCGGGTGAACGCGGTCATTACCGGCAGGAGTCGCTCACGGGGAAAAAGCGACTCGCCCCAGCGGTTATTGTGCCGGCAGGCAATGGGTGAGTATGACACGCGAAGCGATCGACTACGGCCGGTTCGAGACGGGTCGCGACGTGAACTACTGGAAGCTCGATCGGACGCTCCAGTTCGAGGTACGGCGAACCTATCCCGACGAGGAGTTCGCGTGGGCCGAGCCCCGACTGTCGGCATTCGGGGACGTCGTCGGCTCGACGGTCGCCGACAACGCCGACCGCATCGACAGACACGAGCCCGAACTCCACACGTACGACGAGGACGGTGAGGTCCGAAACGAAGTCGAATATCACCCCAAACAGGGCGAAAACGAGCGCATCGCCTACGAGGAGTTCGGCCTGACGCACGACGCCTTCCACGCGCCGCCGGGTCGCGAGGAGCCGATGGGGTTGACGCACACGCTGACCCAGCAGACGCTGCTCTCGTACGCCGATGCGGGGTTCGTCTGTCCGGTCTCGATGACGAACGGCGTTGCGCTCGTGCTCGACGAGTTCGACGATGGCTCGCTCGACGATTATTTCTCACGACTCACCAGTCGGGACGCCGACGAGCACATCGAGGGAGCGATGTTCCTCACCGAAAAGCAGGGCGGCAGCGACGTCGGGACGAACGAGACCGTCGCCGAGCGGGCGGACGACGGCAGCTACCGACTGACCGGCGAGAAGTGGTTCTGCTCCAACATCGACGCCGAGGGCGCGCTCGCGCTGGCCCGGCGACCCGACGCGCCCGACGGCACCGCGGGGCTCTCGCTGTTTTTGGTGCCGCGCACGAAATCGAACGGCGAGGTCAACGACGCGCTCTTCCGCCGGCTGAAGGACAAGTTGGGGACGCTCTCGGTGCCGACGGGTGAGATCGAGTTCCGCGGTACGGAGGCCTCCCTCGTCGGCGAGCCCGAGAACGGCTTCCGGCAGATGACCGCGATGCTCAACTTCGAGCGGCTCTCGAACGCCGGCGCGGCCGTGGGGATCATGGGTCGCGCCCTCCTGGAATCGAAGATCCAAGCGGCGACCCGCGAGGCGTTCGGCGAACCGATCCAGGAGAAGCCGCTCATGCGCCGCGATCTGGTGGATATGAGCGTCGACTACGAGGCCGCCGCGGCCTTTACGTTCGAGTGTGCTGGCCTGCTTGACAGCCACCGGCGGGAAGAGGATCGAGAAGCGTTCACGCTCATGCGCGCGCTCGTTCCGATCGCGAAGCAGGTGACCGCGCGGATGGCCGTCGAGACCGCTTCCTACGCCTGTGAGGTCCTCGGCGGCAACGGTTACGTCAGGGAGCACGTCACACCACGGCTGCTCCGCGACGCGCAGGTCCTTCCGATCTGGGAGGGCACATCGAACGTGCTCAGCCTGGACTTGCTCCGCGCGCTCGATCGCGAGGACGCCCACGAGGCGCTGCTGCCGGCGATTCGGGAACACATCGACGCGGTCGAGCATCCCGCGCTGGCCGAGTGCGTCGAGACGGTGGACGACGAGTTCACGCGTCTCCAGGAGGCGCTCGTCCACCTCGCGGGGGCGGACGTGGAGGAGGCACAGCTGCAGGCGAAGGAGCTGGCCGAGTACGTCTTCGATGTCTATACCGCGGCGCTGTTGCTCGCGGAGGCCCAAGCGGAACTCGACCGCGGCGACGCCCGGAAAGCGCTGGTCGCTGAGCGGTTCGTCGAGACGCGACTCCGAGAGTCCGACGCGCGTGGCATCGCGGACGGGGACCGGTTCGCCATCGAGCATTTCGACGAGATCGTCCGCTACGCTCCCGTCGCGCCCGAATCACTCGCCGAATCGGCCCCGGCCGACGACTGAGCTATTCGAAGAACTCCTTGTAAGCTTCGAGGGTTTGCTCGACGTCCTCGTCGGTGTGGGCGTCGCTGACGAACTGTGATTCGAGCTGGTTGGCGGTGAGGAAGATCCCTTCCTCTTTCATCGCGGGACGGAACAGCCTGTCCCAGCGATCGGTCTCGGCGCTCTCGACGTCGGCCCCGGTTTTCGGACAGTGGTCGAAGCACTCGCTGTCGGGTGACTGGCGATAGCCCGGGACGCAGGCCTCGTCGACGTCGGTCGCACCGGCGCGCGTGAACACGAGCTTGAACATGCTGTCGGTGCCCAGTATCGTGTAGCCCGGTGCGCGGTCGGCGACGATGTCGGCGATGCCCGTTCTGAGCTGCTCGCCCAGACGGTTCACGTGATCGTAAACGTCGTTTTCGGCGGCGTAGCGCAGTGTTTCGAGGCCGGCAGCCATCGCAACCGGATGGCCGGAGAAGGTGCCCGACTGGAAGACGTCGCCGGCGGGCGTGAACGATTCGACGATCTCCGCTGGGCCGCCGACCGCACCGGCCGGGAAGCCGCCGCCGATGATCTTGGCGAAGGTCGTGAGATCGGGCGTCACACCGAGTTTCCCCTGTGCACACTGGAGTCCGCCGACTCGAAAGCCGGTCATCACCTCGTCGAAGATCAGGAGTGCGCCGGAGTCGTCGCAGAGTTCGCGCAGGAGCTCGTGATAGCCCTCGACAGGGGGTACGCCCGCCGTGTTACCGAGCAGCGGTTCGGTCAGCACCGCCGCGATCTCCTCGCCGTGGGTTTCGAACACGTCTTCGATAGCCTCGCTGTCGTTGAACGGCACCGGGATGGTGTGTTCGGCGAACGTCTGTGGCACGCCGGGCGAGGAGGAGCGCGCGTTCTCGGCGTCGCCCGCGACGAGTGTCGACTCCTGTGCGCCGTGGTAGCCGCCCTGCATGACGACGATCTTCTCGCGGCCGGTGTAGCCGCGCGCGAGGCGGACGGCCGAGACGGTCGCTTCGGTACCGGAGTTGACGAACCGTAGCATCTCGACCGAGGGGACGTGACGGGCGACGAACTCGGCGAGTTCGACCTCGATCTCTGTCGGCGCGCCGTACATCGGCCCCTCGCTCATCGACGATTGGATCGCCGCTTGAACCGACTCGGGCAGATCGTGGCCCAGTAGCAGCGGCCCGTAGCCCATCACGTAGTCGATGTAGCGATTCCCGTCGGCGTCGACGACGTGGCCGCCGTCGCCGCGCTCGATGAAGGCCGGGTAGGGCTGGGTCGCTCGCACCGACGAGTTTACGCCACCGGGGAGCACCGAGAGCGCGCGGTCGTAGAGATCGCGCGAGGCTTCGTGGTTCATGCTTTGTCTTCGACCGGTGGGCTGAAAGTCGTTACTGAGCGGCCGCGGTGGCGGCGCGAGCGGTCGGCGGCCGCCGGACGGTTGCGGTGCGGCAGCCGGCGGCTGTGGTTCGGTGCTCTCCTGGTGGATGAAGGGCGAGGCGTGTGGCACGAGCGAAGCGAGTGCCGCGACCGAAGGGAGCGCGCCGAGGGCTTCGGCGGTGCTGTGCGTTTGCGGAAAGCGTCAGCATCCGCGCGAGTGGAACGAGCGCGGTTCGCCGTGAACGAGCGCCGCAGGCGCGAGTGAGCGGAAGTTTTTGATGAACATTTTTGCAAGCGGGGGTCGCCGAAGGCGACCCTCCGCAGTAAAAAGGTTCGGGCTTCAGGCGGAGCTCTCGGCGCGTTCGCGGATCAGCTCGCGCAGCGCGTCGGGATCGTCGATGGCGTCGATCTCCTCGCGTTCGATGAGTGCGGTTTCCTCGACGGCGTCGCGGCTGGCGTCGTCGACGACGTAGACCGAGCGCGTGCGGGTGACGGTGCCGAGCGAGGACATGATGCGGGCGCGCTTCTCGGCGGTCTGTGTGAACGCCGAGTGCCCGGTGAGGACGTTCTCCTCGTCGCCATCGTCCTCGCTGACGGTTTTGAACGGTGCGCGCGTCGTCGGATGGACGTCGAAGCCGACCCGTGTGAGCACGGCGACGAGCGCGTCGTCGGTCTCGTCGTCGGTCGCGTCCTCGTCGTCGGGGTCTTCGGCACCGTCGAGCACGTCGACGGGATCGACGAGTGGTGCGTCGAGCAGGTCCTCCATCTTGGCGGCGACCTCGACGGAGGCGTTCATGCCGTCCTCGTATTTCGAGACGGTGCGTCGTGAGACGCCGAGCTCCGATGCGAGGCGGCCGAGACTCCATTCGCGTTCTTCGCGTTCGTCGGCGAGCACCTTGCCGTCGATGTTGACGTAGAGCCCGCCGGGGGCAGCGTAGATCATCGGCGGGACGTCCTCAATGAACAGGTCGAGGGCGGTGTCGGGGCTCAGGACCGGCACGCCGTGTCGGAGATACATCACGCCGGGTTTCAGCTCCTCGTCGCGGGTTCGCAGGCCGATGACCATCGGCGTGGCGTCGAGATGCGTGCCGAGTCGCCGCATCTCGATGCCGGTGCGGGCATCGAAGGCGTCGATGTTGCCGAGGATCTTGAGCAGCAGTACCGTGTCGTCGCGACGTGCAGCCACGTCGAAGCTCTTCGGGCGGACCGCACAGCGCTCGCTGACGAGAAAGCCCGCGTCTTCGAGCATGGCCGTCACGTTGCCGACGAGCGCGGACCGGGACATACCCACACGTAAGTAGCGCATCGTATATAGTGGTTGTGCCGGCGGAAGACCGTCTCGTCGGGCGGTTCGTTGTTCCACGGCAAAAGAGTTATATATGAAATGTGAGCCGGAACGCGGTTGAGCGACGGCTTCCCAGAACCGGTGTGACGCTCATCGGGCTCGACGACAGCGATTCGCGCGAGCGAGGGATGTGTACGACGTATCTCGCCGTGCGGGTCGCCGCGGCGGTGCGTGCGGCCGGTGGAACGGTCGAGCGACTGGTGCTCGCCAGACTGAACCCCGCCGTCGAGCACAAGACGCGGGGCAACGCTGCGCTCTGTGTGCACACCGATCTCGCCACCGACGAAGCCCTCTCGATCACTCGCGAGGCGGTCGATGCGTTCGCCGAGACCGACGATCCGCGGACGAACCCCGGGATCGTAGTCGCTCCGGGCGAGACGGCCCCGGAGCCCGTCGTGGCGTTCTCACGCCGGGCGGTTCGCGAGCATCTCGTGCGTGCCGAGGCCGAGGCGCGGATCGACGCCGCTGGCTATCGCCACGCGGGGCGGGGCAACGCGCGTGGTCTCATCGGCGCGCTCGCAGCGGTCGGTGCGTGGTGGGCCTTCGACGATCCGACCTATGAACACATCAGCTATCGAGAGGCCGAGAGACGTGGAACGCCACGTGAGGTCGACCATGACTCGCTGTTCGCGGCCGCCGACTGGGGCTATCCGGACGCGTGGGATACGGTCGATCACGGCGAGAATGCGATGGTCTGTGTGCCGCACGCGCCCGGCCCGATCCTCCACGGAGTTCGCGGCGACGATCCCGATGTCGTGCGTGCCGTCGCGGAGCGCATCGAGAGTGAACCCGTAGAACGAGCGGCTCTGTTCGTCACTAACCAGGGTACCGACGCGCACCTGCGTGACGGGACGATCGCCACCAGCGAGGACGGGCGATCGTATCGCCTCGACGGTCGGGTGGCGACGCCGCCCGAAACGCGCCAGGGTGGCCACGTTTTCTTCGAACTCGACGACGAGGGTGCGACGATGGCCTGTGCGGCCTTCGAGCCGACGAAGCGTTTTCGTGATCGGGTGCGCGCGCTCCAGATCGGTGACGAACTCACCGTCTGTGGCGAAGTCTCGGATGGAACACTCAAACTCGAGAAGTTCGCCGTCCGCGATCTCGTGACGACCGAACGCGTCGTTCCCGCCTGTCCCGACTGTGGGCGCTCGATGGAGAGCGCGGGCCGCGGACAGGGCTATCGCTGCCGGCGGTGTGGGACGAGCGCGCCGGGGAAAGTCGAGCAGTCGATCGAGCGCGATCTTGAACGGGGATGGTACGAGGTGCCACCCTGTGCGCGCCGCCATATCGCCAAACCGCTGGTGCGTGGCGGGTTCGACGCACCGGTCCATCCCGAGCGCTGACGCCGCGGATTCAAGCGTTCGCGTCCCCGAGCGCGTGCATGGGGATTCGACGCGGATTCGTCACGCAGATCGGGATGGAGTACGAGGACGCGTTCGCGCGTGCCGACGCGTTCGGCCTGGATTTCGTCGAGCTGATGATGGACGGGCGACATGTGCGAAACCGGCTCGATACCGAGGCGGTCCGGGAGAGCGCCGTCGAGAACGGGATCGATCTCGCGGTGCATCTCCCGTTCGCGCTCGATATCGCCTCGCCGTTCGAACACGTTCGCGAGGGCGCGCTGCGCGAACTCCTGGCGGCGATCGAGACGGCGGTCGATTGCGGCGCTGAGAAGGGTGTCGTCCACGCGAGCACGTCGGCCTGGTCGCCCGCGTGGGAACACGACGAGCTCCGCGAACACCTGCTCGATTCGGTACGCGAACTCGAGAGCTTCGCGAGCGAACACGGGTTCGAGGTCTGCGTCGAGAACATCCCCGGCGAGTTCTTCCCCACCGAACGGTTCCCGCGCCTGTTCGACGCGACCGGCGCAAGCATGACTCTCGACACCGGTCACGCGCGGATGAACGGGATGGACTCGACGGACATGGCCGACTTTCTCGACAGCCATCGTGATCGTGTCACCCATCTCCATCTGAACGATACCCGCCGAGCCAGCGACGAACACCTTCCGTTCGGTGCCGGCACGCTCGATTTCGAGACGATCCTCGACCCCCTTCGAGACGACTGGACCGGCACGCTCTCGATCGAGGCGTTCACGCTCGACTGGGGCTACATAGAGACCAGTGTCGAACGGCTCGACACGCTCCTCTGAATCAGTTCTTCGCCCGCCCGGTCAGCGGCACCACCACATCCGCGTCATCGGCGAGCACCCCGCGCTCACGATACTCCCGGAGCGCGGCGGGCGCGACGGCGCTCGTCGGCTCGACGGGGAAGCCCCCTTCGTGGAGGCGTTCGTGTTCGCGGTCGGTCGCCACGGCGTCGATCGCGATCGCGTCGCCGTCCGTTGCCGCGATGGCTGCCTCGATCTCGTCGGCGCGGACCGGTTCGCGGATGTGGATGCCGTCGGCGCGGTCGTTGTCGTCATCTGAACCCTCGACGAACGGAGCGTAGCCGGCGGCCTGAGCGGCGAGCAGCCGTGGCGGGTCGTCGATCCAGCCGGCGTCGGCGAGCGCGCGAAAGCCGCGGCAGAGGCCGAGGAACAGCGTGCCGTGGCCGAGCGGGCAGACGACGGCCTCGGGGGCGTGCCAGTCGCGCTGGGCGGCGATCTCGAAGGCGATGGTGCTGGTGCCGGCATAAAACGACGGTCGCCACGCGTGGCTCGCGTACCAGCCCGCGCCCGTCTCGACCGCGTCGATGGCCGCCTCCGTCACGTTTTCTCTCGATCCCTCGACGCGGACGACGTCGGCTCCCGTGCGCTCGATCGCGCGGAGTTTCGCGGCGGTCGCGTCTGCCGGGACGTAGATCTCGCTTTCGAGGCCAGCTCGGGCCGCGTAGGTCGCGATCGCGGTCCCGGCGTTGCCCGACGAGTCCTCGACGACCCGTTCGGCCCCGCAGGCGAGCGCTCGCGAGACCGTCAGCGCCGCGCCGCGATCCTTGAAACTGCCCGTGGGCGAGACGGATTCGAGCTTGAACGCGCAGTTCCAGTCGGGCGCGTCGCCGGTGTCCGTTCGGCTCTTCGATGGACTCCGTCCCTCGCTGTCGACGAGCGGTGTCCAGCCCGCGCCGAGCGTGACGCGGCGCTCGATCGGGAAGAACTCGTCGAACGTCCAGAGGCCCTCGCGGGTGTCGAGGGTGGTCGGTGCGGGCGAAGATTCTTCGGGTAGCGGTCGATCGACGAAATCGAGGGGATGCCCGCACGTACACCGCCAGCGGTCGGCGTAGCGATTGCCACAGGAAACACACTGGAGTTCGGGTGGCATACCGCTCGAACGCGCGTCGCGAACCAGTACCTGACGGTCCAGTGCGGTGGTTTCGCGCCGCCTGCGGCGCGGCCGCGGTGCGGTTGCGGTGGCGGTGCCTGGCGTCTGCGGTCGCTTTGCGACCGCAGGCTCAGGAGAGCTTGCTCTCCTGGTGGATGAAGGGCGAACGAGCGACCGGTGGGAGCGAGTGAGGGCTTCTGCGGTGCTGTGCGGTTTGCGGAAAGCGTCGCATCCGTGCGAGTGGAACGAGCGCGGTTCACTGCGAGCGACCGCAGGGAGCGAGCAGGAGTTTTTAGTCCAGGTTTTTGGACGGGGGTTGAGCGCGCCTACGGCGCGCGATGCCCCCGTCGAAAAAAGTGGGGGGTTGTTTACCGTTCGTCGATCGGGACGAACTCGCGGTTCTCGGGACCGACGTAGCGTGCGCGGGGGCGGATGAGGCGGTTGTCCTCCTGGTATTCGAGAACGTGGCCGACCCAGCCGCCGACACGGCTCATCGCGAAGATCGGGGTGTACATGTCGAGATCGATGCCGAGCTGGTAGTAGACGGTGCCGGAGTAGAAGTCGACGTTGGGTGCGAGCCCTTTCTCGGGGAAGTTCTCTTCCTCGGTGAGATACTCCTCGATCGTGGCGGCGTAGTCGTACCACTTCTTCTCGCCGGAGCTCTCGCCGAGATCCTTCGATTTCTCGGTGAGGATCTCGGCACGCGGGTCCTTGACGTTGTAGACGCGGTGGCCCCAGCCGGGGATCCGGCGGTCGTTGTCGATGGCGTCGCGGATCCAGTCGGTGGGGTCCTTCTCGCTCTCGTCGAGTTCGAGCAGGGTTTCCATCACGTCCTGGTTCGCGCCGCCGTGGAGCGAGCCCGCGAGCGCGCTGACGCCGCCGGTCACGGCGCTGTATGTGTCGGCGAGCGTACTGGCGATGACCATCCCGGTGAACGTCGAGGCGTTGAGCCCGTGGTCGGCGTGGAGGATGAGCGCCATGTCGAAGGTCTCGGCGGCCACGTCGTCGGGCTCCTCGCCGTCGAGCATGTAGAGGAAGTTCGCGGCGTAGCCGAGGTCTTCGCGGGGCTCGACGGGTTTCTGGCCGTTGCGCAGGCGGTCGTAGGCCGCGAGAACGGTGGGCACTTTCGCGGCGATACGGCGACCCTTTCGGAGGGAGGCGTCGAGGTCGTCGGGATCGCTCTCTTCGGGGTCGCTCGCCGAGAGCATCGAGACCGCGGTTCGGAGCGCGGCCATCGGGCGTTCGTCGGCGGTAGCGAGACCGTCGAGCGTCGTGATGACCGACTCGTCGATCGTGCGTTCGGCGGCGAGTTCGTCGGCGAACTCGTCGAGCGCGTCGCGGCCGGGGAGTTCGCCGCGCCAGAGCAAGGAGAGGACCTCCTCGTAGCTCGCCTCGCGCGCCAGGTCCTTGATGTCGTAGCCGCGATAGGCGAGCAGCCCGGCATCACCGTCGATATAGCTGAGCGATGATTCGGCAACGAGCACATCGTCGAGGCCCTTCTGGAGGTCGTCGGCCATGTCTCTGCTTCCCTACCTTCCGGGAAAAGCATTACCGTTGCGCCACGGCAACCTTTTGACCGGCCCGGTCGAATTCCGGCGTATGTCACGGGAGGTCGGCTACGAGCCACGGAGCGTCAAGCGGCTCCTCGCGGAGATGAAGGACATCGCCGAGCTCATGATCGACCTCTCGTACTCGGCGGTGCTGCTCGATAGCCGGGAGGTCGCCGCCGAGGTGCTCGAACTCGAATCCGAGATGGACGTCCTCCAGCTCAAGACACGGATGAGTTTGCTGATGGCCGCCCGCAGCCCTGACGATGCCGAGGCGCTCGCGCCAGTCATGGGGATCGTCGGCGCGACAGAGAAGGTGAGCGATGCGACCGGCGACATCGCCAAGGTCGTCCTGGAGGAGATCGGTTTGCCCGAGGCGATCCGTGGGGCGCTGCCCGACGCCGTCGAGACGATCGTGCGTGCACAGGTCGATACCGACGCGCGCTTCGCCGGGCAGACCCTCGGTGACCTCAATCTCGAAAGCGAGACGGGCGTACGGGCGATCGCGCTGCGACAGGCCGGCGAGTGGGTGCTCAACCCCGACCGCGAGACCACCCTGGAGGTCGACGATGTCGTGCTCTTTCGCGGACCGGAGGAAGCACTGGAAGGCGTCTATCAGAGCACCACTGCGACGGCCTACACGCCGCCGGAGCCGCCCGAACCGGGCATCTCGGATCTCGAACGCGCGACCGATTCAGTGGTGTTGATGAAGAACATGAGCGAGCTCGCCGTCGATCTGGCCTACGGCGCGGTACTGTTCGACAGTACGAATCTCGCCGACGAGGTGGTCGACTTGGAGGCCGAGGTCGACGCGCTCCAGTCGCGCTTCGAGGCCTGGACGCTCCGGGCGGCGAGCCGGGTCGACGATCCCGTCTCGCTGCGCGGACTCGTCCATCTCGCACGCAGCACTGAGGTCATCTCCGACGCTGCCGTCGAGATCAGTGAAGGCGTCCTCAGAGGGCTCGGCTCGCATCCGGTCATCGCCGAGGCCGTCGGCGAGTCCGACGAGGTGATCGTCCGGTTGACCGTCGGCCGCGACAGCGATCTCGACGGCGCGACCCTCGGCGGGCGGATGGTCAAGACCGAGACGGGGATGCGCGTCATCGCGGTCCGGCGGGCGGGTCGAGAGGACGTCACCGACGAGTCGGTCACGACGGAGACGGTGACGAACGCGCACGACGAGTGGGAGATCTCGCCCGGTCCCGAGACCGAACTCCGGGCGGGCAACGTGTTGCTCGCGAAGGGGCCGCGGACGGCCGCCGAGCGACTCGGCGCGCTCGCCGGAGAGCAGTGAACGGGGATACAGATCGGCGCTCAATCAGCGCTGTCGTACGGTCCGAACACAGCCGGACGGTACACCGTCCCGACACCAATCAGTAGCATAAACAGTCCGGAGGCCAAGGCGACGACGTCGTACGGTTCGACGGCCTGTTCGAGGACGGAAACGGCCGGCGACCAGAGAAGCGCGACGCCGAGTAGCAGCTGTGCAGCGGCGACGAACTGTCGCTCCCGCATTCGTCGTGCTCCGACGCTGAACTGGATTTCCAGTCCGGAGAGAAAAAAGAGGAGTGCAACCAGAACGAACAGGAGAAGCTCGAACTGTTCGAGTGTCGTCGGCGGGTCGAACAGAACGTACAGCGCTCCGGTGGCGACGAGGAGCAACAGCCCGACGCCGAAGTTCCAGTACCGCCACCAGGGAGGCATCGACCGGTGTTGATCCATCGACTGCACTCCGTCGAGACGGCCAATAACTATTGGGCTGGTGATATCCGACAGATCGATTTGGCGATTCCGTGATCGTGTGGGCTGTGTTCGGCTACAGTTACGATTCGCGGGCGAGGCGGTAGGCCGAGACGAGCGTCAGCCCGACGGTGACGAGTGCGGCGACCGCGAGCACGAGCGTCAGCGCCAGCGAGAGGAAGAGCAGCGGCGAGCCGCGCGTGTCGACCGACGGGCCGGCGATCTCGAAGACGCGGTAGGCGTAGGCGAGCACCGCGACGACCACGCCGCTGGCGAGCCCGATCTTCGCGTTCCGGGCCACCGACAGCGCCGCGATGAACTGTGCGGTCGGTGGCCGTTCGGGGGCGTTGCTCGACACGCCTCAACTATCGCCGGCATCGACAAATCCGCGTCGGTTCGGTTCGCATATCGAACGCCTCAAGGCTATCGGCGAGTCCCATCAACCAATGACGAGCCTCGGAACTGCGAGCGCCGCTCCCGGCGAGGTCGACACCGGGCGACTGCCGATCGGCGAGACGCGTGACGGCGCTCGGGCGGGGCTGCCCGTCTGTGTTATCAACGGCGATGAGGCGGGCAAGACGCTCTACATCCAGGCCGCGAGCGACGGCGACGAACTCAACGGCGTCGGCGTCGTCCGCGAGCTCGTCCCCCAGCTCGATCCCACGGAGCTGTCGGGTACGATCCTCGTCGTCGGCATCGTCAACGTCTACGGCTTCCGCGTGGCCGAGCACCGCAACCCGATCGACGACACGAAGATGAACCGGGCCTACCCCGGCGACGAGCACGGCACCTCCTCCGAGCGTATCGCCGCGGCCACCTTCGAGGCCGTCCAGCGCGCCGATCTCGCGCTCGATCTCCATCAGGGCTCGACCAGTCGGATGATCCACGAGACGCGCGTCCGCTGTGGCCCGCGTCACCATCTCCACGACGAGTGTCTCTCGCTCGCGAAGACGTTCGACTGCGGGCACGTCCTCGACCAGAAGGGACCCGACGGCCAGCTCGCCCGTGCCGCTCCCGACGAAGGGATCCCCACCATCGATCCCGAACTCGGTGGCGCAGTCGGGCTCGATCCCGAGAGCATCGATACGGGCGTCGAGGGCGTCATGAACGTCCTCACCGCCTACGGCTTCCTCGACGGCGAGATCACGAACGGCGAGCAGACCCGCGCGACCGGCTTCGAACAGTACGGCGCGCCCGCCGGCGGACTCGTCGATTTCGAGCTCGATCTCGGCGACTCGGTGGAGCAGGGCGATCGTCTCTTCCGCGTGACCGACGCTTTCGGGCGCGTGAAAGCCGAGACGACCGCCGACGTCGACGGCGTGTTCTGGCGCACCCGCCGGCTCCCGCAGGTCGCCACCGGCGAGTACGTCTGTTCGGTTGGCACGGACGTCGACACCGTCTGATCACGTTTACGGCTCCACTGACAACTCTCAGAACCACTCGGCTTCGGTGCAGCGGTTGTTCCGTTCACATTCCGAATTACCAGTTTTCGTCAATTGCACGATCACTCGACGTTTCGGACGCGAACGAACGCGGACGTGTCGGCTCCATCGACCATCGATGCGACGATGAAGAAACGAATCAGTCGTCGGCAGTCGATTCCGCAGCAGTAGGGCCATCGGTTCCGGTGGCGCGCCAGTCGAGCGTTCGCTGGAAGTAGAGTGCGACGTTGACCAGTGCAAGCAGGACTGGCACCTCGATGAGCGGGCCGACGACGGTGGTGAAGGCGACGCCGGAGCCGACGCCGAACACGGCGACTGCGACCGCGATGGCCAGCTCGAAGTTGTTCGAGGCCGCGGTGAAGCCGATCGCGGTCGTCGTCGAGTAGTCCGCACCGATCCCCTTTCCCATGCCGAAGCTCACGAAGAACATCACCACGAAGTAGATCGTCAGCGGCACGGCGATCAGCAGGACGTCGCCCGGCTGGGCGACGATACTCTGGCCCTGCGTGGCGAACATCACGATGACGGTAAAGAGCAGCGCGACCAGCGTCAGCGGGTCGATCTTCGGGACGAACTCCTCGTCGTACCACTCCTCGCTCTTGACGCGCGTGCCGGCGTAGCGCGTGAGGAAGCCGCCAACGAAGGGGATGCCGAGGAAGACCACGATCGCCTGGAACACCTGCATCGGGCTAATATCGAAGGTCGTGATGCCAGCGACGAGCGAGTCCATCCCCAGCAGTGGCGGAAGGAACAGTCCGAAGAACCAGACGTAGACGCCGTAAGTGACGATCTGGAAGAGGCTGTTGAACGCCACCAGCCCGGTGACGTATTCGGGCGAACCCTCGGCGAGTTCGTTCCAGACGAGCACCATCGCGATACAGCGCGCCATCCCGATGAAGACGAGCCCGAGGAAGAACTCGGGACGGGCCGGCAGGCCGGGGACGAGCCCGCTGAAGAAGACGACTGCGAGCCCGAACATCAGCGTCGGCCCGATGAGCCAGTTCTGGATCAGACTCAGCCCGAGTACGCGCCAGTTGCCGAACACTGTCCGGAGCTGCGAGTAGTCGGCCTTCGCCAGCGGTGGGTACATCATCAGTACGAGACCGATCTTCACGAGGTGGAGATCCTGAATCGGTTCGGTTACCGATGGGGCGAGATAGCCCAACCCCACGCCAATGGCCATCGCGCCGAAGATCCAGACGGTGAGATACTTGTCGAGGAAATCCATCGAGCGCGGGTCGCCGCAGCTCTCGCACTCGCAGTCCGGGCCATGCTCGTGGTCGACGTTACGCATCGCTCACGCTCCCGTCGAGGACCGTCACGAGGGTAATGGCGCGATTCGTCGCACGATACTTCTTCCACCGTCCGTCCTTGCGCCCGGTCGCGAGCCCCGCGTCGACGAGCGCCGAGAGCGCGTGACTCAGCCCGCTCTCGCTCACGTCGACGACGGCGTTGAGCTCGCAGACGCAGAGTTCCTCGCCGGCGGCCACGAGCACACGAGCGAGCGTGTAGCGCGTCTCGCTGGCGAGTGCGGAGAGGACATCGAGTTCGGCGTCGACCTGTGCCGGGCCGAGCGCCGCTTCGAGCGTGCCGAGTTCGTCGAGTCGTTGCTCGACGTCCTCGTCTCGGCACTCGCCGAGTTCGTTTTCGAGATATCGCTGGAGTCGTTCGGTCGCTTCTGCCATGCATCGTCGGTTGAAGAGATAATCAATTAATTGTTCCGGTACTGCTGTGGTTCATCGTTTAACGGTACCATGTCCGGTCAGTGCTACTGATCGAATACGATGGACTGAGACACAATTGAATGAAGTACGAACTAAACTATGTAATCAGAATATCAGGTGGTCGGTCCCGGGCCGGGCGTGCGAAACGGCCGAAGCCAGTCGCACCTGCCGAGGACGGAACCCATTTCATCCCGCCACACCGATCTCGAAAGAGTGCAGCAACTCCCGAATCCGGTCCGGCTCGTGGTCTACTGGGTCGGTCTCGTGCTGGTTCGCGCCGGCCTGATCGAACGCGAGCGTGCCCGCCGAGCGACGACGCTCGCGTGGCCACGCATCGTCACCGGACTGGCCAGGATGTCCAAGAGCGCCGCCGACGTGGCGATGGTCGGGGCGGCGATCGGGACGGGCGCGATCGCCGGCGTCGGCTTCGCCGCACCCTACTGGGGGATGGCGTTCGCGCTCGGCGGCGGGCTTGCCAGCGGCACCATCGCGCTCGTCTCACAGGCCTACGGCGCGAACAGGCCGGCGGGTCAGGCGGTCCGATCGAGCGTCGTCTGCGTGATCGTGCTGACGCTGCCGGTCGCAATCCTCTTTCACACCTATCCGAGCGCGCTCATCGGCGTTCTCAGCGACGACCCGGACGTGGTGGCGCTCGGTGCCGACTACCTCGAAGTCGTCGCGTTCGGCGTTCCCTTCGCCGGAGTGAACCTCATCGGGAGCCGCACGCTCGTCGGGACCGACGACGCGTGGACGCCGATGGTCATCCGTGCCGGTGGAGCCGTGCTGAACATCGCAGCCAACGCGATCCTGATCTTCGGGTTCGGCTACGGTGTCGTCGGCGCGGCGATCGGCACCGTGCTCGCCAACATTGTCGTCACGACGACGTTCGCCACCGGCTTCACGACCGGTTCGGTCCCGCTGATCGGGTCGTTCCCCGTCACCGTCGCCCCGTTCGGCACGTATTTCGACGGGGCAACCATCCGCCGGCTGCTGCGCATCGGCATGCCGATGATCGGGAAGAACCTCGCGTGGCGGCTCGGCGAGTTCCCGATGCTCGCGATCGTCGATCTGTTCGGGACGGCGGTCGTCGCGGCGTTCGTCGTCGCCCAGCGCGTGCGCGACCTGCTCAACACGCCCGGCTGGGGGTTCGGCCTCGCCTCCTCCAGCCTCGTCGGCCAGGAGCTCGGTACGGGCGACGAGACGACCGCGGAGGCCTACGGCCGGGAGGTCATCCGGTTCGGCGTCGCCGTCTACCTCGTTTCGGCGATACTCGTCGCCGTCTTCGCCGACCCGATCGCGCGCGTGTTCGTCGACGATCCGACGACAGGGACGCTGTCGGTCGCCGTGACGCTCATCTACGCCACCTGCGTCGGCATCGTCTTCAAAGGACTCTCGCGGACGGCGACCGGTCCGCTACGTGCGAGCGGCGATACGCGCTGGCCGTTTTACGGGCAGGTGCTCGGCTACGTGGTCGCACTGCCGCTGGCCTACGCGGGCGCGACGACACAGCTTGGACTCGCCGGGCTGGCGCTCGCAATCGTGACGCTGATGGCCGTCCCTGCCGCGGTCAACTACTACCGGTTCTGGACCGGCAAGTGGAAGGCGATCAGTCGGGGCTACCGGCCCGCGACCCACGCCGACGACTGATTGTGGGGAATTAGGCCGACCAAAACGCTTATAGAATTAGGCCTGCCTAACACCGGTATGGCGGTTCCCTCCGAACTGACGAGCGCCGACGACACTACGACCGCTGAGAGCGATGTCTCGATCCATTCGACCTCTCTCGAACGAAGCGTCTTCATCGAGGCGGACAACGCCGACGGCTGGATCTCGACCGATACGACCGTTCCGCTCGAACGCTAAAAAATCGGGTTTTAGTGGGTCGCTTCGTCGACCACCAGCGTGTCGTCTTCGAGGTAGTGTTCGAGGTGGTGGGCGTGTTCCTCGTAGTCGTCGATGGCGTCCCTGAGGACCTCCTCGGTGGCGTAGTCGCCGAGACTGTTGGCGAGCTCGATGTGGTCGCGGAACCGCTCGACGATGTCGCCGAAGATCTCCATGTCGTTGCGCAGCGAGGTGCGGACGTCGTAGACGTCTTCGCCCTCGAAGTCGACGTAGCTGTGATCGGCGAGATTCGTCGGGCCGGCGACCGGGACGCCGCCGATCGCCTGCGCGCGCTCGGCGATGGCGTCGGCCTGCTCCTCGACGTCCTCGTAGGCTTCTTCGAGGAACCGGTGGAGTTCGAGGAACTCCGCACCCTCGACGTTCCAGTGGTGTTTCTTGAGCTGGTGGTAGAGCACGTACGACGCGGCGAGATCGGCGTTCAGCGCATCGATGATCTGCTCTGCGCGCTCCTCTTCGATGCGGAGCGCCGGTGACTCCTCGACGGTCCCGAACTCCTGTCGGAGCTCGGAATCGGACTGTTGGAAGCTCATTACACTCTACTGTAGGTGGACAACCCACTTAACTGTTGCTGTTCAGAAAACATATTTTCGGCATCCCAAAAACCAATTCTCCACAGAGCGAACAAACGCTGTCGAAAGCAGAGAACTCGTCGTCGATCGGGGTGCGGCCGGATCGATGTGGTCGCCCGTTTCGGAACCGGTCCGTCGAGCGTCGATCGAAACCGATATCCGTTGTTTTGGCGGACCTAAAATACATGTCCGATCGCACGGGCGCGAGCCCCACGCGGAGAGGCGTGATCAAGGGCGGTAGCGCGATGCTCGCCGGTGGCGTGCTTGCGGGCTGTACTGGCAACGGAGCGCAGTCGGGCGCGAACAACGGTTCGTCGACTGACTCGACCACATCGAACGGTGGTTCCTACACTGTTGGAATGGCACCGATGGGCGACGTTTCGTTCGAGGGAGCCCCCGAATCCCTGTTCGTCGTGTTCTCGCAGTACGCGGACATGGCGGTCGCGCTCGGTCACGGCGACGCCGTGAACACGATCTACAGTCCGGAGCTTTCCGGTGACGTCATGGGCTCCTACTGTGCGCGCCTGGACGGCGTCTCGCCGGACTGGAAAGGACTTTCCGACCCGCTCGCCGACGGGCTGAGCAAGGAGAAGCTCTACGAACTCGACAGCGATGTCCACTTCCTCGATCCGGCGTACGTCTCGACCCAACAGAACTGGAAACGGGCCGATATCGACGAGATCGCGACAAACGTCGGCCCCTGGTTCGGGAACTTCTACAGCGGCACACACGACGAGCCGCCGAAATCCTATCGAGAGAAGTACCAGTATTACTCGCTCTGGGACCTGTTCGGCAAAGTCGCGCGCGTACTCCGGGAACGCGATCGCTACCGAACACTCGAACGGATGCATTCGAACGTGCTCTCGACGATCCGCTCGAAGCTCCCGCCGAAGGAGGAGCGCCCGACCGCCGTCCGCGTCACGCTCAACGACGACAACAGCGCCTTCTACACCTACCATCTCAACCGGCCCGGCTACTGGCTGGCCGATACCCGCCCGCTCGGAGCACGCGACGCCTTCGCCCAACAGGAATGGTCGAGTCTCTGGGGCGAAGTCGGCTACGAGGCCATGCTCGAAGCCGACCCCGACGTGATCCTCCATCTCTGGAGTATGTCGTCGAAACACGATATCGACGAAGTGCGCGAGCGCATCACGAGCAAGCCGGCAGGGCGGGACCTGACTGCGATCCGCAACGATCGCCTCTATCCGTCCGGAATGCGCTACCAGGGACCGATCATGAACCTCTTCCAGCTGGAGATGACCGCCAAACAGCTCTATCCCGAACAGTTCGGCGACTGGCCCGACTACACGAGCGGCGATCCGTATCCCGAGATTCCCGCTGACGAGCAGCTGTTCGACCGGCAGAAGCTCGCCGCCATCATCGATGGAACCGCCTAATCACCCCGACCGTTTTCCCATCCTCATCTCATTTAGGCGAGCCAAAACCAGAACGCTTTAGCCTCTTTTCGGCGAGCCTAATCCATATGCAACGACGACGCTTTCTGACCGGCGTGACGGCGACGACTGGCGCGCTGCTGGCCGGCTGTGCCGGCGGGGCCAGCGAGAGCGGCGACGGCAACGGGAGCGACCGCACGACCGGATCTACCACCGGAACGACGACGGGTGGATCGACGACTGATGCCAATTCCGGCGGCAACGGTGCTTACAGCGTCTCGATGGCACCGATGGGCGAGGTCACGTTCGAGAGCGTCCCGCAGACGTGGGTCGCGAACAATGGCAGCTGGGCCGACATGGGCGCTGCCCTCGGCGTCGAACCGCCGAAGGCGCTCTGGCTGCCCGAGCGCTACCACACCCAGTATTACGACGGGATTCCCGGCATCTCGGTCGACACTTCGAAGATGACAACTCTGTTCGGCGACGGCGGTAGCGTGAGTAAGGAGACGTACTACCAGCTCGACGGCGACGTCCACGTTCAGGATCCGACCTTCCTGCTGAATCGTGCCAAGAACTGGAAACGGGCCGATATCGACGAGATCACGACCAACGTCGCGCCGTTCGTCGGCAACACCGGCTTCTCGCGGGGCTACTCGTGGCACGAGAACTACCGCTACTACTCGCTGTACGATGCGTTCGGGAAGCTCGCCAAGGTGTTCAAGCGCGAGCAGCGATACAACGCGTTCTCGAAGCTCCACGACGGGTTTCAGTCGCAGCTCTCGAATATCGTCCCGTCGAAAAGCGAGCGTCCGGCGGTCGCCATCCTTTGGGCCGGCGGCAACCAGCCAGAGAAATTCAGTCCGTATCTCATCGGCAAGGGAACCAGTTTCAAGCAGTGGCGCGATCTCGAGGTGCGCGACGCGCTCGCCGAGACCGATGTCGAGAACTTCCACGCGTCACGGGCGGAGATCGATTACGAGACGCTGTTGGAGATCGACCCCGAGATGCTCCTCCTGCGCGGCCACGAGGATCAGACCGCAACGAAGTTCCAGGGCACTGTCGTGCAGTTCCTTCGCGACCACGATATCGCGAGCGATCTCACCGCAGTCAAAAACGGTGATGTCTATCGTGGCGGGCCGCTGTACCAGGGGCCGATCACGAACCTCGTGCTCACCGAACGCGCCGCGAAACAGGTCTACGGCGTCTCGAAGGAACTGTTCGACCGCAAGCGCGTCGCGGACATCGTCGCCGGAAAGTTCTCGCAGTAACCGACGGTCCCGACCGCGGCTCGAACCGCCGCTCGTCTGGTAACGGAAACGTTTATGTGTTTTAGGGTTGCCTAAACAGCTATGAGCGAGCGATGGTGCGTCCCGCCGGCGCGGACCGATCGATCGGGCTCCGAGAACGGGCGGCTGGCGGGTGGCGACGACTGATGGACGATTCCAGCGAGGTCGCGCCGGACGGCGGTACGCTCGTCGCCGGCGGATCGTCGATAGAGGGGAGGGAGTCGTCGGAAGACGGCCGGACCGAGCCGGACAGCGCCCTCGTCGGCGAGGAGCTGGTGCTCGGCTATCCGACCGGTGGCCCGGTCATCGACGGCGAATCGGTGTCGATCCCTGAAAACCGCGTGACGGCGCTCGTCGGGCCGAACGGATCGGGGAAGAGTACGCTCCTCCAGGGACTCGCCAACCAGCTCGATCCCGATTCGGGTGTCGTCACGCTCGACGGCCGAGAGATCCAGTCGCTTGGAACGAAGGAGCTCGCCCGCAAACTCGGTTTGCTCTCCCAAGAGAGCAGCCTGCCGGCGAGCCTCACTGTCGAGAGCCTCGCCATGCACGGGCGCTACCCGCATCGCGGCGCGTTCGACTCGCCGACCGAGGACGACGAGGCGGCCGTCGAGCGTGCACTCTCGCTGGCGGGCGTCGACCACCTCCGCGAGCGGACCCTCGGCAGCCTCAGCGGCGGCCAGAAACAGCTCGCGTGGATCGCGATGGCGCTCGCCCAGGACACCGAAGTGCTGCTGCTCGACGAACCGACCACCTTCCTCGATCTCCATCACCAGTTGGAGGTGATGGAGATCGTCGAGACGCTGCGAGCCGAGAGCGACGTCACGGTCGTGCTCGTCCTCCACGATCTCGATCAGGCCGCTCGACACGCCGAACACATGCTCGCGCTCGTCGACGGTGAGATCTACGCCCGCGGACCACCGTCGGAAGTCATCTCTGAGGAACTTCTCCGTGACGTCTTCGGCGTTTCGGCGACCGTCGAGCAGGGCGAGCGCGGTCCGCACATCACGCCCCACCGCGCGGTGCACGAGGACTGAGCGGATCGCTACGGGACGCTTTTTACCCCCGGACGTGGTGGATTTATCATGCACGTCAGCACCGCCGTCGTCGAGCGACTTCGCGCGAACGGTATCGACACCGTCTTCGGCATCCCCGGCAAGCAGTCGCTCCCGCTGAACGACGGTATCGATCGCGCGGACGACATCCGCTACGTCGTCGCGCGCCACGAGACTGCCGTCAGCCAAGCGGCATGGGGCTACGCCGAGACCAGCGGTCGGCTGGCGGCGACGATCGTCGTGCCCGGCCCGGGCGACATGAACGCGATGAACGGGCTGAAGAACGCGAAAAACGACTGCACACCCCTTCTCCACATCGCCATCGAGACCGAGCCCGAACTCCGCGGCGGCGACGCCATCCACGAGACCCCGCCCGACATCTACGACGATATCGTCAAGGAGAACCTCCTCGTCGAGACTGCCGAGGCGACCGCCGCCGAGATCGAGCGCGCGATAATGATCGCGCAAACGCCGCCGAAGGGACCAGTCAGGATCGGGGTCCCGAAGAACTTCCTGAAGCAGGATGTAGCAGTCGCATCATCGACCGAATACGAACTGTCGGCTCCTGCCGAACCCGACGACGTCACCGCTGCGGCTGAACTGCTCGACGAAGCCCGAAAGCCGATCGTCGTCGCCGGCGGCGGCGTCAGAACCGCGGGAGCCGCCACCGAACTGAGCGCAGTCGCCGAGAGCCTGCGTGCGCCGATCGTGACGACGTACAAGGGAAAGGGCGTCGTCGGCGGTGATCACCCGCTCTGGCTCGGCACGCTCTCAGGTAGTGCCAGCCCGGAGCTCGACGAGACGCTGGCCGCCGCGGACGCCGCGCTCGTCGTCGGCTCGGATCTCGACGCGGTCGCCACGAGCAACTGGTCGGCACCGCTGCCCGACGAACTCGTTCACGTCACCCTCGATGCGAACGACATCGGTACCGGCTACAGTCCCACTATCGGTATCGTCGCCGACGCGCGCGCGACGCTCGACGAATTGGAGGACCGGTTCGGCGACGGCGCGGGCGACGGCTGGGACGGCGCTGCGGAAGTCGCGGCGGTCAGGGATGCCTACGACGAACGTATCGCCGATCTCCTCGACGCCGAGCGCGAACCGCCGACATCCGTGGCCTGCCTTCGAGCAGTTCGTCGCGCGATCCCCGACGAGACGGTCGTGAGCGCCGACGCGGGCGGCTTCCGGGTGTGGGCGCTCAACGTCTTCGACGCTGCCGGTCCGCGCCGGTACGTGAATCCCGGCTCGTGGGCGACGATGGGCACTGGACTACCCGCCGCCATCGGCGCGCAGCTGTCCAATCCCGAGAAACCTGTGCTGGCACTTTGTGGCGACGGCGGCCTGATGATGGCGGTCCACGAACTCCACACCGCGGTCGCCGAGGACCTCCCGATCACGACGGTCGTGTTCAACAACGACGATTACGCGATCATCAGCGAGGAGGCCGAGCGAAGCTACGGGCTCGAATCGGGGGCCTACGGCTGGCCGTCGGCCGCGCTCGACTTCCCGACGATCGCCGAGGGGATGGGCATGACCGCGCTCCGAGCCGACGGCATCGCGGACCTCGAAAACCGGGTTGCCGAGGCCGTCGGGCGTGACGAACCCGTGCTGGTCGAGGTCCGGACGGATCCCGACGAGCCACAGGCGAGCGCGTTCATGGAGGGAGCATGACCGGCGAAGCGCGCACGGCCGACGGCGATCGCGGGCCGCTCGACGGGCTGACGGTACTCGATGCCTCGCGCGTTCTCGCCGGCCCCTTCTGTACGATGCAGTTGGGCGATCTCGGCGCGGAGGTGATCAAGGTCGAGCGCCCCGACACCGGCGATCAGACTCGCGGCTGGCAGCCGCCCTCCTACGGCGACTCCGACGAAAGCGCCTACTACATGAGCATCAATCGGAACAAGCGCTCGATCGCGCTGAATCTCGCCTCGGAGGCGGGTCGCGAGGTGTTCCGCGAACTCGCCGGCGAGGCCGACGTGCTCGTCGAGAACTTCCGGGTGGGGAAGATGGAGGAGTGGGGTCTCGGTTACGACGACCTCCTGGAAGCGAACCCGGAACTCGTCTACTGTTCGATCACGGGCTACGGCGAGTGGGGACCAGACAGCCACCGCCCGGCCTACGACATCATCATGCAGGCCGAGGGTGGGCTGATGAGCATCACCGGCGAGGAGGGCAGAGTGCCGGTGCGCGTCGGCGTCGCCATCGCCGATATCGGCGCGGGGATGTACGCCACACAGGGGATCCTGGCGGCGCTGCTCGAACGCGAACTGAGTGGGTCAGGAGGCCAGAAACTCGATATCAGCCTGTTCGACGGCCAAGTGGCCTGGATGACGTACATGGCGTCTAACTACTTCGCGACCGGCAAGCCACCTTCCAGAATGGGCAGCAAACATCCGACGATCGCGCCCTACCAAGCGTTCGAAACCACCGACAGCTACGTCGTGGTGGCGGTCGCCTCCGAGAACCTCTGGCCGAACTTCTGTACGGCGCTCGATCGCGAGGATCTCACCGATGACGACCGGTTCGCGACCAACGAGGACCGGGTGGCCAACCGCGAGGCGCTCGATTCGTTGCTCGCCGAGGAATTCGAGCAATACGACACCGACGAACTGCTCGCCCTGTTCGACGAGCACGACGTGCCTGCGAGCGATGTCCACGACATGGCCGACGTCTTCGCCGACGAGCAGGTTGCGGCGCGCGGGATGCACAGGGAGATCGATCACCCGACCGCCGGGACCGTCGAGATGCCGGGCAGCCCGATGCATTTCTCGACCACGCCGACGACGATCCGCCAGTATCCGCCCCGCCTCGGCGAACACACTCGCGACCTCCTCGATGAAGCTGGCTACGACGCGGGAGAAATTCAGGAACTGGTCGACGCCGATGCCGTCGCTCCGTTCGAGGATTGACTATCCGAGCGAACTTTCGTTGACGGCGAACTCCAGCGCGTTGATGAGGTAGTGAGCGACCACCACGACGAGCAGGCTTCCGGTCACGACGAACGCACCCGCGAGCACGAAGCCGAGGCTCCCCGTGACGACCATGCCGAGCACACCCTGCGCGCCGTGGCCGAGCGCGAACGCGAGCGACGAGAGCAGTGCCAGCAGCCACGGTGAGAGCGAAAAGCCCGTCGAGAACGCGCCGACGAGCGCCGCCCGGAAGAGGAACTCCTCGAAGACGGCGATCGTCGGCAGGACGACGCCGAGCAGCACGACCCAGCCACCGGTCGAATCGGGCGCGAGCGATTCACGCAACTGCTCGGGCACCTCGATGCCGACGGCCTTCGCCGCACGCGAACCGATCTCGTTGGCGAGATACAGTCCGACGCCGAGCGCGACGCCGACGGCGAGTTCCTGGAACCCGTTGATCGCCGGTGCCGCACCGAGCGCCCCGAGCGGGATCCGCGTGTACCACGCGCTTCCGAGCAGAACGACGAGGAAGAGTCCCTGCGAGAGCGCGACGTTCGCGAGCAGTAGCCCCGTCGACAGCGATGCGGGTTCCTGTGGTTCGCGTTTCGGGCGCTCCGCTTCCGGACGCTGTTCGGCGTCCGGACGGGACTCCGCTTCCTGGTGGGGTGCTGACTCCGGATGATCTTCTGGCTCGGCGTGTTCGGAAACACTCGCTGGCGCTTCGTTCGTCGGGGCGGCCTCGTGGCTCGCCACCTGGGAAACGCGCGCGAGCGCGAGTAACAAAACGAGAACGAGGGCGGTCAGCCCCGCGAAGACCGCCCAACGGGCCACGTTACTGCGGGCTGGGGCTGCCGGTGCCCTGCTGGCCGACCTGTCGGTCGAGCGCCTGGCCGGTGATCGACTTCAGGCGGTCGACCAGCCCGTCCTTCTCGCCCTCGCCGGCGAGGGCGACTTCGAGCACCTCGCTGATGTGCGAGACGGGGACGACCTCGATCTGATCCTTGTACTCGTCCTCGATCATCACGTCCTGTTCGTTCGCCGCCGGGATGATGACCCGTTCGAGACCGGCCTTGGCTGCGGCCTCGATCTTGTGGGTCACGCCGCCGACCGGGAGCACGTCGCCCCGGACCGACAGCGAACCGGTCATTGCGAGGTTCTGATCGACCGGCACGTCCTCCAGCGCGCTGATGACGGCGGCGGCCACGGTGATCGAGGCCGAGTCGCCGTCGACGCCCTGCTGCCCGGTTTGAACGAACTGGATGTGGATGTCCTTCTCCGAGATGTTCTCGTCGGAGAACTTCTTGATGATCGCCGACACGTTCTGGACGGCCTCCTCGGCCATCTCCTTGAGCTGGCCGGTGGCGATCACGCCACCGGGGCCCTGCGAGGGGGTGACCTCGGCCATCACGGGGAGGACGATCCCCGAGTCCTCGCCCATCACGGCGAGCCCGTTGATGCGGCCAACGACGTCGCCCTGTGCGACGGTCATCTCGTAGTCCTTGCGGCGCTCGATGAACGTATCGGCGAGCTGCTGTTCGATCGAGCGCGAGCGGTTCTTCGCCTGGAGAACGTGCTCGCGGGTGGTGAACTCGGCCTCCTCCGCCCGAGCGATGTCGCCCGCCACGCGGACGAGCCCGCCGAGGTCACGCATCTTGAGCGAGAGGTGTCCCTTCCGGCCCGCACGGCGCTGGGCTTCGAGGATCATCTCCTCGACGGCGTCGCGCGTGAAGTGCGGGAGCCGCCCGTCCTTGTCGACCTCTTGGGCGACGAATCGGGCGTACTTGCGGCGCATCTCCGGCTCGTCCTCGATGGTGTCGTCCATGTATACCTCGTAGCCGTAGCCCTTGATCCGCGAGCGCAGTGCCGGATGCATGTTCTCCATCGCGTCGAGGTTCCCGGCGGCGACCATGACGAAGTCCGTCGGGACGGGTTCGGTCTGGACCATCGCACCCGAGGAGCGCTCGGACTGACCAGTAATACTGAACTCACCCTCCTGGATCGCCGTCATCAGCTTCTGCTGGGAGCGCACGTCGAGCGTGTTGATCTCGTCGAGGAACAGCACGCCCTTGTTGGCCTCGTGGATCGCTCCCGACTCGACGCGGTCGTGGCTCGGCGTCTCCATCCCGCCCGACTGGAACGGGTCGTGGCGGACGTCGCCGAGCAGTGCGCCAGCGTGGGCACCCGTCGCGTCCTTGAACGGGGCGGTCTGGGTGTCCGAGGAGTCGATCAGGAGGTTCGGGATCATCGCGTCCGTGCTGCGGGAGCTGTACTTGAAGGCGATGTAGATGACGCCGGCGGCGAGAATGCCGAGCAGTACCTGCCCGGCGATCAGCAGCGAGTAGCCCAGCACGATGGCGATGATGATCCACATCAGGAACTGGCGCATCTGGTTGCGCTTCTGGGCCTCCTCCTTGTGCGCCTCGATGATCTGTTTGCCCTTTCCGCCCGGCACGGTTCGGACCTTCGGCGCGTTGCCATCGTCGGGGTTGTGATAGACCAGAACGTCTTGGAGGTCCTCCTTGGGCAGGAGCTGGCTCATCGCTTTGGCCAGCATCGACTTGCCCGTCCCGGGCGTCCCGATCATCATGACGTGGCGGCGCTGCTTGGCCGCCTTCATCACGACGTCACGGGCGTGATCCTGCCCGATGACCTGATCGACGAGTCGGTCGGGGATCTCGATGTCGGCGGTCGATTCGATGTCGAGCCCCCCGAGTAGGTCGTCCTCTTGCCCCTCGATGATGGCCTCGTCGTCGACGTCGCTGCCGAGTTCCTCCCCTGACGGCACGGTCGTCTCGGCTCCCGACTCCGAGTCCGAGTCGATCTCCGACTCGGTCGGGAACGCGTCGTCGGTGTCGGTGTCGTTGCTCATGTGACTGTCTCTAACAGTAGAAACGAGGGCACGTTTACTGATATACTTTCTCCCCTCGAACGTCGTGCACACGCTGTCGAAACCGCCCCTGTGAGTCCGTTTCTGCCACGATTCGCCGTTCACGGACGACCGGCCGGTTTTATATACGTGTGGGGCGGGAGTGTGGATATGACGCGGGGGTTCTACATCGGTCGCTTCCAGCCCTATCACGACGGTCACCACCACATGGTCGAACGCATCGCCGACGAGGTCGACGAACTCGTGCTCGGCATTGGCAGCGCCGACGACTCGCACACGCGCCACAACCCGTTCACCGCCGGCGAGCGCATCATGATGATCACCAAGTCGCTCGAAGACGCCGATCTCGTCATCTACCCGGTGCCGATCGAGGATCTCGATCGCAACGCGGTCTGGGTCAGCCACGTCCGCAGCATGTCGCCGGCGTTCGACGTCGCCTACTCGAACAACCCGCTCGTCGTCCAGCTGTTCTCGGAGGCGGGCGTCGAGGTGCGTCAGTCGCCGATGTTCGAACGCGAGAAGCTCGAAGGCACCGAGATCCGCGAGCGCATGATCGACGACGAGGGCTGGGAGGCGCTCATCCCGAGCGCCGTCGTCGACGTCGTCACCGAGATCGACGGCATCGAGCGCCTCCAGCGGGTGAGCGACACCGACGGCGCGGCCGACAACCGTCCGCACCGCTCGAACACCGCCGATCCCGAATAACATGCTCACGCTGAGCTCCGATTTCGGTACGCCCTACCCGGCGGCGATGAAGGGCGTGCTCCTCTCGAACACCGACGCCCGACTGGTCGACGTCAGCCACGAGTTCCCTAGGCAGGACGTCCGCACGGCAGCGTTCTGGCTGCGAGAACTGCTCCCCTATTTCCCGCCCGCCGTCCATCTCGTCGTGGTCGATCCGGGCGTCGGTACCGACCGCGCGGCGCTCGTCGTGCGCGCGGGCGACCACGCCCTCGTGGGGCCGGACAACGGCGTTCTCGTCCCCGCAGCTCGCCGACTCGCCGACGGCAACGATATCGAGGCGTTCGTGATCGCCGACGACGAGGCCGAGAGCTCGACGTTCCATGGCCGGGACGTGTTCGCGCCGGCAGCCGCCGCTGTCCACGAGGCGGGCATCGACAGTGTCGAGAGTCTCGATCGCTGCACGCCGGCGGACGGGATCGAGGAGCTCTCCTTTCCCGAACCGACACACCGCGACGACGCGATCGCGGGCGAAGTGCTCGTCGTCGACGGGTTCGGCAACGCCATCACGAACGTCCCTGGAGAGGTGCTCGACGACTCCTTCGGTGACAGTATCACCGTCAACGACGAGCGGGCACCGGTCGAACGGTCGTACGCACACGTCGTGTCGGGCGAGCGCCTCGTCACCGTCGGGAGCCACGAGAACGTCGAGCTCGCGGTCAACCGCGGCCGTGGCGAGCGGGCGTTCGACGTCGCGGTGGGCGATCCGGTCGTGCTGACGGACGTCTGATGGTCGACGCCTTCGGCGCGATGAACGCGATCGGCCTCGTGGCGTTCGCGCTCGCCGGCTCGCTCAAGGGTGCCGACGCCGATCTCGATCTGTTCGGCATCGCTGTTCTCGGCATGCTCACGGCGCTCGGCGGCGGCATTCTCCGCGACACGCTCGTCGGCCGCGTCCCGGTCGCACTGCGGACGACCGGCGACGTCGCCATCGCCCTCGCCGGCGTCGCACTCGCACTCGTGCTCGCACGACTGCTCGGCAGTCGCCTCCGGACCCACGCGGTGGTCCAGCTCCCCGATGCCGTCGGGCTCGCGGCGTTCGCGGCCACCGGCGCGCTCGTCGGCGTTCGAGCGGCGCTCTCGCCGTTCGGCGTCGTCGTTCTCGCGACGCTCACTGGCGTCGGCGGCGGCAGCATTGCCGATCTACTGCTCGGTCGGGTGCCGAGCGTGCTCCATGAGGATTTCTACGCGACGCCGGCAGTGCTTGGCGGAGCCACGTTTTGGCTCGCCGTGCGGGCGGGCGTCGCGTCCGGTCGGGCAGCGTTCGGCTGTGCGATCGTCGTGCTCGGCCTTCGCCTGCTGGCGCTGCGATACGACTGGCGACTCCCGACGATCTGAGGACCGTCGACGGACGTGCGACGCGCTGGTCGTCGCTCGGGCCGAAAAAACGGTGGGTCGGATTAGCTGTCCGCGGAGATGACGTCGTCGATGCGGGCGATCATCGTCGCGGCCTCGGTCGCGCTCTCGATGGCCTCGTGTTTGACGGCGACGGGATCGAAGACGCCGGCCTCGACGGGATCGGTGACGGTGCCGGTCTGACTTTCGCTGATGATGCCGGCCCGGCCCTCGCTGTCGTGGCGACTGCGCAGCTCGACGAGCGCGTCGATCGGGTCCATGCCGGTGTTCTCGGCGAGCGTGCGCGGGAGCACGTCGGTCGCGTCGGCGAACGCCTCGACGGCGAGCTGGCGACGCCCCTCGATGCTCGCCGCGTGGTCGCGGATGTACGCGGCGATGGCGACCTCGCTCGCGCCGCCGCCGGGGACGACGCCGCCAGCATCGAGTGCGGCGGTCACGACGTCGAGCCCGTCGTGGAGCGCGCGTTCGAGCTCGTCGGTGACGTGATCGGTGCCGCCTCGGGCGAACACCGTCACGGATTCGGCGGCCGCACCGCCCTCGACGAAGACGAGATCGTCGTCGGCGAACGACTCGACGCTGACGCGCTCGGCGTTGCCCAGATCGTCCGCTTCGAGGTCGTCGATGGCACCGACGCGGCTCGCGCCGGTCGCCTGCGTGATCGCCTTCGCCTCGTCGTCGTCGACGCTCTCGAAGACCAGGATCCCCTCGTCGGCGAGGTGGGCGGCCGCGCGGTCGTCGACGCTTTCGGTGACGAACGCCACGTCGACGTCGAGATCGGCGAGCGCGTCGGCGTACTGCTCGAACTGGCTCTCTTCGGCGTCGATGGCGGCGTTGAGCTCCTCGACGCTCCCGACGTCGTACTCGGCGTCGACGTTCGACTCGCGGATGTCGAATTCGACGTCAAGCACGGCGATCGAGGCGTCCTCGACGGTCGCGGGCATGTCCTCGCGAACCGGCTCCTCCTCGCTGATGACGCCCTCGACGAGCTCCGTCGCGCTCGAACTCGCGCCCGTCTGGGTGCGGACGGTGATGTCCTCGCGTGCGACGCCGTCGTTCTCGACCTGTCGGATCCCCTCGACGACCGTCTCCGCGAGCGCTTCGGCACCGACGTCGCCGGTGCCCTTGCCCGTCATCGAGGTCTCGGCGACGCCGCGGAGGACGTCGTCGTCGACCGTCTCGTCGACGACGAGCTCGTCGACGGCCTCGTGGGCCAGCTCCGCGGCCTCGTGATAGCCCTCGACGATCGTCGTCGGATGGACGTCGTCGTCGAGGAGGTTCTCGGCCTTGGCGAGCAGCTGGCCGGTGAGCACGGCCGCCGTGGTCGTCCCGTCGCCGACTTCGTCCTCCTGTGTCTCGGCGACCTCGACGATCATCTGCGCGGCGGGATGCTCGATATCCATCTCGCCGAGGATCGTCGCGCCGTCGTTGGTGATGACGACGTCGCCCGAATCGGAGACGAGCATCTTGTCCATCCCTTTCGGGCCGAGCGTCGTCCGGACGGACTCCGAGACGGCCTTGCCGCCCTCGATGTTCGCGCTCTGTGCGTCCTCACCGCGTGTTCGCTCGCTGTCATCGCTGAGGATGAACATCGGCTGTCCACCCATGCGCTGTTGCTGTGCCATGATTTGAAATCCTCATCAATGGGTCGTTTGCGGTTCTATATAAAAATTGCTACTCGGGATCGCGGAAACGCCGGACGCGAACGGCAGGCTCTGGCACACGAACACCGAAACGAACGCTTATCAACTACCGTCAGCGCCAGTCGTGGACCGCGACCGCGCGCTCGGATCGCGCGGAGAGCCCGTTCGGGTTGCGGCGGTCGCGCGAGCGCCAGCGCGCGGCCAGCCCGGAGCCGTTGCCGCGCAGACTCCCGGTGAGCACGTCCCGCCCGTTTCCGACCCAGTTCGTCGGGCTCGCCTCGCCGCGCACGACGCTTTCGAGCCCGGTGAGGGCGTCCCGGCCCGCGTGCGAGAGTAGTCGTCGCGCGGTCGTCGGCCGCAGCCCGTAGTTCTTGACGAGGCGGTAGGCGAGCGCGCGATACTTCCAGTACCAGTCGCGCTCGGTCCGGCCGCCGTCGGAGATCGCTCGCGGGGCCGACGGGGCCGTCTCGGTGCCGAGCGCGTCGCCGACGGCCATCCCTCCCGCCCAGCGGACGTCGTACTCCACGGCCGCGAGCCGGTGAGCGAGATCGCGCGCACCGCCCGTCTGGAGATATTCGTCGAACCCGTCAGCGTCTTCGAGCGCCGCGCGGGTGAACGCGACGTTCGAGCCGTCGAAATACGTCACCTCGCGGCCGGTAATGGTCCGCGACTCGGGTGTCGTCGGCCCGTCGGCCGATCGTACCGGCCCGGTGACGACTCCCACATCCCGGCGCATCCGCGGTGGATATCCTTCGACGATGGCGTGCGCACGCCCGTCGCCGTGGCTATCGGTGTCGAAGCCCGCCGCGAGCGCGTCCTTCCAGCCTGGCTCCACGGTCCGATCGTAGCCGACGAACGCGACGTGCTCGCCGGCCGTGTGTTCGATCCCGGCGTTGCGCGCGACGTTCAGGTTCCGGTCGGCGACCTCGACGAGCACGTCGACGTCGTCGCGTTCGCCGACCATGCCGGTGGTACCGTCCGCGGAGGGGCCGTTGACGACGACCACCTCGCTCTCGGGGGCCACCGTCGCGAGCGCGTCGAGACACGCCGCGAGTTGGGTTCGGCCGTTGAGGGTCGGCACGACCACCGAGAGCTGCATACCGACCGAATAGCGCCGCTCGACATAAAAACAACCGCTTTATCGCCGAGCCGCTGCCGATCCTCCCGACGACCGACGAAACGGTCGCTCGCGGACGATGCGTCAGTCAGTTCATTACCGACGAAAGCTCGCCCCAGCGGGCGACAGCACGGCGACCGGTTCTCACTCCTCTTGCAACCGTGCGTCCCAGTACGACACCGACGCTACGTACTCGCCGATCGGCGAGTCCATGATCACGTCGTCGAGTTCGCGCACTCGGGTGGCCATCGCGTCGGGGAGCTGGCGATAGAGGCCATATGGGAAGAAGAAGTCGTGTTCCTCGCCGGCCAGCTGGAGTCCGGCCCCGTCGAGAAGCTCCTCGATCTCAGCGCGGGCGTACAGCCGCGAGCCCATCGGTAGCAGCCAGTTGTAGATGCTGCGGGTGCTGAACCGACGGAAGGTGTCGAAGACGACCTGCTTGCGGGCTACGCGGCGTAGCTCGGCGAGAAACGAGGCGGGCGTATCCGCGAGATGGAAAAACCGCATCGCGATGACGGTCTCGAAGTGATCGTCGGGGAAAGGAAGGCGGGCAGCGTCGCCGCGCATGAACTCCAGATGGTCGTCGACGCCCGCCGCGCGCGCCTTTTTCCGACCCTCCTGGAGCATCGCGGGCGAGATATCGAGGCCGACGATATCAGCGCCGCGCTGGGCGAGCATCGTCGTGAATCGCCCCGTTCCGCAGGCGATTTCGAGGATGCGTTTGTCGTCGACGGGGCCGACTGCCGAGAGCACGGCCTCCTTCTCTCGCTCGTCGATGAGCCGGCCGCCGTCGGAGAACCGCTTGGTGTCGTACTCCTCGGCGACCTCGACGGTCTGGTACCACTCCTGTCCCTTCACGCTACCCGTGGTTTTCGGTCGAGGAATAAAACCGTACGGATATGACGCGCTGCCCGTCAGTGGCGACCGTCGAGCGAACCGACCGTGGCACGTCCCAACTGCTCACCGTCATCCGTATTCTAGCCGTGCGGTGCGCGCCTCACCACGAAATATAAGGGCAAAGGTATTCATTCATGCGGTAGTAGTATACATTCCCATATATGGGCAAGTTTTACCATAGCCCGTCGAAGAGAGGTGGGTATGAGCGCCACCACGGACCGCGCACAGCCCGACGACCCGTTGACCGAGACCGAGTTCCGCGACCGCCTGCGCGAACTCCCCCCGAGCGCGAAGCTCGTCGCCAAAGTGCTCGAATCGGAGACGCCGCTCTCGCAGGGCCAGCTCGCCGACGAATCGCTGCTGCCCGATCGCACCGTCCGCTACGCGCTGAACCGTCTCGAAGACGACGATCTCGTCGGCTCGCGCTACAGCTTTCGCGACGCCAGAAAGCAGGTCTACTTCCTGAACCAGTAACTGGCCTTTTCAGCCGCGAGCACCACCACTCGTCGTGAGTCTGACCCATGTTTCGATTCCTGTCGAGACGGCCGCACCCGGCGGCGAGACGAACGCCTATCTCGTCGGGAGCGAGCGGGCGTTGCTCGTCGATCCGGCAGCCGCGACGCCCCGCCTCGACGACGCGATCGACGGGGTCGCGAACCTGCTCGTGACCCACACCCACCCCGATCACGTGGGCGGCGTCGAAGCGTACGCCGACCGGGCGACCGTCTGGGCGCACGCCGGCTACGCGGACCGGTTCGAACGCGCGACCGGTCTCTCGCCCGATCGCACCTTCGGCCCGGGGACGCGCATCGACACCGACGCGGGGACCGTCGAGTTGCTCGCGACGCCGGGACACGCCCCCGATCACGTCGCGCTCGCCATCAACGACGAGCTGCTGGTCGGCGATCTCGCCGTCGCGAGCGGCAGCGTCGTTGTGGGGAACGAAGACGGCGACATGCGTGGCTATCTCACCGCGCTCCGGCGGCTCCACGCTCGAAACCCGGCACGGCTGTATCCGGGTCACGGACCGGTCATCGAGAAGCCACGGGCGGTGATCGAGCGGCTGCTCTCTCATCGACTGCGCCGTGAGCGCGCGGTCCTGCGGGCGGTGCGCGATGGTGCGCGGACGGTCGCTGCGGTGACCGACGCGGCCTACGAGAAGGATCTTTCGGGAGTGCGAGGACTGGCCGAGCGCACGGTGGCGGCCCATCTCGCCAAACTCGCCGTCGAAGGGCATGTCGAGTGGGACGGTGAACGGGTCTGCCCCTGACGACGGTCTTTTTGCGCGGCGGCCGAAAGGAGATATGTGAGTTTCGAGGACGAACTCGCCCGTGCGCGCGATCTCGATGTCGGGGCGCTGGCCGACGCCATTGAGGAGATCGGCTTCGAGTGTACGCGCTGTGGGGCCTGTTGCAAGGCGGCGACGGGCCCGGACGGGTACGAGGAGCACACCGCGACGGTGTTTCCTGACGAGATACGCGAGCTGCAGGACACCACCGAGTACGATCACCGGGACGTCGCCCGGCCGATGCCGTACGGACTCAGCGAGGGCGAGGACGGACTGGAGGGCGAGACCTTCGAGTGGGCGCTCGAAACGACCGGCTGTGGCGACTGCACCTTCTACGCCGAGGAGGACGGTGTCGGGGCGTGTACCGTCCACGAGGATCGGCCGCTCATCTGTCGCACTTATCCGTTCAGCGTCGCTCTCGACGGATCGAGCCAGCCGATGGGCGCGGCGGTCGATCAGGTCGGCGACGTGCGCGCCCACGAGTGTGAGGGGCTCGGGCGCGACATCGATCGCGAGCATGCCGAGGAACTGGCCGGTGCGCTCAAAGAACGCGCGATCCGCGAGATCGAAGAGGCCATCGCCGTCAGCGAACGCTACGAACCGGCGAACCCCGATTCCGGCGAGATCGTCGTCCACGACTCCGAGGGTGCGAAACGACCGGACGGAACGCCGATCGACGGGTAGCTGCCGGCCCTGCCGGCGGTGCGGCAACGGTTTGCGGTCCTGGCGGATGAAGGGCGAGTGACCGAACGAAGTGAGGGAGCGAGGGCTTCTGTGGTGCAGAGAGTGGAGAGTCCGCGCGAACAGAGTGAGCGCGGTTCGCCGCGAGCGCCGAAGGCGCGAGCGGGAGTTTTTAGCGTAGCTTTTTGCGAGGAGTGGTGGCCGACCGCAGGGAGGCCACCCGACGAAGTAAAAAGGTACTAATCGATGATTTCGCCGACGGCGAAGTTCGATTTCACCTCGGTGACTTCGACTTTGACGCGTTCGCCGATCTCGGCACCGGGGACGATGATGACGTAGCCGCGTTCGACGCGGGCGATGCCGTCGCCCTGCTTGCCGATGTCCTCGACCTCGACGTAGCGCATCTCGCCGACATCGACGGGCGGCTGTGGCTCCGAGGAGGGTGTGCTCGACCGCGAGCGCGAGCTGCTCGATGATTCCTCGGTCGGTTCGCGCGAGACGAGTGCCACACGGTAGGTCTCGCCGGGCTCGATCGACCCGTTCTCGACCTCGCGGCGCGGTATCTCGACGGTGTAGCTGTCTTCGGATTCGGTGACGTCGGCGTTGAACAGACACAGGAGTTTATCAGATATTTCCATCGCGTAGTCCTCCATCCGCCGCTACCGTGGCCGAGAAATAAAGAACTACCGCCCGCTCGCGCCGTACCCGTCCGTACCACCCCCGACTCGAAGGGGCGTCGACGAGCCACGACGGGCGATATCGTCGTCGTGAACACGACCGAAATCGACCGATAGCGCCCGAATTAGTCCATCGCACCAAACCCGCTATGTGTGTTGCTCCGTTCGGATCGTGTATGGCCGCACGCAGCGCACCGATGCAGACACTCAGCGAGAAACAGCGTCGCATCCTCTCGTATCTCCGCGAACACGCCGACAGCAAGACCTACTTCAAATCCCGACTCATCGGCGACGCGCTCGGGCTGTCGCCGAAGGAAGTCGGCACGAACATGAACGCCATCCGCAAGACCGATAACGGACTCTCGGTCGAGAAGTGGGGCTACTCTTCGAGCACGACGTGGAAAGTCACCCAGTAGTCAGGCGTCGACGCTGATGAACTGATCGGCCTCGCGGGCGAACCGGACCGTCGCGGCGTCGAAGGAGTCGGCATAGCTCACCAGCAGCGTCAGCAGCCGTTCCGGGCGGACGAGCGAGTAGCCGTCCTCACGCGAGAGCAGCCCCGCCGCGTCGAGATCGGCGGCGTGATTGCTTATCGTCGGCCGCGAGACATCCACCGCTGCCGCGAGATCGCTCGCGGTCGCGTCGCCGTCGCGCAACAGCGCGATGACCATCCCGCGCGGTGTCTCGCGGCGGAGAAAGCCGAGCGCCGTGCGCTCGAAGTCGTCGAACTCGCGGGCCGGGAAGTAGCGTCGGTAGTCGCCGTCGCGGTGGCTCTCGACTGTGCCGTCACGTTCGAGTCGTTTGAGATGGTGCTGTGTCTCGCCGGTGGCCAGATCGAGATCGTCACGGATCTTCGAGAAGTGTGCGCCCGGCGTCGTCGCGAGATAGCCAGCGATCGTCTCGCGGATCCCGCTATCGTCCTCTGCGAGGCCGGCGAACGGTCCGACGGCACCCAGCGCGGCGACTCGCCGGAGTGTCGCCCGCCGTCCCTCGTCGACCCCGCGGTCGCCCATTGGGTCACGTCGGAGAAACGCAGGTAAAACCCCTTCGGCCCGGTCAGCTCGTCATTCGTTCGGGTCGTCGCTCGTTCAGTTCGTCTCCGGTTCGAGCTCGTCCTCTTCGTCGGTGGCCGACGTTCCCGTCGTCGACGTGCTTCCGTCGATGCTTTCGTCGGCGTCCATCTCGGAGATGACCTCGTCGGGATCCTGGATGTCGGTCGTCGCCTCGCCGGTCTTGATCGCTTCGGCCTCCTGTTCCATCTCCTCGACGTCGATGTCGGCCTCCTCGTCGATCTCGCCGAGGATCTCGTCGATGTTGTCGAGCCCGATGAGTTCGCGCGTCTCCTCGTCGAAATCGAGGCTTTCCAGATCGTGGCCGTCCTCCTTGATGTCGCTGCCGGTGAGGTGTTTGCCGTATCGGCCGAGCATCGACGACAGCTCTTGGGGGAGGACGAACGTCGTCGACTCGCCCTGGCCGATGGATTCGAGCGTGTCCATCCCGCGCTCGATGACCGCGCGCTCGCCCATCGATTCGGCGGATTTCGCTCTCAATACTGTGGAAACGGCGTCACCCTGGGATTCGAGGATCTGGCTCTGCTTTTCACCCTGTGCACGGATGATGTTCGACCGTTTCTCACCCTCTGCCGCCTCGACCGCGCTCCGCCGTTCACCTTGCGCTTCGAGGATCATCGCGCGGCGTTTGCGCTCGGCGGAGGTCTGCTGTTCCATCGCCTGCTGGACGTCCGGCGAGGGGTTGACCTCGCGGACCTCGACGGACTCGACGCGGATCCCCCACTCGTCGGTCGGCTCGTCGAGCTCCTTGCGGATGCGCTCGTTTATCTCCTGACGTTTGCTCAGCGTGTCGTCGAGATCCATGTCGCCGAGCACGGCACGGAGCGTGGTCTGTGCGAGGTTCGAGACGGCGCGCTTGTAGTCATCGACCTCCAGAAACGCCTTTTTGGCGTCCATTACTTTGATGTAGACCACTGCATCCGCCGTCACGGGCGAGTTGTCCCGCGTGATGGCTTCCTGGCGCGCGACATCGAGCGTCTGGGTCCGCATGTCGAACGGGTAGGTCTTGTTGACGAACGGTGGGACGAAGTTGATGCCCGGTTCGAGCAGTTTGCGGTAGTCGCCGAAGACGGTGAGCGCACGCTTCTCGTACGCGTTGACGATTTCGATGGCGCTATAGACGGTGATGATCGCGACGGCCAGCACCAACAGCACCACGACGGCCGGTGCGAGCGCGAGCGCCTGGAGCGGAACGAGTGTCATCTATCGAGAGTTCGGATGTTAGGAACATAAGGCTTCGGTCGAGCGGGTTCCGTCACGCGGTTTCGCGCTCGCGATCGTCGGTGTCGCGCCCGCGAGCGAGCGCGCGATCGATGTCGTCCTCCACCGCCGAGAGCGCCTCGACGGTGAGAACGTTGCCACCGCCGGGGTCGGTCACCACTATCGGTTCGTCTTCGGGGATCTCGCCGTCGAGCGTACGGGCGCTGTAGTTGGGGTTGAAGCCGCCGCCGTCGAGTTTCACCTTCCCACTCGTCGGCGTCACGCGCTCGGTGACGTGGCCGGTCGTCCCCTTGAGTGAGGCCGAGTCGCTCGTCTTGCCGGCTCCCTTCCCGCCGTAGATGTCGAACTGGCGGTAGGCGTAGAGCGTTCCCGCACCGCTGGCGAGCACGAGCACCGAGAGGACGACCGCGAGGACGATCGGGCCGAGAAAACTCCCGATCAACAGACCGATCAGCCCGGCAAACAGCAGCGCGACCCCGAGAACGATGAAGTGCGCGCCGGGCGCGAGCGCCTCGGCACCCATCAGTCCGAGCCCGGCGACCACGAGCACCAGCGGGAGCTGCTCCAGCAGGAGATCGCTCATCTGGAGGGCCGGAAGCGCGGCCGCAACCGGCGCGCCACCGAGTGCCAGCGTCATGGTCGTGTGTTAGCCCGCAGCGGGATTAACTGTTGGGTCCGCTAGATCCCGAGAACGACCACCAGCGCGATGGCGACGCCGAGCAGCACGAAGACGACGTTCTCGAACGACGGTGATCCCGGTTCGAGATCGCCCGGCTCGTCGTCTCCGAAGACGTCGGTCGCGCGTGCGTCGTCCGCGCTCTCGTCGCCGTCGTCTTCGAGATCCTCGACGGCGTATTTCCAGTCGTCCGCCATATCCCATCGTTGGCGTCAAGCCAGAAATGGCTGCCGCTCGGTCAGCGCACCCTCGTTCCCGGCGGGCTGTCGCCGTGGGTGGTCAGCAGGTCAGCAGCCTCACCGGCCGCGAGCACCATCCCGTTGCTCTCGACGCCGAACAGCTCCGTTTTCTCGATGTTCGCGAGCACGACCACCCGTTCGCCCGGGAGCGCGTCGAGATCGTGGAGCTGTTTGATCCCGGCGACGATTTGACGCGTCTCGACGCCGAGATCGACCTCCAGACGCGCGAGATCGTCCGCGCCCTCGATCCCCTCGGCGGCGAGCACTTCGCCCACTCGCACGTCGAGCTCCTGGAACTCCTCGAAGCCGATGCGGTCGTCGGTCAGTGCTTCGAGGTCGGTCTCCGCGGCCTCGGCAGCGTCACCCTCCGTGGCCGCGCTGCTCTCGCCACCCTCGCTCGCGGCGGCGATCTGCGCCTCCAGTTTCTCGTTCAGCTCGGCGACGCGCTCGTCCTCGATGCCCTCGAACGGTTCGTCGGGCGCATCGAACTCGGCGGGCGGCGCGTCGAGTGCTGCGTTCAGGAGAACCTCGTGGACCGAACCCGTCTCGTCGAGCTGGTCCCAGAGTCGCTCGGCCATGCCGGGCATGATCGGCTCGGAGAGCACCGTGACCGCCTTCGAGAGCTGCACGCAGTCGCGGATGACCGCCGCTCGCTCGGGATCGTCGGCGTTCCAGGGCTCGTGGCGCTGGATGTACTCGTTGCCGAACTGGGAGAGTTCGACGGCCGACTCCCCGACCGCGCGCACGGAGTAGTCGTTGACGCCGTCCCGGAACTCGTCGATCGCTTGCTCGATGCGCTCGCGCACTTCCTCGGAGATCTCACCGTCGGGCGTTCCCCCGTAGTTGCGGTGGGCAAAGAGCAGCGATCGGTAGAGGAAGTTCCCCACCGTGCCGACGAGTTCGCCGTTGACGCGCTCGGCGAACCGCTCCCAGGAGAAGTCGATGTCCTGCTGGAAGCCGGTGCCCGTCGTGATGTAGTAGCGATAGAGGTCCGGGTCGAACCCCTCGTCGAGGTAGTCGTCGACCCAGACCGCGCGATCGCGACTGGTCGAAAAGCCCTTGCCGTCGAGGTTGACGAACCCGCTCGCGAGCACCGCGCGCGGTTCCTGGTAGTCCACGCCGTGGAGCATCGCGGGCCAGAACACAGTATGATGCTGGATGATGTCCCGGCCGATAACGTGGACGAGCTCGCCCGACTCCTGCCACGCCTGTTCCCAATCGAACTCCTCACTCCCGACGCGCTCGCTGTACTGCTTCGTGCTCGAAACGTACTCGATCGGTGCATCGACCCAGACGTAGAGCACGAGTTCCTCGTCGCCAGGATACTCGATCCCCCAGTCCATGTCCCGTGTGATACACCAGTCCTGGAGCTCGCCTTCGATCCACTCGCGGGGCTGGTTGCGCGCGTTCGCCGTCCCGTCCATCCGGTCGATGAACTCGCCGAGGTAGTCCTGGAACTCCGAGAGGCGCAGGAACTCGTGCTCGCGGGTGCGGTACTCGGCGGGATTGCCCGTGATCACGCTCGTCGGCTCCTCGATCTCGCCCGGTTCCAGGTGGCGACCGCAGCCCTCGTCGCACTCGTCGCCGCGGGCGTGCTCGCCACAGTACGGACAGGTGCCCTCGACGTATCTGTCGGGCAGAGCCTGTCCCTCCTCGGGATCCCAGGCGACCTCGATCTCCTGCTCGTAGACGTACCCCTTCTCGTCGAGCTCGCGGACGAACTGCTGGGTGAGTTCGACGTTCTCCTCTTCGGCCGTGTGGCCGTAGTTGTCGAATTCGATGTCGAACGTCGGGAACGTCGCCTCGTACTTCTCGTGGTGGCGCAGCGCGAACTCCTCGGGCGTGACGCCCTCCTCCCAGGCGTTGACCGCGACGGGCGTGCCGTGCATGTCCGACCCCGAGACGAACGCCGTCTCCTGGCCGAGCTTGCGGAGCGCGCGCGTGAAGGCATCGCCGCCGACGTAGGTCCGGAGATGGCCCACGTGCAGGTCGCCGTTGGCGTACGGCAGCCCGCAGGTGACGACCGCCGGGTTCTCCGTGGGGAACTCCTCGTGGCTCATGGCCATCACTACCGGGATGGGAGCCTAAAGCCCGCCGCTTTCCGCTCGCGGGTGGCCGTCTCGTCAGAGCCCGAACAGCGAGGTGACCGGCGCGAAGACGCCCGCGACGACCAGCAGCCGTCCGGCGCTGCCGACGAACGTCGCCGCGGCGAACTTCAGGTAGTCCTCCTCCAGAATGGTGAAGGCGTAGATCGACAGCGTGTCCGGGAAGAACGGCACCGAGAGTGCGATCGCCAGCCCGATGTAGCCGTACCGGCGCACGAGCTGTATCGTTCGCCGTTCGGACCATTCGACGATGTCGAACCGCGAGTCGCGCAGCCATTCGACGAGCCGCCCGGACCGGTCTCTTGCCTCGTGGCCGAGGCGGAAGGCGACGACGCTGCCGGCGGCCTTCCCGATGCCGCTGACGAGCGTGATCAGGACGAAATCACCCGTTTCGGAAATTCCGAGATCCAGCGGCGCGACGAGGACGATCTCGCTCGGCAGCGGGAGCGCGATCGCGATAAGGAACGAGTAACCCGCGATGATGAGCAGCCCGAGCGGCCCGGTCGCCGTCTCGACGAGACGTTCGAGCGCGTCGATCTGCAGCGGCGCAGACACGGTTCCGACCGTCTCCGCGACGAGGGCCGACAGAAGCGGCGTCACTGCCGGAAATCGCTGCGTCACACGCCTAAGTGTTGTCTATTTCAGTCGGTCGAGATCGTCGACGAACGCTCGAAGCATCTCGCGGGTGACGTGTGGCATGCAGACGACGCGAAGCGCACCGTTTCCCGTCCGGGAGATCCGCCAGTTCATCTCCCGCAGCGCCTCGAACGTAGTCCCGGGGATCTCGGCGGCGACGAGCGGGAGTTCGGGCTCGACGACCGAATAGCCACGCTCGTCGAGCGCGGCGGCGAGCCAGTCGGCGTTCGCCTGGCCGCGCTCGGCCTGATCGCGATAGCCGTCGGGCCACAGCGCGTCGAGTGCGGCGCGGGCGCTCGCCACGCCGGCCCCGCTTCGCGTGCCCGTCAGCGTCGCCTGCGAGCGCGATTCGAGATACGGAGTTTCGACCGCGAGCGCGTCGAGCAGTTCGTCCGAGCGCGCGAGCAGTCCGCCGGCGGGCACGACTGCTCGCCCGAGCTTGTGCGGGTCGATCGTCATCGTGTCGATCGGGGCGTCGGCGAAGTCCCACTCGTGATCGGTGAACGGCAGGTGGAAGCCGCCCCACGCGGCGTCGACGTGACAGAGCGCGCCTGCCTCGTCGGCGATTGTGGCGATCTCGGGGATCGGGTCGACGCGGCCGTGTTCGGTGGTGCCGGCGACGCCGACGACCGCGACGGTGTCCTCGTCGGCGAGTTCTGCCATCGCCGTCGTGTTGGCCCGCCGCTCGTCGTCGAGCGGCGCGGTGCGGAGTTCGAGCCCGAGCATGCCGGCGGCCTTGTGGAAACTGAAGTGGGCGCTCGCGGGCGCGACCACGTTCGGATCGTCCGTGTTGGCGCGGTTGCGCGCGATGCGCAGCGCCTGGATGTTCGCCTCGCTACCGCCGCTGGTGACGTAGCCCGCCGGCTCCGGCAGCGAGACCATCTCTCCCAACTGGGCGACGACCTCGCGCTCGATGTCGGCGATCGTCTCGTACGTGCCGGGATCGCCGGGGTTGGTCGCGAGAAAGCGCTCGGCGGCCGCGCGTGCGTCGGGATGTGGCTCCGTACACATCGATGAAAGAACGCGGGAGAACTCCTGTGGCGTGGCCCGCTGCATGATCAGGACTGGTCACTCACGCTGTTAGCCGTTGTGTATCTCGCCGCGGTTCGCGTGCGATCGTGGCTGGCCATCGAAAATCCTACCTGACGGTGTCGAGGACGAGTTTCTGCTCGACGCGCTTGACCTCGTGCTGGACGTCGCGTACGGCGTCGATGTTCGCCGAGATCGAGGAGACGCCCTCGTTGACGAGGAACTGCACCATCTGCGGTTTCGAACCGGCCTGCCCGCAGATGCTCGTCGCGACGTCGTTCTCGCGGCAGCTCTCGATCGTCTGCCCGACGAGTTCGAGCACGGCGGGGTGGAGTTCGTCGAAGCGGTCGGCGACCTGCCCGTTGTTCCGGTCGACGGCCAGGGTGTACTGGGTGAGATCGTTCGTCCCGAAGGAGGCGAAGTCGATGCCCGCGTCGGCCATCTCCTCGATGCGCAGCGCCGAGGCGGGCGTCTCGACCATCACGCCCCAGGATCGCTTGTCGGGGTCGATGCCGGCGTCCTGCATGAGATTCTTGGCCTGGAGGACGTCCTCGACGTCGTTGACGAGCGGCAGCATGATCTCGACGTTGTCGTAGCCCATCCCGTAGAGTTGCCGGAAGGCTTCGAGCTCGTGGACGAACACGTCGGGGCGGTCGAGGCTGCGTCGGATGCCGCGATAGCCGAGCATCGGGTTGTGCTCGTCGGGTTCGCTCTCGCCGCCTTCCAACTGGCGGAACTCGTCGGTGGGGGCGTCGAGCGTGCGCACGCGCACCGGTCGTGGGTAGAACTCCTCGGCGACATTTCTGACACCCTCGACGATCTCCTCGATGTAGGCGTCCTCGCCGTGGTCGTCGATGTACTTCTCGGGGGTTTTGTTCGTCGAGAGGATCATGTGCTCCATCCGGAGCAGACCAACGCCGTCAGCGCCGGTCGCGGCGGCGCGTTCGGCGGCCTCGGGGATCGAGACGTTGACCTTCACCTCGGTGGCGGTCATCGGCTTGACGGGTGACTGTGGGCGGACTTCCTCGACGGCGTCGCGCTCGCCGTCGTCGGCCTCGCCCTCGCGGATCGTACCCTTGTCGCCGTCGATGGTGATGTGCCGCCCGTCGGCGAGCGTGCTCGTCGCGCTCTGCGAGCCGACCACGGCCGGGACACCCAGTTCCCTAGAGACGATCGCCGCGTGGGAGGTCATCCCGCCCTCGTCGGTGACGATACCGCTCGCGCGTTTCATCGCCGGCACCATGTCCGGGGTCGTCATTTCGGTGACGATGACGTCGCCCTCGCCCACTTTGTCGAGCTGGTCGAGCTTGCCGACGATCGCCACCGCGCCGCTGGCGATGCCCGGACTCGCGCCGAGCCCCGTGAGCAACACATCGTCGCTCGTTCCGGACTCGTCGCCGCCGTTGGCGACGCTTGCCTGCTCACCCCCGTCGTCGGCGATCGTCGTGATCGGTCGCGACTGGAGCATGTAGACGTCGCCCTCGAAGATCGCCCACTCGACGTCCTGCGGTTCGCCGTAGTGCTCCTCGACCTGTTCGCCGATCTCGACCAGACTGTCGAGTTCGTCCTCGTCGAGCACCTGTGCCTCGCGTTTTTCGTTGGGGACGTCGACCATCGTCGTCTCGCCCGTCTCGGACTCTTTGACGCACATCGTCTTCTTGTCGGCCACGGTGACGGAGTCGAGTTCGTGGCTGTCGCGGTCGACGACGTAGTTGTCGGGCGAGACCTCGCCGGCGACGACCGCCTCGCCGAGCCCCCACGCGGCCTCGACGATGAGTTCGGGTGCGCCGGTCGAGGGATGGGAGGTGAACATCACGCCCGACTTCTCGGCGTCGACCATCCGCTGGACGACGACCGCGATGTCGACGTTCCGGTGGTCGAACCCCTGCTGTTCGCGGTAGTAGATCGCTCGCTGGGTGAAGAGTGAGGCCCAGCATTCCTTGACGCGCTGGACGAGGTCGTCGCCGGTGATGTTGAGGAAGGTTTCCTGTTGGCCGGCAAACGAGGCGTCGGGCAGGTCTTCGGCGGTCGCCGACGAGCGCACCGCGACGAACGCGTCACCGTCGTCGAGGCTCCCGTAGTTGTCGAGGATCTCTTCCCGAAGTTCTTCGGGCATCTCCGTCCCCAGAATGAGGTCCTCGGCTTCGGCTGTGGCGGCGGCGAGCGCGCTCGAATCGTCGGGATCGACGTCGACGGCATCGAACAGGTCGTCGTCGATCCCGGTTTCCTCGATGAACGAGCGGTACGTTCCGGCCGTGACGACGAACGCCGGCGGGACGGGCAGGCCGGCACCAGCGAGTTCGCCCAACGACGCGCCCTTGCCGCCGACGGCGTCGATGTCGTCCTTGCCTACCTCGTCCAGCCAGAGTACAGCCATCGTGGACGTATAATCACGAACGTCAATAAAGAAGGTTCCGAACCGACCGGCTTCGTGCGATAGCGTCACAGTCAGACACGTCAAACTGACCGCTGTCACGCGATTTCGTTTGTTGAAGCGCTGCTCGGAGCGAAACGGTTATCCGCCGGACTGAACAAATATTCAGTGTTCGCACGGGGCGAGCGTCGTCTCGCCCCGCGACGAACGGAAAACCACTATGAACGGACTCAACGACAAAACGGTAGCCGTTACAGGTGCCGGCGCGGGTATCGGCCGTGCGTCGGCGCTGCGGTTCGCCGAGGAAGGAGCGAACGTCATCGTTACGGACATCGACGAGGACGCCGGCCGGGAAACCGTCGAACTGATCGAGGACGACGGTGGCGAGGCGCTGTTCCTCACCGTCGACATCACCAGCCAGTCAGACATCACCGCGATGGTCGAGGAAGCGGTCGACAGCTACGGCGGCCTCGACATGGCTCACAACAACGCCGCCGGTGCCGCGGGCGATATGGTGCCGACGGCGGAGGTTTCTGAAGATGACTGGGACAAGGAGCTCGACATCACGCTCAAATCCACGTGGCGGTGCATGCGCCACGAGATCGACGCAATGCTCGAACAGGGCGGCGGTGCGATCGTCAACACCTCCTCCGGCGCGGGGCTGAAGGGCCAGCGCAACGTCGCACCCTATTCGGCGGGCAAACACGGCGTCGTCGGCCTCACACGGACCGCCGCGCTCGAATACGCCGAGGACGGCATCCGCATCAACGCCGTCTGTCCCGGGCCGGTCGATACGCCCGGCTACAGCCAGATGCCCGACGAGATGCGCGAGAAACTCAAATCGAGCGTTCCGATGCGGCGACTCGGGGAGCCCGAGGAGATGGCCAACGCGGCCGTCTGGCTCTGTTCGGACGACGCCTCGTACGTCACCGGCATGCCGCTCTCGGTCGACGGCGGCATCATGGCTGGTCGCTGACCGGAAGGCCGACTCCTCGTTCTCACTGATTCCTACTCCGCCGAGCGGAGAGACACAACGACTTAACGCGTGCCGCCGTCCCACACAACTGAGCCATGACCGAGCGCGACGACTTCACTTGCACCGTCACCAACTGGGAGTACATCTACGGCCGCTGTCGGTCGGTCGCCGATCAGGTCAGACGCACCGAGTTCGAGCCGGAGGTCGTCGTCGCGCTCGCGCGCGGCGGCTGGTTCGCCGGACGCTGTCTCTGTGACTTCCTCGGGCTCGACGACCTTACGAGCCTGAAGATGGAACATTACGTAGGAACCGCCGCCAAAACGGGCGAGCCGGAGATCCGCTATCCGATGCCCGAGGGCTCGGTGGAGGGCAAGGACGTTCTCATCATCGACGACATCGCCGACACCGGGGGCTCGATCGAGCGCGCCCACGAGTACGTCACCGACCGCGATCCGAACGCCGTCCGCACCGCGACCGTCCAACTGCTCGGGACGAGCGAGTTCGAACCCGACTACGTCGGCGAGCATCTCGACAGCTGGACCTGGGTGATCTACCCCTGGAACTTCATTGAGGACATGACCGATCTCGTGAGCGGCGTCCTGAAACCCGACACGGCGATGGGCATGGAGGAGATCCGCCACCTGCTCGCCGAGCATCACGGCATCGACCGCATCGAAATGGAGATCGCCCAGCCCGACCGGATGGACGAGGTGCTCGCGGAGATGGAGCGCCGGGAACTCGTCGCACGCGAGGGCGAGGGCTGGACGCTCTTGGAGGAACCATGATCGGTCTCATCGGCGGCAGCGGCATCTACGAGGCGCTCGATCTCGACGCGGGCCACGAGGAGAGCGTCGAGACGCCGTTCGGCGCGCCGAGCGGCTCCGTCACGGTCGGCGAACTCGATGGCCGGGAGATCGCCTTCCTCCCGCGACACGGGCCGAACCACGAGCTCTCGCCGACCGAAGTGCCCTACCGGGCGAACATCTACGCGCTGAAGGAACTCGGCGTCGATCGGGTTCTCGCGACCAACGCGGTCGGGAGCCTGCGTGAGGGGCTCCCGCCGCAGACGCTCGTCGTCCCCGATCAGCTGTTCGACCGGACGCGCCACCGCACGACCTCGTTCTTCGGCGACGGGATGGTCGTCCACATGGGCTTCGCCGAGCCGTACTGCCCTCATATGACCAGCCATCTCGCCACCGCGGCCGAGACGATCGACGACGAGGCGGCAGCGGGAGCGGACGGTGAGGCGGACGACGGGCCGAGTGCGGATAGCGGGGCGGAGGCGGGTGGCGGAGCAGAAGCGGGCGTCGAGGAGGACGGTACCTACGTCTGCATCGAGGGCCCACAGTACTCCACCCGAGCGGAGAGCGAGTTCTACCGCGCGCAGGGCTGGGATATCGTCGGAATGACCGCCGTACCGGAGGCGAAACTCGCCCGCGAGGCCGAGCTCTGCTACGCGTCCGTCGCCGGCGTCACCGACTACGACGTCTGGAAGGAGGACAGCGAGGTAAGCCTCCAAGAGGTGCTCGACAACGCCGCCGCGAACGAGGAGCGGATCAACGCGACGATCCGGCGTGCCATCGAGACGATGCCCGACGAGCGCGACTGTGACTGCGCGCACGCACTCGACGGGACGATCAACACCGCGGCCGAGGCGATCCCCGACGAGACCCGCGAGCGCCTCGCGCTGCTCGCCGGCGACTATCTCGACTGAGTCGTTGCGAGAGCAAGCCATCGACTTACCGCGATCGCTCTCCGCGTTCCGAGCGTCCCATGAGCGACCAACTCGACGGCAAGACGGTCGGCATCGTTCTCGCACCGCGCGGTTCCGAGGAAGCCGAATTCACCGAGCCACGCGACGCCGTGACCGATGCCGGGGCCAGCGTCGAAGTCATCGGTGTCGAGACCGGCGAGGTCGAGACGGTAAACAACGACCTCGATCCGGCCGGCAGCTACGAAATCGAGAAGACGTTCGCCGACGCCAGCGTCGAGGAGTACGACGGACTCGTCGTTCCCGGCGGGACCGTCGGTGCCGACACTCTCCGCGCCGACGACGACGCGGTGGAGTTCGTCCACGACTTCTTCGCGACCGAGAAGCCGCTCTGTGTCATCTGTCACGGTCCGTGGACGCTCGTCGAGGCCGACGTCGTCGACGGTCGGCAGCTGACCTCCTATCACAGCCTGGAGACCGATATCCGCAACGCGGGCGGCGACTGGGTCGACGAGGAGGTCGTCGTCGACGAGGGGCTCGTCACCAGCCGCAACCCCGACGATCTCGACACCTTCTGTGACAAGGTCGTCGAGGAGATCGAGGAAGGCGAACACGAGGATCGCGAGACTGACGACGTCTGAGACGCGAACGAACGGACGAAAAATACTGTTTTTGCACACGGCTCCTCGAACCTGCCGGACCGATACTGACCCGCGTACCTCTCGCGCGTGGACGCCGCGGGCTATCGTCTCACCGTCGCCCGTCGTCGCGGACGTATTCGAGCGCGCTGACGAACGCCTCGACATCGACTCGACCTTCGGTCTCCTTCAACCGCTCCTTGATGCGTTCCGGTGTCATGATACGAGATACCATACAACACGACATGCTATCAACCTTTCGGCGAGCGGAAACACTTGCCGACGAATAATCGTGCAGTGAGAATCCGCAGCAGGCTACGCCTTCGTCAGCGCCGCCTGGTAATGTGGCGAGTCCGCGGCATCGTAGCTGTGGGCAGCGACTTCCCAACCGATCTCCGCTGCGGCCTCGCGCAGCCGATCGGGGCCGAACAGCCGAAACAGGAGCGTCTCGCCGATGTCGCCCTCGTATTCGAACTGCATCACGCGGTGGGCGAGTCCGGGTGTCGGATCGGCGCGGTAGCCGAGCATCCCCTCCGCCACGATCCGCTCCGGGTCGTGACAGTCGAGCGTCGCCGTCCCATCCGGAGCGGTGACGAACGCGAGATCGTCCAGGAACTCTCGGAGCCCTTGCATCGAGGCCGCGAGCTCGACCTGTGTCCCCCACGCGAACGCCGACTGAAACCGATCGCGCTCGAACGACTCGCGGAGCGCGAACATGTCGGCACGACGGGCGTCGCGGACACCCCGCTCGCGCATCGTTTCGACGAGATGATCGCTCACCTCGATGGCGACCGTCTCGAACTGATCCTGGAAGTAGAGCGTATCGCGTCCCGCGCCTGCACCCATATCGAGCAGTGGGCCATCGAGCCAAGACATCAGGAACTCACTGCGGTCGCTGTCGGGATCGAACTCGTCGAAATAGAACGCCTCGATTGGGTGTTCGCGCGCCCACTCACCATCGCGCTGGATGAGGGGTGCGTCCTGTTCGTCACGATGGAAGTCGCGGACGGCGCGGCCGAACGGATCGGACATATCACTTCGTTCGTTCCGAGTGCAATAATGCTACTCCGAACCGCGGTAGCACACCCCTACTTCAGTCGGCGATCGCCTCGGTCGAGGCCGACTCCGTGTTCGGGTTCTGCACCCAGAGATCGCCGAACAGCTCGTCCTGCTGGAGGCGGACGTGGCCGCGGTGTGAGAGGAAGAGCACGGCCAGGAAGGTCTCGACGCGCGAGCCGCCCGCCGTGTCGATCTCGGCGTAGAGTACCTCATCGCGCCCGGCGTCGTACTGCTTACGGAGGACGCGCTGGACGTCCGCGATGATGGCCTCGATGTCCTCGCCGTGGGCCGTGCCCGTGACGTCGGCCTCGGTCGGCTCGTCGTCGACGCGCAGATCGTCGCCCGACCGGTAGTCGAGGGTCTGCGTTCCCCGTTGAAACCCTTTCGGCGAGCCGCTCGTGTCGTAGGTCCTGGACTCCTTCCACCACGAGTCGCGCTCGGCCTCGCGGAGTTCGCGCACGAGCTCGTCGAGCGTCTCCGGCGTGCCGCGCGCGCCCTTCCGATCGAGCCGGCGATCCATCTCGTCTTCGAGCGCCGCCACCGGGTCCGGTCCGAACTCGTCGAGCGGTTGCTCGTAACCCTCCTCCCACGGCTCGATTTCGGGTTCGTCCTCCTCGTCCGGTTCGAGCAGCGCCTCGCTCTTCATCCGGAGGAGCACGCTCGCGTAGAACAGTGCCCGGCCCGAGGTACGCAGATCCGCCGCGTCGAGCCGTTCGAGGAAGGCGTCGGTCACGTCGACGACGTCGATATCCCACGGTTCGATCTCGCCTTCCTCGGCGAGCCTCACGAGCAGTTCGACCGGCTCGACCTCTCCGTTCTCGTCCTCCACAGCACCGCCCGCCGCCTCAGTCATCGGCGGGCACCTCCTGTGCGCCGAGATCGATCCCCGTCACCGCCGAAACGTTGTCGCCCTGCATCGTCACGCCGATCGCGCGCTCGGAGCGTTCGAGCATCGCCGAGCGGTGCGAGACGACGATAAACTGTGCGTCGGCGGCGAGTTCGTCGACCAGCTCGCCCACCCGCTCGGCGTTGGCCGCATCGAGGAAGGCGTCCACCTCGTCGAGCGCATAAAATGGCGCGGGGTTGTGGCGCTGGATGGCGAAAATGAACGCGAGCGCGGTGAGCGACTTCTCGCCGCCGCTCATCGCGTCCAGCCGCTGGATCGGCTTGTCGCCCGGCTGGGCCTTCATCGTCAGCCCGCCGTCGAAGGGATCTTCCTCGTCCTCTAGATGGAGCGTTCCCGACCCCGCGGAGAGTCGCTCGAAGATAGTCTCGAACTGGTCGTTGATCGTCTCGTAGGAGTCCATGAACGTCTCCCGCTTCTGGGCCTCGTAGGAGTCGATGCGCTCCTCGATGCCGTCGCGCTCGTCGACGAGCGTCGCCCGCTTGTCGGTGAGATCGTCGAGATCCGCCTCGACGGTATCGTACTCCTCGATGGCGAGCATGTTGACCGGCTCTAGCTCCTCCATCTCCTTCTCCAACCGGGCGATCTCGTCTTCGACCTCGTCGTGGTCGGGGATCTCGTCGGGGTCGTACTCGCCGACGACCGATTCGAGTTCGTCGATCTCCCACTCCAGTCGCTCCCGGCGCTCGCGGCGGCTCTCCAGCTCGCTTTCGGTCTCGTTCACCCGCTCGCGCTGCTCGTCGCGGCTCTCCTTCGCGTTGGCGAGCTCCTCCTTCAGCTCCGTGCGCTCGTCCTTGAGATCGGCGAGTTCGTCCTCGAGATCGGCGACGGCCGCCTCGCGCTCGTCGAGTTTTCCCTCCTGTTCGTCGATCTTTCCTTCGAGCTCCTCGATGCGCTCCTCGCCCTCGGCCTTGCGATTCTGAGCGCTTTCGAGCGTCTCGTGGAGCTCGTCGATCGACTCCTCGGCGTACTGTTTTTCGAGCTGGAGTTCGTTCAGCTCGCCGTCGAGCTTGCCCATCCGATCGTCGAGTTCGTCGATATCGTCCTGAATCGCGTCGGCCTCGTTCGTGAGCTCCGGGATGGCAGAGTCCGCGAGTTCGTCTTCGAGCTCCGCGATGTCGTCTTCGATCGCCGCGATCTCGTCGTCGTGGTCGGCGATCTCGGTCTCCAGACTCTGCATCTCCGCGTCGACCTCCTCGCGGGCCTCTTCGATCTCCGCGATATCCGCTTCGAGCTCGTCGATGCGCTCGTCGATCTCCTCGCGCTCGCGCTCCTTCTGCTCGATATCGTTCTCGATGTCGCGGACCTGCTCGGCGGCCGCCGATCGGCGCTCGCGTGCGTCGTCGAGGCGCTCCTCGATCTCTCGGACGTCCTCCTGCATCTCGCGCCGATTCTCTTCGAGCTCGGTGATCCGGTCGGCGACACGTTCTAGCTGACCCGCGCTCGACTCGAAGGAGTAGCGCGACCCGCTGCGCGAGCCGCCGGTCATCGCGCCACTCTTCTCGACGAGTTCGCCCTCCAGAGTGACGAGCCGGTAGTCACCCATCAGCTCGCGGGCGGTCTCCATCTCCTCGACGACGAGGGTGCTGCCGAGCACGTACGAAAAGACGCCCGCGTACTTCTCGGGGAAATCCACGAGATTGTACGCGAAATCCACGACGCCCGCCTCGTTGGGTCGGTTCGGCACCGACCGGCGCTGCATCTTCGTCATCGGCAGGAAGGTCGCCCGGCCTGCGTTCCTGGATTTCAGATACTCGATGGCCTGCTGGCCCACTCCGTCGTCGCCGACCACGACGTGGGCGAGCCGCCCACCGGCCGCCGTCTCGCACGCCGTCGCGTACTCGCTCGCCACGCCGCCCAACTGCGCGATCGTGCCGTGCACCCCGTCGAGATCGGCGTTCAAAATCGTGGAAACCGCTCTTCCATAGGAGGAGCCGCTGTCGTCGGTCTTCGCTTCGAGGCTCGCGTACTCGTCCTTCGCGGCGCGGAGCTCCTCCTCGATCTCGTCGCGCTCCTCGGTCCGCTCGCGCTTGTCGGCCTTGAGGTCCGCAACGACGTCCTCGATGTTCGCCTCGTTCTGCTCGGCCTTCGCCAACTCGTCCTCCAGATCGCCGATCGCGGCCTCGATTTCCGGGATCCGCTCGCGAGTCTCGTCGAGATCGCTCTCTTTCTCGCTCTGTTCGGTCGAGCGCCGCCGAGCCGCATCCAGCAGCCTGTCCTGCTCGCGCTGTTTCTCGTTTTTCGCGCTCTTTTCGGCTTCGAGCGCCTCCCGTCGCTCTTCGAGATCGTCCTTCACCTCGTCGTACTCCGTGTCGCTTTCCTCGATCTCGGCCTCGACCTCGGCCAGTTCGTCCTCTTTGTCCTCGATCTCGGCAGCGATGGAGGACTTCTCGACTTTCACGCTCCGAACATCACTGTCGAGATCGTCGACGGTCTCCTGTTTCTTGTCGAGCTCGACGAACGCCTGCCGGCGCTCGTTTTCCGCCTCGTCGATGCGCTCCTCGGTGCTCTCGATCTTATCTTCGAGCCGACTCTTCTCGCCCTTGATCTCCTCGATCTCGCGCTTGATCGCGAGCTGCTCGTCCTCGCCCTTGCGCTCGATCTCGTCGTTGAGCTCGTCGAGATCGGTTTCGAGCCGCGAGACCTTCCCTTGGCGTTCGTCGAGTTCGTGCTGGCGCTCGTCGAGTTCGTCGCCGAGCTCGTCGATCCTCTCGACCGCGGAGTCGAGGCTCGTGCGCTTGTCCTCCAGCTCGGCGGCCTTGCGGTAGGTTTCGTACTCCTCCTTGTCCTCGCGCAGCGACTGGTATTCGAGCGCCGTCTCGCGTTCGTCGTTCAACTGTTCGAGGCGTTCCTCTTTCTCCTGAATGCGGAGTTCGGCCTCGTCGATGCGCTCCTCGACGACTTCGAGCTCCTCGAAGGCGTCCTCCTTCTTCGCGTCGAAGGCGGCCACGCCGGCGATCTCGTCGATGATCTCGCGGCGTTCGCCCGCGGTCATGTTGATGATGCCCGTGACGTCGCCCTGCATCACGACGTTGTACCCCTCGGGCGTGACGCCCGCCCCCGCGAGCAGGTCCTGAATGTCGGAGAGGTTGACCGAGCGCTCGTTGAGGTAGTAGTAGGAGTAGTAGTTGTCCTCGGTCTGTTTGACCCGGCGCTTGATGACGATCTCGTCGACGTCGCCGACGTTCTCGGTGCCGGCGGCGCTCTCGATCTCGGCGCGCGGGAGCGTCCGCTCGGCGTTGTCGAGCACCACCTCGACGCTCGCTTCTCGAACACCGCCACCGGCCGATTCGCCACCCTCCTCGTGACCGGGGTTGTAGATGAGATCGGTGAGCTTCCTGGCGCGGATCCCGCGCGTGCGGGCGAGCCCGAGACAGAACAGGATGGCGTCGATGATGTTCGACTTGCCGGAGCCGTTCGGCCCGCTCACGGTCGTGAAATCCTCGTAAAACGGGATCTCCGTTCGACGGCCGAAACTCTTGAAGTTCTCTAGGACGAGCGATTTGATATGCATGGGGTGCTCGTGGGCGGCCTACGCGACGATGATGTCGTCGGCCGCTGAATCGTCAGTAGAATCGCCCTCGTCCGGGTTAGCTTCTTCGTTTGCGCTCGATTCCTCGGTCCCGTCGTCGGTGACGGCCCCGACGCCTGCTTCGATGTATTCGTCCGATGACTCGTCTTCGAGCTCGGCGAGGCGGGCCTTCGTCTCCATCAGCTCGTCGGTCAGGCCGGAGAGGGAGGCTTCGAGTTCTTCGACGCGCGATTCGAGCTCCTCGACGCGGTTGCCGCTCATGGCCGATGGCGGCGTCCCGTGGACATAAACGTGCGTCAGACACGTTTCCGAAAGTTGGCAGATGTGGCCACCACACCGCGCGGACGGCGATGGCGTCATGTTTTAGCGGTCGCGGCCGGATAGAGGCGACAATGAGCGCCCGCGCCGTCAGTGCTAGCGACCACCGCGTCGTCATCGGGCTGGAGGTCCACGTCCAGCTCGAAACCGAGTCCAAGATATTCTGTGGCTGTGCGACCGATTTCGAGGACAGCGAGCCGAACTCCCACACGTGTCCGACCTGTCTCGGCCTGCCGGGCGCGCTCCCGATGTTGAACGAGGCTGCCGTCGAGGGTGCGCTCAAACTTGCGGCGGCGATCGACGCCGACGTGCCCGACGAGAGCCACTTCCACCGGAAGAACTACTACTACCCCGATCTCCCGAAGAACTTCCAGATCACCCAGTACGATTCGCCGATCTGTCAGGACGGCGAACTCACGGTCACGGTCGAGGACGACGAACGGACCATCGCCATCGAACGCGCCCATCTGGAGGAAGACCCGGGGAGCCTCCAGCACGCCGGCGGCGGTGGCGGCATCGACAGCGCCGAATACACCAGAGTCGACTACAACCGCGCTGGCGTTCCGCTGATGGAGATCGTCACCGAGCCCGACTTCAGGAGCCCCGACGAGGTCCGCGCGTTCCTCGCCAAACTGGAGGAGGTGCTCGACTATCTCGGCATCTTCGACAGTTCTAGAGATGGCTCGCTGCGCATCGACGCGAACATCTCGCTCGTCCCCGAGTCGGAAGTCGACGCCGACGGTGCGATCGGGCCAGACGCGCTCGCGGCGGCCAACCGCACCGAAGTGAAGAACATCTCCAGCCACAAAGGGGCCGAGCAGGCGCTCGCCTACGAGGTGACGCGACAGAAAAACGCCCTCCAGCGCGATCGGACGATCGAACAGGAGACCCGTCACTGGGACGAATCACGTGGCGTGACCGTCTCGATGCGCTCAAAGGAGGAAGAGAAGGATTATCGGTACTTCTCCGAGGCCGATCTCCCCGTGCTCCGTGTCAGCGACTGGGCCGAGGAAATCGAGATCCCTGAACTTCCCGATGCCCGCCGCGAGCGTTTCGCCGCGGAGTACGGCCTGAGTTCGTCCGAAGCCCGCAAACTTACCTCCACCCGCGAGGTCGCGGACTTCTACGAGCAGGTCGCGGATCGGTTCGATCCAGACGTGGCGGCGTCGTGGGTCGCCGACAGCCTCCTCGGCGAACTCAACTACCGCGACATGGCCATCGCCGACGTCGAGGGGCGACTCGACGAGTTCCTCCATCTCATCGAACTTGCCGAGACGGACGAGATCACCGAGAAGAACGCCGAGGAGGTCGTGCTGCGCGCGATGCTCGACGAGGGACACTCGCCGGACGCGGTGGTCGAGCGCGAGGGGCTCGGCACCACCGACGAGGACGAGATCGAGAGCGCGGTCACGACCGCGATCGACGAGAACCCCGATGCGGTCGAGGACTATCACGCGGGCGAGGACGGCGCACTCAACTTCCTCGTCGGGCAGGTGATGCAGTCCACGGGCGGCAGCGCCGATCCAGGAACCGTCAACGAACTGCTCCGGGCAGAACTCGACGGCTGACCGGCACTTGCCGGCCGCCGAACAGTCGGTACACATTTGTGCGGTACTGCCCACTATCGAGATACGATGAGCAACGATGACGCGGAGCACGCCGGCGAATTCGAGGGCTATGGGGGCCGGCACGTGCCCGACCCGCTCGTGGAGCCGCTCCAGGAGCTCGCCGACACGTTCGACGGGATCGCCACGACCGACGACTTTCGCGCGGAGTTCCGCGCGATCCTCGAACAGTTCGCGGGGCGACCGACGCCACTCTTCCACGCCGAGCGCCTCTCGGAGCGCTACGGGGCCGAGATCTATCTCAAGCGCGAGGACCTTCTGCACGGCGGTGCGCACAAGATCAACAACGCCGTCGGTCAGGCGCTGCTCGCCGAGCGGGCGGGCAAATCTCGATTGATCGCCGAGACCGGTGCGGGCCAGCACGGCACCGCGACCGCGATGGTCGGCGCGCTGTTCGACATGGATACCGAGATCTACATGGGCGAGAAGGATGTCGCGCGCCAGCGGATGAACGTCTTCAGGATGCGGCTGATGGGTGCGGAGGTCAACGAGGTCACGCGCGGCGGGGCCGGCCTCGCGGACGCGGTCGACGCCGCCCTGGAGGATTTCGCCGCGAACGTCGACGACACCCACTATCTGGTGGGATCGGTCGTCGGCCCGGATCCGTTTCCCAGATTGGTGCGGGAGTTCCAGTCGGTCATCGGCCGCGAGGCGCGCGACCAGTTCCGCGAGCGAACGGGCGAGCTGCCGGATGCGGCGGTCGCCTGCGTCGGCGGCGGATCGAACGCGATGGGGCTGTTCGACGCCTTCCGCGATGATTCCGTGCAGTTCTACGGCGCGGAAGGTGGCGGCGAGGGTGGTGATTCGACCCGTCATGCCGCACCGCTTGCGGCGGGTACCGACGGCTCGCTCCACGGGATGGAGACGAGAATACTCGACGACGAGACGGAGGTCCACTCGATCTCCGCCGGGCTCGACTACCCCGGTGTCGGCCCCGAACACGCGATGTTCCGCGCTGTCGGGCGCTGCGAGTATCGCGCGATCCCCGACGAGGACGCGCTCGCGGCCTTCCGCGAACTGAGCGAGACCGAGGGCATCATTCCGGCGCTCGAAACCGCTCATGCGCTCGCGCTGACGAGGGAGATCGCCGACGACCACGATTCGATCCTGGTGAACCTGAGTGGACGTGGCGACAAGGACATGCGAACGGCGGCCGAGCAGTTCGACCTCGGCTGACGCCGGACGGCTGCGAAAGGTTTAGAAGCCGTATCGACCTACCGCGGCCAATGATGGGTGGTGTCCGGTGGAGCTGCTGATAACCGAGAAGGAGACCGCCGCGAGCAACATCGCCGCAATCCTGAGCGAGGGCAGCGCCGACGTCGAGCGACGCAACGGCGTCAACGTCTACAAATGGGGTGGGCGGCGCTGCGTCGGCCTCTCGGGCCACGTCGTCGAGAACGACTTCCCGCCCGAATACGCGAACTGGCGCGACGTCGAACCCGTCGAGCTGCTCGACGCCGACGTGGTGGTCGAACCCCACGAGAGCCGCGAGAACATCGTCCGTACGCTCAGGCTGCTCGCGAGGGATGCCGACGGCGTGATCATCGCCACCGACTACGACCGCGAGGGCGAACTGATCGGCAAGGAGGCCGCCGACATCGTTCGCGAGGTCTCCGACGCGCCGATCAAGCGCGCACGGTTCTCCTCGTTCGCCGAGCGCGAGGTGCGCGAGGCGTTCGACAATCTCGACGACCTGGATTACGATCTCGCGGCGGCGGGCGAAGCCAGACAGGAGATCGACCTCGTGTGGGGCGCGGCACTGACCCGATTCCTCTCGCTGACGGCCAAACAGCGCGGGAACGACTTCATCAGCGTCGGCCGGGTGCAGTCGCCGACCCTCAAACTCATCGTCGACCGCGAGCGGAAGATCCAGGCGTTCGATCCCGAGACCTACTGGGAGCTGTTCAGCGACCTTCGCAAGGACGACACCGTCTTCGAGGTCCAGTATTTCGACCGCGAGGCGGGTCGCGGCACCGATCGCCTCTGGGACGAGTCGGTCGCGGCGGAGGTTGACGACGCACTCGGTGAGGCGAGCGCGGCGACAGTTCAAGAGGTCAGTCGTCGCACCCGTACCGACGACCCGCCGAGTCCGATGAACACCACCCAGTACATCCGCGCAGCGGGCTCGCTCGGCTACTCGGCCCAGCGCGCGATGAGCCTCGCCGAGGAGCTCTACACGGCGGGCTACATCACCTATCCGCGAACCGATAACACCGTCTACCCCGACGACCTCGACATCGAGGAGCTCTTGGAGGGGTTCACGAACCATCGCGAGTTCGGCGAGGATGCAGAGGCGCTGCTGGAGAGCGAGGAGATCGTTCCGACCGAGGGTGACGAGGAGACGACCGACCACCCGCCGATCCACCCCACGGGCGAACTCCCGTCGGCGTCCGAGCTCGGCGACGACGAACGGGAGATCTACGAACTGGTCGTCAGACGATTCTTCGCGACGGTGGCCGACCCCGCCGAGTGGGAGCATCTCCGCGTGACCGCCGCCATCGACGAGCACCACCTGAAAGCCAACGGCAAGCGACTCGTCGAACCGGGCTACCACGCCGTCTATCCGTATTTCAACACTTCAGAGAACCACGTGCCGGAGCTCGACGAGGGCGAGGAGCTGCCGATCGAGGACGTGCGCTCCGAAGAGAAGGAGACCCAGCCGCCACGCCGGCGCGGCCAGTCCAGACTCATCGAGCGCATGGAGCAGATGGGAATCGGTACGAAAGCCACCCGACACAACACGATCGAGAAGCTCTACGATCGGGGCTACATCGAGAGCGATCCGCCCCGCCCGACGAAGCTCGCCGAGGCGGTCGTCGAGGCGGCCGAGCAGTTCGCCGACCGCGTGGTGAGTGAGGCGATGACGAGCCAGCTCGAAACCGACATGGCGGCCATCGCCGACGGCGAGACGGGCCTGGAGGACGTCACTCAGGAATCGCGCGAGATGCTGTCGACCGTCTTCGACGCGCTCCGCGACTCGCGCGAGGAGATTGGCGAACACCTCAGAAAATCGCTCAAGGCCGACAAAACGCTGGGTCCGTGCCCCGACTGCGGCGCGGACCTGCTCGTGCGAAAGAGTCGCCACGGCTCCTCGTTCGTCGGCTGTGACGGCTATCCCGACTGCGAGTTCACGCTGCCGCTCCCCTCGGCGGGCGAGCCGCTGATCCTCGACGAGACGTGTGACGAGCACGACCTGCGGAACGTGAAGATGCTCGACGGCCGGAGCACCTTCGTGCATGGCTGTCCGCTCTGTGCTGCCGAGGAGGCCGACGCCGAGGCCGACCGCGTCATCGGGGACTGCCCCGAGTGCGGTGACGAGCACGGTGGCGAACTCGCGATCAAGACCCTCAGGACCGGCTCGCGGCTCGTCGGCTGCACGCGCTATCCCGACTGCGAGTATTCGCTTCCCCTCCCGCGGCGCGGCGAGATCGAGGTCACCGACGAGTTCTGCGACGAGCACGACCTTCCCGAACTGGTCGTCCACAGCGGCGACGAGCCCTGGGAACTGGGCTGTCCGATCTGTAACTACCACGAGTACCAGGCCCGGCAGTCGGTCGGCGATCTCGTGGATCTCGATGGAGTGGGCGAGAAGACTGTCGAGAAACTGGCGGCGGTCGGCATCGAGAGCCTCGACGATCTCCGGGAGAGCGAGGCCGATTCGATCGCCGAGTCGGTCCAGGGCGTGAGCGCCGAGAACGTGCGCAGCTGGCAAGCGAAGGCCGACTGACGGGAATCGACCGATTACGGAAGACGTTTAGGCGGCGCTCGGATTCCTGTTGCTATGAGCGCGCCGTGGACCGAGTGGGATCACATCGTGAAAATCGACCCGGACAAGAGCCTCGTCGACAGCGAGAGCTACGAGGACGTCTGCCGGACGGGCACGGATGCCATTGAGGTCGGCGGGACAACCGGGATGACCGAGGAGAAGATGCAGGCGGTCGTCGAGGCGTGCAGCGAGCACGACGTCCCCCTCTACATCGAACCCGGCGTCGACGCGACCGTCGTCCACACCGACTCGCTCGACGGCTATCTCATCCCGATCGTGTTCAACGCCGGCGATGTCTCCTGGATGACCGGCGCACACAAGGAGTGGGTGCGCCTCGACGACGGCATCGACTGGGCGCGCACCAACACCGAGGCGTACATCGTCCTCAACCCCGATTCGTCGGTGGCGACGTACACGCAGGCGAACTGCGATCTCGACGCCGCGGACGTCGCGGCCTACGCCACGATCGCCGAGCGGATGTTCGGCCAGGAGATCGTCTACGTCGAATACTCGGGCACGTTCGGTGATCCCGAGATCGTGGCCGCCGCCGGCGATGCACTCGACGAGGCGACCCTCTTCTACGGTGGTGGCATCCACGACTACGACTCCGCCCACGAGATGGGCGAACGGGCGGACACGGTCGTCGTCGGCGATCTCGTCCACGACGAAGGCGTCGATGCCGTACGGGAGACCGTTCGCGGCGCGACGGACGCGAACTGAGTCGCCGACGTGCGAAACGACGGCGTTTAAGACCGCCGCTCTACATCGTCGTGTATGAACGATCGCACGACCACTGCGAGCGCCGAACCGGGCGACGACGTCACGGTCGCCGGCTGGGCACACGAGATCCGCGATCTGGGTGGCATCGCCTTCCTCATCGTCCGCGACAGGACTGGAAAGATCCAGGTCAAATTCGAGAAGGACGCGATGGACGACGAACTCGTCGAAACCGGCACCGAAGTGGCCCGCGAGAGCGTCGTGTCGGTCTCCGGTGCCGTCGAGGAAGAGGAGCGCGCCCCGACCGGCGTCGAGATCGTCCCTGATTCTGTCGAGGTGATTGCGCCCGCCGATCCCGAACTCCCGCTCGATCCCTCCGGCAAGGTCGACGCCGAGCTCCCGACCCGGCTCGACAACCGCACGCTCGATCTCCGGCGCGAAGAGGCGAAGGCGATCTTCGAGATCCGTGCCGAGATCCTCCGGAGCGCGCGCGAGGCGTTCCGCGAGCTCGGCTCGACGGAGATCACAACGCCGAAGATCGTCGCCACGGGCACCGAGGGCGGTACTGAATTATTCCCGATCACCTACTTCGGTCAGGAGGCGTTCATGAACCAGTCGCCACAGCTGTTCAAGCAGTTGATGGTCGGTAGCGGGCTCGAACGCGTCTTCGAGGTCGGTCCGATCTTCCGTGCGGAGGAGCACAACACGCCCCGGCACCTGAACGAGGCGACCTCGATCGACTTCGAGAGCGCGTTCATCGACCACGAGGAGGCGATGGACGCCTGCGAGCAGGTCGTCCGGGCGGCCTACGAGGGTGTCGCCGAAAACTGCGCCGACCAGCTCGACACTCTCGGCTACGACGACTTCGAGGTGCCCGACGAGGCGTTCCCACGACTCACTTACGAGGAGGCGATCGAACGCATCAACGCGACCGGCGAGCTCGACACCCAACTCGTGTGGGGCGACGATCTGCCGACCGAGGGCGAGAAAGCGCTCGGTGACGACGTCAGCGGTCACTACTTCGTCACCGACTGGCCGAGCGAGATCAAGCCGTTCTACATCAAGGACTACGACGACGATGCGGAGCTCTCGACGGGCTTCGACCTGATGGCTCCCGACATGGAACTCGTCTCGGGCGGCCAGCGTGAACACCGCTACGATCAGCTCGTCGAGGGGTTCGAGGCCCAAGGACTCGATCCCGAGGCGTTCGACTACTACACGAAGATGTTCAGATACGGGATGCCGCCCCACGCCGGCTGGGCGATCGGCGGCGAACGCCTCGTGATGACGATGCTCGATCTGCCGAACATCCGTGAAGCCGTTCTGTTCCCGCGAGACAGGCAACGCCTGTCGCCGTAGCGCGACGTTCCCGTCGAGTGGCCGTAAAAAGCGGAACCGTTTCGATCGAGAGCAGGCGAGCGCCGGACGCAACCGTTTATCCGCTGGCGTCGTAGAGGGATGGTATGACTACCACGTACGTCGGTGGGACGCAGTCGTATCGACGAAGGAAAACGTGTCGCGGGCGGTGGATCGCCGACTGATGGTCGCGTTCGGAACGCTCGCGATTCTCGCCGTGGCGACGCTCGCGAGCCTGTTCATGGCGTGGACGATCGGTGCCGGCTCGTCGGGATCGACGCCGTTCGCGCCCGCGGTCGGCGCGCGGGCGATCTCTGTGATGCGCGCGGGCTTTCTCGTCGGCATCCTCGGATTGCTCGGGGCGATCTTGCAGGGCGCGAACGTCGCCGACGCGGTGGGAACGGGACTCGTGGGTGGGCTCACGCTCTCGCCGACCGCGGCCACGGTACTGCTCCTGCTCGCGGCCGGACTGGTCGCGATCGGCATCTTCACCGGCTATCCGATCGCGACGGCGTTCACCGTAACGGGCGCGGTCGTCGGCGTCGGGCTCGGGCTCGGCGGCAGCCCGGTCTGGCCGAAGTACGTCGAAATCGGCACGCTGTGGGTACTCGTCCCGTTCGTCGGCGGCGGCATCGCGTACGTCACCGCGCGCGTGCTCCGTCACGAGTCGATCCCCGAACGATACACGATCCCGGCGCTCGGGGCCATCATCGGTCTCATCGTCGCCAACATCCCGTTTACGCTGCTCGGGTCGGACAGTAGCGGTGCGTCGATCGCCGTGGCCGCGACGGCGGAGCTACCGCTCTCGTCGGCGATCGGCCAGGGGCTCGTCTCGGTTCTCATCGCCGTGGCGGTCGCGGGCGCGCTCGTCTGGGATCTGAATTCGGACATCGAGGGGGCCGAGCGCCACTTCCTGCTCGCACTCGGCGGGCTCGTGGCGTTCTCGGCCGGCGGGAGTCAAGTCGGGCTGGCCGTCGGACCGCTGCTCGCGGCGGTCAATGGAACCGCGCTCCCGATCACGATCTCGCTGTTCGCGCTACTCGTCTTCGGCGGGATCGGCCTGCTCGCAGGTTCGTGGATGGGCGCGCCGCGAATGATCAAGGCTATCGCACAGGATTATTCCTCACTCGGCCCGCGGCGCTCGATCGCGGCGCTCATTCCGTCGTTCGCCATCGCCCAGACCGCCGTCGTCTTCGGCATCCCCGTCTCGTTCAACGAGATCATCGTCAGTGCAGTCGTTGGCAGCGGCTTTGCGGCCGGCGGGGCCGGCGTCAGCACGCGCAAGATGGTGAACACGGTGCTCGCGTGGATCGGCTCGCTCGCACTCGCACTCGCGCTCGGCTACGGACTGATAACCGTCATTCAACTGTTCTGATCGATCGTTCGCCGGAGACGCCGGACAGTCGGGTGGACACGCCGTTCTTCGTATTAGAGACGACGGCGCGGACTGTCTTCCTCACCGACGCGGACCCCGAACGGCCGGATTTATGTTGTCGGTCGCCGAGAAACCTGTATGGCGGCTCCTGAATGCCAACAGGAATCGAACGCCGAGCCGCAGGCGTTCGTTCCGGGGCACGTCACGGGGCTGTTCAGCGTCCATCCGGCCGACGATCCCCGAAAGGCGGGATCGCGGGGTGCGGGTCTCGCACTGTCGGCCGGGGTGACGGTGACGGTCGCGCCGTCCGACGAGCCGACCGTCGAACTCGACGGCGCGGCAGTCGGGATGGAGGCCGTGACGGGCACGCTCGATCGGCTCGACGTGAGTGCTGCGGTGCGCGTGGAGAGCGACCTCCCGGTGAGCGCCGGCTTCGGCGTCTCGGGCGGTGCGGCGCTCGGCGCGGCGCTCGCAGCGAACGAGCAGTTCGATCTCGGACGGACGGAAAACGAACTCGTGAGCGTCGCCCACGCCGCGGAGGTCGCGGCGGGGACCGGTCTCGGCGACGTGGTCGCCCAAGCCCGTGGCGGGGCACCGCTCCGCTGCGAGCCGGGTGCACCCGGCCACGGGGGGCTCGACGGGATCGCCACGCCGCCGACCCGCATCGAGTACGTCTCCTTCGGCGGGCGCTCGACGGGCGAGATCATCGGTGGCGACGTCGAGACGCTCACGCAGGCCGGCGAGCGGGCGCTCGCGGCGCTGCGCGACGCACCGACGCTCTCGAAACTGTTCGCTTGCTCGCGGGCGTTCGCCGCGGACGCCGATCTACTCACCCCACCCGTCGAGCGGACCATCGACGCCGTTCGAGCGGTGGACGGTGAGGCGGCGATGGCGATGCTCGGCGAGACGGTGATCGCCCTCGGCGACGGGCTGACGCGGGCCGGCTACGATCCCGCGAGCTGCGAGATCGACCGTGCGGGCGCACGACTGGTGTAAGGTTTTTCCCGGATGGCCGCACAGTGGGGTCATGACGATCGAGGTGCCAGACGATCACCCCCGCAGCGAGTCCCTCCACACCCGCCATCAGATCGAGGACGGCGTCGATGCCGGACTCACCCACAAGCAGGGACTCATCGCCGAGGGTCGCGGCGAGGCCTTCGACTATCTGCTGGGCGAACGAACCATCCCGAGCGCCGACCGCGCCGAGCGCGCCGCCGCCGCCCACCTCCTCCGCGCCGACCACCCCGTGCTCTCGATCAACGGCAACGCCGCAGCGCTCGTTCCCGACGAGATCGTCGGCCTCGCCGACACGACCGGGGCGACCATCGAGGTCAACCTGTTCAACCGCACCGACGAGCGCATCGCCGCCATCGCCGACCACCTCCAGAACCACGGGGCCACGGACGTCAAGGGCCGGTCGGCCGACGCACGGATCCCGGGGCTCACGAGCGAGCGCGCGAAGGTCGCCGCCGACGGCATCCACGCCGCCGACGTCGTGCTCGTCCCGCTGGAGGACGGTGATCGTGCCGAGGCGCTCGGCGCGATGGGCAAGACCGAGATCGTCGTCGACCTGAACCCCCTCTCGCGCTCGCCGCAGGTTGCCGCCGTCCCCGTCGTCGATAACCTCGTCCGTGCGATCCCGAACATCACCGCCCACGCCCGCGAGCTCGCCAACCGCTCCGACGACGAACGCGAGCGGGCCATCGACGTGTTCGACCGCGAGGCGGCGCTCGACGCGGCGGAAGCGGCGATCCGTTCCGGCGAATTCGACTGAGCGATCGCCATCGTTTTTGAAATCTTGCACACGAAAGCAACAGTTTCAGGAACGATCAGCCGAACAGTATCCCATAGGTAACTTACGAGGCGCGGTGGGTAGTTTTCACCCACTCGACACAGCCGGCACGGACGCCGGCAGCGGCGTATCGGGTCGCGAACGACGACGATGAATCATGAATCGGCACCAACAGCGACGACGACCAGAGGCATCGACGACCAGCTCTCGGCGGCGGTTCCTCGGGGCGGCGGCCATCGGCACCACCGGGCTGCTGGCCGGCTGTCTCGGCTCGGCCAGCGGCACCACGACGACGCTGACGATGGGCTATCAGCCGTTCTCGGCGCACGCCTGGGAGGCGCTGGTGATGAAACACAGCGACATCCCCAACAAGTACCTTCCGGACGGCTACTCCCTGGAATGGCAGTCGGCACTCCAGGGAGCGGTCATCGGCAACCGGATCAGTGTCGGCAAGAACCAGGCCGGCTGGATGGGCGACATGCCGGCGCTGACGACGATCGCCCAGACCGAAACCCCCGCGAGTCTCGTCGGACTGGCAAACTGGTCGCACGGCCAGCAGTGCAACCTCCTCATCGTGCCGAAGGATTCGAACATCGAGCAGACCTCCGACATCGCCGGCAAGTCCGTCGGCGTCACCAAGGGGTCGTGCACGCACCGCTATCTCCTCCGGCTGCTCGAAGCCGAGGGGATCGGCACGGGCGAGGTCGAGATGGTCGATACGGGGATCTCGACCATCCTCGCGAACCTCCGGGAGGGCCGCATCGCGGCGGGGCTCGGCTGGGAGCCATCGATCGCGAAGTCGGTCTTCGAGGACGACCTCACCAGGTACGTCTCGACCGGCGCGGAGTACGACATCATCGACGCCGGCGGCCTTCCGATGACCGACGATCTGATCAACAACCACCGCGAGGCGGCGAAGGCGATCCTGAAGGCCGAACTCGAAGCGACGCGCGTCTTCGAGCGCGACCGCGAGCGAACGCTCGATCTGGTCGAACAGGAACAGGACCTGCGCTACTTCGACCGCTCGACGCTGCGCTGGGGTGCATACCGCGATCCGCCGATCGGCGAGGACGTCCAGCGACTCAAGTTCGCGACCGACTACGAGCGAGCCAAAGAGCCGGGCAAGCTGATGAAGGAGACCGGACCGAAGTTCCTCACACGCCAGGGCGCGCTCGAATCGCCGCCGCCGGCTGACCGCTACAAACCCGAGATCCTCGACGAGGCGGCGGCCGAACTCGGCGACAGCGTCGGGTGGGAACCGCGCTCGGCCGACGGCGCGGGCAACGGCTCCGGCGGCAACGGTTCGGCGGCGAACGGCTCGGCCGGCAACGGCTCGGGAGGCGGACGATGAGCACCGGCTCGATGAGCGATCGGCTCGTCAAGGGGTTCGCCGGGAGCCTGCCGTCGCCGACGCGCGGCGTTCGCAAGCTCGTCTCGCTGGTCGGTTTCGTCGCGGTCTGGTGGCTGTTCTACGAGTTCGGCGTGCTCAACTTCGAGCACTTCGTCAGCCCCGTGACGACGATCGTCGAGTTCGCCGGCGCGCTCGCCGGCCAGCCGCTGACCGAGGGTGGCGACACGATCTATCTCCACGCCGTCTACTCGGGCGCGCGGGTCGCGGTCGGCGTCGTCGCGGCGGCGCTGCTGGCCATCCCGCTCGGGCTCGTCGTCGGGACGAGCGATCGCTGGGAGAACCTGCTCTATCCGGCGCTCGAAGCGCTGCGTCCGATCCCGCCCATCTCGTGGCTGCCGATCGCCATCATCGTCTTTCCGGCGCTCGCGCTCGGATCGATCTCGGTACCGCTGCCCGCGCTGTTCGTCGTGTTCATCGGGGCGTTCTTCCCAATTTTCACGAACACGATCGAGGGCGCACGCACCATCGAGACGGAGTACGGCCAGGCCGCCCGCTCGCTCGGGGCCGGTTCGGGCGACGTCTTCCGACACGTCGTGCTGCCGGCGACGCTCCCCTCGATCATCACCGGACTGTCGCTCGGCGTCGGCCTCGGCTGGATCACGGTCGTCGCCGCCGAACTACTCACCGGCGGCCCCGGACTTGGCTACATCATCATCCAGGGGTCGCGACTGCTACAGAACCAGGTCGTCGTCATCGGCATGCTCGCCGTCGGCGCGCTCGGCTACGCCACCTCGGCGCTCGTCGAGGCGCTCGGCAACTGGCTGATGCCCTGGTCGACGGAGTAACCCATGAGTGAACCCAACACAGACACCACGACGCGTTCCGACACCGACGAACAGTCCGCCGAACAGCGCCGCTCGTGGACCGAATCGAGCGGCTCCGGTACAGTCAACATCCAGGACCTGCGGAAGGTCTACGGCGACGACGGGGACGAACTGGTCGCCGTCGACGGGATGGACCTCCACATCGAGGCCGAGGAGTTCGTCACCGTGCTCGGTCCTTCGGGCTGTGGGAAGTCCACCGTGATGGAGTGCATCGCGGGCTATCTCGACCCCACCGAGGGCGAGGTGCTGGTCAACGACGAACCGGTCGAGGGACCTGATCCCTCGCGGGGCGTCGTCTTTCAAGAAAACCGGCTGTTCCCCTGGAAGACGATCAGCGAAAACGTCCGTTTCGGCCCGCAGATGCGCGACGATGTCGACGAGAGCCGCGTCGCGTCGCTGTTCAACCAGATGGGACTCTCCGGCTTCGAGGACGCGTATCCGCACGAGCTCTCCGGCGGGATGCAACAGCGCGCCGAGCTCGCCAGACTGCTCGCGAACGATCCGGACATCATGCTGATGGACGAGCCGTTCAGCGGGCTCGACGCGATGACCAAGGAGCTGATGCAGGAGAAACTGCTCGACGTCTGGGAAGACGACGACAGGACCGTGCTCTTCATCACCCACGACGTCGAGGAGGCCATCCTGCTCGCCGATCGCGTCGTCGTGATGACCGCCCGCCCGGGCCAGGTGAAGGACGTCATCGACGTCGATCTCGAACGGCCGCGGAGCACCGACATGGTCACGACCGACCGGTTCAACGAACTCCAGCGCCGCGCCAGCGAGAGCATCCACGACGAGGCCGAGCGTGCGATGGAGCAGGCGGAGGGGCGCGCCTGATGGCGTACGTCCAACGACTCGAACAGTCGGCGTCGCTGCTGGCGGTGCTCGCCATCTGGGCAGTCGCGACGATGCTCGTCGGGGCGGTCCCGAGCCTTCCCTCACCGGTCGAGGTGGCGGTCGCGTTCGTCGACGCGGCCGCGAGCAGTTCCTTCTGGCAGGAGGTCGGCCGGAGCACGTTCCGTGTGTATCTTTCCTTCGCCATCGCGACGGTCGTCGCGATCCCGCTCGGGCTGCTCATCGGCCGGAGCGAGATCGTCTCCGATCTGACCTTCCCGGCGCTCGAAGTGCTCCGACCGATCCCGCCGATCGCCTGGTATCCCGCGCTGACGATCATCCTGCTGACGCCCGCGAACATCGTCCGGTTCATCATCTTCCTGGCGGCGTTCTTCCCGATCCTGCTCAACACCATCGAGGGCGTTCGCGGCGTTGAGGAGGAGTATCCGCAGGCGGCGCGCTCGCTCGGAGCCACCCCATTGCAGACGATGAGACACGTGGTGTTGCCCGGCGCGCTTCCGTCGATCTACACCGGACTCGTCAACGCGATGGGGCTCGCGTGGGTGAGCCTCGTCGCCGCCGAACTGCTGTCGAGCAGCGGGCTCGGCTACTTCATCTGGAACGCCTTCACCGCCGGCGAGTATCCGAACATCGTCGTCGGGATGATCGCGGTCGGCGTGCTGGGTTACGGCTCCTCGGCACTGCTCCGTCGCCTCGGCGCGCGTGCCATCCCGTGGCTGTCGGCTGCCAACGCCTGAACCGGCTCACGTCTCCTCCGGGGGCGCTTCCAACCGCTCCTGATCGACCGCGTAGATCGTCACGTTGTCCTCCTGGAACGCCACCGAGACGCCCTGTAGCTCGGAGAACGGGCGGATGTCGCCGTATCGATCGCGCTCTGTCGGCCCCACGTAGACGTATCTCACGTCGTATCGTTCGAGCAGCGCGGCACGGCGCTCGGCCGAGCCGAGATAGATGGTGTTGACGGCGTACACCCGATCGAGATACGTCTGCCGGCCGCGATACTGCGCCTCGTGAGAGACGCCGACGACCGTCGGGACGCCCGTGAGGCTGGCGGCCGGGCTCGCACTCCAGCGATAGACGTAGCGGCTGGGTGCCGAGACGATCGTCGGCCGGCCGGAGCGGTCGTCGAGCCAGCGGATCGCCGCGACCTGGCCCGGAACGTTCTCCTCGGCGGCGGCCAGCCCATCGAGCGTCGGCTCCTCGACGTTCGGATCGGCGAAATGGCGCTGGACGGCGACGCCGCCGAACGCGGCCGTCGAGAGCACGAGCACGGCGGCGAGAGCGCTGGCGACCTGCTGGCGGCGCGTCCAGTTCCACGGCCCGCGACCGCGGACGAGTCGTGGGAGGACGACGCCGGCGGCGCTCGCCCAGAGGATCCACGTCGGCATGTACGTCTTCACGACGGTGTTGAACCGTCCGTCGCCGCCCTCGGCGAGAAAGCCGAGTTCGGGCAGCACGAGCAGTCCGAACCCGGCGACGACGAGGACGCCCACGAAGCCGATGCGATCGGTCGCGAGGAGATACCAGCAGAGCACGAGCGGCACCGCGAACAGCGCGATCGGCGCGAGTGCGCTCGGGACGAACGCGACGAGGGCGACGAACCCCAGCCCGCCAGCGACGGCGACGGTCGACGACCAGCGCCGGCGACTGCGGGCGAGCAGGAGAGTGAGGAAGATCGCGAGGAACGCGCCGTGGACGAGCAGCAGCGAACCGATCGAACTGCGCGCGGCGGCGTCGAGGACCATCAGCGACGTGCTCGGTCCGGCCTGCACCGGTCCGAGGAAGAAGGGAAGCGCGGCGAGAACGCCGATCACGCCCACGACCGCCGAGAGTCCGGCCGCGCCGCCCGTCCGCACGAGCGCCCCTCGCGGCCTGCTGGTCGGTGGATCGCCCACGATGCGGTCGATGCGGGTGGCGAGCCGGGTCGGAACGAGCGAGCGAAGGTCGGTGGGGGCGAACGTCAGCGTCAGCCACGTCATCCCGAGGACGATGGCCAGGCTCCAGGTGTTGACGAGTGCCATAAACCCCCCGACGATCGGCACGGCACCGAAGACGATCGCGCGCCGTCGACGGACCGACGCGGCGGGCGTGCGGTAGTAGGCGTAACACAGCCCGACCACGCAGAGCAGGAACGGCGTGCTCGTGAAGTACGGGCGGATGTCGCCCCGGACCGCGCCGAACAGCGGGAACGGGTCGTACGTTTCGGGGATGATGCGCCCGGCGACCTTGTATTGGTAGTCCGACGGGATCGGCCGGAGCACCTGATAGTCCGGCAGCTTGGAGTGTGCCGCCGCGAACGCGTCGGCGGCTCTCTCGCCGATCGACGCCGGCAGTCGCTTGATGAGGAGGCGCACCGCCGTCGAGGGGTTGCTCGCGAATATCGTGAAGAAGACCGCCGTTGCGCCGGCGGTCCGGCGTGTTCGACTGCTGTACGAGCGAATCGTTCGGCGGGCGCGTCGCCCGACCGCGACCGCGCCGGCGAGCTCGTACGCACCGGCCCCGAGCGAGCCGAACAGTCCCGCCATCGCGAGGTTGAACGCCGTCCACGGGACCGTATCGGTCAGACGGGCCAGCAGCGTGACGACGAAGTGGCCGCCGTAGTAGTAGATCATCGACTCGCCGGCGAACCAGAAGTCCTCGAGCGGGAGGCTCCCGGCACGGTACAGCGACGCCACGAGCCCGAAATCGAGGAACTTCTCGCCGCCCGGCGTGATGCCCGGCTCGACCGATCGCAGCGCGATGACGAACAGGTAGACGAGCGTGAACACCGCTACCGCCTCGACGGTCGCCCGGCGATCGATCTCGACGCCCGACTGGGCCGCGAGCACCGCACAGATCGCGAGCGCGACGAGTCCCGCGAACAGGGCGACCCAGCCGAGCGAGAGGAAACCGACCCAGAAGGCGACGAGGGTCATGATCGCCAGCGAGATGGCGAACGAAAAGCCCGCACCGCGGCCCGGTAGCGACGAGCACAGCCGTGCGGCCACCGGCAGGCCGAACAGCGCGAGACCGACGTACGTCAGCCACCACAGCGCGACGAGACCGTACTCCATCCGTTGATTTTTCCGAGAACATCCGTTATACACCTTTGGATGTCCGATCACACGACTCGACCGCCATCGCACCGCTTTTGCTGCCGGTCGCCAGTCCTGTCATGAGATCGCCGTCCATCCCGCTCGTCGATCGCCGGGTTCGCTACGCACTCGTCGTGCTGGTCGCCGGCGTCGTCCTTGTCGCCTCGGTCGTCGAGGCGAGCGGAACGCCGAGCGTCGGACCGCTCGGGCTCGTCGGGATGGACAAGTGGTCGCACGCGCTCGCCTATGCAGGAGTGACCGCGACGCTCGCGTACGCCTCGATCGAGAACGGTCACGCCCGGCTGGCGCTCGCGGTCGGGCTGGCTGTCGCCTTCGGCATCGGTATCGAGATCGTCCAGTGGCCGATCGCCTACCGGACCGCGAGCGTCGCCGACGCGCTCGCCGATGCGATCGGGGCCTGCCTGCTCGCGCTCGGCTGGCGGTCGCTCGCGCGATACGTGCGATTCGGCCCGATCGACGAGTCGGGAACCGTGCGCTGACCGCGATCAAAGCGGGACGAAGCCGACAGAGAACTGGCGGGTATGGAATATCAGGGAACGTACCCACTCGCCAGACGGACGAAGCCGAGCGCGAACTCCGTACTGTCGTACTCTTCAGTATGCTCTTCGAGCGGCTGGCGAGCAGCAGTGACGCGCTCGTCGAGCGGTTTCCACGGCGGCGTCGCATAGCGCAACTGTCGGGTCGGCGGCGCGCTCGCGGCGACGAAAAACCGAAAGGCGGCGTCGAGCGGTTTCGCGCTCGTCCGGGTACTGCGCGTGGCGTCAAGCAGCGCGACGCGCCCACCCGAGCGCACGAGCGCGAGCCAGTCCTCGACGACTGCGGCCGGATCGGCGAGCATGCCGACGACGAAGCTCGCGAGCACCGCGTCGGCGCGTTCGATCGGCGGTGCGGTGGCGTCGCCGCGGACGAGATGGACGTTCGTCCAGCCGGCGGCCGCGACGTGTCGGCGCGCACGATCGAGCATCCCGCGCGTGAAGTCGACGCCGACGACCGTGCCCGACGGCCCGACCGCCTCGCGCAGATACGGGAGGTTCGCGCCCGTCCCACAGCCCATCTCGACGACCGTGTCGCCGGGCGAGAGTTCTAAACTCTCGACGGCACGTTCGCGCCACGACCCGATTCCTGGAAAGGTAGCGATGGTGTCGTAGAGGCGCGCCCAGCGGCCGTAGAAGCTCTGTGCTTCGCTCGCGCCATCCGTTTCCGTTCCCTCCTTGCTGGCGCGTCCATCGCTCATCGTCAGAGGAGCCCGCGGACGCGGGCGGCGGCGTCGGCGGCGCTCGGGGCGAGCAGGTAGACGTTGGCCTCGACGCCGAACCCGCCGGTATGGTAGAGCGCGTCGGCAGCGGCGGCGTCGACGGCGGCGATCGCATCGTCGGTGTCGCGTTCGCCGTCGAACTCCACCGTCGCGAGATCGAGCGATTCGAGTCGATCGACGAGATCGGCGTCGTAGGCGAGATTGAGCGCGGCGAGCGCGTCGTTGCCGTTGTCGCGCGCGGCGAGCAGGACGCCGGCGACGTGAGCCGAGACGCCGAATTCGGGGTCGCCCGGAACCGTCGTCCGCCCCTTGACGTCGAAGATGCGACCGGGAACGCCCGCCACGTCGTCGATGTCGGTGGCGTCGGGAACGCACTCGACGAGGTTCGAGCCGACGTTCGGGATCAGCCCGGCGAAACCGCTCGTGGCTTCGAGCGTGCCAATCCCGCGGCGCACGGACGAGCGGGCGCGCTCGGCCGCCCGGAGGCTGCTCTCCGGGTCGTGGACGTCGAAGCCGTCGTATTCATTGAGGCCGGGCATCGCCGCCGCGTGGAGCTCCGAGAGCAGGTCGTCGCGTTCGAGCTGGCGGATCAGGATCTCGCTCTCGACGAGCGCGCCGACGCTCGTCAGTTCGTCGTTGGCGAGCCCCTCGGCGAGATCCTCGGCGAGCCCGGCGACGCGCTCGTCGTCGAGCACGCGCTCGTTGCGCGCGACCTCGCCGTGGGCGTATTTCGACACCGCCGACTGGCTGATCCCGAGGATGTCGGCGACCTCGCTCTGGGTGAGATCGTGCTCGCGCAGGCGCTCAGCCAACAGCGAGCGGAACGTGGGCAGGAACTCGTCGACGACGATCTCCTCGATGAACCTCATCGCTCGTCCTCCATCTCGTTTGCCCGATCTGCCTCGCCCGATCGCCGGTCAGGGGTTTCATGATCGGGCCGCTGGCTGCCGCCGAACTCGTCGTCGCTGCCGATCTTCGAGGCCTGCGGGCCGACCTGGCCCTGATATTTCGAGCCGCGCTCGTCGCCGTAGGGCACTTCGGCGGCGTTTTTGAGCTCCGTGAAGATGACCTGTGAGATCCTCATCCCTGGTGTGAGCGCGACGGGCGCGGTGCCGAGATTCGAGAGTTCGAGGGTGACTTGGCCCTGATAGCCGGGATCGACGATGCCCGCCGTCGCGTGGATGACGATCGCGAGCCGCCCGAGCGACGACCGGCCCTCGACGCGTGCGATGAGATCGTCGGGCACTCCGACGTGCTCGACAGTCGTCCCGAGGACGAAATCACCAGGATGTAGAATGAACTCCCCGCCCTCGTCGACGACAGTCTCGGTGACGTATTCGTCGACTTCGTTTTCCGAATTGGGATGGATGCAGGGAATGTTCGTCCGCTGGAATTCGAGGAATTCGCGGCCGAGCCGGAGATCGACGCTCGCGGGCTGGATCTGGAGCTCGGGGTCGGCGAGCGGCTCGATGACGAGCTCGCCCGTGTCGAGCCGCCGCCGGATGTCCCCATCGGCGAGTATCATACCCGTTCGTACCGACGTGGCTCCTAAAGTCCTCTCCGTTTCCGGCCGTCAGCCGCCGGCGGGTGCTTCCTCGTCGCGTTTGGTGTCGCCGCGCCGGTAGCGCTCCAGCCGACGATAGCCGATGATGCGCCCCGAATCGTCGAGATCGAGCGCGTAGCGCCCCAGGATGTCCTGAGTGTCGGGCACCGAGCGCCGCTCGATGATCTCGGTCAGCGCGCGCCAGCCGTCGTCGGTACGCTCGATCTCGACGATGCCGTCGAGCGGCCGGCCGATGAGGTCGCTGGCGTTCTGCTGGACGTGATCGCGGATGTCGACGATGCCGACCGTGTCGCCGTCCTGCCCGCCTCCTGCGCTTTCGTCGCTTCCCTCGTTCTCGTCGTCTTCCTCGTCGCTTTCTTCGTCCTCGCCGCTCTCGCTTTCATCTCCGTCGCTGTCGCCTTCGTCGTCGACCGCGTCGAGGCGCTCGTCGATGGCTTCTTTCGCGCCAGTCCGGTCCTCGCCGTCGGTTTCGGCCTCGCGAAGCTCTTCGAGCGTCTCGCGGTCGTCGATGTCGTCGAGTTCGTCGCGCAGTTCGTCTATCGTGTGCTCGCCTGGATCGAGGTCGGCCATGATGTCCTACGTATTCGGCGTCGTGAATAAATTACCGCTCGGTGCCCCGGGCGCGACTACTGCTCGGCGTCCTCTTCGATGCGGACCTCCGGCTCGTCGGGCTCGGGCTGGGTCATCGGCGACGTGCCGAGGTCGAGGTCCTTGAGATCCTCCAGATCGCCCGATTCGGTCGCCATCTCCAACTTCGATATCTCCTTCGCGTAGTGGAGGAACGTGTCGACGGACGCGGCGACGATCCGTGCCTCGACGGTGAGGATCTCGATCCCGACGACGGACACCCGTGCCCAGACGTCGATGACGATCCCCTTGTCGAGGATCCGATCAAGCACTTCGGCCAGACTGTCGCTTGAGGGTCGTGCGCTCATCGTACCAGCACAACTCCGCCCGGTATAATATCCTTTGGGCCAGCAGGGGCAGGCAACCCGAGTGTGGGTTGGAGAGCGGGGCGGTCGGGGTGGGGGTGGCTGCATGTGCCGGCGACACGCCTATTAGCGCGACCGCCGAACCCGGGCCACGACGCGCAGTACGTCCATACTCAGATCATGAGCGATCATCTCTACGCCTACGGCGTCGTCGAGGACGCCGATTTCGAACTCGACGTCGACGGTGTCGCCGGAGCGACGCACGCATACACGGTGAGTCACGGGCCGCTCGCGGCCGTCGTGACCGATATCGACACGCTCGACCCCGAGCTCACCGACGAGAACGCCCGCGCGCACGACGACGTGCTCCAGGACGTGCTGCTCGATGCGGGCGGCCGAACCGTGGTCCCGATGCAGTTCGGTTCGGTGTTCAAGAACGCGCGCACGCTCAAGAACGTCCTCCGGGGCGGGCGACGCGCGTTCACGAAGTCGTTGCGCGAGATCGAGGGGCTGGCCGAGTTCGGCGTCAAACTCGTCGTCGACGAGGACGTGACGGTTGACGCCGACGAGATCCGCGAAGCGGCGAGTGAACGCTTCGCCGCAGCGAGCGTCCAGGAAGAGGAGAACGATCGCTTCAGCGACCGCCTCGTGATGAACCGCTCGTATCTCGTCGACCGTGACGAACGGGTCGCCTTCGACGAGGCGGTCGACGCCGTCACCGACGACTACGGCGACGTCCTCACGGTCCAGTACACCGGGCCGTGGCCGCCGTACAACTTCGTGGACATCGAGATCGGCACCCAACAGTAACATGTTCATCATCGACGATCTACTGCTCCGGCCGATCGTCGCGGTCGGCAACGTCATCCACTCGATGGCCGTCGAGGAGCTGTACGACGTCGAGTCGATCCGCGACGAGATCAAGGAAAACCGACTGCTGTTCGAGATCGGCGATCGCTCGGAAGAGGAGTACGAGCGTCGCCGCGAGGAACTGCGGACGCAACTGGACGTGGCGCGCGAGGCGCGCGAGACGCTCACGAACAAAGTGGAGGTCAAACAATGACAGACAAGAAGGACACCGGCGTCGTTCGGACGATCCTCTCGGGGCTGTTCGAGACCCTCGCCGAGATGGACGAGGACGACCGACGCCAGCGATCGAGAACCGGGAGCGCACGCAGCGGGCGGAAACGACTCGACTACGGTCTCAGCGTCGGCATCGGTCCGCAGTCCGGGATCGACGGGCGCGACGGAACCGAGGTCGGGGGCGACGAAAGCGCCGAGCCCATCTCGGGAACCGATCACGCTGCGACCGTCAGCCAGACCGAGGAAGGACAGGTCGTGACAATCGATCTGTCCGATGTCGATCCACACGAACTCTCAGCGGGCGTCGGCGGGAATGGACGGACGCTTCTGGTCGCCGACGACGAGGGCATCGTCGAGCGCGTCCCGCTCCCGCAGACGGGTCTCGTCGTCGCCGACGCGTCGTTCAACAACGGAGTTTTGGACGTGTGGCTGGAGGATGAACGGAATGAGTGACGATAGCGAACCGATGGCCGAAGCCGCCGAGAAGCTCGATTCGGCGCTCGAACACTCGCAGTCCGCCGCGGAGGGCGAGAACGGTGGCGACGGCAGTAACGGGGACGACGGCAGTGGCGAAGACGAGAGCGGTAGCGGGCTCGTCGACTCCGACACCGAGCTGGCGGCGCTGCTCGATCGCGCCGAGGGAGACATCGACTCGCTGCTCGGCGTGCTGAGCGGCGAGGAGAACTACGCCGATGCGAAGGACGACATCGACGACCTCGTCGATGTCATCGAGGAGACCGACGAGTTGCTCGACACCGTCGATCTCTCGGAACTCCCCGAGGCGGTCGAGCTGAGCGAGCTGCCAAGTGCCATCGAGGGCGAGGACGTGCCGGAGGCGATCGCGAACGCCGAGCCAAGGCGGGCGCTCGATCTCACACAGCTGGCGTCGCTCGTCGAGTTCAGCGAGCTCTGGGACGCCGTCGACGTGCGCGCGTTCATGCAGAACAAGGACGAACTCGAGGAGGCAGCCGACGACGTCACCGACGACGAGGACGAGGACGGTGACGGCGAGACCGGCGACGATTCCGGTCTCCTGGACTCGTTCGACACGCCCGATATGGAGGACGCGAGCAACGGCGAGGAGTCGATCCTCGACGACGGACAGGCCAAACAGCTCGCCATCCAGTCACAGCTCCGCGATGCCGTCGAGGAGTTCCGTGAGAGCGCCCTCGACGCGCGCGATCAGCTGAAGGAGGCGCGCGATACGGCCCAGGAGAAAGTCGAGGAGAAGACCGGCGGCGGGACGGGCCAGCCCTCCTCGCGGAACCCGACGGCCTACTCGACGATGGTCGCCGGCTGGAAGGCGGGCGGCTGGTCGTCGGCGAGTTTCTCGACCGTGCCGAAGCAGACACAGCATTCGAGCGCGCCCGGCCACTACCGCATCTACGGTCGGCGGTTCGACGAACGGGAGGGCAACGATGAGTAACAGCGGCGGGCCGACGCGCGAATCCGACAGCCTCGCCGACGTCGTCGAGATGCTGCTCGACAAGGGCGTCGTCATCAACGCCGACATCGTCGTCTCGATCGGCGACACCGAACTCCTCGGTGTGCAGCTCCGGGCGGCGATCGCCTCGTTCGAGACGGCCGCCGAGTACGGGCTCGAGTTCCCGGACGGCACCGACATGCGCCGCGTCGAGCAAGCATCGGACCGCAGCGAACTCGAGGACGACGATACCGTCACCGTCGAGAGCGGTGAGGACGACGCGGCGCTTGACGACGGCGAGGAGGCGGAGTCAGACACCGAGAGCCAGTCCGCACCGGAGCTCGGCGCGCGGCCGAACGCCGGCGCGCGTGCGGAATCGACGGCGGGAGACGGTGGCGACGAGGCCGACGGAAACGAAAGCAGTGGCGAGGACACCGACGAGGACGCCGACGGGGAATCCGAACCGTCGGAACAGGCGGAGGGATCCGATGCCACGGGGGAGGAGGCAGATGACGACGATTGACGTCGACGGTGACGAGGCGCGCGACGGGCTGATGACGCTCGTCGTCACGGTCGTCGAGCTGCTGGTCGACGCGATGGAGCGCGAGGCCATCCGACGAATGGAATCGGGCGAACTCACCGACGAGGAGATCGAGCGCCTCGGCTCGCAACTCGCCGCGCTCGAAGAGGAGATCGAGGGGATCAAGCAGGACGAAGGCATCGAGAAACCGGTTGACGATCTCCGTGGCGATCTCGACGGCCTGGTCCGCGATCTCGTCGAGCGTGCCGACAAGCCGCAGCGCGACGACAGAGGAGTGATCGAATAATGGCCGACGATACCGACACCGAGGGCGAGACCGAGACCGAGTTCCAGGAAGGGCGCTATCTCTACTGTGCGGTCGCCGTCGACGACGAGGCCGACCCGGACACCGAGGGTGTCGACGACGAGCCCGTCAGACTGCTCGCGGTCGACGACATCGGCGTCGTACTCCACGACTGCGAGTCGCTGTACGACACTGCCGACATGGACGAACTCCGCAAGTGGGTGCTCCAGCATCAGAACGTCGTCGATGCGGCGGGCGAGGCGTTCGGCACGCCGATCCCGTTCCAGTTCGACACCGTTCTCACGGGCGACGACGACCGCGTACGCGAGTGGGTCGCCGAGGAGCGCGGGACACTCGCCAACTACCTCGACCAGCTCGCGGGCCACTGGGAGTACCGCGTCGAACTCCGGCGCGAGGAGGCGGCACTGCGCGAGGACCTCGTCGCGAGCGACGACCGACTCGCCGAACTCGACGAGGAGATCGAGGCGGCGGGCTCGGGCACGGCGTTCATGCTCGAAAAGCAGTACGACCAGCGACTTCGCGAACTGCGCCGCGAGCGCCGCACCGACCGCGCGGCGACGCTGCGCGACCGACTCGACGAGTTCGCGCGCGATGTGAACGAACTCGGCGAGCGGACGACGCTCGATGACGAGGAGGGCGACAACGACGGCATGGAGACCCAGGCGAGGTTCACCGTGCTCGCGACCGAGGACAACGAGGAGGGGATGGGTGAGATGCTCGACGAGGTTGCGGCCGAAACGGGCGTCGAGGTCCGGTTCACCGGGCCGTGGCCGCCGTACTCGTTCGTGCCGGCCATCGGGGGTGAGGATGGAACCGAAACGGGCGGATGACGACGTCATCGTCGATCTGATCGACGTCATCCTCCGAGACGGGGCGGTCATCGAGGCCGACGCGATCATTAGCGTCGCCGACATCCCGCTCGTCGGGCTGAAACTCCGGGCGGCGCTCGCCGGCATGGCGACGATGACCGAGTACGGCATCTTCGAGGAGTGGGATCGAGCGCACCGCCAGCGCGCGCTTGACGACAGCGACGGCGACGATAGCGACGACCTGGCGAGCAGTTCGACCGACCGCCGTATCCCGAAGGAGTAACCATGGCCCGCAACTGCAAGCATCGGGATTATTGTCGACGGCCGAGCGTCTTTTCAGCACGAGCGACGCGGAGGATCTGATCATGGACACCGAAACAGCACGAACGACGACGCGGCGGATCGGGGAGGAACACTGAAATGGGTATCGTCAGCACCATACTGCGCTTCGTCGGTGGGTTCGTCGGCCAGCGCCTCGGCAGTTCGCTCGGCAGCCGACTCGAAGGGGCGGTGCTCGCGGGCGGGAAGGCGGACGAGTCCGATGACGAGGAGGAAACCGAACCCGAAGACGGGACGGACGACGATGGAGACGAGACGAGCGACGAGGAAAGCGAGGAAGCGGCGGAGTCCGACGACGAATCCGAGAGCGCCGACGACGAATCGGCAGGCCCGCCGGTCATCGAGCAGGTGACTGCCGCGCTCGACTCGATCGGCGACGATTCGGAGGAGTCGAACAGCGGACTCGGCGATCTCGATGCCCTCTCCGACGAAGAACTCGAAGAGTTGGCCGGAACGCTCGTTGACGAACTCAACCAGCGGAGCGAGCAGTAGGGCGGGCGGCCCGCGAGCGGACCCCGCTGCCACGGCGAGTAGTCAGTCATATACCGATACCGCCCCGCAGGCAGGCATGAAACAGGCCATCGTCGCGCGGACCGACATCGGGATGGGAACGGGAAAACTCGCCGCACAGGTCGCCCACGCCTCGCTGTCGGCCTACGAGGACACCGGCTCGCGCGCGCGAACCGAGTGGAAGGGATCGGGACAGAAGAAAGTCGTTCTCAAGGGTGACGGCGAGCGAACGCTGTTCTCCCTCGCCGATCGTGCCGAACGCGAAGGTCTCCCCCACGCCATCATCCGCGACGCGGGCCACACGCAGCTCGATCCCGGCACGGTGACGGCGCTCGCGGTCGGCCCCGGCTCCGAGGAAACCGTCGACCAAATTACCGGCGATCTATCGCTGTACTAAAACCCACTACCGCCCCGCACAGCCCACATACCTCCCCAGCCGATTCACTCACTCCCTTCGGTCGCTCACTCATCCCTCGCGCGCTCTCCGGCCTTCGGCCGGATTCACCGCGCGCCACCGCCTCCGCTTCGGTTTTGTCCGGCGATTTCTACCGGGGGCTATCGGTTCTCGGACGACCACAACGCACTTACTGACACCCGTCGGAACGCCGGCATGAGGAGGATTCGCCGATGCGGGTAGTCATCGTCGGGGCGGGCGACGTCGGCACGTACATCGCCGAGGATCTCGCCGAGAGCCACGAGATCGCGGTCGTCGACACGGACGGCGAGCGCGTCGCCGAACTCGAATCCACGCTCGGCGTGACGGCCATCGAGGGCGACGGACGCTCGCTCGACGCGTTGGAAGCGGCGGGCATCGACGAGGCCGAGATCGTCATCGCCAGCACGGACGACGACGCGGTCAACGTCATGGTCTGTGGCGCGGTCAGGAACAGCACGGACGCCTACACGATCGCGCGGGCGAAGTCGGCCGATCTCTACGAAACCTGGCAGGAATTCGACGACGCGCTCGGTATCGACCTGCTGCTGCCGGTCGATCGACTGACCGCCGCGGCGCTCGTCCGGACGGTCGCGCTGCCCGGCGCGCTCGCGGTCAGCACGTTCGTCGACGGCGAGGTCGAGATGGCGGAGTTCGAGCTCGACGCCGACGCCGATCTCGTCGGCAAGAGCGTCGCCGAGGCCGACGAGTTCCCCTCGCTGACGTTCGCCGGCGTGATCCGCGACGGCACGGTCCGGATCCCGAGCGGCGAGACGGTCTTCGAGGCGGACGACCGGGTCGTGGTCATCGGCAGTCCCTCCAGCGTCAGGCGGTTCGCACGACGGCTCACACCGGGCGCGTCGCTCGATCCGGACGACGACGTGGTGATCGTCGGCGGCGGTACGGTCGGCACGCGGATCGCCGAACTGCTCGAACAGGGTGGTTACACACCCCGACTGGTCGAACACGACCCCGGGCGCGTCGACGCACTCGAATCACAACTGACGGAGACGACTGTCATCGAGGGCGACGTGACGACCGCTGGCTTCCTCACCGAGGTGAGCATCGACGAGGCGGACCTCCTCGTCGGGACGCTCGACGACGAGACGAACTACGTGCTGGCACTGCTCGCGAAGAACGTCGGTGCTGGCCACACCGCCGCCGTCGTGAACGACTCGGAGTACGTCGACCTGTTCGAGGCGGCCGGCGTCGACGTGACCGTCGAGCCGCGGGCAGTCGTCGCAAACGAAACGACGCGTGCGACGCAGGACTACGCCGACGAGGCCGCAACGCTCGAACGCGACAGTGCCGAAGTGCTCGAAATCACCGTCGATAGCGAGAGCGTTCTCGCCGGTGAGTCCATCGTCGACGTGGCACACGACCTGCCCGACGGGTTCGTCGTCGGTGCGGTCGTCCGCGATGGTTCGCTCAAGACGCCCCGCGGCGGCACCGTCGTCCAGGTCGGCGATCGCGTCGTGGCGTTCGTCGACACGGACGCGCTGGACGAGGTCGCGACGGCGCTGTGAACGGCAGCCCCGATCCCAATTGGACGGCTAGCGGGAGACGGTGATGCGCGAGGCCCATCCGAGTGAACGGGCGGTCGGCATCGACCACTACGTCAGCGACGGCGACGGTACGGGCGGAAAGTTCCGCACGCGCCCGGCGGACTTCCGGGTGCGCGAACTCGAAACGGGTGAGTTCGAACCGCTCGACGCCGATCCGGACGCCTATCCCCATCTCGTCTTCCGGGTGACGCTCGAGAACTGGGACACGAACGATTTCGCGAGCGCGCTCTCGGATAAACTCGGAATGAGCCGCGAGCGGATCGACTGGGCGGGGACGAAGGACAAGCGCGCCGTCAGCACCCAACTGTTCTCCGTGCGTGCTGGAAGCGACGTGCTCGACGACATCGATCTCCATGGTGCGACGATCGATCCGATCGGGCGCGCCGGACGGGGGTTGCGCTTCGGCGATCTCGCTGGCAACGCCTTCGAGATCGTCGTCCGCGAGGCCGACACCGAATCCGTCGCGCCGATAACGAAATCACTCCAGGCGTTCGCCGGTAACGAGGACGAAAACGCGGGCGACGCAAACGGTGAAAGCGGTACGACGGTGGGTGTGCCGAACTACTTCGGCCAGCAGCGGTTCGGTTCCTATCGACCGGTGACACACGAGGTCGGACTGGCGGTCGTCCGCGGCGACTGGCGGGAGGCGGTGCTCGCCTACGTCGGTCGTCCACACGAGTCGGAGCCGGACGCGACCCGCGAGGCGCGCGCGTTCGTCGATCGCGAGGCCGCGGCGGCGGGGACGGCGGACTGGGCGGCGGCGCTCGATCGCTATCCGCGGCAGTTGGGCTTCGAGCGCTCGATGCTCCACCGGCTGGTCGAGAACGGTGGCGAGAGCTCGGACGACTTCCGCGCGGCGCTCGAAACCGTCCCGTCGAACCTCCAGCGGCTGTTCGTCAATGCCGCTCAGTCCTCCTTATTCAACCGAATCCTCTCCGCACGCCTCGATCGAGGACTGCCGTTCGATCGGGCGGTCGCGGGCGATGTCGTCTGTTTCGCCGATAGCGAGGCTCCCGATGGACTTGCCCTGCCCGATCCCGACCGGAGCCAGCGAGTCGGGGAAAATCGGGTCGAGACGGTCAATCGACACACCGCACGTGGACGGGCGTTCGTCACCGCGCCGCTGGTCGGCACCGAAACGGAGCTCGCAAACGGCGAACCGGGTGACATCGAGCGTGCGATTCTCGACGAGGAAGGGATCGACCCGTCGATGTTCGACCTCCCCGGGGAATTTCACTCGACTGGCACCCGACGGGCGATACTGCTCACGACCGAGCTGTCGATCGAGGACGACCCGCTCACGTTCGCCTTCCGGTTGCCGAAAGGATCGTACGCGACCGTGCTCCTTCGCGAATACCTGATGTCCGATCCCGTCGAGCTGGGCTGAATCGACCGGCTTATCCGCCGGCACGCTCGAATCGGGGCATGGAGTGTCGGCGGTGTGGATCGCGCCTCGATCGGGCCGGCGATTTCTGTCTCGTCTGTCGCCATCCGAACGTCGACACCGTTGTCTGCGAACTGGGTCGCGAGCGCGCGAGCGTCACAGGATTGTTCGAGGGCGAGCGCGTCGGAACGTGGACGGTGACGACGGTTCAGGAGGAAGGAGAAGACGAGAAGCGTGAGCGCCGGAACTTCGCGGGGAGGGTCGCCGACGAGATCCATCGCAAACGACCCGAAGAAGTGTACGCGACCGGCGAGCGCGACGTACTCGGGACGCTTCGCGGGCAGCTCCACTACGATCTCCGTCGGGTCGCGGATCCAGGCGAGGACGCCGTCGAGACGGTGCTCGCCAGAAGCGAGGAGTCGCCGCTCGCGGTCGTCGAGACGCCGCCGCGGGAGAAACTCGGCGGCAGTCACTCGACGCTCGTCGGTGGGCGCGCAGGCCGCGAGATCGTGGCGATCGCGACCGATCACCCGCACGTGAAGAAGGTGATCCCGGGGCCGATCGAGTCCGGTGGGCGGGGCTCCCGGACGGGTGTGCGGGCGAAGGCGACCCGCGCGGACGGACGAGGCAACGTCAGATTGCTGGTGCGCGACGGATCGAGCGTTCAGGAGGTGCGGGTCGTGACGACCGCTGCCGATCGCGGGCAGGGCGAGCGCGTCCGCGAGGACCTCAATCGTGCGCTCGACGAGGAGGGGTTTCGGGAGTAACAACACGAAGGGTTTTACTCGCCCGCTGGCATAGCAGGCGTACTATGGGTAATCAAGAGGTCGGTAGCGCCGGACGGTTCGGTGCACGCTACGGCCGTGTCGCCCGCCGACGCGTCGCCGAGATCGAGGCCGACATGCAGGACGACCACACCTGCCCCGAATGCGACGAGCCGGACGTCGACCGGACGGACACGGGCATCTGGGAATGTGGCAACTGCGGGCACACCTTCGCTGGCGGTGCGTACCAGCCTGAGACGCCCGGCGGGCGCACCGTCGAGCGCTCGATCCGGGCGGCGCTCGCCGAGGACGGCGACGAACAGTGAGTTACAAGTGCTCGCGGTGTAAGCGCGACGTCGAACTCGACGAGTACGGCGGCGTGCGCTGTCCGTACTGTGGCCACCGCGTGCTGCTCAAGGAGCGCAGCCGCGACGTCAAAGAGATCGACGTCGAGTAGTGCGCCACGAGAGTTCCTTCGCGCTCGAATACGAGACCGAAAGCGCCGCGGCCGCCGTCGAGCGCAGCCTCCGACCCGAGATCGGCGATATCGAAGGCGATCGCACGACGGCGACGCTATCGCGCGACGGAGCCACAGTCGGGATCGATATCGCGGCGGCCGATCTCGTCGCGCTGCGGGCGGGCCAGAACACCTGGCTCTCGCTGGCCGGCGTGGCCGAGCGGGTGCTGACTGCCGGAGCGGACTCGATCGACGAGGAAGATGCGGCCAACGAGCCGGATACGCCCGATAGCCCGGATACTGCCGACGGGTAGCGCCTCACGCGGGTTTCGAATGGCGGGCGTTTATCACTCAGTGCGCTGAGGTGGGTGTATGCGATTCGTCAAGTTGTCCGTCCCCGCGGCGAAGCACCAGGCGATCCTCGGGATCCTCGACGACGAGGGGATCGACTACGCGATCACCGACGCCGGCGGCGAGCGCTACGCGGCGGTGGCGTCGTTCCCGCTCGCCCAGGACGACGTCGAGGGACTACTCGATCGCCTCCGCGATCAGGGTCTCAGCGAGAACGCCTGGACGGTCGTGCTCGACGCACAGACAGTCGTCTCGGACCGGTTCGACGCTGAGGAGGACGCTGACGAGGACGGATCCGAGCGGCGCGGGCGGATCGCGCGTGACGAACTGCAGGCGGCGGCCGCCGATCTCGCGCCCGATCGCAGCGAGCGCTGGTCGTACGTGGCGATGACGGTCGTCAGCGCCGCCGTCGCCGTCGTCGGACTGCTCCAGAATTCGGCGGCCGTCGTCGTCGGCTCGATGGTCATCGCGCCGCTGATCGGGCCGGCGATGGCCGCCGCTACGGGGACGGTCGTCGACGACCGCGAGCTGACGACCCGTGGCGTCGCGCTGCAGGTGCTCGGACTCGCGCTCGCGGTGGCGAGCGCGGCGGTCTTCGCCGCGGCCATGCGGTTCGTCGGACTGGTGCCGCCGGGGACCGACATCGCCACGATTCCGGAGGTCCAGAGCCGTCTCACACCGGATTTCCTCTCGCTGATGGTGGCGCTCGGGGCGGGCATTGCCGGGGCAATCAGCCTCGCGACGGGGGCCGGCGCGGCGCTGGTCGGCGTGATGATCGCGGTCGCGCTCATCCCGCCGGCTGCGACGGTCGGGCTCGGCATCGCGTGGGGGCAGCCGTTCTTGAGCCTCGGTGCCGGGGTGTTGGTGCTCGTGAACGTGCTCTCGATCAATCTCGCCGCGCTGATCGTCCTCTGGGTCGTCGGCTACCGTCCGCAGGACGCGCTCGAACTCGATCTGGTGCGCGAACGGATCCGCAAACGTATCGGCGTGCTCGTGCTTGCACTCGTCGTGCTCTCGGTCTTTCTCGGTGGCGTCACCTATCTCACCTATCAGTCGGCGCAGTTCGACCAGCAGGTCGAGACCGAGATTGAGGGCATGGTCGACGAACAGCCCTACGCGAATCTCGAACTGCTCGACACGTCGGCCGGACCGAGCGAGACGGCGATCGCTTTCGACGAGGCCGGGCTCGCCGCCGGCGGGCCGATCAACGTCTCGGTGACGCTCGATCGACCGGCGGGCACCACCCAGCCCCGGTTCGCCACAGCGCTCGATCGTCGTCTCAGCCGGACCACCGGGCGTAACGTGACTGTCGAGGCGCGCTTTGTCGATGCTGCCCGGACCGATGCGATCCGATCGCCGGCGAACGCGATGGGACGAACCCCGCTCGCGTCGGTCTGATGTGGGTTCGGTGATCGGCGGACTCGGGAGAGAAACGGGGGTTTTTCCCTGCGGACACCAAGAACGCGGGTATGCAGGGAAATCTTCCGCCGGAAGCCCAAGAGAAAATCGAGGAGCTTCAGGACCTCCAGGACAGCGCCCAGCAGGTCGCTGCCCAGAAGCAGCAGGCCGAGAGTCAGCTCACCGACTCGCAGACCGCGCTCGACGAGCTCGACGAGATCGACACGGAGACGACGATGTACCGTGAGGTCGGCGAGCTCCTGATCGAGACCGAGTACGACGAGGCCAAAGACGACCTCGAGGACAAGGTGTCGAGCCTCGAAGTGCGTGTCGAGACGCTCGAAAAACAGGAGAGCCGCGTCCAGGAGCAGTTCGAGGAACTCCAGAGCGAGCTGCAGGAGATGCTGAGCGGCGGTGGCGGTCCCGGCGGTGCCGGCGGCCCGGGCGGTATGGGACCGGGCGGCCCGAGTGCCGGCGGGTAGATGCCGACCGACGAGGAAGTCGTCGAAACGGCGAGCGAGGCGGCCGAAGGCCTCGTTTTCTCGCGCTACAAGAGTTCCGAGATCGAGGATCTCGACGTCACCGTGCGCTTCGAGGACGGCGTGCTCGATCTCGACGTTTATCTGAACGCGCCGGCAGACCCCGATCCGGAGATCGTCGCCGACGAGGCCGTGCTGGCGGCCGAATCGGCCGTCGATGATCTGTTTGCCGACGAATAGTGGCTGCGGTGGCGGCCGCTGTGCGGCGGTGCGGTATGCGGTTGCTGTCCTTGGCGGATGAAGGGCGAGGCTACGAGCGAAGCGAGTAGCCGAGGGCTTCGGCGGTGCGGTGGAGACGGGCGATGTCCGCGCGAGTGAAACGAGCGCGGTTCACTGCTCGCGCGGTTTGCGAGCAGGAGTTTTTGGTGCAGATTTTTGCAAGCCGAGCGGGACCGAAGGTCCCGCTGGCCGTGCGAACGGGCGGCTTCGCCGCCCGTGAGCAGACGGGGGTGCGCGACCGAGCACCGCGAGGGAGCGCACCCTCCGCAGTAAAAAGGTGCGTCAGAAGAATTTGAACAGGTCGTCGCGGTTTTGCTCGTGGAGGTGGGTGCGAACGGCGTCGGTCAGCGGGCCGATCGAGCCACGTTTGGCACTGATGGGGGCGACGGTGTCCTGCCACTGCTGCCACGGTGAGGGGAGACCGAGGCGGTCGCAGAGTGCGTCGAGGCGCTCGTCGCGGTCGTCGACCTTGTCCATCTTGTTGACCGCGACCACGGTGGGGATGTCGATGTCGGCGAGGAAGCCGAACAGTTCGACGTCGTGAGGGATTTCGTCGCGGTCGGTGTGGCGGTCGATGATGTCGACGGCGCTGTTGGCGTCGATGACGAGAACGCCGACGAGGATCTTCTCGCTGTTCGTTTCGAGATAGCGGACGATGTCGGTTTTGATCGCCTCGCGGCGCTCCTCCTCGACGCCGGACATGAAGCCGAATCCCGGCAGGTCGGTGAGAACGAAGTCCTCGGCCACCCAGTCGTAGTGGCCCGGAGAGCGGGTCACGCCCGGTTTCTTGCCGGTCTCGAAATCGTGGCCGGTGAGCTCCCGGAGGATGGTCGATTTCCCTACGTTCGAGCGACCACAGAAGACGACTTCCGCGTCCCGGTCGGGACGTCCATCGAACATGGATGCCCTCTCGGGCGAACGGATTTATACTGCCCGACGGGAGCCTTGACCCGATCGTGGACGGTGCCATTCGATGGCCGACCATGGGGTATTTGACCGCTGACCGAGACCGTCGGATGTGCGACTCGTTCAGGTGACGATCCCGGCGGGCAAGCGCGAGACGGTGCTCTCGGAGCTCGATGACGAGGGGATCGACTACGTGCTGACCGAGGAGACGAGCGGCCGGGAGTTCACGGGCGTCGTCTCGTTCCCGCTGCCGACGAGCGCCGTCGAGCCGGTGCTCGATCGCCTGCGCGAGACCGGCATCGACGAGGACGCCTACACGATCGTCGTCGATGCCGAGACCGTCGTTTCGCGTCGCTTCGAACAGTTGGAAGAACGGTACGACGAAGACGAGGAGACCGACAAACGCATCGCTCGCGAGGAGATCCACAGCCGTGCCCAGGAGCTCGCGCCGGATTTCTGGCCGTATCTCGTCATGACGGTCGTGAGCGCGGTCGTCGCCACCGCCGGGCTCCTCCTTGACGACGCGGCGGTCGTCGTCGGCTCGATGGTCATCGCTCCGTTGATCGGGCCAGCGATGGCGACCTCCGTGGGAACGGTCGTCGACGATCAGGGGATGTTCCGTCGTGGGGTGAAGCTCCAGGCGCTCGGTCTCGCCGTCGCGGTCGTCGCCGCGACGCTGTTCGCTGCCCTCATGCGCGTGACGAACACGGTGCCACCGGGCACCGACGTATTCATGATCGGACAGATCAACATCCGACTCGCGCCCGACTTTCTGGCCTTGGTGGTGGCGCTCGGAGCCGGCGTCGCCGGCGGGGTGAGCCTCGCGACCGGCGTCTCGGCGACGCTGGTCGGCGTGATGATCGCCGCCGCGCTCGTTCCACCCCTCGGAGTCATCGGTATCGCGATCGCGTGGGGCCGGCCGGCACCGGTGTTCAGTGCGTCGGTGCTCGTGCTCGTAAACACGCTCTCGATCAACCTCACGGCGCTCATTGTTCTGTGGTATATGGGCTATCGGCCCGATCACTGGTTTCGCGAGGACGACGCTCGGTTGGCGACGCGACAGCGCGTCGTCGCGCTCGCCGCCGCCATCCTCGTGCTGTCGGCGTTTCTCGGCGTCGTCACTTACGACTCCTACCGGACGGCGTCGTTCGAGCAGGAGGTTCGTGGCGACGTCGACGCGCTGCTCGATCAGCCCGAGTACGATCGGCTCACGCTGCTCGACGTGCGCTTTCGGTACGACGACCCCGTCCCGCCGCGCCAGCCGACACGCGTCACCGTCGTTGTCGGCCGACCAGGGGGCGGTAACGATCCGAACATCGCCCGGCCGCTCGAACGCCGCATCGACGAGGCGCTCGGCGATCTCGCGCTGCCCGAACCGCTCGGTTCGCCGAACGATGTCGAAGTACGCGTTCGCTACGTCGAGATGGAGACCGCGTAACCGTGACTCCCCGTTCGATCGCGTGACTACCCGACTAGTCGTCCGCGACGGCGTTGGCGTGATTCGTTCCGTCCGAATCCGCCGTCATCGCCGATGCATTCTCACTGGGTCGCTCGTCCGCTCGTTCCTCGTCGTCGGTCGGCGGTGCTGTGTACAGCAGTCCGCGCGTCGTGCTGCGTGCCATGCCGTGACCGTCGTTCGTGGGAACCTATCAAGCTATGCCTAACCCAGGTAATGGTGTATAATTACATATTAATACCTGTCTTCGGGAGGGGACAACGGTTAGGTCCCGGCGGTCGAGAGTCGGGTATGGCGCGCAGTCAGGACCCGATCCAGTCCCGCGACGACGGGTCCCGCGACCGCTACGACGTCACGACGTGGGAGGTGCGGACGCCGCTCGACAGGGTGGCGAGCTGGCTCTACTGGGTGCTGGACGTGGTCGCGCGCTGGGTGCTGGTGCTGCTCGCGTTTGGGATCCTCGTGGCGATCGTCGTGACCAGCGACCTGCCACGCATCCTCGATCCCGTCGTGAGCGCGTTCACGGTGCTGTCGCTCGTGCCGGCGCTCGCGCTCGTCGCCTACGTCTGGTGGACCGACAGCACGACCGCCGAACCGCTCTCCTTGCTCGCGGTGACGTTCGCCCTCGGCGTGCTCTTCGCGAGCTTCGCCGCGATCATCAACGGGTTCGGCAGCGTTCTCCAACTCGTCCCGATCGTCGGTCCGGTCTGGTTTTTCTACCTCGTCGTCGGTCCGATCGAGGAGACGATGAAGTGGCTCGCCGTCCGGATCTACGCCTACCGCAGCCCGCGATTCGACGCGGTCATCGACGGGGCCGTCTACGGCGCGGTCGCAGGACTTGGCTTCGCCACCATCGAGAACGCGATCTACATCACCGACGCGGTGGCCAACCCCGTCATCGGCAACGTTTTGGGCGCTGGTGGCGGCGTCACGCCCGCACGGGCGATCGCCGGCCCCGGCCACGTCATCTACTCCGCCTTCTCGGGCTACTATCTCGGCCTGGCGAAGTTCAACCGCGATCGTGCCGGCCCGATCATCGTCAAGGGGCTCCTGATCGCGGCGCTCATCCACGCGTCCTACAACACGCTCACGTTCATCCCTGCCGCCGCGGCCTTCGTGCTCGGTATCCCGAACTTCGTCACCCTCCTGGCGTTTGTTGTCGTCTACGACAGCTTCTTCGGCTACTTCCTCTATCGAAAGCTCGCACGCTACCGGCGGCAGTACCGCGCCACCCGTCAGGACGGGGCGCTCGTCCCCGTCGAACGCACCGAGTTCGAGGAGTGACCGCCGGAGATCACGCACCCTGTATTTTGTCATCCAACAACTGTGGTGTGATCGGCGGCGACGCGCCGCGTCAGTCGTCGTCGGCGGCGACGCGCCGGTCGGTCCGGGGTCCCTCCAGTTCGATCTTCGGGAGGAGATCTCGGAGATAGCGCCCCGTGTGCGACTCCTCGATGCCGGCAACCGCTTCGGGCGTGTCGGCCGCGACGATCTCGCCGCCGTTCTCGCCGCCCTCGGGACCGAGGTCGACGACGTGGTCGGCGTTCTTCACGAGATCGAGTTCGTGTTCGACGACCACGACGGTGTTGCCGTCGTCGACGAGGCGCTGGAGCACCGAGATGAGTTTGCGTTCGTCGGCCGAGTGGAGCCCGGTGGTGGGCTCGTCGAGCAGGTAGAGTGTCTCACCGGTCTGTTTCTTGCCCAGTTCCTCGGCGAGTTTGACGCGCTGGGCCTCCCCGCCCGAGAGGGTGGTCGATGGCTGGCCGAGTCGCATGTAATCGAGTCCGACATCGCGGAGGAGTTGGAGACGGCGCTTCAGTCGGGTGTCCGCCTCGAAGAACTCGTAGGCCTCCTCGATGCTCATGTCGAGCACGTCGGCGATCGTCTCGCCCTTGTAGGTGACGTCGAGGGTTTCGTCGTTGTAGCGCGCTCCGCCACATTCCTCACAGGGGACGTGGACGTCCGAGAGGAAGTTCATCTCGATCTTCACCGTTCCCTGCCCGCCACAGGCCTCACAGCGCCCGCCCTTCACGTTGAACGAGAAGCGCCCCTTCTCGTAGCCACGCTGTTTGGCGAGCTTCGTTTCGGCAAAGAGCTCCCGAACGTGATCGAAGACACCCGTGTAGGTCGCGGGATTCGATCGCGGTGTGCGACCGATCGGCGACTGATCGATCAGCCGCACGGTCTCGATTCCCTCGTGCTCGATGACGTCGTGCTCGCCGGGGTCGACAGTTCTATTGTCGTTCATCTCGCGGACCAGTCCCTTGTAGAGTACGTCGTGCATCAGGGTGGATTTGCCCGAGCCCGACACACCTGTTATGGCGGTGAAACAGCCCAGCGGGATCGACACGTCGAGGTCCTTGAGGTTGTGCTGGCGCGCGCCCTGGATCGTGAGTTCGCCGTCCGGTTCGCGTCGCGTCTCGGGAACCGGGATCCGTTTCCGGCCGCTGAGATACGCGCCGGTGATCGACCCCTCGCTACGTTCGATCTCGTCAACCGTGCCCTGCGCGACGACTTCGCCGCCGCGCTTGCCGGGGCCGGGCCCCATGTCGATGACCTCGTCGGCGCGACGCATCGTCGCCTCGTCGTGTTCGACGACGAGGAGGGTGTTGCCGAGATCGCGCAGCTCTTCGAGCGTGTTCAGCAGTCGGTCGTTGTCGCGCTGGTGGAGCCCGATCGAGGGCTCGTCGAGCACGTAGAGCACGCCGACGAGACCGGAGCCGATCTGCGTGGCGAGCCGGATGCGCTGGCTCTCGCCACCCGAAAGCGTCGCGGCTTGTCGGTCGAGCGTCAGATATTCGAGACCGACTTCGCACATGAAGCCGAGCCGGGCGCGGATCTCCTTCAGGATCTCCTCGGCGATCGTCAGATCGCGTTCGCTCATCTCCGCCTCCATCCCCTCGAAATGCGCGAGCGCATCACCGATCGACATCCGGTTGACGGCGGTGATGGACGTGTCGTCGACGAGCACTGCGCGGCTCTCGGGCTTCAGGCGCGTCCCATCACAGGCCGGACAGGTGGTGACGGCCATGAACTTCTCGATGTGATCACGCGTGCTCTGACTCTCGGTCTCGACGTGGCGACGTTCGAGGTTCGGGATGACGCCCTCGAAGCGCTTCTCCTTGCGTCGCGTCCCGTTTTTCGTCCGGCGCTCGAAGACGACCTGCTCGCTCGTTCCGTAGAGAAACGCCTCCTGGACACCGTCGTCGAGTTCCTCGAACGGCGTATCGAGCGAGACGTCGAAGTGGGCCGCCACGGCATCGAGTCGGGTCTGGTAGTACGATCGCGAGTAGCTCCACGGCTCGAACACCTCGAGGAGCGGTTTTCCGGTGTCCTGGACGACGAGCTCCTCGTCGACTTCCTTCGTCTCGCCGATCCCCTCACACTCCGGGCAGGCTCCGTGCGGGCTGTTGAACGAGAACGAGCGGGTCTCGATCTCGGAGATGTCGATGCCGCAGTGGGTGCACGCGAGCGCCTCGGAGAATTCGACGACCGCCCGGTCGCTCTCCTCGCCAGCCAAATCGCCCGTCGCGCGCGCAGTCGCGCCGCCGAGATCGGCATCGGCGGGCGGATCGGGAAGGATCAGTTTGAGCACGCCGTCGGCCTCCTCCAATGCCGTCTCGACGCTGTCGGTGATACGCGAGCGGGCGTCGTCGGCGATCTTCACGCGATCGACCACCACGTCGACGGTGTGGTCGTAGTTCTCGTCGAGCTCGGGGCGATCGGTCGCGAGATCGAACTCCTCGCCGTCGACCTCGACGCGCGAGTAGCCCTCGCTCACGAGATCGTCGAACAGCTCCTCGAAGGCCCCCTTCTGGTCGCGCACCACGGGTGCGGCGATCTTCGCTCTCGTTCCTTCGGGGAGTTCCAGGATCCGGCGCACCATCTGCTGGGCGGACTGCTCGCCCACCTCGCGCCCGCACTCGGGACAGTGGGGCGTGCCGACGCGCGCGTAGAGCAGTCTGAGGTAGTCGTGGAGCTCCGTGACCGTTCCCACAGTGGAACGAGGGTTGTTGGCAGCATTTTTCTGATCGATCGAGATCGCCGGCGAGAGTCCCTCGACGGTCTCGACCTGTGGCTTGTCCATCTGGCCGAGGAAGTTCCTGGCGTAGGCGGACAGGCTCTCGATGTAGCGGCGCTGGCCCTCGGCGTAGATCGTCTCGAAGGCCAGCGAGGATTTCCCCGATCCCGACAACCCTGTGACGACGGTGAACGCCTCGCGCGGAACGGTGACGTCGAGGTCCTTCAAATTGTGTTCTTCGGCTCCACGGACCTCGATCTCGTCCTTACTCATTGATGCCTAGTCGGGAGCGCGGGCCGTGAAACCCTGTCGATTCCCCACTTTTTACACGGAGTCCTCGCTCGCGCCTCCGGCGCTCGCTCGAACCCCGTGCAAAAACCTGGACTAAAAAGAGCCGTTCACTCGCTTCGCTCGCTCACGGTGAACCGCGCTCACTGCGCTCGCGCGGACATCGACCTTTCCGCAACCGCACCGCCTCCGCTGAAGCCCTCGCATCCCTTCGGGATGCTCGCCCTTCATCCACCAGGAACACGCTGACCGCACGGCCACGATGGCCGCGCCGCCACCGCGGCCGCGACCGCGATTGCGGCGACCAGCATTGATAAAAGCCGGCGACGGCAAGCCGGGGACACACCCCACTCAAGCCCATGAATTATAAGAGATGCGACTGAATGGGGAGACACGGCTGATAGCCACAGCGAGCACTCTCTATGGGAGCTGACAACAGCGCAACGGACGACGGAATCGTGCCGGCAGTCGACGACGGCGAACTGATCGTCGTCTCGAATCGCCAGCCGTATACGCACAGCTACGACCACGGCGACGGCGAGCGCTCGATCACCGTCAACCGGCCGGCCGGCGGGCTGACGGCGGGACTCGATCCGGTGATGCAGCAGACCGACGGGACGTGGATCGCGTGGGGCGACGGCGAGGCCGACGCCGACGTGACCGACGACAATGGGACTGTGCGGATGCCGCCCGAGTCCGAAGCCTACACGCTCAAGCGGCTCTGGCTCACCGACGAGGAGGTCGAGGGCTACTACTACGGCTACTCCAATCGCGTTCTCTGGCCGCTCTGTCACGGTGGGACAATGAAGACCGATTACGTCGAGCGCTACTGGCAGCGCTACCAGCAGGTCAACGAGACCTTCGCCGATGCGGTCGTCGAGACCGCCGGCGCGGACTCGCTGATCTGGTTCCAGGACTACCACTTCACGCTCGCGCCGCGCTGGGTGCGCGATTCGCTGCCCGACAGCGCCTTTCTCACGCATTTCTGGCACATCACTTGGCCCGGCTGGGACACCTTCCGTGCGTGTCCTCAGCACGAGCAGCTGCTCGAAGGGCTGCTCGGCAACGACCTCCTCGGCTTTCACGTCGAGCGGTACTGTCGGAACTTCCTCGATTGCGTCGACGAAGCGCTCGACGACGCTTTCATCGACCCCGAGGGCGGGCGGGTCAACTACGAGGGCCACACGACGGTGGTCAAGGCCTTTCCGATGGGGATCGACGCCGACTCGATCCGCGAGCACAGCGAGGCCGCCGACGACGACTTCTGGCGGGAGTTCCAGTCGTCACACGGGATCGATCCGTCGACGAGCGTCATCGTCGGCGTCGACCGACTCGACTACACGAAGGGGATCGTCGAGCGCCTCGACGCGCTCGAACGCCTCCTGGAGACCCGCCCCGAGTACCGCGGCGAGGTCTGTTACGTCCAGAAGGCAAACGAGAGCCGCTCGCTCATCCCGGATTATCAGGACCTCCAGACCGAGGTTCAGGAGTCGATCGACCGTATCAACGACCGCTTCGGTACCGACGACTGGCAGCCGGTCATCTACATCAACGAGTTCATCCCCCAGCGCGAGCTCTGCGGGCTCTATCGCTACGCCGACGTCATGCTCGTGAGCGCCGTCCGCGACGGGATGAACCTCGTTTCCAAGGAGTATGTCGCCGCGCAGGTCGACGACGACGGCGTGCTCGTGCTCTCGGATCAGGCCGGTGCCCACGAGGAGCTCGGCGATCAGGCGCTCACGATCAACCCATACGACACCGACGCCTTCGCCGACACGATCGAGCGCGCGCTGACGATGGACATGGATGAACGTGCCGAACGAATGGTCGCCCTGCGTGAACAGGTAGAATCACACGACCTCTACGCGTGGATGGAGAGCGTCTTCGATACGATCGACGAACTCCGGGCGAAAGACACCGATGACGACTGACATCCCGCCGGTGCTGTGGGACTCGCTTCCGGCGCTCCGTGATCGCCTGGCGGACGCGAACGGACTCCTGTTCTGTACGGATTTCGACGGCACGCTCGCCGGTATCGAGATCGATCCGGAGGCACCGGCGCTCGGGGAGGACAATCTGACCGCCCTCGAACGTCTCCGCGATCACGACTGGGTGGACGTGGCCGTCATCAGCGGGCGCGAGCTCGCCGATCTCCGCGAGCGTGTCGGTATCGACGGGATCGACTACGCCGGCAATCACGGGCTCGAACTCCACAGAGATGGCGAGAGCACGACCCACCCGATCGCCAGACGTCGACGGCGCGATCTCGACACGATCGTCGCCGACATCGAGGAGCGCCTCGACGACACGGACTGTTTCGTCGAGGACAAATCCGTGAGCGCGACCGTCCACTACCGGACGGCTCCCGAGCGCGAGAACGAGGTCCACGACGCCGTCGAGGCAGCGGTCGAGCGAGTTGCCGAGGGCGGGTTCGAGCTCTCGACGGGAAAGGAGATCGTCGAGCTCACGCCGACGGTCGCCTGGGACAAGGGCGACGCCGTCTCGCTGCTCGTGGCCGATCACGACGGCTGGCTGCCGATCTACGTCGGTGATGACACGACCGACGAGGCGGCCTTTCGCGAACTCTCGGAGATCGGGCTCGGTATCCACGTCGGCACGAACCCGGAGACGGCGGCGGACTACCGCATCGACGATCCCGACTCAGTCACGCGATTTCTCGACTGGCTCATCGACGAGGGGCTCGCTGCGCTCGATTCTCGCGGCTCGGCGTAGTTCCCGGCGGTCGCCGCCCGCGTGCTTATCCGTCCCGCTCCCTTCGCGCGGGCATGGGACTCGCAAACGCCTTCAAATCGAAACAGGCGGGACAGATCAGCGCCATCTCGATGCTCGTCGAGGCCGGACTCGCGCTCTATCGTGGCGAGAAGAAGATCGCTGCGCTTCTCCTGGGCGCGGCCGCCCTCTCCTATCGCTGGAGCATCGTCGGCATCGTCGCCGAGGCGCTCATCCGTGTCTATCAGCGCCTTCGCTAGACCGTCTCGTTCGGTTTCCCGTGCGATGTTTGCGTCACCAACGGCTCTCGGTCGTGGTCGTAAAATAGCTGCTGCGTGATGAACACTGGGCCGACGACTGCCGATCCCGCACCGGGTCGTGTCCCGAGTTACGCGCCGGCCTGTTCGAGCGCGCTCTCGATCTCCTCGCGCTGGGTGACACCGATGAACCGCTCGACGACGCCGTCGTCGTTCTCGACGACGAGCGTGGGGATCGATCGCACCTGATACTCGTTGGCGATCTCCTGCTCCTCGTCGACGTCGATCTTCTCGAACTCGACGCTGCCGTCCATGTCCTCTTCCAGTTCCTCGAGAATGGGGTCTTGGGTCTTGCAGGGACCGCACCAATCCGCGTAGAAGTCTTTCAGTCGAACACTCATGTTCCGGCCAGAAGTAGGCGCGTGGCGCTGATAAGGGTTTCCCACCCCCGTAGCCACGACGAAAGGTTTAGGCCTGCAGCAGCCACACAGGAGTCATGAGCAGCGGCGACAACTCCGGCGGGCTGATGTCGAGCGCCGGACTGGTGCGATATTTCGACGCCGAGGATCAGAACGCCATCCGACTCGACCCGAAGACGATCGTGGCCTTCGGCGTCGCGTTCGGCATCATGATCATCGTGCTCCGGATCGCGCTGTAACACCGCGCTTTTTTCGCCGGGCGGCGTAGCCACGACATGAGTCTCACGGCCGGCGTCGTCGCTGTCCAGGGTGATTTCAGGGAGCACGCGGCGGCCATCGAGCGGGCGGCCCGTGCCCACGGCGAGTGTGCCGATCCGATCGAGATCCGCTCGTCGGAAACGATCCCCGACTGCGATCTCCTCCTGTTGCCCGGTGGCGAATCGACGGCGATCTCGACCCATCTCCAGCGCGAGGGGCTCGCCGACGAGATCGTCGCCCACGTCGACGCGGGCAAGCCGCTGCTCGCGACCTGTGCCGGTCTCATCGTCGCCTGTACGGACGCCGGCGACGAGCGCGTCGAGAATTTGGGACTGATCGACGCGACCGTCGAGCGCAACGCCTTCGGCCGCCAGCGCGACAGTTTCGAGACCGATCTCGACATCGGAGATCTCGACGAACCGTTCCCGGCGGTGTTCATCCGCGCGCCGCGCATCGACGAGGCGGGCGACTGTGAGGTGCTGGCGACGTTCGATGGTCGGCCGGTCGCGGTGCGCGACGGGCCCGTCGTCGGGACCGCTTTTCACCCGGAGCTCACCGACGACGCTCGGGTTCACGGGACGGCCTTCTTCGATCGGACGAACGGGTAGTGACAGGGCTTTTGATCGCTCGCGCCCTCGAACGGGCATGAACGCCCACATCGACGCCGTCCGCATCGCGGGCACGCCCTCCGGCCCCGTGCCGGTGGTGCTCCTCGCTGTGGACGGCGAGGCCGACTACCTGCCGATCTTCATCGGTTTCGACGAGGCGTCGGCCATCGCCCGCGGGATGGATGCCGTCGACATCGGCCGGCCGCTCACCCACGATCTCCTGCTCGATATCGTCGAGGAGCTCGGCGGCCGAGTCGACAGCGTGGTCGTCGACGCCATCGAGGAGAGCGAGGGCGGCGGAACGTACACTGCCGACCTCCACGTCGAGACGCCCCGCGGCGAGCGCGTCATCGACGCACGACCGAGCGATTCGCTCGCGCTCGCGGCCCGCACGAACGCCCCGATCGAGGTCGACCCCGCCGTCTTCGAGGAGGGCCGTCGCGAACGCGAGGCGTTCGACGAGCTCGACGACATCCGCGAGGTGGCCGACCTGTGAGCGAAGAGCGTGCCGAACAGCGATCGGAGACCGTCCTCGACGAACTCGCGGCGGTCATCGCCGACCGACAGGAGGAACTGCCGGAGGACTCCTACACCGCGTCGCTGTTCACCCACGAAAAGGGCGAGAACGCCGTACTCGAAAAGATCGGCGAGGAGAGCACGGAGGTCGTGCTCGCGGCAAAGGACGATGACGACGCGCTCGTCGCCGAGAGCGCCGATCTCGTCTACCATCTGCTCGTTCTGCTGGCGATGCAGGACGTCAGTCTCGACGAACTGCGCGCGGAACTGCGCGAACGGCGCTGAGACTCAGAGCGCGCCGCCGATCGCCCCCGCGATCGCGCTCGGGAGGGCGAGCACGAGCGCGAGGGTGATGCCGATGACGAGCACGCTGCCGCCGAGCAGGCCGGCGAAGCCGAGCGTGGCGTCGAACACGCCGACGAGCGCCGTCACGAGCACCGCGACGATGATCCCGCCGAGCGCGCCCGCGAGCAGGCCGTGCCAGAACCCGCTCCCGAACCCGCCGCCGGCAATGTAGCCTGCAGTGAACCCGCCGACGACGGCGGCGAACAGCTGGCCGATGACCGGGACGATCCCGCCGATGATGCTGAGCACGAGTTCGATGAGGAAGCCGATCCCCACGGCGCGCCAGTTGGTCATACCATCCGTACTCCGGGCGATAATAAATCCGTGTCGCCGGCGACCGCGGCCGACTGACGTGCTTTTACGTTCGTACACAGTACAGACGTCATGATTTTCGAAGACATCCCAACGACGCCCACTGCCGAGGAGTTGATCGACCGGGCGTTCTCGCGGGCGACCCGTGCCGGGCGGGCCCAGTCCGGGCTCGACGCCCAGGAATCGATGCTCCAGACCGCGGGCAACATCCTCTCGGACAACCTCGAAAACGTCGTGACGAGCTGGCCGGATTTCGACACGCTCGATCCGTTCTACTACGAGCTCGCCGACGCCATCGTCGACGTCGATGCAGTACGAAAGAGCCTCTCGAACGTCGGCTGGGCGAGCAAACAGACCGACGCGATCAAGCGCGAGTACCAGGGCCGGCTGCGCGGCAACGTCGAGACGGCGCGCAAGCTCAGGAAACAGGCGTTCGCCCGGCTCGCCGACATCGTCGAGGAAGTAGAAGACGACCTCGAACGGCTCGGCGCGGCCCGCGACGAGCTCAAGGTCCTGCCCGATATCAGACCCGACGAGCCGACGATCGTCGTCGCGGGCTTTCCGAACGTCGGCAAATCCACGTTCGTCAACCACGTCACGAACGCGCGCCACGAGACCGCCTCGTACCCGTTCACCACGACCCGGATCGGCGTCGGTCACTTCACGCGCGAGCATATCCGGTATCAGCTGGTCGACACTCCTGGATTGCTCGATCGCGAGCACGAGGAGCGCAACGAGATCGAGCTCCAGGCCGAGAGCGCGCTGGCCCACGCCGCCGACACCGTACTCGTCTTCGTCGACGCGAGCGGGGCCTGTGGCTACCCGCTCGACGACCAGCTCGCGCTCCGCGACGCCGTCCGCGATCGCTTCGACACGCCGGTCGCGACTGTCTGTACGAAGGCCGATCGCTCGCGCGATCTCGATGCCGACCACTACCTGAGTGTCGAAGACGACGAAGGGATCGAGGAGCTGCTCGACGCGGCGGTCGAGATGGTTGGCTACGAGCCCGAACTGCCCTGAGTCGACGATTCGGCTGACCGGTAGGCGATCGAGCAGGACGTCGGACGCATCGATCCAAACCGACAAGCGCGCTGCCTGCCACCGTCCGGCATGGCAGACGAGATCGGGTTCGTCGAGTCGCTATCGATGGCGGTCGGCGGCATGGTCGGCGGCGGCATCTTCGCGGCGCTCGGCGTCGTCGCGATCACAGCCGACACCCTCGCGTGGCTCGCGTTCGTCGTGGCGGGGACCATTGCGCTCTGTGCGGGCTACTCGTTCGTCCGGCTGAACAGTCTTACCGACGGCCACGCGGGGCCGATGACCTACGTCGAGCAGTTCACCGGCAACACGACGCTCGCGGGTATGCTCGGCTGGACGTTCGTCATCGGCTACGTCGGCACGATGGCGCTCTACTCCTACTCCTTCGGCGGCTATTTCGCCGATCTCGTCGGCGTCGAGTCGTTGTTCGGCGTGCCGCTACGGCCGCTGATCACGCTCGCGGCGATCGCGGTCTTCGTCGGGCTGAACACCGCCGGCGCGCACGCCTCCGGGCGCTCCGAGGAGCTGCTCGTCGGGCTCAAGGTACTGATCCTCCTGGTGTTCGGTGTCGGCGGCATCTACTACGGGTTCGTCAACGGCGAGCTCAGTGCCGGCTTCGCGAACGTCGGTGCCGGACCGGTCATCGCCGCCGGCGTCGCGTTCGTCGCCTTCGAGGGCTGGGAACTCCTACTGTTCGATCAGGAAAGCATCGCGAACCCCGAAAAGACCGTCCGCAACGCGATCTACGTCTCGATCGTCGGCGCGACGCTGCTGTACGTGCTGGTCGCGATCGTCACCACCAATCTCGTGCCCGCCGCGACGATCCAACAGCAGCCGGACACGGCGCTGGCGATCGCCGCCAGACCCTTCTTCGGGCCAGCCGGCTTCGTGCTGATCTCGGTTGCGGCACTGTTCTCGACGGGGAGCGCGCTCAACGCGACGCTGTTCAGCACCGCGCGCCTCTCGAAGGAGATGGTCGCCGACGACTTCCTTCCGAACCAGCTCCGGGGCGATGCGGACGGCGAACCGATCCGCCCGCTGCTGGTCGTCGGCGTTCTCACGGCGGGACTGGCGGTTCTCGGTAGCCTGAACGCCATCAGCTCGTTCGCGTCGCTGTCGTTCATCGTCATCTTCGGCTCGATCAGCACGCTCGCGGTGACACAGCGCGAATCGGTGCTGACGACGGTCGTCCCCGCGGTCGGCGCGATCGGTGCGGGGGCAGCCGCCACCGCGCTGCTCTATCACCTCTTCACCAGCGAGTTCGACACGTTCGTCGTCGTGTGCGCGCTCGCCGTTGGCGTGATCGCCGTCGAGGTGCTCTACTTCGAGCGCGATCGGATCGAACACGAGGTCAGCAGCGTCGAGCAGCGACTGTAGTCGAACCCCGCGATCGGTGGGTTTTCGGCCCGGAACCGTCAACTGCGGGCATGCATTTCGATCAACGGACGCAGCGCGCGCTTTCGGAAGCGGGGCTCTCGACCGACGAGATCGCGGCGGTTTCGGACGCCGTGGTCGACGCGACCGACCGGGATGCCGACCGCCTGGAAGCGTTCTTCGCCGGGCTCGATACCGTGTACTCCGACATGGATCGAGCCCACAGCGCGAGTGAGTTCCCCGAGCACGCCGTCGACTATCTCGATCTGTTCACTCACGCCGACGACATCCGGGGCTACCTCCGCTTCGATACGTGGGGCGTTCCGGTCGAGGGTGGGCGCGTGCTCTCCGCGGAGGTCGTCGAACTCTCGCTCGGTCCCACGGTCGACGGCCGCGTGCGCTTCGCCGCCGACCGCGAGGCGCTGCGGTGAGCGACTCACCCACTGATTCGAGCCGTCAGTGGGTCACCATCGACGAGGAGGTCCCGCGCTGGGGGCTCGTGAGTCGCCCGCTGACGACCCGGCGCTCGCGCGAGATCGTCGTCGATTCGGACGGAAACGACGATAATCCTGGAGCCGAGGACGAGCCGTTGCGGACGATCCAGGAGGCGTTCAATCGGCTGCCGATCTTCGTCCAGCACGACACGACGATCCGCGTGCGGCCGGGCAGCTACACCGACGAGGGGCCGGCGATCCACACCGGCCCGATCGTTCAGAAGGCCCAGTGCACGCTCCGGCTCGTGGGCGACGTGGAGGAGCCGGAACGGGTCGACGTGCGCTCGGGCATCAACTCGACCTATCAGGGCAAACAGCTCCACTACACCATCAGGGGGATCGCCTTCGACGGGCTCTCGCAGTTCGCCGGCCCGGTCGATCTCCGGGACTGTGTGTTCCACGGCAACGGCGACGCGGCGATCAGCGGGAAGAACGGCCACGTCTTCGCCAAGCGCTGTCGGATCGGTACCGAGAGCGACCGCTACGCGATCTGGAGTACGCTGATGGAGTCCTACGGACTGGTCGACTGCGATCTCGCCGCGGGCGAGGTCGCGATCAAGGCCAACGGACCGGGCACGCACCGCCTGGCCGCCAACTGCACGATCGACGCGCCGACGGCGTTCGACGCCGATTCGGGGTCGGTCATCACCTACGGCGACGCGCTCTACGTCGGCGGGCGGCGCTACACGCCGGACTGAATCGGGGTCGACGGGGCCAACCGCGGAGACTCACTCGTGACGATCGATGTCGCCGGTGCCGCCGGTGAGCGCGCTCGCGAGTGCCCCTCGGACGACCACGTCGTCGCCGAAGTCGGTGAGGCGGATCTCGGGGACGTTCGTCATCACTAGTCCACCGAGTCGCTCGCGGATCGGATCGACGACGAGTGCTTCGTTGTTGAGTGCGACCGCGCCGCCGATCGAGATCACCAGCGGCGCGTAGGCGTGGACGATGTTCGCCACCCCGAGCGCGTTCCAGTCGGCGAGGCGCTCGACGACGTGCTCGGCGAACGAGTCGCCCTCGGCGTGGGCGAACACGTCGGCGGCGGTGACGTCGTCGTTCTCGATCGGGACGGCGGTGGCGGGGCGATCGGCTTTCGTCCAGAGTCGACGGGCGTAGGCGGGGATGTTCGCGCCCGAGCAGTACCCCTCCCAGTGGCCGTCGTGGCCGCAGCCACAGGTCATCTCGCCGGTCGGATCGACCGTCAGATGGCCGACCTCGCCGGCGTTGCCGTCCCAACCCGAGAGGATCGAGCCGTCGACGGCGATGCCCGCGCCGATGCCCGACGAGATCGTGAGATAGGCCATGTCGTCGGGATTACGATCGGCGTGATAGCGCTCGCCGATGACGCCGGCGGCGACGTCCTTGTGGAGGCGGATCTCGTCGGTTTCGAGGAGGTTCGAGACAGGTCCGCGCAGCGGGACCTCGCCGACTGGAATGTTCGTCGGCTCGACCAGTCCTTCGGTGAGGTCGAGCCGTCCGGCGGCGGCGATGGCGGCCGCAGTCGTCTCGGAGGGCTCGACGCTCGCCGCCGCCGACGCCTCGCGGAGGCAGTCGAGGATCGCCTCGGTGACGGCCAGCCCGTTCGGGCCGCGCGGGGCTGCCTGCCTGTGACTGCCCAGTACGTTGCCGTCGGCGTCGGCGACGACCGCCCGGACGTTCGTCCCGCCGAGGTCGACGCCGGCGTAGGTCGCCATACACGCACAACTGTGGCCGTCGGCTTAGTCGCCCTGATTCGCGCGCGCCGCGGGCGGCGATGCTAAATCCCCGGGATGCGAAGCGAGCGCGTGATAACACCGAATCTCTCGGGGCGGACGGCGCTGGTGACGGGCAGCGCGAAGGGCGTCGGTCGCGAACTCCTGCTCTCGCTGGCCGACTGTGGCGCGTCGGTCGCCGTCCACTACTATACGAGCGACGAGGAAGCGCAGTCGGTCGCCGAGCAGGCCGCCGAGCTGGGTGTCGAAGTCACGACCGTCCAAGGCGACGTGACCGATCCCGCCGCGGTCGACGAACTGTTCGATGCGGCGGAAGCCGAACTGGGCGATGTCGACGTCCTCGTGAACAACGTCGGCGCGTTCGCGCCCAGCCACTGGGAAGAAATCTCGTTCGGGACGTGGAACCGCGTTCTCGAAACGAACCTCAACGGGACCTACCTCTGTGCGAAGCGCGCGCTGCCGGGCATGCGAGACCGCGAGTGGGGGCGCATCGTCAACGTCGGCTACGCGAGCGCCGATCGCCTGCTCGTCAGCCCGAAGAACTTCCCCTACTTCGTCGCCAAAGCCGGAGTGATAATGTTCACGCGGATGCTCGCGGCCGACACCCAGGACGACGGGATCACGGTGAACGCGGTCTCGCCGTACGTCGTCGAGAATTCGGAGGTGTTTCCCGACGACCTCCCGCGCGGACGGCCGGCGAACTTCGACGACATGGCGCAGGCGCTCCGATTCTTCCTCGACGAGGACAGCGATTACTTGAGCGGCCAGAACGTCGCGGTCGACGGCGGCTGGCGGCCCGAACGGGTCTGAGCTACTGGTCGCTCTCCTCGTCGAAGCGCGTGCTCGTGCGGTCGTCGGTTCGGCGGCGCATTCCGATCCAGAGGCCGATGGCGAAGGTGGCGATCGCGGCGACGACGACCACGATCGGCTGTGCGTGACTGAAGCCCAGATGGAGCAGTGCGTCCATGTCGCGCACGTCGACACAGGGTGCAAAAAGTTGCCCGGTCGGTTGGCCGGCGGCCGCCGGCCGCCGGCCGCGGTGCGGCGCGGTTCGCGGTACGGCTGTGGTCTGCGGTCGCGGGGGCGAGCACAGACTCAGGAATGGACGCTGGCCTGGTGGATGAAGGGCGAAGCCGCGAATGAAGCGAGCGGCTGAGGGCTTCTGCGGTGCTGTGCGGAGGCGGTATGTCCGCGCGAACGTAGTGAGCGCGGTTCACCGTGAGTGACCGAGCGTAGCGAGGGAGCGAGCGGACGTTTTTAGTCCAGGTTTTTGCGACGAGTGGTTCGCGCGGAGCGCGAACCCGAGTCGTAAAAAAGTGGAGGTCCTTCACTTGAAGGACACGCCGAGATCGGCGAGGGAATCGTTGTTCGTCGCGACGTTGATGAGCAGCGGTGTCAGACTCTCGACCTCGCTGGCGGCTGCGAGCGGGCCGGCATCGAGCGCGCGAATGCCGTCGATGCCGTCGGCGAGGCGCTCGACCGTGGCCTTCGCGTCGGTATCGTCGCCGACGACGAGCACGTCCCACTCCAGTGTGGCGTCGAGATCGGCGAGGCGGCCGGCCGCGAGGTTGTGGAAGGCTCCCACCACGGGGGTGTCGTCCGGGGCGGCCGCGGCGGCGAGTGCGGTCACGCTACCCGCGCTGGGTGGGTTGTAGTTCATCGTTCCCTCCTCGCGGCGCATGCCGACGGCGGGGCTCACGAGCACTGTGTCGTCGAGACCCCCCTCGATCGCGTCGATCGTATCCGAGAGGTGGTAGGCCGGCACGCAGAGAACGACGACGTCGGCGCGGTCGGCGGCCATCGCGTTGTCGAACCCGCTGATGTCGCCCTCGACGTCGTGACTACCGAGTTCGTCCTCGTACTCGCTGACGTGCTCGCGGGCTTTTTCGGGATCGCGCGAGCCGACGACGACCTCGTGATCGGTGTCGCGGGTCAGCCGGAGGGCGAGCCCTCGCCCGAGATCGCCCGTGCCGCCACAGAGTGCGATGCGCATACCCGATGCTCGCCCGAACGCCGAATAAACGTTCGTGTCTCGTCACTCACCGGCCAGCGTCTCGGGCAGGGCGTTGACGTCGTCGAGCACCGCGTCCGCGCCGACGCGGGCGAACTTCTCGCGACCCTCCTCGCCGTCGAGACCGCCGGTGAGAACGCCGATCCCGTGATACTCGCGGTCGGGATCGGCGTCGGCGGCGTTGCGTGCCGTGCGAACGTCGTCGAGCGTGTCGCCGGCGAAGACGACGCTCGTCGCGTCGAGGCGGTCGGCGAGCGTCACGAGCGCTGCCGGATCTGGCTTGCCGGGAACGGGGCTGTCCATCGTGAAGCGGTGCTCGTCGGGGACGTCGAGTCCCACTCGCGAGAGGGCGATGTCGGCCTCGGCGGCCGGCCGGCCGGTCACGACGCCGATGGAGTGATTCTCGACGAGGAAATCGAGCGTCGATCGGTCGGCGAGCACTTGCTCGTCGTGGATGAAGCCGTCGCCAGCGATGGCGGGGTCGGGCTCGCCGTCTTCGAGATCCGCGTACAGGTCGGCACCGAGATAGCGCTGCTGAAAGACGTCGCGCAGTCGCTCGCGGTCCCAGGCCGCGAACGCGCGTTCGAACTCGTCGGGCGCGAGCGCGTTCCTGACGACCGTCTCGGCCCCGGCGAGTCCGCCGCCGGTCGCCGTGATCTCGTCGGTGAACCGCTCGACAGTGTGATCGAGCCCTTCACCTCGGGCGAGCAGATACAGCGCCGCCGCGCTCGTGAGCTCCCAGTCGTCGTTGAACCCGCCGGCTTCCTTGAACAATTGTATGTCACTCCGATCCAGCGCTCCCTCGTGGACCGTTTCGAGGGTTTCGACGATCGCTCGTCGGTAGGAGTCGGCGACGTCGACGAGCACGCCGTCGATGTCGAGCACGACCGCCTCGGGGGTCACGCGGGTTCGCCTCCCCGATTCGTGGCGCGAAAGAGCGTCTCGCCGGCCGGTAGCGTTTCCGATTCGGCCGCCACGGCCGGGAACTCGCCGCCGAGGGTCGTGAATCGAAACGTAGCCCCGATCGTGCGCGCGACCGACCGGCATGGATGGTGGAGCTCCCGTGGGAGGTTCAGCGCGTAGAGCGCGTCGGCGTCGGCGTAGACGTCCATCGTGGGATCGGTGATATCGTCCTGGACGAACGTGACGTCGTCGGGCACGGTGCAGGGGCGAACGTCGGTCGCCGTCACAGGTGTCTCGTCGGCGAGACGTGCGGCGACGTCGGTCCGTGCGCCGATGCCGACCTCGACGGGCGAGGCGAAGTCGGCGAGGTGGGCGGCGAGCGCGTCCGCACGGGCCACGCTCGGGGGCCGATTTCGGGGGTTCACGTCGGGACGTTTATGATTGCGGCGTCCTAACCCCTTCGCATGCATGTCGACATCGTGCCGGTCGGCGACGTCCCCGCTCCGATCAAGCGGGCGGCCTCGGCCGGACTGCGATCGGTCTACGACTGCGACGTCATGCTCCACGATGCCAGTGCGCTCCCGGACGACGCCTACGACGAAGGTCGCGGCCAGTACCGCGCCGAGGCGTTCATCGAGTTCGCCGGTCACGTCGGCTCCGCGGAGAAGAACATCGCCCTCACGACCGAGGACCTCTTCTACCGCCGCCGCAACTACGTCTTCGGGCTGGCCTACCTCTCCGGCAACGGCAGCGTCGTCTCGACCTATCGCCTCCAGACCGCCGCCGACGGCGGCAGCCTCGACCGCTCGGACGACGACGTGTTCTCCGAGCGCGTCCGCAAGGAGGTCGTCCACGAGATCGGCCACACCCTCGGCCTCGAACACTGTGACGACGAGCGCTGCGTGATGAACTTCTCGCCGACCGTGCGCGAGGTCGATGTCAAGAACCAGCAGCTCTGCGCCGACTGCTCGACGCTCGTCTGACCGGCCATCACGACTCGTCTCGCGCAGCTCTACCGACCCAGTCGCCGACCCTCGACGACCGCAGCGACGCCACAGAGCAGTCCGCCGACGAGCAGCCCCCACGTCCCCACCCAGTTCGGAATCGAGTAGCGAAACAGTGTCAGCCCGTAGGCGACCGTGTCGCGCAGGGAACTCGTCTCGTCGGTGCCGGGATCGAACCCCGGCGCGTCGGCGGTCGGTTCGTCGCGACTCCCCTCGCTCGACCCATTTCGGGGAATCCGATCGGCGTCGTAGGGCAGTCGTCCGGTCTCGACCGCCCAGACCGCTTCGCCCGAGCCGTCGAGTTCGACGATGCGGTCGTTGTACGAATCGACGACGAGCGTGTTGCCGGTCGCGAGGCGGTCGGCGTCCCGTGGCCAGTCGAGGCGGGCGCTCCCGCCGGCCGTCCATACCGGGGTACGGTTCTCGAACTCCACGATGCGATCGCTCTCCGAATCCGCAACGAGGAGATGGCCGTCGGCGAGGCGGTCGGGGTTGTGCTGGGCGAACAGCGGTCCCGCACTGCCGTTCGGCGTGAAGCGGTTCGGGCCGACGAGCGGCTCGACCGCTATACTGTCGTTCGCGACACGCAGCTCGACGACCGTATCGAAGTTCCGCAGGCTCACCTGAAATCGTCCCTCTCCGACTTTATCGACGTCGTTCAGATGCGTCCAGTCGTCCTCCGGACCCACGTCGGCAGGTGGGTCGTAGGTCGCGTTCGCGTTCCACTGCCACTGGATCGTCCCGTCGCGATCGATGGCGAACACGCGGTCGTTGCCCATATCGGCGAGCACCCAGCGCGCCTCGCCGCCGGCCGTGTACCGATCGACGTCGTGGAGTTCGTGTTCGTGGCGCTCGACGTCGTACCAGCCGTATTGCCACTGCGTCTCGTTGGTTGCCTGGTTCACGATGCGGACGGTGTTGTGGACGCAGCCCCGGGTGCCGTCGTCCCGATAGCGTGCGGGACACTGCTCGTCCGGGACGGCGTCCGCGCCGGCGATCTGCACGCGATCCGGTCCGAGCGCCTCGACGTCGAAGACGTTCTCGACGGCGGTGTATTCCCAAACCACGGTCCCGTTGGGTGCGAGTTCCAGTGCCCGTCCCTCGTCGTGATAACCCTGCAGTCCGACGAGCGTGTTCCGTTCCGGCGGGTGCTCGTCGATCGTCACCGTCGATTCGTTCGCGCTCACGAATCCGACGAGCGCGACCGTGACCAGCACCAGACTGAGCGCAGCGAGAACTGCGGCGCGTCGCTTCGACGGAGTTTCGAGTCGCCCGCGGAGCCGTGAGAAGAGTCGCACGTCAGGCCGTGTAGTAGTATTCGCCGGCGCGTTTCTGCTCGCGATCGAGCTGGCTGCCGGGTTTGTTGATGCGCGGCCGGCCGACGCGCTCGTCGCGCCGGAAGGTCACGTCGAGATCCGCGAGGAAGCGGTTCATCCCCTCGCGCATTCCCACAGGAGGGCTCGCGTGACCCGAGCGGGCTGGTTCGCCGTCGAACACCAGCAGGCGATCGGCGAGCAGGTCGATCATATACGTGTCGTGGTCGATGACCAGCGCCGTCGCGTCGTGGTTCTCGGCGTACCGGCGGATCGCCGTGGTGGCCCGGACGCGCTGTTCGACGTCGATGTGGGCCGATGGCTCGTCGAGCACGTAGAGGTCGGCGTCCTCGGAGAGACAGGCCGCGATGGCGACGCGCTGGCGTTCGCCGCCCGAGAGATCGGTCAGGTTCTGTTCCATCACCGAATCGAGCTGGAGCGGCTGGGCGATCTCGGTGTCCCAGTACGACGAGCCGACATCGTTCGTGATCGACGAGAGGAAGGCGTCGACGCGCATCGGTTGGTCGATCTCGATGTACTGGGGTTTGTACGAGACGTCGAGGTTCGCGTCCAGACTGCCCGAGTCGGGATCGAGGTTGCCCGCCAGCAGTTCGGCGAACGTCGACTTCCCGATGCCGTTCGGGCCGACGACGCCGAGCACCTCGTTCTCGTGGATGGTGCCGCCCTCCACAGTCAGGGAGAACTCGCCGTCGCCGTAGGACTTCTCGATGGCGGGATACTCGACGAGCGCGTCGCCCGCAGAGACGCTCCGCGGGGCGTGCTCCTCGAACTCGATGGCGCTCGGGCGGATGCGCATGTTCTCGTTTTCGAGATAGCCTGAGAGATACTCGTTGATGCCGTTTTTGACCGATTTCGGTGGCGTGATGACGCCGTACGCGCCGGGCTCGCCGTAGGCCACGTGGAGGCTGTCGGCAAGCAGATCGAGGATCGCCAGGTCGTGTTCGACGACGAGCATCGAGCGGTCGTCGCCGGTGAGCTCGCCGATGAGTCGTGCGGCGGTCATGCGCTGGCCGATGTCGAGATACGGCGTGATCTCGTCGAGGAAGTAGAAGTCGGCGTCGCGGGCGAGCGTCGCCGCCAGCGCCACGCGCTGGAGCTCGCCGCCGGAGATCGAGTCGATCGGCTGGTCCATCACCGGGCCGATCGAGAGCCGCTCGATCAGTTCGTCGAGCACGCCGCGCTCGTCGGTCTGGGCGAGCAGTTCTCGGGTATTGCCGTCGAACCGTTTCGGGATCTGGTCGACGTACTGGGGCTTTCGTGCGACCGTTATCGCCTCCTCCTGGAGCCCTTCGAGGAAGCTCTGGAGCTCCGTACCGCGGAACTCGTCGAGCACGGGCTCCCAGCCGGCCGCGCCGTCCCAGTCGCCGAGGTTCGGCGTGATCTCGTTGGCCAGGATCTTGACGGCGGTCGTCTTGCCGATGCCGTTCGGGCCGAGGATGCCCGTCACTTTCCCGGCTTCCGGTGCCGGCAGGCCGTAGAGCGAGAAGGCGTTCTCGCCGTAGCGGTGGACGGGCTCCTCGTCGAGCTCCTGGGGAAGATTGATGATCTCGATGGCGTCGAACGGGCATTTCTCGACGCAGATGCCGCAGGTCTCGCCTAGACAGAGCTCCTCGGAGATGGAGATCTGGTCCGGATCGCCGTCGTAGCGGTCGTCGTCGTAGCGCTCCTCGCGGGTGACGATACACTCCTCGCCCGTCCGATTGGGCGGGCAGAAGTTCGCGCACTCGTAGTTACAGCGATCGGGTTGGCAGCGGTCGAGATCGACGACCGCGATGGAATCGTCGGCCATCAGAAGCTGGTGCCGGTGGTGAGGAGGATCGTCCAGGTCACGAACCAGAGTGCGAACGTCATGAACGCGATGTAGACGTTGTCCTTGATCGAGAAGTCGTCGACCTCGACCCCCAGCAGCCCGAGAAGCGGCAGCTGGACGAGGATTGCGCCGGCGAGCGGGTAGAGGCCGGCGGTGTCGGTCGCCCCGCTCGCGACCACTGCGGAGATGAGTCCGGCCGCAATGCCCGAAAGCGACGTGACCGAGGAGACCGTCAGACTCCGGAGATGGTCGGCCCGCGCGTCGGCTGTCTCGGTCGCCATACGAACGCTACCGACCACGCGCTCAAAAGCCGTTCGCTCTCGGCGCTGGCCCCGCCTCGCTGACCGCTCGGATGCCCCCTGCCGCCATCCCGACACGCCCACAGACGGCCGAGCGTGCAGGGGCAGACCACGGTTTTATGCCCCTCGCGCACATCTACTCGGACGATGAGTGACTCCGACGAAGAGCGCCTCGTGGACCTGCCGCCGAGCGCGAAACTCGTGTTCAAGGTGCTCGAATACAACGGCACGCTCACCCAGAAGGGGATCGTCGAGGAGTCGATGCTGTCGGCACGGACGGTCCGCTACGCGCTCGAACGGTTGGAGGAGATCGAGGTCATCGACGAGGACGTCTACTTCGCCGACGCCCGTCAAAACCTCTACGAGATCACGGCCGCACCGACCGTCGAGGGCGAGACCGACGCGCTCGCCGACGACTGAGCGCCACAGTACGATCCGTTCGTTACCGCCCGTCTCGTCGGCTATCGATCGACCGACTCGATCCTGACCGCCGGGTTCTGGCCGTACTGCCCCGAGAGATCGATCTGCGGGTCGGGCATGTCGATCCCCGCGGCGTCGAAGCGATTCTTGACGGCCGTCACGTACTCGCCGCGCGTTTTCAGGTAATCGCCCCGGTTCGGGTCGGCGATCCAGAAGCGCGAGGTCAGCCCGACGTACGAGTCGGCGAGCGCACCACGGTCGGACTCCGACGATTCGGTCATCCGTACCGTCGGTGCGGGGTCGTCGAGGATGTCGTCGTGTTTTTCGGCCTCTTCGAGGATGATGTCGGTCGCCTCCTCGATGTCGTCGTCGTAGCCGATGCCGAAGTTGAACTGCAGGCGGAGCTCGTCCTTCGCGACGGGGTTCTTGATAACGTCGCCGGTGAGCACCGAGTTCGGCACCGTGAGCAGCTCGTTGTCGAAGGTGCGCACTCGCGTCACACGGAAGGTAATGTCCTCGACGATGCCAGCGTAGGTGCCGGTGTCCCACTCGATCCAGTCGCCGATGCGGAACGGTCGATCGATGTAGATGAACATGCCGGCGACGAAGTTCGAGATGCTGTCCTTCAGCGCGAAGCCGATCGCGAGCGTCGCCGCGGCACCGATGGCCGCGAGCGAGGTGAGCAGCTGGCCGTAGCCTGCGATGTTCAGCGCCGTCGCGATCGCGAGAAAGCCCACGATCAGTTTCGTCAGCCGGAGCAGCGGCTTCTTCTCGTGCTGGTCGAGCTCGCGGCGGTTCAACAGTCGGCTCACGAACGGGACGACCGTCGCTCGCCCGAGCGTGTAGAGCACGAACAGCGCAATGACGAACGTGATGATCGCGCCGAGGACGTCGTAGTAGGGGATGCCGAACTCGTGGAGTAGTTCCCCGACGGGCCCGAGCTCCGGGTTCGAGATGACCTCGGAGACGTTCGAGCCGTTCGGCGTCTCCACCGGCACCTGCTGGGCGACCCAGCCGGAGTAGCCGACGGCCATCAGTGATAGGTCGCCGTGTTCCCGCGCGTTTCGACGAGTTCCGCGCCGACCCGCTCGCCGAGCGAGCTGGCGAGTTCGTCGGTCGTCGTTCCGCCGCGGGCTGCCCGGAGGAACTTCACCTTCACCAGCTCGCGGTCGTCGAGCTGACTGTCGAGTTCGTCGGCGACGCTTTCGATACCGCCCTTTCCAACGCGCAGCGTGGCGTCGACGCCGTGGGCGCGCTCCCTGTGCGATCGGTCGTCGGTCATGGCCAGTCGTCCTCGCGCGGTGCAGGTAAGACTATTCATACGGATAGCGCGCCTGCGTGCCACACTCACAGGTGATCACGACGTGGCCGTCCTGCGTGCGGACTCGGCAGTTTCGGCCCGGCCGGAGATAGCTATCGCAGGCATCGCAGGTGAACCGTTCGAACCGCCGGGGCAGCGACCGACGATTGCGCTCGGCGATCCGGCGGGCGAGCCTGACGCATTCGCGGGCGCGGTCGTCGTGGCCCGCACGCGCCGCCTTTCGGGCGAGAGCGTGCAGGCGATCGATACGTTCGTCGGCGAGCGTCATGGCGGAGTATGAGAAGTTCGCCGGCGAGCGGTATGCGTTTTGTCTTCCGTTTCGGTGGGCTTTTTCTCTCGGCCGACGCGCTCTCGGTGTGCGCGCGCTCAACTACCTCGAACTCGAAGGCCCCCTCCAGCGCAGCGGCTGGGGCACCGCCGCTGCCCAGCAGCGCGCGGCGCTCGCCGATACCGACATCGACGTCGTGACCTCGCCGTGGCGCGACGACCTCCTCTCGACTGCTCGCTCGATCGCGGCGGGCGACGGCGCGTTTCGGGATATCGATCTCGCCCACTGCAACGCTCCGGGTCCCGGCAGTCTGGCGGTCGCGCGCCATGCCCATCTGAACGACGTTCCGCTCGTGCTCCACGCCCACATGACCGCCGAGGACTTCGGCGAGTCGTTTCGCTTTTCCTCGGAGATCGCCCCGCTGCTCAAGCGCTATCTCCGGTGGTTCTACTCGCAGGCCGATCTCGTGCTCTGCCCGAGCACGTATACGAAGAACGTGCTCGAATCGTATCCCGTCGATGCACCGATCGAAACGATCACCAACGGTATCGACCGCGACTCGCTCGCGGGCCACGAAAGACTCCGCGGGGAGTACCGTGAGCGCTACGATCTCGACGGGATGGTTGTGTTCGCGCTGGGAAGCGTCTTCGAGCGCAAAGGCCTGACGACGTTCTGTCGACTCGCCGAAGAGACCGACTACGATTTCGCGTGGTTCGGCACGTACGACACCGGCCCACATGCCTCGCCAGTGGTGAAGCGTTGGACCGAAAACCCGCCGGACAACCTCACTTTCTCCGGGTGGGTCGAGGACAAGCGCGGTGCGTTCGGCGCGGGCGACGTGTTCTGTTTCCCGACGAAGGTCGAAAATCAGGGCATCGTCGTGCTGGAGGCGATGGCCTGCGGGAAGGCCGTCGTCATCAGCGATATCCCAGTGTTCGAGGAGTTCTTCACCCACGGCGAGGACTGTCTGAAATGTTCCAGTCGCGCCGAGTTCCGCGCGGCGCTTGACCGACTGTCGGAAAATCCCGCCCTCCGTGAGCGGTTGGGGCAGAATGCGCGCGAAACCGCGGCCGAACACAGCCTCGATCGGGTGGGGGCGGAGCTTTCGCGCATCTATCGCGACGTCACCGTCTAACTTCACCCGTCGAAGCGGCGAGAACTGTTCATGTATGCCTTGTCTCGCCAATCTCCAATCGTCATCGAACGAACAGTCCAACTCGCTGTTCGGCGGTGCGATCAGCATCTGTTGGAGGGAACAGCAACACGCTTATTTCGTTGTAGCCTATAACAACGGACGATGGACGGGGAGGACGGAGCGACGCAGGTCCTCGACGTGAAAGAGCGATTTCCGGAAAACGGGACGCTCGCTGCCGTCACTGCGTGGCGCGTGCCCGACTCCGATCGCTATCCCAACGGGGTGCGCTACTCCATGCAGTACGGTCGGATCGAGGGAAAAACGATCATCCGGTACGACAATTTCCCGGATCACCCTGGTGCGGCGAAGCACCACAAACACGTCGGCGAGGAAGAGGTCGAAGACGTCGAGTTTCGTGGGCTGTCCTCGCTCTTCCGGCGATTCAAACAGGAGGTACGCACTCATGGCGAACACTGGCCCTAACGACGACGAACCGACGCGCACGATGCACATTCGCTTCGGGCGTGGGAACGCCGACCGCGTTGAGGAGACGCTGAAGGTTCTGGATCGTGGCGAGACGCCCGATCCCTACTTCGAGCGCGTCTACCGCGACGAGGAGAACTTGCATCGCGTGACACGCCCGCGAAACCTCGAACTGCTCCGAACGCTCGCCAACGAGCAACCCGAGAGCATCCGTGAGACGGCCCGGCTCGTCGACCGTGACGTTCGACAGGTGCATCGCAATCTGACGGAGCTCGAAGAGCTCGGCCTCGTCGAGTTCGACGACAACGGGCGCTCGAAGCAGCCGAGCGTCTGGTACGACGAGATCGCCGTCGAGTTGGAACTGACGACGAACGACGAGACGAACTCGAACGGTGTCGTCGAAGCCTGAACTTCCGCCTTTTCGTTGTTCTTCACCTCGCTGCACAACGGCGAGAACGACGGCCAAGGCGGGTCGATCAGCGATCATCGACGAACCATCGCGAAGTCACAACCGATTAATCCTCGCTGCTGAAATCACGGACGATGCCGCCACACGTCGCCGCCTTCACCGACACCTATCTGCCGACGGTGAACGGCGTCACCTACACCATCCGGACGTGGCGCGAGCGCTGGCAGCGCCGCGACGGACGGATGGACGTCGTCTATCCGGGTGCCGACGGACACGACCCCACACCGGACGAGCATCCCGTTCGGAGCCTCCCGTTTCCGTTCTACGAGGACTTCCGCGTCGGTGTGCCATCGGTGCCCGATGCGGTCGCGAACGCCGATATCGTCCACGCCCACACGCCGTTCGGGCTCGGCCTCGGCGGTCTGCGCCTCGCGCACGATATCGACCAGCCGCTCGTCGCCTCTTACCACACGCCGACGGCGGAGTACGCCGGCTATCTCGCCGAGGGCTGGCTGCTCGACGCGGTCGCTCGCGTGGGAAACGCCTACGAACGCTGGTTTCTCGGCCGTGCCGATCACATCGTCGTGCCGAGCGAGACGGTCCGCACGGCGCTCACACGCCGTGGCATCGGGCCGGTGTCGGTCGTCTCGAACGGCGTCGACACAGACCGGTTCGCGCCGACCGACACTGCTGATTTTCGCGCCCGCCACGATCTTCCGGACGGGCCGCTCGTCGGCTACACCGGCCGACACGGTTTCGAGAAGGAGCTCGCCGATCTCGTGGCGGCCGCCGAAGGGATGGACGCCACGTTCGTGCTGGCTGGCGACGGTCCCGCGAACAAGACGCTTCAGGAGGAGGCCGACGAGAGCGACGCGGATATCCGTTTCCTCGGCTTTCTCGATCGCGAGGAGCTTCCTGCCCTCTACTCGGCGCTCGACGTCTTCGGCTTTCCGAGCCCGGTCGAAACGGAGGGGTTGGTCGCGCTCGAAGCGATGGCCTGTGGAACGCCCGTCGTCGGCGTCGACAGTGGTGCGCTCACCGAGACGATCGAGGACGGCGAGACGGGCTATCACTACGAACGAGGCGATATCGATGCGTTTCGGGACGCGCTCGGGCGCGCGCTCGCCGACGACGGGCTCTCGGCGACCTGTCGTTCGCGGCGCGAGTCGATGAGCGTCGAGCACTCGGTCGATTCGCTTGCCGACGTCTACGATACCGTTCTGTAATCACGACGAATGGGCCGCGCTCAGACGGCCGTCGGTTCGAGATGGTCGTAGGCCCGCGCGATCGCGATCCAGAGGAAGACGCTGCCGAGCCCGCTGACGATCGTGACGACGAGCGGGCCGACGACGCCGATCGAGGCGACCGCGTCGGTGACGACGCCGCCGAGCGCCTGGAGCAGTGCGTTCACGATGACGAGCGCGAGCAAGAGTGCGGCGACCCGTCCCGGCGAGCGCCGCAGCACGCGGAAGCTCTTGCGGAACGCGGTGAGGATGTCGTCGTCCTCGACGGCGACGAACGCCGGGGCGAAGAACGACGCCGCCAGCAGTACGAGAAAGAGGACGACCCAGAGCGCGATGCCGACGAGCCCGAGGACGATGGCGAGGAACGCGCCGGCACCGAGTCCGATCGCGAGCACGACGGAGACGCCGAGCAGGTTCGCCACGCCGAAGCCCACCCGATGGGTGAGGTGGTCGCGCTCGACGATCCCCCACTGGCCGGCGAAGACACGGATGGTGACGAGCGCGAGGTAGACGCCGACGATGGCGACGACGAAGCTCGCGAGCAGCGGCAGCGGATTTCCGGTGATCACGACCGGCATCGCACCGCCGCCGGCACCGATGACGCCGGGCGTGGTGCGGACGAACTCGCCGGGGACGAACGCCGCGATCGCCTGGACGACGGCGAGTGCCACCAACACGAGCAACGCAGGCCCCGTCGCCAGCCGCCGAAGCGACTGGCGGAGCACCGTGAGAACGCTGAATGCCATGTCAGACCGGATTCGAGCGCGAATACTGTGTCTTGCGGTTCGGGCTCAGTCGTAGTCGTAGAAGCCGGCACCCGTCTTCTTGCCGAGATCACCCGCTTCGACCTTTCGCTTCAGGAGATACGCCGGCGTGTAGCGGTCGCCGAGCTCCTCGTGGAGGGTTCGGGTGGCGTCGAGACAGATGTCCAGTCCAATGTGGTCGGCGAGTTCGAGCGGCCCCATCGGCACGTTGGTGCCGAGTTTCATCCCGCGATCGATGTCCTCCTTCGTGGCGACGCCCTCGTCGAAGGTCCTGATGCCCTCGTTGATCCACGGCATCAGGATGCGGTTCGAGACGAAGCCCGGCTTGTCGTCCGACTCCCAGGTCTCCTTGCCCAGCTCCGCGGCGAAGTCGTGGGCGAGCCCCGTGGTTTCGTCGGCGGTGTGCTCGCCGACGACCAGCTCGACGCCTTTCATGACGGGGACGGGGTTCATGAAATGCAGTCCGACGACGAGCTCCGGGCGCTCGGTCGCGCTCGCGATCGACGTGACCGAGAGCGTGCTGGTATTCGTCGCGAGTACGACGTCCTCCGGCATTGTTTCGTCGAGATCGGCGAAGATCTCCTGTTTGATCTCCATCTCCTCGACGGCCGCCTCGACGACGAGATCGCAGTCGGTGAGGTCGTCGAGAGCCGTCGTGCCCGTGATCCGGTCGCGTGCCGCCCCAGCCTCGTCATCAGTGAGTTTCTCGCTATCGACGAGTCGATCCAGGCTGTCGTCGATCGCGTCGAGCCCGTTCTTGACGAACGACGTCTCGATGTCGCGCATGACGACGTCGTAGCCCGCGGTCGCGACGACCTGTGCGATGCCGTTGCCCATCGTGCCAGCGCCGACGATGCCTACCCGTTCGACCGCATCGAGTTCGCGCATGCTCCGACTCGCTGTGGCGCGCTGGTAAGCCTACTGGGTGTTACGGTAGCGATGGTGATGATGGATGAGGGCTGCCTCAGTTCGCGAGTAGCCGATCGAGTGCGTCGACCATCGCCTCGACGCTCGCCCGGGTGATGTCGGCGTGGCTCGCGGCGACCGAGACCGACTGTGCGTCGCGACTCATCTCGACCTCGACGGTGACGAGCGCGTCGGTTCCGCCGGTGATCGCATCGACGTGATAGGAATCCAGCGTCGCGTCGCGACCGGGACCGAGCGCCTCCCGAACGGCCGCCACGGCGGCGTCGACGGGCCCGCTGCCGGTGCCGCTGGCGGTGCGTTCGTCGCCGTCGACCCGAAGCCTGACGCTCGCCGTCGGGGTAGCGTTGCCGCTGGCCGCCGTGAGGTCTTCGAGTTCGACCCGCCGCTCGCGCTCGCGACCCTGCACCGTCTCGGCGAGCGCGAGCACGTCCGCGTCGGTCACGCGCTTGCCCTGATCACCGAGATCGGTCACGCGGTCGGTGATCTCGGCGACGTCGGCGTCGCTCGCGTCGACGTCGTGCTCGGCAAGCGTCGCCGCGACGCCCGCACGACCGGTGTGCTTGCCGAGGGCGAGCCGGCGCTCGCGACCCACTCGTTCGGGCGGGTAGGGTTCGTACATCGCGTCGTCCTTCAGCTGGCCGTCGGTGTGGATGCCCGACTCGTGAGTGAAGGCGTTCTCGCCTACGACTGCCTTGTTCGGCGCGAGCGCGATGCCCGTCGCGTCGGCGACGGTCCGCCCGAGATCGTACAAACCACTGGTGTCGACGGTCTCGTTGCCGTAGCCTTCGGCGAGCGCGATGGCGACCTCTTCGAGCGCGACGTTGCCCGCCCGTTCGCCGATCCCGTTGATCGTGGCGTGGACGAGATCCACGCCCGCTCGGATCGACGCGAGCGCGTTCGCCACCGCCAGTCCGAGATCGTCGTGGGTGTGGGTGCTCGTCGGGCCGAGATCGGCGAGTCGCGAGACCACCGCACCCGTATGTTCGGGCGTGGCGTAGCCGACGGTATCGCAGTAACAGATCCGGTCCGCGCCCGCGTCGACGGCCGCGCCCATCAGTTCTGTGAGGAACTCGGGATCAGCCCGGCTGCCGTCCTCGCCGAGCACCTCGACCCAGAGCCCGTGCTCGCGGGCGTATTCGACCAACTCGACGGTGGTTTCGACGACGCCGCCGCGGCTCGTGCCGACCTTGCGTTCGATGTGGCGCTCGCTGGCGGGCACGACGAGGTTGATCCCGTCGACGTCGCAGTCGAGCGCGAGGTCGACGTCGCCTCTGATGCCGCGACAGAAGCTCGTCACTCGCGCGTCGAGCCCCTCGCTCGTCACCCGCGAGATGGTCTCGCGCTCGCCCGCGCCGGTGCAGGCGCTGCCGGCCTCGATCGTCGAGACGCCGGCCGTGTCGAGTTTGCGGGCGATGTCGACCTTCTCGCTTGGCGTGAGCGACACGCCGGGGGCTTGCTCGCCGTCGCGGAGCGTGGTATCGAGAAACTGTACGTCAGTGTCAGACAGCGGGGTAGTTTCGGGGGAGCCCCCGAATAAAACGTTCACCGGTCATGATAGCCACTCGCAGCGCAGCGCGGACGGTATTTAAAATGGTGCGTACCGACAGATGTTGCGGTCCACGATTTCAGTTGCAACCCGCTATTCTAGTCGCGGTCAGCGGTGGCGCGCGCTCGCGCTCGTGTGCGAGCCGAGCGGGACCGAAGGTCCCGCTGGCCGTGCGAACGGGCGGCGAAGCCGCCCGTGAGCAGACAATAGCGAGCACTGAGCGCGAACATTGCGCGAGGGATGAGCACCACAGCGAGCAACGCGAGCGAGGAGCGTAATCGGCTGGGGAGGTCTGTGGGCTGTTGCGGTTCTCATTTGTGTCAGTAATCGCCACGACTGAATTGGCTGCTTTCTCAGATTGAGATGAGCAATCGAATACGATCAATCGCTTGAGCCGTGATTATTTGTGGTTCAGCCGAGTTGACACAGCTATGGACCCGTATAACCGGGGCACGATCGCCATCGCAGTAGGACTCGCGATCGGTGCATGGCTCACCGCGGCACCATCGGCGGAGTTCGTGTCCAAACTCGGCACCGCCGCGATCGCCGGGTTGGCGGGGTTCGTGGGCGCAGTGCTGCTGAAAGGCTGGCATTGACGTCGCTTCGGGACGAGGATTGAGTATGGAGAAGACGCCCGCCGGCAGTTCGGTCGGCGTCGAGGACCCCTACGCGTTCGTCGAGCGGTGCGATCATTGCACCGATGACGGGCGCTGTCGATACGCGCTCGAACACGACCACCACGACCCCGAATTCGCCTACGAGCGCCGCACCGACGAGTTCGCCTGTCCGGTCGTTGCTGACGCTGGCCCCGAGTGGGACTGGGCCGACTGTCCGCACTTCCGCGCACGGAACCGCTCGCGCGAGTGCGTCCGCTGCGGGCTCGACGAGCGCCGACAGGCCCACTCGGACGACCGACCGCTGCTCGAAGAGCATCATCTCTCCTACGCCGCCGACGAGCACACGAGCCACGAGATCACCGTCTTCCTCTGTCGGTGGTGTCACGCGAAGATCCACGAGTCGTGGGCGCGCATCGACGACGACGCGAGCCCGGACACCGAGGCGCTCGCCGCCAGAGAGGGCCGACGAAGCCGCGAACGCGCCGAACTCGACTTCTCCTCCGCCGCCGAGCGCCGCGAGGAGAACTGAGGCACCAATCGCGTTTTCGGGAGTCTTTAGCCGGTTCGTCGCCATCATCAGGCATGACCACTATCGTCGTCGTCGACAACGGCGGCCAGTTCACCCATCTGGAGGGTCGCGCGCTGGACGACATCGGCGTCGAGACCGGCATCGTCGAGAACTCGACGCCGGCAGACGAGGTCGATGCCGACGGGATCGTGCTTTCGGGCGGACCGGACATCAATGAGCGCGGGCGCTCCGGCGAGTATCTCGACATGGGCGTTCCCGTCCTGGGCATCTGTCTCGGCATGCAGATCATCGCCGACGAGTACGGCGGCGCGGTCGGTGCGGGCGAGTACGGCGGCTACGCCGACGTCACGGTCACGATCGACGACGAGACGGACCCGCTGGTCGGCTCGCTCGCGCCGGAGACGCGCGTCTGGGCGAGCCACGCTGACCAGGTGACGGCGCTGCCCGACGGGTTCGATCGCACCGCCACGAGCGACGTCTGCGAGATCGAGGCGATGAGCGACGCCGAGCGCGACTTGTATGGCGTCCAGTGGCATCCGGAGGTCGCTCACACCGAACGCGGCGAGGAACTGTTCGCGAACTTCCACGCGATCTGCGAGAGCGACGATTGAGGTGGATTTAACCACGCTCGGGTTGTCGGAGCAACAATGAGCACCACGCAGGGTGATCTCGCCGCCCTCTCGCGGTTCATCTTCCGCGCGCCCCAGTGGTACGCGAGCCTCGGCTTCGCGCTGCTGGTCGCTGCCGTCGCCGGCGTCGCCGCCTTCGACTCGCGGTTCATCCTCGAAGACGCCTGGGAGGGGGTCTTCTTCATCGGGGTTCCCACGATCGTCGCGAGCGTCGTCACCCCGCCGGTCGATCGGGCCCTCGACGGCCAGCTCACGCCGAACCGCGCCTCGCTGCTCGCGCTCGTCAGCGAACTGATCCTCGTCGCCTTCCTCGTCGGCGCGGGTATCGTTGCCGTGTTCACCCCGCTCGCCCAGCGGTTCGTCTTCGACGTGCTCACCGTGGGGCTGGCGTCGGTGTTCGCGCTGCGGCTGCTCGTCGTGCTCGCCGTCTCTCGAAAGTCACTGTTCGTCGCGGCGATACCGGCGGGGATCCAGACCGCGTCGGTCGCGCTGCTCGTCTTCGTCTACAGCGGGATGATGCGCTTCTTCGAGGTCGGCGGGCCGCTCGTGCGTTCCTTTCTCTCGCGGCCGAACCGCGGGCCGGCGGAGTTCGCCGCCGTCGAACCGCTCGATTTCGCCCTGCTCGTACTCCTCTGTCTACTCTACGCCGGCGGCGTCTGGGCGTTCGTGACCGTCATCGATCAGCCGTGGCGGCGGAGCCTCGGCGTGAGCGTGCTCGACTTCCTCCGGGGATTCATCGGCCATATCGCCGACGGGACGCGCGAGATCGAGGAGTTCTTCGCGTCGCTCGGCGAGGAGGCGCTCGTCCCCGTCACCGTGCTCGCAGCGCGCCGCCCCGACGGCACCGAAAAGGCACGGTTCGTCCTTCCGATGATCCATCCCGGCCCGATGGGTGAGATCGGCGGCGGCGACCTCCCCAAGCGCGTCGCCGAGAGCACCGACGGGCTCGGATTCCCGCCGCACGCGACCGCCGGTCACGACTTCAATCTCGTCACCGAGCGCGAGGTCGACACCGTTCTCGATACGGTCGCGCGGGCGAGCGAGCGCATCGAGTACACCGAGACGGGATCGGCGAGTCGGCGCGCAACTGTCGGCGAGGCGACGGTCACGGGTCATGCCGTCGGCGACGGCGCGCTGTTCGTGGCGACCTACGCCCCGAACTTCGCCGACGACATCGACTACTCGGTCGGGCTGTCGGCGGCCGCCGAGGCGCGCGCGCACGGACTCTCCGACGCGATGCTCGTCGATGCACACAACTCGAACAACGGGCTCGACGGTCCCGATCTGGGCCACGTCGTGCCGGGCAGTCAGCGCTCGTTCGATCTCATCGAGGCCGTCGGCGAGGTGGCCGGCGATCTCACGGGCGCGCAGCGCGAACCGCTCTCGCTCGGCGTCGCGTGGGACGAGACGCCGTGGACGCCGGCGGAGGGAATCGGCCCGCTCGGCATCCGCGTCGCGGTGTTCGCCGCTGGCGACGAGACGACCGCCTACGTGCTCATCGACGGCAACAACATGGAGCCCGGTCTGCGCGAGGCAATCGTCGGCCGGCTCGACGCCGTCGATACCGCCGAGGTGATGACGAGCGACACACACGTCGTGAACACGCTCGAATCGACGAATCAGGTCGGCGGTGCGATCGCGCACGACGAACTGATCGAGCGCATCGAAACGCTGGTTCAGGAAGCGCTCGCCGACTGCGAACCGGTCGAGGCGGGGATGGCGACCGAGCGCGCCCGTGTGAACGTCTTCGGCAACGACCGCACCGAGACGCTCGCCAGCCACGCCAACGCGATGGTGACGATGGGCGGCGCGCTCGCCGGTGCGGTCACGCTCGCGCTCTTCACGATCAGCGTGCTCGTCTTCCTGCTCACCTGATGGCCGTCCGACTACAGTTCGTGGAAACAGTTACGGTGCCGCCCGTGGTAGCTGGTAGTATGCCACGAGCAGTCCACGGCAACGGCGGCTCGGGACTGGCGAGTACGGCATCGCGGGAACGTCTGCGGACGGCCGCTTCGCGTGTCGATGAGTGAATCGACCGAGCGGCCGTCGCTGTGTCTGAACTGTGGGTTCGAGGCCATGCCCGGCGACGACCAGTGGGAGACGGTCGAATCGCCGCCGCTCGGCGTTCTCACGCAGTGTCCGGACTGCGGGAGCACGGACGTCACGAACCGCTGGTAGCGATCGCGGGGTGACGACGCGTCCGCCACCGCAGCCTCGTCGTCGCGTACGCAGCTACAACGCCGTCACCGGCGACCGCGACCCACAATCAAAAGAGCGCCGAGCGCGTTCGTGGGGTCGTGAGCGAGGGATACGTCCTGGAGATCAAACCCTCGGCGCGGCGACAGAGCTCGCGGGCCGGCGAGTGGGTCCACGAGGAGGGGGCGCGACGACTGTTCGAATCGAAGGCGCTCGCACGCGAGTGGGCGAGCCAGCGCCGCGTCGGAGTGTGGGTACAGGACGCCGCCCCGCACGACGCGAGCGGGGTCGACGGCTATCTCGTCGGCGGCCAGCGCGCCAGCACCGCCCGACATACGGGCCGGCAGAGTTCACTATGAGACGAGCGGACTGCTTTTGCCCATCGGACTCGATGGCGACATATGGGTGACTCCGAGGACGACGGGAAGCCGAACCGCAAGCGCGCGGCGCTCGCCGTGCTGCCGTTTCTCGCGCTCGGACTGGCCGACGTCGCGTTCGTCGTACTCTGGGGACTCAAACCGATCATGGGGCTCGCCGTTCTCCCGCCGATCCTGTTCGTGAGCGCGCTCGCCTGGGTCGCCTTCCGCGGCGGATTTATCAACAGTCGTATCGACGATCGGGACGACGTGGCCTGAGCCGCCGCTCGGGAGCCACCGAACCAAAATTCGTTCCGAGTCGAACGAACGCAAAATGGAAGACCCTCTCACCGTCATCGTTCTCGGAAAAGCGCCGGGGGTGAGATTTGAACTCACGAGTCCGTGAGGACAGTTGCTTTCGAGGCAACCGCCTTGGCCAGGCTAGGCTACCCCGGCTCCATCAGTCCGTTCGCCCGAGACCACTTTATGAATTTCGATCGCCATCGCCACACCTAAGCGCCTCGACACACCCGAACGATCATGGAGATCGACGCGGCCCACAGCGAGATCGAGCGGGTTCTCGACGCGCTCGACGCGACCGTGATCGCCGACCGCTCGCTGCTCGAAACGATCCTCATGGGTGCGCTCGCGCGTGGTCACGTGCTCGTCGAGGACGTTCCGGGGACGGGCAAGACGCTCATCGCCCGCAACGTCGCCCGCGCGCTCGGCCTCTCCTTTTCGCGCGTGCAGTTCACACCTGACCTCTTGCCGTCGGACGTGACCGGAACGCACGTCTACGACGAGAGCACCGGTGAGTTCTCGTTCTCACAGGGGCCGGTCTTCGCGAACGTCGTGCTCGCCGACGAGATCAATCGTGCACCGCCGAAGACCCAGGCCGCCCTCTTGGAGGCGATGGAGGAGCGTCAGGTCACCGTCGACGGCGAGACCCACAACCTCCCCGATCCCTTCGTCGTCATCGCGACCCAGAACCCCGTCGAGATGGCGGGCACCTTCGAGCTCCCCGAGGCACAGGTCGATCGCTTCCTCGTCGAGACCGAGATCGGCTACCCCGACGAGGAGGGCGAGATCGAACTCCTCCGGCGGCGTGCCGAGCGCGACGAGCGGAGTCCGCGAACGGAGCGGGTGCTCTCGACCGATCGGGTGCGCGCGCTGCAGGAGGTTCCGGAATCGGTGCGCGTCGACGAGGACCTGCTGACCTACGCGGTCGCCATCGCGCGGGCCACCCGCCAGCGGTCGGCGTGTTCGGTCGGCGTCTCGCCCCGTGGTACGCAGCGACTGTTCGAGGCCGCCCGCGCCCGTGCGGTGCTGTCGGGCCGTGCGTTCGTCACACCCGAAGACGTGAACGGCATCGCGTCGGCGGTGCTCGCCCATCGGCTGGTGCTCACGCCCGATGCCGCCGTCGAGGACGTCGAAAAGCAGTCGATCGTCGAGAGCGTGCTCGACGAGGTGCCGGTGCCGACGGTCTGAGCTACTCCTCGTTCTGGAGTTTCTGGTAGATCGCGAACCCGATCATCGTCGGCGGCCAGAGGCCGATGAACATTCCGCGCTGTTTGTTGCCACGAGCGTAGTATTCGTACAGTGCGAGCGCCACGGAGCCGAGCGCGCCGAAGGCGAGATACGGTGCACCCGACTCGTCCGGTATGGTGTCTGATTCCGACATTGCGTCCATTCTCGCAGCGCCGTGGGAATAAACGTCAGGGAAGGAACGGTTCGTTCCGGCTCGCATACCTTCATACTGATCCGTGATGACATGGTTCGGGTCGTGTCGGTACCGAGAACCGTTTCGCACCCACGTGCTGCGCTCAAGGCCGGAGCGCGAGGACGAGCACCACCGCGCCGAACAGTAGCGCGATCGGAACGAGTGCCGGCCCGCCGCCGGCCAGCCGATAGACGATCGACCCGCCGCCGGCTCCGACCAGTGCCAGCGCACCGCTCGTGCCCGCATGGACGAACTCCGCCCGGCGCGTCGTGGCCGTCCTCCCGACCGTCTCGCCGAGATCGATGCCGAACTCGGCGATGTCCCACGCGACGACCGTGGCGGCGGTCGCCGCCAGTAGGAGTGGGGATGGCGCGCCGGCGAGCCCCGCGAGCAGCGTTCCGCAGAACAGTCCCGCGGCCCCGAGCGTGACGGCCGCCCGCGACGACGAGCGCAATCCGACGGCGAGACCGACGACGCCGACCGCGCCGACGATGGCCGCCGGTCCCGAGAGTGCCAGCGACAGCGTGCCGACGACTGCGACGCCGATCGCGATGGCGACGCTCGCCCGTGGCGGTGCGTCGTCGATCGACGAGCAACTCACCGTGTACCTCCCGCCCGAGCGAGCGACTCCGTTCCCCAGTCGACGACCGGGATGCCGGCCGCGCGCAGCGTCGACAGGCGGAGGGTGCGCTCGGTGCGGGCCACCCGCTGGCCGGGCGTTTCGTCGTTCGTGGGATCGGGACTGAGAACGGTCACGCGGTGGCCGCTGGCGTCGAGTCGCTGGAGGAGCCCCACGATGTAATCGTCGCACAGCGGCGAGCAAACCACCAACTGTGCCTCGGACGGCAGTCGGCGGCGCAGTCGTCGCAGCCGTATCGACGGGAAGAAGGGGTCGTCGGGCGACGTCGGCGCGAGTGCTGGGTGGGTGGCGAGCAGTTCGCTGGCACGGGCGCGATGGCTCGCGCCGAATCCCGGCGCGAGCCAACAGGATTCGGGCGCGAGTGCGGCGATCCCGACCGGGTTCTCCGCGTCGGTCAGCGCGACGTACAGCGCCCCGCTGGCCGCGACGCTTCGCTCGACCGCGCTGTCGCGATCGTCGCTCGGCGCGCGATAGGCTCCCTCGCGCGCGTCGACGAGCAGCACGACCGCGGCGGCACGCTCCTCGCGGAAGTCCACAGTGGAGAGATCGCCGGTCTTCGCCTTCCGGTTCCAGTCGATGCGCGAGAGCGGATCGCCCGGGCGGTACTCGCGGGTGGTGTGGAAGGCGACGCCCGACCCGCCGATGTCGGTGAGCACGCGCCCGGGCTGGCCGATCGTCTGCTGGCGAAGCCCGATCGCCATCTGTGCATCGAGCGCCGGCACGCAGGTGATCGGCGTCTCGTCGGTCGCCATCACCTCGTGCCGTCGCTCAACCGCCCCGCTCGTGTCGCGGGCGATGGCGAGCGCTGGCCCGAAGGCGTGTCGGCCGCGAGCAGCGCTCACGTCGTAGGAGAGTGTCGTCGTTTCGCCCGATCTGAGCGCGGTCGCCAGCCGTGGCGACCCCGATTCGACGGCGAGTGCGGGCGGAACGCCGTCGATGATCCGGAGAGCGGGCAGGATGGAGTCACCGGTGTTCTCGATCGTCACCGTCACCGTCACGTCTTCGTCGGAAGCCGGTTCGGCGTCGCTCACCGATCGCTCGATGGAAAGATCGACGGTTGGCGGGCGCGCGGCCCGTGCGAAGCCCGCGAAAACGACGCCGACGACGCCGACGAGCACGAGGCCGGCGCTGTCGGCGGGGATGCCGACCGCGCCGGCGACCAGCGCGAGCGCGCTCACCCCTCGCCAGCGGCCCGTTCGACGCACCCGGCCATCGTCCGCGCTCGCCGCTCGACCTGCACCGGAACGGCTCACTGCTCGCGCTCCCGGCTCGCGATGGCGGCGAGTGCGTCAGCCGCGTGGCGCGCCCGCCGGCGCTCGCTCGGCTCGCCGCTGAACGCCGCTCGAAGACGCTCTTCGAGGGGCACGTCCGATGCACGTGCCTCGGCGAAAAACGCCGCTGCGTAGGGGTCGTCGGTCCACGTCCCTTCCGCGAGCTGTTCGCGGGCAGCCTGCTCGCTGATCCCCTGCCGAATCAATACCCTCAGAGCGAGTTCGTCCAACCGATCGCGTATCGCGCGGCGCTCGCTGGCTCCTCGCATCCGTCCGTTCGGTGCGAGTGCAGCGAGTTCCTCATCGAACTCCTCGCCCGGCGTCGAGAACTCGTCTGCGGACTCGGGCGTCGCCAGGTTGCGCTCCGCCCTATCTGACTGGAGCCGTGAGCGGACGGCCACAGCACCGCCGGCGAGCGCGACGACCGCGACCGCGCCGAGCAGTTCGGTCGTCAGTGTGACGCCGCCGGCGAACTCCGGCACGCTCGCGACGGCCAGCCCCCAGAGGACGAGCGCGACGCCGACCGCGACGGCCAGCGATCGTCCGCGACTCATCGCTCCTCCGCGTCGTCCTCGATGCGCCGCAATGCGGCCACCGCCCGCGCTTCGCGTTCGTCAGTGGCGTCGGTCCCGCCGTAGCGCACGGCTCTGAAGACGTCGGTGAGTTCGGTGACGTTTTCGCGAGCCATGCCGGCGTCGGTCGCGGCGCGGGCGAACTCCTCCGGCGTCCGCGAGCGCGGGTTTCCCATGTTCAACTGCTCGATCATCTCCCGCCACGCGCGGTAGATCTCGTTGTCAGTGCTCGTGTCGTCGGCGATGCGATCGGCCGCGTTTCCGGCCGCACGTCCGAGTTCGGCCACACTGGGGGACGACGAGTTCGACGCCGCAGGTGTTGGTTCTCCATTATTTTTGTCCTCGTCGGTCGTCCACCCGGAACGAACCAAGAGCCCGATCCCGACGAGGAACACGGTGGCGACGGCGAGCACGAGCAGCGGATCGGTCGAAACGGTCTGGGCCACGCTGTCGGCCGCCCCGTCGCTGCCACCGCCCGGAAACACGGGTGTTCGCCTGCTGGCGACACCACTCCCGTTCGCCGCGTCGTTGTTACCGAGGAGACCGAGGAGGCGGTATAGCCCGAACAGCAGGCCAGCCAGAACGACCGATCCGAGCGCGACGACGCCGAGATCGCGGAGACCGAGTTCGTCGCGCAGGACGTACAGGCCGAGGAGAAATCCACCGACGAGCACGATGACGAGCAGCTGGAGAAGAGCCTCGATCACTCCCGAGCCGCCTGACGAATCGATCTGAGCCTGCTGACCGAGATCGAAAATCTGCCCCTCGCCGAAGAAGCCGCCGCTCCCGCCACCGCTCCCAGTGGCGCTCCCGGCCGTCTGCGTCGGCGCGTCGATGGCGGCGGCCCCGACGGCGATGGCGAGGATCGCCAGTGCGGCGAGCACCACGACGCCGAGCGCGTCGCGATTCACGACCTACCTGCGGGCCGGAGCCGTCATGAGTGTTGCCCCACGGGCGGCGAACCGATGGCTACTGGCTGTTTCGAATCGAGTTTCGGTATCGATCAACTATGCTCGATCCGACTCCGCAGCCTCGTCGAGCGCCTCCAGATCGCGCTCCTCGTTGTACTCGTTCGGCTCGCCCGCTTCGCCAGTGAGTTCGCCGTAGAATGCTTCGCGAACCTCTTCGGGCGTGTCGTACTCGTCGTCGAGCCGATCGAAGACGCTGCCCATCGACTCGGTTTCGTTCGGCATGTCGATCGGCTGATCGGCGTATTCGGTGGCGAGCTCCTCGCTTCTGACGGGGTACTGTCGATCGCTGACGTCGGCTTCGACGTCGTCGAGGATGTTCTCGACGTGATCGGCGCGGTCGCGCTGGCGCTCCCGTGCACGGTCGGTGTTCCGTCCCTCGTCGGGCATACGCGGCGTACGACGCCCAGCGGAAAAAGTATGTCACCGGCAACTGCAACCCACACACGTCGGTCGTCCGACTCGGCTCCGATTCGTTCGGCGAGGAAATCCGCCCTCCCCGAATTGAACGGGGGACAAGCCGATCTACAGTCGGCTGCTCTACCAGGCTGAGCTAAGGGCGGACAGTACGAACAATCGGACTATCGAACTTAACGGTTGCCATTCGATCGCCGACCCTCGACTGGTGTGATGGCTGTCCGATAATGTACCCTGTCGAACAGTCGATCGATCCTGGATCGCCGATTGGACGGCGTTCTCGGCCCGTGAGCGACGACCCGACAGTATGAAGTGTTGTGATCACGTCGCCCCGAGCGAGGATGAGCAAGATCACGTTCCGTGCCGACGACGAGCTCATCGAGGAGCTCGAAACCCTGGAGCTCTCCAAGAGCGAGGCGATGCGGGAAGCGCTCCGATCGTATCTCGCACGGAACGAGTCGGCGACGACCGACAGCCTCGATGCCGTCGTCGCCGACCGCGTCGATGCGCTCATCGACGAGCGACTGGACGCGTTTACGCCGTCAGAGCCACAGGACGTGAACGTAAACATCACGCTCGACGGCGTTTCCGAGCGGACGACCGCGGACGACGCGACCCAGCGTAAGACGAACGACGCGACGGCGCAAACGCCGTCGGACGCGCGTAAAACGTGTGCGCAGTGTGGCGAAGAAATCGACGACGAGAACGTCTACTGCCCGAACTGCGGCGAAAAGGCATCCCATCGCGTGTTCTGCGACTGCGGCGACGAACTCCGTTCGGACTGGGGGTTCTGTCCGAGCTGTGGTCGGCGCACGCCCGCAGCCGACGTCCTGGATCGACCGTAGAAGAACGCTCCCCGTTGCATACGCGGGCATCCGGCGTCTCACGTCGTGTGTCTTACGCGAGCCGGTAGTTTTATTACAAATGCAGTAATTGCATACTTTGCGTAAGACGACCGTCTTACAGACGTCGTGGGCGGGAGCGATATGGCTCCCGTCGTGCGATTTTGGTGTGTAAGACGCGTCGCAAAAGGGAGCAACAACATGGAGCGTGTGACACTGCGAATTCCGAAACAGCAGATCGAGGAGGTCGAACGGATGGTCGAACTCGGCGACTATCCGAACCGGAGCGAGGCGATCCGGGCGGCGGTCAGGGAGATGGTCGCCGAGGAACGGTCGGACGATCGTCCGACGGAACGACCGTTCGCGAGGGCCTGAGATGCAGGACATCGTCGAGTCGGCGCTCGAAAACGCCGAACTCGAGAAACAGCGGCGCGACGAGGCCGAACTGGAGGAGTTCGGCGATCCGCGCATCGTCGTCGTCGGCTGTGGCGGTGCCGGCAACAACACCGTCAACAGGCTCTACAACATCGGCGTCGAGGGTGCCGAGACCATCGCCATCAACACCGACAAACAGCATCTCCAGATGATCGAGGCCGACACGCGCGTGCTCGTCGGCAAGTCCCTCACGCAGGGGCTCGGCGCGGGCGGCGATCCGGAGATGGGTCAGCGTGCGACCGAGATGGCCCAGAGCACCATCAAGGAGGTGCTCACCGGGGCCGATCTCGTGTTCGTCACCGCGGGGATGGGTGGCGGAACGGGCACGGGGGCAGCACCGGTCGTCTCGGAGATCGCCAGCGACGAGGGCGCGATCGTCGTCGGGATGGTCTCCACACCGTTCAACGTCGAGCGCGCCAGAACTGTCAAGGCCGAGGAGGGGCTCGAAGAGCTTCGCAACGCGGCCGACTCGATCATCGTCCTCGACAACAACCGCCTGCTCGACTACGTCCCCAACCTCCCCGTCGGCAAGGCGTTCTCGGTGATGGATCAACTCATCGCCGAGACGGTCAAGGGGATCTCGGAGACGATCACCCAGCCGTCGCTCATCAACCTCGACTACGCCGACATGACCTCCATCATGAACCAGGGCGGCGTCGCGGTGATGCTCGTCGGCGAAACCCAGGACAAGAACAAGACCGAGGAGGTCGTCAAGGACGCGATGACCCACCCCCTGCTCGACGTCGATTACCGGGGTGCCTCGGGCGGACTGGTCCACATCACCGGCGGTCCGGATCTCACGCTGAAGGAGGCCGAGGAGATCGCCGAGCGGATCACCGACCGGCTCGACCCGAGCGCGAACGTCATCTGGGGCTCGCGCATCCGCGAGGAGTACAAGGGGAAGGTCCGCGTGATGGCGATCATGACCGGTGTCCAGAGCGCGCAGGTGCTCGGTCCCGACGCCCAACAGCAGGCCGACCGCTCGCGCGCGGCACTCGACGAGGAGTTCGAAGTCCCGACCCAGAGCGACGGCGGTCACGACGAACCCGACCGACAGAACGATCTCGACGTCATCCGATAGGTCCCGCTTTCGGCCCTCCACATCGCTTCTCGAACGATCCTATCCCTCTCCCATTCGCCTGACGACCGCAGCAATCGTCATATCTCCGATCCGACAGCGCAGGCCATGGATCCCGCCGGGTTTCCCGTTGTCAGACCGCGTGAACCGCCTCGGTGAGCTGGCACGTCCGGCAGACGTCGCGCGTGGTGGCGTTGCCACAGCGCTCGCATTCCCCGAGATCGGCACCGTCCTCGCCGTAGGCACTGGCGGCCAGTTTTGCCAGCTCCTCGTAGCCGGCCATGATCGAGTGGCGCGTACCGGGGTGGCGCTCCTCCATGTCGAGCAGGAGCTCTTGGATTTCACCACGATAGGCCTCCGTCGAGTGCGGACATTCGGCCATGTGAACGGGGAGATCGGCGAGATGGGCGTAGAGTGCGACCTCCTTTTCGGGGACATCTCGCAGCGGCTTCGCACGCGGGACGAACTCGTCGGTCTCCGTGCGCTCGTCGAACGGCCCGAGGCTCGCGTCGAAGTGTTTGGCCATCTGGGCGACGTCACCCTCAAAGAAGTTCATCAGCGCGGTCTGGGCCTCGTCGTCGAGGTTGTGGCCCGTCAGGAGTTTGTCCGCGCCGAACTCGTGGGCATAATCGGCGAGCAGATTGCGCCGGAAGACCCCGCAGTACGCACACGCGGCCATCCCCTCGGGATCCTTCTCGACGACGTCGTCCATCTCCAGATCGAACTCGTCAGTGTAGCTCACGACCTCGTGGTGGATGTCCAGCCCGTCGGCGAGCCCGCTCGCGGCGTCGAGGCTCTCGTCACGATAGCCCTCGATCCCCTCGTGGATGGTGAGCGCGACCAGCTCGATGCGTGGGTCATCGGCGAACGTCTCTTCGAGAATCGAGGTGAGCACGACGCTATCCTTCCCACCCGAGAGCCCGATGAGCCACGTTTCGGGGTTCTCGGGGGTCGCATCGTCGCCGATGAGTCCGTCCTGTCTGATCCGCCGACGAACGCGCTTTTCGACCGATGCTCGGAGATGCTGCTCACAGAGATGCGCCCCGGAGTACGCCGCGTGAACCACCGCGTCGCGGTCGCACTTGGTGCAGTTCATGGGGAGATCTACTCACGGCCCACTTTTTTACTCGTCGGGTAGCCTCCCTGCGGTCGGCTACCACTCTCTGCTCGCGGGCGTGCGAGGCGGCTTCGCCGCCTCGAACTCGCGGCGCGTAGCGCCGCGCATGGCCCGCTCGCATGGTACGAGGGACCGACGGTCCCTCGCTACTCGCAAAAACCTGGACTAAAAAGGACCGCTCGCTCACTGCGTTCGCTCGCGGCGAACCGCGCTCGTTCCACTCGCGCGGATGCCTGACGCTTACCACAACCACCGCACAGCACAACAACAGCCCACACGCCTCCCCAACCGATTCGCTCGTTCGTTTCACTCACTCGCTCATCCCTCGCACGCCGATCCGCGCTCGGTGCTCGCTATTGCTCGCACACGAGCGCGAGCGCGCGCCGTCCGCCATTCTCAGCGGTGGCCGTCGAGCAATCGGTCGACGTATTTCGCGATCACGTCGACTTCGATGTTCACGCCGTCGCCGGGTGCCAGCTCGTTCATCGTCGTCAGTTCGTAAGTCGTCGGGATCACGGCCACCGAGAAGCGGTCCTCGTCGAGTTCCGCCACGGTGAGGCTGATCCCGTCGACGGTGATCGACCCCTTTTCGACGACGTAGTGTGCGATGTCGTCGGGCAGCGAGAACGTGAACTCCCAGTCCTCGCCGACCTGCTCGATGTCGACGAGTTCGGTGGTCGCATCGACGTGGCCCTGGACGAAGTGACCGTCGAGCCGGCCGTCGGCGGCGAGCGGGCGTTCGAGATTGAGCGCGTCGCCCGGCTCGACCGCCGAGAGCGTCGTCCGCGCGAGCGTCTCGGCCGAGCAGAACAGCTCGATGGTTTCGCCCGTCTCCTCGACGGTCAGACAGGTGCCGTCGACGGCGATCGAGTCGCCGTGTTCGAGCCCCGAGAGATCGGTCGCGACCCGGATGCGCCGCCCGCTCTCCTCCTCGCGCACGTCCTGCACCTCGCCCGTCGTCTCGACGATGCCGGTGAACATGACGCTCCTACTGCCCGTCGTGGCATGAGTGTGGCGTTCGGGAGCCACGCCGCTTATAGTGGGCGAGTTCCTGTTGTGGCCAATGTCCACCGATTCGCATGTCACCCGACTGTTCGGCGGGCCGGGCAGCGGGAAGACGACGGCGCTGCTCGATCGCGTCGAGGAGATCCTCGATCAACCCGGCGTGACCGTCGACGACATCCTCGTGGTATCGTACACCCGGGCGGCCGCCACCGAGATCCGCGAGCGCCTCGCCGAGCGCCTCGACGTGAGCCCGCGCTCGCTCAAGGGCAACGTCTCGACGATGCACGCGAAGGCGTACAGTCTTCTCAACCTTTCGAGCGGTGATGTCGTCGGCGAGAACGACAAAAAGGAGTTCTGCGAGTCCTACGGGCTGGAGTTCGAGGACGAGTACGAGGGCTCGCGCCGCCGGAGCGCGCGCTCGACCACCATCGGTAACAAGGTCATCGCCACGAGCCAGTGGCTCCAGCGCACCACGAGGGACGTCGCCGACTGGTACGACGTCCCCTTCCAGTGGAACGACGAGGAAGTGCGTCTCCCGCCCGACATCGACGAGAACGCACAGCAGGGCAACAAGTACACGCCGACCTGGCCGAGCGACGACGACCGCATCGACGTCCCCGAGGCGGTCCGTGCGTGGCGAACGCACAAGGGCGAGGCGGGCAAGGTCGGCTTCGCGGACATGCTCGAACGGGTCGAGCAGCGCTCGCTGCTGCCGAGCGTCGACTACCTCGTCATCGACGAGTTTCAGGACATCACCACGCTCCAGTATTCGGTCTACGAGGAGTGGAAACCACACGTCGAGCGCGCGCTCATCGCCGGCGACGACGATCAGGTCGTCTACGCCTGGCAGGGCGCTGACCCACAGCTCCTGCTCGAAGAGGGTGGCGAGGACGTTATCCTCGACACCTCTTATCGTCTCCCGTCGCGCGTGCTCAACGTGGTCAATCGGGAGATCCGCCACATCGAGAACCGTCAAGAGAAAAACCTCAGACCGCGGATCGAGGGCGGGAGCGTCGAGGCCGTCGAGACACCGTCGATGCTCGATCTCGTCCGCAATGTCCGTTCGACGGTCGAGAACACCGACGAGACGGCGATGATACTCTTCCGTGCGCGCTACCAGCTTTTCCAGTTCATGGACGAATTCATCGGCGAGGGAATCCCCTTCCGCGCGCTCACCGACCAGCGGATGTGGACCGATCGACTGGCCGACTACGTCAACGCCGTCGAGAAATCCGCCGCTGGCGAGTCGATCACGGGCCTCGAAGCCCGCCGACTCGCCGACATGCTCGCCGACACGGCCTTCGGGACGAACAACCGCGACGCGCTCTACGACGCGATCGACGAGCGACAGGAGGAAGCGGGTGTCGAGGACCTCACCGATCTCGTCATCGATCCCGATCTCGTCAAAGAGCACGCGCCGTTCATGCCCGGCCCGGCGTCGGCCGAGGACATGCTCAGAAAGACCTCGCAGTTCCAGAAGAAGTCGGTAAAGGCCTACTTCGCGGGCGATTATCAGGACGTCGAGCGCGATCGCGTTCGCGTCGGAACCATCCACTCGGCGAAGGGCCGCGAGGCCGACCACGTCTTCGTCGCGACGGATCTCACCGAGAAGGTCGTCGAGCAGATGGCCGCCTCGGTCGACGACACGGCGGGCGTGCCGGGCGGGGAGTTCAACAAGGGCACCGACCCGGTGCCGATGCTCACCGACAACGAGCGCCGCGTGTTCTACGTCGGGATGAGCCGCGCGCGCGAGCGACTCGTCCTCCTCGAAGACCTCGTGAGCGGCGCGCCGACGCTCCCGGTCGACGTGCTGCTCGACAACGAACCGAGCGGCGTCACGATCGAGGACGTGCTCGCCGAGACCGAAGCGCCCGCCGCCGACTAGTTCTCCTCGTCCTTCACGACCGCGCTCACGGTCTTTTCGGCCGCGGCTGTCGGCACGTCGTCGGGCGTCGTGACGTACTGTTTCAGCGCGACCATCAGGACGGCGACGACACAGAGCGCGATGCCGGTTACTGTTCGTCCCGAGACGACGAGGTTCACGCCGAGCAGTGCGACCGGGAGCGCGAAGGCGAGCGTCAGGACGAGGCCGACCGTGTTGAGGATGCCCACGTGCGCGCTCGGCAGGGACGACACTTACCGGCTTCGCCCCGGTCGAGCTTTAGTCGGCCCGCGGCGACCAGCCACAGACCGAACACGTGCTCGCGTCCGTCTCGTGAAGGCCGCCGCAGTCGGGACACTGCTTTTTGTTGTAGCTCTCCTCCCACCCCGGCGAGTCGGTCTCGTGACCACGTCCCGAGAGAAAATCGTCGATGTCGTTCTCGTTCGATGCGGTTGCCATGCGTGTTACGTCATGGCACACCACTCATATAGCTCTGGTGGTTGACCCACACCTCTGCCGGGACCGAACCGAGACGATTTGATTGACTCGTCTCAGAGATCGTACAGCGCGCCGTATTTTTCGCTCGCGTAGTCGAGAAAGTAGTCGGCAGTGAACGCTTCGCCGGTGGCTTCTTCGATGAGATCGGGCGTCGTATAGCGTTTACCGTGCTGATGGACGTTCTCGGTGAGCCACTCGTGGAGCGGGCCGAACTCGCCCGCCTCGATCTGTCCGTCGAGATCGTCGATTTCCTCGTCGGCGCTCGCGTACAACTGGGCCGCGAGCACGCTGCCGAGCGAGTACGTCGGGAAATAGCCGAACGAGCCGTGCGACCAGTGGATGTCCTGGAGACAGCCCTCGGCGTCGGTGTCGGGCCGGACCCCGAGATACTCCTCCATCCTGTCGTTCCAGACTTTGGGGACCTCGCTCACGTCGAGATCACCCTCGATGAGCTCGCGCTCGATCTCGAATCGGAGGACGATATGCATGTGGTAGGTCAGTTCGTCGGCCTCGATCCGGATGGGGTTGTCATCGTAGACGCGATTGGCGGCCTCGTAGGCGTCGCGGGGCGTCACGCCGTCGAGTTCCGGGAACTGCTCGCGGACGTGGGGCAGAAACAGCGACCAGAACGACTCCGAGCGACCGACGTGGTTCTCCCAGAATCGCGACTGGGATTCGTGGACCGAGAGGTTCCGGTTCTCGCCGAGCGGACTCCCGTACTCCTCGTCGGGCAGCCCCTGTGTGTAGGTCGCGTGGCCGAACTCGTGGATCGTGCTCGTGAGCGCGCCGAGCATGTCGTCGTCCTCGTAGCGCGTCGTCACGCGCGCGTCGAAGGTGGTGCCCATCGAGAACGGATGCGGAGCGGTGTCGAGGCGACCCCGGTCCCAGTCGTAGCCCAACGTATCGAGCGCGTCGCGCGTGAGTGCTTCCTGCGTGTCGGGATCGAACTGACCCGCGAACGGACTAGCGAGTTCGACATCGCTCTCACCTACAGCGTCGATGAGCGGAACGAGCTCCTCGCGCAGGCGCTCCAGGATCCGCTCGGCGGTGTCGAGCCCGAGGTAGGGTTCGTAGTCCTCGAACAGCACCTCGTAGGCCGGCCGGTCGGGGTCGATCTGCTCGGCGTAGTCGCGCTTGAGATCGATTAGTTCCTCCAGGACGGGCGCGAACTTCGAGAAATCGTCCTCGGCTTTGGCCTCCTTCCAGACCGGCAGCGCCTCGCTCGTGGTTCGCGAGATCTCCTCGACGAGCTCGGTGGGAACGCGCGTCGCGCGCTCGTACTGGCGGCGGATCTCGCGGACGGCGGCGTCCTCCTCGTCCGTGAGCTCCGCGCTCTCGGCCGCATCGAGCGCCTCGCCCATCGCCTCCTCGGTGAGGAGTTCGTGGCTCGTCGCCGACAGCGCCGAGAGCTGCGCTGAGCGCGCGGGCGTGCCGCCCTCGGGCATCATCACCTCCTGATCCCAGTTGAGGATCCCCGCAGCGCCCTCGATGTTCGAGATGCGTTCGTAGCGATCGAGGAGTTCCTCGTGGGCAGCGGTCTGCGTGGCGTCGGTTGCCATACCCGAATCCCGGGGCGGTGGCCTATCAATTCTCGCCTCCCGACGCCACGCCCCGGTAGATGTCGTAACACCGATCCAGCACGTCGAGCGAGACGCTCTCCGCGCTCGTGTGCGCCTCGCCCGGTTCCGCGGGGCCACAGACTACACAGGTGACTCCCGCCTCGGCGAGCCAGCCTGCATCGGTCGCGTGTGGCTTCGTCACCAGTTCGGGGTCACCGCTCTGTGCGCCGTCAGCGGCCGAGAGAACCTGCCGGGCGAACGTCTGGTCGTCGCAGGCCATCGGCGGGAGGTCCTGATCGACGACCCACCCGACGCCTTCGCTCTCGACTCGCGAGAGCGGTGCGCGCTCGCCCGGCACCGTGCGCTCGTCGACCGTCACCGAGCAGGATTCGGGAAGTACGTTCCACGCCGACCCGCCCTCGATTTCGGTGACGACGACACTTCCCTCCACGTCCTCGCCGAACACCTCGGCGCTTGGCCCATCCAACCCTCGGATCGTATCGACCGCCTCGCCCGCCCGGTAGATGGCGTTCTCGCCGGCCTCGGGTTCGCTCGCGTGTGCGGCGGTCCCACGGGCGGTGATGGTGCTGGCGCGACGGCCCTTGTGCGCGATCGCGACGTCCGTCACGCCGGCTGCCGAATACCCCGTCGAGCCTTCGCCGACGATGGCGCAGTCGGGTGCAAATCCTTGATCGATCGCGTGGCGTGCGCCTTCGCCGCCGATCTCCTCGCCGACGAAACTGGCGAAGACGAGTTCGATAGCGGGATTCGCGCCGTCGGGCTGTGCCCGACTCTTCGAGGTGCGTGGCACCTCGCTATCACGAAAGGCGCACATCGCAGCTGCGACAGCACCTTTCATATCCGCCGTCCCGCGGCCGTGGAGTCGTCCGTCGCGCTCCTCGACGACGTACTCGTCTTCGTCGATCTGTTCGTCGTCGGGCGGCACCACGTCGTGATGGCCGACGAACGCGAGCGACTCCCCATCACTCCCACGTCTGGCGATGACGTTGCCGATCTCGTCGCGGGTGACGGCGGCGTCGGTCTCGCTGTGGAGCCAGCGCTCGATGAAACCGCCCGCTTCGGTCTCGTCGTCGTGACTCGGGATCGCAACGAGTTCGCGAGTGAGCTCCGTGACGGCGGACATAGCGGGCGATCGAGCAGCGGCGCATAAGCGCTTTCGCCCGCGCTTGAACATCCTTATGCCGCTCGCCGGCCCAGTGATGGTATGACTATCGTCCCGGACACGAGCGCGGTCATCGACGGTCGCGTGTCCGAACGAGCGGCGAGCGGTGGGCTCTCCGGCGAGACGGTCGCGATCCCCGAGGCGGTCGTCGCCGAACTCGAAGCCCAGGCCAACGACGGCCAAGAGACAGGCTGGGAGGGGCTCGACGAGCTCCAGCGACTCGCCGACCTCGCCGACGACGGCGAGATCGAGATCGAATACATCGGCCGACGACCCGAAGCGAGCGAGCGCCACAGCGCCAACGAGGGGAGCGTCGACGCGCTCATCCGCGACCTCGCGGCCGAGCACGAGGCGACGCTGCTCACGAGCGACGAGGTCCAGGGCGAGGTCGCCCGCGCCACCGGGCTCGCCGTCGAGTACGTCGAACCCGAGATCCGCGAGGTCGAGACGCTGTCGATCGAGGAGTTCTTCGACGACGAGACGATGAGCGTCCATCTCAAGACGGGCGTTCCGCCGATGGCCAAGCGCGGCACGGTCGGCGAGATGCGTTTCGAGGCAATCGGTGACGACGAACTCACCGAGGGCGAACTCCGCGAATGGATCGACGAGATCGAGAGCGCGACACACGCCTCCAGCGAGGGGTTCGTCGAGCTCCAGGGCGAGGGGATGACGATCGTTCAGTTCGGCGAGTACCGGATCGCGCTCGCGCGCCCACCGTTCGCCGACGGACTGGAGATCACGGCAGTCCGCCCGATCGCCGAAACCGAACTGTCGGACTACGACTACGCCGAGGACCTCCGCGAGCGCCTGCTCGACCACCAGCGCGGCGTGCTCGTCGCCGGCGCGCCCGGTGCGGGGAAATCGACGCTTGCGGCTGCGGTCGCCGAGTTCCTCGCCGATTCGGGCTTCTCGGTGAAGACGATGGAGAAGCCGCGCGACCTGCAGGTAAGTCCCGACGTGACCCAGTACACCGAACTCGACGGGCAGATGGAGAACACGGCCGATTCGCTGTTGATGGTCCGACCCGATTACACCATCTACGACGAAGTGAGGAAGACCGAGGACTTCTCGGTGTTTTCGGACATGCGCCTCGCGGGCGTCGGGATGGTCGGCGTCGTCCACGCGACACGGGCGATCGACGCGCTCGGACGACTGGTCGGTCGTGTCGAGCTGGGCATGATTCCCCAAGTCGTCGACACTGTAGTGTTCGTCGAGGCCGGCAACGTTGCCACCGTCTACGACGTCCAGACTGAGGTCAAAGTCCCCGAGGGGCTGATGGAGGAGGACCTCGCGCGACCCGTCATCCAGGTCCGTGACTTCGAGACGGGTCGTCCGGAGTACGAGATCTACAGCTTCAACCGGCAGGTCGTTACTGTCCCTGTGGGCGACGCCGAGAGCGAGGACAGCGGCGTGGACAAGATCGCAAAGCAGGAGATCGAGCGGGAGATCCGATCGGTCGCGCGCGGGAGCTGCGAGGTCGATCTCAAGAACCAGAACACCGCCGTCGTCTACGTCGAGGAAGCCGACATCTCGACGGTGATCGGCAAGGGCGGCGGGCGCATCACCGACATCGAGAACAGGCTCGGCATCGACATCGACGTGCGAACGTTCGACGAGCGTCCGGGCGGCCGATCCGGCGGCGGTGGATCGAGCGGCGGCGCGAGCGGTGCTGGTGGCAGCAATGGCGGCAGCGGTGCGGGCGATATCGTCACGCCCGAGATCACCGCCCGGCACGTCGTCATTCCGATGGAGGGTCACGCGGGCGAGACGGTCGAAGTCCAGGCCGATGGCGAGTATCTGTTCACGGCGACGGTCTCGCGCGGCGGTGAGGTGCAGGTTTCTCGCGGGAGCGCCATCGCTGAGGAGCTGGAGCAGGCGATCGATCGCGGGCGGCAGGTCACGGTCGCGCCGTCGTAGACGACCACGATCGGCTGATTTTCTGCGATTCGCGTTGTGCAGCAGCCGCGGTGCGGCTGGCGGTCCCTGGTGGATGAAGGGCGAGCGCGACCGGAGGAAGCGCGAGGGCTTCGGCGGTGCGGTGCTGTGCGATTGCGGAGCGTCAGTATCCGCGAGAGTGGAACGAGCGCGGTTCGCCGCGAGCGAGGCCGGAGGCCGAGCGAGCGGACGTTTTTAGTCCAGGTTTTTGCGACGAGTGGTGCGTGAGCGAGTGAAACGAGCGATCGCACCCGAGGAGTAAAAAAGTGGGTGTTAGGTACGCCAGTAGGACGGTGTGAGCAGCACGAGCACGGGCAGGATTTCGAGCCGACCGATCCACATCAGGAACGTCATGAGCAGTTTCGAGCTGGCCGGGAAGGCGAGGTAGTTGTTCATCGGGCCGACAGCGCCGAAGCCGGGGCCGACGTTGCCGAGGGTCGAGGCGATGGCGCTCGTGGCTTCGAGTGTGGAGATGGTGTAGCCGACGCGCCAGGAGTCGATGACGATCAAGAGACTGGCGAGGGCGAAGAGGCCGATGTAGAGCAGCGTGAAGGCGTAGATGCCACGGATGGCGCGCTCGTCGATGACGCGGCCGGCGAGTCGGACGGGCGACACCGCTTCGGGGTGCACGGTCGTAAACAGTTCGCGCCGGAGGGATTTGACGATGACCACCCAGCGGATGATCTTGATCGCACTGCCGGTCGAGCCGGCCGAGCCGCCGATGAACATCGCGAAGAGGAGGATCGTCTTCGCTGGTGCGCTCCACGTGGTGAAGTCCATGTTGGCGTAGCCGGTGGTCGTGATGATGGAGACGATGTTGAACAGGGCATGACGCAGCGCGTCCTCGATCTGTCCGATGATGGGTGGGACGGCGTCGGTGACGGTTTCGATGCCGGCACCGGTGAAGAGGAGGCCCGCGATGACGGCCGTCAGCACTCCGATGACGCCGACGTACGACCGGAACTCGGTGTCCTCTGTCAGTTTCTCCGGGTTGCCGGTGAGCGCGTGCCAGAACAGCGCGAAGTTGGCACCGGCGGCGATCATGAACGGGATGATGAGCCACTGGACGGCCGCCGAGAACGCTTCGATCGAGCGGGCTTCCGGCGAGAACCCGCCCGTGGGAAGCGTCGTCAGCGCGTGCGAGACGGCGTTGAACAGCTCCATGTTCGGCGCGAGACCGCCGAGATGGAGCCCGTAGAGCAGCACCATTTCGAGGACGGTGAAGCCGAGATAGACCAGCCAGAGCACGCGTGCGGTCTCGGCGATGCGCGGGGTGAGTTTCTCGATGCCGGGGCCGGGCGCTTCGGCGTCCATCAGCTGTGCGCCACCGACCGAGAGTTCGGGGAGGATCGCGACCGCGAGCACGACGATCCCCATGCCGCCGAGCCACTGGGTGAGCTGTCGCCAGAGCAGGAGGGCGTGTGAGTGCTGAGTAAACGATATCTCGCCCATCATCGTCGCGCCGGTCGTCGTGAACCCGCTCATCGACTCGAAGAGGGCGTTGATCGGGTGGGCGAGCGTCGATCCGGTGCCCATCCCCGCGAGGAGATAGGGGACGGTACCGACGAGCGCGACGACGAGCCACGTGAGCGCGACCATCAGGAACCCCTCGCGCGTGCCGAGATCGGGCTCGGGTTCGACGCGTTCGAGCGCCAGTCCGACGATCACGGTGATGACGAACGCGACGGCGAACGTCAGCACGTCACGGCCGTAGAAAAGCGCCACCGCGAGCGGAATGAGCAGGGTCGCCGAGAGATACTTCACGACCGTGCCGACGAGACCGATGCTCGTTCGCCAATCGACGCGCAGCCGACTCGACGACCACTTCGAAGCCACGTTCGCGTTGGCGGCTGTCGCCGGGATCAATCTATCGCTCTACGATCGCCAGAACGCGCGCGTAAAGAGCACGAGCACGGGGACGATCTCGATGCGCCCGATCCACATCAGTATCGTCATGACGAGCTTCGTCGCGACGGGAAAGCCCGCGTAGCTACCGTAGGGGCCGGCGAAGCCGAAGGCCGGGCCGATATTGAGAAACGTCGAGGCTGCCGCACCCATCGCCTCGAACTCGCTGAGAGCGGCAGCCGACCACGTGGTGTCGACGACGACGAACACCGTCAGCAGCGCGAAGATCACGACGCTCACGAGCGTGTAGGTGTAGATATCGCGGATGGTGCTCTCCTCGACCGGCGATCCGGTCAGGCGTACCGGCCGGATCGCCTCCGGATGGATGGCGGTGAAGAGGTCGCGTCGGAACGCCTTCAGGACGACCAGCCAGCGCACGGTCTTGATCGAGCAGGTCGTCGAGCCGGCCATCCCGCCGACGAACATCCCGACGAAGAGGACGTGGCGCGACAGCGGCGACCACAGGTCGAAATCGACCGTCGCGTAGCCCGTCGTCGTGACGATCGAGACCACCTGAAAGAGCGCGTGGCGCAGCGTCATCTCGACGGTCCCGAAGCGATCGTTGACGAACAGCGAGATCGCCACCAGCGCGGTCGCGCCGAGGACGATCGCGAGATAGAACCGGAACTCCTCGCTCGCTCGCAGGCGACTCGGATCGCCCTGCAGGAGATAGTAGAGCAGGACGAAGTTGGTCGCGCCGACGAACATGAAGGGGATCGTCGCCCACTGGACGGCCGGCGAGAACGCGCCGATGCTCGCGGCCTCCGGCGAGAAGCCGGCCGTCGAGACGGCGGTGAGTGCGTGTGCGACCGCGTCGTACAGCGACAGCGCCGGTGCGAGACCACCGAACGCCAGCACGAGCAGGACGACGACCATCAGCCCGGTGAGTCCGGTGTAGATGCCGCCGAGCAGGCGTGCGGTCTCGGCGATCTTCGGTGCGAGCTTGGTGACGTCCTGTGTCTGGGTTTCGGTCTCCATCAGCTGTGCGCCGCTGACCGACAGCTCCGAGAGCAGCCCGACGGCGAGCACCAGAATGCCGAGACCGCCGAGCCACTGGAGGACGCTGCGCCAGAGCAGGATCGATCGCGAGTGCAGACCGAAATCGGTGATGACGGTTGCACCAGTGGTCGTGATGCCGCTCATCGACTCGAAGAGGGCGTTCACCGGGCTGGCGAACACGCCCGCACCGGTGAGAACGAAGGGAACGGTGCCGACGAGTGCGACCGCGAGCCACGCGAGCGCGACCAGGAGGAACGCCTCGCGCGGGCCGGGAGCCGTGCGCTCGAAGCGTTGCAGACCGGTGCCGACCGTAAGGGTGAGTGCTGTTGGCACGAGAAACGGGAGCAGCGAGTCGCCGTAGAGGGCGGCCACGCCGACGAGCACGGCAAGCGGGACGGCAAGCGCCTGGAGCACGGTGCCGAGAAGGCTCGCGCTCGTGCGGACGTCGACCCGAACCGCCATCAAAGCCGGCTCGCGACCGCGTCGACGGCCTCGGTTTCGACGAAGACGACGACGTGGTCGCCGACTTCGACGACCGTATCGCCCCGGGGTGTAATGAACTCGCCGTCACGCGTGATCGCGCCGATCGTCACGCGGGCGGGGAGATCGTCGGTGGCGTCGGTGATCGGTCGCCCGGCGAGCGTGCTGTCGTCGTCGATCTGGATCTCGAGTACTTCGGCGCGGTCGTGGTCGATGATGGCGACGTTCTCCATGCGGCCGTCGAGCGTGAACCGGATGATCTCCTCGGCGGTCGCATCGCGCGGGTTGATCGCCGCGTCGACGCCGACCGCCTCGAAGAGATCGGTGTATTCGGCGCTCTCGACGACGGCGATCGTCCGATCGACGCCGACGCGGTCGGCGAGCAGCGAGGCCAGTAAGTTCTTCTCGTCGGAACCGAGCGCGGCGATCGCCACGTCCGCGTCGCCGACGTGTTCGCGCGTGAGGAACTCCCGGTCGGTCGCGTCGCTCGACATCACCGTCGTCTCCGGGAGGCGTTCGGCGAGCTCGCGAGCACGCTCGGGGTCGCGTTCGATGAGGCGCGGCTGCAGTCCCCGTTCCCCGAGCAGTTCGGCCGTCTGGACGGCGATCTCGCTGCCGCCGATGATGACGACGTCACGGTTCTCGTCGCGGTCGGTCGCGAGATCGGCGGCGAACGCGCGCGTGCTTTCGGCGCTGCCGATGACGACGATTTCGTCGCCGGTCGCCAGTTTCGTCTCGCCGTCGGGGACGATCAGTCCGTCCTCGTGGAGCACGGCCGCGACGGTGAGCTCGTTGAACTGGTCGTCGGCCTCGGCGACCGTCTGGCCCGCGATCGGGCTGTTCGGGGGGATACAGAACTCCGCCAACAGGACGCTCCCCTCGGCGAAGACGTCGACGTTCTGGGCGGCCGGCAGCCCGATGACGCGGGTGACGGTCTCGGCGGCCAGCAGGTTCGTCGAGACCATGAAATCGACGCCGAACGCGCCGCCGGACTCCTCCCACGTCTGGAGGTAGTTCGTCGATCTGACGCGGGCGATGGTGAACGCGTCGCTGGCGGTTTTGGCCGTCGCGCAGGTGACGATGTTCGTCTCGTCGTCGTCGGTGCTCGCGATGAACAGATCGGCCGCGCCGACGTCAGCCTCCCGCAGCGTCGCGAGCGACGTGCCGTCGCCCTCGATAGCGAGCACGTCGAGCGAGTAGGTGAGCGATTCGACGCGGCTATCGTCGGTGTCGATCACGACGACCTCGTGGTCGTCGTCGAGGCTCTCGGCGATCGAGGAGCCGACCTGTCCGGCCCCGACGATGATCACGCGCACGGGGATCGCCCTCTGACCATACCGACAGTTCGTAGCGGCGAGTAAGTGGATTTCCCTTTCAGCGTCGGTTCACCGAGCCTCACTCCGAGACCGTGACCGTGCCGACCATCCCCGAACTCACGTGTGGGATGCAGACGTAGGTGTACTCGCCGGCCGTCTCGAAGGTGTGTTCGTAAGTTTTGCCCTCCTCGACCACGGCGTAGGGGTCGCCGTCGTACGACGAGAACGGCTCCGCGCCATCGGGAAGACTCACCTCCTCGCTGTCCTTCGGTACGGCACCGACGTTGTGACCGGCGCTCTCGAACTCCCACGATACCGTATCGCCGGCCGACACTTCGACCGCCTCCGGTTCGAAGACGAGCCGTCCGTCCGGGCCGGCTGCGACCGTGGTCGTCTCGCCGCCGCCCGCGCTACTGTTGCCGCTCGCACCGCCCGTTCCGTTTCCGCCGGCCGTCGCGTCGCCACTCGTCGAACCGCCGCTCTCGCTCGTGGCGTTCCCACCGGAGTCGTTGCCACCACCGCTCCCGCCGCTCGTCCCGTTGCTGCCATCGCCGCCGTCACCGGCGGAACCGCTGCTACAGCCCGCCGCGAGCACGGTACCGGTCGTGGCGATGCCGGCGAGGAACCGCCGCCGATTCGTTCGTTGCATTCGCCGAAAGCTTCGGCGAGGACGGACAAAAGCCGTTGGATATCGTCGTGTTCGGCGGTCTGCGCTACCGATGAGCACGATCCTGCAGTACGATTCCATGCGTGGCGTCGTCGTGTCGAGAGAGGGAGAACTACTCGCCGCGGATGCCCGCCCGCCGGCCGCGCTCGATCGGCGCGCCGACGGTGTTGCCCCACTCGACCCACGAGCCGTAGTAGTTGCGCACGCTCTCGTAGCCGAGCAGTTCGTGGAGGACGAACCAGGTCAGCGCCGAGCGCTCGCCGATGCGACAGTAGACGACCACCTCCTCGTCGATGCCCGCCTCGCGGTAGATCTCCCGGATGGTTTCCTCGGACTTGAACCGGCCGTCGGCGTCGACGACCTGGCTCCAGGGAACGTTCACCGCGCCGGGGATGTGGCCGCCGCGCTGGACGCCCTCGTTCCAGCCCGGCGGCGCGAGCACCTCGCCGCGGTACTCCTCGGGAGTTCTGACGTCGACCAGCGACGTGCCGCGTTCCATCGCCGTCTCGACCTCCGCGCGATCGACTCGGATCGATTCGTTCGGGCTCGCGCCGGTGTACGACCGTGGACTGAACTCCGGAACTTCGTCGGTGAGGTCGTAGTCGTCGGCGAGCCAGCCGTCGCGGCCGCCGTCGAGCAGGCGGACGTCGGCGTGGCCGTAGTAGCTGAGCAGCCAGTAGCCGTAGCCGGCGAACCAGTTCATCATGTCGCCGTAGACGACGACGGTCGACTCGGGAGTAACGGCGATATCGCCGAGCAGCGCCTCGAAGTCGGCGACCGACGGGATGTCGAACGCCGTCGAATCCTGGAGATCCTCTTTCCAGTCGAGCTTCGTCGCCCCCGGGATGTGGCCCGTCTCGTAGCTGCTCGGATCGAGGTCGACTTCGAGCAGGCGGGCGGCGGGGTCGTTGGCCACGAACTCGTCGAGGCGCGCCGCGACCCACTCCGGCGGGACGAGCACGTCCGTCGCGTGGTCGGTCATCGCTTACCGTCCGCTAGGTCGCAGTGGGTATTAAACCCGTGCTGTCGGCCATCGATGACGTGCCGCTGCGGCGCTCTGACAAACACGAGCTATCGAAGCCACCGATCGCGCTCGTCGTCGGCGACGTAGCGCCGGGCGAGCTGGCTCTCGGCCTGTCGGAGACGATAGGAAAGCGTCGAGCGAGGGACATCGAGCTCGTCGGCGAGCTCGTCGAGCGTCGTCTCTCGTGGGGTTTCGTAGTAGCCGTCCTCGACGGCCGCCTGAAGCGCCGCGCGCTGTTCGGCCGCTACCGAGACCGACGCCAGCGAGTCGCGCTGCCAGCCGTCGGCGTCGCGGAGATGGCCCATCCGGAAGGAGAGCCCGTCGCGCAGCCGGGCGGCGAGTTCGTCGTAGAGCACGCCCACCTTCGCGTCCGAGCGCATCAGCACGCGCCAGGAGTGGCGGTTCTCGCTTCGGAGGGTTTCGAAGACGAGCCCGGGCGGGAGGTGTTTTCCCGAGAGAGTGTGGACGGACTCGCAGGCGCTGATCCCGTCGAGATAGGTGTAGACGACGAGCCGGTTCTCGCCGCGTTCGAGCACGTCGTGATAGCGCGTCGCCTCGCAGTCGCGTTCGGTGAGCGACTCGCCGCAGGTGTCGTCGTCGAAGCGGATCTCCTCGATGCGGTCGAGCGTCGCCGGCGAGCCGGCGATACGCTCGATGCGCCAGAACCGCTCCTCGGTCACGAAGCCGTCGAGCGAGCGCGCCACCGCGTCGGGATCGTCGATGAAGGCGTCCATGATGGGGTCGGTCCCGCGCTCGTACTCGATGGTGAACGTGAACTCCCGCATCCATCCGTCCGTTCGGCGCGCGCGAAAAGAACATGCCGTTTCCGGAGCCGTCAGAACAGCGTCGTGAGGACGAACAGACAGACCGTGCTCACGCAGATGAGGCTCACGAGCACGACGAGAACGGGCTTGATCCCCGTCGAGCGGAGTTCGTCGAGGCGGATGTCGAGCCCGAGGCCGGCGAAGGCGAACAGGAACAGCCAGTCGGCGGCGTGTTCGAGCGAGGCGAGCTGGGCCCCGCCGAGCACGCCGGTGTTCGCGACCAGCATCAGCCCCAGAAAACCGAGCACGAACTTGGGAAACGAGTGCCAGAGGTAGCCGATGCCACCGGGAACGGCGTCGTTGCGCTCCCCGCCGGAGCGGCGGATGTAGTAGAGCGCGTAGGCGATGGCCGCGAGGCCGATGAGCGCGTTGCGCGTGAGCTTGACCAGCAGTGCCCACTGGCCGGCCGCCTGCGAGAAGGCGAAGCCGGCGGCGGTCACGGGGCCGGTGCTGAACATCGTCAGCCCTGCCCAGATGCCGAAGACCTTGTCCGTGAGCCCGAAGAGATGGCCGAGCGCCGGATAGGCGAGCAGCGTCACGGCATCGAACAACAACACTGTGGCGGCCGCGTAGGCGATCTGGTCCTCGTCGGCCTCGATGCTGCCGGCCGTCGCGACGACCGCCGAGACGCCACAGATGCTCGACCCAGCGGCGAGCAGCGAGCCGATCTTCCCGCGGATGCCGAACGCGCCGCGTGCGAGCGCCTCGACGGTGAGGATCGTCGTCATCACCGTGGCGATCACGAGAATTAGGATCGTCGGGCCGGCGTCGACCACGCGATCGAGAGCGACGCTCGCGCCCATCAGGACGATCCCGCCTTCGAGCCAGAGTTTGTTCGTCCCGATGCCGGCGCTCGCCCAGTCGGGGACGCCGTAGAGGTTGCCGACGATCAGCCCGATGACGATGGCGAGGATCAGGTGGCTCGTCGGAACGACCGTTGCGAGCGCCCGCGCGGCCAGCCCGATGACGACGAGCACGCCGATGCCCGGCAGCACCGACTCGCGGACGTTCACCACGGGATCTGCACACCGCTGGCGACGATCACCAGGACGAGCGCGCCGAGCACCACCGCCTGCCAGTCGTGCGGGAGCTCCGTCCAGTAGCTGGCCAGCGTCCTCGCCGCGCTCGATTCGCCACCCACCGTGCCGCCGCTCTGCTGTTCGTTGCTCATCGGCTTCCCCGTTCGTCGCGGTCGATCCCGTTTCGACGCGTTCGATCGATACGTCGCATCTTGCTTGTCCGTCCGGCGATGGCAATCATAGCCCTTCGTTTGGCGCACGCCAAATCTTCCTTTCGCGTCGGCAGTCTGGGGAGAGCGGTTCGATCGGCCCACTTCCGGAGATACGTTTATTACCCATGTCGAACAATGACATATGAACGATGGACACCGAGCGCCTCGTCGAACTGATCAGGCGTGCGCCGGTGCTCGCGGCGTTGCAGGACGCCGAATCGATGGATCGGCGCGACCTCGAAGCGGAGCTCGAGGTCTCGAAATCGACGGTCCACCGTCTCACGCGCTCGCTCCGCGAGCACGGTCTCATCGAGCGCGAGGCGGGTGCGTTCGTGCTCACGCCGCTGGGACGGGCGTGCGCCCGCGAGGTCGCGTCGTTCACGGCAACCGTCGAGACGGCGTGGGAGCTCGCGCCAGTGCTGGCCGCCGCCGACGCCCACGACGTCGCCTTCGACGCGGCGGCGTTCGCCGACGCGACCGTGACGACCGCCGCGCCCGGCAACCCGTACCGGCCGGTCGAGCGGTTCATGACGCTCGTCGACGCGACCGACGAACTCCGCGGGCTCGATCCGGCGATCATCAACCCGCTGCATATCGACGCTCTCCACGAGCGCATCGTCGGCGGGATGACGACCGAAGTCGTCTTCCCGACGAGCGTCGTCGCGGAGCTGCTCGAAACGAACCCCGAGCGCGCCGAGCGGACGTTCGCCAGCGGCAACTTCTCGATCCTTGTCCACGACGATCTGCCGTTCGGACTGACGCTCTGTGCCGAGCGCGTCGGTGTGGGTAGCTACGACGACGACACCGGGCTGTTGCGAACGTACGCCGATACCGACGCGCCCGCTGCCCGCGAGTGGGCCGAGGCGGTCTACGACGACTACCGCGATGCCGCGATCCCACTGGGCGAACACCCTGATCTCGCCCGGCTCCACCCGGGCATGACCGTCGGTGAGAACGAGTAATCCTCCATCGGCCGCTCACCGGTGGGCGTCCAGTCTGTGGCATACATACGAACCCTTATCGCGTCCGCATGGGGCCTAGTGGTTATATACCATAGTTGCATAAGTATTATTAATACTGACTGTCTACGGCTGTATATGTACGATGTCGTCGAGGAGTCCACACGCGAGTCGACATACGAGTGCCTCCAGTGTGGGAAGATCGTCGAGCGAACGACACATCCGGGCGCGTGTTCCTGTGGCGGCAGTTTCCAGAACCGAGCGATGTCGCTCGAATAGGGCGATCACGAAACCAGTAGATTGAGGGCCGCCGACCGTGATGCGACGGTATGAGCCTCGAACGCGAACAGTACTGTCCGGTGTGTGACGACGAACGGGTGTTCTACCGCGCGGCGAGCACGATGATGCATCTCGGCGAGAAGACGAAATGGCGCTGTCCCGACTGTGACTACGGGTTCGTCACCATCGGCGAGGACGTCGACTCCAGCGCGTCGGCGTAGCCGATCGACGCCCACACGCTTTTGCTGTCGCGACGACTGCCCATAGCCACGGGATGAACCGATAAGATGACGGATCGATCGGGCGCGGCGACGCGGCCCACGTTCGAGCGGACGGAGGACGGATTGGCGGTCGTCGACCCGATAGAACGCCATCGATACGTGCTCTCGACGGGCCCCACACGGCCGACGGCAGTCGAGCCATCGCGATTTCTGTTTCCGGTCGAGAGCGCGGTGTCGATCCGGACCGACGGGATCGGACTGCCGAGCGTCGTCTCGATCCACGTCCGTGACGAGCGGGGCACGGTCGTCGCCCGCGCCGAGCATCACGCGGAGGAGCAACTCCCGAGCGAAGCGTACATTATCGAAGTGAGCGCACCGGTGAAGCTCTATTTCCGCGTGGAAGCCGCGCTCGATATTACCGCCGATACCGAGGGAATGGCGATCGAGTTCGGCGGCGAGCGCGAGGTGCTGGTCGGCGCACGTTCACACCACGAGCAGCCGGCGGCGACGGTGCGGACGCCCGCTGAGCCCGAGGCGATGATGGAGGCGATCTCGACGCTCGGGTCGGCACTGAAGACGACGACGCCCGAGCGGTCGTATCCGACCCTTCGTGGTCATCCGCCAACAATCGAGTTGGCAGACTCCTTGGAGCTGGCGGGGCTGGAACCGCCCGAGACGGGTGTGACCATCGAGGTGCCGCCGGAGTACGAATCGATATACGTGGCCGCGCCGCTTTCGTACTATCTGGGTGCGACGATCGAGCCAGGTATCGAACCGCTGTTACGGACTGATCGCGGGTTCGAGCAGTCGCTCGCCGGCCCGCAGGGGTTCGAGCGAACGGTCGCACGGACGCTCAAACAAGCGTTCTTCATGGACTGTCTCACTCGGACCGAGGGGCTGTATCCGGTCGATCTTCACGAACGACGGGTGCTGGAGGGCAAGCTAGGACTCGATTTCCCGACGCTCTACGAGCAACCGCTGGCGGCCCAGCTCGAAACGTATCTCTCGATCCCCTACCGGACGATCGCCGAGCACGTGCCGACCTGGAAGCTCACCGCGAACGTCGCGGCGACGGCCGACAGCATCGAGCACCTGTCGTTCGTCGTCGCCGACCTCGCCGTCGTTCGGTCGCTGACTCCGGCGACCGGCCCGGGGGAGATGGCGTCCGCTGTCGAGAGAGCGACCGACGAGGGCGGTCAGTTCCTCGACGAGCCGGCCGACATCGATATCGAGGAGCCGTTCGTGCGACCCGAGCCGGCCGATTCGCTGGAGCAGACGTGGATCGGTGAGGGGACGCCACTGGGGGCGAGCAAGGCGTCGCTGGCGGCCTATCACAATCGGTTGGAGCGCACACCCGCCGAGGGTGACATCGAGATCACGGTCGTCTGCAACGATGCGGCGATGGCTGACGAACGCGCCGTCGAGGCGAGCTACGGCGAGCGCGCGGACCTGCCCTTCGACGTGACCGTCGCCCACGATCTCACCACCGACGAGCTGGCGGACGTGCTCGCCGCCCGGACGGATTTCCTGCACTACATCGGCCACGTCGACGACGAGGGGTTCGCGTGTGCGGACGGCCGTCTCGACGCCCGGCAGCTCGACTCGGTCGGTGTGGACGCCTTCCTGCTCAATGCTTGCCAGTCATATCGTCAGGGGATGGCGCTGATCGAGGGCGGGGCCATCGGCGGGATCGTCACCCTCTCGGACATTTTGAACAGCGAGGGTGTTAAGATGGGTACGGCGCTCGCGCGCCTGCTCAACACCGGGTTTCCACTTGGTTCTGCGCTCGAAATCGCACGTAGCGAGAGCATCATGGGTGGCGAATATCTCGTTGTAGGGGATGGCGAGATAGCGATCGCGCAGGCTGCTCATCTACAGCCCAATCTGTGTGAAATCGAGCGAGATGATGACTCATTCGAGGCAACATACAAGACGTTTCTCACATCCTGGGACGGTATTGGAACCGCTGTCCGACCGGAAATCGGTGACAACACGGATCATTATATTTCGTCCGGTGACGTGGGGTCTTTCGACGTTTCCGAAGAAGAACTCGTCGAATTTCTGTCGCTCGAAGACATTCCTGTGATAGTACGAGAGAAACTGAACTGGAGCCGGAGCATTGACGTCGAATCCGTGTAACTTAGGGACCAACTATTCCAGTATGATTGGCGGCCACAGCCCCCATCTGTGACAGCAGCACGGTCAGGCTGAACAGCGCGGCGAGCGTTTTCGGGTGGCGGTACAGGTACGTCCGCAGTGGGTCATCGGACATGACAGTTACACCCACGCATGCCGAGAATATGAATATTTTCAAATATATCCTACAGAAATTATAAAAATCTTATCTCATCGGACAACCCTTAAATCCAATCACATTTTTCGATTCGGTGGTTCATGATGCTTAGCAGTCATGGTACCGGCTTTTAGGGGAAGTCGTATTATCGTTGTTGCCAGTTGCTAGCGCATTCGGTGCCGGACCATCGAGAAACGCGTCTCGGTGCTCGCACGCAGCTGTCGAGGGCGCGGATCGATGTCGAAAAGAACGGCTACGAGAGTTTCGTGCGCAGATCGTCCCAGCAGTCGGGACAGACCTGCCGATCGACGCAGTAGCGTTTGATATCGGCTTCGTCGCCCATGAACTGCTTCGTCGACCGCGTCGTGTCCTCGATTTCGAGGGTGACGCAGTGGCGGGGTCGTTCCTCGGAGACGCCCGCGCCACAGAGTGGACACGCTGCCATACAGTATCCCTTTGTGATACGAGCACATAAATCTATCTAGCTATCACCGAAGATATCGTTCCGCCGGACGAACGCCCGATCGTTCTTATCCGCTATCGGCGAGCGGACCGGCGAAGTCGTCGACCGGCATCACCGAATAGTCGACGGTGAGGGTGTTCTTCGTCGCCCGGATCTGCCCGACGAACGCCGAAATCGACTCCAGCGAGCCGTCGAGGATGAACAGTTCCATGCAGTAGCGGTTGCCGACGTGGCTGTGGAAGTTCGCGGCGACGAGCCCCTCGTGTTCGTGGCGCAACCCCATCAACCGCTCCTCGACGCTCGTGGTCTCGTAGTTGAACAACACCGTGACGACGCCCATGAGTTCGCGATCCTCCAGCCGGGCGTCCTCGAACTCGCCGAGGAGGTCGCGTGCGGCGTCACGAACCACCTCGCTGCGCCCGGTGTAGCCGTGATCGTCGGCGAACTCGTCGATCCGGTTCAGTAACTCCTCGGGCATCGAAACGCTGACGACGGTCATATGTCAACCCACGTCGGCTGCACTACTAAACCTTAGCAACGCGGTGCGATAACGGTGGTCGTGTTGTGAATCAGTCGTCGAGCGTCTGCCAGGACAGCCGCGGGTTCCGTGCGGCATCGGCCTGATCGATGCGCCCCGCTGCGGTCCGTTCGGGCGCGGTTTCGAGTGCTTCGTCGCCATCGTCGGCCGCGTTGTTGAACGCGCGCGCGAGCTGATCGAGCGCCGCTTTGGTCTCGGCCTCGGTCGGTTCGGTCATCAGCGCCTCGTCGACGATCTCGGGCCACTTCGTCGTCGGCGGATGGACGCCGTAATCGAGCATTCGTTTGGCGACGTCAGCCGCGTCGCGGTCGGCGCTCGCGACGAACTCGTGGTGGAACGGCGAGAACGGGATCTCGTACTCGATCTGACTGGCGAGGTAGTTCGCGTTCAGCACCGCTTTCGCGCTCGTATCTTCGAGCCCGCTGTCGCCGAGTCTGGCGATGTAGGCGTAGGTCTTGAGCAGCACGAGCCAGTTGCCCGCGAACCCGTGGACCTTGCCGATCGAGTGCTCCGGCTCGACCTGTTCGTACTCGCCGTCGCGCTCCTCGATCTGCGGTGACGGGAGATAGGGTGCGAGCTCCTCGACGACGCCGACCGGTCCAGCGCCGGGGCCGCCGCCACCGTGAGGCGTCGCGAACGTCTTGTGGACGTTGTAGTGCATCACGTCGAAGCCCATGTCGCCGGGTCGTGCACGACCCAAGAGCGCGTTGAGGTTCGCGCCGTCGTAGTAGAGCAGCCCGCCCGCCCCGTGGACGATCTCGGCGATCTCCTCGATGTCGCGCTCGAACAGGCCGAGCGTGTTGGGGTTGGTGAGCATCAGCGCCGCCGTGTCGTCACTCACTGCCGCTTCGAGCGCGTCGACGTCGACGCGGCCGTCCTCGGCGCTCGGCAGCGAGACGACGTCGTAGCCCGCGAGCGCCGCGCTGGCGAAGTTCGTCCCGTGAGCGCTCTCGGGAACGATGATCTCGTTTCGATCGTTGCCGTGTTCTTCGTGGTAGGTCTTCGCGACCAGGATCCCCGTGAACTCGCCGGCGGCCCCGGCGGGCGGCTGGAGGGTGACACTGTCCATCCCGCCGATGCGCGCGAGATACGTCTGGAGGTGATGACGGAGTTCGAGCGTCCCTTGCGTGCTCGCCGCCGAGCGCGCGGGGTGGGTTCCGGCCCCCGGCAGCGCCGCCACGTCCTCGGTGAACTTCGGGTTGTACTTCATCGTACAGCTGCCGAGCGGGAACGGCCCGCTCTCGACGCCGTAGTTCATCTGCGAGAGGCGCGTGTAGTGGCGGGCGAGCTCCGGCTCCGCGGGGTCCGGCAGCTCGACCGTCTCCCGAGTGAGATCGTCGGGCAACGGCGAGTCGTCGACCGCGACCGCCGTCGAGCGCTTCTCGGCGAGCAGCGGTTCGTAGGTGTCCGGGGTCTCGTCGCCGTCCTCGCGCGTCCACGTGGCCTGATCGTATCTCATGCGAACCTCCTCCGTGGTGAGCATGAGGCAGGGAGGACGCGGAGCGTCCGACCGTGTTTCATGCGACCACCTCGACGGCCGCGACGAGATCCTCGATCTCCCCGGCGTTCGTCTCCGTGACACAGAACTGCAGGAGGTCGTCGTCGATCGCGTGCACGGCGAACCCCTCGTTTTCGAGCGCCTCGCGCGCGTCTTCTGCCGGCCGGTCGGTCCGAACGGCGAACTCACGGAAGTGGTGGCGATCGTGGGCCGGCGCTTCGACGCCGTCGACGTCGTCGAGCCGGTCGGCGAGATCGCGCGCGTTCGTCACGCAGTCCTCGGCGAGCCCGACGAGCCCGTCGGCACCGAGCCACGCGGCGTGCATCGCGGCTCTGAGCGCGACCCACGCCTGGTTCGTACAGATGTTGGACGTCGCGCGCTCGCGGCGGATGTGCTGTTCCCTGGTCTGGAGAGTGAGCGTGTACGCCCGGTTCCCGTCGCTGTCCTCGCCCACGCCGACAAGTCGCCCCGGCACCTGCCGGAGGAAATCCTCGTGTGTCGCGAACAGGCCGAGCCCGAGCCCGCCGCTCGCACCGAGTCCGAGCGCCGCGTCGCCGACCACCACGTCGGCCCCGACGCTCGCGGGCTCTTCGAGTAGCGACAGCGCGATCCCGTCCGTCCCGAGACAGAACAGCGCGCCGTGCTCGTCTGCGAGCTCGCCGATCTCGCTCAGCCCTTCCTCGATGGTGCCTCTCACGGTGGGGTTCTCGGCGTACACCATCGCACAGTCGTCGTCGAGCGCGTCGGCCAGCGCCTCGCGGTCGGCGTTGCCGTCCTCCATCGGATAGCGTTCGATCGTCGCCTCGGTGCCGGCGAGGTAGTTCTCGAGCACCGCGCGCCGCCCATCGGCGAGCAGTTCGGGGATCAGCACGCGCGTCCCGTCGACCGAGCGCGCCCGGAGCGCGAGGGTCGCGGCCTCGCCGAGCGCGCTCGCGGCGTCGTACATCGAGCAGTTCGCGATCTCCAACCCCGTGAGTTCGACCAGCATCGACTGGTACTCGAACAGCGCCTGGAGGAACCCCTGTGCGACCTCGGGCTGGTACTGCGTGTACGAGGAGAGGAACTCCGACCGATCCGCGAGGTGGTCGACCATCGACGGGACGTAGTGGTCGTAGTGACCGCGCCCGAGAAACGCCGTGAGGTCGTCGTCGCGATCGAGGTGGAGCTGTACCTCGCGGCGGATCTCGCGCTCGCTGCGCGGCGCGATGCCGAACTCACCGTCGAAGCGAACTTCCTCCGGAATGTCGAACAGCTCCTCCTCGCTCTCGACGCCGATCGCGTCCAACATCGCTGCCGTCTCGGCGTCGGTATGGGGCGCGAACGGGCTTCCGCGGCCGGTATCGCTCATCGCCGCCCTCCCGTGTCATGTGGGGACATTCGATACCGGGCGTCGGGTCGCGGTCCATATCAGACCGTCGGTCTCGGTGACGCGTTACTCGATCTGGTCGCGGTACTCGTCCGCGCTCAGCAGTTCGTCGAGACCGCTCTCGTCGGCGAGATCGACCTCGACGAGCCAGCCCTCACCGTAGGGGTCGTCGTTGAGCAGTTCGGGCGCGTCGAGCAGTTCGTCGTTCGTCGCCGTCACGGTACCCGTCACCGGCGAGTAGAGATCGGAGACGGCCTTGATCGATTCGACGACGCCGAGCTGTTCGTCGTGGGCGATCTCTGCACCTTCGTCGGGGAACTCGACGAAGACGATGTCGCCGAGCTCGTCCTGGGCGAAGTCGGAGATCCCCACCCGTGCGGTGCCGCCGTCCTCGCTGGCCCATTCGTGGCTCTCCATGTAGCCGCGGTCGTCGGGAACGTCGAAGCTCATCGTTCGTAGAACGGGAGCGCCGTGATATGTGCATCTTTCGCCTCGCCGCGGACGACGATGCCGATGTCAGTTCCCGGCTCGGTGTGGTCGGCGGGGACGTAGCCGAGTCCGATCGGCACCCCGAGGGTAGGGGCCATCGTCCCGCTCGTCACCGTGCCGATCGCCTCCCCGTCGCTGCTTTGAATATCGTAGCCGTGGCGGGGCACCGCGCGCTCGTCGAGTTCGAAGCCGACGAGTCGTTCGTCGGGCCCCGATTCCTCGACCGCGGCGAGCGCGTCCCGACCGACGAACTCGGTGTCGGTGTCGACCGCGAACCCGATGCCCGCCTCGTAGGGGTTCCGGGGGTTCTCCTCGCTATCGAAGTCCTGGCCGGCGAGCAGGAGGCCGGCCTCCATGCGCAGCGTGTCGCGCGCGCCGAGCCCACAGGGCTGGCAGTCGAACGCCTCCCAGACCGCCTCGGCGTCCGCCGACGGGAAGATCACCTCGAAGCCGTCCTCGCCGGTGTAGCCCGTGCGCGCGAGCAATCCCTCGCTCCCGGCGATCGTCGTATCGATCGCCGCAAAGTTCGGGAGTTCCGCGAGCGCGTCGTCGCCGGTCGCCTCGGCAACGAGATCGGCGGAGTCGGGTCCCTGAACCGCGATCATCGCGTACTCCTCGGTGCGGTTCTCGACCGTGGCGTCGAGATTCCACTCGTCGCGGTGGGACTCCCAGCGCTCCTCCATCGCGACGTCGTTGCCCGCGTTCGGCACGAACAGGAACTCCTCGTCGCGACTTTCGGGCAATCGGTACAGCATCGTGTCGTCGAGGATCACTCCCTCGGAATCGGTGATCGCCGCGTACTGTGCCGTGCCGGCGTCGACCGTGCGGACGTCGTTGCTGGTGAGTCGGTTCATCAGTTCGTCGGCGTCGGGGCCCGAAACGACGATCTCACCCATATGCGAGACGTCGAACTTGCCGACCCCCTCGCGGACGCTCTCGTGTTCGGTGCGGATCGAGTCGAACTCGACGGGCATCTCCCAGCCGCCGAACTCGGTGACTTTCGCGTCGCGGCTCTCGTGGGCCGCACCCAGTGGTGGTGTACGAAGCGCCATACCGCCACCTCACGCCGCGGGGTCTAATGGCTTGCTTCCGGCGACCGATTTTTACACCCCGGCGTCGTCGCGTTCGTCATGACAGAGACCCGGGCCGAGCGCGCAGCACGAGCGGCCGACGTCGGTGCGAGCGTTGCGCTCGACTCGTTCCGCGGCGAACTCGCCGTCGAGACCAAATCGACCAAGACCGATCTCGTCACCGAGACCGATCGCGCCGCCCAACGCCGCACGATCGAGTGCATCCACGAGGCGTTCCCCGACGACGCCATCGTCGGCGAGGAGGCGGACACCAGAAAGACCGTGCCAGAGACGGGCGCGGCCTGGATCATCGACCCGATCGACGGGACGAACAACTTCGTGCGCGGGCTCGGCATCTGGGGGACGGTCGTCGCCGCCGTCGAGAACGGCGAGTCGGTCGCCGCGGCCACGGTATTACCCGTTCTCGGCGATAGCTATCTCGCCGACGAGGAGGTGGCGACGCTCAACGGCGAGCCGATCGGCGTGAGCGCGCGCGAGGATCCGGAGACGTTCGCGGTCACGCCGATCCTCCTCGGCGGCGAGTTCGGGGCCACGGTGGGCGCGCTCGCCGAGCGCTTCGGCGATATCCGCCGGTTCGGTTGCTCACAGGCGACGCTCGCGGCGGTCGCCGGCGGCTCGCTCGACGCCGCCGTCGCCACCGCGCGCTTGAGCCCGTGGGATACGGTCGCGGGCGCGCACATGATCCGGTGTGCCGGCGGGACGGTGACCGATCTCGCTGGCGAACCCTGGCACCACGACAGCGACGAACTGATCGCCTCGAACGGCGAAGCACACGAGGAACTCCTCGACACGCTGCGTGACGTCGCCGAAAAATCGTAGCAACCGTTGCCGCCGGTCCGGACCGTTAGCTGCTGTGCGGCGGTTCGTCGCGGTGGTTGTCCGGGTTTTCGGCCTCACGGGCGGCCGCCTCGCGTTGTTCCGACTCGACGTCGACCTCGCCTTCGGCAGCCTCCTCACGGGCCTGCTCCGCTTCCTCCTCGCGTTTCTGCTTAGCTTCCTCGCTCGCCTCGTCCTCGTCGTCTTCCTTCTCCTTTGCGAGCGTGACGTCGCGTTCGTGGGGATTGTCCTCGCTCATATCGAATGATCGTCGCCCGTGAACTTCAGTGCCAACCTTGCTAACGATGGCCGCCCGAATGGGAGTCGACGTCGGTCGATCAGGCGGTTTCAGTGATCGTCAGCGTGTAGCTCCCGTTGCCCGAATACGAATCCACGAGCACGTACAACGCGCTCGATGTATCCGGACTGTCGATGGTGATCGTCTCCTGACTGTCCGGCGTCCACGAACGGTAGTCTGAACTGTTCGTCGTCGGACACGAACCGGTTCCGTCGTTCGCGTAGAGATCGAAGTCCGCATTCGTTGGCCCGTCGATCTCGACGACAACCTGTGAAGGGGCACTGTACTCGAAGCCGTACGACCAGCATTTCGAGTCGTACCAACTCGCCAGCGAACCATCGATCGAAGTCGTTGTCGAGTTACCGCCACCACCGCCACCACCGCCGCTACTAGGATCGGTCGAGACCGCATTGGCGGCATCGACCCGCCCGGACCCCTGTTCGTCAGCCGACAGCCCCACGTTGACCGCTGTGTTCTTCAGGTGGCTCCGGAGCTCGCTGTTGGTGAGGTTCCATCGGGCGAGCGTCAGCCCTGCGACCCCGGCGACGGCAGGTGTCGCCATCGACGTCCCCGAGAGTTTCTCGTAGCTGCCACGGGTTTCGGTCGTCGTCGAGAGCACGTCCGAGCCGGGCGCGGCGAGTTCGATCTCGCTGCCGTACTGCGAGTACGACGCGAGGTTCTCGTTGGAATCGAGCGCCGAAACCGCGAGACATTCGTTGTACGCCGCCGGATACGACACGCTACTCGTTCCGTTGTTCCCTGCCGCCGCGACGACCAGCGAGCCATTGGACTGGGCGTACGAGACGGCGTTTTTCATTGTGTTCGTGTAGCCACCCCCGCCGAGCGACATGTTGATGACATCAGCACCCTGATCTGCAGCCCATTCGATGGCATCGGCGATGTCGGCTGTCGAACCCGAACCGCTCTCGTCAAGCGCCCGTCCGGAGATGAGAGTGGAGTTGCCCATGCCCGCGACGCCGGTCCCGTTGTCGGTGGCTGAGGCGACGATGCCGGCGACGTGCGTGCCGTGGTACTCGTCCGCCGGTACGTCCGGATACGGATCTCCGTCGTTGTCGGCGAAATCCTTGCCCATCGTGGAATCGAAGTTCCCCGACAGGTCTGGATGGTCGTACTGCACACCGGTGTCGATGACGGCGACTTTTACTCCGGAATCGCCGAGCGTCGTGTCCCACGCCGCCGGTGCGTTGACCTGCTGTGGTGCGTACTGGTCGGCAAATCGTGGGTCGCTCGGCGTAGCGAACGACTGGTGGGTCGCGTTCGGCTCGGCGTATTTCACCCCGTCTTTCTTCGTTATCGCGTCGATGAAGTTCTCCCGTGCGTGGTTTGGGGCCTGGCTCGGGAACTGTACCGCGACGTAGCTCAGCGTCTCGTTTCTGTGGATGATGTTCGCATTGCCTGGCACGGCCCGTTTCACAGTTGTATCCATATCGCTCGTCGATGCCGAAACGCCGACGAGGATTTCGTCTTTCTTCGGACCGGGCTGCCGGCCGGGAGACGCCGACGCGACGCCTACTCCGGAAAACAGCGTTCCGGCACCGAGTGCTTTCAGTACCGTTCGTCGATCGAGCGAGGGTTTCTCAACCATAACGCAGCCACACGACCATCTTCTATCGTCTTAAATCTTACTAAATAAATAATGAACAATATTTGGGCGCGACCTCGCCGATAGTTTGCGTCCCTCGGTCCGAACGTACACCGCCACGGCTTTGTCCGTCCTCACGGAAGTCGGTGCATGCGCGAGCGGCTTCGTGAGGCGGTGTCGGGATCGAGCGACGAGCCAGCGGTCGGCCTGTTCGTCGACGGTCCGAACGTCCTCAGAAACGAGTTCGACGTCGATCTCGACGACGTCCGCGCGCTCGCCGCCGAGCGCGGTCGCCTCTCGGTCGCCCGGCTCTATCTCGACGAGCACGCCACGCCGGGGCTGATCCAGGCCGCCGAGGCGCGCGGATTCGAGGTCTGCATCACCAGCGGCGACGTCGACGTCAAACTCGCCGTCGACGCGACCGCCGCGATCGATGACCTCTCGCTGCTGACGATCGCCTCGCGCGATACGGACTTCAAACCGGTGCTCGAACACGCCGCCCGCCGGGGCGTCGAGACGTTCGCCATCGCACCCGGCGAGCACGGCCGCTCGGACGCGCTGCGCAACGCTGCCCACGACGACGTAACGCTCGAATGAGCAACCGCTTTGGGCCGGCACGCGCGTAGGGTGGGCATGGAGTTCGACACGCCGGTCCTCGACAACCATCTCCATCTCGACCCCGCGAACGGACGGGGGATGGATGCGGTGCAGGACTTCGCCCGATCGGGCGGGACGCATCTGCTCGTCGTCAACAAGCCCTCCTGGACGCTCGGTGTCGATGTCGAGGAACCTGCGGACTTTCGAGCGGCCTTCGAGACGACCATCGATATCGTTCGGGAGGCGAGTGAACTGCTCGACGGCCGGGCGTGGCCCGTTTTGGGTGTGCATCCGGGACTCGTCAGTCACCTCACCGAGCGTGGCTATACACCCGACGAAGCCAGCGAGCTGATGCAAGCTGGGCTCGACATTGCCGCCGAATACGTCCCTTCGGACGCGCTCGCGCTGAAATCCGGCCGTCCGCACTACGACGTTTCGGCGGACGTTTGGGACGCGTCGAATCGTGTCCTGCAACACGCGCTCGCACTCGGGGCCGAGAACGACTGTGCCGTCCAGCTTCACACTGAAGCGAGCGAGGATCTCACCGAGATCGCCGACTGGGCCGTCGAACGTGATCTGCCAGCTCACCGCGTCGTCAAACACTACGCCGGCGGGCGACTCGCCGGACCGATGCCGAGCGTGATGAGCGAGAAGGATCGGCTCGAAGAGGCCGCAGAGCGGGGCGAGCCCTTCCTGATGGAGACCGATTTCATCGACGATCCCGAACGCCCGGGAGCCGTGCTGGGGCCGAAGACGGTGCCGCGGCGCATCCGGTGGCTGCTCGACGAAGGGTTCGACGACGCCGTGCGAACCGCCCATGTCGAGACGCCTCGTCGAGTGTACGGGATCGAGACGCTCGGCTAACGAAAAGGCCTATCAACAGCAAAGCGCTCGAAGCGGGTATGAGCAGCAGTACACCCCCCGACGAGTTCTACACGGAGGAGCGCTGGCAGAACTGGCTCGATCGCCTGCGCGAGACCGATCTCGATCCCGACGACGAGGACGCCGCCCGACTGCTCTGGAACCTCCAGGAGGACGCCGCCATCGCCGTCACGAAGATCATCACCGCCTTCGACGACGAGGAGCTCAACGAGGAGATGGCGCTCAAGGAACTCGCCGACGCCCGCGAGATCGTCCTCGCCGACGTCGATATCGAGGACGAGGAGACCCTGCTGCTGGTCGACGGCGTGCAGACGTCGCTGGTCTGTGTCTTCTACACCGCCGAACTGTACGTCGTCGAAGGCCCCGACGACGGAGATATCGAAACGCATCTCGACGCCGCGAGCGATGCCGAGGCCGACGAGGAGTTCGACGACGCGCTCGACCACTGTGCACGCGCCGGCACGCGCATCGTCGACGGCGCGACGATCGATCCGGCACTCGTCGAGGACGTCGGCTACGGCCCCGTCGCCGAGTGGATCAACGGCCTCGGCAGCCTCGAAAGTGCGCTGAGCGACCCCGAACTCATCGAAGAGGACGAGGACGTCGCCTGAGCATGGTCGACCGGGACGACCAGCGCCGCTCTCGTCGGGCGGCGCTGCGTGCACTCGGCGCTGGCGCGCTCGTGGCGAGCGCCGGCTGCGCGTTCGACGGTGGATCGAACGGTTCCGACACCGAGAACGACTCCGAAACAGTCCCCGAGACGACTGCGGACGGCGAGCGAACGCGCCGCCCGACGCAGGAGCAGTCGATCATCACGACCGCACCGGCGGCGACACCGCCGAAAACCGACGCGTCTGAGCGGATGACGGATGGGCGGACGACGGACGAACGGACGACGAACGAGCGAGCGACGAATCGCACCGCAACCGGTGCGGCGGCCGATCGAACGGCGAACACGACGCGGACCGAATCGGCAAGCACGAACCGAACGTCGGAGTCGGCAGAAACCACCGCGGAAGCAGCGGATCTCGACGCCGGCTGGACCGAGCGCGCTCCGCTGCCAGTCGTGGGAAGCGACGCGGGCGGCGGCGTGCTCGACGGCAAACTCCATTTCTTCGGCGGCATCGAGACCGGCGTTCGTCTCGAAGCGGTCGCACGGACCTTCGCGTACGACCCGAGCGCGGGATCGGGGGGCGACTGGGAGCGCCTGCCCGATCTCCCGCGAGAACTGTGGGGGCTCTGTGGCGTCGCGACCGACGACGCGCTGTACAGTTTCGGCGGCGCGCCCACCAACGCGCCCTACGAGGGCGGCCCGTCGTCGGACGCGATCTTCCGCTATCGGCCCGGCGACGGCTGGACGGAGCTCGCGGCCAGCTGTCCGTACCCGAACTGGGTGATGGGCGGGCTCTACAACCCACAGGACGGATTGATCTACTGCGTGGGCGGCGGCACCGGCGATCACGACGCCCCCACGGCGACCGACCACGGCTTCGACGGCGAGGGCGTTCCGGGAACCTACGACGAGCGACGGCTCTGGACGTTCGATCCCGAGGCGGATCGGGTGGCCAACCCGGATCTCGCCCGAATGCCGAACGCCAAGCGCTGGCCGACGGTCGCGTTGTTCTCGGTCGATGGCGATCAGTATCTCCACGCCATCGGCGGGCTGTCGGGGACGACCGGGCCGACCGACTCGAACTTCAGATACGACGTCGCGGCCGGCGAGTTCGAGCGTGCGCAGCCGTTACCGCGAGCGGGCACCTACGCGACCCACTCGAACCCGGTCATCGACGGCCAGGCCTACCTCACCCACGGCATGTTCTGGGAGGGCGAATCGACGATCGATCGTTACAAGCCGATCGCCCATCGCTACGATCCCGCCGCCGATCGCTTCACGACGGAGCTCTCGAAGCCGACCCATCTCCGCGGCGGGGCGACCTCCGGCGTCGTCGACGGCACGCTCTACGTCGTCGGCGGCCACATCAAGCGCTTCGACGAGAACGACCTCCACGACTGCGTCGATTACAACGAGGCGTACACGCCGGCCCGCGAGTAGCGATTGTCGCAGCGATACCGACCTCCACCGACGTTTCGATTGATCGGGCCGATCGACGAAACGGGCTGTTATTTCGTTCGCTCCCCAGTGGAATCGTGATCGCATGACTTAGGAGGTGGGACTCTGTACGAACGGCGAATGGCTAATTCACCGTCCGGAGCCGAGGGAGACGCCAGCGGCGGCGTCAGCACGGAACTCTCTCGAAATCTCGGTCTGCTCGAAGTCACGATGATCGGCATCGGTGCGATGATCGGTGCCGGCGTGTTCGCGCTGACGGGCTTTGCGGCCGGACTCGCCGGGCCCGCGCTTCTGATCGCCTTCCTGCTCAACGGGATCATCGCGGCCTTCACCGCTGCGTCCTACGCCGAGCTCGGGGCGGCGTTTCCCGAGGCCGGTGGCGCGTACAGTTGGGTGCGGGAGGCGTTGCCGAGCCCGTATGGCTTCTACACTGGCTGGGCGAACTGGTTCGCGCAGGCGGTGACGTGTGCGCTGTACGCGGCGACGTTTGGGAGTTTCTTCGTGACGCTCGTCACCGAATACTCCGATATCGGCCTCGAATTCGCCCTGCTTGGCTTTCTGACGCCGGAGAAGATCATCACCGCGCTCGTCGTGGTTCTCTTCGGCTACATCAACTACCGTGGAGCCGAGGAGACGGGTTCGATCGGCGTGATCGTGACCTCGATCAAGATCGTGATCCTCGCCGTCTTCGTGATCTTCGGCGTGATTGCGACGCTCGGCCACGCCGACTGGGCATCGAACTACACGTCGGTTTCGGAGTTCGCGCCGAACGGCGTCACCGGCATTCTCGGTGCGATGGGGTTCGTCTACGTGGCCTTCGAGGGCTACGACATCATCGTCCAGTCCGGCGAGGAGATCAAGAATCCGGGGCACAACATCCCGCGAGCGATCTTCTACTCGCTGCTCGTCGCCGTCCCGATCTATCTGTTCGTCTCCTTTGCGGCCATCGGCGGGATCGACGTCACCCCACGGCTGCTCGAGTTCGCCGGGATGGAGGGTGCGTCGACCTCGATCGAGACGTGGAAACTCCTCGGGGATCTCGGCGAGCTGGGCATCATTCGGGCGGCGGCGCAGTTCGTCCCCTTCGGCTTTTTCCTCCTCATCATCGCGGGGCTGGCCGCGACCGTGAGCGCGCTCAACGCGACGCTGTTCGCCTCAAGCCGGATCGCCTTCTCGATGAGTCGGGATCGACTCCTCCCGACGCAGCTTTCCGAACTCAGCGAGAAGACGCGCTCGCCCTATCTGTCGATCATCGCCTCGACGACGATCGTCGGGATCATGGCGATCGCACTGCCCATCGAGATCGTCGCCTCCTCCTCGGCCGTTATGTTCCTCCTGCTGTTCTCGATGGTCAACGTCGCGGCGATCGCGATGCGGCGGAATCGGCCGGACCTCGAACGGCCGTTCAAGATCCCGTATATGCCGGTGATTCCGATCCTCGGGATCGTCTTTCAGCTGATCCTCGCGCCGTTCTTGCTCGAATCGCAGGGGCTCGCGATCGGTTTCGGCGAGGAGTCGAAGGGGTTCGTCGCGCTGGTGACGATCGTGCTGTGGTTCGCGCTCGGCGTCGTCGTCTATCTCGGCTATTCGAGCGAGCGTGAAGCGGAAGTGCGCGAGGAGGAAACACCTACCGTGGTCGCCGAGCGAGCGACCGAATCACGCGACTCACAGCTGCTCGTGCCGATCGCCGATCCCGAGAGCGCCGACCAGCTCATGCGGGCCGCCGTGGACGTCGCCCGCGAGCGGGACGCGGAGATCCACGTCATCAGCGTCGTCACCGTCGCGCCTCAGACGCCCTTGGCGGAGGGTCGCCAACACGTCGGCGAACGCCGCGAGCTACTCTCGCGGGCGATGGCGATCGGGGAGGAGGCCGGCGTCCCAACGCAGGGGACGGTGCGGCTCGGTCACGATCCCGCCGCGGCGATCATCAACACCGTCGAGCAGTACGACAGCGATACCGTGCTGATGGGCTGGCACGGTCAGGGTCGCCGTCGTCGGGATATCGTGCTCGGCAGCAACGTCGACGACGTCGTCAGGGACGCACGCTGTGACGTCCTCGTCGAACGCATCGGCGAACCCGGCGACGTCGAATCGATCCTCGTGCCGACGGCAGGTGGCCCCCACGCGGAGTACGCCGCCGAGATCGCCGGCTCGATCGCACGGGCGAACGACGCGCACGTCGAAATCGCCTACGTCGTCGGGAGCGATGCCGACAGCGACGCCCGTGCTGAGGCCGAGGAGCTGCTTGCACAGACGGCGGAGTCGGTCGGCGAGCACGACTCGATCTCCTCGCAGTTGCTCGATGGCGACGACGTCGTCGAGGAGATCGTCGACCGCTCGGGCGGGCACGACCTGACGATCGTCGGCGCGACGCGGGAGAGCTTGCTCCAGCAGCTCGTCTTCGGTGCGATCCCCGAGGAGGTCGCCCGTCGCGCGGACGGAACGATCATCATGGCCAAGCGAAACCTCGGGATCACCGGCTGGCTCCGTCGATATCTCGGTTTCGGTGACTGAGAATCAGGATACTGCTGGCGGTACTGTCGTCCGGCGAATCGAGGGCGGACCATCGTTCGCGGAACGGCCCGCGAGAGCTACTCTCCGTGGCTCACAACAGCGATCGATCGAGTTACGGCCACAGTCCGCGCGCATCGTACGCGGCACCGATGCGCGAGAGCGCGACGATGTAGGCGGCGTCACGCCACGAGACGGGTCGCTGTTCGAACTCCGTTCGGACGTCGTCCCACGCCGCGAGCATCTCCTGATCGAGTTCGTTGTTGACGCGCTCGCTCGACCACGCCCGACGGTTGATGTCCTGTAGCCACTCGAAGTAGCTCACCGTCACCCCGCCGGCGTTCGCCAGAATATCCGGGAGTACGGGGATATCGCGCTCTTCGAGGATCGCGTCGGCCGCGTGGGTCGTTGGCCCGTTTGCCCCCTCGACGATGAGGTTCGCCTGGATGTCGTAGACGTTCTGCTTCGTGATGACGTTCCCGATCGCTGCCGGAACGAGCATGTCGACATCGAGTTCGAACAGCTGCTCGGGTGCCAGCACCTCGTCGGCATCGTCGGTGACGGCCTCCGGCTCCTCCTCGAACGACGGGACCGCCATGGTGTCGATCCCGTCGGGTTCGTACCGCACGCCTTTCACATCGCTGACCGCGACGATGTCAGCACCCCAGTCGTCGAGCAACCGGGCCGCTTTGGCTCCGACGCTGCCGTACCCCTGCACGGCGATCGTGGTGTCGTCGAGCGACCAGTCGTAGTATTCGGCGGCCTTTCGAGCGATCAGCGCGACGCTGCGTCCCGGTGCACCCTCACGCCCTTCGCTGCCACCGATCGACATCGGCTTGCCGGTCACGACACCCGGCTTGGTTTCGCCGACGTTGGTACTGTACGCGTCCATGATCCACGCCATCGTCTGGGCATCGGTTCCCATGTCCGGTGCGGGGATGTCCGTCATCGGCCCGATAATGTCGCCGATTTCGTGGGTAAACCGTCGGGTGAGCCGTTCGTGTTCGCGCTCGCTCAGATCCTTCGGGTTCGCCTGCACGCCACCTTTCGCCCCGCCGAACGGGATGTCCATGACTGCGCATTTCCACGTCATCGCCATCGAGAGGGCCACGCATTCGTCCCTCGTGATCGACGGGTTGTAGCGCACCCCGCCCTTGTACGGACCGCGAACGCTGTCGTGTTGTGCCCGATAGCCGGTGAACACCTCGATCGAGCCGTCGTCTCGCTCGATCGGAACCGTGACCTCGTAGACGCTGTTCGGGTGTGACAGTCGCTCGACGACGTTCGGATCGAGATCGATCTGCTCTGCCACCTCCGAAAGCTGATCGACGACCGTCTGCAGGGCCGATTCGGCGTCGTCGGACTGGTCTCTCGATTCGGTGCGATCGGCCTGGGGTGTTGTGTCTGAAGACATTGACTGATGCGATGTGCTGAGGGGCGTATACTGGTGGGCGGTTCTCCCGACGGCGGTGTCGGTCGAAGCCGACTGCGAACGACGACACCGACCACGGTCGCCGTGACCCGTGTCATCCGTTCGCGTTCACTCACCAGTCATACGACCGAACACGTCTCCGTCTCCGCTTTCAGTATTAATAATGCTTATGTTGGATTGCTGTATTACCACATACTACGTCTCGGTGGCCACATCCCGCCATCCCTTCTTTCCACATCCTGCTCTCGACTCGATGGGTATCTCACGTCTTCGTCGGTACATGATCGGCGCTGCAAGCGCTGATGGCCGCGATTTCGTGGTCTCGGTCGTTGTCCTGGATCGAGAGCCGAACGGCTATTCAGTCGTGAGGAGGTAACCATTGCATGGAGCTGTCGATCGTTAGCCTCGGGACGGTCCCCGAGGGTGGTACGGCGACGGATGCGTACGACAACACCATCGAACTGGCTCAGCGGGCCGAAGAGCTCGGCTACTCACGCTTCTGGGTGGCCGAGCACCACGGCGGCGGTGACTCGACGGCGAGCACGACCCCGGAGGTGCTGATCGCCCATCTCGCGGCCAAGACGTCCGACATTCGCCTCGGCTCGGGGACGGTGCTGCTCAACCACTACAGCCCGTACAAGGTGGCCGAGACGTTCAGCGCGCTCGACGCACTCGCGCCCGGGCGGATCGATATGGGGCTCGGGCGAGCGTCGGGACAACCGGCCGCCGATCACGCGCTCCAGTACAATCAAAACCAGCAGCAGGACGACCACGCCGACAAGATCGAGGAGGCCGTCAAACATCTCTACAATGGCTTTCCGGACGACCATCCCTACAGCCAACTGCAGCTCGCTCGTTCGGGCGAGGCCGTTCCCCAGACGTGGGTGCTCGGCTCCAGCCCGAACAGCGCCGCGATCGCCGGCCGGTTGGGACTCCCGTACTGCTTTGCGGCGTTCATCCGGCCCGGCGTCGCCCCACAAGCGTTCGAGGCCTACCGGGAGCACTTCGAGCCCGCCCCGTTCGCGGCCGCCCCGGACGAACCGGCGGGGATGATCGGGGTGAACGTCTCCTGTGGCGAGACCGACGAGGAAGCCGCGCGTCTCCGCGCCTCGGTCGAAGCGTACTACCAGCGACTCGAGCGTGGCGAGGTCGGCACACCTCCGGCCGTCGACGACGCGATCGACGAACTCGGTGGCGTTCCCGATCCGACACCACAGTCGATCGAACCGGGCGACTGGCCACAGCAGATCTCCGGCAGCCCCGCGACAGTACGAGATCTCCTTGAACAGATGACCGAGCAGGTCGGCGTCGACGAGGTCGTCGTTCAGAACATGATTCCGGATCCCGACGACCGGGTTCGATCGTACGAACTGATCGCCGACGGTGTCGGGCTCGCCGCCGGAGGCTCGTGATTCACCGCCAGCTGCCCGACAGTCGACGATCGCTCACAGGCCCGTCGACGCAGACGGTCGATCGGTGATCAGGGGACGATCGCGGTGAGCACCGCCGCCTCGATCTTGCGGAGATGTTCGCCGACGGTGCCGCCGGTCCGATCGAGGCGCTCGGCGATGTCGGCGTGTGTCGCCCGGCGGGGAACCTCGTAGTAGCCCGCCTCGATGGCCGCCTTGAGCGTTTCCTGCTGGCGAGTGGTGAGTCTGGCGAACAGCCGCTGGGCGCTCGGTTCGTACTCGCCGGTCTCTTCGAGCTTGAGACCGATCCCGTCGGGGACGGTGCCGATCGTCTCGCGGATCGTCGCCTCCTCGCCGACGACGGTCATCCGGAGCCCGCCACGAGGGGTGAACTCGATCGGTGTGTCCAGGATGATCCCGTGGGCGTGAGGCACCGCGAGCAGCCCCGCGACGACATCGTTGGTCTCGAAGTGGACGTAGGCGTGGACGCTGTCGCCGGTCGCCGAGACGTTGTGCGCGAGGACGCCTGCGCAGTCGTCGAGGATTTCCTCGACGCGTTCGACAGTACCGTCGAGTCGGTAGAGCGTGACGGCGGTGCCGTCGTCGAGGCGGTTGATGTCGTGTAGCGCCGTGCGCGTCACGTCCGAATCCTCGGCCAGTCGCCGGTCGGAGGGGTGGAGGCCGCCGTCGGGCGGGATGAGAACGAAGGTGACGTACCGCATAGCCGGGATGGGCGGAGCGGGCGCATATACTTTTCCCGCACCGCGACGCAGCGTATAAATGACCGCGGATACGCCGATGAACGTTCATTGGTGTGGCTGCGAACCGTTAGTCGGTGTCACACAATGACTGACGTCGATTACGAGCCGGACCCGCTGCTCTTCCCGAGTCAGGCGTGGTTCGCCGCGTATGAAGAAGAGATCAACGGCGACGAGGAGTACGCCGACGTGAGCGAGGGCTGGGGCGTCGATTTCAACGGCCACTTCGTCTTCGAGATGACCGAGATGCCCGTCGACGAGCTCGACGTCGAGGCGATGCCCGACTACCTCCAGGAGGAGCTCGATACGTATCTCGAGGAGACGAGCGATCGGGGCTACGTCGGCCACGCGTTCTGCGGGCTCGAAGACGGGAAGTGTACCGGTGCGTATCTCATCGAGAGCCCAGAGGAAGTCGACGAGGGCTTTCTGCTCTCGGCGACCACCGAGAACTGGAAGGCGCTGCTGGAACAAGAGATGGGCGTCATCGACGGGCTGATGGGCGGCGACTTCGAGCTCGACGGTGACATGCAGAAGATCCTCCAGTACTCCGACGCCGCCGTCAGGCTGACCGAACTCGCTGGCGAGCCGGATCACGAGTTCGCCGACGAGAAGTACGCGAACTGACCCCCGATTTTTAGAACGAGAAGAGATCGATGCCGCCGGTGACGCCGACGACCTGGCCGGTGATGTAGCTCGACTGTTCGCTCGCGAGATAGGTGACGAGGTTGGCGACGTCCTCCTCGCGGCCGAGCTGTCGCATCGGCGTGGCCTTGGCGATGCGCGCGAAGTGTTCGTCGACTTCTTCTAACTGTTCGGGCGGGAGATCGGCGAGCGCGCCGACGACGATGCTCGGTGCGACGACGTTCGAGGTGACGCCGGACTGTGCGCCCTCCAGTGCGAGCGTCTTGCCGAAGCCGATGAGCGCGGCCTTGGTCGCCGAGTAGGAAATCTGGCCGAAGCCGCCCTGCCAGCCGGCCATCGAGGACATGGTGACGATCCGTCCCCAGCCGCGTTCGCACATCGCGGGGAACACCTCGCGGGTGACATTATAGGATCCGGTGAGATTCACCGCCAGATCGCGCTCCCAGATGTCGTCCTCGAAGTTCTCGACCCGTGCGCGCGCGTCGACCATCCCGGCGTTGTTCACGAGTACGTCGATCCCGCCCGTCTCCTCGCGGATGGCTTCGATCGTCGTGGCGACGTCCTCGCGGTCGGTCAGATCGCACTCGACGGCGTGGGCCGTGCCGCCATCGTCCTCGATCCCGTCGGCGACGGTCTCCGCGCCGTCCTGGTCCACGTCCAGGACGACGATCTCCGCGCCCTCCGCGGCGAGCGTCTCGCAGTCCTCACTGCCGATGCGTCCGCCGCCGCCGGTGACGAGTGCCGTCTTGTCGCCGAGTCCCAGATCCATGGCAGTATGATCGCCCGCCGCTGCCAAATCCTTTCGTCCCCGGATACGTGGCCGTTTATCAGCGAGCGCGATGGCCGATGGACTGGAGTACGTCGAGGCCCACCCATGACCGATGGACGAGCCAAGTGACACGACGCCGAACCCCGGTCGCGAGACCGAGAGCGCGACCTGTGAGAACTGCGGCGCGCGCCTCGATCCGCTCGAATGGGAGACCCTCAGCGATGAGCCGGAAGCCAACGAGGACCTGCATTTCTGTGACGAGGAATGCATCGAGGAATGGCGAGACGAGCAGTGATTCGGTAGTCGGACGAGTCGGTAGCGGTTGGCGCGCGCTCGCGCTCGTGTGCGAACAGCGCGAGACACGAACGTAGTGAGTGCCTCGATGCGAACGGGGAGGAACGACCCGTGAGTGTAGTGAGCACCGAGCGCGGATCGGCGTGCGAGGGATGAGCGAACGAGCAACGCGAGTGAGCGAATCGGTTGGGGAGGAGTGTGGGCTGTTGTGGTGCTGTGCGGTGGTTGTGGTAAGCGTCAGCGTCCGCGCGAGTGGAACGAGCGCGGTTCACTGCGAACGAGCGGAGCGAGTGAGCAGGAGTTTTTAGTCCAGGTTTTTGGTCGGGGTTCGAGGCGAGCGAACGGAGTGAGCGAGTCGAGGACCCCGTCTAAAAAAGTGGAGGCGTAGCATTATACCGTCCACGCGCGAAAGATCGGGTATGCCCAAATACTCCACCGGCGACTCGTCCGGGGGTGGCGGGAGCTGCGAGCTCTGCGGGACGGCGAGCGACGACCTGACGACGGCGATGGTCTCCGGGGCCGAGCTCGATCTCTGTCCCGACTGCGTCCCCCATGGCGAGCAGGATCGACGGTCGAATCGCGATACCGGGAGTCGTGACGGCGGCTCCAGCGGTCGTGGTGATCGCCAGCGAGCGGCCAGCAACGTCACGAAATTCGGGGACGCCAGCACGGGTGATTCGAGCCATTGGGAGCGCGAGGGAACGAACTACGACCGCGACCAGCTGCCGTATCTCGTCTCCGAGTACGGCGATCGAGCACGGAGCGCACGTGAGGAGGCAAACCTCGATATCGCGGCGCTGGCCGACGAACTCGACGCCGATCCCAAAAGCCTCACCGCGATCGAGGAGGGGCGTGCCGCCCGTGCCGGCGTCGGGGGCTCGCTCGTCGAAGCGCTCGAAGACCGGCTGGATGTGACGCTCGTCGACGACTGAGCGAAGTAGTCTCCGGAACGGGTGATTTTTGCGCGCCCGGAGCTAGTGGAGTGGTATGGACCTCACTGCCGAACAGCGCGCCATCCGCGACACCGTCCGCGAGTTCGCCCGCGAGGAGATCAGGCCCGAGGCCGAGCGGGCCGATCGCGAGGAACGCTTCCCGGAGGACGTCTGGGACGGTCTCGCCGACCTCGACATGACGGGGTTGACGACGCCCGAAGAGTACGGCGGGTTTGACGCCGATTCGCTCACCTATAGTTTGGTGAACGAGGAGCTCGCCGGCGGAATGTTGGCGGTGGCGACGGCACTGTCGGTCCACTGTCTCGCCACCTCCTGCATCGCCGAGTTCGGCGACGAGCGCCACCGCGAGCGTTGGCTGCCCGAGATGGTCGATGGTCGCCCCGTGGGTGCGTTCGCGCTCTCGGAGCCCCATGCCGGCTCGAACCCCGCCGCGATGAGCACCGAGGCACGGCGCGAGGGGGACGAATACGTCATCAACGGTGACAAGCAGTGGATCACCAACGGCGAGCGCTCCGGGGTCATTATCCTCTTCGCGAAGACCGACCGCGAGGACGACCGGAGCATCACGCAGTTCCTCGTGCCGAAGGACACCGAGGGTCTAGAGGTCGGTCCCACAGAGGACAAACTCGGCCTGCGCGCGAGCGACACGACGAGTCTGACGTTCGACGACGCGCGGATTCCGGCCGCAAACCGATTGACTGAGGAGGGCCGAGGGCTGTCGGCGGCGCTGTCGATCCTCACCGGGGGACGCATCGCCATCGCCTCGCAGGCGGTGGGGCTCGCCCAGCATGCCCTCGACGAGTCGCTCGCCTACGCCCAGGAGCGCGAGCAGTTCGGCGACGCCATCGGCGAGATCCAGACGATCCGTCACAAACTCGCCGAGATGCGGACGAAGGTGCAGGCCGGGCGGCTGCTGACGCGGGATGCGGCCCGGCGTGCCGACCGTGGCGAAGAACACCGCGAGGCCGCGAGCATGGCGAAATACGTCGCCAGCGAGAACGCCGTCGACGTGGCCAGCGAGGCGGTCCAGATCCACGGTGGCTACGGCTACACCACCGAGGGCGGCGTCGAGCGCCTCTATCGCGACGCGAAGATCACCACCATCTACGAGGGGACGAGCAACATCCAGAAGAACGTCATCGCCCGCGAGCTGCTCGACTGATCGAAGCCGACTTCCCCCGTCCTGTTCTTGCCCCGGTATGACCGTTACCGTCCCCGACGACGTCGACGCCGTCGTCTACGACCTCGACGGCACGCTCGTGCGCCTCACCGTCGACTGGCGGGCCGTCGAGAGCGAGATCGCCACGGTGCTCCGCGATGCGGACCTCGATCCGGCGGGGCTCGACGCCTGGGCGATGCTCGATGCCGCCGAGGACGCGGGCGTCGAGAGCGATGTCGAGTCGCTCATCGCCGCGGCCGAACGCGATGGCGCACGCGACGCGCGCCGACTCCCGTTCGCCGACGAGATCGAGACTGAACTCCCGATCGGGATCTGTTCACTCAACTGCGAAGAATCCTGTCACATCGCGCTCGAAAAACACGAGCTCGCCGAGCGGATGGGGAGCGTTATCGGTCGCGATTCGGTTCCCGAGCGCAAGCCCGCGCCCGAACCGCTGCTGGCCGCCGCCGAGGAACTCGGTGCGAGCCCCGAGCGGACGCTGTTCGTGGGTGATTCGGCGGGTGACGAGGAGGCCGCAGAGCGGGCCGGTACGCAGTTTGCGTACGTCGGCGACGGGCCGACGAGCTACTGATCGTTCGTCCGGCGCGCGTAGCCGTAGACGCCGAGCGCGACGACGATCCAGACGACCGCGCCGACCCGGACGGCGAAGGAGACGCGCGCGTTCCAGGAGTCGAGCGGGGTGCCCGCCGAGAGCAGTGCGACGATCGGCGCGCCGACGACGATCGTGAGGACGAACGTGACCTGCATCACCCAGCCGTAGTCGACACCCTCGGGATCGCTCGTCTCGACGGGTTCGGGCACGGTGAGAGTTCTCGCGTACGGCGATAAGCCTTTCTCGCCGGCGCGCTGCCCTTGACGAGTTCGCCGAGCGTTTCCGTTGGAACACTGTCGTGTGGCGGTTGAGGTCCGGATCGACCGATGAACGATCGTCGAGGAGGCCACGATCTCGTCGATTTCCCCGGTACAGTCGTCGTTCCGGTACTGTTGATCCGCTGTTCTTCCAACGCAGCTATCGAGAGAGGTGGCGGTTAGAGGGCCTGTGCGACACGCTCGTAGGTGTCGATATCGACGCCGTCCCCGGTGATCGTCGCGAGCGAGAGGCCGTTGCCGCTGGCGGTGTCGCGCTCGGTCGCGCTTTGGACCGCTCGGGCCGCGGTGGTCCGGGTCTCGTCGATGCTCGCCTCCTCGTCGTACTCCCCTTCCAGGACGCCGAGTGCGAACGGCGAGCCCGACCCACTCGTGGCGTACGCCTCCTCCATGACGCTTCCGCCGGGGCCGATACTGTAGATGTGAGCACCCTCGTCGTCGACGCCGCCGAGCACCGGCTGGACGATCCGGAAGTTCCCGCTTCGCAGGCGGTTCGCGGTGACGTTCGCGAGCGCGTTCAGGCTCATCGTCGTGTCGCGGCGGGTCTCGTAGAGGCGGACCTCCGCGCGCAGCGATTCCACCAGCGATTGGGCCGCGCTCACGCTCCCGGAGATGGTGAGTGCGGCCGACGAGTGGATCTGGAGTATCTTTCGAGCATTCTTGCTCGCCACCATGTTCCCCGCGCTCGCGCGCATGTCGGCGGCGAGCACGACGCCCTCAGCGGTCGTGAGACCGACGGTCGTCGTTCCCGTCTTCAGTTCCGTCTTTCCGTCGCCTCCCTGCGACGTGCCACCGAACTCGGGTGTGGTGGCGTGCGCTTCGCTGTCGAGCCCGATCGTATGGTGACGGTCCTTATTCATCGTTGTCCTCGAAATCGATCTCGTCGAGGTGTGTTTCGATCTCGTCCGCATCGAGCGTCCGGTACTGTTCGGTCTCGGTGTCGATCGTCGATATCGCCACCTCGCTCGGCTCGAACGCGTCCCGCACGGATGCGAGCGCTTGGAGCGCGGTGTGGATGCCACCGTCGAGATCCGCGTCCGGCCGGTAGTTCGCTTCGAGATTGTCGAGGATCGCGTCGCGGTCGGCACCGACGGCGCTCGCCGACCAGCCGGTCGCGGTGCCCGAGGGGTCGGTCTCGAACAGTCGCGGCTCGCCGTCCTCGATACCGGCGACGAGTAGCGCGACGCCGAACGGTCGCGCACCGCCGGTCTGGGTGTACTCCTGGATGTGGTCGGTGAGGGCCCCGGCGAGCGTTTCGATGCCGATCGGTTCGCTGTAGCGCAGTCGCTCGACCTGTGCCTGCTCGCGGGCGAAGTCGACCAGCTGGCGGGCGTCGGCGACGTGGCCGGCCGAGCCGACGGCGATGTGGTCGTCGACCTTGTGGAGTTTCTCGATGCTCGATCCCTCCATCAGCGGCGACCGGACCTGTTGTTCGGCGACGAGAACGACGCCCTCCTCGGTCCGGACGCCGAGACTCGTGCTTCCGCGCTCGACCGCCTCGCGGGCGTACTCCACCTGATAGAGTCGGCCGTCGGGCGAGAAGATAGTGGTACCGCGATCGTAGGCTTGCTGTTGGTTTTGTCCTTGCATAGCGTGAGACGTCTCCGTTCGAATTCACCCGAAGTTAGGACTTCTCCTATATATGGGGTTTGGTTCTTCCGTGTGGCTGGCGACGCGATCTCGCGCTGTGTGGTCGTCGTACGGAGTCGGAGCCGTTTACTCCCGTCGCGTGTGAGTGTCGCCCATGCCAACGACGGTCGGTGAGTTCCGTGCCGACGGCGAGACGCCGCTGACGATGTTGACCGCCTACGACGCGCCGACGGCGGCAGCCTGCGAGCGGGCGGGGATCGACGCGATCCTCGTCGGCGACAGCATGGGCAACGCGGCACTGGGTTACGATTCGACGCTTCCGGTGACGGTCGACGAGGTCGCCAGCCGGACCGGTGCGGTCGCGCGCGCGACCGACGAGACGCTCGTGATCGCCGACATGCCATTCCTCAGTTTCGGCGTCGACGAGACGGAGAGCCTCCACAACGCCGGCCGCATGCTCAAGGAGGCGGGCGCACACGCCGTAAAGCTCGAAAGTGGATCGCACACGATCGAGCTCACCGAACGCCTCGCCGAACTCGGGATCCCGGTGATGGCCCATCTCGGGCTCACGCCACAGAAGGTCAATCAACTGGGCTACGCGCGACAGGGGACCAGCCGGGAGGCCGCCAGCGAGATCGTCGACCTCGCCGTCGCCCACGAGGACGCGGGCGCGTTCGCGCTCGTGCTCGAACACGTACCGGCGAACCTCGCCGCCCAGATCACCGATGAGCTCTCGATCCCCTCTATCGGGATCGGCGCAGGGAAAAACTGTGACGGCCAGGTGCTCGTCGCCAACGACGTGCTCGGCCTCGGCGAGCGCATCCCGCCGTTTGCCGCATCGTTTGGCGATCTCCGCGGCGAGATGGAGACCGCGATCGCGGACTACGTCGATGCCGTTGAGGACGACGAATTTCCGGCCGACGAGCACAGCCACGTCGAATCGGATCTCGACGATCTCTACTGAGGCGGCTGGCGAAGCGGCGGAGCAGCCGCTGGGTGGCGGGGCGGTTGCGGTGGCGGCGCGGTCCTGGTGTCTGCGGTCGCGGAGCGACCGCAGGCTCAGGAGAGGAAACTCTCCTGGTGGATGAAGGGCGAACGAGCGAAGCGAGTGAGGGCTTCTGCGGTGCTGTGCGGGTGCGGGAAGCGGAGAACGATGGTGTCCGCGCGAACGAAGTGAGCGCGGTTCACCGCGAGCGCCGAAGGCGCGAGCGGTCTTTTTTGGTGGAGATTTTTGGCCGAGTGGTCCGCTTCGCGGACCCGAGGTCAAAAAAGGTCCTACATGTAGCCGAGATCGCGCAGGCGCTCCATCAGGTCTTCTTTGTCCTGGGCGCGGCCCGCGCGCTCGGTCGTGCCTTCGAGGTCCTGGAGCCAGGCGGGCTCCTCGTCTGCCTTTTCGGTACTGACTTCGCTGCCGAGTGAGCGGAAGCCGGCGAAGTATTTCGGGCTGATCGGGATGTCCCCGTTGGTGAGGCCGTTCGGCAGGTCGTCGGCGCTCTGGGGGACGTAGCCCTCGTCGGGGTACTCGGCGACCGTTTCGGGCACCGCGAAGTTCCAGAAGGCGTCCCAGACGTCGCGCTCCTCGAACTGGAGGATCGGCTGGATGCGGTCGTGGGGCGGGTAGATCTCGGGGTCGTGACGCGGGCTGAAGAAGGTCTCGTCGGCACGGGCCTCCTGTTCGTCCCAGCGCACGCCCGAGATGACGCCGTCGACGTCGTACTCTTCGAGGGCGTCGTTGAGCGCGACCGTCTTGAGCAGGTGGTTGCCGACGTAGGTGTCGAGCAGGAAGTCGAACGTGTCCTCCTCGTATTCGAGGATCTCGCGGACGTGATGGCGGTTGTGCTCGGAGAGCTCCGCGATCTCGATGTCGTCACCGGGTTCGAGCCCGTGCTCGTCGACGTAGTTGCCGACGTCCTCGTTGCGCGCGTAGCGGACGTCGAGATCCCACTCGTCGGCCCATTTGTCGACGAAGTCGTGGATCTCGTCGAAGTGCTGGTAGTGGTCGATGAAGATCGCGGGCGGGACGTCGAGATCGAAGCGCTCGGCGACCTCCTTGATGAAGTAGAGCGTGAGCGTCGAGTCCTTGCCGCCGGTCCACATCACCGCGGGGTTGTCGTACTGTTCGAGCCCCGTCTTCGTAACCTGGATCGCCTTCTCGATCTTGTCCTCGATGCTCGGGTAGTCCTCGGGGTCTTCGCCCTCGCCGTCGGTGTAGTCGACGTCGAGGTAGTCGGGAAAGTCCTGTGGCATCTCGTAATGAGATATAATTAGGACCGTAAAAGGGTTTGTGGCTTCGCGCCGGGGTGGTGTGCTATCACATACGACTCGCGTCGATCGACGGTATCAGCGCAGCGCGCGGTACTCGCCGTGCTGGATGCCGATGAACAGCGTCAGTACGCCGAAGACGAGCAGGCCGCCGAGCACCATCATCACGGTGCTCGTCGCCATCGGACTCATGAACGTGCCGATGGCGATGATGGCGAACAGCACCACGAACGCCCCGACCGTCTTTCCGAGGTCGAACTCCATATCGATCCTCGGAGTGCTGTGAGAATAAGTGTTGGTAAACCGGCCTCAGAGATCGTGACGTTCGTCCCTCACCACGGAGCGAAGTCGGGATCGACCTGCCGCTCGCGTTCGTCGATGGCATCGATTTTCGCGATGTCTTCGTCGTCGAGGTCGACGCCGAGCGACGCCCAGTTGTCCTCGATGTGGTCGGCGCTCGTCGCCTTCGGGATCACGGTCACGTCCTTCTCGCGGAGCCACGCGAGGCTGATCTGTGCCTCGCTGGCGTCGTGTTTGTCGGCGATCTCACCGAGTTCGTCGATCTCGAAGACCTTCCCGCGCGCGAGCGGCGAGTAGGCGACGAACTCGATGTCGTGCTCGTCACAGTAGTCTCGGAGCTCCGTCTGCGGCAGGAGGGGATGGCACTCGGCCTGTTCGGCGAAGATCGGCTCGTCGAGCACCTCACGGGCGGTGTCGAGATGTTCGGGTTCGAAGTTGGAGACCCCGATGCGATCGATCGCACCGCGGTCCTTCAGTTCGGCGAACGCCGACAGCGTATCCTCAGGATCGTACTCGCCGGACGGCCAGTGGGTGTAGAGCAGGTCGACCGAATTCACGCCGAGATCGTCGAGGCTCTGGGTCGTGCTGTGGATCACGTCGTCGTAGCCCAGATTCGAGATCCAGACCTTGGTGGCGAGAAAGACGTCCTCACGGGGGACGTCGGCCCGTTCGATCCCCTCGCCGACGCTCTTCTCGTTGCCGTACGCCTGTGCGGTGTCGACGTGTCGGTAGCCCGTGTCGAGCGCCGTGCGGACGCTCTCGGTACACTGCTCGGGGTCCTCGTTCTCCCAGGTTCCGAACCCGAGCATCGGCATCTCCTTCGCACACTCGACGCTGTCGGGACTGAACTGCTCTTGAGACATACACCGAATCGAAGGGCTGACGACCGAAAAGCCGTTTGGAAAGCGGCGAAACGGACGATCCCACGCCGGAGCGCGAACGATCACGTCGTTCCGCGGCGTCGATACGCGACGTAGGAGTAGACGGTGACGTACGCGACGGCGAGCAGCGCGGGGACGATAACGAACGCGATGGCGGCGTCGGGGACGAGGAGGCCGCCGAACGCGGCGATCCCGGCGAGTTTCAGCGCGAGCGCCGCCCGGCGGTTCGTTCGCTCCCACACCACGTCGTCGTCCAGCGTCCACGGCGTCCGGATCCCGGCGATCCAGTTCGGTTCGGCACGCTCGACGAGTAGCCCGGCCCCGTAGAAGACGGCCCCGATCGCCGGCGCGAGCGCGGCCCCGATCGGCGGTCGAACGCCGAGGTTCCAGAGGAGTACGAGCGCGTGAACGTAGCCCAGAAACCACGTCATCCCGGCGGCAAACCACTCGTAGATGCCGCGGAACGCCTCGATGTTCCGCTTTCGCGGGTCGAACCGTGGCGAGACAAGCACGAAGAGATAGACGCCAGCGGCGAGCCCCGGTAGGAAGAACGCGCCCAGAGGACGGGTCATCGTCCCATTGACACCGCCGTCGAGACCCCAGTTGGTCGCCAGCCGGGTCGGCAGATCCGGGTAGACGACGGCGCTGGCGATCCCAGCGAGCGCGATGGCCGCGATACCCAGTGCGCGCGGACGACGGTATCGCATGACGTATTCTACGAGCGAACGCGACGTAAGTTTTGGGACCGCTTCGATGACGATCGTCCAGCGGTCGCGGTGCGTCTGTCGCCGTGGCTCAATCGAACATGCCGGTCGACATGTATCGCTCGCCGCTGTCCCAGAAGACGGTGACGACGAGCGGGTCATCGGTGGCGTCTGTGTCGTCGGTCGCGCTGCTGTCGTCTTCATCGGCGAGGCGCTCGGCGACCCGGTGGGCGGCGAGGTTCGACGCGCCGCTCGACTGGCCCACCAGAATCCCCTCCTCGCGAGCGAGCCGTCGGCATTCGTCCTCGGCGTCGTCGAGGGCGACCGTCTCGACCGAACTCAGGAGATCGGTGTCGAGAACGTCGCTCACGAACCCCGGCCCCATTCCTTCGAAATCGTCGACGCCGGCTTCACCGGTCGAGAGCACGGCGTTGGTGTCGGGTTCGACCGCGACGACCTCCATCTCGGGGAACTCCTCGTGCAGTCGGCTGCCGATGCCGGTGATCGTCCCGCCGGTGCCGACCCCGGCGACGAGCGCGTCCACGGTGCGCCCCTCGATCTGATCGAGGATCTCCTCGGCTGTCGTCTCGTAGTGTGCGCGCGCGTTGGCGGGGTTCTCGAACTGGCGGAGCTGGACCATCCCTTCGGCCTCGAGTTCGTCGGCACGCTCCCTCGCTTCCTCCATCTCCCCGTCGACGAGGTCGACGTCCGCGCCGTAGGCGCGCATGAGGTTGCGCCGCTCCTCGGATTTCGAGGCCGGCATCACGACCGTGAGATCGTATCCTTTCGCCGCCGCGACGACCGCGAGCCCGATGCCCGTGTTGCCGCTCGTCGGCTCGACCATGCGGTCGCCCGGTTCTAGCAAACCCTCCTCCTCGGCGGCCGCGATCATTGCCTTTGCGGGACGATCCTTCGCCGACCCGCCCGGGTTCTTCGATTCGATCTTCGCGGCGACGGTCGCGCCGGCCGGTGCGGCGACTTCCACCAGCGGCGATCCGATGGTGTCGAGAACGCTGTCGTCCATCGACCGTGATATGACGCCGGAGCCTAAACCGGTGACGGGACTATTCGATGGTCGTGTGGATCGACTCCTCGTCGAGCGCGAGGTTGGTGACGATCTCGGCGTTGCGGACGGCGTACTCGGCGGTCTTGGCGAGGCTGACGAGTACCTCGCGCACGCGCAGTAATGCCTCGTTGCTCATCTGTGGCAGGTCGTCGAGGATCTCGCTCTCGCGGTCGTTGAGCTCGGCGAACCGTTCGCGCACCTCGACGGTGCGTTCGAAGTCGCGTTCGACGGCGGCCCGCACCGCCAGTTCGGAGATCTCGTCGACGTCGTCGGTGAACTCCCTGATGCGCCGCGTCGTCGCGTCGTCGATGTCGAGCGTGTGGCCCGGCGACTCCATCGCGATCGTGGCGATGTCCTCGGCGTTGTCGGCGGTCAGCTCCAGGTTCTTGGCGATCGAGCGGTAGCCGATGAGCGGGAACCCGTCGTCCAGCCCCACCGCCCGCGCGAGCGTCGGGTTCTGGTAGGCGGTGAAGATCAGCCGCAAGAGGAGGACGAAGATCTTGTTCGCCTGTCGCTCGCGATTCAGCGCGCGCTCGGCGAAGTCGGGGTTGCCGAGCGCGAGCGCCTTCATCGCCTCGTCGCGCATCGTACTTCCCGTCGATTCGAGCCGTTCGAGCAGGTTGTCGAGCGTGAAATCCTCCGGATCGACCGAACAGCGGATGGCGATGCGCTCCGGCGTCTCCTCGATGACGCCGAGGCCCATCAGCTGGGTTTCGGCGTTGTAGACGGCGTTGATGTGCGCCGAGTCGAGGGTCCCTTCCTCGACCTCGACGTGGATGACCCGACGACCGAGGACGTACTGGGAAACGATGGCGCGTTCGAGCACGTCCGCGTCCATGTTCTCGGCGTGGATCGTCGCCCGCGACTCCTCGGTCTGTGAGGATTCGGGCATCACGGTGAGCGTCCCCTTCCCTCCAGCGCGCAGCGACACCTCGTCTCCCTTCTCGACGTCGTGTGAGCGCGCCCATTCGGCGGGCAGCGTCATCGCCAGCGTCGACGGACCGAGCCGCTGGACTTTTCGCGTTTCGACCATGCGGTCATGGTGTCCTCAATCACCTTAATCTTCACCATACCCCACTAAACAGCCCGCCGAGCCTACTAGCGATACACCCTTACACGATCTCCAGCAATCGCTGCTCGACGCGCCCGATCCTGACCTTCCGCCAGCCACGCAGTTCCTCGTCAAGCTCCCCATCCCCGGTGTCGACACGCAACACGCCGATATCGTCGAGTTTGGCTCGCGAGGCGACGATCTCGATCTCGGACGCCCGGAGCACGGCCGGCGAGAGCTGCTGGTTGCCCCGCCCGAAGACGAACCCCTGACCGCCGATCGGCGAGACCATCACGACGTTTCGCTCGCCGAGACTCCCCTCGATCTCGTCGGCGCTCCCATCGCGAACGAGCAGTTCGCCACCCTCCTCGTTCGCTCGCCAGACGTCGACGCCGAGCGGGCTGCCGTCGAAGCCGAGTTCGCGTTTGATCGCGCCGAGCGTGCTCCCCGGTCCGAGCACGTAGGTCGTGCCCGCCTCGACGTCGGCGGCGATCCCCGCCGCGAGCGTCTCGACGCTCCCTCCCGAGAGCTGTTTGCTCGACTGGAGTTCCTCGGCGACGGGAACCTCGGCGAGCCCCTTCAGTTCGCTCATCACCTCGCCCGCACGATAGGCCTCCTCGTCGATGTCGTTGACCTCGCGGGTCTCGGTGCGCTCGAAGGTCGCCGCGATCCGTCCGGCCGCGCGCGGCGAGACCGCGAACACCGACGAATAGATCTTGACGCCGGCGGGCACGCCGAGCATCGGGATTTCGTCGTCGTGCTCGTCGAGCGTCTCGGCGACGTCGACCGCGGTGCCGTCGCCGCCGACGAAGAGAACGAGATCGACGCCCGCATCGGCGAACGCCGCGACGGCGTCGCGCGTGTCGGCAGCGCTCGTCTCTCCCGAGGATTGGGTGCAAACGTCGGGCTCGAACCCGGCGTCGACGGCGATCGTCTCGCCCATCTCGCCGCCGGCGACGAGAAGTTCGACGTCCGGATCGGCGGCCAGCAGTCCGTCGAGCGCCTCGCGGGCGCGTTCCGGAGCCCGCTGTTCCGCCCCGCGCTCGCGTGCCTCCTCGACCTTGCCGTCGGTCCCTTTCAGTCCGACTCGACCGCCCATCCCGGCGATCGGGTTCACCACGAAGCCGACACGTCGCATACCGGTTCTACCGGGGTCGCCGGCAAAAGCCGTCCGACTCGAACGACCTATAGGGACGGGCCGGAAAACACGACCATGAACGCGGTGCTCCTCCAGGAAGGCGTGCAGACGGGTATCATCAACGGGGCCGGCGCGCTCGTTACGATCGCGGGACTGGTCATCGTCGCCGCGTGGTGGGCGTATCTCTACCGTTAGTCCTCGACGAGCGTGACGTGCTCGGCGAGCCAGTCGGCCGCCGCCGTGACCTCGTCCTGACTCGCGCTCTGGACCTTGAGACGGACGTGTTCGCCGGGATAGCTTCCCACGCTCACGTCGAAGCGCTCGCGTACTTCTTCGATCCTGTCGAGCAGCGCGCTCTCGGGCTCGTCGGCGTAGACGAACTCGACGGCCTCGACGGTGCCCGTGAACTCCTCGGCGACCGACGCGAACATCGCCTTCATCTCGTCGGGCACGCCCGGGAAGACGTACACCCCTTCGACGACACAGCCCGGCGCGACGCCCTCCTCGTTGTGGAGCACGCGCGCACCGCTCGGGAGATCGGTCGTGCCGGTCGCGAGATCGTCGCGCTCGTAGCCACCGTGTGCTTCGAGCCACTCGACGGCCTCGTTGTTCTCTTCGAGATCACGATCGAACGCCCGCGCGACGGCGTCCATCGTCATGTCGTCGTGGGTCGGCCCGAGCCCACCGGTGACGAGGACGGCGTCGTAGCGATCGTGGAGGCTGGCGATGGTGGCGGCGATCTCGTCGATATCGTCGGGGACGACGACCGCGCGCTCGACGTCGGCCCCTCGCTCGGTGAGGCGCGTGCCGAGCCACGAGGCATTGGTGTTGACCGTATCGCCGGCTAACAGTTCGTCACCGACGGAAACCAGCGCGACGCGCATGCCACAGGCTGGGTGGCGCGCAGTGAAAAACAGTCGGTTGATCGCCGATAGCTACATGTTCGGCCACGCGCGCGCCGCACGCAGCGTGCCGCCGACGTCACGGATCCAGCGCGTGGCGATCCCTTTCTTCAGGATCTCCGCCGCCGGCCCGCCGAAGGTGTTCATCGGAACGCCGACGACGTCGTGGGCGACGGCCTTGTCGCCGACCGAGATGACGGTGCCCTTGTCCTCGTGGGTCCACTCGGCCAGAGGCTGGCCGTGGAGCGCGCGCGCGACGTTCTCGCCGGCGACCTCGGCGGCCTGCCAGGCGGCCTGTGCGGTCGGCGGACACGGCCCGTCGGGCTGGTCGACGATCGCCGAGTCGCCGAGCGCGAACACGTGATCGTCGCTCGTTTCGAACGTCGCGTCGGCGTTGACGCGGTTGTGTTCGTTGTCGAGCTCCGCATCGTCCATCGCGTCCCGTCCGGTGATGCCACCGGTCCAGACGAACACGTCGTGGGCGAGCGACTCGCCGGATTCGAAGTGGATCTCGCCCGCTTCGGCCTGGGTGATCGGGTCGCCGGTCGCGATCTCGATGTCGAGATCGAGCAGGCGCTTTCTGAGCGCCCCTTGGAGCTCGGGATCGTTGCCCGGGAAGATCTCGTCGAGCGCCTCGACGAGCGTGATCTCGATCGGTGCGTGATGCATGTCGCGGAACTCGGCGACCTCGCCGGCGGTCTGGATGCCGGAGAGCCCGGCCCCGCCGATGGCGACCTGTGCGGGATCGTCCTCTGTCGCCTCGCGGGCGGCCTCCTTGACCTGATCGTGGATCTCGAAGGCGTCGTCGAGGCTCTTGAGCGTCAGCGAGTGCTCTTCGAGCCCGTCGATGCCGTAGTAGGCGGTCTGTGAACCGAGCGTGACGAGCGCGTAGTCGTAGGAAACCGTCGACCCGTCGTCGAGGGAGACCTCCTGGTCGTCGCAGTCGAGACCAGTGACCTCGCCCTGAATGAAGCGCGTGCTGGGCGATTTGATCGAATCGACGGGGATCGTCACGTTCTGTTGGACGCTCGGATCACGGATACAGCGATGGCTCTCGTGAAGAACGAGATGGTAATCGTTGTCGGAGACCCACACGAGATCGGTCTCCTCGTCGAGGGCGTCTTCGAGGCTCAGTATCGCGCCGGCCCCGGCATACCCAGCGCCGAGGACGACGACGGTTGCCGTCATGGCCATAATTCCGCGGTCGATCGTTACAAAGGCTTTGAAACACGATGCGACGGTGAATGGGTGTCGTATGTCGACACTCCGTCCGACAGTGTATCATCCCGCTTGCGGGGGTTTTAATCGTCGTGGCACCCAGCGGTGGGCATGGTCTCGCGGCTCGTGCTCGGCTGCGGCTCCGTCGGTCGGACGCTCGTGAGCGAGCTCGCCGACCGGCCGGGGACGGTGCTGGTCTGTTGTGCGGACGAACATCGCATCGAGACCCTTCGCAGCGACCGCGTCACGGCCCGTCTGGCCGACCCGACCGATCCCGAAACCCTCGAAGAGGTGGAGCGACCGGTCGACATCGTCGTCGTGGCCGCCGACGACCCGGCCACTAACCGAGTGGCCGCCGAACTCGCCCGCGAACACTACCCCGACGCCTTCGTCCTCGCGTACGTGGGCGAGGAACCCGCTGTCGAAACACGGTTACAGATCGAATCGATCGTCGACCGGCTCGTCGATAGGGAAGCGACCGTCGCCAGCGATCTCGTCGAGCGCATCGGCGAGGCGAGTATGCGTCCCCGACGGCTCCGGCGCGTGCTCCGCTCGATCGACGGGTCGCTCGCGGTCGTCACCCACGACAACCCTGATCCCGACGCGATCGCGAGCGCGCTCGCGCTCTGTAAGGTCGCACGGACGGTCGGCCGTGAGGCGGAGATCTGCTATTTCGGCGAGATCACCCATCAGGAGAACCGCGCGCTGATCAACGTTCTGGACGTCGAGCTCCACGAGCTCGAACCGGGTGACATCGACGACTACGGCGGGATCGCGCTCGTCGATCACTCCCGACCGGGCGTCAACGACCAACTGCCTGAGAACACTCCCGTGGACGTACTGATCGACCACCATCCACCGCGCGCGCCGGTTGAGGCACGGTTCGTCGATCTCCGGAGCGACGTGGGCGCGACGAGCACGCTGCTCGTCGAGTATCTCCGCCAGCTCGGCATCGAGATCGACGAGACCGTCGCGACCGCGCTGCTCTACGGGATCCGCGTCGACACGGACGACTTCCGACGCGAGGCTTCGACGGTGGACTTCGATGCCGCGGCCTACCTGCTCCCCTTTACCGACGAATCGGTGCTCGAACGGATCGCGACGCCGAGCATGAGTGCCGAGACGCTCGAAACGATGGCACGGGCGATCACCAACCGCGAGGTCCGCGGCTCGGTGCTCGTGAGCCACATCGAGGAGCTCCACGAACGCGATGCGCTCGCCCAATCGGCCGATCAGCTGCTCGACATCGAAGGTGTGCGGACCACGCTGGTGTACGGCATCATCGACGGGACGGTCTACTGTTCGGGGCGGACCCGCGGGGCGACCCTCGACATCGGCGAGACCTTGCGGGACGCCTTCGATCAGATCGGCAGCGGCGGCGGCCACGCCGACATGGCCGGCGCACAGATCCCGCTCGGGCTGCTCGGCGAGAACGAGGAGGCGGAGCTCTCGTCGATCGTCCACGACCTCATCGTCGAGCGCTTCTTCACCGCCATCGAATCGCGTCCCAACGCGCGCTCGGTCGGCCCGTTCGCCGACGACGAGGATGGCGACGCTGACGATGAGGAGTCGTCACGCGACTGAACGAGACGTTTTTGTCCGCTCGCGGCGACGGCTTCGCAATGAACGAAGGCAGCGACAAGCCACGGGTCGCCGACTACATGACCCGCGAGGTCGCGACCGTCTCGCCGGACGACACGGTCGCAGCGGTCGCCCGCCGCATCGCCGAAAGCGAAGAGCACAGCGGCCTGCCGGTCTGTGAGGGTCGCAACTGTATCGGCTTCGTCAGCGCCCGCGATCTCCTGCTCGCCGACGACAGCGCGCTCGTCTTCACCGTCATGAGCGACGATCTCGTCGTCGCACACCCCGACATGGCGCTCTCGGACGCCGCACGGGTCATCCTGCGATCGGGCATCCAGAAACTGCCGGTCGTCGACGACGCCGGCAACCTCACGGGGATCATCGCCAACACTGACGTCGTCCGCAGCCAGATCGAGCGCGCCACGCCCGAGAAGGTGGGCAAGCTCTCGCGCACGCTCGAGAACATCCACGGCGTCGAGACGGTCGAGGAGCGCCGGCGCGTCGCGCTCGCCGACCTGACACCCACCCAGTCGAAGGTCTATGGAGATGAACTCGAAGGCCGGAGCTACGAACTCGACCACGGGCTGACCGAACCGCTCGTCGTCATCGACAACGGGGGTGCGAAACTGCTGCTCGCCGACGGCCATCATCGGGTGAAGGCCGCCGCGCAGTCGGGGATCGAGGAGATGGACGCCTACGTGATCGTGGTCGACGAACGCGTCGAGCTCGGGATGGTTCAGACCGCACGCAACGAGGGGCTCTCGACGATCGACGACATCGCGGTCGTCGACTACGCCCACCATCCGCTCATCGAGAGCGTCGAGCGTCTCCAGAACCCCGAATGAGGCCACGTCTTCCTGCCCGGAACCTTCATTGACGACCCACGCAAAAACTGCGAGCATGTACGACGAGGAGGATCTCGAAGCGATCCGCGAGGGGAAGGACCGATGGGCCGAGGAGACCCTCGATCCCGTTCTGGAGCACCACGGCGAACGCCAGGAGAACTTCGCCACGGTCTCGAACCTCGACGTCGATCGGCTCTACACGCCCGACGACGTCGCCGACGTCGACTACGACGAGGATCTGGGCTACCCCGGCGAGGAGCCGTACACCAGGGGGGTTTACCCGACGATGTACCGTGGGCGGACGTGGACGATGCGCCAGTTCGCCGGCTTCGGCACCGCCGAAGAGACCAACGAGCGCTTTCATTACCTCGTCGACGAGGGTCAGACGGGACTGTCGACGGCGTTCGACATGCCGACGCTGATGGGGATCGACTCCGACGACGCGATGGCCGACGGCGAAGTGGGGAAAGAAGGCGTCGCGGTCGATACGCTCAGAGACATGGAGATCCTCTTCGACGGCATCGATTTGGAAGAAGTTTCGACGTCGTTCACGATCAACCCGAGCGCGCCCGTGATCTTTGCGATGTACGTCGCCCTCGCCGACAAGCGCGGGGTGCCCCGCGAGAAACTCCGGGGCACGATGCAAAACGACATGCTGAAGGAGTTCATCGCGCAGAAGGAGTGGGTCATCCCGCCCGATCCGTCGCTCGATCTCGTCACCGACACGATCGAGTTCGCCGTCGCGGAGACGCCGAAGATCAAACCCGTCTCGATCTCGGGTTACCACATCCGCGAGGCAGGTTCGACGGCGATCCAGGAGCTCGCCTTCACCCTGGCCGACGGGTTCGCCTACGTCGAGGACGCGCTCGACAGGGGATTGGACATCGACGAGTTCGCGCCGCAGCTCTCATTTTTCTTCAACTCGCACAACTCGCTGTTCGAGGAGGTCGCCAAGTTCCGGGCCGCGCGGCGCATCTACGCGAACGTGATGGACGAGTGGTACGACGCCGAGGATCCGAAATCGAAGCAGCTCAAGTTCCACACCCAGACCGCCGGCCAGAGCCTCACCGCCCAGCAACCGCTCAACAACGTCGCCCGGGTGACGGTCCAGGCGCTCGCCGGGGTGTTGGGAGGGACCCAGAGCCTCCACACCAACAGCTACGACGAGGCGCTCGCGCTCCCCTCCGAACAGGCGGTACGCGTCGCGCTCAGAACCCAGCAGATCATCGCCGAGGAGTCGGGTGCGGCGGACATCGTCGACCCTCTCGGCGGGAGTTTCGCGGTCGAGAGCCTCACCGACGAAACGGAAGAAAAGGCGATGGCCTACATCGAGGAGATCCGCGAGATGGGCGACGGCTCGGTGCGCGACGGCGTGCTCGCGGGTATCGAACAGGGCTACTTCCACCGCGAGATTCAGGACGCTTCCTTCGAGTATCAGGAGCGCGTCGAGACGGGCGAGGAAACAGTTGTGGGGGTCAACAAGTACGAGTCGGACGAGGACACCAAACCGGAGATGCTCCACGTCGACGAGGAGGTCCAGGAACGTCAGCGCGATCGCCTCGCCGAGGTGAAAGAAGAGCGCGACGACGCGGCCGTCGAGGACGCACTCGAAACGCTCGGCGAAGCGGTCGAGAGCGGTGACAACGCCATGCCGGCCATCGTCGAAGCGGTGAAGGTGGGAACGACGATGGGTGAGATCATGGAGCTGTTCGAGCGCCGTCACGGCTCCTACCGCGAGACCGTCGGTGTGACCTGATTCCGTCGCCCGATCGCCCCGCCAGCAGCCGGTTCGGCTCCGTCGCTCTCGGGATAACAATTATGTATCGTCGCGCCGTCGGCCATATTTGGGTACGACAATTTATGACAACCGATGACGAGTTGACGATCGAATCACGGCTGGCCGAACAGGAATACTTCGAGCCGCCGACCGAGTTCGTCGGACAGGCCAACATGGCTGATCCTGCGGTCTACGACCGGTTCGACGAGTTCCCCGAGGGGTTCGAGGAGTACGCCGCAATGCTCGACTGGGACGAACACTGGGACGAGGTGCTCGACGACTCGAACCCGCCCTTTTACGAGTGGTTCGTCGGCGGGAAACTGAACGCCAGCCACAACTGCATCGACCGCCATCTCGACGAGCGCAAGAACCAGACCGCACTGCTCTGGGAGGGCGAGGACGGCGAACAGCGCAACGTCAGCTATCAGGACCTCTATCGCGAGGTCAACGAGATGGCCGCCGCGCTGCGCTCGGCCGGCGTCGAGGAGGACGACATCGTCACGATCCATCTCCCGATGGTGCCGGCGCTGCCGATCACGATGCTCGCGTGCGCGCGTATCGGTGCGCCCCACAGCGTCGTCTTCGCCGGCTTCTCGGCGAGCGCGCTCGCTGAACGGGTCGACGACGCCGACTCCGATCACGTCGTCACCATCGACGGCTACTACCGCCGTGGCGACTTCCTCGACCACATCGAGAAGGCCGACGAGGCGATGGCCGAGGTCGACGGCGATCCCGACGTGCTCGCGTGGACGCGCCACGACGAGCCACAGGTCGACGTCAGCGACGGCTACACGCTCGTTTCGGAGCTTCTCGACGACCACCGTGGTGAGCGCGTCGAACCGGTCAGCCGCGACGCCGAGGACCCGCTCTTTCTCATGTACACCTCGGGAACGACGGGCCAGCCGAAGGGCTGCCAGCATCGGACGGGTGGCTATCTCGCCTACGCGACGGGCACCGCAAAGTACGACGAGGACATCAAGCCGAGCGACACCTACTGGTGTTCGGCGGATATCGGCTGGATCACCGGTCACAGCTACATCGTCTACGGGCCGCTCTCGCTCGGTACCACCTCGGTGATGTACGAGGGGACGCCCGACTATCCGCACAAGGGGCGGACGTGGGAGATCGCCGAGAAGTACGACGTGGATATCTTCCACACCTCGCCGACGGCTGTCCGCCAGTTCATGAAGTGGGGTGAGGAGGAAGTGGAGGGCTACGACTTCGACTTCCGGCACATGACGACCGTCGGCGAGCCGATCCAGCCCGAGGCGTGGCTCTGGTACTACAAGCACATCGGCGACGAGAGCGCCGTCATCGTCGACACCTGGTGGCAGACCGAAAACGGCGGGCACATGATCACGAACCTGCCGGCGATCCAGGACATGAAACCCGGCAGCGCCGGCCATCCGGCTCCCGGAATCGAACCGGCCATCCTCGACGACGCGGGCGAGGAGATCGCGCCCGAATCCGGCGAGGCGGGCAACCTCGCCATTACGCGGCCGTGGCCGGGCATGCTTCAAACCGTACACGGCGACGACGAACGGTTCATCGAGGAATACTGGGAGCGATTCTCCGATACTGACTCCGACGACCCCGCGGACTGGATCTACGAGGCGGGCGACGCGGCCGTCCAGGGAACGGATGGCTACTACCGGATCCTCGGCCGGCTCGACGACGTGATGAACGTCGCTGGCCACCGGCTGGGAACGATGGAGCTCGAAAGCGCGATCGCGGAGGTCGAGGACGTCGCCGAGGCGGCCGTCGCCGCGCGTGACGACGCCGAGAAGGGCGAGGTGCCCGATGTCTACGTCACCGTCAGGGAGGGCGTCGAGGAAACCGAAGAGCTGCGCGGGCGCATCGTCGAATCCGTCGAGGAGGGTATCGGCAAGTTCGCCCGGCCGTCGAACGTGCTCTTTGTCGACGAACTGCCGAAGACCCGCTCGGGGAAGATCATGCGTCGACTCCTCGAGGACATCTCCAACGACGAGGAGCTCGGCAACACGAGCACGCTCGCCGATCCGAGCGTGCCCGAGACGATCCGCGATCAGCTCCAGGCGGACTAAAACGACCCCACGCCACCCGATAGAGTGCGGGAATCCGGCACCGCTCGATCTCGCGGGATTCGGCCTCATGATCGACTTCCAGAGTCTCGTCGACGCTGACCTCCTTCCGGGCGAAGGCGAGGCGGCCGTACTGTCGCTCGCGTTCGGCGTCCGCGACGCGTGATTGAATCAGTGATCCGGCTCGCCCGCGACCAACACGGGCCGGTCGGCGTTGATCAGCACCGACTGTGCACCGCTGCGCAGCTGTGCCTTCCCGGCCGGCGAGCGCGTCCGACCACCGACACAGATGAGATCGGCCTCGCGCTCGGCCGCCACTTCGACGAGCGCGGTCGGTGGATCGCTGCTCACGGTCTCGACGGTGGTGTCGATATCGTGTTCGTCGAAAAACGCAGTGATCTCCGACGGGTCGGCGGAGCCATCGCCCGCCCGTACCAGCACGACAGCGAGGGAGTCCGTGGCCGCGGGCAGATCGACGATCGCGCGAGCTTTCCGCAGCGTGCGTTCGTGGTCAGTACCAGCACCCACGACGACGGTGTACATGGTCAGTGAACGAGTCGCGCCGCCTTACCGGTCTCGGTCGCCGTAGCGTCGGGAGACGAACCGAACCGCGAGCAAGAGCACGCCGAGGATGGTCGCGAGCGTCACCATCCCGTAGATCGCCAGCCCGAGCGGCGTCGGTGGCATCTCGATGAGGAAAAACAGTTTCACCGAGCGGAGCGCGTCCGGCCCGATCATCCCGAGGAGAAAGCCCATCACTCCGGCGACGCCGATAGCGACGCAGTAGATGGCGAACACGACGCTGCGGCCGCTGTAATCCGCCCGCCGTCCGTGCGTTGGGGTCTCGGACACACGACTGCTACCGCTCGCCGGAAGATTAGCCTTTTGTCCGCGTGTCCGCTATGCGCTCTATGAGCGAAAAGGAGATCCTGCTGGCGGTCCTCTCGGGCATCGCACTGTTGATGGCGGTCATGGCCGTCGTTCTCGTCGCCACCAGCTGAACCACTCCAAGCCGCCGTCGATCTCTTTTCCACGACCTGTCCATCCAAAAAAAAAAGGGTATTCGAGACGTCGCCAGTGGTGCCAGCGGACGGACGCGGCGATGGCGGCTCTCTCGATCGATAGTCGACCTTATTCAATCGTTCTGTAACATCGAAAATCACGACGACGGTCGAACGTTCGATCGGCGTGTCGAACGCCTACTCGGTGTCGGCCGACTCGTCGACGGGGTCGCCGCCATCGGTCATCGCTGTCTCCTCTTCCTCGCCGCCGTCGGCGATGGCCGTTTCGAGGCGACGTTCGTTCCAGCCCCACTCGTTGGTGAACTGGCCGGTCTCCTTGAGATCCCACGGGTCGTTGTCCTGAAGCGTCGGCGCTTCGTACCACGACTGGATCATGTTCCAGACCCAGATGATCTGGCCGACCAGTAGGATGAACGCCCCGAGCGTCGTCACCTGGTGGAGAACCTCGATTATCTGCTGGGGACCGACGCCGAAGGTGTAGGTCGCGTATCGGCGGGGCATGCCGAGATAGCCCAGCAGGAGCATGGCGAAGAAGGTGATGTTCGTCCCGATCATCGTCAGCCAGAAGTGCCACTTCGCGAGGCGTTTCTGGTACATCTTGCCGGTGATGATGGGGAACCAGTAGTAGATCCCGGCGAACACCGTGAAGGCGAGCAGTCCCATGAGGATGTAGTGGAAGTGGCCGACGATGTAGTAGGTGTCGTGCAGCACGAGGTCGATCGGGATCGCTGCGGTGAACACGCCGGTGACGCCGCCGAAGATGAAGTTCGAGACCGCACCGACACAGAACAGCATCGGTGCGGTGAGTCTGAGATTGCCGCCCCAGAGCGTCGTCGTCCAGTTGAACACCTTGACGGCGCTCGGGATGGCGATCGCGAGCGAGACGGCCTCGAAGCTCGCGCGGATGCGCGGGTCGATACCGGTCGCGAACATGTGGTGTGCCCAGACGCCGAAGGAGAGCACGCCGATGGCCAGCGTCGAGTAGACGACGAACTTGAAGCCGAACAGCTTGCGTCCGGAGAACTTCGGGAGGATGAAACTGACCAGCCCCATCGGCGGGAGCGCGAGGATATAGACCTCCGGATGGCCGAAGAACCAGAACAGATGTTGCCAGAGGATCGGCCCACCACCCTCCGCGAGGAAGAACGTCGTCCCGAAGTTACGGTCGAGCAGCAGCATGATGAGCGCGCTGCCAAGCAGCGGGAACGCGAAGAGGATCAGCCCCGACTGGGTGAGCATCGTCCAGCTGAAGATGTCGAGATTCGCCCAGTTGACGTCGCTACCACGATCGGTGAAGATGGTCGCGATGAAGTTGATCGCGCCCATCGTCGCCGAAAGCCCGGTGAAATGCAGTCCCAACAGCATGAAGTCGATACCGAGCCCGGAGACGCCGGCCTGCGTCCCGGTGCCGACACCGGCCGACAGCGGCGTGTACATGGTCCAGGCGGTCTGTGCGGGCTGAATATCGGTAAACGGCACGACGAGGAAGCCGGCCCAGACCAGCAGCGCCCCCGGCGGCAGCATCCAGAACGCGATGGCGTTGATACGTGGGAACGCCATGTCCTCGGCGTTGACGAGCAGCGGAATGAAGTAGTTCCCGAAGGCCGCGATCATCGGCGTGCCGAACAGGAACAGCATCGTGATGCCGTGGCTGGTCAGCAGTGAGTTGTAGAACTGCGAACCGATGATGGCCTCGTCGGGCGTGAGCAGCTCGGTCCGCATCAGAATGACCATGATACCACCGACGGCGAACGCGATGATGGAGTAGGTCCCGTAGAGAATCCCGATGTCCTTGTGATCGACGGTCGTCAGCCATCGGATGAGACCACTCGGCTTTTCGTTGTGCGCGTAGCCGCTCTCCTCGCCGACGGCACCACCACCGCCGGCAAGCGGCGTGTACGAACGCCAGTCCTCGATGCGGCTGAGCCAGACGGCCACGCCCGCCAGGAACAGCCCCATCAACGCTGTCAACACCAACTGCGCTTCTACCATGTCCGACCCTGTGACCTACGGGGTAAAGAATCCTTAGATTCCGGCTGCCCACACGCCGATCGCTGGACGGAAGCGGCGTCGGGCACCGACGATGGCATCAGTTCTCGTCGTCCTCGTCGCCGCCAGCGTCGTCGCGTTCCGCGTCGCTGCTCTCGTCGTTCTCGGCATCGCTTTCGGATTGGTCGTCATCGCTTTCGGGATGATCGTCGCTCACCAGCTCCTCCTCGACGCCGCTATCGAGGGTTGCGTCGCTCGCCGAGAGTTCGCCGGCGGCGGCAGCGCTCTGTTCGTCCTGTGCGACCGCCCGTCCGGAGACGAACGTGACCAGCACGAGGACGGCGAACGGGACGACCAACAGCCCGATGCTGATGGCGGTCACGAACGGGTCGAGCTCCCACGGGCTGGCGAACAGGAAGACGAGGATGAAGAACGTGAGGATCCCGAGCGGAACGATATTGACCGTGAGGTCGAGGAGCGTCTCGCGGTCGAACGTGCGCTCTGACATGATTGACCCCTTCACCCGGCCGGATAAATAGGTTGTCGGTTCCTCGGTGTCTCGTTCGGCTCTGTATCGTCAGATGGACTCGCTCTCGGCGAACCGTCCGCCCGCCCCGATGGCGATCGAGACGACGCCTGCGATCAGCAGCTCGACACCACGACCGACGATCCCGTTGGGTTGGCCGACGACGGTGGCGATCGCATCGAGCGTGACGCTGTCGAGTTGGGTCACGGTGACGAGCGCGCCGAGCACACAGAGCGCGACGCCGAGTCCCGCGAGCAGGTTCCACGGTCGGTCAGCGTAGCCCGATTCGAGCACGATGCCGGCGATGGCTCCGACGAACAGGAGCAGTCCGCCGACGGCGACCGGAAACACGTTGAACAGCAGGCCGAGCTCCGAAAACAGGAGGCCGAGCACGACGATGAGCGGCCACGGACTCGACATCCGATACTGGTCGCTCAACCCTGGCTGGTCGTCCATACCGCTCCGTGGGCTGCGACCGTAACAAACCCATCGAAACGACCGCCAGCCGTGGCGAGCAGCCGGCGGCTGGCTGCCGAGCGGTGTAAGAGGGTTTTTAATCATCGGTGTGCAACCGGCGCGTATGGGAACCGCCGACGACACGAACGAGGGGGAGGGACACCACCTCCCGGCGACCGAGGACTGGCCGCGCGGGTTCGGCGAGGCGAGCTGGTGGCCGTTCATCAGCGCTGCGGGCGCTGCCGGGCTCTATCTCGGCGCGGCGCTGTTCTTCCTTGGACACGGCGATATCGAACTCGTCCCGCCATCGGCCGGCCCGATCGTCTTCATCGCCAGCGCCGGCCTCTTTCTGTTCGGGCTGTTCGGCTGGCTCTATCACGCCTTCGTCGCCGACTACTGGTCACGCGGCACCGACAGCCACGGCGCGGGCTCGCTGCGCTTCGGCATGCTGCTGTTTCTGGGTACCGAGATCGCCACCTTCGGTGCCGGCTTCATCTACTTCTTCTTCATCCGCGTGGGCACGTGGCCACCCGGTGAACTCCCCCATCTCCTCAGTTCACTGGTACTGATCAACACGGCGCTGCTGGTCGCCAGCAGTTTCACCATCCACTTCGCCGAGATCTCGCTGCGCAAGGACAATCGCAAGGGGTTCCTCGGGCTGCTCGGCGTCACCCTTCTCCTGGGGATCGTCTTCATCGGCGGCCAGGTCTTCGAGTACTACACCTTCATCATCGAGGAAGGGTTTACCCTCACCGACGGCATCTTCGCCAGCGCCTTCTTCAGCCTCACCGGACTGCACGGGCTCCACGTCACGATGGGTGCGATCCTCCTCGGAATCGTCTTCGTGCGCGGACTCGCCGGCCAGTACACCGCCGAGCGTCACACCTCCGTGAGCACCGTCTCGATGTACTGGCACTTCGTCGACGTCGTGTGGCTGTTCCTCGTCGTCGTGCTGTACGTCGGCGGTGCGGCCTGATCGGATCGGCCAGCCGAATCGCGGTACGATCCGACGCGATACGACCGAACCACTGCTCGTTTCGTTCGATGAAAAAGAGTCGCACCGTCCGCGAGTCACCGATCAGATCTCGTTGAGCTTTCTGAGGATCTGCCCGCGGCGCTGCTCGTCGGCCCTGATCCCCTTTCGTTCGAGGACGTTGCGTTCGAGTTTGTCGAGTGCGACCCGGAAGGCGCTCTCGGCCCCGTAGCCCTCGCCGGTGCCGGCGACCTGGCCCTGGCTCGTGCGCAGGCGGATCTGACACTGGATCAACGGCGTGCCACGGAGTTTCTCCTTGTGTTTGTGGAATCGCACGTGGGCGTGGTGGACCTGCATCTCCTGGAACTTGTCGGCGACCTGCGTCACGGATTCACGGAGATCCCCACGAGTGATCGTGTCGAGCAGGTCGATGTTGGTGATCTGGACGTCCATGTGGTCCTCTTCGGTGAACGTCAGCGCCCGGAGCACGTCGGTCTTGGTGAGCACGCCGTCGATGGTGCGGTCGTCCTCGGGTGGCGTGACGACCAGCCCGTTGTAGTCGTTGTCGAGCATTCGCGACACCGCTTCGCGAACGGATTCGTCGCCCGAGATCGTCTCGACGGGCGCGCTCATCAGGTCGTAGACGGGGATATCGAGCATGCGATCGGAGTCACCCGATCGCTCGCCCTCGGTCGGCTGGTCCATGTTGCGCACGACGAAATCGACGAGATCGTGGGTCGTCGCCACGCCCGTGAGGTAGCCCGCCTCGTTCTCGACGGGGAGTCGGGAGACGCCGTGTTCGCGCAGGCGGTTGATCGCCTGGCCGACGCTGGCGTCCTCGGCGATGGTGATGACGTCGTCGGTGTGGATCTGCGAGACGACGAGCGCGTCGAGGTTGTCGAGGACGGCCTCCAGGATGGCGTCGGCGGTGACGATTCCCCAGAGGCTGTCGCCCTCGACGACCGGCGCGACTTTCGTGTTGCCCTCGACGAGCATCCGCGCGACGTCTCGCACGTCGCTCGTCCGTTTGACCTGCGGGGCCGAGCTCATCAGCGCGTTCGCCTTCGTCGAGTCCTCGACATGAGATTGCATTAGCGAGCGCTGGGTGATCACGCCGGCGTACTCGCCATCGTTGGTGACGATGAGCCCACGCGGGTTCTCCTCCTCGAAAAGCGCTCGAACCTTCCCGAGGCGCTGGTCGGCGCTCACTTCGGCGTGGTCGGTGGTTGCGATGTCGGCGATGTTCATGCTCTCACCCTCACCAGTTCAACGGCGGGGCTAATCAACACTTTGCTCATTCACACGATTTCGTGTCGTCGCCCATCGCCACAGCGCCCCAACAGTCCGACAGTTCTTGATCCCCGCGCACGTAGTGCAGGGGATGATGCTACCGGACATCGGCGTGTTCGGCCCGTACACCTATCTCGTGACCGAAGTGGTCTTCGGGACGGCCGCGCTCCTGCTGCTGGCCTACACCGGGTCGCTCAGACGGGCTGCCCGAACGGTGGTGGCGCTCTACCCGATCGCATACGTCTGGGACTGGTACACCCTCCGTGTGGGTGTCTTCGAGATCCAGCTCCGCACCGGCGTCGAGCTGTTGGGCATCCCGATCGAGGAACACATCTTCATGATCGTCGTGCCGGCGCTCGTCGTCGGTATCCACGAACTCGTCAACGAGGTGGCGACGACCGGGGAGGCGACGATGTCGGACGAACGGCGAACCGATCGCGCCGATTGAGTGAGGGGGGGGGGGGACCACGGCGAACAGGTCACGACATACGAACGCTCTCTACCACGCCGCCGCCAGCACCGCTTCGATCTCCTCGCTCGTCGGGTTCAGTTCGGCGGGCACGTTCGCCATGAAGCCGTCGTCGAGAACGGCCTCGGCGACCGCCGGGAACTCGTCCTATTCGGGACCATCGACGTCACGGAGTCGAGTCGGCAACCCGAGCGCGTCCCGGACGTCCGCGACGGCGGTCGTGATCGCGTCGGCCGTGTCGTCGGCATCGACCATGCCGAGCGCGTCGGCCAGTAAACCCCGCCGGCCGTCGACGTGCTCGAAGAGATAGTCGAGGGCGTGGGACGCGACGATGCCGTGGGCCGTCCCCTGCTGGATGGGGTTGCCTCGTGTCAGGCCGTGGCTGAGTGAATGGATCAGCGAGAGCGTGCCCGCGTCCGGCCGCGAGATGCCGTACTGGACGAGCAGGCTGCCACGAGCGAGCGCGCTTCTAATGTCACCGCTCTCGATGCATGAGCGACCGCTTCGGGTTTTACTCTCCGATTCAGGAAGTTACGGCGGTGCTGCACCGATTCTGTGCCACGAAACCTACAGACGCTTGTTCCACTCGTCCGTCCGGAACGTCGTCTCGGCACGTCGCTTCGCCGTCGTCAGTTCGTCGTCGGTCAACGATCCCTCTTCGCCACCGTAGGTGGTGCGGAACTCGTCTTTGAGGTGGTCGATGACGGCTTCACGATCCTCGGCAACGTAGTCCGCGATACGGGTGACGCGCTTCTCGGCGGACGTGACCGCTTTGTCCGAGAGTTTCTCTTCACCGATACGAAGCGTTCGGAGCATCGCCTCGATATCGAGTGCGTAGCTCATCGTGACGTGGTGAAGCACCGCGTTCGAGCGCCGGAGCTGGGCCGCACCGCCGATCTTGCCGTCTTCGTGGGCGATATCGTTGAGCGGTTCGTGAACGGCTGCCAGTCCGAGATCACGGAGTGCGTCGATCGCCCATCGGTTGAGTCGTTCGTAGCTCCGTTCGATATCGTCCGAGACTGCCGCGCGCGGGAGATAGATCGAGTAGGTGATCACCGCGCCGGGTTCGGCGTACATCGCACCGCCGCCGGTGATCCGTCGCACGACGTCGATATCGTGGTCGCGGACGTACTCGTCGGCTACCTCGTCGGCATAGGCCTGAAACCGACCGATCGGCACCGCCGGTCCCGTCCGATACCAGAAGCGGATCGTCGGTGCCATCTCGCCGTCGTCGAGACGCTCGATCAACACGTCATCGAGCGCGTGATGGGTCGGTTCGTCGTGGACGCCGTCGTCGATGATCCGCCAGTTTTCGTCGGGTGTGACTCCGGGACCGGTCATCGGTCGATCGCCTCCCGGACCGCCTCGGCGAGATGGTCGGCCGAAAAGCCGATCAGCTCTGCGTCGACCGTCTCGATCGCGTCGACCAGCTCCTGTTTCGGGACGTCCGTCGGTCGTCCCTCGATCACCCGTTCGAGCTTCTCCAGTGCCTCCGGCGGTTCGAGGAAGAAATCGCCGGTGATCGTGACCGATTCGATGGTGTCCTCGTAGGTCGCGGTCACGGTGACGAGTTTCCCGTCCGGCACTTTCACCGACCCGGTGTGTTCCATAGCTGCTCGTACGGTCGGGCATGCCGAATATCTGACCCTGATCGACACTCCGCGTTCAGAACGAGCTGTATCAGGTCCACTGCTCCGACCTTTGCCGGGTCGAACTCGTCGTTGTTCTCGTTCTGTCACTCAGAATCTACGTTCTCCATCATTCTTCATTACACCAACATCTATTTGAGGATCGGTACCATGGCTATGTACAACCAATGAATCACGAATCGCTGACAAAAGGAACGGTGAGTCACGTGAATGTCGCCAGTCAATCGGGGTTCATCGAAACTGAGGCGACGGCGAAGGACGTCCTGTTCCTTCCGAACGCTGTGCGGGATCACGTGCCCGAACTCGGGGAAGAGGTCACGTTCGAGATGGTCGAAACGAGAAACGGACCGCGTGCAGCAAAGCTTTCGCGGACGTAGTTCGCTCACCGTTCTGGATCGCACGAGTTCGTTGCTAATACCGTCGGACAGAGGCCGATCAGGTCGCGCTCCGAGCAGTGAGTCGTCGGTAGCAAGGTCTTATGTGGGATGTCGACGAACCACGTGGATACTCATGGGACGATCAGCGAGCGATTCCGGTGTCGCGTTCGATATCGACGAGGAAACCCAGCTCGTTCTCCGGAGTCTCGACGAGTTCGTGGAGCAGGAGGTCGAACCGATCGCCGAGGAGCTCGGGGAGACGCTCACGAACCCGCGACTCGGCCACGAGCCCGATGGGCGATTGACCGACGAGGTACTCGATGCGATCGGGCGCGTCCGCAAACGGAGCGCCGAGGCGGGCTACTACGCCATGAACATGCCGAGCGACGCCGGCGGTGAGGACGTGTCGGCGGTGACGTGGTATCGCGCGAACAAACGCCTCGCCGAATCCGCCGTCCCCCTGTCGAACGAGGTCCTCGCAGGGCCGGCGGGCCCGAAGCCGCTGCTCGCGGCGGCCGAGGGCGACCAGATCGAAGAGTACCTCGAACCGGCGATGTGCGCCGAGAAGACGACGGCGTTCGCTCAGACCGAACCGGGTGTGGGATCCGATTCGCCGAACATGGACACCCACGCCGACAAGGACGGTGACGAGTGGGTTCTCGACGGCACGAAACAGTGGATCACGAACGCGCCCTACGCCGACTTCATCGAGGTGTTCGCACGGACCACCCCACAGGCGGAGGCGGGCCGTCACGGCGGGATCACCTGTTTCATCGTCGAGGACGACGAGTTCGAGCTCGGACCACTCAACAACGCCGTCGGATCGGTGGGTCGACAGGCCGAGGTCCGACTCGACGACGTCCGAATCCCCGACGACCGCGTGCTCGGCGATGTCGATGCGGCGTTTTACGATGCGATGGGCTTTCTCGGCCTCGGCCGGCTAGAGATCGGTGCCCAAGCGGTCGGCAGCGCCGAGTGGCTGCTCGATCGTGCCACCGAGTTCGCCACCGACCGCGAGGCGTTCGACCGTTCGATCGGCGATTTTCAGGCGATCTCACACAAGATCGCTCGCGGGCGTGCCAACGTCTACGCCGCCGACGCTGCCGGGTTGCGATGTGCGTGGACGCTCGATGGGGGCGATCCCGCCATCGCCGAGTCGTCGATCCTGAAGTGGTTCGCAACCAACACGTTCTGGGAGATCGCCGACGACGTGGTGCAGGTCCACGGCAGCAGCGGCCTCGCGGAAGAGAACCCGTTCATGGACCGTCTCCATCAGGCACGGATCTTCCGAATCGTCGAGGGGACCGACGAGATCCAGCTCAACACCATCGCGAGCCAGTACGGCCTCTGAGTCACCGAACGGATTCGCGATTTCGGGCCGACTGTAAACACTCGGCCCGACGCCATCTCACGGGCGTCATCGTCCGTCGCCGCGTCTCCGTTTTCGATCGGAACGGACCATCTCAGACCCGTTCGATTAGCGTGGCGATCCCCTGGCCGAAGCCGATACACATCGTACACAGTCCGTACCGGCCGTCACACGCGTCGAGCTGGTAGGGCAGTTTGCCGAGGAGTGCCGCACCGGTCGCGCCGAGCGGATGGCCGTGGGCGATCGCGCCGCCCCAGACGTTCGTCCGGTTCCAGTCGGCACCCGTCTCGTCGAGCCACGCCGCGACGACCGACGCGAACGCCTCGTTGACCTCGAAGCGGTCGATGTCGGACACCGCCATGTCGTTCGCGTCGAGCAGTTCGTTCGTGGCCGGGATCGGTCCCGTGAGCATCGTCACGGGATCGACGCCGACGACGTGGCTGTCGACGATTCTGGCCATCGGCTCCCAGCCGAACCGCTCGCACGCCTCGCCGCTTGCGACCAACGTCGCCGCCGCACCATCGACGATCCCCGAGGAGTTGCCGGCGTGGATCACTCCCTCACCCTCCTCGCGAAACGCCAGCGGGAGATCGCCGAGCGTCTCGATGTCCGTCCCAGGACGCGGGTGTTCGTCCGTCTCGACGTGGGTCGTTTCCCCGTCGGGTCCCACCTCGACGGGCACTACCTGGTCGTCGTAGTGGCCGGCAGCCGCGGCGTCGGCCCAGCGGTTCTGCGAATCGACGGCGATCCCGTCGAGATCGTTTCGGGAGAACCCCCACTCCTCGGCGATCCGTTCGGCACCCTCGCCCTGGGTGGTGAGCTCGTCGAAATGCTCGAAGTAGCTGTCGGTGAGACTGCTACCGGCCGAACCCATCGGAACCCGGGTCATGTGCTCGACACCGCCTGCGACGAGAACGTCGTGGAAGCCCGCACGGATCTGGCCCGCCGCGAAGTTGATCGACTGCTGGCCCGACCCGCACATCCGGTCGAGCTGCACACCCGGCACGTCGTCGCCCCAACCGGCCACCATCGGGGCGATCCGTGCGATGTTGTTGGCCTGTTCGTCCACCGGGTCCACACAGCCGTAGATCACGTCCTCGATGTCGTCGGGTCCGGAGAACCCGTTGCGCTCTTCGAGCCGTTCCAGCGGTATCGCCGCGAGGTCCTGTGGATGGGTGTCTCGAAACGAGCCACCGTGCTTGCCGAACGGGGTCCGCACTGCGTCGACGATGTACGCTTCTTGCATGGTCTCCACTCGTTCCAAACGGGCTTATCGTTTTGGACGGTCGAACGTTACATTTCGAGGTGTGGTCGCGCCTGTCTGGATTGGGCGTCAAGCACTACACCGCCGCAACGCTCGCACAGCGATATCTCGTCGAACTTCATGGTCGGGTTCGTGGAACACATCGAGGAATTCGAACTCATCAGGAAGCTATCTATCCAGAAATCGTTCATCGAGATGTTCGCGGGAAAATAGTGGGTTCGGGCGGATTTGAACCGCCGGCCTCCTCCATGTCAAGGAGGTGTCATAACCAGCCTAGACCACGAACCCTTGCTCTACCCACTATTCCGCCGCGGGCCTAATTGAAGGTTTCGGAACGAAGGCAGGGTGTGGAATCGCCGACGGTAGATTTAAGCCGATGTACGAACTTGTGCATTACAACGCGAATCAGTACATCCTCACATGCAAGAGTACATCGCACGGGTGGCCGACGGCGAGGATCTCTCGCGATCGGCCGCGCGCACGGCGGCCACGGAGATCTTCGAAGGGGCGACCGAGGCACAGATGGGAGCGCTGCTCGCGGCGCTACGGACCAAAGGCGAAACCGAGACCGAGATCGCTGGCTTCGCCCAGGGCATGAGCGCGGCCGCACGCACGATCGAACCCGACTGCCGGCCGCTCGTCGACACCTGCGGGACGGGCGGCGACGACCACGACACGATCAACGTCTCGACGGCGAGCGCGGTCGTCGCCGCCGGCGCGGGCGTCAACGTCGCCAAACATGGCAACTACTCGGTCTCTTCCTCGTCGGGTAGCGCCGACGTGCTCCACGAGCTCGGCGTGGATATCGACGCCGAACCCACGGACGTCGAGGCGGCCATCGAGCGCCAGGGGATCGGGTTCATGCTCGCGCCGGTGTTCCACCCCGCGATGAAGGCGGTCATCGGCCCGCGCAAGGAGCTCGGCACGCGGACGATCTTCAACGTGCTCGGCCCGCTGACGAACCCGGCGGGAGCCGACGCACAGGTCGTCGGCGTCTACGATCCCGATCTCGTCCCCGTGCTCGCCCGTGCACTCGCCCAGCTCGGCGTCGATCGCGCGCTCGTCGTCCACGGCTCCGGCATGGACGAGATCTGCATCCACGGCGAGACGCGCGTTGCCGAGGTCCGGGGCACGGAGATCGAGGAGTACACGCTGACGCCCGAGAAGTTGGGTCTCGACACGGCCCCCGTCGCGGCGGTCGCTGGCGGCACGCCCCCCGAGAACGCCGCCGACCTCCGGGGGATCGTCACCGGCGAGATCGAGGGCTCAAAGCGCGGTATCGTGCTCGCGAACGCCGGCGCGGCGGTATACGTTGCCGGCATCGCCGACAGTATTCAGGACGGTGTCGAACGCGCCCGCAAGGCGATCGACGCCGGTCGCGCTCGCGAGAAACTCGCCGCGCTGCGCACGGCCGAGGCGGTCGCGGGCGAGGGACGATGACTCGTACGAAACTTTGCGGGCTGACACGCGAGCGCGATCTCGACGTCGCCATCGACGCCGGCGCGGACATGGTCGGGGTCATCTCGCGAGTCCCGATCGAGACGCCGCGCGAACTCGCGCCCGATCGCGCCGCCGCGCTCGTCGATCGGGTTCCCGAGTCGGTCACGAGCGTGCTCGTCACGATGCCCGAAACGCCGGACGAGGGCGCGGCGCTCGTCGAGCGAGTCGCGCCCGATGCGATCCAGGTCCACGGCTGCTCGCCGGCCGAGATCGAGGATCTCTCGGCACGCATCGCGGTCCCGATGATCGCCGGTGTCGATGCGGCCGACGACGGTCTCGAGGAGTACGCGACCGTCGCGGACGCGCTCGTGCTCGATTCGACCGACGAGCAGGGTGCAGGTGGTACCGGTGAGACGCACGACTGGGCACGTGCCCGGGAGATCGTCGCGAATCTCGACGCTCCCGTCCTGCTCGCCGGCGGCCTCACGCCCGAGAACGTCGCCAGCGCGGTCGAGACGGTCGCACCGTTCGGCGTGGACGTATCGAGCGGGATCGAGGACCAGCAGGGTATGGGCACCAAAGACCACGCGAAGCTCCAGAGATTCGTCGCGCGTGTCCGCGGGGAGCCGCTGCGCGTATGAGTGACGCCGCTCTGTCGCCGGGTCGCGAGCGATTCGTCGATCTGGCGAGCGATCGAGATCGTCCGGCGGTCGTACGCGCGGTCGCCCGGCTCGACGTCGACAGCGAACCGCTCGCGGCGTACGCGACGCTCGCCGACGATACTGACCACACATTCCTGCTCGAAAGCGCCGAGAAGGTCGCCTCCAGCGACCCCGACGGGGCGTTCGCGCCCACCGAAGCCGACGGCCACGCGCGCTACTCGTTCGTCGGCTACGATCCGGCGGCACTCGTCACCGTTGGCCCGGACGGCACTGAGATCGAGTGTTTCACCGAGCGATATCGGGGCGCGTTCGATAGCGACGGAGGCGACGTCCTCGACCGGCTTCGCGGCGCGCTGCCCGACGCCGACCGGGTGAACTTCCCCGACACCGATCGCCAGCAGCTCGACGGTGGACTCGTCGGCTATCTGGCCTACGATTCGGTTTACGATCTACAACTCGACGAGGTCGGGATCGATCGGCCCGATTCGTCGGTGCCCGACGCGCAGTTCGTCCTGACCACGAAAACCGTGGCGTTCGATCACGCATCCGGGGAAGTCTCGCTCGTGTTCACACCGCTCGTCCGCCCCGACGACGATCCGGCCGCCATCCACGACGCGATGGCCGCCGAGGTCGCACGCGTCCACGAGGAACTCACCGCTGCGACGGTCGATGTGGGCGGGTTCGAGCGCCGTGGGGAGACTGCTGGCTCGCGCGAAGAGTACGAGGAGTCCGTTCGGCGGGCGAAGGAACACGTCCTCGATGGCGACAGCTACCAAGTGGTGCTCTCGCGCGCCCGCGAACTGGTTGGCGAGATCGACCCACGCGGGCTGTACGCCGCCCTGCGCGAGATCAACCCCTCGCCGTACATGTATCTGCTCGAATACGGCGATCGCTCGGTGGTGGGTGCGAGCCCCGAAACGCTGGTCTCCATCCGCGGGGACGAGGTCGTCTCGAACCCGCTGGCGGGCACCTGTCCCCGGGGATCGAGCCCGGTCGAGGACCGCCGGCTCGCGGGCGAACTGCTCGCCGACGAGAAGGAGCGCGCCGAGCACACGATGCTCGTCGATCTGGCGCGCAACGACGTGCGCCGGGTGAGTCAGCCCGGCTCCGTGCGAGTCGCGGAGTTCATGACCGTGCTGAAATACTCCCACGTCCAGCATATCGAATCGACGGTCACAGGGAAGATGACGGAGGCAAACGACGCGTTCGACGCGGTGCGCGCGGCCTTCCCGATGGGCACGCTCTCGGGTGCGCCGAAGGTCCGTGCGATGGAGCTCATCGACGAGCTCGAAGCCTCCCCGCGGGGGCTGTACGGCGGCGGTGTCGGCTACTTCTCGTGGGACGGCGACGCCGACATCGCCATCACGATCCGGACGGCGCTGATCGAGCACGCCACGGAGCCGTCGGCGGTCGGTGGGGTGGGTGAAGATCGGATCACCGTGCGTGCGGGCGCGGGCGTCGTCGCCGATTCGGAGCCGGCGAGCGAGTACGACGAGACCGAGCAGAAGATCGAGGGCGTGCTCGCCGCGCTCGAACGCATCGAACGGCCGTCGATGACGCCGGAGCCCTCGCGATGACCACCGAACCGACGATCCCCACCGATGCCGCCGACCGCCCGGACGTCATGTTCGTCGACAACTTCGATTCGTTCACCTACAACCTCGTCGAGTACGTGAGCGAGCACGCGAACACCCACGTCGTGCGCAACACGGCCTCGCTCGAAGAGGTTCGCGCCGCCGACCCGGACGGGATCGTCATCAGTCCCGGGCCGGGCCATCCCGAGAATGATCGCGACGTGGGCGTCACGCTCGACGTGCTCCGGGAAGTGAGCCCCGAGATACCGACACTTGGCGTCTGTCTCGGGCTGGAAGCCGCGATCTACGCGTACGGGGGGTCGGTGGGGCGTGCGCCGGAACCGGTCCATGGAAAGGCCGTCTCGATCGATCACGACGGTCGCGGCGTGTTCGCCGATCTCGATCAGGGGTTCCAGGCAGGGCGCTATCACTCGCTGGTCGCCACCGACGTGCCCGACTGTTTCGCCGTGAGCGCGCGCACCGCCGACGGGCTCGTGATGGGGATTCGCCACGGTGAGCATCCGATCGAGTGCGTACAGTTCCACCCCGAGAGCGTACTCACGAGCGTCGGTCACGACGTCCTTCAGAACTTTGTCTCCGTGCTCGACGGCGATCGCGTTCCGAGCGCGAATCAGTAGCGTTAACCCGACCAGCCACGCAGTCGGCACAACCAATGCGTTCGCCCTCTCGCCAGCGCCTCGGTGCGCTCCTGGTGGTTCTGGCCGTCATCGTCGTCGTCGGGCCACTCGCCGTGAGCGCGGCGACCACACCGACTGCCAGCGCGGCCGACAACGATTCGACGCGCGGTGCGACGCTCGTCGGAATGCAGTCCGAAGGGGCCGTCACACAGTACGACGCGAACGGCGACGAGGTCTGGACCGAGAGCGGCGAGAACGTCGACTACTTCGACGTGACGAAACTCGACAACGGCACGGTGCTCGCGGGCTTCATCGTCGAAGGTGAGCAATCCTGCGGCGAGTACGAAGCGCCCTGCTCGCGGACGGGCTATCGACTCATCGAACCCACGCCCGAGCCACACGTCGTCAACGAGTGGTCGTTCCCGGTGTCGACGAAGCTGAACAGCGAGGTCCACGACGCGAACATCCTCCCCTCGGGCGAAGTGATCATGACCGACATGGACGCCGAGCGCGTGTTCACCATCGCGCCGAACGGCACGACCACCTGGCAGTGGAACGCCAGCAACTTCTACGACGCGCCGCCGGACGCCACCCAGACCGACTGGCTCCACATCAACGACGTCGATCCGATCGGCGGGGACAGATACATGGTCTCGGTCCGGAACGCGAACCAGCTGCTCGTCATCGAGCGCGGTGAGGGCGTCGTCGACGTGATCAACGAGGACACCGAGCGCGGCAACGACCAGAACTGCAAGGCGAACAACGGGCTCGCCGACTACAGCAACGACAGCGGTGGCGACGTGCGCTGTGGCGATCCGGAGATCATGAACCACCAGCACAACCCCCAGTATCTCGGGTCGGGAGCGATTCTCGTCGCCGACAGCGAGAACGACCGCGTGGTCGAACTCCACGAGCGCAACGGGAGCTGGGAGGTCGCGTGGGGTGTCGATTCGGCCAACGGCGTCCGCTTCGACTGGCCGCGCGACGCCGACCGCCTGCCCAACGGCAACACGCTCATCACCGATAGCCGCAACAACCGCGTCGTCGAGGTCACACCCGAGGGCGAGACCGTCTGGCACACCGACACCGGCATCTGGCCCTACGAGGCCGAACGACTCCCCTACAACGAACTGCTCAACGACGACCGGCTCCCGCGGATGAACGGCACCGGCGACACACCGACGACGAGCGGGGAGTCGCTCCCGCTGCTCGGACAGGCCCACGCCGGCCTCTCCTACGTGGTGTCGCTGCCGGTCTGGTTCCAGCCGTGGCACATCGGCGCGCTCGCCCTCGGCGTGATATTCGCGCTCGTCGGCGGCGTGCTGGTCTGGAGCGGTCGGCGACGGTAACACCCCGATCTCGAACGCACCCCTTCACGCTTCGTCTGGAACCCACCTACCATCGGCTGGTTTTTCGTGATACGACCACTTCCGCTCCGCTCTAGATACGTTTATGACCCTCCGGAAAGTAACTATGGCTGCAACCCACAACCGGTGATACCCGAGTAGTACCAACAGTATGTTCAACTGAATTTGCAAAAGATAAACTGAAGGCGGACAATTTATTTGGATGGCCATTGAACAAGGAGTTCGTCACCGAATGACCGATTTTACACCACACCGAAAGGGGAGTTTCGCCCGTCAGCGCCCGCACGCTGCCGGAGGGGACGGTCGATGAGCCGCGCGGACCGGTCGGCCGACGAGGTCGTTTTGCCCGTGAAGCGCACCGACGGCGACACGCTCGACGAGCGCCTGACCGCGAACGCCTACGAGAACATCCTGCCGGCGCGCTATCTCCGGAAGGATTCGGACGGCGAGCTCGTCGAGACCCAGGAGGATCTCTTCGAGCGCGTCGCGAAGAACGTCGCGCTGGCCGAGGCGGTCTTCGAGGCCGAGCGCACCGACACCGAGATCACTGTCACGCCCGACCAGCTGAAACCCGACCACCCGCGCCGCGACGACCTCGCGAGCGAGGTGTTCGGCAAGGGGACGACGGCCGACGACGAGGCCGCAACGGCGCTGTCGGCGTACAACGTCAACAAGTTCGCCTACGAGACCGTGGTGCCCGAGCTGCCGGCGGAGATCCGGGACCACGTCGAGGCGACCGCGCAGTCGTTCCAGGAGTCGATGGAGGAGCTGTCGTTCATCCCGAACTCGCCGACGCTGATGAACGCCGGCGACGAGCTCCAGCAGCTCTCGGCGTGTTTCGTCGATTCCCCGGCCGACGACATCGACGACATCCACGAGACCGCCAAGGAGGCCGCACAGGTCTTCCAGTCCGGCGGCGGGATGGGCTACGCGTTCTGGAAGCTCCGGCCGTACGGCGACGCCGTGGGTTCCACGGGCGGGATCGCCTCGGGGCCGATCACGTTCATGCGCACGTACGACCAGATGTGCGAGACGATCGCGCAGGGCGGCGCGCGCCGTGGCGCACAGATGGGCGTCATGCGCGTCTCGCATCCCGACGTGATCCAGTTCATCCACGCGAAGAACAAGGACGTCTCGCTGGCGCACTCGCTGCGACTCAACGATCCCGACGACTTCACGCACACGCAGTTCGTCGATGCCCTCGAAGAGGCCCGCGAGCTCATCGACGACGAGGGGAAGGTGCCCGAACACCTGCGCAACGCCGTCGAGGGCCATCTCTCGAACTTCAACATCTCCGTGGGCGTCACCGACGCCTTCATGGAGGCGCTCGAAAACGGCGAGGAGTTCACCTTCACCAATCCCCGAACCGAGGAACCGCACGTCGCCACCGCCGAGACGAAGGAGCTCTACGACTGCTACGATCTCGGCGAGCACGTCGAGGTCGGCGAGGAACTGTCGATCCCGGCCGCCGCGCTCTGGGAGCACATCGTCGACGGGGCCTATCAAAACGGTGAGCCTGGCGTCATCTATCTCGAACGAGTGAACAAGGAGCACTCCTTCGACGTCGAGGAACATCCCGACCACGAGATCCTGGCCACAAATCCCTGCGGCGAACAGCCGTTGGAGGAGTACGAAGCCTGTAACCTCGGCCACATCAACCTCTCGACGCTCGCCGCGACCGATGCACCCGACTGGCGGGTCTGGTCCGACGAGCACGCCGACGAGTACGGCAGTCAGGAGGAAGCGATGAGCGCCTACCTCGACGAGGCCATCGACTTCGACGCGTTCGATCATCGCATCGAATTAGGGACTCGGTTCCTCGAGAACGTCGTCACGATGAGCGACTTCCCGGTCGAGAAGATCGAGCAGAAAGTGCGAGAAATGCGGAAGATCGGGCTCGGCATCATGGGGCTCGCCCAGCTCTACATCCAGCTCGGCGTGCGCTACGGCTCCGAAGAAGGCAACGAGATCGCCCGCCAGCTGATGGAGCATATCAACCACGGCTCGAAGTCCACCTCCCACGAACTCGCCGAAGTTCGAGGAAGTTTCGAGGACTGGGCGGAGTCGAAGTACGCCGACCCCACCGCCTACCGTGAGTGGTTCGAGGCCCAAACCGGTGAGTCGGCTGACGACTGGGTCGATGGCTACCCCATTCGCAACCACAACACGACGACGATCGCCCCGACGGGGACGACCTCGATGGTCGGCAACACGACGGGTGGCTGTGAACCGATCTACAACGTCGCCTACTACAAGAACGTCTCCGACGACGTGCAGGGCGACGAGATGCTCGTCGAGTTCGACGACTACTTCCTCAGGGTGCTGGAGGCCAACGACATCGACGTCGACGCGGTGAAGCGCGAGGCCCAGGACCAGATGGCGGCGAACGAGTTCGACGGCGTCGAGGGGCTCGACACGGTGCCCGCGGCCATCGGCGAGCTGTTCGTCGTCACCTCGGACCTTTCGGGCATCGAGCACGCGGGCGTTCAGGTGGCCTGTCAGGCCGGAGTTGACTCGGCCATCTCGAAGACCTGTAACTTCCCGAACAGCGCCACGAAGGAGGACATGGACGAAGTCTACCGCTACATCTACGACAACGGCGGCAAGGGCGTGACGGTCTACCGCGACGGCACGCGCTCGAAGCAGGTCCTCACCACGCGGGCGGACAACGCCGAGTTCGCCGACGACGAGGAGGCCGCGGCGGTCATCGCCGAGCAGATCGAGGAGGTCTTCGGCGGGCTCGACGCGTTCCTCGACCACGAGGACGTGCGCGAGACGCTCGCGACCGAGGAGGCGTTCGACGAACCGGTTTACGCGGCGAAACAGCCCCGGCCGGACGTGCTCCACGGGATGACCCAGCGCATCGATACGGGCTACGGCAAGCTCTACGTCAACATCAACGAGGACGAGCAGGGCCGGCCGTTCGAACTGTTCGCCAACATCGGTCACTCCGGCGGGTTCACCAACTCCTTCACCGAGGCCTTGGCCAAGGTGATCTCGACCGCGCTGCGCTCGGGCGTCGCGCCCAAGGAGATCGTCGACGAGCTCGATGGCACCCGGAGTCCGAAGGTCGCCTGGGACAAGGGCGAACAGATCCAGTCGATCCCGGACGCGATCGGCACCGCGATGCGCCGGTATCTCGACGACGAGATCGAGAAGACCTATCCCCAGCAGCGCAACCTCGCCGAGATCGCCGACGACGAAGGCGCTGAACCGGAGGCCGACGGCGGCGTCGCGGCCGAATCGGACGCAACCGACGACGTCCAGAAGCTGATCGACAACGGCGAGAGCCCAGAATGTCCCTCCTGTGGGGCGTTCACGCTGTACTACTCCGAAGGCTGCAAGACCTGCGAGTCCTGTGGCTGGTCGGAGTGCTGAACTGAACGCCGCCAACCGAAAGAACCGTTATTCGACCGTTTTCGAGACCCAGCCGCTCGCGCCGCGCGGGTAGGGTCCGCTGTTTTTCTTCGGTTGCATCGTTCCGGATCCGTCGATCGCCCGGACGACGACCTCGTGTTTGCCCCCCGGCGGCTCGTAGCTGTACGCCCACTGCCGCCAGACGTCGCCCCCGAGGTTCGGTTCGAGGACGTTGGAGAGTCGCGCCTCGTTCCAGGAGGAGCCGCCGTCGGTCGAGACCTCCACTTTTCGAATGCCTCGAGTGCCGGCGTTCGCGTGGCCGGCGACCGTGATCTCGTCGTCCCCCTTGTTCGTCGCGTGGAGTTTGGCGACCGTGTTGGCGGGGCCGGTGCCGTGCCAGCCGCGTTTCTCCCAGAACCCCTTTGCCGGGCGCTCCAGGATCTCGAGTTCGTCGATCCACTTGACGTTGATCTCGCCCCAGTGGCCCGGCACCAGCAGCCGGACCGGATGGCCGTGCTTGCGCGGGAGGGGGTTGCCGTCCTTGCCGTAGGCGAGCATGCCGGTCGTCAGCGCCTCGATCGGGAACTCCTCGGCGTAGCCATCGACCGAGCGGGCCATGACGTACTTGCCCTGGAGGTTCGCCGTATCGAGCAGTTTCGACACCGGCACGCCCTCCCAGAGCGCGTTGTCCATCTTGTCGCCGTTGAGCGGGTCGCTGACGCAGCGCAGCGTCATGAATCGGAGCTCGCTTCCCATCGACGTGAGCTGATCGTAGTCGACGGTCCGCTCGTTTCCGACCGCGCCGGTCAGCGACAGCGACCAGTCGTTCGCGCTCACGTCGGGGTTGACGTTCGCCGTATCGACCTCGTAGAAATCCTCGCCGCTGACCAGCCCTTCGAGCCCCGAGATGCCGAACGAGGCCGACTCCGCCTTCGAGAGGAGTTGGCCGGCGGACGGTCCCCCGTCACTCCCGCTATCCTCGCCACCACTGCTGGCGTTGGCTCCACCGCTCACGTTCCCACCTGCGTTCGCACCGCCGGCAGCGCCCGTGCTCGCCGCCGCGGGGTCGCTCGCCTCCCCGCTGCTGCCGAGCGTGTAGCCGAGTACGCCGATCCCGAGCGTGCCGGCGAGGCTGCCGAGCATCGAGCGCCGTCCCGTCGACACTCCTTCCCGACGTTCCGTCCCGGTCGTCGTGGCGATCGCGATAGCGACCACGAGCGCGCTGGCGACGCCGGCCCCGAGCGCGGGCACGATCGCACCGGCCACAATCACCGTCGCGAGCGTGACGAGGACGCCCGTCAGTCCGATCGAGAGGGTGGCCGTGCCGAACCGGCGACCGGTGGCGAGCGCCGCGAGCGCGAGGCAGGCGAACAGCCCGCTCCCGATGGCGAGCGCGAGTAGGAGATTCACCTGCTGGCCGAGATGTTCGATCCCGAACGCCTGTCCGAACTGGGTGAGCGGCCCCTTGGCGAACGTCAGCAGCGCGGCCGGGACGTTCTGTGCAAGAACGGCGGTGATCGGTGCGACGACGAACGAGGGCGTGTAGCCCGCGAGCGCGTACGATCCGACGATGCCGGCGATGCCCGCGAACACCGCCGTCACGATCGCCGGGGCGAACGATCCGTTCGTGGAGACGTGGCTCATGCCATCAGGAGGGACGACAAGCGGATGAATCTTGACCGAACTCCGACCCAATTTCGCCCGACGGCCAAAGGTTCACCTGCGTGCCGACGAACTTCGGGCATGACCGATCGCGACCACGGCCGCCCCTGTCCGGCGTGTGGCACCGGCATGCAGCGCCGCCACTGCAAGTACGTTTGCCCACGCCACGGCATCGTCTACGACTGCTCCGATACGTTCTGGTGAGTGCGACGATCCCGGAGATACTCGTAGGCCGGGCCGGCGAGCGCGAGAACGGCGATGGCACCCGCCGCGAGCCCGAGTTCTACGCTCGCGCTCTCCAGACCAGCGACGGCGAGCGTCGAGAGCGAACTGCCCGCGAACACCGCCGCGACCGTCCACGGCACCTCGCCGGCGAGCGTACCGAGGAGATATTGCCGGAGTTCCACGCCCGACAGCCCCGCGCCGACGGAGACGGGATCGGCCGGCAGCGGTGCGAGCCGGGCAGCGGCCACGCCACGAGCGCCGCCGGTGCGTGCGAAGAACCGCTCGCCGGCGTGGCCGATCCGGCCGAGCGCGCTCGCGTCGCCCGCGTATCGGCCGAGCACGTACGGCGGTAGACAGGTGAGGAGCACGCCGGCGAGGGCGAACGGGATTCCCACGAGTCCGTAGCCGTAGCCGACCACCGCCGAACAGAGGCTCATCGGCCACGCGACGAGCGGGCGACCGAGATAGAGCCCGACGACGACCAGCGCGAAGACGAACGGGCGCGAGCGGAGCCCGGCGATCCGATCGAACAGCGCGCTCGGCGAGATCGTGAGCGCGGCGAGCGCCACCACACCCACGATGACCGCGACCCCCGCAAGACGCCGACGAGCGCGTGACACACCCGAATCTGTCTCCTGGGCGAGAAGCCCGTTTCGATCCGTTTCGCACGACGTTTAGGCGTCGGCGACCGATCGCCGCCGTGAGCGATGCCGTCGAACTCGGCGTGAGCCTCCTCGCGAACCTGGACGACGACGAACTCGCGCTCGCCGCGGCGATCGACCGGCTCGAAACCGTCACGAGCGATCCACACACGACCCGCACGATCCTCGATACGGCCGAAAAGCGCGGCATCATCGAGCGCGCGGACGGACGCATCCGCGTTCGCTCGGGTGGGTTCGTCCGGTTCGAGCGCGACGTCGTCACCAGAGAGGGCGAGTTCACCTGCCGGCGCTGTGGCGCGTCGATCATGACGGGCTACGTCATCCAGCTCGACGCCGGCGAGCACGGCCCCTTCGGCTCGTCGTGTATCAGGAAGGTTATCGGTCGTCGTTGAGGTCGGCGATCTCGGCCAGCCGTTCGAGCGTTTCCTGCTGTCGTTCGAGCAGCTCCGTCTGTCGCTCGACGTGATCGCGCAGTGCGTCGACCTCGTCTGTCAGTTGGTCCACGTCGGCAGTTCTGTTCCCGCCCTCTCCGTTTTCCGTACTGGCGGGCCTGTTATCCGGCTCGTCGTCCGTCCCACTCGATCCACGGCGCGGCTCGGACGGTTCCCGACGCGGCTCGACAGACCGCCGGTCCGGCTCGCTCGGCTGGTTCGATTCGGCCGGATCACGGTTCGGCTCGGTCGGCTCGTGGCTCGATTCGGACGCTTCGGGGATCGGCGGCTCCGTCGATTCGTCGGGCTCGAAACGGGACCGTGCTGGCTGCTCTGTCGGCTGCCCGTCGGTTTCGTCGCCGTTGCGACTGGCGGGTTCGTCCCTCGCGCCGTCGGGGTCACGAGCAGGCGTTCGGTCGGCCGATTCGGCCGGTGTCGGGTCCCCGGCCGCCCGGTCGGCTGTCTGGTCGGTGGCCGTCCGGTCGGTGGTCGTCGGTTCCGTCGTGCGCTCAGTGGCCGTCGATTCGGTCGTGCGGTCCGCGAGCTGGTCGATGCTGGCGACGCCGTGGTATGCACAGAGCGCGTCTTCGAGGGTTTCGTAGGCTTCGCGTCGGCCGTCGCCCGTGAGTTCGATATATCTGGGGCGGCCGTCGACATCGATACGGAGGTCGTCCTCGAAGCGGAGATCGGTGATCCGATCGTAGTCGTAGCTATCGTGTTCGCGGTCCCAGACGGCCTCGCCGACGGCGGTGAGCAGCCGTCGGTCGGTGACGATAAGCGTGCGATCGCCGAAACGGTAGCTCTCCTCGATCTCTTCGTCAGGATCGATGCGGTCGGTGGTCCGGAGCACGCCCGCGAGCACCGGCGGGAGGATCGTCTCGATGCGTTCGCGCGGGGCCGAGAACGCCTCGACACCGTGTTCGTATTCGAAGGCGAACGTCGCCTCGCGGCGGTCGGCCGAGACGTCGAAGCGACTGACGTCGTGAGGGAACTCCTCGATCGATTCGCTACTGAACAGACCCGCGGCGCGGTAGACGAGCGTCTTCGGTGGCGTGACGTAGACCCGGTCGTCGCCGCCGACGTTCACGCTGGTCATCCGTCGCTCGTCGGCGAGGCGCTCGCGGACGATACCGGGAACGTCCATGGTGCGACTGTGCTATCGATCGTCAAAAGACTGCCGAAGCCGAGATGGGAAGGTTAATGAACGCGAGTCCAGTACCGATCGGTAGCCCGGGTGGCTTAGCTGGACATAGCGCCGCACTCATAGGGTTTCGAGAGCGGTTTTCCCCCGAGGCTGTCGCCTCGGACCTGGGATATGCGGAGATCGTGGGTTCGGAGCCCACCCCGGGCACTCACCTTTCGTTTTTCATGCCCACAGTGACACGGTTAACCACGAGATAGTTGCCAACGAACTCAAAACACGAAGACAAAAAACTGCTAACCGCGGCTGATCTCACGCCTCATTAGTTGTACTGTCCAATATCTGTTCACCTCATTCCCTACAACGTGGTCGCATAGAGGTCGTAATCCGAGATACGAGTTGCATCCTGTGTACTGTATGCTATGTATTCGAGCGAGGTTTGCCATGATTCGCCTGCCGGAAGTTGCTCAAGGCTGTCGAGTCCATCGCCCAATGCGACACCATCACCATCGTAAAACACACAGAATACCGATGGCGAGACTGCACTGTCCGATGTGTTTTCGATACGAAGTGAGAGTGTTGGCTCCTCACCGCTATTCAGGTTCTCCTCAGCAACCTTGAGCGAATCCGGAATCCCGAGTTCAGTTTGGAACGTGTCCTCACTCGTGATCTCAATCTCGCCACGTGCTGGCTCTTTTTCATCGAGATACGGTGCGTGGACCTCCCACTGTGTTCCGGGTTTGAGGAACGCAATACTCGTCGTCGTGCTGGTGAGAATTGAGTCTTCGCTATCGTAGAATGACACTCTCGCTTCGGGGAGTCGGAGGACATCGCTACCTGTATTTTCAACCAGACCACTCATATAAATATCGGTCCCATATTGACCTTCTTCAACGACGAGTTCAGTATCAGTAACGTTGGTGCTTCCCGATCCACCGTTACCAGAGGGTGTGAGAGTGTCGGCTTCACTCATTTCGGTTCCTCCAGCGGTAGTTGGCTCCGTCGTATCTGCAGCCTCTTTCGACGTCGCTTCAGACCCACCTCCCGTTGCTGCAGTATCTGTGCTTTCACTAGTATTGCCGGTATTAGCACCGCTGCTATCGTTTGCCGTTTCACTGCTTCCGTTTCCACTACTGCTGTTGTTGCCGCTTCCGCCACCGCTACAGCCGGCGAGACCAAGGCTCGTTGCAGCACCGACCACCGCTAAATACTTCCGTCGATCCATTCTCAACGGAAAAACACGTCGGGTTGTGATAATGGTTTCGTTCGCATCAATACAGTATCGTCTTCGGGAGCGAGGAAGCTACCGTCTCAGCAAGTGGGCCGAGAGCTATCGATCGGGATCGATCAGCTGCACCGGATGCCGGCTCGGCCGCTCCAAGAGCGAATCGAGCTGTTCGAGACAGGAGGTGCCGCTCGCGACCACGGTTCGATCGCGCGCCTCTTCGTCCTGGAACTGCGCTTCGAGCTCGCTCCCGACGTCCATGCTCAATTCGTAGTATTCGCGCTTGTAGCCGAACGAGCCAGCCATCCCGCAGCACTCCGTTTCGGAGGTGAGCACGTCGTAGCCACGGTCTTCGAGAACGGCCACGGTGTGGGCTTCGAGTCCGAGGGTCCGCTGCTGGCAGTGGCTGTGGTAGGCCACGCGCTCGCCGTCGCCGGCCGGCAGTTTTCCACTACTGCCCCCGTTTTCGAGCAGGCCGTAGACGTATTCCATGATCTCGTAGCTGTTGTCGTCGAGGCGCTCGGCCGACCGATCGGGGAGGAACTTCTCGTACTCGCCGGCGAACATCGCGAGATCGGAGGGTTCGATGATGACGATATCCCGCCCGGCGTCGATGTGTTCGGCGAGATCGGCGTAGGCGTCGTGGGCGTGGCGCTCGGCCGTCGCGAGCATCCCCTGCGAGAGCGGTGCGCGCCCGCTCGATGCGACGTCGGGAACCTCGACTGCGACGCCGAGCGCTTCGAGCACCCTGACGGCGGCCTTCCCGCGCTCGACCTCGATGTAGTTCGTGTAGGCATCGGGGTAGAGCATTGCCTCGCGATCGGCGTCGGCCGGCGAGACACGCGACCCGCCGCGGGCATCGAACCATTTCCGGAGCGTCTCGCGCTCGAACTCCGGAAGGGAGCGCCGGCGATCGATACCCAGAACGCGCTCCATGAGCGCTCGCGCGGGGGCGGTCCCCGCGATCCAGTTCGACAGCGGTGCGGTTGCGCTCCCGACTTTCGCCAGGTCGGCGTAGTTGCCGAAGAAGCGCTTCTGGAGGTCCACACCGCCCGGCTCTTCGTCGGGAGTGAGTCCTTCGACGAGGAAGTCGAACTCCGTGGACTCGTTGTGGTTGATGCGATCTCGAACCACTTCGTTTATCCAGGGGATGTCGATCTTCACCGGGCAGTTGTTGACGCAGCGCGAGCAACCCGTACAGAGGTCGTTGAACTCGGCGGCGCTGTCCTGCCCGTGAACGCCGGCTTCCCAGCCCGTGGCGATCCCGCCGGAATAGGTCTCGCCGCCGAAGGCGTGGCCACCGACGTGCTGGAAGTTCGCACACGAGTTCGCACACGCGCCACACCGGATGCAGTAGAGCGTCTCGCGCAACTGATCGTCTTCGCGCATCGCCGTCCGACCGTTGTCGAGCAGCACGAGATGGAACTCGCGGTCGCCATCCGACTCCGAAAGGGGAGTGTCGGGCTCGTCGAAGTCCAGCGTCGGCGTCTCCACAGGCGGAGAAAGCATCGTGACGTACTGGGTGATCGGCTGGCCGGTCGCCGAGCGCGCGATGAGTTCGACGAACGGCTGGAGGTCAGAGAGCGTGGGGATCAACTTTTCCACCCCGGCGACAGCCACGTGCGTGTCCGGCGTCACGGCCGACTTCCGGGCGTTGCCCTCGTTGGTGACGAGCGTGATCGTCCCGCTGTCGGCGACGACGAAGTTCGCGCCGGTCATCCCCACGTCCGCATCGCGAATTCGCTCGCCGAGGTAGTCCCGGGCGAACTCGGTGAGCTCCTCGGGCGTCTCCAGGGTCTCCTCGGGATCGAACTGCTCGTTGAACAGCTCGGCGATCCCCGCGCGCGACTTGTGGATCGACGGCCCGACGATGTGCGACGGATTTTCATCTGCAACCTGGAGGACGAACTCGCCGAGGTCGGTTTCGTAGACGTCCACGCCAGCGGTTTCGAGCTGCTCGTTGACGTCGATCTCCTCGGTCGTCATCGACTTCGATTTCACGAGCGTCTCGGCGTCGCCCACCACGTTCTCGATATACTGGTTCGCGTCGGCGGCGTCCTCGGCGAGATAGACGTGTCCGCCGTTGGCCTCGACGCTTTCGGTGACCGTCTCGATCAGTTCGGGCAGTCGCTCGATGGCGTCCTCCTTGATCTCTCGGACTGTGGTCCGGAGCTCCTCGTACTCGTCGAACTCGTCGATGGCGTCGTACCGGTTCTCGTTGAAGTGGCTCGCGTTCTCGCGGACGTTCTCGCCCTCGGTGTCGAGCAGGTGACGGATGTGTGCAGCCTTCTCGCGGCGGGTGTCGGCGCTCATCGTTCGAGTACGACGACGTGCACTTCGGCGGGGCCGTGGACGCCCTCGACCATCTCGCCCATGTCGGCGGTCGCGCTCGCGCCGGTGGCGAAGACGTAACTGTCCCGCCCGGCGGCGAACTCCTCGCCGAGCCACGCGAACGCCTCGTCCATGTCGGCGTGGAGTTCCTCCTCGCGCAGGACGGCGACGTGGCGCTCCGGGTAGAGACTCACCGGCTCACTGCCCGCCGCGTCGGCTGCGACCGCGAGCGAGCCGTAGGTGGCGATGCCCGCTCCGACGGGGGTGACGCCCGTCCGTGCCGTTTCGAACTCTGTGGCCGTGGGATCGACCGTCACCGCGGTGTCGGCGAGCGAAACGTCGTCGAGACCCAGCGGAACGCCGACGGCCGGTTCGCGGATCGCGTCGTCGAGCGCCTCGGCGAACCCGTCGGCGTCGGTTCGTGTCGTGGCGACGTCCAATCCGTCGAGCGACGATTCGAACGTCGTGAGAACGTCACTCATCGTCCATCGTTCGGAACTGAGCTATATCGGCCTTTCGCGGAACTGTCGTCATGCGGTCCGATCCAGACAGCGTACGCCCGTGTCCCGACCGACTGCCACCGAGACGAATCGATCGATGGTGCATTCTCCGATGCCTGTTTACCGTCCGGGGACGAACCATGCGCCATCGTGACGACCGACTTCGCGCAGCGATCGGCCGACGACCCAGCGGACGACGCGAACTACGACTATCGCGGCGGCGCGGTCGACCGTCCGGCGCTCGTCGACGAGCTCGAAGCGCGCGTCGAGGGTGACGTTCGCTTCGACGAGTATTCACGCAACCTCTACGCGACCGACGCGAGCGCCTACGAGATACCACCCATCGGCGTCGTCTTCCCGGAATCGACCGCCGACGTCGCCGCCGTCGTCGCCTACTGTGCCGACCAGGGAATCCCGGTGCTCCCACGCGGCGGCGGAACGAGCCTCGCCGGACAGGCCGTCAACGAGGCGGTTGTGCTCGATTTCACCCGCAACATGGACGAGCTGCTCGATATGGATCTCGAATCCAGAACGGCCACCGCTCAACCGGGGATCTATCTCGCCGATATCGACGAAGCGCTCGCACCTCACGATCTCAAGTTCGCGCCCGACCCGGCCTGGGGCGACAAGAGCGCGCTCGGGGGAGCGATCGGCAACAACAGCACCGGTGCGCACTCGCTGAAATACGGCAAGACCGACGCCTACATCGAGTCCTGTGAGGTCGTGCTCGCCGACGGCACCATGACGGAGTTCGGCGAACTCACGATCGAAGAACTCCGCGAGCGCGCCGACCCCGAGGGCGATCTCGAAGCGCGCATCCACGCCGAAGTCGCCCGCATCGTCGACGAAGAGAGCGACAGGATCGAGGAAGCTTACCCCGGCCTGAAGCGCAACGTCTCGGGCTACGATCTCGACATGCTGGTCTCGGATGCGGCGGACGGCACGGTGAACCTCGCACGCCTGCTCGCCGGCAGCGAGGGAACCCTCGCGATCGTCACGGAGGCGACCGTCGCGCTCGAACCCGTCCCCGAGACGAAGGCCATCGGCCTGCTGACCTACGACTCGCTCGGCGACGCGATGGAGGACGTCGAACCGATCCTCGAACACGAACCCGCGGCCGTCGAGGTGATGGACTCTGTCCTCCTGGATCTCGCACGCGATACCAGCGAGTTCGCCGACGTCGTAGGTATGCTTCCGGAGGGAACCGATTCCGTACTACTGGTGGAGTTCTATGCCGAGTCCGATAGGGATGGAAAACAGCAGGTCGCGGATCTCGTCGCCGACCGTGTGGGAAGCGAATCGGACGCCGAGCCGAGCGATGGCGCGCACGAACTGACGGAGAAACGACGGTACGCGAACGCGGCGATGGAGGCCCACGACGCCGACACGCGCGCACAGTTCTGGAAGATGCGAAAATCCGGGCTACCGATCCTGCTCTCGCGCACCACAGACGCGAAGCACATCTCGTTCATCGAGGACTGTGCCGTTCCAGCGGAACATCTCCCTGAGTACGTCGCCGATTTCCAGGAAATCCTCGACGAACAGGGCACGTTCGCGAGCTTCTACGCACACGCCGGTCCCGGCGTGCTCCACGTTCGGCCGCTGATCGACACGAAGACCGTCGAGGGACGCGAGCGGATGGACGCCATCGCCGAGGCCGTGACCGATCTGGTGGTCGAATACGGGGGCTCGGTCTCGGGCGAACACGGCGACGGCCACGCGCGCACGAAATGGAACCGGAAGCTCTACGGCGAGGATCTCTGGGCGGCCTTTCGTGATCTCAAGTCGACGTTCGATCCCGACTGGCTCCTCAACCCGGGGCAGGTCTGTGGGCTGCCCGACGATGCCGGCGACAGCGATGCACCCAGCCCGACCGCGGATCTCCGCTTCGATTCGGAGTACGAATTCGACGCGGGCTTCGAGACCGAACTCCGCTGGGAGAACGAGAACGGCTTCCGGGGGATGACCGAGCTCTGTCACGGCTGTGGCGGCTGTCGCGGCCATCAGTCCACCACCGGCGGAACGATGTGTCCGACCTACCGCGCCGCCGAGGAGGAGATCCTCTCGACACGCGGGCGGGCGAACCTGCTGCGCGACGCGATGAGCGGCGACCTTGATGCTGGGGATGACGCAGTCGACGTCGAGTTCATGAACGAGGTGATGGATCTCTGTATCGGCTGCAAGGGCTGTGCGAACGACTGCCCGAGCGAGGTCGACATGGCGAAGATGAAGGCCGAAGTCACCAACGAGTACCACGAGCGCCACGGCGCGAGCCTGCGCGACCACCTGTTCGCGAATATCGACTCGCTCTCGGCGTTCGCCAGCCAATTCGCACCGCTGTCGAACTGGGGAACCGAACTGCCGGGCGCGCGCACCGTGCTGGAGAAGGCGGTCGGTATCGCCACGGACCGAACGCTGCCGACCTTTCACGCCGAAAGTTTCGAAGAGTGGTTCGAGGCGCGCGGCGGCGCGCAGGTGTCGGCCGCCGACGCCGACAGGAAGGTCCTGCTCTTTCCCGATACGTACACGAACTACAACCATCCGGAGGCTGGCAAGGCCGCGGTGCAAGTGCTCGAAGCCGCCGATGTCCACGTCGAACTTCCCCTCGGCGTCACCGATAGCGGTCGGCCAGCCTACTCGAAGGGGTTCGTCGGGCAGGCCCGGGATGCCGCCGAACAGAACGTCGCCGCCCTCTCGCCGCTCGTTCGCCGGGGCTGGGACGTCGTCGTGGTCGAACCCTCCGACGCCGTCATGTTCCAGTACGACTATCCGGATCTGATCCCCGCCGCCGATCGGAGCGTGCCGACGGGCACCGTCGCCGCCGGCGAGGGTGGGAAGCAACCGGCCGCCGATGGGGGCGAAAGCGATGTCGAAACCGTCGCCGACAACACCTACGGCGTCTGTGAGTATCTCGATCGGTTCCGACTTGACGAGGCGATCGGGTTCGGCGAGCGGGACGAATCGCTCACCTACCACGGCCACTGCCATCAGAAAGCCACGAAGAAGGACCACCACGCCGTGGGCGTTCTCCGGCGCGCGGGCTACGCGGTCGACGCGCTCGATTCGGGCTGCTGTGGCATGGCCGGCTCGTTTGGCTACGAATCGGAGCATCTCTCGATGAGCCGTGCCATCGCCGACGTGCTCTACGAGCAGGTCGACGAGAGCGACGGCGATCGGGTCGTCGCACCCGGCGCGTCCTGTCGGAGCCAGCTCGGTGAACACGAGGGGAGGGAGCCGCCACATCCGGTCGAGCTGGTCGCCGACGCGATCGCGGACTGAGCGCGCCGTCGATCGCGAACGGTATAGTACGCATATCAAAATCTACATTTTCCGGAACGTTTTTGATGTGACAGGATCCATGTTGACTAGTACCATGCGGCAAATACTGCCACCCCGGTGCGCGAAGCGACCGTCCATCGGTGGAGGAACGAATGACTGACGACGAGGGCGAACCTGTGGGGGAACCCGAAACCGACGGCGGCGTTTCCGGCTCGGACGTCTACGCCTCGGAAGCGGAGGGCAGGGAGTATCGTGATTCGGTCTATACGCCCGTTGACGACGATTCGTTGGAGGAGGCTCCGGCGACCAGCGAGTATCCGAAGTCGGACGGCGGTGGCGGGTTCCGCATCGCCGACCTCCCGAAGGTACCGAAGGTCTCGCACATCGTCGGACCGAGCGCCATCATGCTCGGCGCGTCGCTCGGTTCGGGCGAGACGATGTTCTGGCCGACGATCGTCGCCGAGGGGAGCTGGGGGCTCTACTGGGCGTTCTGGGTCGGCGTCATCACCCAGTTCTTCATCAACACCGAACTCCAGCGATGGGCGATCGCCACCGGCGAGAGTATCTTTCAGGGGTTCAACCGGTTGAACCGCATCTGGCCGCTCTTTTTCCTCGTCTTCGGCTTCTTCCAGATCGGCTGGCCGGGCTGGGCCGCGACCGGCTCCGAGGTGTTCGCGGCCTGGACCGGGATCGTCCCGCGGGCGGACTGGTATCTCATCGGCGTCGTCTCGATGGTGGTCATCTGGCTCTCCTATCAGGCCGGCCCGCTGGTCTACAACGTCATCGAGCGCGCACAGATCGCGCTGATGCTTCTCGCGGTGTTCATCGGCATCGTCCTCATGTTCACGCTCAACACGTTCGGCGAGTTCGCCAACCTCCCGGCCGGCGCGGTCAACTTCGGCGCGCTGCCGTCGGACGCGGACTTCGACATCGCCACCTTCCTCGGCGGGCTCGCCTACGCCGGCGCTGGTGGCTATACAAATCTCTCACAGGGCGTGTGGGCACGCGAGAAAGGCTACGGGATGGGTGCCTATCAGGGGCGGATCAAGAACCCGCTCCGTGGCTCCGGCGAGACGGAGAGCCAGGACGGCAGCTACACCTTCGAGCCGACCGACACCAACATGAAGCGCTGGCGGGCGTGGTGGAAGGTCACCCAGCGCGAACACTTCCTCACCTTCGTCGTCGGCGTGATCGTCGTCGCGACGATCGTCATGTCGATCGCCGCCCAGTACGCCGGCGGCGGCGAGTTCGGCGGCAGCGGCGTGGCGATGTGGCTCGACACCATCATCCCCGGGCTCGGCGGCGGCATCAGCGCGTGGCTGCTCTACGCACTGCTGTTCATCGCGCTGTTCAGCACGCAGTACGCCCAGATCGAGGTGTTCGTCCGCAACAGCGCCGACATCGTCTACCAGAAGATCGGTCGCAGCCGTGGCTGGAACATGAGCTACATCTTCCTCGGACTGCTCACGGTGTTCACGCTCTGGGGAATGGCGATCATCGGCTTCCAGGTCGCCCAGCCCTGGATCATCCTCGTCATCGGCGCGGCCGCCGCCGGCGTGATGATGTGGCCGTACAACGCGCTCACGATCATCCTCAACACGACACGAATGCCCGAACACACCCAACCCGGCTGGGCCAGGATCCTCGCCATGTGGTGGGCGACGGCCTTCTTCGGCTTCTTCAGCATCCTGCTCATCGGCGAGACACTCGTCACGCGCTTCGGCCTCGACGCCTTCGGCACGACCGTCACCGTCATGGGGAGCGCCCCCGGTGGCTACGTGCTCTGGCTGTTCGCGCTCGCCGTCCAGATCTACACGATGTATCGCTCCGCACGCGCGAAGATCGACGCCAGCGGCACCGTCGAGGACGCCGACGAGGCGTCGGGCTTTCTCGCCTGAGTGCCCCGACGTTTTTCCCGCTGGTCGCGTAGAGCACGCATGGCCGACACCGAAACGAGCGAACTCGACGCCCTGTTCGGCGTGCTCGTCGCCTACCGACTGCTGATCTACTTCGGTGGCTTGCTCGTCATCGGCTCGCCGCTGCTGTTCGGAGCGTTCGGCATCGAACTCGCCGGGACCGTGCGGGTCGTCCTCGTCGTCGTGACGCTCGCGGTGATGATCCTCACCTACGTCGGCGAGCGCCGCATCGGCTTCGAGGGTGCGCAGGCCACGGCCGCCGGCGAGACGTACTCGCTACGGATGCGCCTCGCGCTCGCGCTCGCCGTCGCTGGCATCGCGATCGGCGTCTACGTCGCTCTGGAAGTGAACACGGTCGCGGGGCTGCTGTTCATCGCCGGGGCGTACTGCTTCGGCTATCTCGGCTACCGCGGCGGGCTCGGGGAGGAGGCGTGAGCGACGAACTCGATCCGGCGGCCTTCGAGGAACTCCCGAGCACCGACATCGCGGTCCACACGCACGTCCACTACGGGATGGCCGGCTCGTTCCCGCTGCGCCTCGCCGATCTCTTCTTCGCCGACGACGGGCTACACATCGCCGAGTACGCCTACATCACGCCGCTGTTCGGGCTCGGGACGAGAAAGCACCGCCGCGAGTCGCGGGGCATGCAGGCGATCTACGACCATCACGGTCTCGACGAGGTGCTCCTCCAGGCTGATTCGGTCACGTGGCTCGCATACGACGCCATCGAACGCGTCCGTCTCCACGACGGCGGCCGACTCGGCCGCCCGAAACTCACTGTCTCGACCGACGAGGATTCGTACGCCTACCGTATCCACGACGAGGACTCCGAAGCACTCGCCACCGAGATCGAAAGGTGCGCCGACCGCCACGGCTTTCGCGTCGAGACCGTTTCCGGGGTGGGTTTCTCCCCGATCGAGAACGTCAGACGATTCCTTCCCTAACGGCGCTCGCGCAGTCGGATGGCGAAGTGGCCAATCGCGGCGACGGCGACCCCGACGACGTACAGCGCGACCAGCGCTCCGGTGAGGGTAGCCCGCCTGACGGGGGAAGCACGCGTCCGTCGGCGGGCGAGCGCGCCACACTTCCGGACCAGCCAGGCCACCAGTCGCGTCGTCCGTGCGTCGGGATGGCGCGCGAGCGTGGCCGCGATCGGCGGGCTCATCACATCGTAGGTCGCGACGAGCGCCCGCCCGGGGATTGATCGCGCGAGCGCGTCGTCGCGGAACCCGCGCAGCGCGTCGAGCGCCGGCCCCTCGCCGGCGGTCGCCGTCGTGATGAAACACATCGAGTGGTGCTGGGTCACTGCGACGCGACTGAGATCGTCCTTGGCGTAGCGCGTCGTCGTCCCGTCGGGAAACGACGATTCCGGCGAGACGAGAAACGCCGCCGCGGACTGTTTGAGATAGACGTCGCCGTGATCGTGGTACTCGTCGCTTCGGGTGCGGACGCTGACGTGTTTCTTCCGACCGTCGCCCACCGCGGTCGGTCCTGTTTCGGCAGTCGAACCATCGGCGGTTGTGGATTCGTCGCTGGGCGACGTGTCGTCAGCCGAACTGTCGGCGGCTTGCTCCGCGTCACCGTCGCTCATGTGTCGGGTTCATCGTCGATCCGCAAATCGTTTCGGGCACACCGGCTCCCGATCGTTCAGTCGGCGATCCACTATGTCGGTGCCGGTAGCAATCGCAGTCAGGGACGGCGCGGCGGCGCGAACAGCCGCTCCTCGATCGGCCGACCGCCCCAGCGAGCGAGATAGCCGTAGGCGAGCAACGCGAGCGCGATCCCGGCCGCGAGCGGATAGACACCGGCGATGGCGAGTTTTCCCGTCAGCAACACTGCTGCGCCGAGGATGAGATACACGAGCATCTCAGGTGGAGACAACATTGTCGCCGTTCGGACACTGAGCCGTAAAACGACGCCGTCTTCGATCGTGTGCCGTGCTCGTTTGGGTATTAGTGGCTAGCTTTATTCCGTTCGGCGACCATTCGTCGAGGCATGTCGACCGAATTCGATTTCGACGGAGAGGTAGTGCTCGTCACCGGCGCGAGCGGCGCGCTCGGCAGCGGGATCTGCGCGGCGTTCGAGGGCGCGGGCGCGACCGTCCACGCGACCGATCTCGTCACGCCCGACGATGACGACTCGCTGCTCGACGCCGACTGCGAGTTCCACGAGGCCGATCTCACCGACGAAGGCGACGTCGAACGCGTCGTGAACGACGTCGTCGACGCGGAGGGACGGCTCGACGCGCTCTGTAACATCGCCGGCACCTGGCAGGGTGGCCAACCGATCGACGAGACCGATACTGACGAGTTCGAGACGCTGTTCGACGTCAACCTCAAGACCATGTTCCTCGCGTCGAAACACGCCATCCCACAGCTCCGCGAGACCGACGGCGCGATCGTCTCCGTATCGGCGAAGTCGTCGCTGGAGGGTGGCGAGGGCGACGGCCCGTATCGTGCGGCGAAGGCCGGCGTGCGCCTGCTGACGGAGACGATCGCCGAAGAGAACCGTGGCGAGCTACGCGCGAACGCGATCATGCCGAAGACGATCGATACGCCCGCCAACCGCGAGATGCTCTCGGGCGATCCCGACGACTGGCCAACACCTGAGGAGATCGCCCCGGTCGTCTGCGCACTCTGTAGCGACGCCACAGGCGTCACGAGCGGCGCGGCCGTGCCCGTCTATGGCGAGGCTTGATTAGAGAGCCGGTCACACGCGAGCGTTTCACGAAGGTTTTTAACCGGGGCGAAACCCCCTCAGCTATGGCAGAACGTGAAACATGGGCCACGAGGGTGGGATTCATCCTCGCGGCCATCGGTAGTGCTGTCGGACTGGGCAACATCTGGCGCTTCCCGTTCCAGACCGCGTCGAACGGCGGCGCGGCGTTTCTGGTGGTCTATCTGTTGGCCGTGTTGCTCATCGGGATCCCCGTACTCCTCGCGGAGTTCGTCATCGGCCGGCGGGCCAACACCAGCGCCATCGGTGCGTTCCGGAAACTCAGCCATCCTGGCTGGTGGTTCGTCGGTGCCATCGGCGTCGTCGCGGCCTTTTGGACGCTCTCGTACTACAGCGTGATCGGCGGCTGGGTGCTCCGGTATATCGGCGGGAGCATCACGGGCGGTGCGCTCGCCGCGCCGGAGTCGTACTTCGGCGCGATCTCGGTCGGGCTCCCCTCGGTGGGAACGCACGCTATCTTCATGCTGATCACCATCGGGATCGTCGCGCTCGGCATCGAGGACGGCATCGAGCTCGCGACGAAGGTGATGGTGCCGGCCGTCGTCGTCATGCTCGTCGGCCTCGCGGCCTTCGCGGCGACGCTGCCCGGCGCGAGCGAGGGGTACGCCTTCTTCCTCAACCCGAACCTCGACACCATCATCGCCAACGCCGGCTCCGTCCTGCCCGCGGCGTTCGGCCAGGCCTTTTTCTCGCTGTCGGTCGGTTTCAGCGTGATGATAACCTACGCCTCCTATCTCGGTGAGGACGACAGCCTGCCGGTCGACGGTGTCACCATCGGCATCTCGAACACCGTCATCGGTGTTCTCGCCGGACTGGTCGTCCTCCCGCTGCTGTTCGCTCAGGGTGTTTCGCCCGACACGAGCGGTCCCGGCGCGGTGTTCGTCGCCATCCCGACGGCGCTCGCGGAGCTGCCCGGCGGCGACATCGTCGGACAGGCGGTCGGCATCGTCTTCTTCGGCGTCATCCTGATCGCGGCGCTGTCGTCGGCGATCAGCCTGCTCGAAGCCGTCGTCGCCTATCTCGTCGACAACTACGGCTTCTCGCGACTGCCGACGGCGGCGGGGATCGGCGCGGCGATCTTCCTCCTCGGGATTCCTTCGGCGTGGGAGACCGCGTGGCTCGACTGGTTCGACGGCATCGGCGTCACCCTCCTGCTGCCGACCGCCGTGCTGTTCGTCGTGCTGTTCGTCGGCTGGGTTCTCGGCCAGGACGCGATCGACGAACTCACCGACGGATCGGGCATCGGCTCGCTCGCGCCGATCTGGCTGTGGGGCATTCGGACGGTGATCCTCGCAGTGGTCGTCATCGTCGTCGCGATCAATCTCTGGGACCTGCTCGCCACGCCCGACACGGGCTACTACATCGTTCCGGGTCCCTTACGGTAATCATCGTTCATCGGAAGACCCTTTTTCGCTGCCCGACCACGCCTGGTATGCACGGCCTCGGGGGGACGACCCATGACTGACGATACCGACGCCGACCCCATCGCCGACCTCCGCGAGCGCAAGCGCGCGGCCGAGCTCGGCGGCGGCGAGGAGCGCATCGAATCCCAACACGAGAAGGGGAAGCTGACCGCCCGCGAGCGCATCGACTACTTCCTCGACGAGGACACGTTCCACGAGTTCGACCAGCTCCGCACCCACCGGAGCACGAATTTCGACATGGACGAGCGGGAAGTGCCGGGCGACGGCGTCGTCACGGGCTACGGCGAGGTCGACGGCCGGACGGTGTTCGTCTTCGCTCACGACTTCACCGTGTTCGGCGGCTCGCTGGGCGAGGTGTTCGCCCAGAAGGTCTGTAAGGTGATGGACGAGGCGATGGAGGTGGGCGCACCCATCATCGGACTCAACGACTCCGCTGGTGCGCGTATTCAGGAAGGCATCGACTCGTTGGCGGGTTACGCCGAGGTCTTCCACCGGAATCAGCAGGCCTCGGGCGTCGTCCCGCAGATATCGGCGATCATGGGTCCCTGCGCGGGTGGCGCGGTCTACTCGCCGGCGATCACCGATTTCATCTTCATGGTCGAGGAGACCAGCCACATGATGATCACCGGGCCGTCGGTCATCGAGACCGTCACCGGCGAGGAGGTCTCCTTCGAGGAGCTCGGCGGGGCGGCGGCCCACACCTCCGACAGCGGCGTCGCCCACTTCGCCGAGAGCGACGAGAAGGAGGCACTCGACGACATCAGGCGGCTGCTCTCCTATCTCCCGCAGAACAACGTCGAGGACCCGCCACGCGTCGAGCCGTGGGACGATCCCGAACGTGAGGACGAGGAGCTGCTTGATCTCGTTCCGGACTCGCCGCGCAAACCCTACGACATGACCGACGTCATCGAGCGCATCGTCGACGAGGGCTCGTTCTTCTCGGTCGCCGAGTCCTACGCCCGCAATCTCGTGACTGCCTTTGCGCGCCTCGACGGCCGATCGGTCGGTGTGGTCGCCAACCAGCCCCGATTCAACGCCGGCACGCTCGATATCGACGCCTCGCTCAAGGGCTCGCGGTTCGTCCGTTTCTGTGACGCGTTCAACATCCCGATCCTCACCTTCGTCGACGTACCCGGATTCATGCCCGGCAAGGAACAGGAATCGGGCGGGATCATCAAACACGGTGCGAAACTCCTCTACGCCTTCTCCGAGGCGACGGTGCCGCTGCTGACGACGATCACGCGGAAGGCCTACGGCGGCGCGTACGACGTGATGGCTTCGAAACACATCGAGGCGGACGTGAACTACGCGTGGCCGACCGCCGAGATCGCCGTCATGGGGCCGAAAGGCGCGGTCAACGTCCTCTACGACGACGAGCTCGCCGCGGCCGACGACACCGACGCTCGCCGCGACGAGCTGATCGACGAGTATCGCGACACCTTCGCCAACCCCTACACGGCCGCCGAGCGCGGCTTCGTCGACGACGTGATCGAACCACAGGAAACGCGCCCGACGCTGATCGAGGACCTCGAAATGCTGTCGAGCAAGCGCAAACAGACGCCGGAGCGCAAACACGGCAACATCCCGCTGTGATGGCGTCGAACCCGTCCAGAGCCGACGAGATCGCGGCAGCGCTTCCCGACGACGCCGCTGCCGACGAGGCCGCTGCCATCGCCGCCGCGATGAGCGCCCATCTCGCCGACCGCGAGCGTGCGGCGCTCGCCGACGAGGACGAGACGCCGTCGTGGACGGGCGAGCGCTGGCGGTTCGCCGGTCGGCTCCGTGCGCTCGGCGGGCGTTCCGTCCGAGTGACGCTCGATACGCCGACCGATCCCTGGAGCGCGGCCGGTCGGGCCGACAGACTGTAAGCTCGCCGACCGCTGTGAGTTCATGCGGATAGATTTATCACGGAAGTCCCGGTATTGTCGATAGAATGTTCGAGAAGGTCCTCGTCGCCAACCGCGGGGAGATCGCCGTGCGCGTGATGCGCGCCTGTGAGGAACTCGGCATCGGCACCGTCGCCGTCTACTCCGAGGCCGACAAGAACGCCGGCCACGCCAGATACGCCGACGAAGCGTACAACGTCGGCCCCGCGCGGGCCGCCGACTCGTATCTCGACGGGGCGGCGATCGTCGAGGCGGGCGAGAAGGCCGGTGCGGACGCCGTCCACCCAGGATATGGCTTCCTCGCCGAGAACGCCGACTTCGCCGCCCGCGTCGAGGACAGCGAGATGACGTGGGTCGGCCCGTCGAGCGGATCGATGGAGCAGCTCGGCGAGAAGACGAGCGCGCGAAAGGAGATGGCCGCCGCCGACGTTCCAACAGTACCGGGCACCGAGGATCCGGTCGAGTCGGCCGACGAGATCCGTGAATTCGCCGACGAGGCGGGCTATCCGGTCGCGATCAAGGCCGAGGGCGGCGGTGGCGGGCGCGGGCTGAAGGTCGTCGAGAACGAAGACGAGATCGAGGACCAGTTCGAGAGCGCTCAGCGCGAGGGCGAGGCGTATTTCGACAACTCCTCGGTCTACGTCGAGAAGTTCCTCGAATCACCGCGCCACATCGAAGTCCAGATCATCGCCGACCACCACGGCAACGTCCGCCATATCGGTGAACGGGACTGTTCACTCCAGCGCCGCCAGCAGAAGGTCATCGAGGAGGGGCCGAGTCCCGCGCTTACGGACGACCTGCGCGCCGAAATCCAGGAGGCCGCCCGGCGCGGGGCCGACGCCGCCGACTACTACAACGCCGGCACCTTCGAGTTCCTCGTCGAGGACGCCGACCGCAACGAGGACGGACTGCTCGACGAGGGCAGTAGCTTCTATTTCCTCGAAGTCAACACGCGGATCCAGGTCGAACACACCGTCTCCGAGGAACTGACCGGTATCGATATCGTGAAACAGCAGCTTCGGGTCGCGGCCGGCGCGGAGCTACCGTTCGCCCAGGACGACGTCGAACTCGACGGCCACGCGATCGAGTTCCGCATCAACGCCGAGAACGCGGCCGAGGAGTTCGCGCCCGCGACGGGCACGCTCGACACGTACGATCCGCCCGGCGGCATCGGCGTTCGCCTCGACGACGCGCTCCGACAGGGCGACGACATCGGCGGCGATTACGACTCGATGATCGCCAAGCTGATCGTCTGGGGCCAGGATCGCGAGGAGTGTCTCATTCGGAGTCGGCGCGCGCTCGCGGAGTTCGACATCGAGGGGATCACCACCATCATCCCGTTCCACCGGCTGATGCTCGACGACGAGGCGTTCGCCGCCGGCGAGCACACGACGAACTACCTCGACGAGGAGCTCGATCCCGAACGCATCGACGAGGCCCAGGAGAAGTGGGGTGCGGACGAGACCGACGGCGACGACGAGGACGAGGAGGTCACCAAGCGTGACTTCGTCGTCGAGGTCAACGACAAGCGCTTCGAGGTCAATCTCGAAGAGCACGGCGCACCGCCGGTGCAGGCGAGTTCCGGCGGGAGCGGCGGCAACACCCAACAGCTCAGCTCCGCCGGTCCGAGCGGCGGGAGCGACGACGGCGGGAGCAGTAGCGCGAGCACCGCCGAGGGCGAGCAGGTCACCGCGGAGATGCAGGGGACGATTTTGGACGTGAACGTCGCTGCGGGCGACGAGGTCGCCGCCGGTGACGTGCTCTGCGTGCTCGAAGCGATGAAGATGGAGAACGACGTCGTGGCATCCCATGGCGGCGAGGTCGTCGAGGTCGCCGCGACCGAGGGCGAATCGGTCGATATGGGCGACGTACTGGTCGTTCTCGACTGAATCCACATCGCAAAATCCCTTTCGACGGCGAAAAAATCCGCTACCGGCGGGTCAGTTCTCGATGCCGTTCTCTTGGGCGTCGACGACGGCGACGCTCGCCAGATTGACGATGTCCTTGACCTCGTCACCGCGCTGGAGAACGTGGACGGGTTTGTCCATGCCGACGAGCATGGGGCCGATGGCCTCGGCACCACCCAGTCGCTGGAGCAGTTTGTAGCCGATGTTGCCAGCCTCCAAGTTCGGGAAGACGAGGACGTTCGCGGGTTCATCGAGTTCGGAGAACTCGTAGGTCCCCTCCAACATCTCTTCGACGACGGCGGTGTCGGCCTGCATCTCACCGTCGACGGGGAACTCGACGCTGGGGTCCTTACGGAGCCTCTGTGCGGCCTCACGGGGTTTGCGGGTGCCCTCGTTGTCGACGCTGCCGAAGTCCGAATAGGACAGCAGGGCCGCTCGCGGTTCGACGTTGAACCGCCGGGCCAGCTCCGCGGTGTGTTGTGCGGTCTCGGCGAGGACGTCGGTGTCGGGGTCCTGGTTGACGGTCGCGTCGGCGCAGAAGATCACTCGATTTTTGAACGCGAGCATGTAGACACCGGCGGCGTAGTTCGCGTCGTCGGCGGTACCGACGATCTGGAGCGGCGGGCGGAGCGCGGAGGGGTAGTCGTGCATCAGCCCGGTGAGCATGGCGTCGGCGTCGCCCATCTCGACCATCACGCTGCCGAGGTAGTTCTTCTCGCGGGCGAAGTCCGCAGCCTCGGTTCTGGTGATGCCCTTGCGCTGGCGGAGCTCGTGGATCCGATCGGCGTAGGGTTCGAGGTTTGCCTCGTCAGGATCGACGATCTCCGGGTCGAAATCGAGCCCGAGCGAATCCATCGTCTCCCAGATCCGTTCGCGATCGCCGATAAGAACGGGGTGAGCGATACCCTGATCGTCGATCTGGTGGGCGGCGCGGATCATCTTCTCGTCGTCACCCTCGGCGAGGACGAGTCGTTTGGGATCGGATTTCGCTTTGTTGAGAACGACGCGCATCATCTCGCGGGACTTGCCGAGACGGGCTTCGAGCTCTTCGGTGTAGTCGTCGATATCGACGTCGGCGCGGGCAGCACCACTGTCGATGGCGGCCTGCGCGACGGCAGGCGTGATCTCGAAGAGCACCCTGGGGTCGACGGGTTTGGGGATGATGTATTCGGGACCGTACTGCAGTGGTTGGTCACCATAGGCTTTCACGACGGCATCGGGAACATCCTTGCGGGCGAGTTCGGCGAGCGCGCGGGCGGCGGCGACTTTCATCTGTTCGTTGATCTCGCTGGCGCGGACGTCGAGCGCGCCACGGAAGATGAAGGGGAATCCGAGAACGTTGTTGACCATGTTTGGGTAGTCGGAGCGCCCGGTGGCCATGATCACGGTGTCGTCGCGAGCGGCCTTGGCGTCCTCGTAGTTGATCTCGGGATCGGGGTTAGCCATCGCGAAGATGATCGGGTCGTCGGCCATCGAGCGGACCATCTCCTGGGAGACGATGCCACCGACCGAGAGCCCGACGAAGACATCGGCGTCCTCGATCGCATCCTCCAAACTCCCCTCAGGGACGTCACGAGCGAACTCGGTTTTGAACTCGTTGACGTCGCCGTGAGAAGCACGTTCCTCGGTGATGATGCCCGAGGAGTCGCACATGGTGATGTTCTCTTTCTGTGCGCCGAGCGAGAGATAGAACCGTGCGGTGGCGATCGCGCTCGCACCAGCCCCTGAGAAAACGATCTCCAGGTCTTCAAGCTCTTTCTCAGCGATGTCGCTGGCATTGAGCAGGGCAGCACCGCTGATGATGGCGGTCCCGTGCTGATCGTCGTGGAAGACGGGAATCGACATCGACTCGCGGAGGCTTTCTTCGATCTCGAAGCATTCGGGGGCTTTGATATCTTCGAGATTGATGCCGCCGAAGGTGGGCTCCATCGCCTCGACAGTCCGGATGATCTCCTGGGGATCGTCCTCGTCAAGTTCGATGTCGAAGACGTCGATGTCGGCGAACCGTTTGAACAGGACGCCCTTCCCCTCCATGACTGGTTTCGAGGCCTGCGCGCCGATGTCGCCCAATCCGAGAACGGCGGAGCCGTTGGAGACGACGCCGACCATGTTGCCTTTGGCGGTGTAGGTGTAGGCATCGTCGGGGTCGTCGTGAATGTGGTTACACGGAGTGGCGACGCCAGGCGAGTAGGCCAGCGAGAGGTCGCGCTGGGTGCTCGTGGGTTTGGTCGTCGAGATCTCGATCTTGCCGGGTGGGTCCTCGCGGTGGTAGTCGAGTGCGTCCTCGTCCAGTCCCATGTCTACCGTCACGGCCGACACCACTAAAAAACCAACCGAAACCGATATTCGACGACTGACGAACTCAGTCGTTACGGGCCGAGGTCGTGACGGACGATCGTTTCGCCATCAACCTCGATCTCGCAGGTCGGCCAGTCGCCGGTCGCCGTCAGCGTCTCCAGCCCTTCGTCGATCAGGACGGTGTCCTCGCTTTTCGCGCCCTGCACCGTCGGATTCCACGCGTACGCCATCGGTGCCTCGATCGCCGCCTCCTCGTCGGGCCTCGCCTTCCACTCCCGACCCGCAAAACCGGTGGCACCGCCTTGATGGTGGCGTGCCCACTCCTCGGGATGGTCGACGGCCGCGTAGGCGTCCTGGATCGCCCGAAAGACGTCGCTGGCGGTTCCGTCCTCCTCGGTGAATCGTTTCGTCGCCGCGATCGCTGTTGCCTCGACCTGCATGGCTGCCTCGTGGCGTGCAGCGAGCCAGTTGGGCGGATCGAGGGCGATCGTTCGCGTCGCGCTCGCGTGGAGCCCATCGCGCTGTGCGGTGATCGACACCAGTGCGTAGCCCCCGATTTCGGCCTCGGTCGGTGGGAAATGGCGGTAGTTCGGTGCGCGCTCCTCGCCACCGACGAGAAGGACCGGCGTGTCGATCCCGCGGGCGAACAGTCCCTCTTCGAGCCGTGCGGCGACCTCCCGCTCGGAATCGGATCGCCCGACGGTTCGACAGACGTCTTCGAGAACGGTCGCGGTCTCCGCCCCGAGTTCACGATAGCGCTCGATATCGGGGTCCGTGAGCGGCGTGCGGAGTCGAGTGGCGGCCACGCGCTCCGCACCGGGCACCTCGAAGTCGGCCTCGAACGGAGTTGACGACCGCTCGGCGATGGCTTCGCCCAGTGATCGTTCGTACCACGGAAACGTCCCGACGGGGACGTCATCGAGCACCTCGTTTCTGAACCGTGGTGCTTCGTTGTTGCTGGTGAGAACGTGGAGAGTGCCGTCGTAGCCGGCCGCCGCGACGCCCACACGTGCCTCGCGGTCGACGACGTTGCTCGCGCCGGTGAGCCACGCGAAGTTCGACGGGCGGGCGAACCAGATCGCCTCGCAGTCGGTTCCGGCGAGATACTCGTCGAGACGGGCGATCTTTTCCGGGTCAGTGTGCACGGTCGTCAATCGGGTGAGCGACCCAAAACGGTCGCGGCCGCGGCGAGTCGAACAGACGTAAGTACCACCGCCCCTAACCCTCGGCGATGGTTCGATTCCGCCACCTCGCTGCCGTCACGACGGGGATGACGTTCGCGCTCATCCTCCTCGGCGTGTACACCGCCGCCGCGGGCGCGGGTCTGTCCTGCGGGGCCAACTGGCCGCTCTGTAACGGCGGCGTCTTCGGGCTGTTCCCGGCGAACTGGCCGAGCTTCATCGAGTGGTTCCACCGACTCGTCGCGATGGTCACCGGCTTCATGATCCTCGGGACGACCTACGCCGCCTGGCGCGGTCACAAGAGCCGCAGAACCCGCCTCGCCAGCACGGTCGCGCTGGTCGTCCTCCCCGTCCAGATCCTGCTCGGCGGGGCGACCGTCACGACCTACACGGCGCTCGTCCAGGTGACCCACCACGCCGCCGCGCTCGTCATCTTCGCCGCGCTCGTGGCGACCACCGTCTGGGCCTACGAATCGCCCGACGAGGCCCCGACGAGCAGCGATACCACCGCCGCGACGACCGCCGACTGACGACGTTCGTTTCGTACTGTCAGTCCAGTTGCCGTGTCGTCAGCTGTTCCCACCGGGATCGAAATACCCGTGCACTGACTGCGGACAGTCGTTCTTCGCGAAACCCTTCTCGTTCCGAACTCAGGAGAAATCGCCGAGACCGGACTGGGAGTCGTCGGACTCCTCGGTGTCGTCCGCACTCTCATCGTCGGCCGTGGCTTCGTCGCTAGCCGTGTTCTCTTCGTCCGTCACGTCATTTTCGCCTGATTCGTTGGGGTCATCCGACCCGTCACTCGTGGTTCGCGTCGCACCCTCGAACGCACCTTCCGAGCCCGCGACGGCGGCCTCCTCGCCGCGTTTCGTGGCGTCCTCGACGATCGACTGGACCTTGTTGGTGTCCTCGCCGCTGCCGGTGACGAAGGCGACGTGTTCGGCGTCCATGTCGTAGCGGGTGGCCATCGCTACCGTGAGTTCGCGGTTCGTGCAGTGGTGGGTCATCGTCGATAGGAACGGCATTATCTCCCGACGAGCGCTCGCCATGCTCGTGCCGCTCGTCGTGGCGATCTGCCTGGCGATGTAGTCGCGTTTGTCGCGAGTGGCCCGCGAGCGCCCGAGTTTCGACCAGTAGCTCGGCGGGCCGTAGCGCGTCCAGCCACCCTTCGACTCCCGGCGCGAGGCGGCGACACCGGCGGTCATCGCGTCGCCCGCGTACCGCCAGTACGAGTAGTTCTGCGTGGCTCGCACGCGCCCGAGCCAGCGATCGGCGTTCGCCAGATTGTCGAAGGCGTCGGCGAGCTCCGCCCCCGCGTAGTCCTTCGGGACGTTGTCCTCGATCCAGTTGATGAGGTCGTCGGGCGTCTCGTCGACATCGTAGGACGATCGGAGCGCACCCTCGGCGTCCTCCTCCTTGATGAGCGCGTCCAGGAAATCGAAGATGCCGGTGGTTTTGTCGCGATCGCTCGTCACCACGTCGTCGGCGGTGAGTCTCTCGGTGCTCTCGGCGAGCGCCTGAAGGTCGTTGACCGCACCGCGGAGATCGCCGCTGTTGCGCTCGGCGATGGCGTCGAGCGCCTCGTCGTCGTATTCCACTTCCTCACGCCGGCAGATGTCACGGAGCACGGGGAGGATCGAGCGCGCGGAGACGTCGCGGAACTCGATCGTCTCGCAGGCGTTCCGGAGGCTCTTCGACATGTCGTAGAACTCGTTGGCGATCAGAACCATCGGCTGGCTGGCCTCCTTCACCAGCCCCGTGATGGCTCGCGAGCCGCCGCGATCGACGTTTCCGTGGAGGTTGTCGGCCTCGTCCATGATCACGAGCCGTCGGCCGGCGCTCCCGCCCGTCAGCGTCCCCGATTTCGCCGCCTCGCCCGCCACGCGCTCGACGACGGATTTCGTGCGCTGGTTCGAGGCATTGAGTTCGATCGTCGGCCAGTCCATATCGGCCGCGAGCGCGTGTGCCGCCGAGGTCTTGCCGACACCGGGTGCGCCGTGGAGGACGACCGCCTCTCGATGCTCGTCCCACGTCTCGGCCCACTCGGCGAGCGCGTCACGAGCCTTGTTGTTACCCCGGACCTCGGAGAGCGTCGACGGACGATACTTCTCGGTCCAATCCATTGACGGCGCTACGGGCGAGTCGCGTTTAGTGATTCCGGAGCACGGCCGAACGTTTTTGACACCACCGTGGGATCTCAGCACGTGTTCCCCGAACGCATCGAGACCGACAGATTGGTTCTCGAACGACTCTCGCACGAGAGCCTCGATCTATTCGAGTTCTACGAGATCTGTTCCGACGCCGACGGCGAGGAGGCGATGGCCGAAGTCACCGAATACATGCCGTGGGACCCCCACGAGACGGTCAACGAATCGAGGGAGTTCATCGACCGTTGCGAGAAACAGTGGGACGAGGGCGAGGCCGCGACCTACGTGATCCGCCCGCGCGAGGACGAGGACGGTGCCGGCGCGTTCGCCGGCGCTGGCGGGCTCACGATCGACTGGGATCGGCGCACGGGAACGCTCGGTACGTGGCTCCGCAAGCGCTTCTGGGGCCGTGGCTACTCCGGCGAGCGCGCCGCGGCGCTCATCGAACTCGCCTTCGACCGACTGGACCTGGAAGTCGTCGCCGTCACCCACCACGCGGACAACGAGAAATCACGGCACGCGGTCGAGAACTACGTCGAGGTCCACGGCGGTCGCCGTGAGGGACTACTCAGAAATTGGCTTCCATACGACGAGGAGATCGCCGACGAGTATCGCTACACCATCACGCAGGACGAATACCTGGACGCGACGGGATAAAGCGCCCGTTCGACCCGCCGGAAGCTACTTTCAGCGGGGCTTCGAGAAGCAGACGATGACCGGCGCGAGCGGTCGACTGATCGCCCGGCTCCCGTTCAGGGCGGGCGCGCTCGTCGGCGCTGCAGCCTACCTGCTCGGCTATCTCCTCACCTATCTGCTGACGATTTCGCGCGTTCGTTCCGAGCTCTCGCGAATGAACGTCGACGCGACGCTCTCGCTGCTCGGGGGGAGTGGCGTCGCACCTTGGAAGGTCACGGGCTGGTTCTTCTACGGCGCACATTTCGTCGACGTCTCGGTGACGAGCAGCGCGATGGATCTCTCGACGGACGTCGTCGAGGTGAGCGCCGGCGGCTGGCGCACGCTGCTCTTCGCCCTTCCGCCGCTACTCCTACTCGTCGCTGGCGCGCTCGCCGCCCACCGCGCCGGTGCGAGGCGTGTTTCGATCGCTGCGGCCGCGGGCGGGACGATCCTGCCGGGCTACTTCGCGCTCGCGTTCGTCGGCGTCTTCCTCACGCAGGTCACGGTGCTCATCGCGGCCGTCGGTCCGAATCTCACGCCCGCGCTCGTGGCGGGAGTCGTCTATCCGCTCGTCTTCGGCCCGCTCGGTGGTGCTGTACTCGTCGCCGTTCAAAGATCGCGGGCGCGTAGCTCGCCCCACGACTCGAACCCGTGACGGGCGTAGAGCCCGCCGGCGGGACCGTTCTCGTGATCGACGTCGAGCATGATGCGATCGAGCGGCAGCTCCTGATTGCGGGCACAGTCGTAGGCTGCCGTCATGAGCTCGTCGGCGAGATCGGTCCCGCGGGAGGATTCGCGCACGTAGAGTTCGTTCAACACTGCCGCGTCCCAGATCATCGCCAGCTCCTCGGGGAGGACGAAGACGTAGCCCGCGAGATCGTTCCCATCAGCCGCGACCGTGACGCTGTCCGGATCGCGCTCGACACACCGCCCGACCCAGTCGAGATAGCGCTCGCGGTAGTCGTCGGTGAGTTTTCCTTCGTAACTATCGGCCTTCTCATCGCCGCCGAGCGCCCCCAGTTCGTGCTCGAACCGTTCTTTGAGCTCCCACAGCCCTGCGGCATCCGTCTCCGGATCGTACGGTCGCGTCTCCATGAGCGCGCTTCGCCCACCGAGGTGTTACGTGTTCCGTCAAAGTTTCGCAGGGCGTATTCTCTATTCGGGATACGGATTTTTCGGGGTCAAGCACATGTCCAGGTTCGTTTCGACGATTGATTCACCCGGTGGTGACGTGCGATGTTCGAACCGACTTAGATCATCCGTCGCAGATCGTCTACGAAATCGCTCGAATTCTTCATGTTTTTCATCTCGATCTCTAGTGACTTGCCACCGCCACTGGCGATGTGAACGTTCCCCAACCCGACGAGCGTTTCGACGACTGATCTCCGTTCTTCGACTCCTCGAACCTTGTTCAGGGAGATCTCACGCTTGGCTAACGATAAGAATCGGTATTCACTAATCACTCGCTGGTTGGTGACGTAGTACGTCGTGAGAGAGTTCGCCCAATACGTGTAAAGGCCGCTTGAAAACAGGTACAGTCCTAGAACGAATGCCACTGTTGGATATACATATGGGCGGAATGTGAAGAGAAGCCAGTAGATCCCAACACCGAGCACGAGACCCCCGAAGAGAACCTCGACGATAGCTACCCGCTGCACGGGATGCTGAGTTGCGACGATCTCTTCACCTTCTCTGAGATTGGGTGCTTCTGGTGCAGCGCGGAGATACACGTAAAGCCCGATCAATGAGATGAAGACTCCAAACAGTATGAACGGATACGACAACTCTTCAGGAAACGAACCGCCGAACAGGTATAGGTACATACCGACCAGTAGGAACGGGACTCCCAGCAAGAAACTCCACTTCGTGTACTTTCCTCTTGCCATCGCTACTGTCCCCCGAACAGTTGAAGCAGGATCCCTATTGCCGAAGCAATGAAGCCACCGACAGTTAGGAAGAGCGGATCACCGAGGAAATTGAGTAAACCTGAATCACTGTTGGTGAGAAAGCCCCGCTCCTGTTGAGCTCTGCTCTCACCGTTCCCCACTGCCGTTCGTTCTTTCGTGCCACTGTCCTCTTGCCTCGAATCCGACGACTGGCTGGTCGATTCCTCTACCGGTTGCGCCGTATGTGTTGCAGTTGGGGTCGACTGTCTCCTCGTGTCGGCTGAATCCGCTCCAGCAGAACCAGCGTTCGGTTGGTCAGCATTTGCTTCACCTACGCTGATCTGCTTCGTGGTAGAGCCAGTCACTTCTTTGTCATCCACAACGGTCAGATTTACGGCATAGTTACCGGGCGACTCGTACGTGTACGTAGCCTGTTCTCCTTGTGCGTCAGAAATCCCGTCACCGTCGAAATCCCACTGATATTCTTCGACGACACCGTCAGAGTCCGTCGATGACGATCCGTCGAAACTGATTCGATTTCCTGCTGTGGGCTGGTTCGGTGAATGTTCGAACGATGCGTTCGGTGGCGAGTTCGTCTGACTGACCCGTCCGATATTGACCCGAGTGATTGTGTTGTTCACCGTTTCAGTTTCCCATAGGTATCCTCCATCCCATGCTACTCCGGTCGGCACGACATACGGGGATTCGAACTTCTGAACGAGTTCGCCGGACGGAGTCGATGGATCGATCTGCGCTATGTGCTCGCTATCAGAAACCCAAAGGAACCCTTTGCCCCAAGCTAAGCCACTTGTTGAACCGATTCTCCCTGCTTCAAGTGACTTGACCACTTCACCGGATTGTGGCTTGATCTTGTAAATTCCTGTCCCCGATTCACTCTCTGCAATTGTCCAGAGATTTTGTCCATCGTAAGCCAGTCCCCTACTGGAACTTCCCGGTGCCGGAATTTTCGATATCTCCTCTCCTGTCTCTGGGTCCAGTTTGTGTATGTAATTTTTCTCATCGTACGAATCAGTAACGACCCACAGACTATCGTTTGTCGCTTCAATACCACTTGGAGAATCCAATCTTGTTTCTATTGACTGTGTTATTTTCCCAGAAGTCGGATCAACTTGATATATCGTTTTTGTATTGATGTTCGAATACCATATCGAATCACCATCCCACGCCAGATTCTGCGGTCCTTCTTCATCATCGGAAATCTCGACTTGTCCAGCGATCTCGACGCTCTCCTGTCCAATGGCGACAGAAGATATAACTGAAACTCCGATCAATGTTATGAGCAGGATTCGCCTGAATGATGGTCGGTGCACGCTTGCAATTGCTGAGATGACCGCACATATGCTTTTTGAACACTACTTGCTTAATATTCTCTTGTTGCACCGATCGATCCATTCAACTCTCCATTATTCACCGTGGCGGCCACGCCCGATCAAACGATAGATCAGCGCGTCTCCCACAGCCGCACCGTGAGAACGAAACCGCTCGTCAGGAGCAACAGTAGCTGCCAGCCCGACTGTGCGACGGGAAAGATCCGCTCGACGGTGTTCGACTCCGCCCCTCTCGTGGGATCGACGCCGCTGTTGATGTGGACCTGCTCCGTCGAGCCGCGTGCGGCCTCGCCCCCGCTATTCCCGCCGAGATCGACGAACGTCTGGACGAGCCCACGGTTGTTCGAGAACACGAACTCGCCCGACAGCTCGTAGAACTGGTCGTGGAGCGGGTAGAAGAGATTCACGCCGCCGGCGACGAGATCGAGCCCGATCGACGCGAACGCGACGGCGGCGATCGAGACCCAGGCGATCCGCACTCCGCGGGCGTGCCAGCGCCGGCGGACGAACGAGCGCTTCCGTATCCGTGTGTCGTAGGCGAGCAGCGCCGCGCCGGTCAGCGGCAGGAGGAGCGTGTGGAGCACCGAACGGTGACCGCCCGGAATCAGGAAGCCGGCGACGACGTCGAGATCGGGCACGATCGTGGCCGCGAGCACGATCGCCACCGCCCGTGCGTCGAACCGATCGCCGAGCAGCCCCGCCGCGAGCAACCCAGCGAGCGCGCAGTGGACGACCGTCGATGGCACGGGTTCGGGTTCGGCGCACCGGGGAATAGCCCTTGCGGCGATGCCAGCAGGCTTTTGCGCGAAACGGGCGAGACACGGCCATGACCGAGCGCACGCGGCGGGATCTCGCCGGGAAGATCGCCGGCGATGTCGTCCTGAGCGACGACCCCGGCGCGACGATCCGCAAGTGGCGAACGGATTTCGACGTCGCCCAGACGAGGCTCGCCGACGAACTCGACGTCTCGGCGTCCGTCGTGTCGGATTACGAGAGCGGGCGACGCGAGAGTCCCGGCATCGCGATCGTCCGTCGCGTCATCGAGGCGCTGCTCGACATCGACGAGGCACGCGGCGGCGAACACCTGCGTCAGTACGCCCGCGTTCTCTCGGCAGGGTTCGAGGGTGACATCGTCCGCGACCTCCGGGAGTACCCTACGGCGATCGACACCGGGGCGTTCTACGACGCCATCGGCGCGACCGAGGTCGTCGCGGGCACCCAGCAAAGCGTCGCCGGCCACACCGTCATCAACTCCATCGAGGCGATCACGCGGCTCTCCTCCGAGGAGTTCTATCGCCTCTACGGTCAGAGCACGAATCGCGCGCTCGTCTTTACGGGTGTCACCCACGGCGAGGGCGCGCTGGTCGCGCTGCGGGTGGTCACGCCGACGCCGAGCGCGGTCGTCCTCCACGGGCTCGATCGCGACGATCTCTGGGAGCACGCGCCGACGCTCGCCCGTGCCGACGGCTTCTCGCTCGCGGTCGCCGACGGCGAACTGGAGGCGATACTCGAAACGATGGGTGATCTGCCGTAGTTGGCTGTGAACAACCACCAATACATCACATATCGCGCGAGCTAGTTCGGTTGCCAGCGGTAGTTTTTCATCTACTGGATGAGTGAAACAAGTATCAGTACCTCACAAAGCTCGCCAGTTGACTGCTTCTGAGACATGAATCTGGTGGAGAAACTAGTGCCGAGAAACTGCTGAGGAAGGCGGTTCGGCACTGAGAGCGTCAAACCTGTCGCAGTCGGCGGCGGAACGCCGCCGACGCGACGATGTTGCCACTCATCGGCCGGGCGTTCCCGGTCGGTGGATTACCGTTCGAAGCGATCGTCGGGCGGTCTGTTCGCGGGGACGGCCCGACGCACCGCGAGAGCCGTCCACGCTGCCCGGGTTACCATGTCGATGAACTCCTCGAACGACCACTTCCAGAGGCGACGCCCGCCACGGCGCGGCGTCGCCACATACTCCCAGTGGAGATACCGCCACACGTTCTGGAACAAGAGGCTGATCACGACGAACAGCAGCCGCTGTGTTGCATCACGTGTCGTGGTGGAAATCGTCGTCTTCTCCGAGAGACGGTAGCTTGATTCGATGCCGAAGCGCTTGCTGTAGTGCTGACGAGCCTGACGCGGTGTGTCGATAAACGACGCGTCGACGGCGTAGCCGTGACGCGCCACGCCATGTTCGTCGTATCGGCCGTTCTGGTAGGTGCAGTCGATGTAGACCGGGAATTCGACGGTCCACTCGTGACCGTCGAATTCTGTGGTGAGGTCGTGTTCGATGGTGCGGCTCCATCCCTGGTCAAGTTCCTCTTGGATCGCCTCGCCCCACTTCACGACCGGTGTGACGTAGGCGTAGTTGTGCGCCTGAAGCAGCGTGAGGCACTTGCCGTCGTAGAACCCGCGGTCGAGGTAGACGGCCTTGACCTCGGGGTCAAGGCCTTCGAGAACACCGAGGAACTCCGCGAGGACGGAACTGGCGGTGTCGCCGTCTTCGAGACGGCGCACCGCCAGGGTGTAGCGCTTGTTGCGCACCCGCGCGTAGAGGGTGGCATAGGCATGGAAGGCGGTGGTTCCGGCTTTGGCCTCGGAGTGGTAGAGGCCGCTTGTTTCGTCTTCATCGCCGTAGTAGGGCCGCAGGTGGAGGTCCACGACGACCTCCACCTGCTCTGGGAGATGTTCGATCACATCTCGCTGAAGGAGGAGATTACCGACGGAAGCGACGGTGTCGAAGTCGAACTTCGAGCGGAGGTGGTAGAGAATATTCGTCGCAGGAGGTGCATCCTTGCTGACGTCACAAAGCTCGGAGACAGAGGTCCCGTCGGCGCACGCGCCGACGAGGACCTCGAAGATGTCCTCGGCATCGATATCGGCATTCTCACCGAGATTTAGACTAAACGCGCCGGTGAGTGTATTGACGAGGAAATTAAGGAGCTGGTCTTCGTGTATTTCGTCGTCTGCTTGCTGCGAGTCAGGCACATCTCCAGCAAGCGGACGTTTCCACTAACCGACTTTGTGAGGTACTGAGTATGGACGGATGGCAGTGGCTTTCCAGTAGAGTGAGAAACCCCCTTGTTGCGGGTGTCGTCGTCGCCACTCTTGCATTCGCGTTCTCTTCACTGTATCTATTCCTTTGGCCCACTACCGCGGAGATCGTTATTGGAATCGGTCCAGCCATATTAGGTGGGATTGTTGTTCTCAACGCATTTTTCGTAACGGCATTCGTTTGGACTTATTTAGTGAGCGAACCCGCCTTGATCACTCGGAAACGTCTCGGCGGAGCAGGTTTGGTGGTTGATTTGTTTCGCACCTCACGCTCGGGATTGTCGTCGGCACGGCGTTCGTGCTCGGTGATGAAAACGGCTTGTTGGCGACGGGGATTCCACCCGTCTCTGAACTGCCCAATTTGGTCGGAGTCTGGGCTGCAATGTCACTAATCACAGGACTTTACAGTATCATAGCCACACTCGGTATCCCGATAATCCTATCAATCGGTGTCGGGATTGGCTTCGCCCAAATCCACAACAGCAGACAAAACCCCGAGTAACGACAAACATCCATATCATCCACAAATAGAACTACTATTTGTGTTCCTGAATCCACAAATCAGTAGTGAAAACGACCTGAGAATCCACTGAGGCACGGAGCCTATTCTGTGAACCGGAACTACTACTCGACGTAGCGGTAGGTCCGTTCGTCCATCGGGCCGGAGCCGTCGCGGACGAACTCCTCGCTCGGGGTGGTGAACGCGTCGATGTCGATCTCCTTGTCGTGGTTGTGGACGTCGTGGATCTCTTCGTACTCCGCGAAGGAGATGTCGCGGCGCTCGGCCAGCTGCTCGTCGATGTCGAGCGCGTCGATCTCCTCGGTCCACTCCTCTTGAACCGTTTCGACGTGGATCTCGGCCTGTGCGCCGCTGCCATAGGAGCCAAGCAGCAGCGATTTGCCGGTCATGTCGATCCCCGCCTCGCGGGCGCTGCGGAGCGCGCTCGCGCGGGCGACGTGGACCGAGCCGGTGTACCAGTTGCCGACGTGACGGGCGATGTCGAGCGTCGGCTCGATCGTGTCGTCGTACCACGCCGCGTACGCGTCGGTTTCCTTCAGCGCGTCCATGTAGTCGCGGACGGCGTCGCGGTACTGTGCTTCGTCGTCGAAGCCGTCGGGTCGGGGCTGTTCGCCGATCGCTGCGGTGAGGTCGGCCTCGATCTCGGTGTTACGGATCATGTGGCGGTAGCCGAGCAGCGCGGCCTTCCTGACCATGCCGGGGAACGGCGTGTGGAACGGGATATACTCGAACTGGTCGGGATGGGTCTCCTCGGCGACGCTCTCGTAGTCCTCCAGGGCTTCGCGCATCCGCGCGAGATAGACCTGGACCGAGCGCTGGCCGTCGACGCTCGGGAACTGCTGGTTCGGCTTGAGGAAGTCGGTCTCGTCGGCGCTGCCGAACCCCTGTTCGACGCTCATTTCGACGAGGTCAGGGTTCTCGGCGATGAGCATCGCCACCGCGCCCGCGCCCTGCGTCGCCTCGCCGGCGTCGCCGCGCGCGTAGAGGGCGGTGTCGGTGGCGATCACGAGCGCCGCGCGGCCGCGATTGCGCCCGGCGCGGATCCAGTTGTAGGCGTCGTCGAGGCTCTGTGTGCCCGCGATGCACGCGAACTTGCGCTCGCCCTTGTTCGCGTGGTGGAAGTCCTCGTCGTAGACCTGTTCGAGACAGCCCGCGACGTACGTCGAGACGGGTTTGGCGTTGTCGAAGGCGCTCTCGGTGGCGACGTCGATCCGGCCGATGTCGTCAGGGGTGAGCCCCTTGCGCTCCATCAGTTTGTGCGCGGCGTTCGCGCCCATCGTCACGATGTCCTCCTCGACATCGGGGAACGAACTCGCGTGGAGGCCGAGCCCCTTCGTGAACTTCTCGGGCTCCTCGTCCAGCGCGGGGGCGAGCGTCTCCGCGAGGTCGAGCCTGAGCTTTCCGGCGTGGATGGCGACCGCGTCGATGCCGACGTTCATGCGTTCAGTAAGCGGCCACGAGATATATGATTCCGTCGACTCCGTTTTCGTCGATCGTCGATCTGTCGTGGCAGCACCATCAACGATCGCTGCGATCAGGCGTTCTCGTGGCTGACCTCGTAGCCGCGATCGCGGATCGACCGGATGACGGTGCGTGCGTGGCCGGTGCCGCTGGTTTCGATCTCGAAGACGAGGTAGGCCTCGCCGACGTCGAGTTCGGGCACCGAGCGGTCGTGGCGCACGCTGCGGATGTTAGCACCGTGGCCGCCGATGATGCTCGATATCGTGTTCATCTCGCCGGGGCGGTCGGTGATGCGCACGCGCAGGCGGAGGATCTGCTCGCGGTCGGTGAGCGCGTGGATCAACACCGTGCGCAGCATCGTCATGTCGAGGTTCCCCCCGCACAGCAGCGCGAACACCGTCTCGCCCTCGACGTCGAGATCCTCACTCAGCAGGGCGGCGACCGACGCCGCGCCGGCCCCCTCGACGACCTGTTTGGCACGCTCCATGAGCAGGAGCACGGCACGGGCGATCTCGCCGTCGGTCACGGTGACGATCTCGTCGACGTGTTCCTCGATGAGCGAGAGGGTGAGCTCCGAGATCCCACCGGTGGCGATCCCGTCGGCGATGGTGTTGACCGAATCGAGCGTGACTGGAATCCCCTTGTCGAGGCTGTCCGGTACTGTGGCAGCCCCTTCGGCCTGCACGCCGACGACGCGCGTTCCCGGCGAGAGCTTGTTCATCGCGGTCGCGATGCCCGAGATCAGCCCGCCACCGCCGATCGGGACGATGACGGTGTCGACGTTGCAGTCCTCGTACATCTCGATCCCCAACGTTCCCTGTCCAGCGACGATCGCGGGGTCGTCGTAGGCGTGGACGAACGCGGTCGCCTCGTCGTCGACGAGCCCCTGAGCGTGATCCATCGCCGCCTGGAAGTCCTGACCGACGAGTTCGACCCGCGCGCCGTAGCCACGCGTCGCGTCGACTTTCGCCTGCGGGGCGGCCTTCGGCATCACGATCGTGGCGTCGATGCCGAGTGTCGTCGCCGCAAGCGCGACCCCCTGGGCGTGGTTGCCGGCGCTCGCGGCGACCACGCGATCGGTCCCCCCGTCCTCGACGAGCTGTGCGATCTTGTTGTACGCACCGCGCGTCTTGAACGAGCCGGTCCACTGGAGGTGTTCCATCTTCAGGTGGACCTCGCTGTCGGTCAGTTCGCCGAGCGAGGTGCTCCGCTCGACGGGGGTTCGTTTGACGACCGACTCGTCGTCGAGGCGCTCGCGGGCCGCCTCGATGTCGGCGAAGGTGACTGACTCGCTCATCGAACTACCCGCGCATCCGTTCCATCTCGGGGTCGAACAGCGGCTCGTCGCGCACCGTCGCGGCGTAGCGCTCGCCCTCGTAGCGCACGTCGAGCGACGTCCCCGCGTCGGCGTACTCGGTCGGCAGGTACGAGTAGACGATGCCCGCGTCGATGCTGTAGCCGTAGCCGGCGCGACAGCCGTAGCCGATCACGTCCTCACCGTCGAGGATCGGATGACCCGAATCAACGATCATTCCCGATCCATCGAGCGTGAGCGGAGTAAGCTTTCGGTCGACGCCCGCCTCGCGCGCCGCGAGCAGCGCGTCCTTCCCGATGAACTCGGTATCGGTGTCGACCGCGAAGCCGATACCCGCCTCGTCGGGCGTGTATTCGGGCGTGACGTCCGTGCCCCAGAGCCGATAGCCCTTCTCCAGACTCGCCGAGGCGAGCGCCTCCCAGCCCATCGGGACGATCCCATGCTCCTGGCCCGCTTCCCAGAGGGTGTCCCAGAGCCGCGCGCCGTACTCGGTGGGTGTGTAGATCTCCCAGCCGAGTTCGCCGGCGTAGGAGAGCCGAAGCATCGTCACTGGCAGGCTCTCCAGATAGGTTTCTTGCACCCCGTAGAACGGGAAGGCGTCGTTCGAGAGGTCCGCCTCGACGAGCGGTCCGAGCAGTTCCCGTGCTTCCGGCCCCCAGACGCCCACTCCGGAACGGCTCGAATCGTGAACCGTGATCGAGAGCGATTCGGGCGCGTGCTCGCGGATCCAGCGCGAGTGGAGCGTCGCGGAGTTGCCGCCGCCCGTCGTCAGCAGATACCGATCTTCGTCGAGCCGTGCGACGGTCAGATCCGCGAGGATGCCGCCGTCTTCGTTCAGCATCGCCGCGTACCGCATCCGTCCGACTGGGCAGTCCATGTCGTTGGTCAAGAGCTCTTGGAGGAACTCCATCGTGCCCTCGCCGGCGATCTCGATCCCGGTGAACGTCGTCATGTCGAACATCGCCACTCGATCACGGACGGCCTGGTGTTCGACGCCCTGCGCCTTCGACCAGTTGCGCGCGAGCCAGTCGGGTCTGTCGGGGACCTCGTACTCGCTCAGGAGGGACTCGTTCGTCTCGTACCACTGGGGAACTTCCCAGCCGTTGGTGTCGTAGAACTCCGCGCCGAGGTCGTCCTGTCGGTCGTAGAACGGGCTCCGGCGGAGCGCACGCTGGTCTTCGGGCTGTTCACGCGGATGGATCAGCTGGTAGACCTCCTGATACTGCTGGGCACCCCGCCCGTAGGTGAACTCCCGACTGCCGGCGTGGGGCTGAAACCGACTGATGTGGGCGGGCTCGGCGTTGACGCGCTCGCCGTCGAGCCGCGGAACTCCATTTTCCATCCACTCGGCGACGACGCTGCCGACGCCGCCAGACTGGGTGACCCAGATGGCGAGCGACCACCACAGTCCCTCGGTGTCCTCGTCCGGGCCGAGAATCGGCATTCCGTCGGGAGTGAAGCAGAACATCCCGTTCATCTCGGTCTCCCACTCGACGCCGTCGAGCGCCGGTACGAGTTCGCGTGCGGCGTCGTACGCGCTCTCGTCGTGATCGGGATGCGTGTTCTCGTAGAAGTGCTCGGCGGCGAACTCCCGGAGCGAGGGGTATTCGAGCCCGAGGTCGTCGAGTTTCTCGGGTCCGTAGATGTCCTCGGGATCGACGAGCAGCGGTTCGTGGTTGTACGATCCCACTCCATAGGAGTCGCCGTGCTGGCGGAAATACTCCGAATAATCCTGATGACGGAGGAGCGGCTGTTCGATCTCGCGCTCGGCTCCCACCAGTTCGTCGAGCGGTTCGCTCACGAGATACTGATGTGAACACGGAACCAGCGGGATGTCGGTGTCGATCATATCCCCAAAGAGCGGGCCCCAGATGTTCGTCGCCACCAGCAGCTCGTCGCATGCGATGCGGCCGTTCTCGGTGACGACCGCCTGGACCGCCCCGTCACTCGTCTCGACGTCCGTGACGAGCGTGTTGCCGTAGAATTCGTGGCCGACCTCCTGGGCGCGCTCGGCCATCTTCCGCGAGGCGTCGACCGCGTGGGCCTTGCCGTCGGTCGGGAGGTAGTAGCCACCGTGGATCACGGTCGAATCGATCTGCGGGACGCGCTCTTCGACCTCCGCGGGCGAGAGCAGTTCGCCACCGTCAAGCCCGTAGGATTGGCCCCACTCGCGCTTTCGTTTGAGGAACTTCCATCGGTCCTCGGTATAGGCGACCTCGATGCCGCCCGACATCCGGTAGCTGTCGAGATCGGAATAGAGTTCGCGCGTGTACGCGGCCAACTCCGTCATCAGTTTGCCGCCGTTGGTCTGATAGACGAGTCCGGGCGCGTGCGAGGTCGAGCCGCCAGTCTCGAACAGCGGTCCGCGATCCACGACGACGACGTCCTCGCGGCCCTGCTCGGCGAGGTGGTAGGCCGCCGAACAGCCGACGCAGCCGGCCCCCACGACGATGGTCCCGGCGCTCTCCGGCAGTGTGGTCCCTGTGCTCATGCCGTGTGGCTTCCGCCGTCGTGGGTTTAAAAGACGGGGTGGACTACCACAGCCGTTTAGTAGTCCGTCGGTGCGCGGCGACGAATCGTCGAGAAATCGACAAACATGGCTACAACAGCGGTTCGTCGCGCACCGTCGCCCCGTAGCGCTCGCCCTCGTAGAGCACGTCGACCTCGGTTCCCGGTTCGGCGAATTCGGGCGGGAGGTAGGTGTAGACGACGCAGGCCCCGACGGTGTAGCCGTATTCGGCGGCGTGGACGTAGCCGAGCACTTCGTCACCGTTGGACGTGAGAACGGGCCGGTCGGCGAGCACGACCTGCTCGGGGTCGTCGAGCGTGAGACAGGCCACTCTCCGATCGACGTCGCCCTCGGCGGCCGCCGCGATCGCTTCCTTGCCGACGAACTCCGTGTCGAGATCGACGGCCCAGCCGAGGCCCGCTTCGTAGGGGTCGTGCTCGGTGTGGAGGTCCTCGCCCCAGAGTCTGAATCCCTTCTCGATGCGGAGCGAGTCGAGCGCGCCGTTGCCGTAGGGGCGGATGTCGTACTCCGCGCCTGCCTCCATGACGTGCTCCCAAAGCGTCTCGCCGTACTCGGACGGCGTGTAGAGCTCCCAGCCGAGCTCGCCGGCGTAGGAGAGTCTGAGCGCCGTCACGGGGACGTTCTCCACGAACGTCTGCTGGCTCGTGTAGAACGGAAAGTTTTCATCCGAGAGGTCGGCGTCGATCACCTTCGAGAGGGTCTTGCGGGCGTCCGGGCCCGTACAGACCATCGCCGCCAGGCTGGAGGTGACGTCGTTGACAACTACGCTCTCGGGGGCCTGCTCGCGGACCCACGCGAGGTGGTTCTGCCCGACCTCGCGACCGGTCGTGAGCAGCAGGTATCGGTGCTCGTCGACGCGGGTCACGGTGATATCGGCGCGGACGCCGCCGGCTTCGTTACACATGAGTGTGTAGCGGATCTGTCCCACGTCGAGGTCCATGTCGTTCGTACAGAGGTTTTGGAGGAACTCGTCTACACCTGTGCCGACGAGCTCCATCTTGTTGAACGGGGTCATGTCGTGGAGCCCGACGGCCTCTCGGACGTGGAGCGACTCCGCGCCTTCGAGCGGCGACCAGAACTTGCCCTCCCAACCCTCGCGATCGGGGATCTGCTCGCCGTAGCTCTCCAAGAGATCCTCGTTGGATTCGAACCACTGTGGGGACTCCCAGCCGGCCTCGGCCCACAGCTCGGCGTCCAAATCCTGATGACTGTGATAGATCGGCGTGCGCCGGATGTCGCGCTGGTACTCGGTTCGGACCCACTTCGGATGGACGATGCTGTAGAGGTTGCGATACTCCTCGTCAGCGAGGTCACGCGTGAAGTCCCAGCTCCCCGTGTGGGGTGCGAACCGGTTGACGTCGCAGTTCCGGAGGTCGATCGGGCCGTCGGGCAGCCGCGGGACGCCGGTCTCCATCCACTCGGCGAGCGCCTTGCCCGCGCCGCCGGCGTGAGTGATCCACGTGGTGAGCCCCGTCCAGAGCCCCGGACACTCCTGGACAGGCCCCATCGTCGGCATTCCGTTCGGCGACGCGGAGTACATCCCGTTGTACTTGTAGTCCAGATCCTTCCCCGCCGTCGCCGGCAGGAGCTCGTCGCTCGCGGTTCGGGGAGCCTTCTCCTGGCGATCGGGGTGGGTAGCGTTCTCGAAGAACTCCTCGGTGAACTCGTGGATCGACGCCTGATTGCCGCCGTCCTCGTCGTTCCCACCCAATTCCTCCGGATCGGGCACGACCGGCTCGTGGTTGTACGAGCCGATCCCGTAGCGGTCCCCGTGCGTTCGGAAGTACATCGCGTTGTCCTGGTCCCGCAGTATCGGTCGGTCGGGGTCCTGGAGGAGCACCTCGCTCTTGTCGCCGGAGACCGACTTGTAGTTCTCGTAGACCGGATCGTCGGTGACGTCCTGTTCTCGCCCGTCGAGTTCGGCGAGCGGTTCGGTCATCGTGTACTGGTGTTCGACCGGTGCGACCGGGAGATGGACGTCGAGTTTCTCGCTCAGCTGGCGCGCCCAGATGTTGGTCGCTACCACGACCTCATTGCACTCGACGCGACCGTTCTCGGTGACGATCCCCTGTACTCCCTCACCGTCGGCCTCGATGTCCTCGACTTTCGTGTGGCCGACGAACTCCGCGCCCATCGCCTCCGCTTGCTCGGCGAGCGCCGCACACGCACGAACACCCGATGCCTGTCCGTCCGTCGGCGAGTAGTAGCCGCCCTGGATGGCGTCGGGATCCACGAGCGGGAGCTTTTCCGCGACTTCCTCGGGGCTCAGGAGCTGCGGATCGGGCACGCCCCACGCTTTCGCCCACTCGACCCGCCGTTGGAGGTAGTCCATCCGCTCGTCGCTGCGCGCGACCTCGATCCCGCCGGTTTCGTTGTAGATCGCTTTCCCGTCGTCGCGCTCCAGACCGGAGTACAACTTCCGGCTGTAGGTGGCGAATTTCGAGAGCACCTTCGGCTCGTCGGTCTGGAACATGATCCCCGGCGCGTGTGTCGAGGAGCCGCCGGTGGTCGGCAGCGGGCCCCGGTCGAGTACCAGAACATCTTCCCGACCCAGTTCGGCGAGGTGATAGGCCGTGCTACAGCCGACGATGCCCGCGCCGATGACGACGGTTCCGGCTGCGTCGGGCAGCCCGTTGGCATGACTCATGGCTGCCGTTTCGATCTCGGCCGGGGATATTCATTCTTCGCCCTCACTGCTACTCCTGTTTATCCGGGATCGTCCGACCGACGACTGATTCCTATGTTCGGTACGAATCGCGTGATTCGACTGCCGACCCCGACTTATACCGTTTCGGTTGTGCCGGCCAAGAGCTAAACGTGCGATACTGCTATTCTCTCACAATGTTTGCGTTCGAGGCGGGGCGAGACGCGTCCGAAACGCACTCCGTGGTTTCGGGAGGTACGGACGATCCATGTCGGTGACGCGCCAGTCGGGAGAGACCGATGGCGTCGCGCAACTCCTTGACGATCCGCGATTCGAGCTGATGCCGTTCGACAGCTTCGCGGACGAGATGGATGAGCTTCCCACGGGCGCGACGATCGCCATCACGACCTCGCCGCAGCTGGGGCTCGATGCGACCGTCGAGTGGGCCGAGACGGCCGCCGCTCGCGGGTTCGACGTCAGCCCACACATCGCCGCGCGCTACGTCCGCGACGTCGACCATCTGGACGAAATCACTCGGCGGCTCACCGACGCCGGCGTCACCGATATCTTCGTTCCCGGCGGCGACCGCGAGGAGCCGATCGGCGAGTTCGATTCGGCGTACGCCCTTCTCGACGCGCTCGACGGACTCGATCACGAGTTCGAGGAGATCGGCATCACGGGCTACCCGGAGGGCCACGAGTTCCTCGACGACGACACGCTCGCCGACGCGATGGCGAAGAAAGCACCCTACGCGACCTACATCGTGACACAGCTCTGTTACGATCCCGAGGCCGTCGTCGAGTGGGTCGAGGGTGTGAGGGATAGGGGCGTCGAGCTCCCCATCGAGGTCGGCATTCCTGGTGTGATGAAGTACGACAAACTGCTGAGCATCTCGCGGAAGGTCGGTGTCGGCGACTCGGTGAATTTCCTCAAGAAAACGACCGGAATCACGGGGTTCATCCGCGAACTCGTCGGTTCGCGTGGCAGATACACCCCCGACGATCTCGTCGAGGGGCTCGCGCCGTACGCCGACGATCCCGACTACGATATTCAGGGATTGCACGTCTACACTTTCAACCGGACCGAGGACACCGAGTCGTGGCGCTACGGCGTTCTCGACGAGTGACGCGATCGGCCGACCACTTCAGAACAGTCCGGAGACCGTTCCCTCGGCGTCGATATCCATGTCGGCAGCGGCAGGGTCGGACGGCAGCCCCGGTAGCGTCAGCACGTCGCTGGTGAGGGCGACGAGAAAGCCCGCGCCGGCGGAGGGGTAGATCTCTTGAATCTCGAGTTCCCAGCCGGTGGGGACGCCCTTCTTCTCGGCATTGTCGCTGAGCGAGTGGAAGGTCTTCGAAATCACGATCGGGACATCCTCGAAGCCGAGGTCATTCATTCGATCGATGTCGTCGCGTGCACCGCTCTGGAATGAGACGGATTCCGCACCGTAGATCTCGGTGGCGATCGTCTCGATCTTCTCCGGTATTGGGGCGTCGGCCTCGTAGAGATAGTCGAACGTCTCGTCGTTCGTTTCGATGGCGGTCATGAGCTTCTCGGCGAGGTCGGTCCCGCCCGCGCCGCCCTCCTCGAATACCGTCGATTCGGCGGCCTCGATCCCGAGGTCCTCCCGGCAGTGATCCAGTACGACGTCGACTTCCTCGTCGGTGTCGCCGGGGAAGCGGTTGAGCGCCACGACGACTGGGACGCCGAACTGCTGGAGGTTTTCGACGTGGGCATCGAGATTTTCGATCCCGGCCTCGACCGCTTCGGGGTCGGGTTCGTCGAGCGCGTCGAGATCGGCGGGCCACATGTCCTTGCCATGGTATTTGAGCGCACGGACAGAGGCTACCACCGTGACCGCCGCCGGTTCCATGTCGCCCAGACGGCAGACGACGTCCATGAATTTCTCGGCACCCAGATCCGAGCCGAAGCCCGCCTCGGTGACGAGATAGTCCGAGAGTTTCCGGGCGGCGTCGTCGGCGATCAGCGAGTTCGTCCCGTGGGCGATGTTGGCGAACGGACCGCCGTGAACGAACGCCGGCGTTCCCTCGACAGTTTGAACGATGTTGGGTTTGAGCGCGTCCTTCAGCAGGATGGTGACCGCACCGGTAGCTTCGATGTCGTCGGCGGTGACCGGGTCGCCGTCCTCGTCGTAGGCGACGATGATTCGGCCGACGCGTTCCTTGAGATCGGCGAGGTCGTCGGCGAGACAGAGCACGGCCATCATCTCGGAGGCCGCCGTGAGGATGAACCCGTCCTCGCGAGGGACGCCCGTGACCTCGCCGCCGAGACCCACGACGGTCTCGCGGAGCACGCGGTCGTTCATGTCCATCGCACGGGGCCATTGGACCTGATTGACGGCGATCCCCAGCTCGTTTCCCTGTTTGATATGGTTGTCGAGCATCGTCGAGACGAGGTTGTGCGCCGACGTGAGCGCGTGGAGATCGCCGGTGAAGTGGAGGTTGATCTCCTCCATCGGCAGTACCTGGGAGTAGCCACCGCCGGCCGCGCCGCCCTTGACGCCGAAGACCGGGCCGAGCGAGGGCTCGCGGATGGCCGCCAGTGCGTTCTCGCCGAGCTGGTTGAACGCCTGACTCAGTCCTACGGTGGTGACGGTCTTGCCCTCGCCCATCGGCGTCGGCGTCATCCCCGTGACGAGGATTACGTCACCATCCTCACGGTCGGATTCCCGGAGTCGCTCGATGGCGTCGTAGGTGAGCTTCGCCGTGTCGTCGCCGTGGAGCTCGAGGTCGTCGGCGGCGAGGCCGAGCGGTTCGACGATCTCGGTGATGTGGTCGGTGTCGACGTCCTGGGCGATCTCGTAGTCCGTCGGCAGGCCGTCTTCGGATGGTGACATGTCGATTCGAGTTCGTCCGACCGTCGCTTCAAGGTTCGTGTTCGGTGCGTGCTATCTTTTTACGTCCCGATGGCGCGTGCGAGCCCGAAATCCCGGCCGGCGAGGCGGTGCGAATCGTTCACGAACATAAATGGGTGTCTCGTTTAACTGGTCGATTTAGGCACCCATCGATCGTAGGGAAAGGGGATGTCCGAGAACGAGCCACCGAAAACGGACGGAGCGGAGCATCCGAACCACCCGAACGTCGATCAGTCGGATCGAACGGTGCCACGAAACCTGCGCCAGTCGGGCGACCCCGGCATCGAGATGCTGGTCTCGACGCGCGTTCGCAAGTCGCCCTTCTTCCACAAGTCCTTCGACGAGGAGGGTGCGTGGCGCGCGACGGTCTACAACCGCCTCTACCATCCCCGCGGGCTGGTCGAACCCGAAGATGGCGGTGCGATGGCCGAGTACGACGCCCTCGTCAACCGGGTCACGCTGTGGGACGTCGCCGTCGAGCGCCAGATCCGCGTCGCGGGGCCCGACGCCGAGGCGTTCGTCAACCGCGTCATCACCCGAGACGCGACCGAGATCGAGACAATGCACGGCAAGTACGTCATCCTCTGCAACGAGGACGGCGGCATCCTGAACGACCCGGTGTTGCTACGGCCCGGCGACGACGAGTTCTGGTTCTCGATCTCCGATTCGACTCTGATGCAGTGGCTCCAGGGTGTGAACGTCGGCGAGAACTACGACGTCGCGATCGACGAGATCGACGTCGCACCGATGCAGATCCAGGGGCCGCTCTCCGAGGACGTGATGGTCGAGGTCGTCGGCGAGGAGGTTTCGGAAATCCCCTACTACGGGCTGATGGAAGCCGAGGTCAACGGCTGTGACGTGCTCGTGAGCCAGACGGGCTTCTCCGGCGAGAAGGGCTTCGAGATCTACGTGAAGGACGCGATGGCAAACGCCGAGGCCGTCTGGGATCCGGTTCTCGAAACGGTGAAGGACCACGGCGGAATGCAGATCGCGCCGGGCCACCACCGGCGGATCGCGGCGGGTATCCTCTCGTGGGGCCAGGACATGGATCACGAGACTTCGCCGTTCCAGGTCAATCTCGGCTATCAGGTGCCCGACGAGACCGACGTCGACTACATCGGCAAAGAAGAACTCGAACGCCAGCAAGAACAGGTCGAGAACGGCGAGTATCCCTTCACGCACAAGCTGATCGGGCTGAAGATGGCCGGCGAGCCGATCCGTGACTACGCACCCGACTTCTGGCTCGTCTCGGATCCCGAGACGGGCGAGGAGTGTGGCTACGTCACCTCGCCGTGGTACAGCCCAGAACTGGAAACCAACATCGCGCTCGCGCACGTCCCGGCGGAAAAACTGCGCGAGCTCGACGCACCGCTCGACGACAGCATCTACGATGCCGACGCCGATATCGAGTTCGAGGTGCATCTCCCCGACGAGTACGCCGAGGAACCCGGTGAGCCGGTCTACGCGACCGTCTCCGAGGTGCCGTTCCAGGAGTCCGTGAACCCGAGCGCGCGCGAGCAGGCCAAGCTGAACGCCAGCCGGGCCGACGAGTAGCCACCTCGCGGCACGATCGTCGTTTTTCACCACGCATCCTTCGCCACGACTGGGCTCTAGTGAGCGGCGGACCACTTTCACCACGGTCTGAATATCTTTATTACAGGGACCATTCAATGCTGGTCCATGCCGACTGGTGGCGGATCATGATTCGGCGATATCGATCGGGGGGATACGGGTGCGGGTGTTAGCCAGATTGCGCGTGCGCGCGGACGCTGCCTACGACAACGCCTACCATCACAAACTCCGGGGACGGCTCTGGCGTGCGCTGGAGGGCACCGAGTTCGAGGAGCGCCACGACGGGAACGACCCGCCGGGGTTCACCTACTCGAACCCATTCCCGCCGGGCGATATGGAGGAGGGTGACGAGCGCACGCTGTTGGTCGCCTCGCCCCACGAGGAACTGTTGACCCACGTCGCGCGCGATCTCCGGACGGAGCCGGAGCTCAATATCGGCGAGATGCCCTACCGGGTCGAGGATCTCTCGGCGCTCGCACCCGACGTGGGGGAGCCGGGCTCTTCGGGCGTGATCGAGACCGGCACGGGAGTAGTGGTGCGGATTCCGCCGTGGCGACGCGAGGAGTACGGGATCGAGGGCGATTACGGCGACAACGCGACGTTCTGGCGGCCGGAGATGACGATGGAACCGTTCCGCAACCAGATCGTGGCGAACCTCGACAAGAAACACGGTCGGTTCGCGCCCGACCATCTACCCGGCCCGAGCGATCGCGACGGCGAACTGTTCGAGAGCTACGAACTGATCAAGACGTTCGCGCTCCCGGTGACGGTAACCGAGGGCGAGGAGATGACCTACGTCGTGAGCAAGTGGCGACTCGGCTATCGGGTGCGCGACGACCATCATCGTCGGCATCTGAATCTCGCACTGGATTGTGGCATCGGCGAGCGCAACTCGCTAGGCTTCGGATTCGTGAACATCACCGAGAAAACACCACCTCGGATGGAATCGACATGAGTGGCCCCACGCGCGAGGACTTCGCCGACGCCATCGCGGACTACTGGCACGACCGACCACCGGCCAGCCTGGAGGACGTCATGGCGCTGTACGGCGTGCTGGCTGTGGCCGAAAGCGGTGGGTCTCTGTATGGAACGGCTCTGTTGAATCGCCATAAGGCGATGGAATTCACTGTTTCACTGCTCGTTTGATGTTGTAGACGATACACATCAGGGCAATCTCTCGAAACTCACGGAACCAGGTACGCGCTCGCACGGCGTAGCCGAGCGAGCGCTTGACGGCCGAATTCACGGTTTCGGTCATCGACCGCTGTGCGTAGAGATCCGCGTCGATTCGGGCGTTATGGGCGTGGTCGTACGGTGCGCGGATGCAGTGCTTGATGAGCGGGCGGATCTCGAGTTCACGCAGCCGTTCGCGGAGAGCGGTCTTGTCGTAGCCTTTGTCCGCAGTGAGAGTCCGCAGATCGCCCGCATTCCGGCGGGCGATCTGCTCGCAGAGGTCGGCGTCACTTCCTTTGAGTGTGGTCGAACAGTGAACGTCGAGGACGGCTTGGGATTCTGTATCGACGAGTTTCGTGACTTTAAGCGTCTGCACGCGGTAGTTCGTGCGCTGGCAGTAGTGGCGGCTTGCGCGGTCTCGGTCGTAGAACGTGGCGTCGAGAGCAGCGTGTTTGGACGGATCGTGCAACTGCGCCGACTGGCGCAGTAGCACTCGACAGAGGCTCATCTCGATTCGGTCGAGTGCTTTACACAACGTCGACGGTGCAGGGAGATCGGCCGCGTCAAGGCCGATCTCCCGGGTTATTTGTGGCATCTCCTTCAGCAGATCGATGGTCATGCGGTAGGACGTATCGAGGTAAATCCGGAGACAATGCAGGGAAACGAGGGCGTAATCGGCGAATCCGCCGCCACCGTTCGGGGCGGCGGATTCGCTTCCATCGCCAGTAACTCTTTGTGCGACCAAGACGCATCGCTCGGTGAAGCGAGAGATTTGGGTCATGGACAACGCAAGTCTCTCGCTTCAATGCCTTTGATCTAGCGACCGATCCCGACGCCGTCTAGTGATTCAACAGAGCCTATGGAACACCAAGCAAACTCGATCCATTCGTCGACGATGGACGGCTCATCGTTATCGACGTGGATCTAACTGGTGTGGAACCCGCGTACGTTGACCTTAACGTCGATGCGCTGCGCGCGGACGATGTTCCGCGGCTTGCCTATTCACACAAGTCCTCGGGACAGGGGTCAAAGTATAGCATCACCCAGATAGGCTCAAAGACGGGAAATGATGCAAGTGGTGTAACCGATACCCAGTATGGTCCTCTTGGAAAGCTGGCTGGTTGGCCAACCCAGGATAGCATACAGACACTAACCGGGGAAGGTAGCCACCCAGATGGTTGGATCATTGAACGGCTTGCAGAGATTTTCGACAAGGACGGCGAGCCGTTAGAACGGATCAGCAACGACATCGAGTCGTTGCTATCCGTCGATGATTCCGTTCCGACAGTGATGACCGTTCGCTGTCGAATCGACGGATCGAACCTCGAAATCTCGGATGCCGATGACGTGCGACGGTTCTGGCCTGCCGACCTCGACGTACTCGACACGGCGATGCGTCGATACGCGACGGCCAACGCGACGGACAAGAACATCGACTCCGGTCCCGCCTCCGAAGGCGAAGCGGTCGGCGTCGTGACCGGTGAGATGGAACGGGTCGTCGGTACACCCGAGAGCCCGCTGGGAATCTTCTCGGTCAAGCATCCGGACGCACAGCCAGGTCTCCGACGCGATCAATCGTGGCGGAACTATCCGGTCAGCGACGATGTCGCGATGTTGTTCAGCAAGGGCCAGGATCTCATCGATCGATGTGTCTTCCGTCGCGGCGGGACGGAGACGTACGCGATACCGTACTTTGCGGGAGAGTTCACGCCACTGAAAGCCGAGACACTATACCGAGCCGTCCAATCGCTCGATCCCGACAGCGATCACACGGACGCGTCGAACGCTCCGATGGCTCGGGTCACGTATCAAATCCAGGAGAACGAAGACGAAGAAATTCGGGATCTCGGCGAACGTGAGCTCCGTTTCTACACGGTATCGCTCCCGATCAGCGACGACAAGAACGTCATCGCCGAGGAGCCAGCCGCGACCGTCTACTGGGTTTCCGAGCTCGCGGCGGCGCTCGTGGACACGGTTCACGGCCCGACACTTGATCCCGAGGCAGGAGGGTTCGCCGAGTACGACAACTGGGATCTGCTCGATTTGCCCGACGAGACGGACACCGCACGGAACGTCGCGTTCGGTCGGATCGTCGGCCACGAGTTCACCGACGCTGCATTCGCCTACCGCGACGAGGCTGGCGACGACTTCCGCCGCGTCGTCGACCACCGACTCATTGCCGGGACGCCGCTCGATGCGTCGATGCTGTTCGAGGAGTACATGCAGCGCTTCGGCGACGAGTTCGACGGCGACGATCCGGTTCCACACCAGGTGGTCGTACAGCAACTCATCCACCTCGAATCACTGTCGCGTGCAGGCCTGCTCGACGGCCTCGACGCGCCAGTCGAACCTGCTGATACACACACTATGACACATACCATCGACGACACGGACACCGACCTCTCGGACCTCGCGGCCATCCGCGAGTACCGACTCGAATCGTTCCTCGACCGACCGCTGTTCATCGAAAACGACGAGCGAAGAGCCACCGCACTCGCGGGCGTGCTCGTCGGCCAGGTGAGTTGGCACCAGGAGCACACGCGCGATATCGGTCGTCCGCTCGACTCGAAAACGCGCGGCGACCAACTCACGAAAAACGGTCTCGAACACGCAGTGAAGTCGGCACTGGAACAAGCGAAGGTGTACGCGTTCGATTCGGAGTACGACTCCGACATCCTGTTCCCGGAGACAGTAGACCGGTTGCTCGATACGACCAAGCAGATGCCAACCGACTGGGACATCGACAAGCGCGACCTCCAGTTCGCCTATGTCCTCGGTCACGCACACGGTCGTCGGTCGATGCCGAACGCGTTCGACCTCCAGGAGACCAATGACGGTTCATCCGATACGACCGCCGAAGCGCCCGCGAACTAATCCAACACACGACATCCACCCATGACGCTCAACCGATCCGAGATGCTGTTCGTCTACGACGCACAGGACTGCAATCCAAATGGCAACCCCATCGGCGACAATCGACCGCGGCGTGACCCGGACACGGGGAAGGGAATCATCACCGACGTCCGTCTCAAGCGCTACCTCCGGGATCAGTTGCTTGACGACGGCTTCGACATCTACGTGAAGAAACTCGACGGCGATGCCCGACCTCGAACGACGCTCGCGCTGGACGTCCTCGAAGAGGTCGACGACGCCGACGATATTGAGGATATCGAGGACATCGGCGAACGATTCCTCGATACAGCGACTGACGTCCGGTACTTCGGCGCGACGCTCAGTTTCGAGTCTAGCGACGAGGAGGAAGACGAACGACTCCGCCAAGCACTCAGTAGCGCACTACCAAGTCAGTACCAGGGGCCGGTGCAATTCCTTCCGGCGAAGTCGCTGAACGAGGTCGAGGACAACGAGGAGTACGACTCGCTCACCAGCGTCATTTCCACCGGTGAGGAGGCACGACAGGGTGGTTTCGACCTCGACGACAAGCGCATCAAGTACGGCATCTACCCATTCTGGGGACTCGTGGACAACAATGGTGCAGAGGCGACGAACCTCACCGAAGAGGACGTCAAGCGGCTCGATTCGCTGTGCTGGCGCGCACTGAAAAACCAGACGACCTCCCGCTCGAAACTCGGGCAAGCGCCGCGCCTGTACGTGCGTCCGGAATACGAGGCAGAGAACTACTGCTCTATTGAAAATGCGGTACGGGAGTACGATCATAGCGTCTTGGCGAGTTTCTTGATATTGTTGAGCGCGAACAGAAGAACGATCTCACGAAACTGGCGATACCAGAATCGCGAACGCAGGGCGGAGTCCTGCGTTCGCTTGACCGTCGAATAAGACGTCTCGGACATCCATCGCTGGGTGTAGCCCTTCGCTCGGATGAGCGCGTTATTCGCAACGGCCATCGGTCTCGATCCTTGATGGTGAACAAGGTACTCAACGTCTAACGCAGCGATTTCGTATTCGGTGTGCCAGTCTTGGAACCCGTTGTCAGCAGCGACTGACCGCAGGTCGTCCGCGTTCCTGCGGACGACCCGCGGGCCAGCCTTCGTGTCGTGTTCACGCTCAATACAGCAATGGACGTCCAGCACTGCAAGCGACTCTGTATCGGTCAGCGTCGTCGCCTTGATCGTCTTGACGGTGCGGCCGCTTCGCTGGAGATAGTACTGAGAGGCCTGCTTGCGTTCGAAGAACGTACTGTCCAGTGCCACATGACCAGATTGGCGGAGTTGCTGCGCCGAAGTGCGCAGCAACGCCCGCCAGACGTACATCGCGTACCGATCAATCGAATGGTAGAACGTGGTCGGATCAGGCAGCGCGTCTGTATGGAGTCCGAGGAGATCGCACACCTCAGGCATGAGACCGATCCGATCAACAAGTTCGGTGAAGGTGTGGCCTTCTTCCTTCCGAATACAGTGAGCGACGATGTGCGCCTCGCGGGGAAGCCCGCCTGATTCGGGCTTCCCCGCGTGCTTCCCCAACGCTTGTTTCGCTACGCGTAGTGCCTTCTCAACGAAGTCGAGGAGAACGATTGCCATATCCGACTCTTCGGCTTCATCTCCTCAAACCAATACCGAACAATCCCGACGCCGTGTGTCGTTTTCAATAGAGCAAGAACTACCACGTTGGTGGATTGCAGAACCTCGTCTCGCTATCAGCGGAGAGCGAGGAGCCGCTCCGCTCGATACGGGATGTCGTCCTCGACGTGACCGACCTCGTGGACGCACTGAAGAACGCACGAGACCGTATCGAGACGATCCATGTTGTTGGGGACGAGTATCTCACGCTCGAATGCGATGAAACGACGTGCAAGGCGAGCGATTTCGGTGATGTACTCGATTCCGAGGGACACAGTGTCGAGCCAATCGATGTTCTCGGCGAGCGTGACCTCGCGGAGTGACCGGCAACGTTCTATCAGCTCCCACTAATGTCACCAACCATCGACGCCAACGGTGTTCCCGACAAGTGTCTCTCGTTGACGGTGCGGTCGGCGTGGGGTCACTTCAAGCGTGTCGGTCGTAGCGTCACGAAGCAAACCTACCGGATACCACCGCGGACCACCGTCGCGGGACTGCTCGCGGCTATCGTCGGCAGCGACCGCGACTCCTACTACGACGTGTTCGCCGCCGACACGTCCGCAATCGCCATTACCGCGCTCACGGACCTGCGAACCGTAAACATTCCGACGACAGGACTGGGGACCGACCCGGATCAGTCAGTCACGAGAACAGCTGGAAGCCGTCGAAGTTACGCGCTCACATATCAGGATACCGGCGGCGACCGCCAACTGCACGCATACGAGGTGCTCGCCGATCCGGCGTACCGGATCGACGTAGCGCTCGAAGACGAGGACTACTACGAGACGCTTCAAGACCATCTCGTTAGTGGCACATCGCATTATCCACCGAGCCTCGGAAAATCGGAGTACCTCTGTTCGATTGAGGACGTCGAAGTAGATGTCGTACCATCGTCCGTCGAGCAGCGTGATCAGTACGATATCGACTCCATCGTGCCGATATCGCTCTCGGAAGCAATCCCTCAGAGTAGGGTCACGTACCGTATCGAGCGCTCTCCTGCCGTGATGGAGGCGACGCCCGGTGGGCGGCGGACTACCCGCTTCGATGACTACGTCCACACCCAGGCGGCGGACGCGAACGTTCGGGTAGCGTCCTCCGCGGAGGTAACGCCGGTCAACGTCGACGGTCGAACGGTCGTCTTTCGATAACACTTCTCAGCACTATGGAACTACCACTTATTTCCCACCCCGCGTCCGACGAAGAGGAGCGTCATCACCCATCGGAGCAGACAACCGAAGAAAGACATTTGTTGCTCACTGCTCACAGCACCGTCGTTCCCGAGCGAGCAACGACACTGTTCGACGATTCCTCCGAACGGGAACGAAACCTCTGGGCGGCAGCGACGATGCACGACTTTGGAAAGGCGACGCCGCAGTTTCAGGCGTATATCCGGCCAGAGGAGACGCACACCGGCCCCGATGCCGAGAAGAATCACGCACGCCTCGGAGCACTCGCAACGTGGTTCGTTCTAGATCGCATCGGTGCATCCGAACGTGACCGTCTCGCCGCAACCCTCGCAGTCGCACGACACCATCAGGCGTTGCCGAATGCTGCCGAGTACACGGCGGAAACACTCGCGGAAGCGTTCGATGGCGACGTGATCCGTGCGCAACTTGATGCTATCGACGAGACGTGGCCCGACGGCGCGGACGAGTTCTTCGGAATGGCAACTTCTAACACAGACCTCTCGCCGGGCACGTCGTTGTCGTGGAATGGATTCTACGAGTGGGCGTGCAACGGTGTGGTTCTCGACGACCTGTACGCCCTAGCGACCGAGGAAGAGTTGACTGGCCGACGCTCGTCGTCGGCGCATCTGCCCTCGGAACTGTACGATCGAACGCTTCACTACTGGGCGTCGCTCACGCTCGCGGACAAGAGCCACGCCATGATCATCCCGGACGAGGAACTGTTCGGGTTCGAGACGCTCGACAAGGAAACCCTCGAAGACCACATCGCCGAGTTGCGAGCCACACCGTCGAACGACGAACGTGTGGCGGCGCTGAACGACGAACGCGAGCGGGCACGCCGTCAAGCGACTCGGGGAGTTCACGAGTGGCTTGACGGTGACGCTTCCTCCATCGCAACGCTGACCCTGCCGACGGGGTTGGGAAAGACATTCACCGGTCTGTCCGGTGGATTCGAGGCGCGCGATATCCTCGATTCGCGGGACGATAGAGGGCATCCACGACCCCTGATCTACGCGCTTCCGTACACGAGCATCATCGAGCAGATGCGCGAACTCTTCGAGGACCCGGACCTCTGGGGTGCCGACCCGACGCGATCGGCGCTCACCGTCCACCATTACCTCAGCGAGACGGTAGTCGTTCACGGTGAGCACGCGGAATCGGACGTCGACGACACGGACGGCGACGAGCAAGCGGGACTACTGGGCGAGGCGTGGCGGGACGGAACGATCCTGACGACGTTCGTCCAGTTGTTCGAGAGTCTGACCGGCCCATCGAATCGTCAGGGATTGAAACTTCCGGCGCTCGATTCCGCGCTCGTCATCCTCGACGAGCCACAGGCCATCCCGAAGGACTGGTGGGATGCGATCCCGCGACTGCTCGACACGCTGACCAGCGAGTTCGACGCGCGGGTCATCTCGATGACGGCGACGCAACCATCGGTGCTCCGCGAGTTAGATACCGTGTCACTCCTCAGAACTGGCCGGGATCACGAGCCGGACGACTGCGAGATGTGTCGTCAACGGGTGGACTACGACACGAAACTTCCACCGGCAACGGAGACCGATTATTTCGATCGTGCCGAACGGGTTCGATACACGCTTGACGAGACGGCGCTCGCTCATCGACTCGATGCCGAGACCACGTTCATGGGCTACGAGGACGCCACGACGCGCATCCTTGACCGGATCGGTGACGAGGGATCGGCGCTTGCAGTCTGCAACACGATCGGGAGTTCGGCACAGCTCACCGAGACTATCGCCGAAACTCCCGACTGCGTCCATCTCGGCCCCGTCGTTCGAGACCGTCTCGAAGCGGAGAATGTCGATGCGTCGGAGCCGACAATCTCCTCGAAAGCACTCGCCCGGAGCGTCCTCGCTTCCGCGGGGCTCACACCACCTGAAGACGAAAATGATTCGTGGACGACATCAGGAGACGCACCGCTGTTCGTCCTGACGTTCAATTCTAGGTATCGACCGTTCGACCGCCGGGTTCTCATCCGCCTGGTGGAACATCTCTCGACAGCACCGGTTCGTTTCGCTTGCGTCTCGACGCAGGCGATCGAGGCAGGCGTCGACGTGAGTTTCGAAACGGTGTTCCGTGACATCGCGCCACTCGACAGCATCGTTCAGGCCGCTGGACGCTGTAATCGATCGTACGAGTGGGGACGTAATGGCGGTCGTGTCGTCGTCTGGACGCTCGCGGACCCAGAGGAGGAGACGCCCGCGACGCCAACCGAGACACCACCCGCAGAGTACGTCTACGAACGGAGGTCACAAGACGCCGGAATCCCAGGACATCTCCGGCTCATCTCGGACGTCCTTGCTGATGTCAGTGCGACGCAGGATATTGCCGATGTGGAAATCTCCCGGCACGCTGTCGATGCGTACTTCGAGGCGCTTGCGGAGAAATCCGTGGCGAGCACGGAAATCCGTGACCACATCGACACCGCGAAGGCGCGCTGGCTCTCGCGCCGATCACTGATCGGCGGCTACGAAACCGTGGACGTACTCGTCGCGGTGACTGACGCCGACATTGAGCGACTCGACGACATCACCGAAGCGTTCACGATCAACGAGCGGTGGGGATACTCGAAGCTTGACGATGCGTCACAGTTGCGAGTTTCTCTTCCGGTACGGACGATGGATGAGGCACCTGCTATCCCGCGGATCGATCACCGAGAACGGGACGAGGACGGTGCTCAGGTGTTTCGATACACGGGCGAGAGTGGAATCGAATACGGACTCGAATCCGGTGGTCTCCGGGGAACCGATGACGCCCTCGCTGGGCGATTCACGGTGATATGATGGTTTCGATGGCTTGCCGTATTGTCGGAGACGGGGGTAGAGAGGAGGTCTCGATGTGGGTGGGTTCAGAGCCGAGAACGGGGATCGGATCAAGCGACGTTTCGGTACTCGAATATGAGCGATAACTCGATTGAGACTGGCGAGGACGAGAGCGACCTCATTCAGGAGTTCATCGAGCGCGAGCAATCGCCCCACCGTGACCCGCTCGTCCGCGTTACCGGCCTCATGGTCCAGTACTACCACGTCTGCAAGCGCGAACTCTGGTTTTCATCACGTGGTATCGACATCGACCGCGATGCGGCGAACATCCGGCGAGGGACGCATATCGACGAGACGAGCTACCGCGACAAGCGCAAATCGTTCCAGATCAACGGGCGAATCGCACTCGACGTGCTCGACTCCGGCGAGGTGATGGAGGTGAAGGCGTCCTCGACGCTCGAAACGCCGGCCCGGATGCAGCTGTTGTACTACCTCTGGTATCTCGACCGGATTCTCGATATCGAGCGCGACGGCGTGCTGGCGTATCCAGCCGAACGGAAACGCGAGGACGTGACACTGACCGAGGAGAACGCTGCGGCAGTCGAGGAGACCATCGGTGGTATCGTTGAGGTCGTGGAGGCCGACGCGCCGCCGGAATTGGAGAAGAAATCGTACTGCGATGCCTGCCTGTATCAGGACATCTGCTGGTTGTAATCATGCCCAAGGACAATCATCACGTCTTCGCCGATGGCGATCTCTCGCGCAGCGAGGGAACGCTCAGAATCGACACCCTCGATGGTGAAACAAAGCATCTTCCCGTCGAAAGCGTCGGGACGCTGTACCTCCACGGACAGATCACGTTCAACACGCGGGCGCTCGGCCTGCTCAACGAGCACGGCGTGCCGGTTCACGTCTTCGGTTGGAAGGACCACTATCGCGGATCGTACCTTCCAAAGCGCGACCATCTCTCGGGCAACACCGTCGTCGAGCAGGTTCGAGCGTACGACGACGCTGAGCGACGTCTCGGCATCGCACGATCGCTGATCGCCGCCAGTATCCACAACATGCGCGCGAACCTCGTCTACTACGATTCGCGTGGACGCTCGTTCGAGGATGCACTCGACCGGCTCGCCGACCTGAAGACCGAGGCCACCGAATGCGAGGATGTCGACACGCTGCGTGGCGTCGAGGCGACGGCTCGAAAGACGTACTACAGCTGTTTCGACGAGATACTGCGCGAACCGTTCACGCTCGGGCGACGAGAGTACAACCCGCCGACCAACGAGACGAACGCGCTCATCTCCTTTCTCAACTCGATGGTCTATACCACCTCGGTTTCCGCGATCAGGAAGACCGCACTCGATCCCACCGTCGGGTTCATGCACGAACCCGGCGAGCGCCGGTTCACCCTCTCGCTCGATATCGCGGATATCTACAAGCCTATCCTCGCCGATCGGGTGTTGTTCCGGCTGGTGAACCGCCAGCAACTGGGGCTGGACGACTTCGAGACCGATCTCGACGGCTGTCTCCTCACCGAGGACGGACGATTGACCGTGCTTGGGGAATACGAGGACACGCTTGATCGCACGGTCGAGCACCCTCGACTCAAGCGGAAGGTCAGCTACAAGACGCTCGTCCAGACCGACGTGTACAGCCTGAAAAAGCACATCCTGACGGGCGAGCCGTATCGTCCGACCGAGCGGTGGTGGTAGCGTGTTCGTCCTCGTGACCTACGACGTGCCAGCAGAACGGACGCACGTCTATCGAAAGCTCCTCCGAAAACGACTCGAACATCTCCAGCAGTCAGTGTTTCACGGTGACATCACCGAAGGACAACTCGTCGGGATCAAACAGGAGATCGATGCCGTTCTCATTCCCGAGGACTCCGTGTACATCTTTGAAGCTGATGTCTCAGCCGCCGTCGAGTGTACGGTTCTGGGTGATAGCGACGAGCCGGGCAGCCGATTTACCTGATTATCCATCGACCCCCCGATCGTTTACCGAAATCGATAGTCGACGGAAACACTAAGTCAACAGCGGTCAATAGCGGCTCTGTGTCCCGTATTTCGGCACATGTTTCAGACGAACCCTTGTGGGGTTGAAGCAAAAACTCCACGACGACGCTGGGATGCGATTTTCGCGTTTCAGACGAACCCTTGTGGGGTTGAAGCGGCGTCAGCCAGCCCGCCGAAGTGTGGTCGTCGGTGTTTCAGACGAACCCTTGTGGGGTTGAAGCCCCCGCAGCCCGCTGTCAAACTTCACATCGTCCTGAGTTTCAGACGAACCCTTGTGGGGTTGAAGCGACCGTCGCGCGACGTTCGTGTCGGACGGCACCGGTTTCAGACGAACCCTTGTGGGGTTGAAGCAGATCGTCGAGATGTTTGCGCGTGCCGATCATGGCCTGGTTTCAGACGAACCCTTGTGGGGTTGAAGCGTGTCGATGAGCGTGTGCTTGCGCTCCTCGTGGCCGGTTTCAGACGAACCCTTGTGGGGTTGAAGCCATCTGCTCGCCGCTGGCCTCGCGGATGAGCTGTGTCGTTTCAGACGAACCCTTGTGGGGTTGAAGCGATGTGAGCGGTTCGCGGCCATACGATGCGTATCGTTTCAGACGAACCCTTGTGGGGTTGAAGCAGGCAAACTCCACCGGGTCGATGCTCTCGACGGTCGCGTTTCAGACGAACCCTTGTGGGGTTGAAGCGACCAGGGGCAGATCGTTGTCAACCGGAAGGGCAAAGTTTCAGACGAACCCTTGTGGGGTTGAAGCGAACGGTCTGACTGTCGCGCCGCTCACCGGCGACCACGGTTTCAGACGAACCCTTGTGGGGTTGAAGCACGTTCGCGGCCGGCGAGACCGACGTCGCCGGCGAGTTTCAGACGAACCCTTGTGGGGTTGAAGCGCGGCTCCGTGGTGTACGAAGCCTTGAGGTGGCCCGTGTTTCAGACGACTCCTTGTGGGGTTGAAGCCTCTTTGAACGGAGTTTCAAGTTTATCAAGACCGAGGTTTCAGACGAACCCTTGTGGGGTTGAAGCGGCTCCTCCACGACGGGCGTGCCGTGGTATCGCGAGGTTTCAGACGAACCCTTGTGGGGTTGAAGGGCCGTGTTTAATCGCTAGACAACGTCGGATCAGGTCGCCAGAGTGACGGAGTTGAAGCGGAAGACGGCGAAGTATGTCAACGCAAATCTTCCGCTTCACCGAACGTGTTGTCTTCGCCGTCAAAAGGGTTGCCGATGATTGGGACGAACCCGCCGCCCCGGAAGGTGGCGGCGGGTTCACCGATGCAGCGATGATATCCATCCACTGTCTCCGGATTTATCTCGATACAACCTACCGGATGACGATCGATGTGTTGACGGAAATGCCACGAATATCGCGGGAGATCGGCCTTGAGCCGGCCGATCTCCCGCATCCATCGACGTTATGTCTCGCTTTCGATAGAATTGAGATGGCGGTCTGTCGAACACTTCTCCAGCAGTCTGCGCAGTTTCATAACACTGGGCCGATCGGAGCGATCGACGCTACGTTCTTCGAGCGCTCGCCTGCGAGCCGCTCGTACTGCAACAAGACGAAATACGAGGTACAGGGCCTCAAAGCCACGAAACTTGTCGATGCAGAAACAAACGTCATCCTCGATTTGCACTGTACGACCACCAGAGAAGGAAGTGACGCCGACATCTGCATGCAACTCGCCCGCCGGCAGGCGGACGAGTTGCAGATCCTCACTGCTGACAAAGGCTACGACTGCACGTGGCTGCGTGAGTACCTCCGTGAGGATCTTGACCTCCGACCGTTGATCAAGCACTGCATCAACAAGCCCTACGATCACGCCCACAACGCCCGAATTGACGACGATCTCTACCACCAGCGCTCCATGTCAGAAACCGTCTTCTCCTCGGTCAAGCGCTCGCTGGGCGTCGCCCTGCGAGCGCGGACATGGTATCGAGAATTTCGTGAGATCGCGTTGATGTGTGCGGTGTACAACATCAAGCAGGCCGCAAAACAGGAAATTCCACTTCCGTCATGCGATTAAACACGGCCGGTTGAAGCGACAAGCTCCAAATCACGGTCGGCGGCAACTCACTCGGTTTCAGACGAACCCTCGTGGGGTTGAACCCGACTGACATGCGATACAATGGACGTCACTTCTCGCGCCGGAGCACTTCGCTCGGTCCACCGATCCCGTGATCGCCGACGGGCGAGCGGGCCTTGTCGAGCAGCGACGGATGGCCGCTCTCGTCGCGGCGGAAGGCGACGGTCAGACCGATCAGTGCGACCACCGACAGCACGGCGAACGGACCGCCGGTCAGCACCGCGACGGTTTTGAGAGCGTTGCCGCCACCGACGAGCAGTACGGCCACGGCGACGATCCCTTGGAGAACGCCCCAGAAGACGATCGAGCCGGTCGTGGGTGCGACGTCGGGCTTGGTCGCGAGAATCGAGACGACGAGCGTCGAGGTGTCCGCGGAGGTGACGATGAAGACGATGATGAGCGCGAGAAAGACGAACAGCAGCAGTTGGCCGAGCGGGAGCGCCGCGAGCAGCGGGAAGCCGGCGACGGCCTCGGAGCCGCCCGCGCGCTCGATGGTGGCGAGGATGTCGACGGTGCCCGATCGCTGGAGCGACAGCGACGTGCTGCCGAGCAGGACGAACCAGACGACCGTCGCGAGCGAGGTGGCGACGCCGCCCGTGAGGACTACCGTTCGGACTCGCCGCCCCTTCGAGAGCGCTGCGAGGAACAGTCCGGCAAAGGGTGCCCACGAGAACCACCACGACCAGTTCCAGACCGTCCACTCGGCGACCCAGTCGGCGGCGATAAACCCGTTACCGAGATAGAGACTCATCGGGACGAACTCGGCGACGTACGTTCCGACGGCGGCGAGCCCGGTATCGACCATCGCCGATCGTGGACCGACGCCGACCAGCAGCGCCGCGAAGACCACGAAGAGCACAACGGTGACGCCCGCGAGCCGCCGAATGCCACGTTCGACGCCGCTTTCGGCCGAGACGACGGTGATGATCGTCAGTCCGGCGACAAACAGGACGGGGCCGAGCGCACCATAGGTAACGCCCCACTGGTAGTTGCTGCCCGCGAGGAACTGCTGGCCGACGAGCGCGACGGAGGTGGCGACGCCGCCGATCGTCGCGAACACCGCGAGGACGTCCACGAGTTTGGCCCAGTAGCCGTCGAGCCCATCGACCCCGAGAAACGGCGTCAGGATCGTCGAGACACGCAGCGGTGCGCCCCGCTGGTAGGCGAAGTACGCGATCGGTACGCCAATGACGAGGTAGGCGCTCCAGGCCGAGAAGCCGTAGTGAAAGAGCGCGTAGGCGAGTCCACCGACCGCAGCGCCGCCGGATCGCGCCGGTACGTCGACGAACGGCGGCGGTGCCCGGTAGTGAAAGAGTGCCTCGGCGGGTCCCCAGAAGACGATGCCCGCGGCGATACCCGCGGTGAAGAACATGGCGAAGTACGTCGGGTAGGTGTACGTCGGGTTCGCGTCCGGGCCGCCGAGTCTGACCTCGCCCCAAGGGCCGACGAGCAGGTAGAGACAGTAGCAGACCGCGAGGAACATCGCTCCGAGGAACAGCGCGCCGAACTCGTGGAGCAGGATGCCCTCGACGGCACCGACGACGGCCTGCATCTCCGTCGGGACGGCGAACCAGGCCACGAAGAAGAGCACGAACGCCGTCACCGGCACGCCGAACGTGATCGGATCCTGTTGGGAGAGAAATCCCTGGACCCGTGTGAACAGTCCTCTCGCCGTGTCGCCCCAGCCGGACCGACGGACCCGGAGCAGGTACGGCGTTCGCGAGCCCGCGTCGCCGTCGCTCCCGTCGTCGAGCGGGAGCAAGGCGAGGTAGGCCAGTCCGGAGCCGAAAAACAGCAGCGAGACGACGAGCCAGCTCTCGCCGGCGACGACCGAGCCGACGAACGACGGGAAGAAAAAGCCCGCAGCAACGATCGCGCCCGAGAGCACACACAGCGGGACCAGCAGCCGCCGGACGGCCGCCTCCACCGCACCGCCATCATGAATGCTCATACCTCACATGGTGGCGACAAGCACGCATAATCCTGTCGCCGTATCGGGTAGGACGCGAGCGACGCGTTTCCGGTAGATCGCTGTTCCGTGGATCGATGCTGACAGCGCGGGAGTTTTTATGTATCGCCGACCACTCGTCTGTGGGATGGCGAGCGATTCCCCCGAAACGGAGCTCGACTCGGCGCTCCGCGAGCTGTTCTATCGGAGCGATCGGGTGCCGTTCATCCACTGGCGGCGATTCTCGGGGGCGAAAACCGCAGTTCTGTTGGTCGGCACCGTCGCCGTTCTCGCGTTCGTCACTGGCCTCTCCCATCTCAGCAAGGGGGCGGCGGCGTTCGACGGGCCGCTCGCGCCGCTGTTTCCCGCCGGGGTGGCCGAGGTGGTGTTGCTCTCGGGGCTGCTCCTCGCGTTCGTCCTCGGCGGCGTCGCGGTCGGATTGCAGCGTCGCAAGCGGCTCGCGTGGTATGGCGCACTGGTCGTGCTCCCGCTGTCGTCGCTGGTGGCGCTGGTGACGGCGGAGCCGACTGATGCACTCCTGTTCGTGCTGCCGCTCCTCACGTTGCCGATCGTCGTTCGCAACCGCTACGCGTTCGATCGACGGATCGAGCTCTCGGCGTTTCAGACCGCCGCCATTGTCGCGTTCGTCGCGGGCCAGCTGTACGGCACGCTCGGTGCGTACGCGCTTCGCCGGCAGTTCGATGGCATCGAGACGTTGATCGACGCCCTCTACTACGTCGTCGTCACAGGGACGACGGTCGGCTACGGCGATGCGACGCCGGCGACGCAGGGGGCGAAACTGTTTACGGTCTCGGCGATCATCATCGGGGCGGGCACGTTCGCCGTCGCGTCGGGCTCGCTCGTCGTCCCGGCGCTCGAATCACGGCTGAGTGCCGCGTTCGGAACCATGACCGCAACGGAGCTCTCGCTGCTCGACGATCACGTGCTGGTGCTCGGCTACGGCGACCTCACCGAATCGCTGCTCGACGAGCTGGTGGCGACGAGCGATGTCGTCGTGGTGACCCCGGAGACGGAAACGGCCGCCGAACTCGACGAGATGGATGTCAACGTACTGACGGCAGACCCGACCGACGAGCAGTCGCTGCTCGACGCCGGTATCGAGACGGCCAGCGGCGTCGTCGCTGCGACGAACGACGACGCACAGGACACGCTCGCGGTACTCGCCGCCCGCCAGGCCAATCCCGAGATCCGGGTCGTCGCGGTCGCAAGCGACCATCGCCACGCCGACAAACTCGAACGCGTCGGTGCTGACGACGTGATCAGTCCCTCAGTCATCGTTGGCCGCCGACTCGGGCGTTCGGTCCGTGGCGAGAGCGTGGATGACGACGCGGCGATCGCCACGGACGACGAGGCTGGGTCGACGTAACCGTCGAGACAACCGGCGACGGATCGAGCTCTGTCGTGTCGTATCGGCAGCTATTTCATGCAAAACGCTATGTGTTCCGCCGCTGAACGTCCGCGGAGAGGTGACCAAGGGATGTACGACCGGATCCTCGTCCCGACGGACGGAAGCGACGAGGCCAGGAAGGCTGCCGAACACGGTATCGAACTCGCGACCGCGCTCGGGGCGACGGTCCATACGCTGTACGTCATGGATCTCCCGGGTGTGCCACGGACCCTTTCGCTCAGGGACGACGAGGAGGAGATCCGTGAGGAGTACGAACGGTACGGCGAGCGCGTTACGAGCGAGGTCAGTGACATGGCGAGCGAGGCCGGCGTCGAGTGCGTCGCCGAACTCAGAAGCGGCACGCCACACGAGGAGATCGTCAAATACGCCGACGTCGAGGGGATCGATGCCATCGTGATGGGCACGGGCTATCAGGGTCGGCTCGGCGCGCTGCTCGGCACCATCGTCGAGAAGGTCGTCCGGACGGCGACCGTGCCGGTGATCTCGACGAAGATGACCGAGATCGAATCACGGCCGTAGCATCCGCCAGGCCGTCAGCCCTGGTCGTTCCGAACCGGTCGTCTCAGGAAAGCGCCACGTCGACCGCGTCCCTGTCGTAGCCGAGCCACACGCTGAGGAGACACGAGACGATCAGGAGCAGTGCCGGCAGCCCCAACAGGAGCGTGGCGACCGCGCCGATCACCGTCAGCACGCCGGTCCAGACGAGAACGCCGATCCCGGCGAGCGTCGTGACTGTCGTGATCGCGATACCGAAGGTGAACGCCTCCGCCGCGGCGGGGCCCGGTGTGTGACGTATGGCGGACATCGTCCGAAGCTACGAACAAGGGTAGTATGAATGGCACGATCGCGCTCGCCATCGTCCGGTGACAGCTACACCCACCGTTCCCTGAAGTAGATGATGATGCTCGCGCTCAGAAACAGTCCACCGGCCAGTCCGAACTTCCCGGCGGTCATGAGGACCATTGCACCCACCATCGCCGCGACCGCCGCGATCGCCAACACCGCCGCGAGTACGTTCATCGTCGCTGATCGTCGGTGGCCGGCCGGGTAAACCTTCCTCGATCCGTCCGGATCGTTCCGCGGGCCATCAGAAATGTTCGTACTCCCAGTGGTAGCGACAGCGCTCACACGTCGCCCATTCGGGCACGTCGACCGCGTTCGGATGGCGGTTGCCGTGTTCCATTCGCGTGCGACAGACGGGACACTGGAGATAGAGTAGTTCCAGGGCGGCGAACTCCTCGGCGTCGAACTCGCCGACACACCGTGGGCAGTCGATCGTCTCGATCGAGCGTGACTGGCGGATCTCGCTATCACATCGTGGGCAGTTCACCACGGCGGGCGGTCGGTTCGCCCAGCCGATGTCGCCGTCGACCGTCGTGGTCTGGGCTTCGGGGATCGACAGCGTGAAGTTCTTCAGCTCGTCGTCGGCTCGAAGCGGCTCGATCAGCTGATGGCCGATCCATCTGACCGTATCGACGGCGGTTCGTGCGATGTCCCTGGCCATTGTCGCTGCTAGACGTACGGTAGCATGAACCAATAGGTTGACGTTCGAGGCGAATCGTGTGAGTGGGTTGGCTCCGCGAAATGGCATGAATCGGTGGTGTTCAGTCGTCCGTCGTCGTGTCACTGCTGTCCGAGATATCCGTCACGACGTCGCCACCGGAGGAGTCCACCGCGACGTCCTCGCGATCGCTGATCTCCTCGATATGGCCCCTGAACTCCTCCGATTCCAGGATCTCGTACTCGTTTCTGAGCCCGAGATAAACCGTGTAGCACATCAACAGCAGGATGACCGTGAAGGGGAGGGCGGTCGAGATGGCTGCCGCCTGCAACGCCGTCAGACCGCCACCCCAGAGCAACACTGCCGCGACGACGCCTTCGAGGCTCGCCCAGAACACGCGCTGGGTTCGGGGCACGTCGTGTTTGCCGCCCGAGGTCAGGTGGTCGATCACTAGCGAACCCGAGTCCGACGACGTGACGAAGAACGTGATCACGAGCAACGTGGCGAGCAAGCCGCTCACGGCTCCGAGCGGGAACTGCTCCAGTAGCGAGAACATGGCGACGGTCTGGCCGAGTTCGTTGTAGGCCGCGAGCGCCTGTCCGTTGCCGTACAGCGAGTTGAACAGCGCGCTCCCGCCGAACGCCGAGAGCCAGACGGCAGAGAACAGCGTCGGCAGGACGAGCACGCCCACTACGAACTCCCGGACCGTGCGGCCCTTCGAGATGCGGGCGATGAACATCCCGACGAACGGCGACCACGCGATCCACCAGCCCCAGTAGAAGACGGTCCAGTCGCCAACGGTTGTGGCGAGCGAAGAGGCTCCCCCCGCACCGATGGCACCGGTGAAGAACGTCAGCGAGAGGAAGTTGCCGATGTACGCTCCGAGCCCCTGCGAGAACGTCCCCGCGATGTAGAGCGTCGGTCCGACGATGAGCAGGAACCCAAGCAGCGCGAACATCAGGTAGAGGTTGACCGTACTCAGGCGCTTGACGCCACCGTCGAGCCCGGCCGCGACCGACAGCACCGCGATGGCGGTGATGCCCACGATGAGGGCGATCTGTGGCAGTGTGCCGGTGGGGACGTCCATGACTCCGAGCATGTTGCTCCCGAACACGTACGAGAGCCCGGTGTTCACCTGTGCAACGCCGAGACCGAGCGAGGTACACAGACCGAAGAGCGTGGCGAACACCGACACGAGGTCGATGACGTGACCCGGCCAGCCGTAGATGCGCTCGCCCAGCAGCGGCCAGAAGATCGACCGGAACGTCAGCGGGAGCCCGCGATTGAACGAGAAGAAGGCCAACCCGAGACCGACCAGTCCGTAGATGGCCCACGGCGAGAGCCCCCAATGGAAGATGGTCTGTGCCATCGCCGCCGCCCCCGCCGCCCCCGTCTCGGCTTCGGCACCGAAGAAGACCGGTGGGCTACCGAAGTAGAGCATCGGTTCGGCGACGCTGTAAAACATGAGCCCGATACCCATGCCGGCGCTGAACAGCATTGCCATCCAGGAGAAGGTGCTGAACTCCTTTTCGGCCTCGACGCCGCCGATCCTGATCGATCCGTACTTGCTGAACGTGAAATAGAGGATCGTGAACAGGAAGACGTTCACCGCGATGATGTAGAACCAGCCGAACGTCGACTCCAGAAACGTCCTGAGGCCCACGAAGACGGTGCTGGCCTGTTCTTGCCCCATGAGGAGCGTGATCGCGATGAACAGTCCGATGAGCAGCAGCGCACCGGGGAAGACGATCGGATGGACGTCGAATCGACCCCCCAGTAACTGCTTGTTGGTATCCCCCGGCTCCCGTTCGGAGTCGGGGTGGAACAGTTCGACCTGCAGCCCCTCCGACATCTCGCCCGTCGCTTCGTCGTGTTCGGCGTCAGCCATCTTCGGTCTCCGGACGATGCTCGTGGTCGGTTCGATTCGATTCGCATCCGTGTACTGTCATCATGTTGTTGTGATCCGCTCGTCGGTGGCTGTGTTCGGTTCGATCCAGCGTGTCTCGCCGGCAGTCGAGCGGTCCGCCGACGCGGCCCACTTCCGTGACTGCCGACTACACTGTGCTATCGGATCGCATAGCTGTTCTTCGCAAGCTACCGTATAAACCTTTCCTCCCATAGCCGGCCACTATTATAATGAACGTTCGTATCAGAGCCTGCCGCCTGCATCGAAGCCGGGGCGGCCGACGGCGAATGCGTCCGTTGCGCGCTCTCTTCGAACCACCCCAATATTTATGTTACCGTGGACCGTGGTGATTTCGGTTCGTCCTGGTAGCTGCATCGATCGGTGACGATCGGGTTCGCCCTCTCCCCGGTCGTGGGTCGGTTCAGTCACTCCTCGGTGAGTGTGGTTTCGATGAGTGCAGCCGTCCCACGGCGGATGCGGCCGCCGACGGCCGTCGGCGAGATGTCGAGCTGCTCGGCCAGCTCTTCGAGCGAGCTCGTGCGCGGCTCCTCGAAGTAGCCCTCCTCGTAGGCCGTCACCAGCGCGTCGAGCTGCGGGTCGGTCAGCGCCGTTAGCTCCGCGTCGACCCAGGACTGGTCGCGAAACAGCCGCTGGAGCTCGAACGTGATCCCTGTTTCCTGACAGTACTCCCAGAGCTGCGAGAGCGCCTCGCGATCCTCGAACTGGAGACGGACGGTCCAGCCGGTGCCGTCGCTGGTCGCATCGCGCATCAGCCCGCCGAGTTCGATCGTCTTCGGCGATAGCAGTAGCGTCTCCGGAGTGTGTTCCAGCCGATAGACGGTCCCCGAATCGGCGTCGTTCACCTGCATCCACTCGACGACGGTGTGGTCACGCTCGATGGCCGCTTCGAACGCTTGCCCGCCGTTCTCGACGTAGAAGAAGAACAGTCCCGTGTCCGGATCCGTCACCGACTGCGACATGACGCGGATCCGTACGTCGGGACACTCACGGATCGTCGGCGACAGTGCGAGATCCTCGTGGGCGATGTGGACGATAGCGATGAGACTCATCGGTTCGCACCCGGTGGGTCGGGTCGGCCTCGGCGTACCATTCGTGTGCGTGGATAGCGGTCACACGGTAGTTAAATATGTGGGTCGCTACCACCCATCTCTCGATCGTCGAAATCGTCCAGCCAGCGGTGGTCATCCGTTCGCACCCCGAGTCGCTCTCGGCCGATGAAGGAGGCGAGGGATCGGCGAGACGACGGCCATCGACTGCGTCTCGACGCCGCAGCGGATCGAGACAACGGTCTTATGAGAACTGAACAGTCAGTTAACGACGATCGATGGATGCAATCCGAGTCGAGGGGTTGACGAAGGAGTTCGACGCGGTGACGGCGGTCGACGACCTGTCGTTCGCGGTCGAACAGGGCGAGATATTCGGGCTGCTCGGTCCGAACGGCGCGGGCAAGTCGACACTGATCAACATGCTCGTGACGCTGCTCGATTCGACGTCGGGCACCGCGCGCGTCAACGGCTACGATATCGACGACGAGACCGGCGACGTGCGCGACAGTCTCGGCATCGTCTTCCAGGAACCGGCGGTCGACGAGGAGCTGACCGGAGCCGAGAACCTCGCCTTTCACGCACGGATGTACGGCAAGCGAAAGACCGAGCGCGAGCAACGCATCCCCGAGGTGCTCGAACTCGTCGATCTCGCCGACGAGGCGGATCAACCCGTCGAGAGCTACTCGGGCGGGATGCAGCGCCGCCTCGAGATCGGCCGCGGGCTGATGCACGAGCCCGCGGTGCTCTTCCTCGACGAACCGACGACCGGGCTGGACGCGCGCACCCGCCGGGATACGTGGGAATACATCCAGCGGCTCAACGAGCAATCCGACGTGACGATCATCATCACGACCCACTATATGGACGAGGCGGATTTCCTTTGCGAGCGCGTCGCGATCATGGATCACGGCGAGATCGTCGCGGTCGACAGCCCCGAGAGCCTCAAGGACTCGCTCGGCGGCGACGTCGTCACGCTCGGCCTGGCGAACTCCTCCCGGGAACTGTTCGCCCGCCTCGACGAGCAGTCCTGGGTGCGCGAGCACACCGAGACCGAGGAGGGCGTCTCGGTCACGATGGCTCACGGCGATACGCGGGTCGCCGACCTCGTCCGCCTCGCCGATGAGGCAGGCGCGGCCATCGCCTCGGTCGACCTCCGGAAGCCAACCCTCGAAAACGTCTTCCTCTCGCTGACCGGCAGCACCATCAGCGAGCGCGAGGCGAGCGCCACCGACCGGCGTGAGGACGACAGCGAGGACCGTACGACGGCCGAGGCCGCGGAGGTCGCCGAATGAGCCTCGTCGACCCGCTCGGTATCTACGGGCTCTGGCTCCGCGACGTCAAGCGATTCCTGCGGACACCCTCACAGATCATCGGCTCGCTGACGTTCCCGCTGATGTTCCTGCTCTTTCTCGGCTTCGGCTTCAGCGGCGCGGCCATTCCCGGTCTCCCCGAAGGCGTCGACTATCTCCAGTATCTCGTCCCCGGCATCATGGGGTTCACCATGCTGCTCGGTGCCTCGTTCGCGGGGCTGGCGATCCTCTCGGACCAGGACGTCGGTTTCCTCAAGGAGATCCTCGTCGCGCCGGTGAGTCGCACCTCGATCGTGCTCGGTCGGATCGCCGGCGGCTCGACGACGGCCATCGTCCAGGCCGTCCTGATCCTCGTGCTCTCGATCCCGCTCGGCTTCGAGCTCGCGGGCTGGCTGTCGATCCCGCTGGCGGCGGTCTTCCTGCTTCTCATCGCGATCACCTTCGTCGGCTTCGGCATCGCGCTGGCCTCGCAGTTCTCCGACAGCGAGGGATTCAGCCTGATCGTCCAGTTCATCGTCTTTCCGCTCTTTTTCCTCTCGGGCGCGATCTACCCCATCGAGGGGCTTCCCGGCCCGGTGCAGTATCTCGCGCTGATCAACCCTCTGACCTACGGCGTCGACGGGCTTCGGGCCGCGCTGGTCGGTGCCTCGACGTACTCGCCGCTGCTCGATTTCGGCGCGCTCGTCGTCTCCTCGATCGTGATGGTCTCGGTCGGTGCGTATCTGTTCGAGCGCGTCGAGACCGTCTGAACCGACCGAACGACACTTTCTTCCCGCCGTCTCGAACGAGGCGGTGGGCTGCCGTTGTACCCCTCCTCTTTCCGCTCTCAGTCGTCGTCCGCTTCGACGACCCGCTCGGGCGTCCGCTCGGACTGTGCCTGCCAGAGCTCGGTGTAGGCGCTGTCGGCCGCGAGCAGCTCCTCGTGGCTTCCGCGTTCGGTGATGGCCCCGTCCTCGATCACGACGATGCGGTCGGCGTCCCGGATCGTCGAGAGCCGGTGGGCGATGACGAACGCCGTCCGGTCGGCGGTGAGCCGTGCGAGACTCTCCTGGATCCGCTCTTCGGTCTCGGTGTCGACGTCGGAGGTGGCCTCGTCGAGGACGATGATCGCGGGATCGTTGAGCAACGCACGAGCGATGGCGAGGCGCTGGCGCTGGCCGCCCGAGAGCTTCACGCCCCGCTCGCCGATCTGTGTGTCGTAGCCCTCTGGCAGATCGCTGACGAACTCGTGGGCCTCGGCGGCCCTCGCGGCCGCACGCACGCGCTCGTCGAGCCCCGCACCGTCCATCGTCCGTTCGAGCGCCCCGTCGGTGCCGTACGCGATGTTCTCGGCCACCGTTCCCGAGAACAGGTACGGGTTCTGCTCGACGATCCCGACCGCCTCGCGCAGCGCTTCCAGATCGTACTCGCGGACGTCGGTGTTATCGACGCGCACCGCGCCCCCGTCGACGTCGTAGAACCGGGGGATGAGTTTCAGCAGCGTCGATTTGCCCGCGCCGGTGGCACCGACGAGCCCGATCGTCTCACCGGGGTCAACGTCGAGCGAGAGCCCGTCGATGACCGGCTCGCCGTCGTCGTAGCCGAAAGTGACGTCGTCGAAGTTCACCGCGCCGTCGACGTGCTCGGGGACGTGACCGTCCGCGGGCGAGGTGATCGCGGGTTCGTGACTCAGCACGCCGAAGACGCGCTCGGCGCTCGATTTGGCGAGCTGGTACTTGTTGGCCGTCTTGCCGATCCGGCGCATCGGCGAGTAGAGCCGTCTGATGTAGAGGAAGACGCCGGCGAACGCGCCGACGGAGATCGCACCGGGAGCGCCCACGATGACGTCGCGCCCGCCGACGTAGAGCACGGCGACGAACACGACGCCGGTGAGCACGCGGAGCGCGGAGAAGAACGCACGACGGATCTTGATCGCACCCACCTGCTCGTCGTGGTAGCGCTCGCTCTGTGCGGCGACGCGCCCGCGCTCGAACTCGTAACGGTTGAACGATTTGATCACCGGCGCACCGCCCAGGTTGTTCTCCAGGCGGGTGTTGAGCCGCGCGACCGTCTCGCGGATCGCGCGGTAGCGCGGTTCGACCCAGCGGAGGAAGGCACCGCTCGCGATCCCGATGAGGGGGACGGGCGCGAGCGCGATGAGTGCCAGCGTCGGCGACTGGATGAAGAGGATGGTCCCGATCCCGCCGACGACGGCGATCACGCGGATGATCTGGCGGAGCTCGGTGTTGAGAAACCGTTCCAACCTGTTGATGTCGCTGTTGAGGATCGACAGCATCCCGCCCGTCTGATGGTTGGCGAAAAAGCCCATCGAGAGGTGTTGCATGTGGTCGTAGGCGTCGTTGCGGAGGTCGCGCTGGATCTTCTGGGCCATCGACTGGAGCAGGTAGCGCGAGACGAACCGCGTCACCGACCGAATCAGATAAGCGAGCGCCGCGATGGCGACCAGCCGTTCGAGGAGCGCGAGCCGTGCCGCCTGCCCGGTGATGGTCCCGCCCGGCAGTAGCCCAGCCTGTACCAGCAGTCCCGATCCGCCGGCCGAACTGTCGATGAGGTTGATCGCCGCGGCGACGATCAGCGGCGGGACGAGCCGTGCGAACCGTGTCAGCAGCGAGGCACCCACGCCGACGCTCAGGCGCTTCCAGTAGGGGATCGCATACCGAAGGAGACCGACCATTGGATTGCCCGTGACCTCGTCACGGATCTCCTCGAACCCCCCGAGTTCCTCCTCCGACGACATTGTCGACACCAGCGGACGAACGCTCAAGAGGCCGTTCATTCGACATGACCTCGTTCCCTCGATCGCTGCTCGCTCCGTCGCCAGGATAGTGGCAAATACCCACGATTCCATCCGACCGCTCACTGCCGACTCGCACCAGAGAGTGTGATAGGAACAAGAAACTTTCCACTCGATATCAGAAACGAACAAAAGTACATGGATTTTTGTCGTCCGCGGCGTCATCGCCCACATGGACAAGCTCGCCGACGTCGATATCGAGGCGTTGCAGGCCGCTCTCGCGGACGCTTCGGGGACGAAGGCCGTGAAACGGTTGATGGTCGCGCTCGCGTACGCCGACGGCGTCAGCGTCGAAACCGTGAGCGCGCGCTACGATATCCCGCGTGCGACCGTCTACTCCTGGCTCGACCGGTTCGAACAGCAGTCGATCGCCGAGGCGATCACGGACGACTCCCGACCGGGACGCCCGGCGAAACTCGATCGCTCGCAACGACGGCAGCTGGCGGCCGATCTGGCCCGATCACCCGCCGAACTGGGCTACGATTCGGCCGAATGGACGCCCGAACGGGTACGGAATCACATCGAACAGAAGTACGACATCAGCTACTCGCTGGGCCACGTCCGTCGATTGTTGCAGGAATCCTCGGCTGGAACATGAACGGCCAGTCGTCTCGGTGCCGTTCTACTTCTCCTTTCTTGTTTGTGGAGTCAGAACGGTCAATATTATAGTTACTTCTATTTAGAGCGCGATACGATCGTTCGTGTTTTCACAGGTGTTCGGTGCTGTTCGCTTCATCATCGTCGATCGTCAGCAGCGATTCATCACAGTCGCCGATAGTGTGCACGATCGTAGGAGCGTTTTCCCGATTCGAGACTCGATGATCGACGTCAGATCTCGGTCACGCGCTCGTAGTCGTCGTCGAGGGCGGCGGCGTCGTCGGGGAGGAGCGCGACAACGAGATAGTCGGGATATTCGGCGAAGTAGTCGACGAGCCGGGCGATGCGGTCCGAATCCACTGCTTCGAGCGAGTCGAGCAGCATCACCGGCACGGTCTCGTGGAGGTCGTGGACGAGATAGCCCGCGAGCGCGAACACCAGTCCCGTGACCTCGCGCTCGCTCTCAGAGAGGTGGTCGATCGTGTCCTCGTAGGCGGTCCCCGACTGCGTGGTGCGCACGACGTGGAGCTCGAAGACGCTTTTGTCGACCTTCCGACGGCCCTCGCGGACGGTCTGCTCGACGCGCTCGATCCAGATCCGCTCGATGTTCTCGTAGTCGAGCAGATCGAGCACGGTCGCCATGTGGTCGTTGAACCCCTCCACGGCCTCGGTCTCGATGCGTTCGATGCGCGTGCGTAGCTCTTCGAGCTCTTCTTGGGCGTCGGCGCGCCGATCTTCGAGCTGATCGCGCTCGTCGAGGCGCTCCTCGACGTCGGCGATCTCCGCGACGACCTCCTCACGATCGCCTTCGAGGCGGCCGACCTCGAATTCGAGTTGGTTGGCCTCCTTGTGCAGATCGAGCAGTTCGGTGTACTCCTCGTTTTCGAGCTGCTCGACCTCGGCTTCGAGGGTTTCGATCTCGTCGGTCAGCGCGTCGCGCTCGGCGGCGAGATCGTCGAGGGTGGTCTCGTGGTCGTCGAGTTCGCCCTCGATCCGGTCGAGGCGTCGTTCGAGCCGATCGCGCTGCTGTTGTTTCTCGTCGAGCGCGTTCCGGTCGGCGACGAGCTCGTCGAGTTGCTCACGGACGTCGTTGACGTCGTCGAGGGTCTCCTGGCGGAGGCTGCGCAGGCGATCGAGTGTGGCCTCGATCTCGTTGGTCTCGACGTCGCTGCCGCAGGTCCAGCAGGTGACGGCCTCGTCGGCGACCAGCTGATCGGTGACCGAATCGTCCCCGCCAGGTGACCCCTCGTTGAGGGAATCGAGGCGGCCAACGTCGTCGCCATCGAGCATGTCCTCGTTGAACTGGACGATGCTCTGGAGTTCGGAGAGTTCGCTTTCAAGGCTGCTCTCGCGCTCGCGCAACCGTTCGATCTCGGCGTCGAGTTCGCTTCGCTCGCCGGCGGGCGCGTCGGGGAGTTCGTCGTAGTCGGCTTCGAGCTCGGCGCGTTCGTCGTGGAGGGCGTCGACGCTCTCCTCGTGGGTGTCGATGTCGTAGCGGACGTCTTCGAGCTCCGAACGTGTCCGGCGTAGTTCGTCGAGCGTGTCTTCGAGCTCGGCTTTCTCCTCGCGGGTTTCGTCGACGTCGCGATCGGCGTCGTCGAGTTCGGCCTCCTTCGCTTCGAGTGCGTCACGCTTCTCCGCGATCTGTTCGTCGAGGCGGCGACGCTTCGCTTCGAGGTCTGGGAGATCGTCTTGGAGTGTGTCGAGTTCGTCCAGTTGATCGTCGAGTTCGCGGCGGCGGTCCTCCAGTTCGCTGATCTCGGTGCGGATGACGTCGGTGTCGATCGGGCGCATGATGAGATCGCGGAGGTCATCGCTGCGGGCGACCGCGCGGCGGGCTTCGTTCGATTCGAGGAGGAAGGCGAACAGGTCGGCGACGGTCGGATCGTCGAGGTAGGGCTCGCCGCCGGTGGCAACGACGCCGTTCTCGCGCGTGAGCGTGCGCGTGTACGTGTCGTCGCCAATCGAGAGCTCGACGGTCCCTTCGTCGGCGTCACCTTTGAGCGAGACGCTGTCACTACCGAGCCCGGCCATCACGGCCTGAAGCAGCGACGTGCGATTGGTGGCGTTGCGGCCGGTGAGAACGGTCACGCCCGCGGCGGTTTCGACGTCGGTACGGTCGATACCGCCGACGTTCTCGACGTGGATATGAATGTCCCGTTCAGCGAGTTCTTCGGCACTCATTGGTCGAGTTCGTAACGCCATGTATAAAAAAGTGACTGCCGACGGCTGCAACCGTGGGATCGTGGTCGGAGCAACACGCGCCGTGCCGGCGTTCTGCCCATCCGACGATTCGAAACGCTGAGAAAGGGATTGGTGGACGACAGGTCAGCAAGCTATGACAGAATGACTGCTGTCATGGCTGACTGTCGGACGAGTCGATCGTGCATTCGCAGCCGCCACGATCGAACAGCTCCGTCACCTGATACTGCGCGCCGCAGTCCTCACAGAGGACGCGCACGTCGATGAGCACGTTGAACGCACCGAGCGTGATGCGGCCGGTGTTGCGCAGTCGTTCGATTTTGCTCTCGACGATCGTCGTCATGCGCCGTCTGAGTCGCCGGACGTTCGTGGTTTCGGTCTCGACCGGGTCGTCGTGGCTCGACGAGTAGCTCACGTCGCGATAGCTCGTCAGATAGGTGTGGATGGCTTGCCGCGAGACGAAATCCGCCGTCAGTTGATCGACGTCGACCCCGTGCTGTTCGAGTCGATTGATGGCCTGGACGGCGGCCCCGCTGCTCACGTCCTCGTCGGTCAACAGTCGATAGAGGTTCGCCTGCTCGCCGTCGAGCGTATCTACCGAGGCGTCCCGCAGGACACGGGCGAGCAGCTCCCGGTTGAAGTAGTCCGCCAGCTCGCGCAGGCTCTTGCGCTCGGTCGCCTCGCCCGTCCAATATTCGACGAGTTCGTCGCCCAGCCCCACGAGTTCGTACCGTTGCAGCACCCGTACGACCTTGCTGTTCGAATCGCTACCCGCATCGTCGCTACTGTCCGGGTCGTTCGCGTCGGTCATCGATGTCGCTACAACGGCGACCGATAAAAACTCCTTGCTCGTCCGCCGCATATCGTCTCGGTTTAGCCGTGGTGTTATCCAGCATCCGAAACCATCCCGATTGCTCGGTCAGCGATCGGCGCTCGATTCCACATTTCGAAACGGGATTCGTCAAACGACGAGTCGGACGAACCGCTGACACCGATCGCGCTGCACCGATATCGAAGGAAACAACGCTCTCGTCGCCCATCATCTGACGATCCGTTCTCACGACCGTCTCGATTCGGCCACCGCTACACGCTCAGCGAAAGAACAATCGTTTTACGTTGTGATCGATGCGTTCTCATGTGATGAACGCATGAAGCTGGAGGACGAAACGACCGTGAAGACGACGACGAAATCGCTCCGGATCGTCGAGTTCGTCCACGAGCACAACGGGGCGGGGATCACCGAGATCGCCGACCAGTTGGAACTCTCGAAGAGCACGGTGTACAAACACCTCAGAACGCTCGAACAGGAGCGCTACGTCTACAAGGGCGACGGCGACGTCTACTACGTCGGACTGCGATTCCTGAGTCTCGGGGTGGGCGCGCGCCGACGGCGACGGATCTACGAGACGGCCAAACCGGAGATCCAGCGCCTCGCCGAGGAGTCCGGCGAGATGGCGAACCTCCTGGTCGAGGAGCACGGCCGCGGCATCTTCCTCTATCGGGCCGACAGCAGCCGCGCGGTAAACCTCGATACGCACGCCGGCCGCGAGGTCTATCTCCACACGACGGCGATGGGCAAGGCGATCCTCGCCTGTCTCCCCGAACGCCGCGTGAACGAGATCATCGACCGACACGGGCTCCCGGAGATGACCGAACACACGATCACCGACCGCGAACTCCTGTTCGAGGATCTCGATACGATCGCCGAGCAGGGTTGGGCGGTCGATCGCGAGGAGCGGTTGAAGGGGCTCTGCTGTGTCGCCACGGCGATCACCGACCCCGACGACACGCCGCTCGGCGCGATCAGTGTCTCCGGCCCGCGCAGCCGGCTGAAGGACGGCAAGCTCGTCGACGAACTGCCGGAGCTGATCCTCAACATCAAGAACGTCATCGAACTCAACGTCGCCTACGAGTGACTCTTCTCCTCCGTCATCCCAGCCCTGATTTCTCAATGAGTTAGCATCCGAGCACAGCAGTCGTTCGCTTGAACGAAACAATCGTTGAGCATAGCGCAACGCCATTCCGACGAATCGGATACGTCTCGAAAACAGAGACGGGTGAGAACGACAAAAGGGAACCCCGGTTTCTCAGCGCGTGTCGCTGCTCTCGCCGACCACCAGCACACGGAGATCGTTGACGTTGGTGCCCGTCTTGCCGGTGTCGACGACCAGTCCGCGTTCGGCGAGATACGGGTAGACGTCGTTGGCCGCCAGCGCTGCCCGCGCCCGCCGTTCGTCGTCGAGTGCGTCACGATCGGCGATCGCGCCGGCGACGTCGCTCGCGCCGTCCTTGCCGTCGGTGTCGACGCTGGCAACCACCACGTCCGCCGACGTGCTGGTGAGTGCGCCGCTGAGGACGAACTCCTGGTTGGGGCCGCCCGAGCCGTCGCCGTCCAGCGTCACCGTCGTCTCGCCGCCCGAGAGCAGCACTGCCGGCGGTGAGACGGGGTTTCCAGTCGCGAGCGCTTCGTCAGCGATCGCGGCGTGCGTCTTCGCCGCCTCGCGTGCCTCGCCTTCGACCTGTGAGGAGAGGATCACCGGCGTGTAGCCGTGCTCCTCGGCAACCGACCGTGCTGCCGCCAGCGCGGTGAACCCGTTGGCGAGCATGTGGAGCTCGGTCCGCTCGAACGCCGGATCGTCGGCGGTCGGGGTCTCCGATCGCTCGCCGTCGCCGTTTTCGAGCCGTTCTACGATCGCCGCCGAGGGTCGAATGTCGTACCGATCGAGTACGTCGCGTGCGTCGGCGTACGTCGATTCATCCGGAACGGTCGGCCCGCTGGCGATGATGCTCGGATCGTCGCCGACGACGTCGCTGAGCACGAGACTGTGGACGGTCGCTGGTGCCGCCGCCGCGGCGAGCCGTCCGCCCTTGATCGCCGAGAGGTGTTTCCGCACGGCGTTGATCTCGTGGATCGTCGCGCCGCTCGACAGCAGGTCGTCGGTCAGCGACTGCAGTTCGGCGAGCGAGACGCCATCGACGGGTGCCGGCAGGAGCGCGCTGCCGCCTCCCGAGATCAGACAGAGGACGAGCGTCTCAGCGGTCGCGTCGTCGGCGAGCGAGAGCACGCGCCGTGCGCCCTCCTCGCCGGCCTCGTTCGGCGTCGGATGCGACCCCTCGACGACCGCGATCCGATCGGTCTCCTGGGGATCGTTCGTGACGACGACGCCGTCGGTGAGCCGGTCGCCGAGCACGTCTTCGATGACGTTCGCCATCTGTGCGGCGGCCTTCCCGCCACCGACGACCACGACCTCTCGATAGTCGTCGAGATCGACGGTCGCGTCGCCGATCGTCCGTGTCGATCCGTCGCGGTCGAGCGCCTCGCTCATCACGCGTGTCGGCTGCGTCGCCTCGATACCCGCCGCGATGCAGTCGAGGGCGGTCTCGTGGGCGGGCGTTTCCGCGAGCTCCTCCCGGTTTCGTATCATCGGTGTTTCTCCCCGTTCCAATGGCCTATGCGATCCATGCTCCCTCCTGCTCGCCCGGAGTGCTGTCTCGGCGACTGACTGCCATGCGATGGCGTTTCGCCCCCGTGTATAAAAATCGTCGGTAGCCGACGCGATACAGCCATCGCGGGTGTCGCTCTCCTTATCGTGAGCGCTGTGAATAATCGAAAACCGCTCGAATCGCTGTTCGACCCGCTCAGAAGATCGACTTGTCGGTCTCTTTGGCGGTGAGGAACTCGAGGAGGACGGGCGTGCCTTCCTCGGTCTTCTGGACACCGCGCTCGATCGCGTCGCTGATCTCGTCGGGGTCCTCGATGCGCTCGCCGTAGCCGCCGAGCGACTCGGCGAAGTCGGCGTAGTGACCCGAGAACTCGGTGTCGTAGGAGGCCATCTCGAAGTTGTTGAGCACGACCTCGATGATCGGGATCTCCTCGCGGGCGGCGGTCTCGAAGTCCATGCCGGTCATGCCGATCGCGCCGTCGCCCATGATGTGGACACAGGTCTTCTCCGGACGGATGAGCTTCGCGCCCATCATGAGGCCGAGCCCGTAGCCGAGCTGGGTCGTCTTCCCCCAGCCGACGTACGAGAGCGGCTCCGTGACCTCGAAGAACGGGGCCATGAAGTCGCGTGCGTTACCGGCGTCGTGAGTGACGATCGACTCCTCTTTGTCGAGCGCCTTGTCGAACTCGTGGACGACGCGGTAGGGGTTGATCGGCGTCTCGTCGGAGGTGAGTTTCGGCCGCCACTCCTCGAGCCACTCCTCACGAACCGATTCGATCTCCTGGACGATGTCGTCGCGACGACCGCGCGAGCCGTCGACGCGACCCTCGACGACGTCGTTGAGCGCTTCGAGCGTCAGCTTCGCGTCGCCGACGAGCGAGTACTCCGAGGACACATCTTTATCGATGTCGCCCGCGTCGAGCGTCGAGTGGATGACCGTCTTGTCGTCGGGGACGGTGATGCCGTAGGCGGTGTCGGTGAAACTACAGCCGACGCCGAAGACGACGTCACACTCCTGCAGGAAGTGGTGGAGCTGACCGGGCTCGCTCTTGCTGCCGGCACCGATCGAGAGCGGGTGGTCCTCCGGGAAGGCGCTCTTGCCGTTGAGGCTCGTTGCAACCGGGACTTCGAGCGTCTCCGCGAGCTCCTTGAGCGGCTCCCAGGCCTTCGCGTAGTGAACGCCCTGGCCGGCGTAGAGGATCGGGTTCTCGGCTTCGAGCAGGACGTCGGCGACCTCCTCGACGCCGTCGGGGTCGGGTCCGGAACGGTCCGTACTCGTCGGCGTGTAATCGAACTCCTCGACGTCCATGCCGAAGACGTCCTTCGGGACCTCGACGACCGACGGCCGTTGACGACCGTTCCGGGCCGCGTTGAACGCGCGCCGCATCGTGTCGTCGACGGCGTCGGGGTCGGTGAGCTGTTCGCAGGTCTTGCTGACAGGTTGGTAGGTGAGGAACGAGTTGAACCGGGGATCGACGTCGGTGTCGGCCAAGTCGTAGCCCGCCGGGATTGCGACGAGTGGTGCCGATTCCGTGTACGACTGCGCGACGCCCCCGACGGAGTTCTCCGTGCCGGGGCCGTGCTGGCAGGCGAAGGCCGCGATGTTATCGCCCGAGGAGACGCGCCCGATGCCGTCGGCCATGTGCAGCGCGGTGCGCTCCTGCCGTGTGATGATCGTGCGGACGCCCGCGTCCTCCGCCGAACCGGTGTCGAACAGTGGGTTGCTCGGGAATCCGAACAGATACTCTACGCCCTCCGCTTTCAGCACTTCCGCAATAGATTCGTTAACGTTCATGCTAGTACTCCATCGGTCGATGGACATCTACGACACAACCCGGGGTGCTCATAAGTTTGTCGCATAGTGAGGTTATTCACCCGTCCTGTCAGTGATCGTTCCAACAGAGTCAAATGACGCGCTCGCGTTCGGACGCCTGTTCAGCGATGACCGACGACACCGACCTGCAACGGCTCTGCGTTCACGAATCGATCGGCAACAAGATCCCGAAGGAGGGGTTCGTCGAGGCGTTCGACGACCTCTCGATCCCCGTCGAACTCGTCGGCGACGACGAGAGCTACGACGAAAGCGACGCGGTCGCCTCGTTCAAACCCCGCCCCGAGTTCCTGGATGCCGGCTGGGTGCACGTCATCCGTGCGGGCTACGACGCGTTCGACACCGACGAGTACGAGGCGACCGGCACGCCGCTAACCAACAGCACGGGAATTCATGGAACGACCGTCGGCGAGATCACCGTCGGCTACATGCTCTCGCTCGCTCGCATGCTCCACGTCTACCGCGATCACCAGGACGACAACGACTGGTACGAACCCGACTACCAGCGCCCCTTCACCGTCGAGAACGAGCGCCTGTGCGTCGTCGGTCTCGGCACGCTCGGTCAGGGGATCGCCACGCGTGCGGACGCGCTCGGGATGGACGTCGTCGGCGTCCGTCGCTCCCAGGAGTCGGTCCCGGGTGTCTCCGAGGTATACCACCCGGACGATCTCCACGAGGCCATCGACGACGCCCGCTTCGTCGCGGTCGCCGTCCCGCACACGCCGTCGACGGAGGGGATGATCAGCACCGACGAACTGGCAACGATGCGCGACGATGCCTACCTCGTCAACGTCGCCCGCGGCCCGATCGTCGATCAGGACGCGCTGGTCGACGCGATCGACGCCGGAACGATCGCCGGCGCGGGTCTCGATGTCTTCGAGACCGAACCCCTCCCCGAGGAGTCGCCACTGTGGGACTTCGAGGAGGTCATCATCTCGCCCCACCGCGGATCGGCGACGAACCGCTACCACCTCGACATCGCCGAACTGGTCGCCGAGAACGTCCGTCGATACCAGGACGGCGAGTCGCTGAGGAACCGCGTCGCCTGATCCGACGGCGCTCTATCGGCACACGCTGCACTTTTTTCGAGAAGCGTCACACCGACAGCCGCGTGAAATCCGCAAGAGCCGACGATAGCCGCGACTCGTCGAAGACCGATCGTCGAAAAAGTGTGATTGGAAGCTCTACAGTCGGTCGCTGAGGTCGGAGACGACGTCGACGGTCTTCGCGTCGCCGCCGAGGTCGGGCGTGCGCGGTGCGGACTCGTCGGCGAGCTGTGCCTCGACGGCGTTCCAGAGGTCGTCGGCGGCGGCTTCCTTGCCGTCGCCGAGATACTCGAACATCATCGCGCCGGTGAGAACCGATGCGAGCGGGTTGGCGATCCCCTGGCCGACGATGTCGGGCGCGCTGCCGTGGACCGGCTCGAACATGTCGGGGTAGTCGTTCTCCTCGTTGATGTTGCCCGAGGGTGCGAGTCCGAGACTGCCGGTGATGATCGCCGCGATGTCCGTGGAGATATCCCCGAATAGATTCGAGGCGACGACGACGTCGAATTCCTCGGGCCGGCGAACCAGATCCATCGAGGCGCGGTCGACGAGCAGGCTGTCGACCTCGACCTCGGGGAAGTCCTCCGAGACCTCCTTGACGATATCGTCCCAGAAGACCATCGAGTGGGCCTGTGCGTTCGATTTAGTGATCGAGGTGAGATGGCCCTCGCGCTCGGTCGCCGCTTCGAAGGCGCTGCGGACGATGCGCTCGGTGCCCTTCCGGGTGAACAGACCGGACTGGACGGCGACCTCGTTGCTGAAGCCGCGGTGTTCGCGACCGCCGACGTTCGCGTACTCGCCCTCGGTGTTCTCGCGGTAGACGACGAGATCGATGTCGCCGGCCCCGTAGCCCCGAAGCGGGCTCTCGATGCCCTCGAACAGTTTGTTCGGGCGCTTGCAGATGTACTGGTCGAAGCCCTTCCGGATCGGAAGGAGAAGTCCGTTGAGCGTCACGTGGTCGGGGACCTCGGGGTGGCCGACGGCACCGAGGAAGATCGAATCGGCCGACTCGATCCGATCAAGTCCGTCGTCGGGCATCATCGCACCCTCGTCCAGATAGCGCTCGGTGCCCCAGTCGTAGGTCGATCGTTCGAGCTGGAAGTCGTGTTTCTCCGCGACGGTGTCGAGCACTTCCATCGCGGCGCTCGTGACTTCGGTGCCGATACCGTCGCCCGGAATGACGGCGATGTCGTACGTCTCCATGCACGCCCGTATCGCGCTCGATTGTAAATAACTGGCGATGTCGACGACCACCGCGATAGCACCGACGGCGGGTATTCAGTCGTCACCGACGCACAGTCAGACGGTCCCAAATCAGCCCGTATCAGTTCACTCGCCGATGCTGTTCTCTTGCGCATCGACGACGGCAACGCTGGCGAGATTGACGATATCCTTGACCTCGTCACCGCGCTGGAGGACGTGAACGGGTTTGTCCATACCCACCAACATGGGGCCGATGGCCTCGGCACCGCCGAGGCGCTGGAGGAGTTTGTAGCCGATGTTGCCCGCCTCCAAGTTCGGGAAGACGAGGACGTTCGCGGGTTCGTCCAACTCCGAGAAGTCGTAGGTTCCCTCCAGCATCTCCTCGACGACGGCGGTGTCGGCCTGCATCTCGCCGTCGACGGGGAACTCCACGGACGAGTCTTCTCGAAGCTTCCGTGCGGCGTCGCGTGGTTCGCGTGTTCCTTCGTTGTCGACGCTGCCGAAGTCCGAGTACGACAGCAGCGCCGCCCGCGGTTCGACGTTGAACCGCCGAGCCAGCTCCGCGGTGTGCTCGGTGACTTCGGCGAGCACGTCCGCATCGGGCTCCTGATTGACGGTCGCGTCGGCGCAGAAGACGACGCGATTCTTGAACGCGAGCAGGTAGACGCCGGCCGCGTAGTTCGCGTCGTCGGCGGTGCCGACGATCTGCAATGGGGGTCGGAGCGCGGATGGGTAGTCGTGCGTCAGCCCGGTTAGCATGGCGTCGGCGTCGCCCATCTCGACCATCACGCTGCCGAGATGGTTCTCGTCGCGTAGGAGGTCTTCGGCCTCACGTCGGGTAACGCCCTTGCGCTGGCGCAGCTCGACCAGTCGCTCGGCGTAGGGATCGAGATTGATCTCGTCGGGATCGACGATCTCGGGATCGAACGCCAGCCCGAGCGAATTCATCGTGTCGGTGATGACTCCCTGATCGCCAATGAGAACGGGGTGGGCGATGCCCTGATCGTCGATTTGGTGGGCGGCGCGGATCATCTTCTCGTCGTCGCCCTCGGCGAGCACCAACCGTTTGGGCTCGGATTTGGCCTTGTTCAACACAACGCGCATCATCTCGCGGGATTTGCCGAGACGGGCTTCGAGTTCCTCGGTGTAGTCGTCGATATCGATGTCGGCACGAGCAGCGCCACTGTCGATGGCGGCCTGCGCGACGGCGGGCGTGATCTCGAACAGAACCCTGGGGTCGACGGGTTTGGGGATGATGTATTCGGGGCCGTACTGGAGGGGCTGATCGCCGTAGGCCTTCACGACGGCATCGGGAACGTCCTTGCGAGCGAGCTCGGCGATCGCACGGGCGGCGGCGACTTTCATCTGTTCGTTGATCTCGCTGGCGCGGACGTCGAGCGCGCCACGGAAGATGAAGGGGAATCCGAGAACGTTGTTGACCATGTTTGGGTAGTCGGAGCGCCCGGTGGCCATGATCACGGTGTCGTCGCGAGCGGCCTTGGCATCCTCGTAATTGATCTCGGGATCGGGGTTAGCCATCGCGAAGATGATCGGGTCGTCGGCCATCGAGCGGACCATCTCCTGGGAGACGATGCCACCGACCGACAACCCGACGAAGACATCGGCGTCCTCGATGGCGTCTTCGAGATTCCCCTCAGGAACGTCACGGGCAAATTCGGTTTTGAACTCGTTGACGTCGCCGTGAGAAGCACGTTCCTCGGTGATGATGCCCGAGGAATCGCACATGGTGATGTTCTCTTTCTGTGCGCCGAGCGAGAGATAGAACCGTGCGGTGGCGATCGCGCTCGCACCAGCCCCTGAGAAAACGATCTCCAGGTCTTCAAGCTCTTTCTCAGCGATGTCGCTGGCATTGAGCAGGGCAGCACCGCTGATGATGGCGGTCCCGTGCTGATCGTCGTGGAAGACGGGAATCGACATCGACTCGCGGAGTTGCTCCTCGATCTCGAAGCATTCGGGGGCTTTGATATCTTCGAGATTGATGCCGCCGAAGGTGGGCTCCATCGCCTCGACAGTCCGGATGATCTCCTGGGGATCGTCCTCGTCAAGTTCGATGTCGAAGACGTCGATGTCGGCGAACCGTTTGAACAGGACGCCCTTCCCCTCCATGACTGGTTTCGAGGCCTGCGCGCCGATGTCGCCCAATCCGAGAACGGCGGAGCCGTTGGAGACGACGCCGACCATGTTGCCTTTGGCGGTGTAGGTGTAGGCATCGTCGGGGTCGTCGTGAATGTGGTTACACGGAGTGGCGACGCCAGGCGAGTAGGCCAGCGAGAGGTCGCGCTGGGTGCTCGTGGGTTTGGTCGTCGAGATCTCGATCTTGCCGGGTGGGTCCTCGCGGTGGTAGTCGAGTGCGTCCTCGTCCAGTCCCATGTCCATCGAACACGTCTGAACAGTAAAAGGATACTCATTGCGGCGGCAATTCGCCCGAATCGGCTTCCCGACCGAGGTCCCGAATCGGCGATTGTCATCATCAACATATGACAACAGATGACAACGCTTTAGTTTCGTTGCTCGGGAGGTAGCAGCAGTTGAACCACTCTGGTGGAACCATATGACAGGAGAAGAACTCATCTGGCGGATCGCGGGCGGTTCCGGTGACGGGATCGACTCGACGAGCCAGAACTTCACGAAGGCGCTGATGCGCACGGGGCTGGACGTATTCACACACAGACATTACCCATCGCGGATCCGCGGTGGCCACACCTACGTGGAGGTGCGAGCGGCTGACCACGCAGTGAAATCGCGCGGCGACGGCTACGATTTCCTGCTGGCACTCGGTGACAGTTTCGCCCGGAACCCGCAGGACGGCGAGGCCTACTATGGAAATGAAGAAGTCAAACCGCTGACGGAGAACCTCGACGAGTTGCGCGAGGGCGGGGTAATCGTCTACGACGAGGGGCTGCTCGACACCGACGAGGTCGAGGACTTCGACGAGCGCGTCGAGGAAAACGACTGGCACGTCTACCCGCTCGACCTCCGAAGCCTCGCACGCGAGCACGGCCGCGAGATCATGCGTAACACGGCCGGCGTGGCCGCCACCGCGGCGCTGATCGACATGGACACGGAGATCTTCGAGGAGCTGATGGCCGACACGATGAGCGGCGAGATGCTCGAAACCAACGTGGAAGTGCTCGAGGAGGCTCACGCCGAAGTCAGCGAGATGGAGTTCACGCACGATCTCGAAGTGCCTACCGGGAGCCACAACGAAGAGCAGGTGCTGTTGAACGGGAGTCACTCGGTCGCGTACGGTGCGATCGACGAGGGCTGCCGGTTCATCGCGGGTTATCCGATGACACCGTGGACGGACGTGTTCACGATCATGACCCAGCACTTGCCCTCCATTGGAGGGATCTCCGAGCAGGTCGAAGACGAGATCGCGGCGGCATCGCTGGCGATCGGTGCCTCCCACGCGGGTGTCAAGGCGATGTCCGGTTCCTCGGGCGGCGGGTTCGCACTGATGTCCGAACCGCTCGGACTGGCGGAGATGACCGAGACACCGCTCGTCCTCGTGGAAGCGATGCGCGCGGGCCCCTCGACGGGGATGCCGACCAAACCCGAGCAGGGCGACCTCGAGCACATCCTCTACACGAGCCAGGGCGACTCCAATCGTGTCGTCTTCGCCCCTGGGACGGTCGCGGAGGCCTACGAGCAGTCCCGGGAAGCGTTCCGGGTGGCCTACGAGTATCAGATTCCGGTCGTGATCGTGATCGACCAGAAGCTGTCGGGTGAACTCGCGAGCGTGCCGGCGAGCCACTTCGATCGCGAGCCCAATCCCGACTTGGGAAGCGTGCTTTCGGAAGAGGAGATCGCCGAGGCACCCCACCACGCGTCGGGGACGTTCAACCGGTTCCGGCACGACCCCGAAGACGGCGTGAGCCCGCGGAGCATTCCCGGCCAGAAGGACGGTCGGTTCCTGGCGACGGGCAACGAACACACCCCGCAGGGCCACATCGAGGAAAGTCCGGACAATCGCGTCGCGCAGGTCGACCGGCGCACGCGCAAACTCGAATCCATCCGCAGCGACTTGGATGACAAAGAGCATTCGAACCAGACGTATTACGGGCCAGAAGACGCCGAGCACGGCATCCTGGTCTGGGGCAGCCAGCAGGGTAGCGTCGAGGAGGCCGTCGACCGCCTCAACGAACAGGGCGAGTCGGTCAAGATGCTGGGCGTGAGCGACCTGATGCCCTACCCCAAGGAGGACGTGACGGCATTCCTCGAGTCGGTCGACGAATGCCTGGTCGTCGAGATGAACATCACCGCCCAGTTCCGGGGATTGACCCAGAAGGAGCTGGGGAGGTTCGGCGAGAAGATGTCGAGTCTGCTGAAGTACAACGGCAACCCGTTCGAGCCGGCGGAGGTCGTCGAGGGGTTCGACATCCAGGTGAACGGTGGCGACGAACCGCCGACGGCACAGACGCGGATCGAACCCGCGGCAGGTGATTAAGACATGAGCAAATCATTCAGTGCGATCGGACAGGCGGCACAGGGCGAGGAGATCGATCGGGAGGCGTTCACGCCGGGGATCGAACCGCAGGCGACGTGGTGTCCGGGCTGTGGAGACTTCAGTGTCCTGAAGGCGCTCAAAGGTGCGATGCCCGAAGTCGGGCGCACGCCCGACGAGACGCTTCTCGTCACCGGCATCGGCTGTTCGGGCAAACTGAACAGCTACTTCGAGTCGTACGGGATGCACTCGATCCACGGGCGGTCGCTGCCGATCGCCCGCGCGGCGAAACTCGCGAACCCAGGATTAGAGGTAATCGCGGCGGGTGGCGACGGCGATGGGTACGGCATCGGCGGCAACCACTTCATGCACACCGCCCGCGAGAACCACGACATGACCTACATCGTGTTCAACAACGAGATCTTCGGGCTGACGAAGGGCCAGACCTCCCCGACGAGCCCGAAGGGTCACGAGTCGAAGACCCAGCCCCACGGCTCGGCGAAAGATCCTATTCGACCACTATCGCTGGCGCTGACGTCGGGGGCCTCCTACATCGCCCGGACGGCGGCGGTGAACCCGCGGCAGGCGACGGAGATCCTGACCGAAGCGATCGAACACGACGGGTTCGCCCACGTGGACTTCCTGACGCAGTGTCCGACCTGGAACAAGGACGCCAAACAGTACGTCCCCTACACGGACGTTCAGGACTCCGAGGAGTTCGACTTCGACGTGCACGACCGTCAGGAAGCAGCCGAGATGATGCACGAGACCGAGGACAAACTCTACGAGGGCGAGGTGCTCACCGGTCGGTTCTACATCGACGAGGAGCGCCGGTCGTACGGTGAGGAGAAGCGCTCGACGGGTGAGATGTCCGAGGAGCCGCTGGCCGAGCGCTACTTCGACGCGGAGGCAGACTGGGAGCGCAGTTACGACCTCCTCGACGCCCACAAGTAGCGCCCGCCGTCGACAGTTCTTTTATGTCCGCGCCGATAGCTGCCGGTAGAGTATGCCAACGAGAAACACGAAGATCGTCTGTACGCTCGGGCCGGCGACCGCCGAGCAGCCGACGATCGAACGACTCATCGAGAACGGGATGTCGGTCGCGCGGCTCAACGCGAGCCACGGCACCACCGAGAACCGCGCCGACCTCATCGAGACGGTGCGCGCAGCGAGCTCTGCCGTCGGCCGGTCGGTTGCGGTCATGCTCGACCTGCCCGGCCCGGAGATCCGCACCGCGCCGCTCGACGAACCGATCGAACTCGAAACCGGCACCGAGGTCCGCCTCTCGGAGGGCGAGACCGCGACTCCCGAGGCGGTCGGCGTCTCGACCAGCATCGGTGCCGTGAGCCCCGGCGATCGCGTACTGCTCGACGACGGCCGCATCGAGACGGTCGTCAGCCGCGTCGAGGGCGAGACCGTCGTCGTCGACGTCGAGAGCGGCGGAACTCTCGGCGGACAGAAGGGGGTCAACGTGCCGGGCGTCGATCTCGATCTCGAATCCGTCACCGAGCAGGATCGCCAGGAACTGACGCTGGCGGCCGACTACGACGTGGATTTCGTCGCGGCGAGTTTCGTCCGTGACGCCGAGGACATCTACGCGGTCAACGAGGCTCTGGAGAATCAGGGTGCGGACGTGCCCGTCGTCGCCAAGATCGAGCGCGCCGGCGCGGTCGAGCATCTCGACGGCATCATCGAATCGACCTACGGCGTGATGGTTGCCCGGGGCGATCTCGGCGTCGAGTGTCCGATGGAGGAGGTACCCCTGATCCAGAAGCGGATCATCCAGAAATGTCGTGCGGCGGGCGTCCCGGTGATCACGGCGACCGAGATGTTGGATTCGATGACCCATGCACGCAGACCGACGCGCGCCGAGGCCACCGACGTGGCGAACGCGGTGCTCGACGGTACCGACGCGGTCATGCTCTCGGGCGAGACGGCCGTCGGCGACCATCCGGCACGCGTCGTCGACGCGATGTCGACGATCGTCGGCGAGGTCGAAGCCAGCGAGGAGTACGCCGAGCGCAACGAACAGACCGTGCCGAAACCCGGCAGCGCCAGAACGGACGTGCTCGCCCGCTCCGCGCGCTATCTCGCCCGCGATATCGACGCGGCGGCGATCGTCGCGGCGACCGAATCGGGATACACGGCGCTCAAAGCAGCCAAATACCGCCCCGACGTGCCGGTGATCGCCGTGACCCCGTCGCGGCAGGTCTGTCGCCATCTCGCGCTCTCGGCGGGGGTCGTTCCCCAGTTCGCGCCGCTCACCGAGCGCGAGAAGAGCACGGACGTCGTGGTGCAGAACGCCGTCCAGACGGCGGTCGACGCCGGTGTCGTCGCCAGCGGCGACAGCGTGGTCGTTCTCGCCGGGCTGATGACCGATCTCGAGGAGGCGAACACGACGAACATGCTCAAGATCCACGTCGCCGCCGACATCGTCGCCTCCGGACGCTCGATCGTCGAGGGCGTCGCCACCGGACCGCTCCACCACGCGGAGCACGGAGATCTCACGTCGGTCCCCGACGGCAGCGTGCTGACGCTACCGACCGACTTCGATGACGAGTTCACCGGCGATCCCTCGTCGCTCGCCGGTATCATCAGCGGGCACAAGGGCGTCACGGGCTATCCGGCGATCGTCGCCCGCGAGCTCGGCATCCCGATGATCGGCGGGGTCGATCTCGGCGATCTCTCGGAGGACGTGACGGTGACGCTCGATGCCGAGCGCGGCGTCGTCTACGAAGGGGACATCACCAGTACGCGATAGACCGCTTTCGGCCTTCAAAACCGACCGGCGACTCCACTGGTCGTCGCATCGACTTTCGGTCGAATCACTGCCAAATCAAAAACGAGCTATCTTTCCTCTCGTCGCTCAGTCGACGCGCGCTTCTTCGCCCGCCAGGTCCTCGATGATCTGCATCACGCCGGAGTTGTCGTCGTCGCCCCGACCGGTCGTCTCCATCGATTTGTAGAGTTCGTGGGCGATCTCGGTCTGGGGCATCGGCGCGCCGAAGGCCTCGCCGGCGTCGGTCGCGATGCGGAGATCCTTGTACTGATAGGAGGCGAAGAAGCCCGGATCGAAGTCCCCCTCGATCATCGACGGTGCGCGGTTGTCGAGCGTCCAGCAGCCCGCCGCACCGCCGCTGATCGCCTCGACGACCGCGTCGAGATCCGCACCGGCTTTCTGGGCGAAAACGAGCGCCTCGCTCACGCCGACCATCTGGGCGGCGACGACGATCTGGTTGCAGGCCTTCGTCGTCTGTCCGGCCCCGCTCGGCCCGCAGTGGGTGACGGTCTCGCCCATCGCCGCGAGCAGTTCCTCGTTGGCGTCGAAGACGTCCTCGTCGCCGCCGACCATGATCGAGAGCGTGCCGTCGATGGCACCCTCCTCGCCGCCGCTGATCGGCGCGTCGAGCATCTCCGCGCCAGCGTCCTCGATTGCCGCGGCGAGCTCCTCGGTGACGGTCGGCGAGATCGTCGACATGTCGATCACGGTCATCCCTTCGCTCAGCCCGGCGAGGATGCCGTCGTCGTCGCGGACGATCGACTCGACGACCGGCGAGTCCGGAAGGCAGGTGATCACGATGTCGACCTGCTCGGCGACCGCTTGGGGGGAGTCGGCAGCCTCGCCGCCGTAGTCGACGAGTTCGTCGACCGGCTCCTGCGAGCGGTTGTGGCCCACGACGTCGTAGTCCGCGTCGACGAGGTTCTTCGACATCGGGAGCCCCATGATACCCAGACCGACGAAACCGATTGTTTCGGCCATTACGTTGCACGCTCGCAGCCAGTCAGTAAAATCCATCGGTCCGCGCGTCGCGCGGATAGCGGTTCGGCGATCGGATCGACAACACTGTTCTCACTCGGCATGAGTGATCATCAGTAGCGGTGAGCCGGTCGATCACGGGCTTCATGACGCGTGACGCCATCGGCCGCCACGATGAGTCCCTGGTTCGCGTTCGCCGTCTCGACCGTCCTCTGGACAGTCACGCTGCTGTTCTGTGGCGTGGGACTGTTCTGGCTGTACGAAGTGCTCGTCCTCACGCGCCCGCCGGACGACCAGCCGCTTGAACACGGCCCGGACGACGTGCAGGTGCGCATCCTCACGATCGACGCCGAGGACGTCGTCCAGCGAACGGTCGATTCGCTGCCGTCCACACTCACCGATCGACACGTGATCGCCGAGGAGCCGATCGCGATCGACGGCGCGGAGGTCCACGTCGTCCCCGAATCGTTCTCCTGCGAGGCGGTCCGGAAGAGCCGTGCGACCGAGTGGGCCCGCCAGGCGCTGTCGTGTGATCGGGAGTACGTCCTCTATCTCGACGAGGACAGCCTCGTCGGCGAGTTCAGAGGGCTTCCCGACGCGGACGTCGTCCAGTTCACCGAACGACCTCGCCGGACGAACTCGTGGCTCGCCTACCTCGCGGACGTCTATCGGATGGGCGCACAGATCGAACAGCGGGCGTTCCACCGCCTCCGCATTCCCCTGTTCGCGTGGGGCGGCGGGATCGCCGTCCGACACTCGCTCGAACAGGAGATCACGTGGGATCGTCCGACGCTCGTCGAGGACACTGCCTTCCTCTGGCAGGCCGCCCGGAACACGGCCGTCTCGTACGCGCTCAGCCCGGACAGTTTCGCCAATCAGGCACCGCCGAGCCTCGGCGAGATCTTCCAGCAGCGCCGGCGCTGGGCCGCCGGCAACCACCAGGAAGCCAATAATCTCCCGCTGCGATACCGACTGCTGGCGAAGCACCGATCATACGCGTGGGCGGTCTCGCCGATCGTCCCGTTCATCGCGCTGTTCGCTGCCATGGGCGGTCTCCATCTCGTCTATGGGCTGCTCCTCCAAATCGTCTATGGGCTGCTCCTCCAAATCGTCTCGTTTACGCTCGGCCTGCTGATGGTCGTCCGATTCGTCCTCGGTCTTCGTCATTACGAGCAACTCACGCTGCGCTCGCTCCCGTTGGTCGCGCTCGTTCCCCTGGCCGCGCTCGTCCACTCGGTCGGGGCCACCGCCGGGCTGGTCGCGCCGCCGGACGATTTCCACGTGACCGAGAAGGCCACCGATTCGTCCTCGACTGACCGTGCCGACTCGTCGCCGACGCCGGCCGCCGGACGCAGCGAGGACGCGTCGTAAGCATTATCAGCGTCTCGCCGATATTCGGAGCCATGCCACAGGTAGGCCAGACGGCACCGGCGTTCAGTCTGCAGAATCAGGACGGCGAGTCGGTTTCGCTCTCGGAGTTCGAGGGCCAGCGCGTCGTCCTCTACTTCTACCCGAAGGCGGGGACGGAGGGCTGCACTATCGAGGCGAACAACTTCGGCGACGCATTCGACGAGTTCGAGCGCCACGACGTGCCGGTGCTCGGCGTCTCGATGGATTCGGTCGCGGATCTCGCGGCGTTCCGCGACGACGAGGAGCTCCCGTTCACGCTGCTGAGCGACGAGGACGGTACCGTCGCCGAGAAATACGACTCCGCCGGCGACGGCACCGCGCTCCGCAACACCTTCGTCATCGGCCCGAACGGCGATATCGAGGCTGTCTACGAGGACGTCTCGCCGGGCGAGCACGCCGAGCAGGTGCTTGACGACGTCGCCGAGCACGAAGTGGCGTAGAGCCGCGAGACGATCCATCGACACTCGTGTTTTTCGACGAGCAAGATCGGTAGCATCCTGTCCGACCTCATGTAGCATAACGGATACGTATTGGCACCGGTCGTCGACGAGGCGACCGTTCGGACCGCAGTGTGGCACTGACTTACGAACTGATGGGGGGACGATCGTCGCTTCCCGCTGGTGACCGACCGTTCTCGGCACCGGGCTGTCCGAGATCGGCCTTGCCGTCGGCGGCGACGGGGCGTCGGTGACGGCGCTCATCGAGCAGATGTTGCGGCCGATAGCGCCGAGAGTCAGTGATCGGTAAGCCGTTCTCGCGCCGCTGTTTGCTGGTGGTTTCGGACGGAGAAGTCGAGACGAACTGTCAGGCCGACCGCGCGAGCCGGGCGATACCGCCGGTCAGCACGCGGGTCGCGGTCGCACAGCTCTCCCAGTCGGTCCATTCGAGCGGGTTGTGCGAGATGCCGTCGCGCGAGGGAGCGAAGATCATCCCCGAGTCGGTGACTTTCGCGACGTGCATCGTGTCGTGGCCGGCACCCGAGTGGAGTTCCATCGTCGAAACACCGCTCTCGGCGGCTGCCTCGTCGAGTGCGGACGTACAGCGATCGCTCATGTCGATCGGCGCGATGTCGTAGGGACGCTCGAACGTGGTGTCGACACCGCGTTCGGCTTCGAGGCGTGCGAGGCTCGCCTCGACCTCACCGACGATCGTCTCCATCGATTCGTAGTCGACGTCACGGATGTCGATCCCCAGTTCGGCGCGTCCGGGAACGACGTTGACCGCGTTCGGGCTGATATCGAGCTGGCCGACCGTGCCGACGACGCTGTCGCCTTTCTCGGCGACGACGTCCTCGGTTGCCTGCTCGACGTCGAGAACCAGTTCGCTCGCCGCCGCGAGCGCGTCCGTCCGATCCTTCATCGCCGCACAGCCTGCGTGGTTCGCCTCGCCATCGATCTCGACCGAACATCGGATCGTCCCGGTGATCGAGGTGACGATCCCCACGGGAACGTTCGCGTTTTCGAGCCGCTTGCTCTGCTCGACGTGGACTTCGAGCCAGGAATCCCACGCGCTCGCGTCGAGCCGGCCGGAGCCCTTCGCACCGATCTCGTTTAGAGCCTCATCGAGCGAGATGCCGTCGTGATCTTCGAGCGCGAGCGCGTCATCGACCGATCGCTGTCCGGTCGCCACCGCCGAGCCGAGAACGCCGTTCGAGAAGCGCGTCCCCTCCTCTTCGGTGAAGCAGACGACCTCGACCGGCCGTTCGAGATCGGCATCGGACTCCTGGAGCGCACGGACGGCTTCGAGGGCGCTGTAGACGCCCAGCACGCCGTCGAAGATGCCGCCTTCGGGCACCGAGTCGAGATGGCTCCCCGCGGCGACCGCGGCCGCGTCCGGGTCGGCACCGTCGGGCACCCAGCGACCGGCGATGTTGCCGACCGAGTCGGTCCGGACGTCGAGGCCGGCGTCCTCCAGTCGCTCGATGAAGTACTCGCGTACCTGTTTGTTCGCCTTCGTTCCCGGCAGCACCGTCCGTCCGTGACCTTCGCCGATCGAGATCGCGCCGTACTCGCCGTTCGTCTCGATGTCGTCGCGCAGTCGATCCTCGTCGACGTAGCGGGACGACTCTGCTGTTGCGTTCATGGTTCGCGTGTCGCTAAACCGTGATCCGGCTTGAATGTGTGGATTGTCGCGCTGATTCGCCGGAGCAACGTGCCGAAGCCGGCGTCGGAAACGGGGGAATCAGCGGGGCTGTCGGTGGGTCAGTCGGCCGTCGGTGCTGGCGATTCCGAGAGATATTCGGTGGTGCGCTCGTCGAGATCGAACTTCCGGAGGACGACGTAGGTGGCGAAGCCGACCGGGAGCCCGACCATCCAGGAGAAATCGAGCAGCGCGATGCTCGCGAGCGAGCCGACGAGCACGCTCGCCAGCGCCGTGACCGAGAACCCCCTGATGAACCAGAACTTCGAGTCGCGGCTCTTGTCGTAGAGCGACGGGATCGAGGCGTTACCCGAACGGAAGACCCAGTAGTCGGCCAGCAACACGCCGAGCACCGGCCCCAGCGGGACGGCGTAGGCGTTGATCATCAGGAAGTAGATGCCGCCCTCCGAGGAGAACAGCACCCACGGGAAGGTCACGACCGAGAGCACGCTCGTGATGATGAGCCCGCGCTCCCACGTGGTCCCGATGGCGTCCTGAAGCACGTGGACGGTCGGGATGAGGTTGAGCGTCAGGTTCGAGGAGGTTTGTGCGGCGAGGACGAACACCATCACCGCGACGCCGACGGTCGGGTTCGGAGCCACGTCCATGATGGCGAACACCGGGTTCTGGGTGTTCGTCGTGATCGACGTGCCGAAGATGACGCCCACGAGCGCCATGTAGAGCATCGCCGGGGCGACCCCGAGCAGGTGGCCCAAGATATGGTTCCAGGAGCCACGTTTCTTCTCCAGATGGCGACTGAGATCGGCCGCGTTGAGCGCGCCCGTCATCGCCGTCCCGACGTGGGCCGCGACGATCGTGAGGAAGGGCAGTCCCCACGTCCCGCCGTACTCGATCGACTGCGTCGAGATGCCCTGCTTCGAGACGACCGTGAACAGCGTGTACGCGAGCAGCACGATGATGACGCCGGCGGCGATCGAGTCGAACCACTTGATCGAACTGATGCCGCCCCACGCGAGGGCGATGTTCAACAGCAAGAACAGCACGAAGTAGAGCCGGAGGTTGCCGACACCCCACAGCGTCTGCGTGATGCTCTGGATCGCCAGCGCACCGATCCAGTTGCCGATGCCGAGCCAGATGACCGCCGGCAACATGCGAACGACGTTCGGGATGATCGCCCCACGGGTGCCGAACGCAGCTCGGGCCTGGGCGACGAACGGGATCCCCTTGTCGTAGCCCCAGCGACCGTTGAGCACGAAGAAGACCGCCGACGTCACCGCACCGATGGCCATCGCGACCGCGGCCTGCACCACGTTCAGCGGTCCCTGCGGGTAGACGGCGAAAAACGCCGTCGCGAACCCCTGGACGATGATGAACGACGCCCACCAGACCGGGATGTAGTGCGAGAGGCTCATCGAGCGCTCGTCGTCCGGGATCGGTTCCAATCCTTCCGAACTCGATTCTGTCATGGTCGCTCCTCGTATGCCATTGCGTACCGTATATCGAGAAGACAAGTGACATATTCTCCGCTGGATTTCAAGAGAAACTCTCAAGAAAAATTTTGAAGCACTATTCAGTTCGAACTTCTGCACTCGATTCGACCCTCTAGCGGAATCGAACAGCCAAACGGTTTTACGTTGCTGGGTAGAATCGGTGGTCGATGCCGGTTGATACAGTAATTTCGAACGGGACCATCGTGACGAGCGAGAGCGTTTTCGATGGTGCCATCGCGATCGACGACGGAACCATCGTCGGCGTTGGCGACGAGGAGACGCTGCCAGAGGCCTCGACCACGATCGACGCGTCGGACCGCCTCGTGATGCCTGGCGTCGTCGACCCGCACACTCACATCGACGACCACGTCTCGCTCGACAGCTACGAATCGGCGACCAGCGCCGCCGCGCTCGGCGGCGTGACGTCGCTCATCGACTTCGGCTGGCAGGCGTACGTCAGCGAGGACAGCGCCTGGGACGAGGAGAGTACGATCCGGGAGGGTGTCGAGCGCAAGCGCGAAAAGGCCGAGAATCCGGTGATCGACTTCAGCCTCCACGGCGGCTTCCTACGCGAGGGCGAGGATGCCTTCGACGAGCTCGAGGGGCTGATCGAGGACGGTATCACTTCGTTCAAGATGTACAGCACCTACGAGTTCGGTCTCTCGCACGGCTATATCCGCCGAGTGTTCGACGAGCTGGCGGATCTCGACGCCGTTGGGGTCGTCCACACCGAGGACCACAGCGTCTGTGAGTCGCTCACCAAGGAGTTCCGGGAAGCCGGACGGGACGATCCCCGCTGGCTCGCCGAGGCGCGACCGGATTACGCCGAGGCGATGGCCGCCGACGATGTCGCCAGACTCGCCAGCGAGACCGGCGCACAGTACTACGGCTTCCACACGTCCTCCCGAAAGGCGGCGGATGCGCTCGCACGCTACCAGCGCGACGGAAGCAACATCCGTGGTGAGGCCTGCGTCCACCACACTACGCTGACGAAGGAGCTCTTCGACGAGATGGGCAACCTGCCGGAGCTGACGCCGCCGTTGCGGACCAGCGACGACAACGACGCCCTGTTTGAGCATCTCCGCGAGGGTGCGCTGAGTGTCGTCTCGACCGATCACGTCGCACAGACGCGCGAGCGAAAGGAGACCACCGAGTGGTGGGAGGACCCGTTCGGGGCCAACGGACTGCAGGCGAGTCTCGCGGTGTTCCACGACGAGGCGGTGAACCGACGCGGCTTCTCGTACCCGTTCCTCGTCCGGACGATGTGTACGAACCCGGCACGGACGTTTGGCTTCGCCGAGAAGGGCACGCTCGATCCCGGCACCGACGCCGACATCGTCCTGTTCGACCCGAACGAGAGCTACACGATCACTGCCGAAGACAACGCTTCGGTCGCCGACTACTCGATCTACGAGGGTCGCGACGTGACCGGGCGCGCAAAAACGACGCTCGTCCGCGGCGAGGTCGTCGCCGACGACGGCGAGATCGTCGAGACCGGTCGTGGCGAGTTCGTCCCGCGCGAACGACCAGACTGGAGCGTCTAAGTCGAACAGCGTTGCTGACGTGTGTCGCCGATTCGATCTTGCTATCGATCACGAGCGTCGGCCGTAGTTATCGAATCGTACCGAGAGACGGACCGACGGCTGAGTGCTGTCGGTCGAAAAAGTGATCGGGACTTCGGCCCGGTTAGACTTCGCGGATGGTGATGTCTTTCTGACCGTTCTTGAGCGTGTCCTGTTCGAGCTCGTAGAGCTCCTGCTGGGTCGCGTCGAGGTTCGCGACGTGGTTGCCAGCGAGTTCGCCGGCCGGGCTCTTGAAGCACGTCGAGCCACACGGGACGAGGATCTCCTTCTCGTTGCGGTAGCCCGGGTAGAGCAGGATGTCGCCGCGCGAGGGGTACACAGTATGATTCTCGCGGGGAACCTCCGGCAGCTCGATCTCGTCGATGTTGACCCACGTCGCGTGCCCGCTCCAGCGGACGTGCATCAGATCCGATTCGAGCGGCAGGAAGTCGCGCATGGCCTTGACCGATTCCGGTGCCTCGTCTTCGAGCAGCTCGGCCGTGTAGACGTCGCCATCGATGTCGAATTCCAGTTCTCCCATATCTCTGGAACCAACCGCCCCTCTGATAAGGATTGTGAATCGCTGTGACTGACTTCCGACGGATCGGGAGACGGACGTCGATCACGGACGATATTCCACGACGACGGTTCGTTCGACGATATCGAAACTTACAGGTACTGCTCGAACCACATGATAATTGCAAGATGACTGTCACGGGCCGTCCGATGCTGGACAGTTTTCGAGCCACTGGTTACAGAGATGACCACTGATACACAGATGACAGGGAACACTCACGACAAGCGACTCCACGAGCGGCAGTTCGTGCGGACGTTTTTCACCTCGCCGACGGCGGTCGAAGGCGAGGAGGATTCGGCGAAGATGATCCGCAGCGCGAGCCAACTCCGTGGAATGCAGGCACCGGACGTGTGGGTGCCGGACAACGAGGACGCGACGGCACCGTCGATGCGCGACGAGGGAGCGGCGAACATCGTCGAAGTGCTCTCGGAGAACGGGGCGGAGTTCCCCGGCGAGATCCACCCGCGGGTGGTCTGGCATCGCGACAGCCCCGAGACGCGCCATCAGGGGCTCAAGCGCATGCTGTCGATCGCCGACCCCGAGAAAGGAGCCGTCGAGCACCTCGACGGGTTCGTGATCCCGGAAGTGGGTGGGATCGACGACTGGAAGAAGGCCGACGAGTTCGTCACGATCGTCGAGCACGAGCACGGCCTCGAAGAAGGCTCACTGGCGATGTCGGTGATCGTCGAGTCGGGTGCCGCCGAACTCGCGATGGGCGAGCTGCGCGAAGAGATGGGCAAACCCACAAACAACCTCGAACGGCTGTTCATGCTCGTCGACGGCGAGGTCGACTACACGAAGGACATGCGCGCGATCACGCCGACAGGCAATCTGCCGGCGTGGCCGGAGCTGCGCCACAACACCTCGCGCGGTGCGAGTGCGGCGGGTCTGATCTCGGTCGACGGTCCCTACGACGACATCCGCGACGTCGAGGGCTACCGCGAGCGCATGACCGCCAACCAGGCCAAGGGGATGCTCGGCATCTGGTCGCTGACTCCCGGCCAGGTCGTCGAAGCGAACACGTCGGGCCTGCCGCCGGCGACGGGGTCGTGGCTGCTCGACGACGGTAGCCAGCAGGTCGCCCTCAAAAACGAGGACGGCAAAGAGGTCTACACGGGCGACCGACTCTCGCTCTCCGAAGACGGCGACGGCTACGTGCTGACGGTCGGCAGCGACGAGCGCCATCTCGACGAGGAGGAACTCAGCGAGGAACTGCTCGGCATGGTCGAGTACGTGCCGAGCATGGACGACATCGTCGACTCCATGGAGCAGTTCGAGGAAGCTCGTGATGCGGGAACGGGTGCGATCGCGATGGAGCGTGCCGCAACCATCGAGATCGACGGTATCTCGGTCGACGTCGCCAACGACCGGATGTGGGACGAGGCGACCTATCAGGCGTCGATGACGCCCGTGAGCCTCTTCCAGGACGTCTACGAACACCGTCCGGACCAGCACGACGACCTCGAGGAGCTCTACAGCCCCGACGTCGTCGAGCGGGCCACCAACGTCGGTAACTGATCGGCCCGGCTTTCTTCTTCGTTCGCGATTTTTCTTCACACGGTCGGCCGATATGGTCTCAGAGAATCTTCGTACTACGGATGACTGGGTGACTATCTGTTCGATTCGTCTCGATGAGACGTAGGCCGCGCGGTTCGATTCAGTCCGTACGGATCGTCACGGTGCCGTCGAACTTGAGCAGGACCGACTGGGCGAGATCGCCGAAGAGTGCTTTCCCCGTCGGTGAGCGTTTTCGGCCGCTGATGAAGATGTGGTCGCAGTCGCGCTCGTGGGCGAGCTCGAGGATCTGTTCTTCCTTGTCGCCGAGCATGCCGACGGCCTCGTACTCGACGTCGAGGCCCTCGAACATCTCGGTGCCGATATCCTCGGCGAACCGTCGTGCACCCTCGCGCGCTCGTTTGCCGCCGTAGCCGACGTTTCGTTCGGGGATGTCGGCCATCGAGGTGGCGTACTCGCTGAACTGCTCCTCGGTCGTGACGTGGAGCAAGAACAGCTCGGCCCCGACGCCTTCGGCGAGCTCGCCGGCTTCTCGCACGAGTTCCTTCGTCGATTCGGTTCCTTCGACGACCACGAGCGCTCGTTGCATGCTACGTGATCCGGGAGATGGGATGGTAAATCTACCGGTGGTGTCGTTATTTAAAATAACTGATTGCTTTGGACCGATATCGCGATCGTCGTCGATCAGTCGTTGACGTCCGTGGCGGCGACGTCCTTTTCGGGCGAACTGTCGACGGGGTTCGACTGTGGGAGGAGGGCATTGAGGATGAGTGCGGCGAACCCGCCCATGACGACGCCCGAACCCATCAGCGGCTGGACCACTTCGGGGAGGTTCTGGACGAGTTCGGGGCGGAAGGTGACGCCCAGTCCGAGCGAGGCTGCGGCGGCGATGATGGTCGTGTTGCGCTGGGTGAGCGAGACTTCGCGGTGGATGATGTTGAGGCCGCTGGTGAAGATCTGTGCGAAGAGGATGAGCGTCCCGCCACCGAGGACGGGATCGGGCACCGTCGTGATGATCGCACCGATCTTCGGGATGAACCCACCGACGAGGAGGATCACACCGCCGATACCGACGATGAATCGGCTGGCGACGCCGGTGAAACTGATCAGGCCGACGTTCTGTGCAAAGGAAGTGTTCGGGAACGCGCCGAAGATCGCTGCGATGCCACTCATGACGCCGTCGCCGAGCAGCCCACCGCGGATCTGTTTGTTCGAAGCGTTCCGCCCCGTCTCGGAGACGATTGCCGAAATGTTGCCGATGGTTTCCATCGCGACGATGACGTACACGGCTGAGATGGCGATGATCGCCCCCGGATCGAACGCGATGCCGAATTTCAATGGGATCGGGACCGCGAACCAGCCCGCATCCGCAACCGGTGCGAAATCGACCATGCCGAGGAACACCGCGACGACGTAGCCCAAGAGGATACCGAAGAACACGCTCGCGATGCGGAGGATCCCACGGAAAAACTGGTTCAGCGCCAGAATCACCAGGAAGACGAGCGCGGCGACACCGAGATTCATCAGCGAGGCGTAGCCCGCCGCACCCGGGCCGGAGGACGCGCCGGCGGCGTAGTCGATCCCCGTGGGGATGAGCGTCAGGCCGATGAGCATCACGACGATACCGTTGACCAGCGGTGGAAACAGTGGCTTGAACCGTTCGTAGTTCGCTCCGATGAAGGTCTGAAGGAGCGAGCCGACGAGCGCCGCGCCGAATATCGTCGCCAGTCCGGCGTTGTCGGCGATGAGCTGCAGCGTGCCGAGGAACGCGAAGCTCGTCCCCATCATGATCGGGAGTTTCGCGCCGACGGGGCCGGCGGGATAGGCCTGGATCACGCTCGCGACACCCGCGACGATGAGTGCCATCTGGACGAGGAACGTCGTCTCCCCGGTCGCGAGCCCGATCGCCGATGCCATGATGAGTGGCACCGCGATGTTCCCGAGCACCATCGCGAGCACGTGCTGGAACGCCAACGGGATCGCTTCCCCGAGTGGTGGCTTTTCCTCTATGTCGTAAACGACGTTCGACGCGCTGGTTTCATCTGACTGTGTCATACATTCCCTGACCATGAGTCCCGCTTACGACCACTTAACAATGATGATTTTCACGGATACGCGTTCGATCGACCGTTATCTATATGGAACGTACCCAACGGATAGATGGCCACTGACCTCCGTCTGTCACCATCGGCGAGCATGGGGTAACGCCGGTACTATCGGACTGTGTCATCGAAAACGCGACCGGTCGGCAGGTCGCGACCGCGTCGTTAGCTGCCGCGATACGTCGTGTAGCCGCCGGGCGAGAGCAGTAGTGGCACGTGGTAGTGCTCGTCGGGCTCCTCGATGACGAACCGGACCGGAACCGTCTCCAGGAACGTCGATCCCGTTTCGCTGCGGCGGTAGTAGTCACCGACGTCGAACTGGAGCTGGTACGTTCCAGCTTCCATCTCGTCGGGTGTCAGGAGTGGCTCGTCGAGGCGACCGTCGTCGTTGGTCGTCCCGTCGGCGATCGTTTCGGCGTCGCCGTCGGAATCCAGCCGCTGGAGCGTCACCGTGACGCCCTCGGCGGGTCCCTCCCGGCTCGTGTCGAGTACGTGCGTCGTGAGCTCTGCGGCCATCTGTTTACTGTTCTTCGAGGTCGTCGCGATCCATCGAGAACTGCTGGTAGCCGGTCGGTCGGGCCGGCTCGCGCAGCACTCTGACGTCCTCGTCGCCGTCGATCTCCTCGCGAACGGCGATCCAGGTCTGGTTGTTGGCCTCGAAGTTGACCGATTCGAGCTGCGGGAACCGTTCGAGAACGCGCAGGCCGACCTGGTAGATGAGGTCCTGGATCGACTGCGAGTAGATCTCGTCGAACATGACGTGGGCGATATCGCGGACCTGCTCGGGGGCGACGTAGCGCTGGGGCTCCTCGCCGAGACAGTCTTCCGGATCCTCGTAGTTCCAGAAGATGTCCATCGAGACGTACAGTGTGCGATCCTCGCGCTCGGGCAGGGTCGTGTGCTCGTCCTGGACGTAGTCCGTGAACGAGCTGCCCTTCACCTTGACCAGCTGCAGGTCGGTGATGCCGCTGTTCTGCTCTTCGATCTGCGGGCCGTCGTCGCCGCGGGTGAGGTAGACCTCGCCGAAGCCGGACTCGTTCTGCGAGACGCGGAAGACGAGATCGCTCGGCTCGAAGTCGCCGTCGTCGGTGGGGACGTCGAGCTCGTCGAAGGGGATCTGGTCGGCCGACAGCTGGATCGCCTCGATCTGGGGGTACTGGTCGAGGAACTCACGGCCCGTGAAGTCGAGGAACCCCTCGACCGTCGCGCCGTCGTACTCGCCCAGCTGGTACTGGACGAAGTTCTTCATCGTGTCCGTCGCGACCAGGTCGGTGTTGTCGGCTTCCTTGAAGTTCTTGAAGAACTTGTCGCCCTCGAGTCGGACGCGAACATCCAGACCGAGCAGCGTGTTGTCGCGACCGTCGAACGACGATTCCGGGATCGTCCGGACGTTTTCGAGCGGCGACGCGTAGGTTCGGTAGATACCGATCTTTTCCTTCCCGTAGTTCATCAGCCGTTCGCCCTCCTCGGGTTCGGGCTCACGGTGTTTGTTGGTCGTCATACGCAGTTGTGTGGTTATGCCACCCACTACAAAAGCTTTTATACTCGATTCATCATGAGGTTTAGGCGTTTCGCTGACCGATCCGAACCAGTGTGAGGCGATCCGAATCGCCCATCTCGACGGCCTGTCACGCGCTTCTCGATCGGCACTGTCGGGAATCGAACGTAACGGGCGGCCCGATGGACGCATCGGCGAGTAAAACGAGCGCGTTCCCCTCCCCGTAACTTGCTCGGGCCCTCGCGACCCGTGCGCGAACGGTTTCCTAGTCTTCCACCATGTCGTCGAGGCGGAGCCGTGCGATCTCGTGGACCTCGTCGAGGGCGGTTCGGAACTCCTCGTCGGTGGTGTGTTCGACGCGTTCCTCCATCGCGCTGCGGATCGTCTCGGGCGACTCGTCGTTCACCGACATGATGAACGGGAAGCCGAATTTCTCCTGATACCGATCGTTCAGTCGCTGAAACGCCTCGTACTGTTCCGGCGTGAGTTGGTCGAGCCCGGCGGACGCCTGCTCCTGCTCGGAGGCGTCGGTCATCTCGGTCTGCTCACCGAGATCGGGATGGGCTTTGAGCAGTTCCCGGGTGCGCTCCTCCGAGGCCTCCTCGACGGTCGCCTCGAAGGTCTCCTGCAGATCACTGACCGACGAGAACGGCTGTGCCGACCGGCTCCGCTCGGCCACCCATGGCGACGTCTCGTAGACGCTGCCGAAACGGTCCACGAACGCGTCCTCGTCGAGCTGATTCGCTTCCTCCAGAGTGAGTTCGGCCATGACTGCTGCCCGTCGGCTCGCCGGCCAGTTAAAACTCTCCCTTCACCAGCGAACGACGGGAGCGACATACTACAGTCCTCGCACGCGTATGGGCACTGGCGTTTCCGCTTCCGACATTCACCTTCGGTTTGTAACCATGATGATGTCTCATTTCGAAACACGCGTTTTCATACCGAACTATCGTCCAGAACCGTCGCTATCGTACATCCGATTCGGCGTGTCGAGATCCCCTTTCGCGTGCTATCTCTTTCCCACGATCTCTTTGGACGTGTCGTGGCGAGTCGAAAAAAGCGAATCACGCCGACGAAGCTCTCGAACCTGATTTTTCGATCGTTCGAACATACCGCCTCGTGAGTGATGGCGACGCCGATACGGATCGCTTTCTGCACGACGACGTGGCTGGGGAACCAACTATCAGTTCAGATAACCTTCTTTTCGGAAATCGAAACACCGGCTGTGCCAGCCGAGCCACGTCCCGCTCAGTTTCGGATGCTGTTCGTCCCCATGAACCAACACGTATCACGGCTGTTCACGCCTGTTCGACAACGATCGTGGACTATACTATCGCGGATCGATCCCCGCCATCGACCGTTTTCGGTTGGGATGACTCCCTCGACGCTGTTTCCACTGTTCGAAGCCGGGTCGTACTCCGAGAACGTGGAGGTACAACCGTGGAAGACACGGGATGGCCTTTTCATATCCCACACCTACTATGACAGCATGACTATCGTCATAGAAGATCGAACGCCACCGGGTGGGGAGAGAAATCGTTCCATCGCTCGGCGTTTCGCGGCGACGTCACAGCCGTCATCGACGTCTGCGGGACATCGGATGTCTGCACCGGCTTGGCTATCCGTACGAGAGGTTTATCTCGATTTCGTTGACTGCACCGAGGAGCAGTTCCGGAAATTCCTCCGTCAGCGTCTCGCCCGCTAGACGGTTGGCCGGTCCGGAGATGCTGAGCGCGCCGATGGCAACGCCGTGGTCGTCGGTGATCGGCGCACCGACCGCATATAGGCCCGGAATGGACTCTTCTCGGTTGAACGCGTAGCCCCGCTCCCGGATTCGTTCGAGATGCTCGAACAGTTCGTCGCCGTCGGTGATCGTGTCGTCGGTGCGAGTGGGCAATCCGTAGCGTTCGACGATGTCGCCGACGTGTTCGGGCGGACGGTGGGCGAGGATCGCCTTGCCGGCCGCGTGCTGGTGGAGATAGCCGATATCGCCCTCGCGGCTGTCGGTGCGGACGGATCGCGCCCCGCTCGCGCCGTAGAGGTGGATACTGCGCCCGTTCTCGGCGGTCATACACCATACCTTCTCGCCGGTCCGCTCCGCCAGTTCGTCGACTTTCGCGTGCGCCTCGTGATACAGCGGCCGCCCGTCTCGCGCGTCGAGACCGAGATCGAGGAATCGGAGTCCGAGCGAGTAGCCTCCGTCCTCGACGAGATAGCCACGCTGCACCAGCGTTCCGAGATGGCGATGGACGGTGCTTTTCGCCCGATCGAGATCGGCGGCGATCTCGCTCACGCCGGCATCGTCGTACTCAGCGACGTATTCGACTATCTCGAACGCCGTCTCGACCGTCGTCACCGGGTTGGCCACCTCGTGCATGCTTGCTACTGTATCTCATTCGAGTTAGTTCTGTTCCCGTGAGCGAAACAGGCATTCGGATGATCGGTGATCGCCTTCGTCCATCATTGTGGCTGTTCCCGACAGTTTTCCACGCCCGACGATTCACCGCTGGAGCTGTTCAACCCGAGGACAATACGGATTACCATTCCGACCGATAGAACGAAGTCGTTCCGTGCAGAGTTTGGCGTACTGCCACACGCACCGGTGTCGATCCGGTTTCGCGAGCGCGACACACTCACCGACTCGGTGCCCGCTGTGGACAGTCATTCCCAGCTATGACAACTGTCAGTACGGAACTCGTCCGGACGCTGGAACGCCTTGACGTCGAGTATCTCTTCGGCTATCCCGGGGGGCGAGCCATCGAACTCCTCGAAGCGGTCGCCGAGTCGGAGATCGAAGTCGTGCGCCCGCGCGACGAGCGCGAGGCGAGCGTGATGGCCGAGATGTACGGCCGCCTCCACCGCAAACCGGGCGTTCTCACCGGTCAAGGGCCCTGGATCGGCTCGATCGGCGCGATCGGACAGTTAGAAGCACGGCTCGGCTCCTCGCCGATGGTTGTACTCACCGAAGCCTCCGAACGCGGCGAGTATTCGACGCTCGCGCCCTACCAGCAGGCCCGCGGCGACTACGGCGGGTTCGCACTGCCGAAGATCCTGGACGGGATCACCAAGGAGTGGTGGTTCCCCCGAACGCCGAAAGAAACCCTCAGAACGACGCAACTCGCGTTCAAACATACGACCGCGGGCCGGCCCGGACCGACGGCCGTGATCCTCGACGGCGACGCTGTCACCGCCGAGGTTCCCGATACCGACGAGCCACCGGCGCTCTGGTCGCCCGAAGTACAGGTCAGAAACTGGGAGTCACGCCCCACGACGACCGACGTCGAGCGCGCGGCCGAACACCTCGCCACGGCCGAGCGACCGGTGGTCATCGCGGGCAACGGCGTCCACGCGGCGGGAGCCTACGACGAACTCGAAACCGTCGCCGAGCGTTACGAGGCGGTGGTGACGACCTCCTATCTCGGGAAATCGACCATCGCCGAGATCCACCCGCTCGCTGCGGGCGTCATCGGTTCGTTCGGTCACGAGGGCGCAAATCAGGCCGTGAGCGAAGCCGACACGCTGCTGGTGGTCGGTTGTCGGCTGAATCCGATGGACACCAACTGGGGGGCCGAATCGTTCGTTCGCCCTGACGAACAGACGATCATTCACGCCGACATCGATAGCCGCAACGCGGGCTGGGTTTACCCCGCCGATGTCGGCTTGATTGGGGATGCGAAGGAGAGTCTGCGCGCGCTCGATCGTGCCGCTGAGGCGTACTCACCGGACAACGACTGGGCACGCGAACGCGCCCGCGATGCTCGCGAGTCGTTCCGGGTAGCCGAATGCGACTCCGACGCCGAACCGATCAAACCACAGCGAGCGGTCGCCGCGATCGACGAAATCGTCGACGGGAGCACGCTCGTCACTGCCGATTCGGGCAACAACCGGTTCTGGTTGCTGAATCACCTCCAGACGCCCGCACGGCGAACGTATTTCGGCAGCGGCGGCGTCGGCGGGATGGGCTGGGCCGGTCCAGCGGCCGTTTCCGCGGCCATCACCACCGACAGGGATGTCGTCGCGGTCGCAGGCGATGGTGGCTTCGCGATGACGATGACCTGCGTCGAGACTGCGGTCGAGTACGGCGTCGCGCCGACGTTCGTCGTCCTCAACGATACGAGTCTCGGGATGGTCCGTCAGATGGACGATGCGATCCCCGGCGTGGAGTTCCACGATACCGACTTCGTCCGAGTCGCCGAGGGGTTCGGCGCGGAGGGAACGCGCGTACGCTCGCCCGGGAATCTCGACGAGACGCTTGCTGCGGCGAAGGCGGCCGACGTCCCCACGGTGGTCGACGTGCGTATCGACCCCGACGAAGAGATGGCTGAGAGTCTCCAGTCGTCGTTCTACGAGTCGGTCGGCGGCCTCCACGAGTAGTTCTGGGGCGGCGCAACGCTTTTGCTGAACTCGTGCGACTGTCGAGGGGATGGGAGCCAACGAGACCGTCCTCGTCACTGGTGGCACCGGCTTCATCGGCGCGTACGTCGCGCGCTCGCTCGTCGAGCACGGTCACGAAGTGATCGCCTACGACCGCTCGACGGACCCGCGAATCCTCGAGAAACTCGACGTCGCCGATCGGGTCACGATCCGCCGTGGCGACGTGAGCGACCCCACGGACGTCGTGAACGCGGTCGCCGAGACCGGCGCGAGTCGAATCGTCCATCTCGCCGCACTGCTGACGAACGCGGCGGAATCGAACCCGCGCGCCGCCCTCGACGTCAACGTGCAGGGGACGAGCAACGTCTTCGAGGCGGCGCGCGCCCTCGATCACGTCGAGCGCGTCGCGTGGGCCTCATCGGCGGCGATCTACGCTCCGCCCGCGAACTACGACGACGGCGGCGACTGGTGGGTCACCGAGGACGATCTCGTCGCCCCCGATACGCTCTACGGCGCGACCAAGGAGTACAACGAGCATCAGGCGCGCGTCTATCACGAAGCGTACGGCGTCGAGCACGTCGCCATCCGACCCACGGTCGCGTACGGTCCCTTCCGCGAGACCGGTGGGTCGGCCTTCCTCGCGGATATCGTCGAGAAACCCGCCGTCGGCGAGGCCGTCGCCGTCGACTACGGTGACCAAGAGATCGACTGGCAGCACGTCGAGGACATCGCCCAGGCCTTTCGGCTGGCGGCGTTCACCCCAGAGGAGGATCTCTCACAGCGAATCTACAACGTCCGGGGCGAACTCGCCTCGATCCGTGATGCCGCCGATACGGTCCGGGAAATCCTCCCCGATGCGGATATCGAGGTCAGTGACGATGGCGAACTGCCGTGGACCCAGCGCCTCGATATGAGCGCCTTCCGGGAAGACACGGGATACGAGGTCGAACACGATCTCGAGGCCGGCTTTCGCCAATATATCGACGTGCTGCGCGAGGAGAGCGGGCTCGATCCGCTGTAACGCGGTCGTTTCGCTGGCTCAGTCCGTCGTCTGGCTGTACTGCTCGACCCATTTCTTGAGGCTGATGCCCATTGCGGACTGGGTGATGGCGTTCGAAGAGGCGGCGTTGGCGCTCTTGACGAGTTCGGCTTCCAGAGTACGTTCGGGCACTTCGCCGAGGAAGTGTGGGATCGCACGCTGAACAGTGATGGGGACGCCCACCTCGTGAGCGAGCGCGTAGCCCGAGATCGAGTGGGGAATCACCCCGGAGGCGTAGCGCTCGCGATCCGTTCCCGCGAGCAGTTCACTATCCACGTGATCGACGTATTCGTAGCATTTCCCGACGTCGTGGAGCAGGCAGGCCGCGACGACCACGTCGACGTTGGGCTCGGCGTCGTGGAAATCGCGCTGAACCCGTGCCGATTCGAGCGCGATCTTCGTCACGCCGCGGACGTGCTCGACGTTCGAGACCTCGTGGATGTTCCACGCGTACGGGATGTCGCCGATCTCCCGCCAGCCACCGCGTTCGAGGCCGAGAATCCATGCTTCAACGACTCGTTCGCGGAGATCGTCGCTCGCGATCCGATCGAGTTCCGGAAACGCCTCCTGAACCAGTTCCTCGTAATCCGTCTCGTCCATCTCAGTAGCCTTCGACGTCGTCGATCTCGTCCTTCCAGACTTTCTCCTCGCCGATGAAGCGGGGCCGACGATCGATGTCTAAGAAGTTGTCCACGTCCCTTCGGGCCTCCGCCGCAACCTCCCGCGTCGGGTCGTAGTCACGACTTCCCTCACTGCCGAGCGCTTGGTGGAGGTCGTCGAGCGATTCGAAATAGAGTTCGGCGACGCCATCGAACTCGGCGTTGTCGGGATCGGTGGGATAGACGGTCTGGTAGCGAACGACGCCCTCGATGTCCTTCGCCAGCGGTGAGTGGGTCTCCTCCCAGTGTTCGCGAAACTCGTCGTGGTTCATCCCATCCTTGCGAACGAGGAACGCCGAGTGTTTGTAGAGTTCATCAGTATCTCCGTCGATCTCGTCCTTCCAGACTTTCTCCTCGCCGATGAATCTGGGTCGGCGATCGATATCGAGGAAATTGTTTACGTCCTCGCGTGCCTCCGCTGCAATCTCTCGGGTGGGGTCGTAATCCCGATCTCCTTCGCTGCCGAGCGCCTCGTGGAGATCGTCGAGCGATTCGAAGTAGAGTTCGGCGAGGCCGTCGAACTCGGCGGTGTCGGGATCGGTAGGATAGACCGTTTGATAGCGAACGACGCCTTCAATGTCCTTCGCCAGCGGCGAGTGGATCTCTTCCCAGTGTTCGCGAAACGCGTCGTACTCCATCCCGTCCTTACGGACGAGCAATGCGACGTGTTTGTACATCTCGTTCGTGGTTCGTCGGCTTGTGCGATAAATCATCGGGGCGGTCGGTGTGAAGAGGGGCTGGAGGAACGGGGGTCGCCGTGGTGTGTCGTAGCTTGCCGAAACAACGGGATTTATCTGTCGACTGGCGGAGGACTTCGGTATGTACGAGCGCGATTTCATGGAAGGGACGCGGGGGACTCAAGCTGTGGACTGGGAGGAGCGCATCGACGTCAAACGTCTGCGTGAGGAACGCTACGAGAAGGCCCTGGAGCGACTGGCGGACTCGGAGCTCGGCTCGATGCTGCTGGTCTCGGACCCGAACATCCGGTACGTCACCGGGCTCGCGATGACCGGCGGGAGCGGGGCGGACCACTACACGCTCCTCACCGAGAACGGCGACGTAATCCACTGGGACACCGCCGATCACGCCTCGAACCAGCTGTTCAACTGTCCCTGGCTTGACGACATCCGCTACGCCGCGCCGGGGCTGGGCAACGTCCCGCGCGCGTCGGGCCGCGACTCCGCGCGCGAGTTCCTGACCGAAAAGATGGCGAGTCTCGTGCAGGAAGCGATGGCAGAGTACGGTGTCGCGAAGGAACCGATGGGTCTCGACGTCGGCAATGCAGGACTGATCGACGCTTTCGAATCGGGCAGCGTCGAGGTCCGCACGAAGGAATGCGTCGACTTGATGCACGATGCCCGAAAAACCAAGACGAGCGACGAGATCGAGTGTCTGCGGATGGTGGCGGCGATCTGTGAGGCAGGGTTCCAGCAAATAACCGAATCGGCTCGACCCGGCAAGCGCGAATCGGAGGTCTGGGGCGATGCAGTGCGCGAACTCTGGCGACACGGCGCGATGGCCCAAGGTGGCTACGTGACCAGCGGACCGAACACGTGGCCGAAACATCAGGCCAACACTACTGACAGAGCGATTCGACCGGGCGACATCGTATATGCCGACTTCTACAACGTCGGCTACCTCGGCTATCGCTCGTGTTACTACCGCACCTTCTCGATGGGCGAACCCACCCAGGCCCAGCGGGATGCCTACGAGACCGCCCGGGACAACCTCTACGACGTGCTCGAACGGATCGAACCGGGTGCGACGACCGACGAGATCGCCCAAGGGTTTCCGGACATGGCGGGCGAGCACGCCGACTGGTACGACGCCGACGAACACTGGCAGATGACGACGAACCACTGGGCGCACGGATTGGGCCTCCAACTCTACGAGGTGCCCCTGATCTGGCGCGGGCTCTCGCCCGACCATCCCATCGAGATCGAGGAGGGGATGACGATGGCCGTCGAGACGATGGAGCCGGCCGACCGCCAGGGCGTGCGCGTCGAGGAGATGGTCGTCGTCCGCGAGAACGGTGTCGAGATCCTGAGCCAGTGGCCAGTCGAGGAGATCACCCGCATCGACTACTGATTCGGCGCATCGAAGACGAGGCAGTAGCTGTGATCGTAGCCGTACCCGTAAACGCCGCCCTCGGGGTCGTCAGAGTATCTCTCGTCCTCGTTCTCCCAGCCGACGACGACCTCGCCGCGGAACTCGAACGTCGCTGCGACGGCATCCGCCACGTCCCACGCCAGCGTGGTCACTCTCCCGTCGTGTTTCATGTTGGCGACGTCGACGAGCACCGTCCCATCGGGAACGACGATTTCGCCGACGTGGGCGAACACCGTTTCGATCGCATCGAGATATTCCTCGTACGTCGTCTCGCTCTCATCGTCGTAGTTCGCCAGCGGATCGACGTCCATCGATTCGACCATATACGGCGGCGAGGTGAAACAGCAGTCGATCGCCGGAACGTCGTGCGATGGGAGATCGAGCGCGCTCGCGTGAACGACACGTTCCGGATGATCGATCCGTTCCTCGATGTGCGTGACCCGCTCGCGTTCGTACTCGATGCCGTAGACTTCCCGTCCCAACCGTTCGCCGACGGCGAGCGTGGTGCCGAACCCGGCGAACGGATCGAGCACCACGGCATCCGGAGCGGTGTGCTCGGTCAGGAAATGTGCCACGTACGACGGTGGCGTGCGGGGATCACCGTCGGCGGACGACGGGAGCGCCGTCGGTTTCTCGTAGGGTAGCGTCAGGAACGTCATGGCCAAAGATCAGCAGCGGTGTCCATCAGCCGTTCGGTATCGCGTTCGTCGGACAGTCATCCGGGGATAGTGCTTTGAGGCCCGGGTGCACAGTTCCGCTATGAAGCTCGGGACCGGACTGTTCACCGGCCAGCGGCGACCCGACGACGACCGCTCGATGAGCGAGCTCTACGACGAGATCCTCACGCTCGGGCGAGCGATCGACGACGCGGGTCTCGACAGCGCGTGGGTCTCCGAACACCACTTCGCCGAGGACGGCTATCTCTCTGGAACGATGCCGACGCTCGGCGCGCTCGCGGCCGTGACAGACGAGATCGAGATCGGGACGTGCATCGCGCTCGCGCCCCTCTACGATGGCGTTCGGCTGGCCGAGGACGCGGCGACAGTCGATCTGCTTGCCGATGGTCGGTTGACGCTCGGGCTCGCCATCGGCTCGAACCCCGACGAGTTCGAGCAGTTCGGCGTCCCGCGCGAGGAACGCGCCGAACGCCTCGCCGATCAGGTGAACCTCCTACGAGCGGCGTGGTCCGCCGGTCCACTCGACTACGACGCCGACTTCCACGACATCACTCCCGACGTGAGCGTGACGCCGAAACCCGACGGGGGTGTGCCGATACTGCTCGGCGGTGCGGCCAAACCGGCTGTCCGCCGTGCCGCCCGGACTGCCGACGCGTGGTGTGCCCCCTCGAAACTCCCTCTTTCAGGCATCGAAAAGCGCGTCGACGACATCCGTAAGGTCCGCGAGAAGGAGGGAATCGACGGCGAGTTCACGGTGTACGCGCTCGTCCACGGTTGGGTCGACGAGTCGCGCGAGGCGGCATGGGAAACGATGAAACCCGGCTACTTCTACCTCCAGCGGCGCTACGCCGAAATCTTCTCCGGCGAATCGGTCGACGAACTCTCCGCCGAGCGAAAGCAGGAATTGAAAGAAAACGCGGTATTCGGTACAACCGAACAGGTCGCGACAGAGTTAGAGCGATACCGTGCGGCCACGGGCGACGACACTCATATCATCTTTCGCACCTATCATCCCGGTATCGGCACCGATGCGATGGTCGATTGTATCGATCGGCTCGGTACCGAGGTCGCGCCGATGCTTCGGTGAATGGGGGTTCGGTCGCCGTTCCCGAGGATCTTGGCCGGCACGTCGCTCGCCTCGGGTGCTTTCACAGTCCGTGAGATCGAATTCCGTTCTTTCGACGAACATCGATACGATCTGTCGATTCCACCTCCACTCTCGGCCTCTGTATTCGATATCCATCGACGACAGGCTGGTGATCACGCGTACGAAAGAACTGCGTCGGCTCTTCCGTGTCGTCACGGGTCCACGACGGGGTGGTGCCCGAACCGATCACTGGCCTTCGGAAACAAACCTGGAGGACACATGTAGACCGTTGTTTCTACGGTATCTCCGACGGAATATAGAGACCATCTATGACGATCTGTATACACTATCGAGGTAATATCGAATATCTGATTGTTGATTGGGGATCGTTGAAATGGATAGGAAAACGGACCCGTCCTCCGATCGGCGGCTCGAACGCCGCCGTCTCCGGGTCCGGAGCTTGAAACGATGTACGTCGATGCCGTCACCGCGGACCCCCGGTTCACGAACGTGACGCTCCGCCTTATACCCCTGAATTTGGCGTTCAAGACGGCCAACTGTCTGAACAGAAGTGGTTGGTGGAGAACAAAAGCTATAAATTAGTGCAGACTAAAAATACTCTTAGGAGGTATAAATTACAATCCGGACCAGTGGAGTGGTGGAGCTACGCGATGGGGCGATCCGTCGTGTGCTCCCGACGTAATGGTACTCTCCGTTGCTACACGCCCGCCCTGGTGAGTTCCTGTATCCACTTGGGCCATGGGCATTGGTGATTCTACTATGCCACTTGCGGGATTTTCGACACACTGCGGACGAAACGTCGATCCCGTCACCACCGTCGCGAGCGAATACTTACCATATCTGCTATGGTATTCACTGAATGACAAATATATGATATAAAATGTGACGTTTCAAGGATCGATCCGCGGAGCCATCGATCCCGTCGAAGCCAGCGCGTTCAAGTGACGGTGCGTCGTTGACTGTCGCGTGACCGTCGATCTCGTCATCGCGAATGGCACCCTGGTAACACCCGATCGACTGCTCGACAGCGCCATCGCCATCGACGATGGCGAGATCGTCGCCGATCCCGGCTACGGCGAGTTCGTCGCCCGCGAGCGACCCGACTGGGATGCCGAGTAGGAACCGCCCTCGCCTTCCTCGATCGTCGATCCGGGCGAATCCATCAAGCGCAACCGATTAGTCACCGTTTGGCAGAGATACCACGATGGATTCGATAGCGTTCACTCACGCGAGCATCTCCGCGCACGACCTCGCGGAAGCGGTCCGGTTCTACACCGACGTGTTCGGCATGGAGCGCATCCCGTCGCCCGATCTGCCCGTCCCGGTCGAGTGGCTCCAGTGTGGCGACAAACAGCTCCACCTGTTCGAGCGGCAGGTCGAAGCGCCCGAATACCACCACTTCGCCGTCCACGTCGACGACTTCGAGCGCGTCTACCGCATTGCCCTGGAACGCGACCTCTTCGACGAGTATGCCGCTGACGGCGTGCCGGCGATCTACGAACTCCCCGATGGTGTACTCCAGACGTACATCCGCGATCCGAGCGGCAACCTGGTCGAAGTTGATCGTCCCGACACGAAGGGGCTGGATTCGGAGATCGCGGCGGCCGTGGAGAAACGCTCGGAGACCGTCTCCCAGTCCGAGGAAGGACTCCGATCGTCGCTCTATACGGATTCCTGACGGCTTCATTCGACCGAACCTCGATCACATGCAGCCGCGATTGTGATCCCACGATTGATGCGGGCGCTCCACCATCCACAAGCATGGATTCCTCGCCGACACTCGTCGTCCGCAACGCCCTTCTTCCGGAAAACGACGCATCCGTCGACATCGCGATCGACGACGACCGAATCGCGGCGATCTGCCCGGCAATCGACGGAGAGGGAGAGACCGAACTCGATGCCGAGAGAAACCTCGTCTCGCCGGGGTTCGTCGACGCACACGTCCATCTCGATATGGCGTTCTCGGCGTCTGGCGACCGCCGCCCGCGATACAATGAGGGCGGGGCCGATCGGGCGGAGACGATCGAGCGCACGGCGACGTACTTCGCCGAGGCGGACCACGACGAGCTCGTGGCGAACGCTCGCCGCGCGGCCGATCAGGCGATCGCCAACGGCATTCTCCACCTCAGAACGCACGCCTACGTCGACGGGACGGTCGGGACGGACGTCGTCGAGGCGATCTCGGCGGTTCGAGAGACGATCGGCGACCGTCTCGATATCGAGATCGTCGCGTTCCCGCAGTACGGCGTCCGCCGCGACGAGGGCTCGGTTGAAGCCGTCCGTGCGGCGCTTGACACCGGGGCCGATCTCGTCGGCGGGCTCGATCCCGCGACGTTCAACGACGATCGCGAGGGGACGATCGCCACGTGGTTCGAAATCGCTACCGATCACGACGCCGACCTCGACGTCCACATCCACGAGCGCGGCACGACCGGGATGCGGACGCTCCGCCATCTCGCCGAGGCGACGATCGAACGCGATTACGAGGGCCGAGTCACGGCGAGTCACGCGTACGCGCTCGGCGACGCTGCGAGCGATCAGGCACCCAATTGGGAGGGACGACTTGGCGACGCGATGGAGACGTTCGCGGCGGCCGAACTCGATTTCATCACTTGCTATCAGAGCACGCCACGGGGCATGCCGATCCGCCGGTTCCACGATGCGGGGCTCACGATGGCCCACGGCACCGATCAGGTCCACGACCTCTGGGGTGCTCACGGTAACGTCGACGCGCTCGAAGCGATGCTCGTCGAGTCGCTCACACTCGATGGCTACGCGACGAATCGGGGATTACGCTCTCTCTGGAACCTCGTCACTGAACAGGGTGGGACGATTCTGGATCTCGACGATTACGCGCTCGCCGAGGGAGCCCCGGCGAACCTCGTCGTCCATCACGGGCCGTCGCCGGAGTGGGCGATCACGTCCAACCGGACGCCGCGATACGTCGTGAGCGCGGGCGAGGTCGTCGCCCGTGACGGAACCCTTCAGTAGGGCTGTGCGTCCGCGAGCGCCGACGGCAAGACGACATCCACGTCCGCCTGCTCGATGTAGTGGAGTTCGTCGCGAAACGCCGCGGTCGACAGCCGGGCTTGCCCGATCGTGTGGAACATGACGGTCGTGACGCCGCCGAACCCGGCAGCCATGTCCACGGCCTGTCGCACCTCTTCCGGGTTGTCCCCGTTGACCCGGGGAACCCACGCCGGTTCGGTGATCGCCCACGGGGCCGGCGAGGAGCCGCCGCCGAACGCCAGTTCGTGGAACTCGCCGACCATGTCGAGCACGCCTTCGTCGAAGTCACCGAACGGCCAGATCAACGTCTCACCGCCGCTGTCGAACCCTTCGTCGATGAGCCACCGTTGCGAGCGTTCGATGGCCTCCCGTTGTCGTTTCCGCGACAGCGTCGGTAGTGGTGCTTCCTCGAACTGGGGATGCGAAGCCATCTCCCAGCCGTCGTCGGCCATCGTGTGGAGCTGGGAGCGGGTCGCGCGGATCTCGTTGCCGACGAACCACGGAATCACGCCGACGACACCGGGATAGCCGAACTCGTCCATGATCGGCTTGGCCGTGTCGAACTGCGTGTGGTGACCGTCGTCGAACGTGAGGATTACCGCACCGCGCCGCTGTGACAGTTTCCGGAGGCGCGGCGCGCCCACGCGCAGCGTGAGCGATTTCTCGTCGCCAGTGTACGCTCTGATCACCAGCCCGCGGACGTCGGTCAGATCGGGCGCGCCAGTGACCGACGACGGCGCGAAATCGACCCGCACGGTCCCCTCCTTTCGCTTGAGATAGCGCTCCATCGAGAGGCGGTTGTCCGCATCCGGTGCGAGCAGCTGGAGCTCGATCGTCTCCTCGGCCGCGCGATCGAGACGGATGCCGAACGACAGCGCCGAACTCGTCAGATCGATCGGCCGATCGAACGAGGCCCGCATCGCCGTACGATCGACGCGTACCGGCGAGACGAGCTCGACGCCCGTGTCGCCGCCCGGGCCGTGCCAGTCGGTTGACGAAACCGATCCGTTGGTCGCCGTCCACTCGCCGATCCCGGAATCGGCCGACAGCGGCGTGCCGCTCGCCCACGCTGTCCGCCGCAGCTTGGAGCCGGGATCGTCACGATCCGTCCCGCTCGTCCGCCCCCGACTCCGGTTCTCGGTGGTGGTCGACGGCTGCTGGCGGTCGGTCTCGTTTGGTTGGTCGTCGTTCGGTCCGGCCGTCGAACCGAGAATGGTCGTACAGCCCGACCCCAGCGCGGTCGCGGCGGCACCGAGCATCGTCAGCAGTCGTCGCCGGCCGGGGTCAGTCACTCAACGATGTTCTCTCGAACGCAGTATATGGGCTTTGGTCTCTCGCCGGCTAAATCAACGGTGACGGGACAGAAGAGCGAAATTATTGCTTCTGCACACAACGGCTGGGGCGAATCGATGAACCCGCCGACGACGGCATCCGATCATCGACGGACGGTGATGACCACGATTTATACACGCCGTCGTCCGACGATGCCGCATGTCACTGCGCCTCCCGAGCGAGATCGTGGTCGAGCGGTTCCTCCCGACCGCTCGGTCGATGCTGGCGAGCGAACTCGCCGAGCGCGATTTCACTCAACAGGAGATCGCCGATCGACTGGGCGTGACTCAGGCCGCCGTCAGCAAGTCCCTCGGCGGCGACGGCGCTGTCGAGGAGCGGTTTCGCGAGAACGAGCGGATGCAGGCGACGATGGCGCGGATCGCCGACGGGTTCGCCGCCGACACGATGAGCGGTTACGAGGCGCTCGCAGAACTGCTCGAACTGATCCGTGCGTTCGAGGATCGCGGCCCCATCTGTGCCGTCCACGAGGAGGAGATGCCGGCGCTCGACGGTCTCGGCTGCGATCTCTGCGTCCGCGGGAGCGACGACGGCGTGCTCGCCGAACGCGACGTCCTCAGAACCGTCCGCACCGCCGTGCGACGGGTGACGAACACGCCGGAGATCGCCGCCCACGTCCCGAAAGTCGGCACGAACGTCGCCACGGCGCTGCCGGAGGCGACCGACGCGACCGCGGTCGCGGCCGTTCCCGGACGCGTCCACGCGGTCGGCGGGCGGGTACTCGTTCCGGCACAGCCCGAGTTCGGGGCCTCACAGCACGTCGCCGAGACCCTGCTCGCCGCGATGGCGATCGATCCCTCGATCCGAGGTGCGCTCAACCTCGCCACCTCCGATGCTCTTCTCGCGGCGGCCGAGGAACACGATATCGATCCCCTGCGATTCGACGCGGACTACGAGAACCGCGCCGAGCACCTCCGCGAGCGCTTTCGCGAGCGCGGGGCAGTCCCGCGGCTCATCTATCACGAAGGCGCGTTCGGCATCGAACCCGTGACCTACCTCCTCGGCGCGGATGCGATCGAGGCTGCCGCGCTCGCCGGCGATCTCGTCGCAGCTGCCGATGGCTGATGGAGCCGACGGTGCGTCCTGATCGACCACCGGGGTCCTGCGAGAACCCGTCGCCGGTTCGGTAAGCACCGTGATGCCGAGCGGGAATCGTGGACTCGTCCGGTCGGTGAGGCGCTTGCTCAGTCTTCGACCTCGCCGTCTTCCCAGCCCTCGGAGAACACCCGATCGTCGTCGACGCCCAGTTCGTCGAGTTCGTCCTTCGTGTCGACGACCATCCCCGGGACGCCACAGACGTAGAAATCCCTGTCGAGGTCGTCGAGACGGTCGTCGAGGTGATCCTGAACGTAGCCGGTCGGGCCCGCCCACTCCTCGTCGGAGAGCGAGTAGACGACGGACAGCTCGTCGTGTTCGGCCGCGAGCTGGTCGAGCGTCTCGCGGTACATGACGTTCTCCTGGTTCTTCTCGCCGTAGAAGAAGTGGGCCTCGCCGGTGCCGACTTCGAGATACTGTTTCAGCATGGCTATCATCGGCGTGATACCCGTCCCCGTTGAGACGAAGACGACGTCCCTGTCGGTGTCGCGAAGGGTGAGGTTGCCGCCGAGCTCGCCGAGCGTGATCGTGTCGCCGACCTCGCGCTCGTGCATGTAGACCGAGGCGGTGCCATCGTCGTAGCGCTTGATCGCGAGCGTGATCCGGTCGTTGCCCGGCGTGTTCGTCGCCGTGTACGGACGGACGACCTGTTCGTCCTCGTCGTCGTCCGGCTCGTCGCGCTCGAAACGGACGGTCGTATGCTGGCCGGGGTCGAAGTCGAACGTTTCCTCGGCCTCGACCACGAACTGTTTCACCCGCGGTGTCATCCGGTGGATCGACGTGATTGTCGCCTCGAAGGGCATGTGCACGGGTCGGCCGCGACCGTCCTAAACGGACGGCTTGCAGTATTTTGTGACGATCACGTCGCCGGATCCGATCGTCGAATCACCCGCCTGCCGCCACGTCCATTGTCTGAACTGTTCAGGCCAGTACCATTAAGTTGATGTCGGACACGGGAGGGGTATGGCAACAGTAGCTGAACCGACGTCGTCCGTCGAGGAGATCCGGTTCGTCGTGGGGGCTGCGGGGTCGCGCTACGCGCTCGCCGCCGCGGGATCAATCCTCGGACTTCCCGTGCTTGCCTTTCTCTCCGGGAGCGAAACGCTGCTGTTCTACGTTCACGTCAGCCTCGGGGCCTTTTGGTTCGGACTCGACTACTTCTTCCGGTACGTGATGGCTCCCGCGCTCGACCGGGCCGGTCCCGAGACGGCCGCCGCGGTCATCCCGCATCTCACGCCGAAGATCATGGTCGTCGGCGAGTCGCTGACGGTCGGGACGATCGGGTCGGGAATCGCGCTCGCGTACCGCCTCGACTACTGGGCCTCGCCGACGATCTATCTCTGGGGTGCGCTCGCCGTGACGGGCGTGATGCTCCTCATCGCGTTCGGCCCGCTGCACTCGCTGCAGACCGCGATGCTCGTCGAACTGGCCTCGTCCGATCCCGACGGTGGACGCGTCGGGCAGCTGAACAACCGTGCGCTGCGCTGGCTCATGGGGATGACCGGTCTCATGCTCGTCGTCATCGCCATGATGACCGGTCTTCGTGGACTCTTGCCGGCTGCCGGTGGCTGAACGACGCACGCAGTTGTATCGGGAGAAAAATCCGTCCCCTTGATGGGGGACGGGACGCCCGCGGTGGCTTACGGGCCGGGTGTCGGCGACGGGTCGCCGCCACCGTTCAGGATGCGGTCGATCACCTCGTTGAGATCCGGCGCTCTCCCCGTACCGGAGCCGTCCCGGCGCTGTCGTAGAGGCATGACTAGTCCCTCCACATGACAGTAGATCACACGGTGGGATAACGGTTGGGATGGGACGCGACAAACCGACCCGAATCCGGGCCTGAACTGTGGTTCGATCGACTGTACGAAACGTTTTCATCGGTGGGCTGTCATTCACACCCACAGATGCGCTCAGTGTCCGTCGAGAGAACGGCCGGAAAAAACATCGCTACTGTTCCGAGCCGGCGTTCGTGCCGGGATCGAGCGAAACGAGCGAGAGGGTGCCCGACGACCACTCGTCGACGGCCATCGTCGAATCCACACGGGATCGATTCGATGGGGTACACGAGGGGTGAGCTCCGGCATGGACGATAGACGGACGTTCCTCCGGCTGATCGGCGGGGGATCGACCGCCGTGCTTGCCGGCTGTTTGGGATCCGACGCGGGCCAGTCCGACAATGGGGACGCGACCACTGCCGACGGCGGTGCCTCGACCACCACCGCTCGTACCGGTGGAACGACGAACAGCTCCGTGCCGGCACGCTACGAGACGGCGACGGGTCTCAGCGATCGCCAGCGCGATCCGTCGTCGCTCACCGCCAAGGACACCGTCGCCTACCAGTCGTCCCCGAAGGATGGGCAGGGCTGTTCCGGCTGCCAACATTTCATCCCGGCGAAAGGCGACGACGAGCTCGGTGCCTGCGTGCTGGTCGAGGGACGTATCCATCCCGACGGCTGGTGCAAACTCTTCTCACCCACCGGCTAGCAGTCGCCGTTCGCCGGCTGTATCAGGCGAACTATTATCATCGTTCGACGGTGAACTGTATGGTTAGTGGTAGCGATGACCGATGACACGAAACGACACCGACGCGAGGTCCTGAAACTCGGGGCTGCAGCGGGTGCGACGGGGACGGTCGGTCTCGGGCGGATGGCCGTCGGCGCGGGCGATACCCACACCACTCCGGCGGCACTTCCCGATCGCGACCCGCCACGCGAGTACGAGAACTATCGGACGCGCCGCGTTCCGGAGGATCACGACACGATCCAGGCGGCGGTTTCGGCGGCGAACCCTCACGATCTCGTGCTCGTCGGCCCGGGACGCTACACCGAGGAGGTCCGGGTGCTCGACACGCCGAACATCACGATCCGTGGGCGCGACCGGAACCGCGTCGTCCTCGACGGCGAGGGGACGCGGTACAACGGGATCATCGCGCTGGCCGACGGCGTGGTGATGGAGAACCTGACCGCGACGGGCTATGCGTACAACGCTTTCTACTGGACCGGCGTCGATGGCTATCGGGGGAGCTATCTCACTGCGGTCAACAACGGCGATTACGGCCTGTACGCGTTCGATTCGGTCAACGGTCGCTTCGAGCACTCGTACGCGGCCGGCCATCCAGACTCGGGCTTCTACATTGGTCAGTCGAACCCCTCGCACGCACGCGTCGAGAACGTCGTCGCCGAGCGCAACGGGATCGGCTACTCCGGCACCAACGCCGGCGGCAATCTCGTTCTCAGGAACTCGGTGTGGCGGCACAACATGGGCGGCATCGTTCCGAACACGCTCGATTCGGAGGCGCTCGCGCCGCAGTCAGCCATGCGCATCGAAAACAACGAGGTCTACGACAACAACAACGCCGACGCGCCGGCGAAGGCGTTCGGCTACGCGGCCTTCGGCACCGGGATCAACGTCGCCGGCGGGCGGGACAACGAGATCGTCGACAACGACGTCACCGGCCACGTCAACTTCGGCATCGGTGCCATCCCGATGATCGACGCGAACCTCTGGCGACCGGGCGGCAACCGTGTCCACGACAATCGCGTCGCGGATTCCGGCCGGGCCGATCTCGCGCTCGGTGCACCCGTCCGCGACGGCAACCGCTTCGCGAACAACGACGTCTCGTCGTCCCGTCCGGGTAGCCTCACCGACGACGGCATGCTCGGTGATCTCATGACCGGCGTCGGCGACCCGTGGCTGACGCTCTCGCTCGGCAAGCAGTATCTCCAGGCTGAACTCGGCGAGTATCCCCGCGGCGACTGGCGCGACGGCCCCGATCCACCCGAGCGAAAACCGATGCCGAACCCCGAACGCCCGCCGCGCGAGGCCGTCGGGCCACGGAGGGGCTGAGATGGCGAGCGATAGCCGAACCGACGACGCTGGCGGGCGCTCACGAGCGGTTCGTCGTCTCGTCGGCGGCCAGCGTCATTCGGCCCGCACCACCGCTCTTGCCGTCGTTCTCGCGCTGCTCTGTGGCGTGTACGCCGCGTGGTTGCTGGCGGATTTCGGGCTTCGCTGGCCCGCTCTGCTCGCCGTCGCGGTACTGACTGGTGTGTTCTTTTACTCCCGGCGGACGCCGGCAGCGATGCTCGCGAGTGGGTTCTACGGCCTTGCCGTCCTCGTCGCGCTGACGCCGATCGTCCTCGATCTCGCGTTCGTGCTCGCCGCCGACGGCTACGGCGTCACCCCGTGGCCGTTCGTCCTCTCGCTCGCCGATCTCGTCTTCCTCGGCGTGTTCGTCGTCCTCGCGCTGGTGCTGTCGGCCATCGGTTTCGTCATCGGCCGTCGGTTCGACGCCGGCACCGATACTGACAGCGAGGACGCCGCCGTCTCGGAGGGCTGAACGGCGGGACAGCCATCCTCGACCGCGACAACCGAGCCGGTGGTGTCCTGCTGCCACGCGATGCCCACCGATCGTCTGACAGTCGAACGCAACTGTGCGACCCCAGCAGACACATATTTACCCGGCGCACTGCCACCGTTCGACCAGACGACGATGTCAGACGTCGCCCCGGACCCACGCGTTCGACCGTCACACGCCGATCGACCGGGTTGGTCGGGAGGACGATGGGGACGGTAGCGGTGGCGGCGCTCGGAACCGCAGTCGCGCTCGACCTCGTTTTCGAGGAGTTTCCGCGGCGAATCCATCCGGTTGCGTTGTTCGGACGGCTCGTCGGCCGGTTCGATCGGTCGTGGTCCCATCCGCGGGCGGTCGGCGCGGTCGTCGCCCTCGTTCTACCGCTCGGGGCGGCCGCGATCGGCGGCGGGCTCACGGCGCTCTCTGACTCCGTCCATCCACTCGTCGGTGGACTGATCGCGGCGCTCGCGCTGTTCGCGACGACGAGCCTCCGGATGCTGCTCTCGGTCGCCGCCGACGTCGTCGGAACGATCGAGAGCGATCCCGAAGGAGCCCGGACGGCGATCCGGGGGCTCGTCGGCCGCGACACGACGGAGCTCTCGGCGGGCGAACTCCGCAGTGGGGTCGTCGAGAGCATCGCCGAGAACCTCGCCGACGGCCTTCTCGCACCGCTCCTCGCCTTCGCGCTCGGGGTGCAGCTCTCGCTCCCGGTGGCTGTTGCCGCCGCGATCTGGGTGAAGGCGGTCAACACGCTCGATTCGATGCTCGGCTACCGCTCGAAGCCGGTCGGCTGGGCGAGCGCCCGTCTCGACGACGCCGTCATGTGGCTCCCGGCCCGACTGAGTGCCGTGCTCGTCGCGCTCGCCGGCGGTTCGCCGACCGCGCTCGCCCGCGCGCGCCGATGGCACGGTGAGCCGTCCTCGCCGAACTCCGGCTGGCCGATGGCGGCGATGGCCGCGGTGCTCGACGTCGAACTCCGCAAGCCCGACGCCTACGTGTTGAACCCGAATGCTGGGCTCCCGACGACGGCGGACGCGCGCCGCGGACTGCGAGTGATTGCCGTTGCGGGAGCGGTGGCGGTGCTGCTCACGGGGGTGGCTGCATGGTTCTGAGGGCGCTCCGGGGTGCGCTCGGATTCCTCTCGCGGCTCCCCGTCGGCCACGACGGCGATTCCTGGGAGGCGTTCCGCGCCACGCCAGCGAGCATGCCGCTCGCGGGCTACGTCGTCGGCGCGCTCCTCGCGCTCCCGATCGCACTCCCGGGACCAGCGCCGACGATCGCGTTCGCCTTCGTCGTCACCGTCTATCTTCTCACGGGGATCAACCACATGGATGGCGTCATCGATCTCGGCGACGCGCTCGTCGTGCACGGCGGACCGGACGAGCGCCGCGCGGTGCTGAAGGACACCGACGTCGGCGCTGGCGGTGCGCTCGCGGTCGCGGTCGTGATCGCCGGACTTCTCACGGCCGGACTCGCGCTCGCGACGCTCCCGCTGCGGGCCGTGCTGCTCGTCGTCATTGCCGAGGTCGGGGCGAAGTTCGGGATGGCGCTGCTCGTCTGTTTCGGCGCGGCACCCCACGACGGTCTCGGCGCAGCGCTCACCGGGCGCTCCGGGCCGCGCTCGGCACCGCTCGTCGTCGCGAGCGCCGTTCCGGCAGCGATCCTGACGTGGCCGCGGATCGAGATCGCCGGCACGATGCTTCTCGCGGCCGCGCTCGTCGCGCTCGGCTCCCTTTGCCTGGCACGGACGGCTCTCGGCGGGGTGAACGGCGACGTCCTCGGCGCGACGAACGAGATCGTTCGCATCGTCGCACTGCACGTGGGGGTGGTCGCGTGGACGCACTGGTGATGTGTGGCGGTCGCGGCACGCGACTCGACAGCGACGTCGAGAAGCCGCTCTTTCGGATCGGTGGTCGGTCGATGCTCGATCGCGTGCGCGGGGCGCTCGCCGACAGCCGCATCGAGTCGATTCGGTACGTGGCCTCGCCGCACGCACCACGTACGCGGGAGTATCTCGATCAAGACGCCATCGAGGCCCCCGGCGAGGGCTACGTCGCCGATCTCCAGTACGCGCTCGAACGGAGCGATTCACCGGTGCTCACCGTCGCGACCGATCTCCCACTGCTCGACGGCAGCGCCGTCGATCGTGTGCTCGATCGCCACGATACCGGCTCGCTCACGGTCGCCGTCCCCGCTGCGTGCAAACGACGACTGGGTGTCAGTGTCGAAACGACGATGGACGTCGACGGCGAAACGGTCGCACCGTCCGGAGTCAATATCGTCGGAGAGGTCGAAGGAAATCGGACGACTGTGATCGACGACGAGCGGTTCGCGGTCAACGTGAACCACCCGAGCGATGCCGCGGTCGCGGAGACACTACTGTAATGAACACGACAGCCACGATGCCGAACGATCGACGAACCGCCGAGCGAACCGCGATCATCGAGAGCAAATCGGATGATAACGGTGGCAATCGTCGCGGCCGCAGTCGGGAGGAACGACGTGCAGCCTGAGACGGTGCGGGAGGTCGGCCGGGAGCCACACGGCAGCAGCGACGATCCCGCCATCGTCGATTTCAGCGCGAACACCAACCCTCGTGTCCCGGACGGGATCGAGGCGATCTATCGCGAGGCGTTCGCCGATGCGCGCTCGTATCCGGCCGAACCGCCCGGGGAGTATCGCGCGACGGCGGCCGCCTACGTCGGTTGCGAGCCGGCGCAGGTGATCCCGACGCCGGGCGGGCTCGCCGCGATTCGAGCGACAATCTCGCTCGCGATCGAGCCGGGCGAGTCGGCGCTCGTTCCGTATCCCAGTTTCGCCGAGTACGGGCGCGAGATGCGTCTACACGGCGGCGAGCCGGAGTGCGTCCCGCAAGCGGAACTGCTCGACGCCGATCCGACCGATCACGCGCTGGCCGTCGTCTGCAACCCGAACAACCCGACCGGCAACGCCTACGATCCCGACCGACTCGACGCGTTCGCCGAGCGCTGCCGGGCCGCCGGGACGACGCTGCTCGTTGACGAGGCGTTCCTCGGCTTCACCGACCGACCGTCGCTCGCGGGCCGCGAGGGGGTCGTCGTCGCGCGCTCGCTCACCAAACTGTTCGGATTGCCCGGCCTCCGCGCCGGTTTCGCGGTCGCGACGGGTACGTTCGGCGCGGCGCTACGGAACGCCCGGCGAACCTGGAACATGGGTGTGCCGGCGCTCGCGACCGGTTCGTTCTGCATGGCTCGGGACGAGTTCGTCGCCGATACCCGCGAGCGAGTGCGTGCCGAGCGCGAGCGGATGACGAAGGCATTCGGATCGAAATTCGACGTCCACCCCTCCGACGCACCGTTCGTCCTGCTCGATGTCGGCGATCGCTCGGTCGACGGGCTGCTGGATCGAGCGCGCGAGCACGGGCTCGCGATCCGCGACGCCACCACCTTCCGCGGGCTCGACTCGCACGTCCGCGTCGCCGTGCGACTCCCCGAGGAAAACGATCGTTTGCTGGAGGCGCTCGGTGTTTGAGGCGACGACGGCCGACGGCGTGTTCGGCCTCCGCATGCCGGACGCACGCTGGCTCTCGACGGGCTGGAACGGCGGGTTTTCACGGGCCGATGCCGCCTACAACGTCAGCGTGCCCGAGGGCTGGGAGCGGACGGATGTCGATGATTACGTCGAAGAGCGCCGGGAACGAGCCGGGTTCGACATAGCCGGTCCGGCGTTGCTGACCGGCGTCGAACTGCAACACCTCCGGGGTGCGCGGCTCGATTCCGTCGTGGCGTACGCGACCGTCGGGCTGTCGAACCCCGCGGCGCTGCCGACGACACCGATCGAGGTAATCGACGAGCCAAACAACGAATCGGTCGATGGACTGACCGACGAATCACCGCCCGTCGGCACGGTGAACCTCGTCGTCGCCACGACCCGTAATCTGGAGCGGGCGACGCTCGCGAGCCTCCTCGGCACCGTCGTCGAGGCGAAGACGGCGACGCTGCTGCCGACAACTGGGTTTTCGGGAACGACGAGCGATGCAGTGATCGTCGGCAGCGACACTGCGGGCGAGCCGGCGTCGTTCGCGGGCAGCGCGACCGCGGTCGGTGCCGCCGCGCGGGCGTGTGTTCGCGACGCGATCCGGGCGAGTTTTCGCTCGCGATACGCCGATCGAGAGGTTCCAGGATCGGTCGCCGATGCCGATCACGGCGTCGTGACCGATCGCCGTGCGGACGTCTTCGAGCTCTGAACCGAGACGAGCAGAACCGTTAGGGAGGCGGCCCGCACACGAGAGCCATGAGCGATGGCGAAATCGGCGATGGCGATCGCGAGGCACAGCACAGACGGACGCCGGGGCGTGGGGTGTCACCGGCCGCCGAACCCATCGAGCCGGCAGCGCCCGACGAGTTCGGACTGGTCCAGGTCTGGTGGGGCGACGGGAAGGGGAAGACGACGGCGGCGCTGGGGATGGGGTTCCGGGCGGCCGGTCACGGCTACCGGGTCCACATGCTCCAGTTCATGAAGGGCGGGGCCGCGAGCGTCGAGGCGACGCGCGGCGAGTACAACGCCATCGCCGCGATCGAGGGGTTCAGCTACGAGAATTCGGGCCACTACGGCTGGCACGGCTTCCTGGACGGATCGGCCGACGACGAACACGCCGCGCGAGCACGCGGTGCGCTCGAACGCGCCCGCGAACTGCTCGCCGGGGCTGACGACGCCGATCTGTCGTCACCGCTCGCGCTCGATGGGCCGGCGGAGGACGGCGTTCACATGCTCGTCCTGGACGAGATCCTGTACGCAGCGAATCAAGGGCTCATCGAACCCGCGGAAGTCGCCTCGCTCGTCGAATCGAAGCCCGACGCGCTCGAACTCGTCCTCACGGGTGGTCACGAGGAACCGGCCTACGTCGCCGATCGTGCCGATCTCGTCACGAACGTCCGCAAGGAGAAACATCCGTTCGACGCGGGCCATCGCGCCAGGAAGGGCACCGAATACTGACAGCGAACACCCTCTTAGCTCGATTTCCATTCCGCTGGCGATCAGTCGATATCCACGCGATGCCACTGGGTCGAGCCGTCGCTCCCGGCGGCGTTCGCGGCCTCGTGAACGCGCTCGACGCGTTCGTCGGTCGGCGGGTGGCTCGCGAGCGCCCGTTCGGTCGGCGAGCGTTCGGTCTCCCGATCGCGCGACGGCAGCAGCCAGCCGAGCAGTCCCCGGTCGGGTTCGTTCGCCCGCTGGATCTTCTGCAGCGCTCGCGCGAGCGCGAGCGGGTCGTCGAGCACCGCCACCGCCCGCCGGTCGGCCGCGTACTCGCGACGGCGCGCGTACGCCTGGAGGGCGAGCGTCGGCGCGGCGAGCAGGCTCTTCACCAGTCGTTGCATGCCGCTCCGCAGCCCGCTACCCACGCTGTCGGGGCCCCGCACCGGCCGGCCGACGATCAGCGAGAGCCCCCAGCCGATCAGCGATATCACGACCATGAGCGGGACGAGCACCACGAGGAGGAGCGACGTCACCGTCCGTAGCAGACTCGTCGCCAGCGTCCGCAGCAGGCTGTCGTAGCCTTCGAGATGCGCGAACTCGTGGGCGAGCACGCCTTCGAGTTCGGCCGGCGTCAGGAGCCGCACGAGCGACTGATCGACGACGAGCGTGTCGCTACCGAGCGCGAACGCGTTCGGCTGGCCGAGCCGTCCGAGATAGATCTCCGGGCGGTCGATCTCCATGCGCCGGGCCAGGCGATCGACGCTCGCGTGGACCTGCGGCGCACGTGCCTGCGTAAGCGGGGCCACGTCGAGGCGCGAGAGCAGGCGTTTCGAGTTCGTCCGATAGCCGAGATAGCCGAAGAGGAGCGCGAGCCCGACGGCGACGACCAGCATCGAGGGGAGCGCACCGTCCGCGAGCAGCGCACCGAACAGCTCCGAGCCGACGAGGACACCGATGCCGGCGAGGGCGAGCAGCCACACCCCCGCCAGCACAGCGACCCCGCGCGGGCGACGGGACGACACTGACATGCCTCTCAGTACGTACTGCGCACGCAAAACAGTTACCGAGTGTGGGTGTGCGAAGCGTGTCTGCGTGCACAGGAAGGAGATGGCGACCCGGATCACACGCTACTTCGCCGTGCGGCGAGGAGGCGAAATATGGATCGGATCTGTGTCTACTGCGGGTCGAGTAGCGGCGCGCGATCGGCCTACCAAGAGGCGGCCGTGAGCCTCGGGCGGACGCTTGCCGAGCGCGATCTCGGGCTCGTCTACGGCGGGGGTGACGTCGGACTGATGGGGACGGTCGCCGACGCGACGCTCGAAGCGGGCGGCGAGGCCCACGGCGTCATCCCCGACGGCCTCCGCGAGCGCGAGATCGCCCACGAGGGGCTCACCGAGCTCGACGTCGTCGGTTCGATGCACGATCGCAAACGGCGGATGGTCGATCTGGCCGACGGGTTCGTCGCTCTCCCCGGCGGCTACGGCACGCTCGAGGAGTTCATGGAAGTGCTCACCTGGACGCAGCTCGGTCTCCACGCGAACCCCTGCGGGCTCCTCGACGTCGCGGACTACTATGCGGAGCTGGCGACGTTCTTCGACCACCAGCGCGAGGAGGGGTTCGTGAGCGCCGATCACCGCTCGATCGTCCTGATCGAGGACGAGCCCGACGAACTGCTCGATCGGTTCGCCGACTACGAGGCACCGCCGCTGAAGAACGTCCTAGATAGTCCCGACGAGACCTGATCGCTTCTTCCCTGTCCACTGGTGGCTCCCGGATCAATCGAGGAACGAAACCGATATATGATTTTAGGCTGGCCTAATTCACATGCAACGCGAACCGGAGACACACGGAGAGCCGGCGCAGGTCGGCGAGAGAGCCACAGTAGGAGTCGATTCCGACCCGGGTGCGACACGATGGCTACATCCATCTCTCCCCGCCGAAAACGAACTCGTCGATCGTGATCCAAGAACCGCTGCCGAGCATATCCCCGCCACGGCGGGGCGCTGATCGTGGCAAGCGAATCCACCACAGAAACCACTCGCTCCGCGCGCGAGCGCTGGCTCGGCTGGATCGACGGCTCGCTGCTCGCGCTCGTCGTCGCGAGCGTCGCCATCGTCGTCGTGGCCGGTCTGCTCCAGGTGAGCTTCGGCGCGTACTCGATGTCGATCACGGAGGCCTGGCAAGCGGTGTTCGATCCCGACGTCCTGCTGAACCCGCAGGCGCTCGAAGCGTTCTTCCTCGGCGGCGAGATCCCCGAGATGGGACGGCAGAGCCTGATCGTCTGGAACATCCGCCTGCCGCGCGTGCTCGTGGGCGCGTTCGTCGGAATGAACCTCGCCGTCTCGGGTGCGATCTTCCAGGCCGTCACCAGAAACGAACTGGCGAGCCCGTTCATCCTCGGCGTCTCGTCGGGTGCAGGGTTGATGATCCTGCTCACGCTCGTCGTGTTCTCGGGGCTGTCGGCTGTCCTGCCGCTGATCGCGGCCGTCGGCGGTGCGGTCGCCTTCCTGATCGTCTATCTCATCGCGTGGAAGAACGGCACTTCGCCGATCCGGCTCGTTCTCGCGGGCGTGATCGTTAGCACGGTCTTCCAGTCGCTGCAGACGGGACTGTTCTTTTTCGCCGACGATCTCGGGGTAGTTCAGAGCGCGATCGCCTGGACGACCGGCTCGCTCACGGGCACCGACTGGGAACAGGTCCGGATGGTGCTGCCGTGGACCGTCGTCGCGATGGTGCTGGCGCTGGTCAGTGCTCGACAGCTGAACGTCCTCCTGCTCGGTGAGAGCACCGCGAGATCGCTCGGCATGAGCGTCGAGAAAGTCAGATTCGCGCTCTCGGGTGTGGCGGTTCTCGCCGCGGCCGCGAGCATCGCTGCCGCGGGAATCGTCGGGTTCGTGGGATTGATTGTTCCGCATATGGTCCGGAACATCGTCGGGAGCGACTACAAGAAACTCGTCGTCGGCTGTCTGTTCGTCGGACCGGCGCTGATGGTCGCCGCCGACGTCGGCGCACGGCTCCTGTTGAGCCCGGTCCAGATCCCGGTCGGCATCGTCACCGGGCTAGTCGGCGGGCCCTACTTCCTCTATCTGATGCGCAAACAGGACAGCCTGGGCGCGATCTAAGCCTACTTCGTTCTACTATCGTCAACGGATCCCTGTGACCGGATTCGGTGGACTCACTCGACGTAGAGCGAGTAGACGATCGCCCCGAAGCCGAGCGCCGTCAGGACGCTGTTGATTAGGACCCCGGAACGGAGCCCGACGCCGAGCAGCTGGTGAGCGATCCCTGCGAGCAGCGCCCCGACGGTGACGATTCCGAAACCGACCGCGAGCGCGCGGAGCGACGGCGAGCCGGTCCGACGGTGGGCCTTGTAGGCGATGTAGGCGATGGCGGTGCCTAGAACGAAGATGACGGTCTTGCTCACGACGATCGCGATCGACAGCGCCTGGCTCACAGCTCGTCACCCATCTCGGACCACATATCGGCGAGGCGCTCGTCGACGGTGTGTGTCGGCCGATCGACCGTCACGTCGACCCCGTCGTCGGTGATGGCGACGTCCAGTCCATCGGCGTCGCGCTGGTAGCGCGTGATGCGCCCCCGTTCGGGATGGACGTCGTGGAACTCGCGGACGAGCGTGGCCCGGCTCACGAGATCCAGCTTGCGGTACACCGTCGATTCGGCGATGTCACAGGCATCGCTGAGTTCCTTTGCGGTCATGGGTTGGGAGGCCTCTCGGAGAATGGCTCGGCAGTCGGGATCGTCGAGCGCGTCGAGGACGACCTGCACCGGCGTGTCCCCGTCGTCCATCGGTGCAGGTCCCATTGTCGATCCGTGACCCGCGGCCGGAATAGGCTGCCCGATTCGACGATCCGGATGGGGGTTCGTCCGCATCGAATTGATATCCCTGGCGTAAAGTGTAATGCTTGTGCACTCGACTCACGACAGCGCCCGTCTCGTTTCCCACGGAATGGGAATCGCCCGTCAGTTGACCCCCCTGTATCACCAACTGTCGATCATGAACGCGTCTCGGACCGCCCCCACGTGGGGATCATCGACCAGCGACCGCCGACACGCCTCGACGCCGCAACCGCGGGTGAACCACCGTGGTTGATCCGGTCATCGCGAGCCGCCTCCAGTTCGCGCTCACCACCATCGTCCACATCATCTTCCCGGTGGTGAGTATGGGGCTCGCACCGTTCCTCGTCTACTTCACGTGGAAGGAAATCCGAACGGGGAAAGCCATCTACGAGCAGCTCCGGCGGTTCTGGACGAAGATCTTCGCCGTGAGCTTCGCCGTCGGCACGGTCACGGGGCTGGTGCTCGAATTCGAGTTCGGCACCAACTTCGCGGCCTTCTCGACGATCGCCGGCGAGCTGTTCGGCGGCCCGCTCGCGCTCGAAGGGATGATGGCGTTCATGCTCGAAGCCACCTTCCTCGGGATCTTCGTCTTCGGGCGCGAGCGCGTCTCGAACCTGGTCTATTTCGTTTCGAGCGTCGCCGTCGGCCTCGGAACCTGGCTGTCGGCGACCTGGATCCTGATCGCCAACTCCTGGATGCAGACCCCGCGGGGGTTCGAGATGGTGATGGAGAACGGCCAGTCGGTCGTCAACCTCGTCGATCCGATCGCTGCCTACCTCAACCCCCGCTTCCCGTGGATGTTCGTCCACATGCAGAACGCCGCCGTCGAGTCCGTCGCGCTCCTGATGGCCGGCATCGCGGCCTACTACGTCTTCCGCCATCACGTCCGGGAGAACCCGATCGACCATCCCGAGTTCTGGGAGAAGACGCTCAAGATCGCCCTCGTCGTCCTGCTCGTCACGGCCCCGATCCAGGCGATCCAGGGTGACGCCTACGGCCGCCACGTCGCCGACACCCAGCCCCAGAAGTTCGCCGCGATGGAGGCGGTCTGGGAGACCGAATCCTACGTCCCCGAGTACATCGTCGCCGTGCCGACGAACGTCGACGACCTGTTCGACCCGCGGGCGAAGGAGCTGTTCGGCATCGGCATCCCCGGAATGGCGTCGTGGCTCGCCAGCGGTGGGAACGCGGAGGCGACGATACGCGGGCTGGAGTCCTTCCAGACGGAAGCGCCACCCGTCGCGATCGTCTTCTGGGCATTTCGCATCATGGTCGCGCTCGGCTTCTGGTTCATCCTGCTCGCGCTCTGGGGGGCCTACCGCTGGTGGCGCGGTGAGCTGCTGGAGGACGATCTGCTCCACAAGGCACTGATGGGCTCGTCGCTGCTCGGCTTCCTCGCCGTCGAGGTCGGCTGGATCGTCACCGAGGTTGGCCGCCAGCCGTGGGTGATCCAGGGCGTGCTGAAGACCACCGACGGCGTCTCGCCCGGCCTGACGGGTACCGAAGCGACGTTCACGCTGGCCGGCTTCGCCGGCGGCTACGCGCTCCTGCTGATCCTCTACACCTACGTCGTCGTCCGACTCGTCAGGAGCGGTCCGCCGACCCGCGACGAACTCGCCGCAGTCGAATCGCCGACGACGGAGGAGGCGGTGAGCGTCGATGACTGAGCTCGGCATGCTCGCGAGTGAGCCGCTGTTCGGCCTGCCGCTCGCCGAGCTGTGGTTCGGGCTCGTCTTCTTCATCTTCGGGACCTTTCTCTTCCTCGACGGGTTCGACTTCGGCGTCGGTATCCTGTTCGCGACCAGGGACAGTAAACACGAGAAGGAGCGACTGCTCGACGCCATCGGGCCGTTCTGGGACGGCAACGAGGTCTGGCTGGTCGTCTTCGGCGGGGCGCTGTTCGCAGCGTTTCCGTCGATCTACGCGAACCTGTTCAGCCGGCACTACCTGCTGATGTTCGCCATTCTCGCCGCGCTCGGACTGCGCGGGCTCGCCCCCGAGATGTACGAACAGCGTGACGACGCGACCTGGAAGACGTGGTGGGGCCGGGCGTTCGTCGTCGGGAGCCTCACAACGCCGTTCCTGATCGGCCTGTTCGCAGCGAACTGGCTGCTCGGCGCGACGACGATCGTCACGCTCCCGGGCATCGTCGTCGGGTTCGCCGTCGTCGCGCTGACGGTCGTCGACGGCGTCGCCTTCCTCCGACTGAAGACGCGCGGCGAACTGCGCGAGAGCCTCGCGACCGACGGCTATCGTGCCCTCGCCGCCTATCTCGCGCTCGTCGTGATCGCACTCGGCGCGCTCTACGCGACGACACCTGGACTGCGTTCGGCGCTCCTCTCGCCGCTCGTCGTCGGGCTGGTCGTCGCCACGCTCGTGTTGGCTGGCGGGTACGCGCTCGCGACTGCGCGCGACCGCTACTATCTCGCGTTCGTCGCCGTGGCGGGGCTCGTCTTCAGCCTCGTGGGCGTCGTCGCCGGATCGATGTACCCGCTGATCGACCGGGCGAGCGGTCTCACCGTCGAGGACGCCATCGTCTCGACGCTGCCGCTCAACGTCATGACAATCGGTGCCGGACTCCTGCTCCCGCTGATCTTCGTCTACTTCGGCGTGCTCTACTCGGTGTTCAGCGGTCCGATCGAGGCGGGTGAGTCCTACTGATGGATCACGACGAACGAGTCACTGCCGATGGTTCCCAAACCGAGGAGTCGTCACTCGACGACTCGTCGAGTCCGAACCTGCTCTCTCGGATCCTGGTGACGTGGATCGAACTCACCGTCGTCGCGATCACCGGCGGGCTGGCTGGGGCGTCGATCGGTGGCCCGGTGGGGTTCATCCTCTCGCTCGCCACGACGCTGCTCACCGTCGCGATCGTGTTCCACAACGTGAACGAACTCGTCAAAGAATGGCTACGGTTCGGGCAGGGCGCGTGACCCTGCTATCGGTGTCGTGGCGCGCTCACTCGACGGTGATCGACGCGTCGTCGACGACCGCCTCCCCGTCCTGCGTGTAGGCTCCGTCCGCCTCGCCGCCCGAGGTGAGGAAGTCGTAGGTGCCGTTGCCGTTAGTGTCCTTGTGGGGCATGGCGATCAGCGTCTGGTCTCCCTGCAGGCTCGACTGGTCGTAATCGCCGCCGGGGACCTCGGCGTAGAGCGGGATCTCGATGTCCATCGCCGTACCGGCGTCGTAGGCATCGGAGACGCCGATGACGCTGCCCGCGACGTTGCCGTCGAGCAGGCTGCTGTCGTGGATGGCGACGAAGCCGCCGTCGGGCAACGCGGCCGAGGCGACCGTGACGCTCGATCCGTCCGAACTCTGGTCGTCGAACGTCGCCGACGCCATCTCGGGTGCGTCCTCCTCACTGACGATGAACTGCTTGGCGATCGGCAGGACTTCGTCCATCGTCCGCGCGGGGTTGAACGCGTTGGGCGCGGGCCGCTGGAGGTTCAGCAGCTGGAAGTAGGTCTGGTGGTTGGCTTCCACGCTGTGGATCGACAGCGCTGGCGGGATGATGTCCGGGTTCGAGATGAGCGGTGCCGCGCCGGCGTAGGCGGAGACGCCGACGGCTTCGAGGCGGTCGGCGACAGCGACGAACTCGGTGATCGACGAGTACGGGAACTCGTAGTTCGCCGGCTCGACGGGTGTGCCGCCGAGGTCGTTGATCGTCTTGCTGAGCGCGTCGACGTGGGCCTCCTCGTGATCGCGGACGTCCTGGATCTGCTGATAGACCGAATACTGCAGCGTCTCCCGGTCGAAGTAGTTCGCGACCTCCGAGCGCTCGACCTCGCTCTCCGAATAATTGTCGAGGAAGTCGTTGTAGTAGGCTGCCTCCAGATGTTCGAGCGTGAGCGCGTAGTTCAGGACGTCGACGTCGCTGACGTCGTCACCGCCACTACCGCTGTCGCCGCTGCCGTCGTTGGCGGCCGCGACGCCGCTGCCGACCGCGCCGAGTGCGGCCGTGCCGACGCCGACCTTCGCCGCATCGCCCATGAACCCGCGCCGCGAGCGTAGTTGATCGCTTACCTGTCCAACGAAATCGAGAACGCCGTCCGAATCCTCTCGGATAGTATCGTCATCTGTCATGGTATTCTCGTGCGTCGCCGCACGGACTATTCTTCGCCGACTTCCCTTATGAACGTATGCCAGAAACACACCCAAATTCGTTCGTGTTCCATCAGTAGAACGTATCTCGCCGGTACCGACGACCAATGCACGTTGTACGGTAATCGTCGGTGTACGCCACCATGCGCTCGACGATCCGTGGGTCGTTGTTCGACGTGGCACGTACCGGACCCCTTTTCGCTGCCGGTCGGTTACGGCGGCCATGAGCGAGGGATGGTTCGCCGGTCTCGCGGCCGATCAGGTGGGCGTAGAGCGCGTTCGCGAGGGGAGCGCCGACGCACCGGATACATGGCCCGACCGGGCGATCGAGGCGGGCTTTGCCACGAGCGAGGAGGCGTACTACGACCGCCTGCACGAGGCGACGACCGCGGCGGCCCGTACGGCGATGGAAGAACGCGAGCGCGCCGACGATCAGCAGGTGATCCACGCCGTGCGCGCGATGGATGACGCCGGACGGATGGCGAACGAACTCGCCGAACGCGTCGCCGAGTGGGCCGGCAGCCGCGACGCCGAATCGGGGACGGGACTCGACTACTGTCGGGAGCTCGCCGCCACCGAACCCGCTGAGCCGGCCGACGAACGACTGGTTTCGATCGCCGAACGGGCGATCGAACTCGACGACGAACGCGACGCGCTCGAACGGTACGTCGAACGGGTGATCAGGAGCGCCGCGCCGAACCTCGCGGCACTCGCCGGACCGACGCTCGCGGCACGGCTGCTCGCACTCGCCGGCGGACTCGATTCGCTGGCGAAGACGTCGAGCAGCACGGTGCAGGTCCTCGGCGCGGAGGAGGCACTCTTCGCCCACCTTCGCGGGCAGGCCCCCTCACCGAAACACGGCGTCATCTACGTCCACGAGTACGTTCGCGGCACGCGCCCCGAGAAACGCGGCTCGGCGGCGCGCGCACTCGCCGGCAAGCTCACGATCGCCGCACGGATCGACCACTACGCCGGCGACCGCAGACCGTCGCTCGAAGCCGATCTCGACGAACGTATGCGGCGGATCCGTACCGGTGGGGAGGACGATGGCGCTGCCTGACGGGGTGCAGTACCGCGCTATTGATGGCGAGGAGCGCCTCGCCACCCGAGGCGAAGCGGTCTACGGCGAACCGGTTGCCGACGGCTGGCGGGCGTGGGACGCCCACCGCTCGAAGCTCGGCGCGATGTACGAACTCGGAATGGAGCCGGGGCTCGCAGCCGGCGATCGCGTGCTCTACCTTGGCGCGGCCAACGGTACGACCGCTAGCCACGTCGCCGACGTCGCCGGCCCGACCTACGCCGTCGAGTTCGCCGCCCGGCCGATGCGCGATCTCTTGTCGGTCGCCGAGACGCGGGGGAACCTGTTTCCACTGCTCAAGGACGCCCGGAAACCCGAAACATACGCGCACGTCGTCGAGGACGGTCTCGATCTGCTCGTCCAGGACGTCGCGACGCGCGGACAGGCACGGGTCGCGCGGGCGAACCGACGGTTCCTCCGCGACGACGGACGCCTGTACGCGTCGATCAAAGCCAGAAGCGAGGACGCGACGCGCGAGCCGGACGACGTCTTCGCCGACGCGCTCGACGATCTCCGCGAGGGGTACGAGATCCTCGACAGCCGCCGGCTCGACCCGTTCCACGCCGACCACCTCGCGGTCGTCGCCACCCCACGCTGAGCGATCGATGTCGCCGGACGGCGCGCCCGCCACCACAAAGCACTTATAAGGGGAGTCTATCCTTTCAGCCATACGCCGAGCAACGATGCCAGGTCAGCATGCCCGCTTCCGGTCAGCACACTGGAACCCCTCGATAGCCCATCCCGTATCGTCGACGAGTACGGAGTACCGACAGCGTGCGTGGCGACCGTGAACGACCGCCCCGGACTCATCCTCGTGGTGGTCGTGGTTCTCGCCGCGTTCGTCGGTGCGATGCCAGCGGCGGCACAGGATGTCGGCAATGCGACCGACCGCCCGACGGCATCGTTCAATCAGTCGACGGTGACCGAACAGCGCGGCGACATCGCCGCGATCGAACTCGATCTCTCCGGGACGACGAACGCGACCGTCTCGGTCGGCAGCGAGGCGGTCAACTACGCGGCGAACGTCACCGTCAACGACAGTAACGGTGACGGGCGTGTGACGCTGTTGATGAACACGTACATCGCCGGTCTGGACACCGACAACCCGGTGTACGGAGCCACCGCGGGCGATGCGGTCGTCGGCACGAACCGATCGACCGCCCCGCTCGATAGCCCGCTGGAGACGAGTCAGTACAACCTCTCGGTGGCGGTCGACGACCGGCGGACCGACACGGCCACGCTCGCGCTCACCGAGCGCACGGCCGGCGAGCTCATCACCTGGACCGCACCAGCGGCGACCTTCGACAACGCGACGAACGCGAGCGAGGTCGCCGCCGCCGTCGACAACGGCCGCATCACCGCCTCCGATTCGGTCGCCGTCGGCGACGTGTCAGTCAATCAGGTCAAGCTCTCGGGGGTCTACGGCGCGCTCGCGGTCTCGAACGTCACGGAACTGCTCCGCAGTGGCGCGCTCGATTTCAGCATGGTGCAGACGAACCCGTCGACGAACCGCCCGCCGAAACGCCTCGATCTGAACCGAAGCCTCGCGAACGACTCGATCCGCGTGGTGCCCGACCCGCGCAACGACGTGCTCTACGTCAACGTCGATACGAGGGCGGCAGTGTTCGACAACGGAACGCTCTCGGCCGGCGATCGCTTCGAGAGCACGCTCGCCATCGACGGCGAGAGCACGCTCGCGGACGCCGACGAGTCGGTGAGTGCGAACGTCACGTTCGTCGGCACCGAGGTCGGTCTCGCCGACCCGTCGCTGGTCGCCGGTCCGAACCAGACCATCTCGGGCACGACGAGCGTCGCGCCCGGTAGCGAGGTGACGGTCCGCATCCAACGCAACGGCAGCAGTTCGATCGTCAAGACCAACACGACGCGGGTGAAGCCGAACGGCTCGTTCGACACCTCGTTCAACCTCTCGTCGGTCGCGCCCCGGAGCACGGTCACCGTGCGGGCCGAGGGGCCGCTCGGCACCGGTGACCGGATGAACACGACCGTCGGTCCGTATCGGCCGGGCGGCCCGCCCAACGGCACCGCAGCGCTCGCGGTCCCCGACCAGACCACCACCGGCGAAACGGTGACGATCAGGAACGCGACGCTGCCCGACGGCGGCTTCGTCGTGGTCCACGCGGCGAACGCCTCGTCGGACCCGCTGGGAAGCGTCCTCGGCGCGTCGAGCTACCTCGAAAACGGCACCACCGAGAACGTCACCGTCTCGCTCTCCGAGCCGCTGGCCGAAGACACGCGCGTCGTCGTGATGGCCCATACCGACAGCAACGACAATCAGGTGTACGACTTCAGCAGCTCCAACGGAGGCGAGGACGGGCCGTACACCGCCAATGGTAGCGCCGTCACCACGGGCGCGCGGTTGACGATCGTCGAGACGACGACCGTCGAAACGACCACCGCCGACACCGCGTCGGGAACCACGGCAGCGACGGCGACCGGTACGAACGGGACGACCGACGGGAGCGGTCCCGGGTTCGGGATCGTCGCCGCGCTGCTCGCGCTCTCGCTGGCCGGGCTGGCGTGGCGGCGGCACTGAGGCCAACGGCAAAACCTATACTGCCGATCGTCGTAGGGTCGACAAATGATCGACGGGCTGCTCGCCGCTCTCGCGTGGTTCGGCCAGTTCTCCGATCCGCTGGCGTGGCTGTCCGTGCTCGCCTTCAGCGCCGGTGGCGTGCTCTCGTGGCGCGACAGCCGCTTCGCCCGGTCGGTGACAGTCGCCGCGTGGCTGCTGTTCGCCGTCTTCTGGCTCTCGGTGTTCCATCACTTCGCGTTCGTCCAGAAGAGCTTCATCGAGGGGATCGGGGTGCTCGTGGCAATTCCGGCGAGCATGTATGCGGGCCTCCTGCTCGCCCGTGGCCGCGACTCGTTGTTCGTGCTCTCGCGGGCGATCGCCGCGATGGGTATCATCTTCTTCCCGTTCGAGACGATCACCGCGCTCCAGCAATTCCTCATCGAGAGCGTGACGAGCCAGACCGCCTTCTTGATGGAACTCATCGGCGCGGAGCCGACGGTCGTCTCGGGTGCGATGGTGCCGGACGGGACCTATCCCGCCTATCAGAGCACGTTCTGGTTCGCCGACGGCGGCCACACGATCACCTACACCATCCTGATTGCCTGCACGGGCATCGGCAGCATGGCCATCTTCGGCGGGCTGATCGCTGCGACGTCGGCCCCGCTCTCGCGCAAGTTCCGCGCGCTCGCCGTCTCGATCCCGGTGATCTACGCGCTGAACCTCGTCCGCAACGTCCTCATCGGACTCGGCTTCGGCCTCCAGAAGTTCCACGTCTTTCCCGACGTCGTGATGGGGCTGTTCGGCGCGAGCGATCCCTACAAGGTCTCGTATTTCGTCGTCGATCGGATCCTCGCCCAGAGCCTCTCGGTGCTGGCGCTCGTCGCCATCACGTGGGTCGTCGTCCGCGAACTGCCCGAGATCATGGTCGTCATCGAGGACGTGCTGTTCATGGCCACCGGCACGGAGTACGACCTCCAGGATGCGCTCGGGACGACGGTTCGCGCCGACGGTGGCGTCACCGAAACCGACAGTTCAGAGTAGCTCGGGCGGTGCGTCCGCGAGCGCTTCGAGCGCGTCGCGTTCGAGGTGATGGAGTTCACCCGGAAGCACGAGCAGGTGGAGTGGGTCGCCGAACGCACCCTCCGCGAGCGCAGACAGTCGGTCGGCGACCACGAGCGGATCGGGACTGCCGGCACGGGCAACGACCACTCCCAACCCGTCGATTTCGGGTGCGAGCCGCGCAGCGGCGACATCGGCGCTCATGTATCGCCCCTCGGCAGCCTTGATATCGAGATAGCAGAGCGTGTGGAGCCCGCGCTCGCGGTTGGCTTCGATCGTTTCGACGACGCTTTCGGGTATCGGCCGATCACGGTAGGCGAAGGGGATCGTCGTCGCCTTGCCGAAGCGGTAGTTCTGGAGGCCAGTGAGCGAGCCCGCGGCGGTCTGGGCGGTCGTTCCGTGGATGATGCGTGTCTCGATGTCGCGTTCGTGGGCACGAAGCCGGAGGTCAGTGTGTGTCGTCGAGACCATCGGATCACCGGCGACGAGAAACACTGCCGAACCCGCTTCGGCCGCATCTAGGACCGGTGCCGGCTCCTGTTCGACGCCCGCTCGATCGCGGACGTCGATGGCGACCCCGTGATGGGTTTCGAGTTCCTCAATCGTGGTCCCGACGAGCCGGCTGGTGTAGAACTCGGCGAAGACACGATCGGCGTCCCGGAGCGCTTCCCGGCCCTCGACCGTGATCGAGCGCTTGTCGTAGAGACCGAGCCCGACGAAGGTGAGCATGGCCCGCCTCGGGCGGCAGGCGGATTAAACGACTCGCACCGTCGGTCATCGCATCGAAACGCCACGCTTAGGCCGGCCCGGCGGCGACTGCGGGCATGGAACTGCCGTGCGTCCGCGCCGCGCGCGAGAACGGCGAAGCCGTGCGGGCGGCACTCGCCGAGCGCGACCTCGTCGATCGCGACCACGAGATCACCGTCGTCGATGGGAAGATCTTCATCCCCGTCACCGACAGCGAAGCGGTTCCCGACGAGTACGCGGTCGTCACGCACGACGCACCGGCACGCGAGACGCAGGACATGCCCGCCGATATCCTCGGGTTCGAGCCGACCTACGAGCGCCTCGGCGACGTCGTGCTCGTCGACGAGGCCGATCCCGAACGCGCCGAGCGGATCGCGGCGGCGGTGATGGAGTCGGCGCTTCCCGTCGAGACGGTGCTGAACCGTGCCTCGAAGGTCACCGGCGAGTTCCGCACCCGCGAGTGGGACCACCTCGCCGGCGGCAGCACCGAAACCGTCCATCGCGAGTACGGCTGCGAGTTCGCCCTCGACATCGCCGAGGTGTATTTCTCGCCTCGGCTGGCGACCGAGCGCCACCGTGTGACCGAGAAAATCGCGGCGGGCGAGCGAGTGGTCGACATGTTCGCCGGTGTCGGCCCGTTCGCGATCCCGGCGGCCAAGCGCGGGGCGGAAGTCGTCGCCGTCGATCTGAATCCGGTGGCCGTCGACTATCTTCGCGAGAACGCGCGGCGCAACGACGTCGCGGAGCGAATCATGGCCATCGAGGGCGACGTGCGCACGGTCGCCGAGGAGTACGAGGGCTGGGCCGACCGGCTCGTGATGAACCTGCCCCACAGCGCCGACGAGTTCCTCGATGCGGCGGTGCGCCTCGCGAGCGACGACTGCCTGCTCCACTACTACGACATCCAGCACGAGTCGGATCCCTACGGGCCCGGCGAGCGCGCGATCCGCGCGGCCGCCGAGGAGCACGAGGTCACGATCGAGAGCCGTCAGTCGGTGCGCTCGTACGCGCCCCACGAGCTGAACGTCTGCCTCGACGTGCGACTCCGTGCCTGATCGATGGCAGTCGATCACGGCGATTCGCAACGATTATACCGTTCGTCGGCGCAGTTGGAAGCAGGCCGGTGTAGCTCAGACTGGCTAGAGCGAATCCTTCGTAAGGATTAGGCCGAGGGTTCAAATCCCCCCACCGGCTTCCTCGATTTCTACTCCCGTTCGAGCGGCCGGTAACGCCGATCGACGATGGCGACGTCACACTCGATATCGTGGAGGCGCTGGAAGGTCGCCGGCGAGAGCAGCCGCGAGACGGCGCTGCGGTCGGCGCTCGCGCCGAGCATGAGGAGGTTCTGACGCGACGAGGCGTCGGCGAGGAACTCCTCGATCGGGCCGTGAGCGACGCGGGTTTCGATCCGCTCGGAGAACGTCTCGACGAGTTCGGCGAGCATGCTCTCGGCGTCGCGGCGTTCGTACTCGCTGTCGATGCAGTGACAGAGGCTCACCTTGCCCGACCGGCCGGTGAGCCGGCAGGCGAAATCGAGCATGCTGTGGGCGACGTCGCTCGCGCGCCGGACGGAGACGAGCACCCGCGACCAGTCGGTGCGGCCGTCGGCCGAACGGTGGGCGATCACGTCCATGTCGGTCCGGAAGAGCGAGGTGACGAACGAGGCGGTGCGGCCGTCGGCGCGCTCGTACGGCGTCACGATGAGATCGCAGTTGGCCTCGCGGGCGGCACCGAGCGCCGTCGTCGCGGGTGATTCCGCCCCGCGCTCGATGACGACCACTTCGCAGGGCACGTCCATCGTCTCCTCGATCCGCTCGGCGTACGATTCCAGATGGCTGGCGTGGGTCTTCGTCGCCGTCGATACTTCCATGTCCGTCCCGCCGTCGGTGGCGACGTCCTCGGGCGACTCGACGATATCGAGCAGAACGACCTTCCCGGCGTCGTGGGCGGCGGCGATGCGCGCGCCGAAGGACGCGGTCGCGTCGGCGTGATCGCCGCGCATCGGCACGAGGACGTGGTCGTCACCCTTGGTCGACTGGTAGAGATAGCGCGCCCGGTGGCGGTAGACACGCCGATGCCAGAGGACGAACACGCCAGCGACGAGCAGGCTCGACACGGCGATGCTGAGTACGTAGCTGAACCCCGGTGCGTCGTCGACGACCGCGAGCAGCGCCGTCGAGAACGCCGCGGGCTCCTCGATGCTGAACGCCCACGTCGCCGCGCCCGTGAGCAACATCGCGAGCGCCGCGCTGGGAGCGTGGATCGATCCGGGACCGCCGGCGTAGAACAGCCAGCCCGTCAGCTCGATGGCGAGCCAGCCACACAGCGCGCCGACGGTCAGCCCCGCGACGAACCGTAGCGGCGACGAGTAGCGCTCCTCGGGGTGGGCGAAGAGTAGGTATGCCCCGGAGGCCAGCGGCGGGAAGAGCAGAAAGGAGAGGTTCGTCGTGTTCGCAACGAGCGTCACCAGCCCGACCAGCAGCGGGACGAACAGCACGACCGACAGATGGACGAGGTTTCGCGTGCTCTCCAGCCAGCGGCGGAACTCGTGGAACTCCCGCCGCTCGAACCGCCGCGAGCGCGACACGACGGCTCGGCAGTACGCTCGCACTTCCTCGCGCATACTCACTCCTCGGTGCTTGGACGAAAAACAGCTTCCGCATTCGATACGGCCGAACCGTCAGTTCGCGCCCCTACTGCTGTTCGGCCCCGAGGCCGACTGGACGGTGACGTTTTCGAGCGCGAGCCGTCCCGCGCCGCCGGCCTGCGAGGCGCGGAACTCGACGTTCGAGTGCATCCGATCGAGCGTGAACGGGACGGTGACCGTTTCGAGGCCGTCAGTGTCCGTGACGTTCTGGCTCGCGACCGGTCTGGGCGTGGTGCCCGCGGCGACCTCGAGGTTCGCGACCGGCTGCTCGCCGGCACTGGTCGCGTTGACCCGGAAGGTCGCCACGTACTCGCCGGGCGGCAACATCGTGCCCGGACCGTACCAGTAGTAGGTGCTCTCACCGCCGCCGGAGCCGACTAGCTGGCCGTCGATCCGCAGCGCGTCGTTCGGGATGAAGTCGTCCAGCTCGTACGTGCGCGGCTCGACGGTGTAGTTCCCGCGGATTCCGTCGGGTGAGCCGTTGTAGCCACGTTTGAACACCCATACCTCGTCGTCGTAGCGCGCGAGTCCGTACTCTTTTCCGAACTGCTCGGCGTAGGTCGTCCTGACCGGCTGCGCCCACTCGACGCCCTGCGTTTCGAGCTTCGTATCGAGGAGGATATACTCGGGTGTCGGCTTCTGGTTGTTGCGCTGATACCGGTAGAACAGCGTCCGGTTGGCGCTGAAGGTCGCGTTCGGTCGCTCGGCGACGTGGGGGAAGACGTCGTTCTGCGTGAGCAGCGAGGCGTTGTCGGGCACCGTGTCGATGCCCTCCTCCAGCATCTCCGTGTGGTCGTTCGTGCCTGGCACGGCGTTTTTCTCCGCGCCGATGGCGACCCCGACTGCGAGGTTCACCACTAGCACGAGCGCGAGCAGTCCCGACAACACCGTTCGTGCCGAGGCACGCGCGCTCTCGGTGTCGACGATCTCGCTGGTGTCGATGCGTGCGAGCACGCGCACCGCGCCGATGTAGACGAACGGCAGCAGGTAGAGCGGGTAGTGTGCGCCGAAGGTGTAGTAGACGTCGCGGCCGGCGAACACCCACGCGAAGCCGATGAAGGGGATCAGCGACCCGAGCGTGAGCTCGTCGGCGACCGCGAGGAAGAGCACGGGCAGGAGGAGGAGTACGAGATAGACCACCTTGTCGAAGATCGCGACCGAGACCGAGTCGATGATGAGCTCGGGATTGCCGAGCACGATCGTGACCAGCTGCCCGATCCCCACTCGCGACCCTTCGACGAACGGCTGAAGCGGGGCCGCGATCACGTCCGTCGGCAGCCCCGAGGCATCCGTGTACTGGCCGATGGCCCACCCCGAGATCATCCGCACGGCCACGAGGATGCCGAACGCGATGCCGATGTACGGGGCCTCGCGCCGGAGTCGGCCCCCGCGAAACGAGACCACGACGAGCCCGACGAGGAAGCCGCCGACGAGGATTGTCGTGAACTCGTTGGTGAACAGCACGAGCGTGAGGAAGGCGAGGAAGGCGATGTAGCGCCGTTCGGAGTAGGTGTAGTAGGCCGCGAAGATCAGCAGGGGCAGGAGGATCTGCTCCTGGAAGTCGAACAGCCACGCCGACCAGAGAAACGGGTTGAGCGCGTACGAGGCCGTCAGCAGCCCTGCGAGCCGGTCGCTCTCGATGTGGCTGCGCGCGAGGATCCAGAGCATCGGCACGCTCGCAGCGAGCAGCCCCGACTTGATCACGAGCAGCGTGTACGGCGACGGGACGAGCGCGTAGATCGGTAGGAAGGCCAGCAGCGTCGCCGTGAAGTGACCGCCCCAGTAGGAGCTCTCGGGGCCGCGGACGGTGTATTTGCCCTGTTCGAGAAAGCCCTGGCCGTGCAGGGTGCTCTCGAACATGTGGATGTAGCTGCCGAAGTCAGCGCCCGTGAGCCAGAAGCTCCGGTAGAGCAGGGAGAGGTAGATCGAGAAACCCACGAACAGCGCCAGCGCGAGCGCGAGGACGTACCACGTCGGGCTGGAGCGCTCGGGGAGGTAGTCGCCGACGGTCGCGGCGACCCGGTCGGTCGTGCTCATGCACTCCCCGCCGAGGCATTCGTAGTAGCGTTTTTCGATTCGTAGCTCACGCGCACCCCGTCGAGCGCGATCCGGCCCGACCCCTCACGGATCCCGCGGAACTCGACGTCGGTGGTCGTCTCGTCGATGGTGAAGTCGACGGTGACGTTCCGCCAGCCGTCCGTCGACGTGACGGACTCGCTGGCGATGCGGCCGTGATCGTCGCCACCGGCGACGTCGACCGTCACGACGGGATCGGAACCGCTCCCCGAGGCGTTGACCCGGAAGGTCGCGGTGTAGCTACCCGGTGTAAGCGTGTCGTAGGGCCCGAACCAGAGGTAGTCCCCAGCCGAGCCGTTGTCGCTCACGATCGTCCCGTCCATGCGCTCGCCGGTACCCGTCGCCATGCTCGCGGCGTCGTAGTGGCGCGCACCGGGGTCGGACTGGGTGATGCCGCGGACGGGACCATCGTAACCACGCTTGAAGATCTGAATTCCCTCCTGATACCGATAGAGGCCGTACTCGTCGCCGAGGCGATCGGCATAGGTCTGCTGGACGGCCCGCGCCCACGGCGCGTTCGGGTTGAGCTGCGTATCGAGCAGCAGATACTCGGGTGTGACGTTCTGCCAGCGCTTCTCGTAGGCACTGAACGTCCCCGGACTCACGATGAACGAGGCGTTCGGGCGCGTCGCCACGTGGGGGTAGATGTCGTTCTGGGCGATGAGCGAGGCGTCCTCGGGGATCGAGTCGATGGCCGTGTCGAGCGTCTCCTGGTGATCCTCGTCGGCCGGCGGTGGCACGGCGAGATGGCCGCCGCCGGAGGCCGCACCGCTGACGAGACAGAGCACGAGCACCGCCGAAACCAATCCGGCGAGCGTCGACCGCGAGGGCCACCGCAGCGCGTCGAAGCGACCCGAGAGCCGGCGGAGGGCGTGGATCGCGCCGATGTAGACGAACGGGAGCAGGTAGAGCGGGTAATGTGCACCGAACTCGAAATAGACCGCCTTGGCCTCACCGGTGAACACCCACGCGAAGCCGAGATACGGCGCGAGCGCCGCCAGCGAGAGCTCGTCGAACAGCGCGAGAAAGGCCACCGGTAGCATGAACGCGACGAAGAAGAGCAGTTTGTCCGCGACCGCGAACGTCGCCGAATCGATCAGTAGCATGGGGTTCGCGAGGACTGTCATCGCGAGATCGACGATCGAGACGCGCCCCATGCCCTGGATGAACGGCTGGAGCGGTTCGGCGACCACGTAGGTCGGCAGGCCGCCGAAGACGCTGTAGTAGTCGATGGCGGCGCTCGATGCGACGCGCGCGACGACGACGAGCACGCCCGCACCGAGGATCATCGGGCCGCGTTTCCTGAGTCGGCCGGCGATCGCCGCGGCGACGAACAGCCCGCCGATGAAGCCGATCGTGGGGAAGACGACGAACTCGTTGGTGAACAGTACGAGCGCGAGAAAGCCCAGAAACAGCAGCCGGCGGTCCTTTTGATAGCAGTAGTAGGCGGCGAAGAGGAAGGGCGGTATCAGCACCTGTTCCTGGAAGTCGAACGACCACGCCGACCAGAGAAACGGGTTGAACGCGTACGAGACGGTCACGACGCCCGCGAGGCGGTCGCTGTCGAGGCGGTCGCGCGCGAGCAGCCAGAGCACCACCACCGACGCCGCGAGCACGAACGATTTGGCGACCAGCAGCGTGTACACCGACGGAACGAGCGCGAACAGCGGCAGGAACAGCAGGAGGGTGAGCGAGAAGTGTGCCCCCCAGTACGAGCCGGAGGGATGGCTCGCGCGATATTTCCCGTGCTGGAGCCAACCCTCGCCGTCGAGCGTGCTCGAAAACATGTGGGTGTAGGCCCCGAGATCGGCCCCCGTCGTCTCGAAGCGGGCGTGCATCAGCGCCGTGTAGATCGAGAAGCCCACGAACAGCGCCAGCGCGAGCGCGAGGACGTACCACGTCGGGCTGCCGCGCTCGGGGAGGCTGTCGAGTACGCGATCGGAAAGCGAATCGCTCGTACCGATCGAAAGCGATTCCGTGAGCCTACTCACGCTTGTCCTCACCGAGATAGCGCTTGACCGTCTCGAACGACATCGACGAGCCGTCCGAACTCCAGACCCACTTCTCGCTCGCGCCGAACCCCCAGAGCACGCCGACTCCGATGCGGAGGATGTTCGAGATCGAGGGGTTGATATGCAGGAGATCGACGAAGACGATCAACGCGACGGTGCCGATCCCGACGCCGACGACCCGCGTCGCACCGTATTTGAGCCCGCGCCAGAGCCACTGACCGATGCCGGCGGTACCGTTCTCGCGCCACGTCCAGCTGTCGTTCATGATGTAGTTGGCGAAGATGCTCACCGCACTGCCGAGCAGGCCGGCGACGATATACTGGAGACCAACGGCCTCGTAGGTGAGCAGGAACACGCCTTGGTTGATGACGATTCCCATGACGCCCACGAGGAGATATTTGAAGAGTCGCTTGTTCTGCGGGTCGAACAGCGAGCGCTCGCTGAGTTCGTCGAGAACGCTCATGCGCGTACCTCCGTCCGGGTTGCGCCGTTCTCGCTCTTGGTCGGCGGCGAGAGGAGCAACTGCTTGAGTCGAGAGTAGACCTCCTCGAAGCCGTGGGATTCACCCTCTTCTCGCGCGCGACGACAGCGCTCCTCGTAGCCGTCGTCGTGTCGCCACTCGCCGTGGATGCGAGCGATCGCGTGGGCCAGCCCACGCGGGGTTTCGGCCTGGAGGACGGCCTCGTTCTCGCGGACGTGTGTCGAGAGCGGTGTCGTCACGACGGGGGTGCCCGACGCGCAGGCCTCGTTGATCACCATGCTGTCGGTGTCGACGCGCGCCGGATGGAGGACGACGTGGGCACGTGCGTAGGCGTCGGCGAGTTCGTCCTCGGTGAGGAAGCCGAGACCGTCCACGTCGCCCGCTCCGTCGCCGGTCGTCACGACGTGGACGTCGTCGGGGAGCCGCTCGGCCACGGCCTGGATCGTGTCCCAGCCCTTCTCGCGGATGTGGGCGGCGGTCGTGAGCACGGTGAACTCGTCGGCGCGCTCGTCGCGATCGGGGCTGAACTGCTCGATGTCGACGAAGTTCGGGATATGTACCGTGTTCGCGTGGGGCGAATCGTAGGCCGGCGTGACCGAGTGGACGACGTCGAAGCGCGAGAGATCGCGCTTGCCGAGCAGCCGGTAGAGCAACTTCGTCGCCGTCGGCACCAGGCCATAATGGGCCTCGTAGAGCTTCTCGGAGACGTAGACCCACGAGTGGATGCCCGCGATGCGCGTGTCGCCGCCCGAGAAGAACAGCTCGGAGAAGGGGTTGTAGAAGACGTAGGCCGTGTCGAACCCGGAGAGGTCGTGGTGCCAGGCCTCGCGGTAGGGAACCTGAGAATCGAGCACCTCGCGGACGTCGACGCGGCGCTCGCCGCCGGGGGCGTAGGGGAGCGCGCGCACCGAGACGTCGACGCCGTCGGCTGCAAGCCGATTGGCGAGCGCGCAGACCCACTTCTCGCCCCCGCGGTAGTGTTCGACCGAGAGGTGCGGACAGAGTGCGATTCGCGTCCCCGTCATCTCAAGGTCGTAGCGAGGTCGCCGGGTTTGTTCGAGGCGAGCGACCGCGCGGGGACCGTTCGCGCGAGGGACAATTCATTAGGGAAACGAACCGACCCCGACCAATTAAGTATTACCTATCGGACTCGATGCATGTGTCGCGTCCACAACCCGGACGCCACGAGATAGTCTTCGACCTGCTACCGTGGTCGATACTGTCTGATAGAGCTGGTCGAGCCGAATAATGCGATGATCCGTCCGTGGACGAGAAGAGACAGAAGCTTTTTAACCGAACGGTTAGTTGTATCGACAACGGCTGACTGTACGGTCAGCACTTGACGACTATGACTGACGAGACGATCACCGATATCACGGATGCCACCTCTCGCACGCTGTATGAGTGCGGTACTGGTGCGTTGCGGACGCGAATCACGACGTCCACGAACAGCACGAACGACACGATCATCACGACGGTTCGACCGGAGACTATCCACCGCGTCGGTCACGAAACCGCGACACGCGGAGCTCCCGGCTCCGCCAATCACATCTCCGTCAATCGAGGAGTTGTCACCGAGTGAGCCTCCGAAGCCGTCTCGGCGGCCTGTTCAAGTCCCGCGAGGAGTTCGATCTCACGTCGGGCAGCATCGGCAAGCCGCTGTTCTATCTCTCCCTGCCGATCATCGTGCAGAACCTCTTCCAGACCGCCTACAATCTGGGTGATACGTTCTGGCTCGGGCAGTACGATACGACCGCACTGGCCGCGATCAGTTTCGCGTTCCCGATGGTGTTCCTGCTGATCTCGCTCGCGCTCGGGCTCTCGGTCGCGGGCAGCGTGCTCGTCGCCCAGTACACCGGAGCCGGGGAGGAACGGAGAGCCGAGTACGCCGCCTCCCAGACGGTCATCTACGCAGTGGTGGCCTCGCTCGCTCTCGGCGCGGTCGGCTACTTCTTCGTCGACGAGTTGCTCGCGTTGCTCGGTGCCGGGCCCGAGATCGCGCCGCTGGTGAAACAGTACATGCAGGTGTACACGATCGGTCTCGTGGCCGTCTTCGGCTTCGCCGTCTTCATGTCGCTGATGCGCGGCTACGGCGACACGCTCACCCCGATGTACGTGATGGCGGGCTCGGTCGTCATCAACATCGTGCTCGACCCGATCCTCATCTTCGGCTTCCAGGACAACCCGCTGTTCGGGTTGCTCGGCGCTCGTGGCCTCGAAACGTGGCTGTTCGGCCTCACAGGCTACACCGGCTCCGGGATCGCCGGAGCCGCGATCGCGACGGTGTTCGCCCGGGCGCTCGCGTTCGGGGTCGGTCTCATCGTCATGTTCCGCGGCAATCGCGGCGTCAAGATCAGGTTACGACAGATGGTGCCCAGTCTCTCGTTCGCGCGCAAGGTCGTCGACATCGGCGTTCCGGCCTCGGTGGAGGGGACGGCGCGCTCGCTGTCGATCAACCTGCTGTTGGTCGTCATCGCCGCGTTTCCCGAATCGGTCGTCGCCGCCTACGGGATCGGGACGCGGATCTTCTCGGTGATCTTCCTGCCGGCGCTCGCGGTCTCGCAGGGCGTCGAAACGATGACCGGGCAGAACATCGGCGCTGGCAAACTCGATCGCGCCGCGGAGACGAACAACTTCGGCGCTCGCGCCATGCTCGTCGGCCTGACCCTCCTCGGCGCGCTCGTTCTGATCGCCCCCGAACCGATTGCCGCTGTCTTCACCGACGATCCCGCAGTCGTCGCCCAGAGCGCGACCTTCCTCCGCTACTCCGCCCTCTCGTTCGGATTCATCGGCGTCATGCGGGCGTACACCGGCGGATTCCGGGGTGCGGGGAAGACGATGGTCGCGGCGGCGATCTCGCTCATTTCGCTCGGGCTCGTCCGGCTGCCGATCGCGTGGCTCGGAGCGGCAGCGCTGGGCACCATCGGTCTCTGGATCGCGTTCCCGATCTCGAACCTCGCGGGCGGGATCGTGGCGTATCTCTGGTTCAAGCGTGGAACCTGGCGCGAACAGGACCTCACCGAATCGAACGCCGGCGCGGACGTGGCGGGAGCGGAGACATCGATGGACGACTGAACCGACGGTTCGGGACCGTTGCAACCACTCGGACGACGTCAGCTGGTACGAACCAGTTGTGACCAACGTTATACCGTGTCGCCGAATATTTTCGCACAGGCCGACTACGATGTTCGATCGAATACTCCTCCCGACCGACGGTAGCGATCCGACCGAATCAGCGGTGACGATGGCGCTCGGACTCGCCGAAACGCACGACGCGACGCTCCACGTGCTCTTCGTCGTCGATCCACCTACGTCAGTTACTGGTGTCGGTGACGGCTTCTCGGGGCTGGACAACTTGCTCGATGCGCTCGAAGAGGAGGGTCACAGCACGACCGACGAGATCGCCACACAGGCGAGCGAGCGCGACATCGAGACGACGGCGGCCGTCAGGCGGGGGAACCCACACGACGACATCCTCTCGTACGCGGACGAAGCCGATGTCGACGTGATCGTCATGGGAACCCACGGTCGAACGGGTGTCAAACGGGCGCTGTTGGGAAGCGTGACCGAGGACGTCGTCCGTCATTCCGCGATCCCGGTTCTCACCGTGCATCGCGATCCCGACGAATAGCCCGCTTTCGATTCGATTTGGTATCACCACTGGGATTTTTCGACCGGTTCGACGGGGTCAGTGAAGTGCTGCTTCGTCCGTGGATTCGTCGGGCTCGGAGATGACGTACTTCAGTGCGATGGCAATCCCGACACAGAGCAGGCTGAGGACGACGAAGACACCGAACCCGCGTGCGTAGCCGATCTCACCGTACGCGTCCGCGAAGTAGCCCATCAGTGGCAGGATGACGAGCGTGCCCCCGCCGCCGATGCCGCTGATCCAGCCCGACGCCCCGCCGACGGCCTCCGGGACGAACTTCGGCACCAGTTCGAACACCGCGGCGTTGGCGATCCCCATGCCGGTTCCCAGCACCATCATGCCGACGATCGCCGGCCAGAACCCGGTGACGACGGTCATGATCGCGCTGCCGAGCGCCATGATCGCGAAACTGATGATGGCGACGATCTCGCCACCGAACCTGTCGCTGATGCTGCCGGCGGGCACGCGGATGAGCGATCCGTAGGCGATGAAGAGCCCGGCCAGAAACCCCGCCGTCGCGAGCGACAGCTCGTGGAACTGTGCCCAGTAGGTGGGGAACCAGGCCGACAGGGACGTGAATCCACCGCCGAAGGAGACCGTGTAGAGGAAGACGAGAATCCACGTACGACGGTTTTTCGCGGACGTCTTCAGCGAGTCCCACGCGCCTCCCGACGGGAAGATGTCCTGTCCGAGATCGTCGGCGATCCGTCTCGATTCCTCCGGATCGGTGCCCTGTTTGCGGAGCTGGAAGTAGTAGGGATCGACGGCGTACAGCGCATAGATGACGGTAGCGACGAGCATGAAGACCAGCCAGATCGTGTAGCTCCCGGTCAACCCCACGAGCCCGATGAGCACCGGGAGCCCGAGGGTGATCATCCCCGGGCCGATGTTCCCGATCCCGGCGAACGCACCGAGCGCGAACCCCTGTTTGTCGCTCGGATACCAGTAGGAGGTCTGTGAGGTCCCGACCGAGAAGGTCGCGCCGCCGGCACCCGCGAGCAGTCCGAAGAGGACCAGCAGCGGATAGAGACTCATGTCGAAGTTCTCGGGATAGGTGAAAAACAGCGTCACGACCAGTCCACCGGTCCCGACGAGCGTCGACGCCATGAGGATGAGAAACGGTTTCTTCCCGCCGACGTCGTCCACCCAGGCACCGAAGGGGATCCTGAGGACCGCTTTGCTGAGATGTGGGGAGGACAGCAGGAGTCCGTGGAAGATGCCGGTAAGGGCCAGCTGGTCCTCCAGAATGGGTCCTGCAGCGCCATAGAAGACGATCGTCGTGAGGCCGGCGAAGAAGACGAACGTCGACAGTGCCAGCCCTCGTCTCGGCGTTCCCGTTACCCCGTACTCGTCGGCTGCGTGGGCATCGCTCATTACGTGGATGCCTCGTCCCCTCGGCGTATGTACTATACGAATTCTCCTCGCCCGTACCCCGTGAAAACAATTTGATGAGTGGCCCTCGCGGCGGATCACGGATTGTGGTTCTCGACCAGAACTGCGAACGAATCCCCCGATCGATGGGCAGTCGTTAGCGATTCCCGACTGAATTCGTCAGACGATATCAGTCGCGATAGTTCCGCAGCGCGATCCAGCCGGCGGCGATCGCGCAGACGGCCCCGACGACGAACGCGACGGGTTGGCCGGACGCGCCTCACTCCCAGCCCAGGGCCGTCGAGCCGAACAGCGCAACTGCCACCGCGAGCAGTCCGATGGCGGTGCCGATCGTCGATGTATCGCGCTCGAAGAGTGATGCCATAGCGGAACTATCAGTAGCATCGACATAACTGTTCGCCGTGCCTGCTCGGTTTCGCTGACGAACGGGCGGGGTCGGTGGGGGAAGGAGAGCCGACGGGGACGAGCGTCGAGACGAATGGCAAAACAAATGGCCGGGCGTGTAGTGGTGACGACCAATGAAGACGCTGCTGTTGACCATCGACGCGTGGCGCGCCTCGCATGCCTCGTTCGCGCCCGATGCGGTAGGCGATCACACGCCGAACCTCGCAGCGCTCGCCGAGGAGGGGACGGTCTTCTCGCAGGCCGTGAGTCACGGTCCGGCGACACCCTACGCCTTCCCGTCCGTGTTCACCTCGACGCTCCCGCTCGATTACGGTGGCTACGAGCAGCTGAGCGACGAGCGGACACTGGTGAGCGAGGCGCTCCAGGACGCGGGCTGGAGCGCCGCGGGCGTCCACGCGAACCCGTGGCTCGGCGAGAAATACGGCTACGGCCGTGGCTACGACATCTACCGCGACGTCGGCGAGTTCGGCCTCCCCGGACTGGAGCGGGGCCGGCAGTTCCTGCTCGACAACTTCTCGCTCGATAGCCCCGTCTATCGGGCGGCACAGTCGCTCTATCGCACGGTCCAGGAACCGTTGCGGATGCTCGGCGGTGGCGACGCGGCCGAGATCGAGGTGGCGCGCGAGGCGCTCGAAAAGTCGAGCGACGAGACGTTCGTCTGGACGCATCTGCTCGAACCCCACGCGCCGTACACGCCGCCGAAGCGCCATCGCGAGGCCGTCGGCGTGCCAGAAACCGACGCGACGCCCTCCCAGCTCGTCACGCGCGCCCAGCACAGCCCCGAGGAGTTCACCGAACGCGAGCGCGAAGTCATCCGTGGGCTCTACGCCGCCTCGGTCCGCCACGCCGACGAGAAGGTCGGCACGCTCCTTGACGCGGTGGACGACGACACCCTCGTGATCGTCTCCGCCGATCACGGCGAGGCGCTATTCGAGCACGGCCAGGTCGGCCACGAGCCGGCGCTGTACGACGAGCTCACGCACGTCCCGCTCCTGGTCCGTCCGCCGGGCGGCGCGGTAGAGGGGCTGGTCGAGACGCAGGTGCGCCACATCGACATCGCGCCGACGATCCTGGATTACGCCGACGCCGAACGGCCGGATTCCTACCGCGGGCGCTCGCTCCGGCCGGCCGTCGAGGGCGAGGGGATCGACGACGAGATGGCCATTTCGGAGGTCGCTTCCTCGGCGACCGAACCCGGTCGGCTCGCGCCCGACGAACTCCAGGTCGCGGTGCGCACGCCCGAGCGAAAGCTCATCCACGCTAACGGTGAGGTGCTGGCGTTCGATCTCCGGGACGATCCCGAGGAGCGCGAGCCGATCACCGACCCGGTCGGCGACGACTGGGACGATCTCCGAACGGTGCTCGACGACCGGCTGGCGACCATCGATATCGGCGAGAGCGAGGGTGTCGATCGCGACGAGGAGGTCCAGGAGCGCCTGCGGAACCTCGGCTATATCGACTGAATGGGTTGCGGCTGTGCGGTGCGGCGGCAGTGCAGTCCTGGCGGATGAAGGGCGAACGAGCGGCGGGCGGCGCGAACGAAGTGATGCGCCGCCGTGCGAACGGCGAACGGGGTGAGCCGTGAGCAGCGAGTGAGGGCTTCGGCGGTGCTGTGCGGTAGCTGTTGGGAAGATATCGATGTCCGCGCGAGTGTAACGAGCGCGGTTCACCGCTTGCGCGGTTTGCGAGCGGGCGTTTTTAGTCCAGGTTTTTGGAGAGGGTTTGACCGAGCGCCGCAGGCGCGAGGGAGGACCCTCTCTAAAAAAGTGGGTGTTAGAGACTCCACTGCGGGTCGAGCGGCTCCCAGGTGATGGGATCGACCTCGACCGGGCTGAGCCCCGTGTGATCGTGACACGGCGCTCCAGGAACCGATACTTCGTGGAGACACGGCCCGTCCTCGGTGGGGCGAGCGCAGACCGGTGTCCCCTCGTTGGTAGGGCAGACGGTGCTTGCCATACCTGAACATAGAGCGACTGCAGGATGGCCTTGGGGCCTGCGCATGCTCGCCGTATATATCGGGGTGTGTGATCGTTTCGAATCGGGTGACGGCGTGGGTGTCGACCGTCGATCCGTTCTGACCTCAGTTCGTGTCGGGGCTGCGCCGGAGCTGATAGATGTGTTCGAGAAATTCCCAGTATTCGTCGGCGCTGAGCTTCGACTCGCCGCGTTCGCGTTCGGTGAACACGTAGGGAATCTCGACGACGCGCTCGTAATCGCACTTCATCAGGACTTCGAGCAGGATCTTGTAGCCGGTGGGTGCGAGCGCGACGTCGTCGATGAGTTCGCGTCGAATGGCGAAGAAGCCGCTCATTGGGTCGGCGATCTGCCGAGTTGGCGGCAGGGCGAGTTTGGTGATCGCCATCGCGCCGCGGCTGACGAGCCGCCGGAAGCGCGACCAGTTCTCGACGCCGCCGCCGTCGACGTGGCGGCTGCCGATGGCGATGTCGGCCCCGTCGTCGAACGCCGCGATGAGCTCGGGGAGCTTCTCGGGTGGATGCTGGAGGTCGGCATCGATGACCGCACAGCACTCGTAGCTGGCCTCGTCGAAGCCCCGGGAGACGGCGGTTGCAAGTCCCGACTCCTCAGTGCGGCGCACGATGCGGACCGTCTCGGCGTCCGCGTAGGAGTCGGCGACGAGCTGCCAGGTCTTGTCCGGCGAGTCGTCGTCGACGACGACGATCTCGAAGCGGTAGTCGGCGAGGGCGTCGCGACAGCGCTCGACGACGCGCTCGATGTTCTCGCGCTCGTTGTACGTCGGGATGATGATGGAGACCGAGCGCCCGCGGCTCGCCGTCGCCTGCTCCTCGCGGCTGCTGTGGTGCGTTCCCGATCCGCTGTCGGGGGCGATTCCGCGGCCGCGTTGGCTGGGGCGGTCGGTCACGATGATTCCTCTCCACGCCCGGGGCTAAAAACCGTTAGCACTTCGGACGCGCCCTCGCTACGCGTTGACAGCCCGTCGACGGCCCGCGGACACAACCTGTAAGTCACTGCTCGTCCAGGAATCAGGGGATGAGTTCGGCAGCCGCAGCGAGCGACTGGGTACATCTGACGGGTGAGGAGCGCGTGCTCTGGGCCGGCATGCCGAGCCTCTATCCGGCGATCCCCACGTTCGTGGTCGCGTTCGTGCTGAGCATTCTCGGCGTCTGGCTCTTCCGCGACGGATCGCTCCCTCTGCTTCCGTCGTGGCTCGCGCTCGTGCTCGTCCCGTTCGGTGCGCTCGCTGCCGTGTGGGCGTATCTCTCGCGCTGGAGCACGCGCTACGTGTTCACGACCAAGGCGATCTACGAGAAACGTGGCGTGCTCTCGCGAACGGTCACGCAGATCCGTTTCGACCGCATCCAGAACACCGCCTTCGAGCAGTCGATCGTCGAGCGTACCCTCTCGTACGGCGACATCGAGGTCTACACCGCGGGCACCGGCGGGGTGAACCTCTCGCTGCGCGACGTGCCCGATCCCAAACGTGTGAACGCGCTCGTGACGACCCGCCTCGGCGAGACCGCCCGCGCGAAGCGACCGGACCGTTCGACCGACGAGCGTCCAACGGTGTAGCATGGTCGACGAACGGTGGCTTGGCCTGCGGCCGCGAACGGCGACGCGACTGCTCGTCATCGTGATCGTCTTTCTCGGGCTGTTCGTCCAGTTTCGCGAACCGCTCGCGACGCTCGCGGGACTGCTCCTCGATGGTGTTTCCGGGCGTGAACTGACGCTCGTGTTGCTCGCATTGCTCTCGGCGCTCGTCCCGCTGCTGATCGCCACCGCGATCGCCGACGCGCTCTACGACCGGTTCGGCTGAGTCAGTCGTCGGCCGGCGTCTCCAGCCGTCGCGGCTCGCCATCGAGTCGTGCCTCGACGCCCGTGACCAACTCCCCGATATCGGTGACGCGTGCGGTCTCGATATCCGTTGTGCGCTCGTCAACGATTGCCTCGCCGACAGCTTCTCGGACGACGACCAGCCGTCGAGCGTGCTCGGCGAGCGCACGGTTGGTTTCGTCCGTGCCGGCGAGCACGGTGCAGTCGGCCGCCTGCACCGACTGGGAAGCTTCTCGACGAACAGCTCCGTCGACCGGTGCGAACGGCGCTGCCGTGACAGTATCGACGTCGTGTGCGCGGGCGGTGTCGAGCGCTCGGTCGTCGTCCGGCAGGACGCCCGCCGAGACGGAAAATCCAGCCGTCGCGAGCGCGGCGATCGCACGGGAAGCGGTGTGACCGCCACCCAGAACGTGGACGTGTGCGTCGCGATCGGGCCGGCTCTCCGTGACGGTGACGTCGGGCGTTCCGGTGACTGGATGGTTCGTCACCGTCGCCTCGGTCCCGAAGGCGTGCTCGACGTGCTCCTCGGCGAGTACCGACTCCGGCGTGCCGGTCGCGAGGAGTTCGCCGTCGGCGACGAGCGCCAGCCGGTCACAGAAGCGTGCGGCCAGCGAGAGGTCGTGAATCGCACAGAGCGCTGCGCGATCCTCGGCGACGAACTCGCGGGCCAGCGAGAGGATCCGCACCTGGTGATCGATGTCGAGGCTGGCGGTCGGTTCATCGAGCAGGAGCGCGTCCGGGTCCTGACAGAGTGCGCGGGCGACGACGACGCGCTGGCGCTCGCCGCCGCTCACCGCGTCGATCGATCGGTCGGCGAAGCGCGCGACGTCGGTGCGTTCCATCGCTCGCTCGGCGTGCTCGCGGTCGGTTGGAGAGACGCGCTCGAAGCGCGAGCGGTAGGGTGTCCGTCCCATCGCCACCACGTCGCGGACGGGGAAGGCAAAGGAGAGGCTCGTCTCTTGCGGGACGGTCGCCACCTGACGAGCGAGCGCACGCGCCGAGAGTTCGGTCACGTCGTCGCCGTCGACGGTGACGCGGCCCGCCGTCGGTTCGAGCAGCCCGTTGATCGTCCCTAGGAGCGTGCTCTTGCCTGCGCCGTTCGGCCCGACCAGCCCGACGAGCTCGCCCCGATCGACGGTAAGGTTCACGTCCGAAAGGGCCTGGACGTCGCCGAAGGCAATCGAGAGGTCTTCGACGTCGATCACAGCGCGTGCACCTCCCGACGGCGGAGCAAGTAGAGGAAGAAGGGCGCGCCGACCGCCGCCGTCACGATCCCCACGGGGAGTTCTGCGGGCCCCGATCGTGCGAGCGTGTCCGCGGTGACGAGGAAAACGCTCCCTGCGAGCGCGCTCGTCGGGAGTAGGATTCGGTGGTCGGGACCGACGAGCAGCCGCATCACGTGGGGAACGACGAGCCCGACGAAGCCGATGACGCCCGAGACCGCGACCGCACCGGCGGTCAGCACGCTCGACAGGGCCAGGAGAACGCGCTTGCTGCGTTCGACCTCGATGCCGAGCGAGTGGGCTTCGTTCTCGCCGAGCAGGAGCACGTTGAGATCGCGCGTATAGGTCACCAGCACGGCGAAGACGACGATCGCGACCGGCAGCGTCGTCGTCACGTCGTCCCAGCCGGCGTTGTGGAGGTGGCCCATCAGCCAGTAGGTCACTCGTTCGAGGCTCTCGCCGGCGTTGATGAGCAGATAGGAGATGACCGCCCCCAGGAAGGTCTGTACCGCGACGCCCGCGAGTAGGAGGGTGGCGACGGGCGTCCGTCCGCTCTCGGTGGCGATGAGATACACCCCGAAGGCGGCGATCAGCGCGCCAGCGAACGCCGCTCCCTGGAGCCCGAGGGCGAACGGGGTGGCGATGGGGAGGACGATCCAGGCGACCGCACCCGTCGCCGCCCCCGTCGAGACGCCGATGATCGAGGGATCGGCCATCGGATTTCTGAAGAACCCCTGCATCACCGTCCCGGACGCGCCGAGGGCGAAGCCAACGACCGCCGCGAGCGTGATCCGGGGCAGGCGGAGGTCCATGACGATCGTGCGGGCGGTCTCGGGGACCGTGAACGAGAGCGAGGGGAGCGCATCGAGAATGACTCGCGCCACGATGCCGTACTCGATGCCGACCGGTCCGAGCGTCGCGCTCGCGAGGACGACCCCGACTAGTGCGAGCGCGAGACCGGCCGACCACGCGAGCGCGCGCGAACCGACCGTCCAGCGGGCGTCCGACCGCGCCGCGGCCGTCGCCCCCTCACCATCCATGAACCCAACTGCGCTTGGGTTAGATAAGTATTTATTGCATAGCACCGCAGGAGGGGAGTGTATGCTCTCGAAGACAGCGAGTGCGGTGATGATATTACTAGTGGTGGTCGCCGGTATCGGACCGGCCGCGGCGTCGCCGGCCGCGCTTGGATCGCAGCCGGCACAGACGGCGAGCTGTTCGTTCCCGGTGACGGCGACCGACGCGACGGGGACCGACGTCACCGTCGACGAGGAGCCCGAACGGATCGTCACGCTCCAGCCGAGCGCGGCACAGACGCTCTGGGAGATCGGTGCGCGCGACAAGGTGGTCGGCGTCTCCAAGTACGCCAGCTATCTCGACGGGGCCGAGAGCCGGACGAACATCTCCGGTGCGGGCCAGCAGTTCGTCAACGTCGAAAAGGTCGCGGGTCTCGAGCCCGACCTCGTGCTCGCGCCGAACACCATCCCGAACGAGACGGTTGACACGCTGCGCAACGCCGGTCTGACCGTCTTCAAGTTCGAGTTCGCGGACTCGTTCTCGGACATCTCCTCGAAGACGAATCAAACGGGCCAGCTTGTCGGGGCGTGTGACGAAGCCGAACGCACCGTCTCCGAGATGGAAACACGCGTCGGCGCGATCCGGCAGGCGATCGGCAACGAGTCCGCACCGGGCGCGCTCTACCTCCAGACCGGCAGTTTCGTGCCCGGCAACGGCACGTTCATCGGTGACGTTCTCACGACCGGCGGCGCGGAGAACCTCGCCGCGAGCGAGGGGATCGAGGGCTATCAGAAGATCAGTTCCGAGGTCGTCGCCAGTCGGAACGTCGAGTGGATCGTCACGTCGGACCGCTCGATCGTCCCCGACGAGGCTCCCTGGTCCGAGACGACCGCCGTCCAGCGAAATCAGACGCTCGTCGTGAACGGTAGCTACATCAGCGAGCCGGCACCGCGGGTGATCCTCCCGCTGACCGAGATCGCCCGCAACCTCCATCCCGAGGCGATCCAGTCGGCGAACCTCTCCGAGACGTCCATCGGACAGGCGAACCGTAGCACGAACGCGACGACCGCACAGCCGATCGCGGCCGACGGCGGCACCGTGACGACGAGTGCTGACGACGCTGCGACGAGCGCCGATGACGGCGCGACGGCAGCCGCGACCGACGGCAGCGGTGCAGCCGACGACGCAACCGACGCGGCCGGCGATGCGACCGACGCTGCCGCGACCGACGCCGCCGCGAACGCCACCACGACGAGTTCGGGGAGCGGTCCCGGCTTCGGCGTGACGATGGCGGTCGTCGTGCTGCTCGGCGCGGCGCTGCTCGCCCGGCGGACGTAACGAGCGACTCGATCGGTGCGGCCCGGTTGCAAGCGGTTTAATTCCCCGGGTGGCGAACGGCGGGCATGGTCGAGAACGTCATCTGGCCGGCCTATCTCGATGCGTCACTGAGTCGCAACGAGGGCCGGCGCGTCCCCAGTACCGTCGCCGTCCCGGAACCGACCGTCGACGAGATCGCCAGCGCGGCCGGCCAAGTCGGCTACGACGTGGCGATCGAACGCGAGAAGACCTATCCGCGCGAGTACGAATCCAGGGGGCGCGTGCTCATCAAGGACGCCGACGACGATGGCAAATCCGATCTGCTCCAGGCGATCGCAGCCTACGTCAGCGCGCTCCGCGAATGAAACGCGCTGGCGAGGTCGTCGGCGTGGCACAGGGGATGGCGATCGTCCACGCGCCCGACGAGAGCCATCCCGCTATCGGAACGCGACTGCTCGAACAGGACCTCTCGACCGCGGGCCAGGTCGTCGACGTGTTCGGCCCCGTCGAGCGGCCCTATCTCTCCGTCGATACGACGAACGGGCCGGCGGCGCTGCTCGGCGAACGACTGTACAGCGATTGAGTTCACCAGCGCCAGCGGCCGGACTCGCCGGATGGTTCGAACGCAAGCGGCGCGTCGAACGGTTCGTCCTCGTCGCCGAAACGGTCGGAACGCCCGGCGAGGACGACGTTGACGACCGCACCGAACAGGAGGACGACGCAGCTGTAGTAGAGCCAGATGAGCACCAGCAGGACGCCGCCGACGATGCCGTAGGCGGCGTAGCGGCCCGCGTAGGCGACGTAGAACTGGAAGACGAACTCCGTGAGTGCCCAGCCGAGCGCCGCGACGACGGTTCCGGGGACGACCTCGCGCACCGAGACGTCGACGTCGGGGACGAAGTAGTAGAGCGGCAGGAAGGTCACGGAGAGGCCGACGATCAACAGGAGCGTGCCGAACCGTTCGACGGTCGGCAGGATCGGGACGACCGCGAGCACGCCGCCGACGAGCACGACGGTGCCGACCGCAAGCCCGACGGCGACGAGGACGACGATCGCGTCCCGGAGCTGTTCGAGAAGCGATTTCGCCTCGGCGACCCCGTAGACCGCGTCGAAGGCGATGTCGAGCCCACGAAAGAGTTTGAGCGCGCTCCACAGCAGCGTGACGAGACCGAGCGCCGAGGCCCCGGTCTGGCCGGACGGATCGGTGAGCACGTCGGCGAGCACCTCGCGCGCGCTGTCGGTGAGCGTCGATTCGAGCAGCCCCGTGACCTCCCTGGCGAACGCCTCGCCGCCGACGACCGAGGCGGCGACGAACGAAAGGATGAACAGTGGAATCAGCGAGAGGAAGGCGTAGAACGCCAGGCTCCCCGCCATGAACGTGAGGTGGTTCTCGGTCGTTTCGGCGATCATCGCCCGCAGTGCGACGACCGGACGCGACGAACGGAGATTCATGCAACCCTCGTACAAGGGAAGGGTTGCCGACGCCTAACTCTTCGCCTTCGCCGACACAACGAAACCCCGAAGGTCGCGCCCGGGGTTCGTGGGATATGCACCAGCGCACGCGAGCGATCGCGGCCAGCGGGGCCACGATCGTCATCTTTCTCCTCGTTCAGGCGGGCGCGGTCGCGCTCGCCGGCCCCTTTGAGAGCGCGGGCTATCGCGCCGTCGAGAACCCGTCGAACCCGACCAACAGCATCGCCTACATCGGCGCGATCCTCGTCGCGACGGCGGCGATGCTCGCGGTCATCAAGTTCGACCTCGACTGGCTGCTGCGCGGGTTCGTCATCCTTTCGAGTGGGCTCATCTCCCTGTACGTCTTCTCGGTTCTCGCCCCGCCGCTCTCGATCGTCGTGGGTGGCGTCGCGATCAACCCGCTCGCGATCGGCCCCGCGATCGTGCTCGCGCTCGCCCTCTTGCTCTATCCCGAGTGGTACGTCATCGACGCCGCGGGCGTCGTCATGGGTGCGGGCGCGGCGGGCATCTTCGGCATCAGTTTCGGCCTCCTGCCGGCGATCGTCCTGCTCACAGTTCTCGCGGTCTACGACGCGATCTCTGTCTACGGTACCGAGCACATGCTCGCGCTCGCCGACGGCGTGCTCGATCTCAAACTCCCCGTCGTGCTGGTGATCCCGCTCACGCTCTCCTACTCCTTTCTCGACGACGCGCCGGCGACCGACGGCGGGGACGAACAGAAGTCCGTCGAAGCCGACGGTGGCGACGCCGACGAGACGAGCGCCGACCGCCCGGACGCCGACGACCGCGACGTCTTCTTCGTCGGCCTCGGCGACGCGGTGATGCCGGCCGTGCTGGTCGCGAGCGCCGCCGTCTTCGCGCCTGCCGAACCCCTGTTCGCCGGTTTCGCGCTCTCGCTACCGGCGCTCACGGCGATGGTCGGCACGGTCTGCGGGCTGGTCGTTCTGCTCTCGCTCGTGATGAAGGGCCGCGCACACGCCGGCCTGCCGCTCCTGAACGGCGGCGCGATCGGTGGCTATCTCGTCGGTGCGCTCCTCTCGGGAATCCCGATCGTCCGCGCGCTCGGCCTCGGGCCGTATCTCTAACTCTCCTCGCCTGGTGGGTAGGCGTCCTGCCACGGCCGCACGCGTTCGAGCGCGGCGCTCGCGGCGAGCACCGTCTCCTCGGAGTGGCGACGACCGACAATCTGGAGGCCGACCGGCAGCCCGTCGACGAACCCTGCCGGGATCGACGCGACCGGGTGGCCCGTGAGGTTGAACGGCCACGTGAGACACCAGTCGACGACCGGGTTGGCGACCGATTCGCCGTCGATCTCGCTTGGACCGTCACGGCCGTGCTCGAACGGTGGGACCGCGGTGGTCGCGCTGACGAGCAGGTCGTGCTCCGCGAAGATCGACTCGACGGCGTCGTAGAAGGCAGTTCGCGGTCGTTCGGCCTGCTTGTAACCGAGCGCGTCCGAATCCTCGCCGATGGAAACCAGCGTCGCCGTCGAGGGCATGAGCTGCTCGCGGTCGTCCTCCCCGATCCGCCCGTCGGCTTCGAGTCCGTCGACGAGTGCGGCGAACAGCACCGTGGTCTGCTGCGTGAACGCGTATCGCAACTCCGATAGCGTGCCCTCGTAGGATGGATCAGCGTGCTCAATCTGTCCGACGACGCCCGCGAGATCGTCCACTGCGTCGTCGAGTTCCTCTCGAACGCGGTCGGCGACGTCGAACAGTCCGAGATCGGGGCTGTACGCCACGGAGAGTCCGTCGGTCGCCCGATCGGTGGCCGCGCGGTAGTCGGTCGTGGGCGCGGGCAGACTGTACGGATCGCTCGGGTGCGGTCCCGAGAGCACGTCGAGCGCGACGGCAGCGTCCTCGACTGTTCGTGCGAGCGGGCCGCTGCTCGAAAACGGCGTCGCCATGCCGAAGGCGTCCGGTCTGAGTGCGTTCGGCACCCGACCGAACGAGGGTTTGATGCCGTAGATGCCGCAGTTGGCGGCCGGAACCCGGATCGAGCCGCCGGTGTCGGAACCCTGTGCGAACGCCGCCAGCCCGTCGGCCACCGCCGCCGCGCTCCCGCCCGACGATCCTCCTGAAGTTCGTTCGGGATCGAACGGCGTCCCCGTCCGGCCGTGGAGCGGGTTCTCGGTGACGAGTTTGTGGCCGAACTCGGGCGCGTTCGTCGTCCCGAGCACGATCGCCCCGGCGCGTTCGAGCCGTTCGGTGACGACCGCGCTCTCGTCGGGGACGAACTCGCCGACCGCCGCCGAGCCCATCGTCGCCGGCACGCCCGCCTTGAATCCGAACAGGTCCTTTAGCGCGATCGGCACGCCCGCGAGCGGCCCGGGATCCTCGCCGCGGTCGATCGCCGCCTCGATCTCCCGGGCGCGCTCGCGGGCCTCCTCTTCGATGACCGTGACGTAGGCGTTGGTCACGTCGTTGCGCTCGGCGATGCGATCGAGATAGGCGTCGACGACGGTGACCGGCGAGCGCTCGTCGATTCTGATCTCCTCGGCGAGCCCTGCTGCCGACGCGAACGGAACCTCTGGCATACCGTCCCCTCTCCCGCCGGTGATTTGTCTCTTTCCCCGTCCCCGGTGTCGGGCGCGGTCTACTCGCCGGTGAGCGCCTCGCTCGCCAGGGCGAACTCGAGTTCAGTACCCAGATCCTGCTCGCGCGCCTTCTCGTAGAGCATGTACGCGGAAGCGACGGTCTCGATGCCTGTCCCGCCGGAATCGAAGACGGTGATCTCGTCGTCCGATTCGCGACCCGGCACTTCGCCGGCGACGACCTCGCCGAGTTCGCCGTGGACGTCGTCCTCGCTCACGACGCCCTCCTCGACGGCGTTGATGAACGAGCCGGCGTCGTCCATGACGCGCTCGCGCAGGTCGGGCACGTATTTCGCGCGTTCGATCGTCGTCGCGTCGAGTTCGTGTTTCACGTCGTCGTACTGACCCATCGCGGTGACGTGCGTGCCGTCTTCGAGCACGTCACCGTCGAAGACCGGTTCTGAACTGTTCGTCGCGGTGATGACGACGTCCGCATCCTCGACGGCGGCGGCGCTGGAGGCGACGGCCGCGACGCTCGCCGAGAGCTCCTTGTTCATCGACGCGGCGAACGCTTCTCGGTGGTCGGTCGTCGGCGAGTAGATGCTGACCGTCTCGAACTCGCGGACCGTGGCGGTCGCCCGGAGCTGACCGCGTGCCTGCGCGCCGCTGCCGATGATCGCGAGCGTCGTGGCGTCCTCGCGTGCGAGCGCGTCGACGCCGGTCGCGCCGGTCGCACCCGTCTTGAAGGGGTTGAAGCTCGCGCCGTCGAGTAAGGCAAGCAGCGCGCCCGATTCCGCGTCGAACAGCGGGAGCACGAACTGCGCGTCCCGTCGACCGAACCCCGCCGCGTACATGTAGCCACCCATCGCGCCCGTCTCGGGGAGAACGGCGCTGTAACCGGTGAACATCCCCGGCGGTTCCTCGTTCATGAGCTTCGTGCGCAGCGCCGCGGGTGCGCCCTCGCCACGCTGGCGGTAGCCCTCGCGCACCGCGGCGACGTACTCCGTCGGCGTCGCGAGCCCGGCACACTCCTCGCTCGTCAGAAACAGGGTTCCATCGGTGTCGTCGGCCATATCCCGGCAACGCGCGGCGAGCGCTTATGGCTGGTGGCTCGTGAAAACCGGAAAACGGGAGAGAAGACGGATTCAGTCGGCGGAGTTGATCTGGCTGTCCGGGGTGGCGTTGACGGTCTGAGAGGTGGGCTGCGGTGCGGCCGACGCGCCGGGGGCACGAACGAACATGCCATGGCCGATGAGCGCGACGGCGACGCTTGCGGCGATCGGGACCGCGAGCGTGAATGAGACGCCGACGGCGGCGAGAACCGTAGTGATCCCACCCAGTGCAAGCGGGATGAGCCCGAGCAAGAGATCGTAGTACTGAGTCATTATACATCATTGTAGGAGAGGGACCCACATAAGTGTTTCCCATAGGTGGGGTGTGGGCGAGGGATACGAACGCAGCTATTTACCAGTATTACACCTATAAGTTATGTAGCTGTGGGATTGCCCATGATGGAGAATTATCGACGGATACAGCGCTCCTCAGCGGCTGAGATAGCCGATCGCGGCTCGCCACGGGACGAGCAACACGAGCCCGACGCCGAGCGAGACGAACATGAACGTCACCGCGAAGTCGCCGTGGAACGTCGCCGTGGCGCGCAGTGCCTGTCCGACGAGCACTGCGCCGATCCACGCGAGCGCGGTCCGGACGACACCGCTGCGCAGCGACCGGTAGATCCGCGGCGCGTACACGCCAGCGAGCACGGACGCGATCGCCCAGCCGATGAGGAAGGGGAGCGCGGTCCCGACGACCCGCCCCGGCTGGGCGAGGAGGTCGTAGCCGTGCTGGAGCTCGCCGATACCGACGAAGAGGAACACGAGCGCGATGTCGCCGACAGCGATGGCGAGCGTCCGCGGCGAGGCGTCGACGCGCGTTCGCAGCGATGCGGCGGTGCTCATGTACATGTCTCGGAGTGCGCGCGGTATGTAGGGCTCGCTTTCACCGCTTGACACCCGCGACGGTGAACCCGAACCCGCGATCCGGGATCGCGGCGTCGAGTCCCGTGCGCTCGACCGCCCTGGCGAGCTCCTCGGGCGTGAAGAACTCCGAGTCGAATCCGACGATGTGCTCGCCGGCGGCCAGCGCCTGGCCGCGGACGGTCGCACGGTTGAACTCCCGACAGACGACCACGCCGCCGGGCCGAAGCACCCGCTCGGCCTCGGCGAGCGCACCGGCTCGGTCGCTGATGTGGTGGAGCGCGTCGACGATGACGACCGCATCCACGCTGTCGTCGGCGACCGGCAGCGTCGCTCCGTCGCCCTGGACGCAGTCGAGCCCGACTCGCCGCGCCTCGGCGAGCATCTCCGCCGCAGCGTCGACGACGACGCATTCCGGGCTGTCGAGAACGCGCGCCGCGCGTCCCGTCCCGCCACCGACGTCGAGGGCGCGTTCGATCTCCCGATCGGCGAGGGCGAGTCCCGCCCGGAGCGCGCGCTCGTTGGTCGCGGGCGAGAACCGCTCGTAGTAGCGCGCGGCCCGCTCGAAGAGCGCGACGTCGCCCGGCGTGTGCATGACTCCTCCTCGCATCGGCCGGCGCTTAAATCGTCCGGCGCAGGGTCTATCCCGATCCGCCGTCGAAGTCGGGCATGGAGTACGCGGTCTGTGGCTGGCCGGCCGACGAGCCGACGCTCCGGCTCGACTACCGCGAGTTCGCCTACGCCGGGAAGTTCGTTATGTCATCGACCGGCAAGGCCGTCGTCCGCGACGCGCGCGACGAAACCGACGGCAAGTGGGACGACGGGATCGTCGCGGCGGTCGCGTTCAACGAGGATCGCACCGACCCCGACACGCTCTGGTTTCGCTACATCACCGTGCGCGCCGACCGCCGCGGTAACGGCATCGGCCCGCGTCTCGCGGTCTTCACCGCCGAACACGCGCTCGCCCGCGGCTACGACCGCCTCCGGATCGCGGTCAACAACCCCTTCGCTTACGAGGCGCTCCACAAGGCCGGTTTCGGCTACACGGGGCGAGAGACCGGCCTCGCCGAACTCGTCCTCGAACGCCCCGGCGATCGCTCGCGGGCGACCTACCAGTCGGGTCTCGACGTCTATCGCGAGCGCGATCTCACCGAGAGCGAGGTGGCGTTTCTGGAATCGCACATCGGGGACGACCCGCCGTCGGTGATCGCTGCGCCGGACTAATCGCTCATTTCTGACCGGAGATGATCCGATTGTGCCACATTCAGCAGAAGCTGTAACGACTTCGTCCAAACGAATTCTGGCCTACACGAGAGATCGCAACTGCCCCGCACGAACCACATACCACCCCAACCGATTCACTCGTGGTTCGAAAATCTCCGATTTCCGTCATCACGAAAGGCGCTCCGCGCCTTTCGAACGACTCCCTTCGGTTGCTCACTCATCCCTCGCGCAGTGTTCGCGTCGGTGTTTACTTCGTTCGCACACGAGCGCGAGCGCGCGCCACCGTTCGAATCCAGCCGAGGATTCTACGGTTGGCAGGGAAAGACGTATATCCCGATCGAACACAGCGAAACGAGATGTCGCCGAATTCGTCGGGAATCGAGGGGTTGCTCGGCTCGCTCCGTCGCGCGCTGCTTGGCGGATTACTCGGGATCATCGCGATCGTCTCGATCGGTATCACGCTACGAGCGCTGCCGTCCGGTGAGTATCTCGTGGGTGTAGGAGCGGCCGTTCTCGCCGTCGGTACCGTCGCGTGGATCGTCTCCCTGTTCGTCACGGGTTATCGGAGCGCAGCATAGCGGTTTTCGTGCCCGCTGGCACGTCCTGAGAGAACGCCGGTAGTCGGGGGATTCAAACGCTGCTCTCGCTTACGGAGGGCAATGGGAAATGCAGACCTCCGCCAGCTCGCGGCCATCGAGCCGATCGAGTTCTCCGAGCTCGCCGGCGCGACGGTGGCGATCGACGCGCACAACTGGCTCTACCGGTATCTCACCACCACCGTCAAGTGGACCAGCGACGCGGTCTACACGACCGCCGCGGGCGAGGAGGTCGCGAACCTGGTCGGCATCGTTCAGGGGCTGCCCAAGTTCTTCGAGCACGACATCACCCCGGTGATGGTCTTCGACGGCGGCGTCACCGATCTGAAGACCGACGAGATCGAGCAGCGACGCGAGCAGCGGGAGAAAGCCGAACAGCGAGCCGAGAAAGCGCGCGAGGCGGGCGACGCCGTCGAGGCCGCTCGGCTCGAATCGCGCACGCAGCGCCTGACCGACACCATTCACGAGACGACGCGCGAACTCCTCGACCTCCTCGACGTCCCGATCGTGGAAGCGCCGGCCGAGGGCGAGGCGCAGGCCGCCCACATGGCCCGCACAGGTATCGTCGATTACGCCGGTAGCGAGGACTACGACACACTGCTGTTCGGCGCGCCGCGCACGCTCCGCGATCTCACCAGCAAGGGCGATCCCGAGTGCATGGCACTCGACGCGACTCTCAACGAGCACGATCTCACGTGGGAACAGCTCGTCGATGTCGGCATTCTCTGCGGAACGGACTTCAACGACGGCGTGTCGGGCGTCGGACCGAAGACGGCCGTCAAACTCGTCGGCGAGCACGGCGATCTCTGGGCGGTGCTCGAAGCCGAGGACGCCTACATCGAGAACGCCGATCTCGTCCGCGAACTGTTCGTGAATCCCGACGTCACCGACACTGATTTCGACCCCGATATCGAGCCGGATCTCGACGCCGCCCGCGCGTACGTGACCGACGAATGGGAGATCCCCGGAAGCGAGGTCGAGCGCGGGTTCGAGCGTATCCAGGAGAGCGTCGTCCAGTCGGGACTCGACCGCTGGACGTGAGGGTTTTACCACGGCCGCACTCCTCTCGGGTATGGACACGGCCGACGTCGAGCGACTCATCGAGAACGACATCGAGAACGCCGAGGCGACCGTCACCCGGCCCCGCGGGGTCGAGGACGACCATCTCGCCGCGGTGGTCGTCGCGCCAGCGTTCGAGGACGAGAGCGTTCTGGACCAGCACGAGCGCGTCTACGACGCCCTCGGCGACCACATGACGACCGACATCCACGCGCTCGAACTGACGACCCACACGCCGGAGGAGTACGCCGCCGAGGAGTGAGAGTGCCGCCGGTTCCCGTGAGTTTTATCCACCCCGGCGCGAAGCGGACGTGCATGAGCGATGATTACAGAACGGAGTCCGATAGCCTCGGCGAGATGGAGGTCCCCGCGGAGGCCTACTGGGGCGCACAGACCCAGCGCGCCGTCGAGAACTTCCCCATCTCGGGGATCACCTTCGATCGGCGGTTCATCCGCGCGCTCGGCACGGTGAAGAAGGCCGCCGCACAGGCCAACCGCGAGCTCGGCCTCGTCGACGAGGACACCGCCGACGCCATCGTCGACGCCGCCGAGGAGGTCATCAACGGCGAGCACGACAGCCAGTTCCCCGTCGACGTCTTCCAGACCGGGTCGGGCACCTCGACGAACATGAACGCCAACGAGGTCATCGCCAACCGTGCGAGCGAGCTTCAGGGTGCGGAGGTCGGCTCCGAGGCTGTGCACCCGAACGACGACGTGAACTTCGGCCAGTCCTCGAACGACGTGATCCCGACCGCGATGCACGTCGCTACGCTCGAAGCGATCCAGCGCGACCTCGTGCCCGCGCTCGAAACCCTGCGGGCGGCCCTCGGCGAGAAGGAAGCCGAGTTCGACACGGTCGTCAAAACTGGGCGCACACACCTCCAGGACGCGACGCCCGTCAGACTGGGCCAGGAGTTCGGTGGCTACCGCACCCAGATCGACAAGGGTATCTCACGGGTGAGTCGCACCACTCGAAACCTCTCGGAGCTCGCCCTCGGTGGCACCGCGGTGGGCACGGGATTGAACACCCATCCGGAGTTCCCCGAACTCGCCGCCGACTACATCTCCAGCGAAACTGGATTGCCCTTCGAGGAGGCGACCGACCACTTCGAGGCCCAGGCCGCCCACGACGCGATGGCCGAGGCCCACGGCGCGCTGCGCACCGTCTCGGGCTCGATGCACAAGATCGCCAACGATCTCAGACTGCTGGCCTCGGGTCCCCGGAACGGCATCGGCGAGATCGACCAGCCGGAGAACCAGCCGGGTTCGTCGATCATGCCGGGGAAGATCAACCCCGTCGTCGCCGAGGCCGTGAATCAAGTCCATATCCAGGTCGTCGGCAACGATGCCGCCGTCACCACCGGCGCGGAGAACGGCCAGATCGACCTCAATCTCTACAAACCCGTCATCGCCTACAACACGCTCCAGTCGATCGAACTGCTCGCGAACGCGAGCGAGGCATTCGCCGAGAAGTTCGTCGACAACCTCGAAGCCAATCGCGAGCGCTGCGAGGAGCAAGTCGAGCGCAGCATGGCGCTCGCCACCGCGCTCAACGCCCACATCGGCTACGACGACGCGAGCACGGTCGCCAAGGACGCTCTGAAGCAGAACAAAACGGTCCGCGAGATCGTCGTCGACGACGGCTATCTCGACGAGGGTGAAGCTGCGGAGGTCCTCGATGCGGGCGCGATGACCGAGCGCGGGATTCCGGGTCGCGAGGAGTAGCTCAGTTCGGCGTGAACTCGCCGGCGAAGACGATCTCGTCGAGCGGCTTGCGCTGGTTCGGCTGCTCGTCGTCGGGTGCACTGCTCTCGTCGTGGACGCCGACGGCGGCCATCGCCTCGACGGCGTACTCGTCGGTGAGGTCGAACAGCTCGCGTGCGCCGTCGTAATCGAACCCCTGCATTCCGTGGACGACGAGCCCGCGGCGTGCACCCTCCAGAGCGAGGTTCTCCCACGCTGCGCCGGTGTCGAACGAGTGGGTCGGCGCGTGCTCGCCGTTGTGGTCGAATGTCGTCTTCGAGAGCACGACCACGAGCGCCGCGGCGTCGTTCGCCCACTGACGGTTGCCCTCGGCGAGTAGCTCCGTGAACGCCGCCCAGCGATCGTCGTCGGGCGTCGCGTAGACGAACCGCCAGTGCTGGTTGTTGTACGAGGAGGGTGCCCAGCGTGCGGCCTCGAACAGCGCGAGCAGTTCGTCCTCGGCCAGTTGCTCGCCGGTCATCGTCCGCGGCGACCAGCGGTTGACCAACAGCGGGTCGACGTCGTAGTTCGGGTCACGGTTATCGGCCACGGCCGATCGCAGTCCGTCGCTCGTCGAGCCAGCACCAGTGATGTCGGGATCGCTCGTCCGTTGCATCGTATCGCCCGACGTAGCCGCTACGCACGGACAAACCCACCGATAGCGCTCCGTCGGTTCGACGAGCGGATCGACACCGCCCGCGGGAGGCGGCGGTTTATGTGGGGAGGGGCCGGTGTTCGTCGCATGGAGCGGCTCGATTCGCGCGTCAGGATCGTCTGGCTCGCGAGCGCGCTCGTCGGTGGTCTGATCGGCGGCGCGCTCGTGGGTGCAGCCGGACGCTTTTTCTTCGACAGTGGCCTCTGGGTCGTCCCCGTCGCGTTCGTCGTTCTCGCGGTTCTCGGAGCGGGCTACGAGCTCGCCCGCTATCGGATCTGGCGGTTCGCGATCGAGGACGACGCCGTTACACTCGAACGGGGCGTCCTCACCCGCGTGACGTCGGTGGTACCGTTCGTCCGCGTCCAGCACGTCGACACCCAGCGCGGGCCGATCGAGCGCCTCGCCGGCCTGTCGAGTGTCGTGGTCTACACCGCCGGCTCGCGCGGTGCTGACATCACTATTCCAGGACTCGCGCCCGAGCGCGCCGACGCCATCAGGGAACGACTGCGCCGGCTCGCCATCGAGAGCGAACCGGGCGAGCCGGAGGACGCGGTGTGAAACTCCACCCGCTCTCGCTGGTCTTCCGGGCGCTCCCGCGCGGCGTCCAGCTCGGCTCGTTCGGCTTCTTTGCCGTCACGGTGGCGACCACGATGGTGGCGGCAGTACCCGGCTGGTTCGCCCTCACCGTCGTAGCGACGATCGGTGGCTTCCTCGCCGGTGTCGGCTACGAACTGCTCTACTATCGCCGATTCGAGTACGAACTCACGGCCGACACGCTCGATATCGGTTCGGGCGTGGTTTCGCGGCGTGAGCGAGAGATCCCGATCAGGCGGGTACAGAACGTCGATATCTCGCGGGGGATCGTCCAGCGCGCGCTCTCGATCGCAGCTGTTGGCATCGAGACCGCCGGCGGCGGCGAGACGGAGGCCGACCTCCGCTACGTGAGCTACGAGGAGGCCAAACGCCTCCAGCACGACATCCGACGGCGCAAGCGCGGCGCGAGCGACGAACCGACGGCTGCCGACGAAGGCGAGAGCGAGGCCCAGGGCGAACTGCTGTTCGCGCTCACACACCGGAACCTCGCCGTGCTGGGGCTGGTTGCCCCCGACCTCCGGGCACTCCTGCCGGTGCTCTTCTTCGCCGTCCCCACCCTTGGCGTCTCGATCCCCGACCTGCTCGCCGAGAGCGGTGCGTTCGGCGTCGGGCCACGTGGGGCGGCGCTCGCGATCGTTTCCTGGATCGGGACGGCCGCCGTGACCGCCGCGCGCTACTACGAGTTCCGCCTCACTCGCTTCGGGGACGAACTCCGCTACGAGCGCGGCCTGCTCTCGCGCTACGACGGCTCGATCCCGATCGACAAGATCCAGCAGATCGACGTCAGGGAGAACGTCCTGATGCGCCGGCTCGGCTACGGCTCGCTCGCCGTCGAGACCGCGGGTTACACACCCGGTGAAGGCCCTTCGGGCGGATCGGAGGCGGCGATCCCGCTGGCCGAACGCGAGCGCGTGCTCGCCTTCGCGCGCTCGATCGACGGATTTGCCTTCGACGACCCGGGCTTCTCCCGTCCACCTCGCCGCGCTCGACGGCGCTACGCCGTCCGCTACGCGCTCGTGATCGCCCTCGTCACGGGCGTGCTGTACGCGCTGCGCGCCGGGCTCGCGACGGCCGTCGTCGGTCGTTCGCTCGGCGGCTGGAGCGCCCTCCTCGAGTTCTGGTATGTCCCACTGCTCGCCCTGGCTCTCGTCCCGTTCGCCGCCCACTACAAGTGGCGCAGTCGTGGCTACGACGTGGGAGCGGAACACGTCCTGACGCGCAACGGATTCTGGCGGCGCACGATCGCCGTCGTGCCCGCCTACCGCGTTCAGACGGTGATCCAGACCGCGACGCCGTTCCAGCGCTGGCGATCGCTCGCGAGCGTCGCTATCGATACCGCCGGCTCGCTGTCGGTGACCGATCGCGGCGCACGTGCGGTCGATTTCGACGCGGGCGAGGCGACAACCCTCCGCGAGACGGTCCGCCGACGGCTCGATGAGAGCCTCGCGCTGCGCCGCGACGTTTCGACCACGAACGATCCAGCCGACGACGTGCCGGATCGAGTGAGTGGCGACGAAGACCACGCGTGAACGAATCCCTCTTTCGCCGGTCGGAACGTCGCTGTGGTCCATTCATAGGTCAGCCATCTCCGACCGCTGTATGCCTTGTCCGACGCGAACGTTCCATACTACACGCAGCCTCGATCAAGAATTTCAACGATCCACCAGAAGTATAATCGACATATTTTGCGCTACATCTAAGGACTTCATAGCGATAGATTTATTAATCAAATAGATAGCCAATGAACCAATGAACAACAGAGTCGTGATATGGCTCGTGGTTGGTGGACTCGTTCTGTCGACCGTTGGGGCGGGTGCGTTCGTCTCCACGAACGGCGAGAATGGGATTCACCGAGACAACGAAAGCCAGTCGAGCGAGACGAAACCCATGAGTATCGAGAACGTCAGCGTTCTCGATCGGAAGAACGATCGCCTCAGACTCGCGATCTCGTTTCGCGGTGCGTTCGATCGCGAACAATTGAGCGATTCACTCGTGGACGCCGTCGATGACGCGGCTATCAGGGCGAGCAGCATGGAGATCGCCAGTGTCGAGAACCACGTGGCGACGGTCGTGGTCGCGACTGGTGGCGATGCGAGCTCGCAGGCGGCAGCCAGTCGAATCGAACAGTTGCTACAGCAGTCGAATCGAACCCAACCGTCCGGTGACGAGCGTACGAGCGAGAGTTCGGACCCGAACGCGACGTACTATCAGATCGACTTCGTGCGCGGTGATCCGATCGAGAACCTCCGTGGACCCGAGGGGACCTACACCAACGGCAATCTGATCCGCTTCGCCCACGGGAGCGCCATGGATGGGATCACTCGCCGCTCGGAGGGCGAGTTCACGACGAATCGGACGCTCGCACGGTGTGTCGAGAGCCGGGAGATCGCAGTCGACGACGGAATCGCACACGTGACGTTCAGCGTTGCGGAGGGCTGTGGGCCGTTCGAACTGACGCTCGCAAGCTACACCAAGCCTGGGCCGGTCTGGTCGCCCGAGACCGAACCGCTCCAGGAGTTCGTCGGGGCCGATACACGAACCTTCGAGCCGGGTGGTTCCTACACGCTCCGCGTCGATCTCCCGCCCAGCAGCGACACGGTCGCGACGGAAACGGTAGACCGGACCGATACCACCTCGACACCGCCGACGACCGAAACGGAACCGAGGACGGCGACTGCGTCGGCGACAGCCGTTACGGAACAGACCGCGACGGCAACCGAGATCCCAGAACGGACTGCGACATCGACCACGACGTCGGGATCGAACGCGACACCGACCGAGACGCCGGAGTCGACCGAAACAGCAACGCCCACTCCGGAATCGGTCGGAACCGAAACGTCAACCGCGACATCGACACCGACCGCAACCCCGACATCGACTGCGACTTCCACATCGACTGCGACCCCGACACCAACGCCAACATCGACGGCGACTTCCACACCGACCGCGACCCCGACGCCAACGCCGACCGAGACGCCGGGAACACCGGACGACGAGCAGCCCAGTATCACGTTCCGTAATCAGCCGTCACAGGACGGATCGTCAGTCGAAGTGATGGCGTCGACGACCGACAACGAAAACGGTGGGTTCGTGGCGATCTACAACGCCAGTAGTCTCGACGAGATCGACGACACCCCGATCGGCATCTCGGAACTCGGTACAGGCACGACCGAGAACGTCATGATCGATGTCGAGCCGCAACTCGACTCCGTGCAGACGCTCACGGCCGTCCTCATCGACGACACGGACGGCAACGGGCAGTACAGTCAAGAGATAGACATGGCAGCTCTCGGCGCGAACGGCGAGCCCGTGAGCGAGTCCGCGAGGGTGGTCGTCCCTGTGCAGGAAACGCCGACCCCGACCGAGACGCCGGGTCCGACCGACACGGCAACGCCCACTCCGACACCGACGACCGACAATGGGACACCGTTCCCGTCCGGACCTGCCACGACGAACACGGCGGCCAATCGGCCATCCGACACGGAAACGACCGGATCATCCACCGAATCCACGACGGTGAACTCGTCGTCCACGGTAACGAACACGACCGTCGAGTCGTCGGTAAGCGGTTAACGGCGTTCGAACGATCCGAAACCATTATATCTCAGTTCGCGTTTGACGAATTAATACGCTGCTGGACATGGCTCAATACGCTGGCTCCGAGCGTCATGTCCTGGTGAGTTGCCATGTTTGAACGTCACAGTCGAGTCGTGTTGGTCGCGGTCGTCTGTCTCTCCATCGGGATCGTGTCGCTTCCTGCTCTCGATCCGGTGGGCGATGTAGACGCCACGATCGGCGATGCTCGACAGTTCCAGCAGAACGGTACTGGCGTCGCCACCGGGAGTCAGAACGATAGTGTCGCATCGAACGTCTCGGTCATGCTCGACAATCAAACCACCACTGGAACGACCGCACGGATACGTTCGGTCACGCTTCCCGAGCCCGGTTTCGTGACGATACACAATCGCTCGTATCGATCGACCGGCAACGAATCCGGCACGAGCATCGTCGGGGTTTCGTCGTTTCTCGATGCCGGGAAACACGAGAACGTCACGGTCGTGTTTCGACGACTGCTCGAAGCGAACCAGACGCTCACCGCCGTCGTGCACCGGGATAGCAACGGGAACGGGAACTTCGATTACGCGAGCGCGAACGGTTTCGTCGATACTGCATTCGGTGTCAATGGAACGCCCGTCTCCGACAGCGGGGTCGCGACGATCCAACGACTTCCGCGATCGGGTGTCGGCAACGCGTTCGACGACCGACCGACGAGTCCATCGGTCACGATCGAAAATCAGACGGCGATCAACGACCGGATCACCGTCGATTCGGTCAGACTCCCGATCTATAGCTGGATCGTCGTTCACAACAGCAGCTATGACGTCTCCTCGCCGTCCACGGCGACGATCATCGGCAGGACAAAGCGAGTACGGATCGGCACGTTCCGAAACATCACCATCGAACTCTACGACGTTCCGGGTCGCAATTTCGATCGATACCGACCCAACGAATCCGAACGGCTGTACGTAAGTCTCTATCGTGACACGAACAGAAACGGGGAGTTCGACTTCCGGAACCTATCGCACGGGACCGACACCCCGTATCTGAACGAGAGCGGTGTCCCTCTCGTCACACGCGTTCGGGTCAACAACACTGGCACTCCCGGGAATGAGACGGCAGTGGCATCTCCCGAACGGCCACCAACGACGGCAATGCTCGAACCGACCAGCGCAAGCGGCGTTGGGCGGCGAGCAACGACCGACCGATCCGGTGGCGAAGCAGGGGCAAGCGGTGACGATTCCGGCGCTGGTAGCGGAAGCGGCGGTCTCGTCGGACTCTTCGCCATCGGTAGCATCGTCGCGGTACTCGTCATTGGATGGGTCGCCGCTGGACGATCCCGGACCTCGGACGACAGCGACGTCAGCGCGTTGCAACAGGAACTGGCGCGGATTCGGATGGCTGTCAGTCGACACGGGGTGGATATGCGAGCGTACGGGATCCCGGTGGAGTGGCGGACACTCGAAATCGATCTCTCGGCGGACGATTCGGCGGAGCGACGGAGCGCTGTCGAAGCACTTGCCGCCATCGACGGACTGGATCTGGCCGCGATGGATGGTGAGACGCCTGATGATGCCGACAGGGAATTCGTCCATCGAAGCATGACCATCAGCCTCCCACGCGAGACCGTCGAGCGGGCGGAAGACGCTGCGGCGGAGGGCGATAAGCGTTCGCAGGAGGTGATCGCGACGCTGCGACGGGTTCTGAGCGCGTACTATCCCGACGCGGTTCGTGCAACGTCGGATACGTACGGAGATGCCTGAGCGCTACCCTTGGTGCACGACTTCGGGACAGTACTGGATTCTTCACGGTTAAAACCTATGTCTCCTAATATTAGTTATCTCATCATCTGCCTGCGGGCGTCGACCCACTATCGGTGTCGATCAGCTTACCGGGGAGTTCATTCAGTATTTTTGCCTGATATTGCTCGGAAGACGCGATAGTCGGCCCGATTTAATCATCCTACAGCCAGCACCTCCAGCGCTACCCACGTAGTATTGGCCCGCTTGATGGACCATCACGCTCGGCCCGACATCAATCAAGCAGGGCTTGATGCGTTCCATCTGCGTCGCAACGATTGGAAATACAATACTACTATCGGAAAATTTAATATGATACTCAAAAATCGTCGAATCACACTCGCTATAAATGAAGAGGTGTCGGGAACAGTTCGAAAGACGAGTCGCATCCATACATATGAACGGACAACGCGTGCAGGCGAGATCTGACGACACATCGGCGAGAAACGAAGGAGAACTGACGCGGGACGAACGGTTCCAGCTTCTCGGCAGTCAGCGACGCCGATGGGTGCTCAGATATCTCAAACACGAAGGACGGACGGAGCTCGGTGAGCTTGCGGAGCAGATCGCTGCGTGGGAGAACGGCACGACCGTCGAGCGGGTGGCCTATCAACAGCGCAAACGAACGTACACCGCGCTGCAGCAGACCCATCTCCCGACGCTCGCCGAGGCAGGGGTCATCGAGTTCGAGGCCGATCGCGGTGTGGTCGAAGCGACCGAGAGAGCGCGGACGCTCGATCTCTATCTGGAAATCGTTGCCGACCGCGATATCCCATGGAGCAGCTACTATCTCGGAATCGGTGTGTTGAGCTGCGTCCTGGTCGGTCTCGTGGCGGTCGGCGGTGATTTCTTCGTGACGATTCCGAACCTCGGCTTGGCGGCACTCATCGGACTCACGCTCACGCTCTCCGCGGCCGTCCACACCTACCAATCGCATTTGATGCGAGTCGATCGCGCGGACGTCCCGCCGGAGGTGGATCGAGACCCATGAGCCGCACATGGGTGAAATACGTCGGTGTGGTGCTCATCGTCGGTGGGCTGGTGCTCTCGACCGCGGGCGTCGGCGCGTTCAGCACAGTCGAGGCGAACCGACAGCTGTTCGTCGGCGTTGGTGGGGAATCGAGCTCGTATCTCGGCATTTCGGCGTCCGGGGCGACGGTGGCCACCAACGGGAGCAACGACGGGGTGGGTACGAACACGGCTCGTCCCCACGAGGGACGAACGGCGTCGTCCACGGTCGTTCTCGGGGCGGTGACGAACTACTTCCCGGCGGAGCTCGATACCATCGATTCCAGCGTATCGAAAACATCTAGGGGAGTAGCCGTGAGCGATATCCACGTGCGGGACCTTCCCCTCGAATCCGGCGCACGCACGAGTCTGATGGCCACCGTCGACTGTGGGGGCGTGTCGCACGGTACGGTGACGATCTCGTTCGAAGCCACGGGGACGGACACCCGTGCCACGGCCGAGCGGACGATGCCCGTTACGTGTGTGAACCGAACGTCGTCGTCACCGTCGAACCCGTCGCGACCGCTGTCTCCACAGCGGGTGGGTGGCGGTTCGACATGAGTTCGAACTGCGCTGTCGTCGGTGGACTCGGTCCACGAAACGAGCAGCCGGTGTCGATCCGGAGCCGAAACGAGGCCGAAACGCGGGGCGACCGAACCGACGGTCGTCGGACGGGGGCGATGTAGTGGTTCGGTACCGTCTCGGAACGGTGATGCAGGCGATCGTCGTTCTCGTTCTCGTGGCTATCGTCGCGGGACAGCTCATCGGCCAGCCGGTGTTGGTAACCTATGTCACCAGCGACAGCATGGCCCCGACGATCGCGACCGGTGACGGCTATCTCGTGCTTCCATCCGTGGTCGCTGGATCGGTCGAGAAGGGTGACATCGTCGTCTTCAACGCCAAGACGCTCCACGGCGGGAAAGGCGGGCTCACGACACATCGCGTGGTCGGCGAGACCGAACAGGGGTTCCTCACGAAGGGGGATAACAACCCCTTTACCGACCAATCGGGCGGTGAGCCGCCGGTCAAGCCCGTACAGGTCGTCGGACAGGCCGTTTCGGTCGGTGGTGGGCCGGTCGTGATCCCGTCTCTCGGGACAGCGCTTACAGCCATTCGCGACGCGATGACGGGCGCGCAGCGGTGGCTGGCGATCAAACTGGGCATGCGGTCGCTGCTCGGGACGCGTGGACTGGCCTATCTACTGCTCGGTGTGGGTGGGGTGCTCTACGCGGGCAGCGTTGTCGCAGAGCGGCGTGGCTCCGGATCGCGACGGCGTTCCCGACGTCGCAGCCGTAGACGTGGTGGCTTTCTCCCGCGACGAATCCCGAGGCTCTGGATCGCGCTCGTGCTTGGATGTCTCCTCGTCGCATCGCTGACTGTGACGATGACCGTCGCCGGCGGGGTGCAGGAGTTCGGCGTCGTCAGCGCCGAGCAGGACTCGCCGGAAGCGACGATCGTTCCCGCGGGACAGTCCGAACGACTCGATTACAGCGTTCCGAACGACGGTGTCGTCCCCATCGTGGCGTACGTCGATCCAGCCAGCACCGGCGTCGACACGCCGGGTGATGGTGTTCTCGTCGAACCCGGCGAACGGGCGACCGTCGGGGTTGAACTCTCCGTCCCACCGACGACCGGCTACTACCCGCGCTACGTCGTCGAGCATCGATATCTCGCCGTCCTGCCGCAGTCGTGGATTCATGGGCTCTATCTCGTCCATCCATGGCTTCCCGTCGTGGTCATCGATGCGCTGGTTCTCGGTGGCTTCGTCGCAGTCGCTGTACCGATCGTCGGTCGCGGAACGATCAGGACAGACACGAATCGGAATCCGATCGTGCGCCGCATCAAGCGGTTTCTCAGGTGATACAAGCGATGACCTCAGATCGACGAACACGGATCAAGATACTGCTCGACGAGCATTTCCTTGCGATCGTGCTCGTGCTCGCCGTCGTTGCAGCCGGCGGCGCGTGGGCGACGTACACCACCGCGGCCGCTCCAGGCACGCACGTCGAACAGCGCGACGTCGCATCGTGGGGCGTCACCGGTAACTTCAACCACAGCGCAGCGGTCGTCAACGAGACGCCCATCTCCGAACGCGGAGCGGTGCGCGCCGGTCAGCGCTTTTACTTCACGAACCCGATGCCGGTGTTGGACGGTCGATTCCGGTTTCGGGTCGTGGGGCCGGTCGAAAACGCGGTGGTGACGACGCAGGCGACGCTCGTCAACTACGCCGTCCAGACCAGGTCCGGAACCGGCGGCCGGTCCGGAGTCCGAAGCCAACCCGTTGCCGGCAATGAATCGAGACCACGAAACCGGTCCGAACGACGATTGTGGGAGCTCACGGCACCGCTCACGACTGACCGAACGCGGGTCGGGGCGGATGGCACGGCGAACACCACGTTTTCGGTCGACGTCAGTGACATACGAGAGCGGACCCGAGCCATCGATCAGGCGCTTGGGCCGATCTCTCGCGTGTCCGACGATCGAACGTCGATCGCCGTCACGGTGCGGGTCAACGGGACCGTGGCCGGGGAGCGCGTGGGTCGGTCGTTCGACTACACGTTGCCGATCAACAGCTCACAGGGATATTACGCCGTCTATCCCCCGGAAACACCGGCGACGACGCAGTTCAGCGTCACACGCCCGATGACGGTCGAAAACGACTACGGATCGCTGGTGGTTTTTGCCTCGCTCGCCGGACTGTTCGCTCCGCTGGTCGCGCTGGCTGGCCTCCTCTATGGCCGAGCGAACGACTGGTTTGAGGTGTCCCAATCCGATCGCGCCGAGATACAGCGCGCGACGCTCCGCTCCGAGTTCGCGGGGTGGATCACGACCGGAACGGTGCCCGCCGAGGACGACCGAACCGTGATCACGGTCGATTCGTTGGAAGGGTTGGTCGATGTCGCCATCGACTCCGATCGACGCATCGTCGAGGACGGCGACACCGGCACGTACGTTGTCCTCGACGGCGACGTTCGGTATCGGTTCGTCCCCGATTGGACGACCGATGCGTCAAAATCCACACTCGACGGTCGTGGCGACGGTGAAATCCCATCGAACGCGAGCACGGGCGACGGTATGGACGCGACCGCAAGTACACCTGCGAAATCGGCTGATAGGGACGACGGAGAGGTACAACCGACCGCAGTCGTTGAACTCTCCGGCCCGCCGGCTGTGGATGAGGGACGACCCGATCCCGACTCCGCTACCGACGAACGATCGGGCGCTCCGTCGAGGATGATCGACCGACTCCAGTCCGCCATCGGGTCGGCAATCGGCCGATCGACCGTGCGACGGGATGGTTCTGAGGCAATGGAAGAACACGAAGAGACGTCGACCGGAGCCGAGGAACCGTCCGAGACGGAACCATCATCCAGTGTAGACGACAAACGAGACGAGCAGTAACTGGATGTCGACGGCGAGATCGCCGAAATCGGATTCGCGACGACATCCGAACTCGATCCCGTCTTCGATGCGACCGCGAGCTGCAATCGTCGCGAAGTCGGGGAGCTTTTCATCGGCGCTACGCGAACCGAACGGTAGTGTCACTGCTTGCGTTGTTGGATGGAATTCGTCTCTCACGCGAGTTTTTCATCTCGCTGGGGCCGCTCGGGGTGTTCGCGGTGGCGTTTCTGGAGTTCTTCCTGTTGCCGGTGCCGCCGGATCTGGTGCTCGTCCCCTCACGGTCGTCAGCCCGGAGTTCGGTCCGATCTACGCGGCTCTCGCGACCGCTGGTTCGGTGAGCGCGGGGCTCGTCGGCTACACTGTCGGGCGCAAGGGCGGTCGGCGGGTGCTCGAATCGCGCTTTTCCAGCGAACGTGTCGGGCAGGCCGAAGCGTACGTTCGGGAGTACGGGTTCGCCGTCCTGTTCGTCGGCGCGTTCGCACCGATTCCCGAGGGCTACGAACTGCTCTCGGTCGCTGCGGGCGTCTTCGGCCTGCGTCCGCGGACGTATCTCCTCGCGTCGATCGTGGGACGTGGCGGCCGGTACGTCCTGGAAGCCGGGCTGGCGATCGCTGCTGGCGAGGCCGCGCGCTCGCTGACCGAAGTCGAACTCTACGCGATCATCGGCGTCGTGTCCGTCGTGATCGTCGGTGCGTACCTGCTTCGGGATCGGTGGCTGCTCGATGGATGGGACACCTCCTGATCCCGAATCACTCGGCGAGCGAATCGAATTCTCGTGAGACGGCCACCGATCGATGGTGATCAACCGGAGCCGCCGCGATCCGTTCCGGTGGGTGCTGTTGCGTGATCGTTCGCGTACGCGGTCATCACACGGCGCTCGATCCGCTGTAGGCGATCACCGATGGTTCCCGCAGTGACACCGACACGATCGGCGAGTTCCCGCTGGGTCGTCTCCCGGGGCACCTCGTAGTAGCCCTCGTCGATCGCGAGCGCGAGCAGTGCGGCTTGCTCGTCGGTCAACAGTGAGGATTCGGTGCTCGACGGCGAGCGCCCCACGATGAGCGATCTCTCCGAACTCACCTACACCGAGAAGGTGGTTCAGGAGTCGATGCGGCTCTTCCCGCCGGTCCCGGGCATCGTGCGCGAGGCCACGGAGGCCGACCAGATCGGCGACTACACCATCCCGGCGGGCGCGAACGTCTTCCTGAACCAGTGGGTCGTCCACCGTGACTCGCGGTGGTACGACGATCCGCTGGCGTTCGAGCCCGAACGCTGGACGGAGGAGTTCCAGCGCTCGCTCCCCCATCTGGCCTACTTCCCGTTCTCAGCCGGCCCGCGCCGGTGTATCGGCGATCGGTTCGCGATGCTCGAAGCCCGCCTCATCCTCGCGATGGTCTATCAGCGCTACCACCTCGAACTCGCCTCCGACCGAAACATCGAGGTGATCCCAACGGTGACCTCCCGGCCCAAAGAGGAGATCCTGATGGGGATCCATCGCCGCGACCGATCCGACCACCCCTGAGAACGATCAGGGAGAGAGGATTGCTGAACGCCGGCACGCACGCTTTTGTGGGCGGTTCGATTCTTGCGGGGGTTCCGTCGACGACTGCTCAGTCGACGATCACGCCCGTGCGGTGACGGTGATGCCGAGCAGGATGACCGCCCCGCCGACGACGGTGAGGGCGCTCGGCACCTCGCCGAGCAGGAGTGCGAGCAGCGCGCTGCCGATCGGCTCGCCGAGCAGCGAGACGCTGACGACGCTCGACTCGAGGTGGGCGAGCGCCCAGTTCAACACCGTGTGACCGAAGATCCCCGGACCGATCGCCATGCCGGCGAAGAGCAGCCACTCGCTCGCGGGGTAGTCCGTGAGCGCCGCGCCGTCGGCGAGCACGAGCGCGAGGAGGACGATCGCACAGACCGAGTAGACGACGATGACGTACGGGATCAGGGGAATCCGCTGGCGGAGCGAGCGCCCGGCGAGCACGTATCCCGCCGCACAGACCGCGCCGACGAGCGCCAAGGCATTGCCGTAGAGCGGGGCCGAACCGGCGACCGCGCCGGTGAGTGAATCGCCGATCGACAATGTCGCGATGCCGACCAGCGCGAGCGCCATGCCCGCGATCGTCCGCCGGGTGACGTGCTCGGCGAGCAGCCAGGACGCGCCGATCGCGACGAACAGCACCTGTGACTGGACGATGGTGACGGAGGCGGCGACGCTGGTGAATTCGAGGCTCTCGAACCAGGACGCGAAGTGGATGGCGAGCGCGACCCCGCCCGCTCCCGCGACGAGCCAGTCGCGGACCGTCAGCCGCGAGAACGCGTCGCGGTGGCGCACGACGGCGAACGGCACGAGCAGGAGGGTGGTGAAGAGAACACGATAGAACGCCTTCACGATGCTCGGCGCGGTGCTGAACCGGACGAGGATCGCGCTCGTACTCACGGCGACGACGGCGATCGCGAGCGCGGCGAACGGCGGCGTCGCGCGTTCGATACGACCGAAAACGTTGCTCACGGCGATCCGACGGCGAGCGGGTGCTTACCGCTTGTGATCGCCCTATTCGGCGTCGGCCGGCACGTCGAAGTCGTGGAAATGCTCGCCCTTCTCCTTCGTGAGGATGTTGAGCGCCGCGGCCGCGCCGTCGCCCGCCGAGATGACCGCCTGCCACTCCTCGGCGCGCACCATCGCACCCGTCGCGTAGGCGTCGGCCACCGTCGTCTCCATTGTGACGTCGACGTCGACGATGTCCTCGTCGGTGAACGCACAGCCCATTTCGTCGGCGAGGTCGCGATCGGCACCCGTCGCCAGGATCACGTAGCTCGCCTCGTGATCGCCGTCCTCCGTCGAGACGGTGAAACTGTCACCGTTTTCCGAGACGTCCGTGACCTGTGTGCCCTGGTGGCGATCGACGCCGAACTCGTCGACCTGTTCGCGGGCGCCGTCCACGAACGCCGAGCCGTCCTCGCTCTCGATGCCCAGGTAGTTGAACAGGTGGGCTTTGTGCATCCAGGTATCGTCGGTGTCGAACGCGATCGTTTCGAGATCGTTCTTCGCGGTGAACAGCGCCGCGCTGAGTCCGGCCGGTCCGCCACCGACGACTGCGACATCTGTCTCTGTCATCGACGCTGGCTACGACCGCGACCGTGATAAATAGTGGTGACGGCTGCTCGCGATGTGGGACGACTTCACCGCGACTCGCGCTGTTCGACCTTGTTGAGTTCGATCAGCAGCCGAAACATCGTTTTCACGAGGTTATCGTCAATACTAAGAACGCTTGAATTGTTTCTCCAACCTCATATTATATTATTTAAATCTCGAACTGAAGTTACGTATTTTGCCGATACTACCGTCTTCTTCGGTGTACGATCAGTCGTCGGCAGTGTACGCTCCATCTCGGCGCTTGATTCGGGCAACCGCCATACGTTGTTCATTCCGGCGAAACGTTACGGCGAGCCGAAACTCCCCGACACGTATCTTCTTGCGTGGACTGTTCTGGAGTGGTTCACCGTACTCCGGTGGGTCGCGCCACGGCGAATCGGTGATCTCGTTGAGTTTATCGAGTATCCGGTCCTGTTCGTGAGGGCCGAGCGCGGCGAGATCATCCTGGGCCTTCGGAGCGAGTTCCCACGTCCACTCACCCTCACTCATCGCCGTCCGTCCCGAACTTCTCACGGGCCTCCTCGGCACTCATCGTCCGCCCCTCGCCGATGTCCTCCTCTGCTTGGAGGAGCGCGACGAGTTCATCGCGATCGAACGTGGGGAACTCGGTGGCGTCGCGCAGAGTGTAGCGTATGAACTCGCTTCGACTGTTGAAGCCCCGTCCCTGCCACGTACTGTCTATCTCGTCGAGGAAAGACTGCGTGAGTTTGAAATTCACCGTGACTATCTCGTCGCCGTTATCCCTAGTAGTCGCTTCGGACATACGTACGTATTACGTTTGTCTTACCAAAGTCGTTTCGACGGTTTGCACTCGGAAGTACGAGCGCAGTCGAATGGACGACCGCCGAATCACCTCAGTGACGAGCAAAATGTCCGTCGCGTACCGAGGTCATGCCTTTTCGGGCGTCTAACGAGGACTCGATAACGCGATGTTTCGATCGACAACGTAATCGCTGCAGGATCGTCGAACGCGAAACACGAATCGTTATCTCGACTCGCGCTGTTCGACCTTGTTGAGCTCGATCAGCAGCCGGAACATCGCCTTCACGAGGTTATCGTCGACATCGAAGCGCTGAGCGTTCTCGCCGGCCCGATCCATTACGCGCTGTTCCTGGGATTCGTCGGTCGTCGGCAGCCCCTGTTCGCGTTTGACCTCGGCGATGGCGTCGGCGACGTAGGTGCGTTGAGCGATGTGCTCGACGATCTCGCGGTCGATCGTCTGGATCTCCTCGCGCAGCTCGTCGAGGCTCATTCCGTCCGTGCGCCGTCGGTCCGACTCGTCGTCAGCCATGTATCCCCATCGTACTCGCTCCACGCCTCTTGTACCTTCGTTAGTCGATCGCGCTCGCCGACCGCGACGTAGCTCGGCCCGGTGCCCGACAGCGAGACGCCCGCAACGTGTTCGAGCGCCGCCATCGCCGGCGCGGTCGGAAAGTCGAGCGCCGCACAGAACGCCAGCCCGTTGACCGTCATCGCGCGCTCGTAGGTCCCTGCGAGCGCTTGCTCGGTCGCGACCTCGACGACCGGCGCGACGCGCTCGCAGCGCGCTACGTCGGCATCGGCGCTGAACGCACGCTCGTCGGGTGTCCACACCAGCACGTCCCAATCGGCCGTTCCGCGCGCGAGGAGTTCGTCGGTCGTGTTGTCGGTGACGGTGACGCCGCCGAGCATGCTCGCGCTCGCGTCGTCGAACGCACCTGTCACCGTGACGCCCACGTCGCGGGCGGCGCGCACGCCGAGCCTGGCGGCGTTCTCGTACGAGAGCGCACCGCTTTCGCCGACGGTCACCCCGAGCGCGTCGCAGGTCGCCAGCACCGTGGCGTTGGCTGCGGTGCTCGAACTCTTGAGCCCGGCAGCCATCGGCACCTCGCTCTCGGTTTCGACCCACCCACCCTGGCCGTCGCCGTACTGCTCGACGACGAGTTCGACGCAGCGCTCGATGAGGCGCGTGTCGGCGTCGGGCACACCGGCGATCGTCCCGGTCACGTCGCCATTGCTCGAGAGCTCGACCGTTGCAGTCGTCTCGCGGTCGATGGCGAACGCACTCCCCCTGCCGGTGGCGAGTGCGTTGATCACTGTGCCGGCTGCCGGCGCGCTCGCGCGTCCGTCCATGCCGGCGAGTTCACCCCAGTGGCCTTACCGATAGCGGTCCGCGCGGAACACGCCGTTTTTGCCGTAGAGTCCAGTAGTCCTCCCATGAGCTACCACAGCGAGCATTCGCCCGACACGCTGTCGATCGATCTCACGGAGGCGGGCATCGCCGTCGAGTACACCGACGGCCGCGAGGCGTTCTATCACGGCGTTCCGGCGAAAGTCGAGGAAAGCCACACGACCGCTCCAGCAAAGGAGGTCCACGTTCTCGTCACCGATCCCACCGAGACCGAGGGCGTGCTCGTCTACGTCAACGACCGGACAACCGTCGACGAGATCATCACCGAGACCGGCGTCGGGCGCGTGCTCGTCGACGACGGCGAGGAGACGACCCTCTTTCCGGGCGTGAGCGTGCGTGCGGAGGGCCATCGCGTCACCGTCGCGGCCGACCCGGAGACGGCTCGCGGGCGCGTGTTCGTCTTCGAGGAGGACGAGCGAAGCGAGCGCAGCGTCGAGATCGTTTAGATGCCGGGCACGCCGAGCGCGTCAGGTGTGATGAGCCCGAGCGTCGCGAGCACGTAGACCACGACGAAGACCACGAGCCACGCGACAAAGCCGATGCCGGCGGCGGTGATCCAGCCACCCGGATAGCGCCAGTTGATGACGCCGATCCAGACGACGAGCGCGAGCAGCGCGCCGAGAACGGGGATGAAGCCGACGAAGAAACTCACGATCCCCCACGCGACCGCGCCGAGCAGGGCCGTGAGGGCGGCGTTGCCGTAGCCGACGTCCCGATCGGCGACGAGGCGCACGCCGGCATAGATGCCGACCGTCCCGAGGAGCAGGCTGACGAGGAAGATGACGAGACTGTCGAGGATCGCCATTATTTCCCCCTCCAGTCCATCTTGATCGTCACCGACTCACGACTCCCCCGGAGGATCGACGAGCGCTCGCGCACGCCGACCTCGAAGCCGAGCGAGTCGCGCGGGTGGAGCGTGATCGTCTTGTTGTCGATGTCGATGTGGAATTCCTCGTCGGATTCCAGCTCGTCAGCAATTTCCCGCAGGCGCTCGGCGGCCTCGGCACGGTCGAGTTTCTCCTCGCTGATGTTCTTTTCTGCCATACTCTTGATAGGGCTGGATTTCAATTAAGGGTTGTGCCTGAAACGACGGTAATCGATACTGAAACCGGAGGTTCAGGCCTCTACTTCCCGACGAACGTTGGATCGTACTCGTCGTCGGCGAACGCGCGTGCGCCCTCCTCGTGATCGTCGGTTTCGAGCAGCGTCCCGAAGATCCGCCGATCGTATTTCCGCCCCTCACTAAGGCCGACCTCGACGCTCACGTTGCCCGAATCCTTGATCGCGCGGACGGCGAGCGGCGGCTTGTCGGCGATCGTTTCGACGAACCCCTCGACCTCGTCGGCGAACGCCTCGTCGTCGTAGACGTGATTGACGATCCCCTCGTCGGCAGCGCGTTCGGCCTCGACGTGCTCGCCGGTCATGGCGAGTTCCTTCGCGAACGCGGGCCCCGCCAGCCGCGAGACGTACTGGACGCCGCCGGCACCGGGCAACAGTCCGAGATCGACCTCCGGAAAGCCCAACCGACTCGACTCGCTGGCGAGACGGAGATCGCAGGCCAGCGCGAGTTCAAGCCCGCCGCCGAGACAGTAGCCGTCGATCTTCGCCACCACCGGAGCCGAGAATTCGCCGATCGCAGCGCGCAGCCCGTGAGCGTCGAAGGCCGCCGGCGACGCATCAGCAAATCCGGTGACGTCCGCACCGGCACAGAACGCCTTCTCGCCGGCTCCCTCGATCACGACCGCACGCACCGCGACGCCCTCCGCCTTGCTGTCGCGCTCTTCGAGCAGTTCGAGACCGGTCTCGATATCGGCGCGCATACGCCCGTTCATCGCGTTCAGCGCATCCGGCCGGTTCAGCGTCAGCGTGCCGACGCCCCGTTCCTCGTCGAACGCCACGATCACCGCGTCGAGTTCCTCGTGCATGCCGCTCACATCGGCGGACGGGATGAAGACACTGCCGGTCATACACGATCAATCGTCGTAGTGGCGCTGCTCGACGTACTCGTCGAACAGCCGTGTCAGGAGTTCCGTGACCGGCCCCGCGCCGACCGCGATGCCGTCGGCGCGCTCGATCGGCCGCAGTTCCCACGTCGAGTTGGTGAGGAAGGCCTCGTCGGCGCTGCGGACGTCCGCCGGCACGTACTCACCTGTCTCGACCGGAAAGCGCTCGTCGGCGGCGAGATCGAGGACGACCGAACGCGTCACGCCGGGGAGGATCGGGCCGTCGAGGCTCGGCGTCTTGAGCGTCCCGTCCTCGACGAAGAAGACGTTGCTCGTCGTCCCCTCGACCAGCTTCCCGTCCATGTCCCGGAGCAGCGCCTCGTCGGCGCGGTACTGCTCGGTCGCCGCGCGTTCGAGTTCGAGGCGTGCGAGAACGCCGCCGAGGTAGTTGTGCGTCTTCGCGTCGGCGGGGAGCGCGACGTCGGGCGCGCGGCGCGTCTTGACGATCTGGACCGTCGCCGGCTCCGTCCAGACCGACTCGCCATCGACGCCACCGCGGGAGAGTTCGCCGATCTGGATGACGACCGTCGGCTCGGTCGCCTCTCCAGGAGCGAGCCCACGCGACTGAACGCCCCGCGAGACGGTCAGTCTGAGGTAGGCCTCGGGGAGTTCGTTCGCCGCGATCGTCTCTCGGGCGCGCTCGTGGAGATCGTCGGGCACGGCGTCGGCGAAGCCCAGTCGCTCGGCGCTGTCGTGGAGCCGGTTCTCGTGGACTGCCCACTCGAAAATTCGGCCGCCGTAGACGCGCACCGTCTCGAAGACGGCGTCACCGTACAGAAACCCGCGATCGCGGACGCTCACCGTAGCCTCGTCCTCGGGTACGATCTCGCCGTTCACGTGGTATTTCATGGCTTTCCTCCGTTCGCGCAGCGCTCGCAGAACGCGCGGACGAGGTCCGTGCCGCTCTCGGTGAGGATGCTCTCGGGGTGGAACTGGACGCCGATGTGCGGCTTCACGGTGTGGCGCACGCCCATCACGACCCGGCGTTCGTCGTCGGTGGCGGCGCAGGCGTCGAGGGTTTCCGGGAGATCGTCGCGCTCGACCGCGAGCGAGTGGTAGCGCCCGGCAACAAGGGGGTTCGGCAGGTCGGCGAAGACCCCGCGGCCGTCGTGGCCGATACGCGAGGGCTTGCCGTGGATCACGTCCGGCGCGTGGCCGACTGGCGCGCCTGCCGCCGCACAGAGCGCCTGAAGCCCGAGGCAGACCCCCAGCGTCGGGTAGTCGAGCTCGGCGAACACCGCCATCGAGACGCCCGCCTCTTCCGGCGTTCCAGGACCAGGCGAGACGACGACCCCGTCGGGGTCGAGTTCGTGGATTCCGTCGACCGTGATCGCGTCGTTGCGCCGGACGCACACCTCGTCGTGGACGCCGACGTACTGGACGAGGTTGTAGACGAACGAGTCGTAGTTGTCGATGACCAGAATCACTGCTCGACCCCCTCACGGTCCGCGATCGTCACGTCGGCGTCGAGCGCCCGCGAGAGCGCGTCGACGAGACCGCCGGCCTTGGCGAGCGTCTCGTCGTATTCGCGTTCGGGCTCCGAGTCGTGGACGATGCCCGCGCCGACGCGCAGCGAGTACTCCCCATCGCGCCGGACGAGCGTTCGGATGAGGATGTTGAACGTCGCGCGCTCGTCGAGCCCGACGATGCCGAGGCTCCCGGTGTAGGGCCCGCGGCGCGAGCGCTCGACTTCGTCGATGATCGCCATCGTGCGCGGTTTCGGCGCGCCGGTGATCGTCCCGCCGGGGAAGACGGCCGCGAGCACGTCGGCGAGGCTCGTCCCTTCGCGAAGACGACCGTCGACGATCGAGACCAGATGCATCACCGACGAGTACCGATCGACGCGCCGGTAATCGCTCACCGTCACCGAGCCGTACTCGCAAACCTTCCCGAGATCGTTCCGTTCGAGATCGACGAGCATGGCGTGTTCGGCGCGCTCCTTCTCGTCCGCGAGGAGGTCGTCTTCGAGCTCGCGGTCCGCGGCGTTCGTCTCCCCACGCGGTCGGGTGCCCGCGATCGGCTCGGTCGTCACCGCTCTTCCCTCGCGCTCACAGAGGAGTTCGGGGCTCGCGCTCACGAGATCGACGTCCGGGAACTCGACCAGCGCCGAGTAGGGTGCCGGGTTCACGGTCCGGAGGGCGGCGAAGAGCTCGACGGGATGGACGGTCGCGGGCGCGCTCAGGCGCTGGGAGACGTTCGCCTGGAACGTCTCACCGTCGCGGATCCGTTCTCTCACCGTCGCAACGCGCTCGGCGAACGCCTCGCGCGAACAGTCGCTCTCGAAGCGGATCGAACCTGCCGCTCTCGTCGCTTCCTCGACTGACGGATCGCCCTCGTGAACGGCACGAACCAGCGCGAGCGCGCGCTCGCGACCCGTCTCGTACAGCTCGTCGATCGCCGCAACCGACCGGTTCTCGCCGTCGACGCGCGGACAGGCGGTCACGCGGAGCGTCGTCGTCGTCTCGCCGCGGGGCTCCTCCCAGGCGGCGAGGCGGTCGTAGAAGCCGATCTGTGCGCGTGGGAACCCCCGATCGTCGATCGTCGTCGCTGGCAGCGATTCGAGCTCGCGGGCGACGTCGTACGAGAGCCAGCCGATGGCACCGCACGGGTAGGGAACGTCACAGCCGGCACGGTTCAACTGCTCGTCGGTCTGGTCGTCGATCGCGTCGAACGCACCTTCGCCATCCGCTTCGACGGTCCGGAACGCGCGCGGCTCGACGCCGAAATAACCCCAGCCCGACTGCCCGCCCGAAGTCTCCAGAAAGACGCCGCCCTCGTCGGTTCGCGCACGCCGGTAGGCCGCGAACGGGTCCCGGACCGTGGTCCGTACCTCGACCGGAACGCGACACGCGCCCGGTGCATTCCGGACGGCCTCGCGGAACGATTCACGGGACGTGACGACGGTCCGGTCCATTGCATCGAGAACGCACCCGCATGATCAACGGTGTTGTGGTTCGGTTCGCCAGGTGGCCATCCACACGAAATGAGCTACTGTCGGCGGGCCTTCGCGCGTTCGCTCCAGCGTTCGACCCGGCTCTCGGCGACGTCGACCTCGTCGGCGACCGTTTCAGGGTCGGCGTCGGCGAGATCAGCGATGTTCTCGATGCCTGCCTCGCCGAGCCGATCGGCGTAGGACGGGCCGATCCCCTTCAGCGCGTCGACGTCGTTGTCGGCGGCGTCGTCGCCCGGGTCCGCGTCGGTCGGCCCGGCGGCCTCGGCGTCCTCGGCCGCCGAGATCGACTCGTTGGTCTCCTCGGTGATCGAGCCCGTCGAACCGCTCGCGTCGCTGCCCGCCGCGGCGGCCTCGTCGGCGGTACCGTCGCCGTCTCCCACGTCGTCGGCTTCCGATTCGTCGTCCTCGGCTTCGCCGCCGTCGTCGGTCTCGTCTCCCTCGACAGGTTCGATCTCCTCGTCGTCGGTCGGGCCGACCGCCTCGCCGGGCTCGGCGGCACCCTCGGAACCGTCCTCCTCGGTCATCGAACCGGTCGAGGCGGCCGCGTCGCCGCCGGCCGCTGCCGACTCGTTCGCGTCGGCGTCCCCTTCGATGGGGGAGTCGTCGTTCTCGGTGGACGCCGATCCCGTGACCTCACCGGGTTCGGCACCGCCCTCGGCGTTTTCGTCGACGATCGATGCGGTCGAACCGGCAGCGTCGCCGCCGGCGGCTGCCGGTTCGTCGGTATCGGTTCCCTTGACGGCGTCCTCGGAGTCCGTCGTCGGTGTCGACCGCGAGCGCTCGCGGCGATCCTCCGACCGACCGTCGTCCAGACCGAGCAGCGATTTGATGGTATCGAGCAGCGTCATGGCCGCTCCTACCATCCCCGGGGTTAAATATACTGTCGGACGGAAGTCCGAAAAAGGACGATGCCGGTCGCGTTGGCGGTTCGATAGTTCTTCAGTCGTCAGTCCGAGCCACCGTCGTCCGACGCGAGCCGTTCCCGAAGCACCTCGTTCATCGTCTCGACGGGGGCCGTACGCTCGGTCCACCGCTCGAAGGCCGCCACGCCCTGGTAGAGCAGCATCCACGCGCCGTCGATCGTTGTCGCCCCCGTGGCGGCAGCCTCGCGGAGCAATCGCGTCTCGATCGGCGAATAGACCGCGTCGAGAACGGCGAGATCGCCGTGCAACGCTTCGGAGTCGACGGGTGAGACGTCCCCGTCCATCCCGACGCTCGTGGCGTTCACCAGGACGTCGGCGTCCGCGAGGAGTTCGTCGAGTTCGTCGAGACCGTGGCCTGTCGCACCGTCGATCTCGCTGGCGAGTTCGCGGGCGCGCTCGGCGGTCCGGTTGGCGATGGCGACCGCCATTCCTTCGTCGGCAAGCGCGAACGCCGCCGCACGGCCCGCCCCACCCGCGCCGACGACGACCGCCCGCCCGGAGAGCGACACGTCGTGATGGGCGAACGCGCGCGTGACGCCGATTGCGTCGGTGTTGTAGCCAGTTAGTCGTTCTCCGCCGAAATCGAGCGTGTTGACCGCGCCGATCCGTGCCGCAAGCGTGTCCGGTTCGCAGTAGTCGCGCACGTCGCGCTTGAACGGGATCGTGACGTTCAGCCCCTGGATCCCGAGCGCGCGAGCACCGTCGATGGCCGCCGCGAGATCGTCGGGATCGGGTTCGAAGGTGACGTACCGCGCGTCGATCCCCAGTTCGCGGTAGGCCGCCTCGTGTAGCGGCGGCGACAGCGAATGCTCGACCGGCGAGCCGACGAGTCCGAACACCTGCATGGGCGTCAATCACGACCCGGGGGCGATAAGCGGGCCGGTCCGCGCAGCCCACAGCAAAAGAGATAGGTACGTGCCTCGCTCGGTTCGACCATGTTCGACCGTTTACGCCATCCGCTCGTCGCCGTCGCGGCGGCGCTCTTGCTGACCGTTCCGTTCCTCGGGCTGTTCGTCTCACACGGCCTCCATCTCTCCCCGGAGCCACCGGGTGCGAACATCACGCCGGCGATGGCGGTGCTCGCCGGCGGAGCGGCCATCCTCGGCGCGTCGTTCCTGCTCGCGTGGGCCGCCGAGACGGCCGAAAAAGACGTCCCGACCGCCTTCGCCATCGCCGTGCTGGCGGTGCTCGCGGTCGCGCCCGAGTACGCCGTCGACGCCCTCTACGCATGGCAGGCCGGCTCCGGCCAGAGCGGGGCGGCACAGCTGGCCATCGCCAACATGACCGGCGCGAACCGCATCCTGATCGGCATCGGCTGGGCGGGCATCGCACTCTTCACCGTCTATCGCGCCAAGCGCCTCGGCGACGAGGCCGTCGAATACCGGTCGGGGTTCCTGGCCGACGTCGTCACGCTCGATCACGGGATCGCCCTCGAGATCGCCTTCCTGCTCGCCGCGACGGCGTTCGCGTTTTTCGTCCCGCTCGGCGGCACCATCGGCATTCTCGACACCGTCGTTCTCCTCGGACTCTACGTGCTCTACATCGCCATCGTCATCCGGGGCGACGTCGAGGAACCGGAAGAAAACGTCGGCGTCCCGGCGTACTTTCAGGCGTATTCGAAAGTTCCGCGCATCGCGGTCGTGCTCTTCCTGTTCGCCTTCTCCGGCGTGCTCATCTACATCGCCGTCCATCCCTTCGCCACGGGTCTCGAACGGCTCGGGCTCCAGTACGGCATCCCCGAATTCTTCATGATCCAGTGGCTCGCACCGCTGGCCTCCGAGAGCCCGGAGCTCATCGTCGTCGCCTATCTCGTCAACAAGGCGCGCTCGACGGCCGGGTTCAACGCGCTCATCTCCTCGAAGCTCAACCAGTGGACGCTGCTGATCGGGACGCTCGCGGTCGTCTTCTCGATCGCCGCCGGCCACATCGGCGGGCTGCCGATCGACGAGAAGCAGGTCGCCGAGATCTGGATCACGGCCGCCCAGAGCCTCTTCGCCATCGGCATCCTCTCGAACTTCGAGATCTCCGTCCGCGAGGCGATCGGGCTGCTCGTCCTGTTCGCCTCGCAGGTCCTCGCCGAGTTCTACGTCATCCAGACGATGAGCGCACAGGCGGCGAACGAGGTCTCGATCCTCATCCTCCACGGCTACACCGTCGTCTACGTCGTGCTCGGGCTCGCGCTGTTCGTCCGCCACCGCGAGAGCCTGCGCGAACTGCTCGGCCGCACGGTGACGAACGCTCGCGAGGCGATCGGTGGCTCCGGCCAGCCGGAGCGTGCCGACTGATGGCCGGGTCGCTCGCCATCGTCGTCAGCCGGGCCGACGCGGCCTCGACGAACATCGCCGCCCGGCTCCGCGAGTGCATCGACTGGGAGCACGATACGGACGATTCCCGCCCCGACGCCGAGGGCGGCGGGACCGTCTACCGCGCACCGGGGATCGAGCTGCGCGAGTTCGACGCACTCCACCTCGATCTCGTGAACGTCGCCGAAACGTTCACCGACCCGCGGCTGATCGTCTTCGCCTCGAAACACGCCGGCGACACCGGTCGATTCCTCACCGCCCACCACACGGGCAACTTCGGCCCCGCCGAGGCCGGTGGGGAGGAAGGGGAATTCGCCGAAGCGGCACCGAACGCCCATTCGGCGGTGCTCGACGCGCTCGCAGACTACGCACCCGCGAACTACGACGTCGGCACGGAGTGCACCCACCACGGCCCCACCGACGTCGGTGCACCGTCGCTGTTCGTCGAACTGGGCAGCGCCGAATCGGAGTGGGACGATCCCGAGGGCGCACGCGCGGTCGCCCGTGCCATCCTGGACCTGCGCGAGGTCCCTCCCGATCGCGAGCGCCAGATCGTGGGGTTCGGCGGTGGCCACTACGTCCCGCGCTTCGAGCGCGTCGTTCGCGAGACCGACTGGGCCGTCGGTCACATCGGCGCGGGCTGGGCGCTCGACGCGATGGGAGCCATCGACGAGAACGTGATCCGCCGCGCCTTCGAGCGAAGCGGTGCCGAGCGCGCGCTCGTCGAGGGTGTGCGACCCGCGCTCGAAGACACGATCACGGAGCTCGGCTACGAACTCGTGAGCGAGACGTGGCTGCGCGAAACGACAGGCATCCCGCTCGATACCGCAGCAGCAGCCGAGCGGCGGGTCACGACCGTCGACGACGGACTCCGATTCGGCGCACCCGCGGCGGAGACGTCGGTCGAGAACGTCGAGCGCTGGACGCTGCCGAGTGCCCTCCTCGCCGAGGTGGAAGGGATCGATGCCGAGAGGGTGCGCGAGAGCGTCGAGCGCCACGCGCTCGCGTTCGAGACCGAACAGTCGGGCACGCGCCTTGGCGAGCGCGCGCTGCTCGACGACGCCGGACGGACATCGGTCATCGACGCGCTCGTCGCTCTCCTGGACGAGAAATACGAGACGGTCGAGCGGGTGGAAGGAGCGGTCGTCGCGCACGAGCGGGCGTTCTCGCCGGTGAAGGCGCGGACGCTCGACGTTCCCGAAGGACCGAAATTCGGCCGTCTCGCCGACGGTGAACCCGTGGCCGTCGACGGGCGGACCATCGAACCGATGGCCGTCCACGAGAAGCGCGAGCGGCGCTTTCCGCTCGACGGCGCTGCGAGCGGAAAGGGGAAAGATAAATAGGCGGCCTCCGCCACTCGAAGACAAATGGATTCGATCATCGAGGACGCCATCGACGAGGCCGAAAACGGCCACGACGAGGACGAGCGGCCAGCGGGCGAGCGCGACGCGGGAGCGATGACAAACGAGGAGCTCGCGGGCGTCGTCGAGGAACTCAAGACACAGATCACGGTGATCGGCTGTGGCGGGGCCGGCTCGAACACCGTCACCAGAATGGCGAAGGAGGGCATCCACGGCGCGAAGCTCGTCGCGGCCAACACGGACGCCCAGCATCTCGTCGAACAGGTGCAGGCCGACACGAAGATCCTGATGGGCCGTGACAAGACCGGCGGGCGCGGTGCCGGCTCGGTGCCCAAGATCGGCGAGGAGGCCGCCCGCGAGACGATCGGCGACATCACCGAGACGATCGAGGGCTCGGACATGGTGTTCGTCACGGCGGGTCTCGGCGGCGGGACGGGAACGGGCGCGGCCCCGGTCGTCGCCCAGGCCGCCCAGGAGGCCGGCGCGCTCACCATCGCCATCGCCACGATCCCCTTCACCGCGGAGGGCGAGCGCCGGCGCGCGAACGCCGACGCAGGGCTCGAACGACTCCGCGCGGTCTCGGATACCGTCATCGTCGTCCCGAACGACCGCCTGCTCGAATACGCGCCGAACCTCCCGCTGCAGGACGCCTTCACCATCTGTGATCGCGTGCTGATGCGCTCGGTGAAGGGGATGACCGAACTCATCACCAAACCCGGCCTGGTCAACGTGGACTTCGCTGACGTTCGCACCGTGATGGAGAACGGTGGCGTCGCGATGATCGGGCTCGGCGAATCCGACTCGGAGAACAAGGCGCGCGATTCGATCCAGTCGGCGCTGCGCTCGCCCCTCCTCGACGTGGAGTTCAAGGGTGCCAGCTCGGCGCTCGTCAACGTCGTCGGCGGTCCGGACATGTCGATCGAGGAGGCCGAGGGCGTCGTCGAGGAGCTCTACGACCGGATCGACCCCGACGCGCGCATCATCTGGGGCGCGTCCGTCGACGAGAGCTTCTCCGGGAAGATGGAGACGATGATCGTCGTCACGGGCGTCGACTCGCCGCAGATCTACGGCCGCTCGGATCTCGCCAGCGAATCCGGCGGGCAGGTCGACTCCGAGATCGACTACGTCGAATAACTCGGTTCCGCACCGACCGAACCGGCTCTCGTTTCCTTTTCTCCGCGAAACACATCTCACACCACTGTCGATAGCGACCGGTCAGCGACGCCGCCCGAACCGAACGGCGAGCAAACCGGCCACACACAGCGCAAGCAGTCCACCAACGGGACCGAATCCCGGACCGGTGGTCGATGAGGTCGTCGTTCCGTTCGCGCTCGTCTCGCTGGCGTTCGCCACGGCCGTCGTAGCCGCGGCGATGGATGTCGCCTCGGGATCCGTCGTCGATGCCGTCCCTGGCGTTGCGGTTGCGGCGGTCGTTGTGGTCGACGTGGCCGTTGCAGTCGCGGTGGCTGCCGTCGTCGTGGTCGGCGTTGCCGTCGCCGTGGCGGTCTGCGGTGCGGCTGCTGTAGCGTTCGACGTTCCGTTCTCCGAGCGACCGAAGACTCCGATCGTCGCGGGATGGGGAACGCCGTCGGCCGAGACGGTGTTCGCCTCGGTGTTCACCGTCGAGCCGTCGAGCTTCGACCAGGAGTCGCCGTTGGGACTGCTCCAGAGTGCCAGCGAGGACTCGTCCACACCACTTGCGTCGTCGTAATGCAGCGAGAGTGAGAGGTTCGATCCCTCACCGTAATCGGTGGTTCTGACGGCTGTCCCGACGGCGGTTCGGCCGGACGGAGCGCTGTCGGGCTCGCCCTGTGCGTGTACGCCGACGTTCGTCCCCGAGAGATCGGCCGTCACCGCACCCATGTCGAGGTTTTTCACCGTGGTCTGTGAATCGGTTCCTGGATCGAAGCGATCGGAGTAAAAATCCCAAAGCGAGTTCCCCGTCGCCGTGTCGTTCACGAAGCGATTGCCGATGCTCGCGCGCTCGATGTGGAGGCCGTACTTGTTGTCGTTCGCGGTGTTGTCGGCGATCGTGTTGTCGCTCGCTTTTCGAAGTTCGATCCCGAGGGCGTTCTCCCGAACGGTGTTTTCCGTCACGGTGGTGTCGTCGGTCGAGAGCAGCGTGATCCCCTCGGTCGCGCCGATCGCGGTGCTGTCCGCGATCGTTCCGCTGTCGACGTTCCGAAAGAGGATGCCGCGGGTGAACCCCTCCGTGTGCATTCCCCGAACCGTGACGTCCGAGAGTCGTTCGGGGCCCGTGACCACGACGCCGACGCCGGAACTGCCGCCGTCGACCCCGTGACCGTTCCCGTCGAGGGTGACGTGACTCGCCGTGATCCGGAGGCAGTCGTCCGACTCCGTCGAGAGATTCGACGTGAGCGTGTACGATCCCGACGAGTCGATCGTCGTACACGAGTCGATGCCGGTGGTCGATTGCGCGCCGGCGATTCCGACCGACGCCGTGGCACTCCCGAGCGCCACGACGACGAGAATTGCGACTATCGCTCGTCTGTTCGACACGAAATCCCTCCGTCGTCCTGTGATGCGTTCATGGTCATCGATCGGGTTTCAACGGGTCCGTTATCTATCCCTCGCTCTCGTCACGCGGGGCGGCCGGTGTCACAAGATAGAAATTCGTCCGGGGAATACCGGCCGTATGGACATCAAATACGACCTTTCGAGCTACACGCGCGTGTTGAAGCTCGCCAGCACGCCATCGTGGGAGGAGTTCTCGCGCATCGCGCTGATCGCGGGTGCGGGCATCATCCTCATCGGCATCGTCGGCTTCCTGATCTTCACGGTGATGAGCTTCCTCCCGGGGGGTGTCTGAGATGGGGATGTACGCCGTCAAGACGACTGCGAGCCAGGAACGCACCGTCGCCGACATGATCATGGAGCGCGAGGCGGATGACATCCACGCCGCGCTCGCGCCCGATTCGCTGACGAGCTACGTGATGGTCGAGGCCGACGATCACGCGATCCTCGAACGCGTGCTCGACGAGATCCCCCACGCCCGCAACCTCGTCCCTGGCGAGTCCTCGATCGCCGAGGTCGAACACTTCCTCTCGCCGAAACCCGACGTCGAGGGGATCGCCGAGAGCGACATCGTCGAGCTCGTCGCCGGCCCGTTCAAGGGCGAGAAGGCGCAGGTCCAGCGCATCGACGAGGGCAAGGACCAGGTGACGGTCGAACTGTACGAGGCGACGGTCCCGATCCCCGTCACCGTTCGTGGCGACCAGATCCGCGTGCTGGACAGCGAGGAACGCTGAAACGGTTCTTCACGCAGTCAGCGCAGCTTCGCTGTACCGAATAGAGCGAGAAACGGTAGTTCGTCGGACGGTCGAATCAGCGAAACGTTTTCACCGAGAGATCATCGACCGTCGTGAAATCCGAATCGGCGGTCACGAGCGTCGCACCGGCCTGCCGTGTGGTGGCGGCGATGAGTACGTCAGCAGTGCCGAGCGATCGGCTCGTTTCGCGGAGTTCACGACGGATTCGGGCTGCCTCGCGAGCCACGGCATCGGTGAACGGGAGCGGTTCGAGCCAGTCGACCAGGCTGGCGATGCGCTCGACGGGAACGGTCCCATTGCCGGTCGGTCCGCAGTAGATCTCGAACAGCGCGATCGTCGGTGCGTAAAACGACTCGTCGTCGTGAGCGTCGAGGAAGTCCGCCGCCGGGCCGCCGCCGGCTTCGGTCAGGTAGTCGATGAGGAAGCTACTGTCCGTACAGAGCATCCTCTCTCCGGTCGAAGTCCTCGTTCAGTTCCTCGTGGACCGCGTCGACCACCTCGCGGAACCCCTCGACGTCGGCGAGTGCTCCATGGCCTTTCCAGACGTCGCGCTCGCCGTCCGTCAGTCGGAGTACCGTCTCCGTGAAGCTCTCGTCGTCGTGTTTGTGGGCCTTCAGCGACTCGTAGGCCTCTTCGGTGATGGTGAGCGTCTTCGTCGCCATACGTCTACACGTACGTGTACGTGTAGTTAACTCCATCGGCGAGGATCGAATCGGAAACCGCTATACGTCGGCGACCGATCTCGAATCAGTGACGCCGAACGAGTCGTTTCGCGTCGATCCGCACGTCAAGGTCCTCGACGAGCGGGTCGTCCGCCGAGCCAAACGGTACGGTCTCGACGCGCTGGTCTACGCGCCGCATTTCACCCAGCTGGCCGACGTCCGCGCGAAAGCACGCGAACACAGCGACGACGAGCTCCTGGTGATCCCGGGTCGCGAACTGTTCACGGGGTCGTGGCGCAACCGCCGGCACGTCCTCGCGTTCGGACTCGACGAGCCGATCCCCGATTTCCTCACGCTCGCGGGCACGATGGCCGAACTCCGCCGCCAGAACGCGGTCGTGCTGGTTCCTCATCCCGAATTCCTGAACGTGAGTCTCGATCGCGAAACCATCGACCGGTATCGCGAGCTCGTCGACGCCGTCGAGATCTACAACCCGAAACACTGGGCCCACCACAACCGCCGCGCGCGCTCGATCGCCGCCTCGCTCTCGCTCCCGACGTTCGGTTCCTCGTACGCCCACCGCGAGCGGACGGTCGGCGAGGTCTGGACCGCGTTCGAGCGGGCGATCGGCGGGGTGGACGACTTGTTGACGGCGTTTCGCGAGGGAATCGCCCGGCGCGTCGAACACCGATCGGGCGCGATCCATCGTCTGCGGAGCGCCGCTGAGTTCGCCCACCTGGGCTACGAAAACAGCGTGACGAAGTTCGATCGGCTTGTCCTCTCCGGCACCGAGCCAACCCACCCCGAACAGGACTACTACGAAGGGCGATTCGACGACGTGCGAGTCTACTGATCCCGGCGCAGGAGGACGAACGCGCTCGCGAGAACCGCGACGAGCGCGAGTCCGATCCCGAAGCCCGGTCCGTTGGAACTGCTCGTCGTGTTGGCGGCTGCCTCGGTCGCCGTGGCGGTCGGAGTCGGTGTCGGCGTCGGCGTCTGGACGTCGCCGACCGGGGCGAGCACGCTCGCGTTGTCGACGTTCTCCACCTCGGCGACGACGCGGTCCTGCTCGATGTTGACGAAGTTCACGCCGTCGGGCTGGCTCCAGTTGCCCTCGAAGCGCCACATCCGGAGGCTGTTCTCGGTCACGTTCGCGCGCGTCACGTTCGCCTCGTCGTAGCCGATGCCGAGCCGGAGCGAGCTGTTGTCGCCCGTGGCGACCGCGCCGAGGCGCTGGCCGACCGTCGAGCGGTTGTCGAGCCCGCCCGGCGGCGAGCCGACGCCCGTGAGCGCGACGTCGCTAGCGGTGAACGAGGCGTTGTCCGTCGAGCCCGTCGCGAAGCCAGTGCCGGTGACGGTCGTGTTGCCGACGGTGTAGAGGCTCCAGCGGCCGTTGTCGGTCGCGGTGACGTTCTCGACGCGTGCGTCGTTCGCGGCGCGCAGGCGGATGCCGTGGCGGTCGTTGCCGTTCGCGGTGACGTCCTCGATGCTGCCGTTCGCGACATCGAGATACTGGACGCCGGTCGTCCAGCCGGTCGTCGAGACGTTTCTGACGGTGACGTTCGAGAGGCTCGTCAGCGAGTTGTTCACCTTCACACCGACGCTATCGTTGGCGTTCGCGCCCCCGATCGTGTGGCCGCCACCGTCGAAGGTGACGTCGCTCGACAGGATCTGGATGCACGTCGACTGGGAGCTGTTCGCGATGTCGGCGGTGAGCACATACTCGCCGTCGTCGGCGATCGTCCGACACGAGTCGATCGGCGTCGGCGCGCTCTGTGCGCTCGCGGTGCCGGCGACGCCCGCCGCGAGCAGCGCGAAAACGACCACACAGACGCCGACGGTTCTGCCTGCAGTCATCGTTTCCTGTGATTCGCTCGCCGGTGATACCTGTTCTGCTCTCGGCTCAGGCGAACCTCATCACATTCAGGCGAGCCCGCTCGCGCGCAGGCCGCTCGCGACGAGTCGGCGTGGGAGATCGTACGCGAGCGCGGCAGCGACGGCGAGCTCGAACGCCGTGATGAGCACCATCAGCCCGCCGGCGTAGCGACTCCGTGCAGAAACGCCGACGGGAACGTCGAACTCGGCGCGATCGAGCGGGTAGAGCAGTGCGAGCCCGCGTTTCGACCCGAACAGATCGAGCACGTAGTGGGTGGCAACGCCGATCCAGACGAACTGGAGGTTGCCGAAGTAGAACGGATAGACGAAGAAGAGCAGCAGGACGGGGAGGTTGTGCAGCGTCTTGCGGTGGGTGCCGAAGGCGGTGTCGACGTCGGGGATGAGCGCGCCGAGGGTGACGGGCACGCCGATGGCGACGGCCGCCCGGACCGTCGCAGCGTCGAGCGACGGGTGGGCGAGACAGGCGAGCCCGACGCTCAGGACGATCGCGTTGAGCACGTGGCCGCGCTTGTTCATTCTCGATTCTTCCGACGCGGGTGTCCCCTAAGTCGCTTCCTGCTCGCGATCGTCGAGCGCCTTGAGCACCGCGGTGAGCGCACGTCGAGCGATCTTCTCTTTGACCTCCGTGCGCGTGCCGTCGAAGACGTGGTGTTCGACCCTGCTCGTCGACTCGCCGGTGCCCCACTCGCCGGCGTGGGCGACACCGATGTAGACCGTGCCGACCGGTTTCTCGTCGGTGCCGCCGTCGGGGCCCGCGATGCCGGTCGTGGCGAGCCCCCAGGTCGCGTCGGCAGTATCGCGCGCGCCACGGGCCATCTCGCGGGCGACCGGTTCGCTCACCGCGCCGTGGGCGTCGAGGCTCTCGCGACTGACGGCCAGCAGCGCGCGTTTGGCTCGCGAGGAGTAGGTGACGAGCGACCGATCGAAGTAATCGCTCGATCCAGGAACGTCGGTCAACAGCGAGCCCACGAGCCCGCCGGTACAGGATTCGGCGACCGCGATCGTCGCGTCGCTCTCCCGGAGCGCGTCGCCGAGCCGTCGTTCGATCGCGTCGGCGGTCATGGGTGAGCGCTTGCCCGCCGCGGGCAAAAACCCACCCCTCCCGGAGCGGAAAGACCGAATAGGCGGCGACCGTCAGGCGATCCATGGAGTATCAGACGCCGCAGTTCTTCCGGCTGATGCAGTACGCGGCGGCCGCCGAGCGGGACGTCGTCGAACTGGTCAGCGGCGGGCCCGACTGGAACGCACCCTCGGCGATCGGCGAGGGGCTCCACGAATTCGCCGATCTGGACGGCAACGACTATCAGTACCCGCCGAGCGCGGGGCTCGCGGAGCTCCGCGAGGAGATCGCCGCCCGACGCGGCGTCGCCATCGAGAACGTCGTCGTCACCAACGGGGCCGGCGAGGCGAACTCGCTCGCGCTGGCGGCGGCGCTCGACCGCGACGCGGGCACGGAGGTGCTGCTCACCGATCCGGTCTACCCCTACTACCCCGGCAAAACACAGCTGTTCGGCGGCGTTCCCCGCTACGTCCCGGTCGACGCCGACGGCTCGCTCGATCCCGCTGCCGTCCGCGAGCGCGCGAGCGACGAGACGGCCGCCATCGTCGTCAACACGCCGAACAACCCGACGGGCGCGGTCTACGGCGAGGAAACGATGGCCGAACTGGTCGAAATCGCCGCGGCGCACGACGCGATTCTCGTGAGCGACGAGGTGTACGACCACTTCGATTATACGGGGAAGTTCGCGAGCGCGCTCGCGGTCGATTCGTCACACCGGATCGTGACGAACGCCTTCTCGAAGTCGATGGCTATCACGGGCTTTCGTGTCGGCTACGGTGTCTTTCCGGACGAACTGGTTGATGGGGTGCGCAGTCGCCACATGCTCGTCAACGTCGCCGGGAGCCGACCCGCCCAGTACGCCGTTCTCCGCGCGCTCCGTGGAACTGGCCCCGAGTATTACGAGCGCAATCGCGAGCGCCTCGTGCGCCGCATCGACAGCTTCACCGCCGCGCTCGACGACGCCGGGGCGGAGTACACCACCCCCGACGGCGGGTTCTACGTGATGGCGCGCTTTCCGGGGTTTCCTGGAACGATGACGAACGCCGAGCGGCTCATCGACGAGGCCGGCGTCGCCGCCATGCCCGGCGAAACCTTCGGCGAGGCGCGCGCCGATTGGTTCCGGTTCGCGCTCGTCTCACCCGAGATCGAGACGGCGGGTCGCCGACTCGTCGACTTCTTCGGCTGACGGATCGACGCTGCGGATCGTCGAGTGTCGTGTGTCGAGCGCGACGGTAGGCTGAAGGGACGACCGGCCGCGGTTCTGAACGATAATGACGAATTCGCCCGACCCGACACCGTCCACACGAGCGAACAGGCTCGCCGCGGCGTTCGGCGTGTTCTCGATCGTCGTCGCGCTCGGGGCGATCACCGTCGCCATCTTGCTCTCGACGCGATTCACGTTTTCGACGAGCGCGCTGTCCGATCTCGGACGTGCGAGTTGGGCCTCGACGGCCGTGTTCAATTACGGACTACTCTTTTCGGGCGTGCTCGCGCTCCCGTTCGCCGTCGTCCTCGCTAAGAACGCCCGCACGCTGCTCCACGCTGCCGGCAGCCTCGCCTTCGCGCTGGCGGCGGTCTCCCTCTCATTGATCGGCGTCTTCGCGCTGCCGGCTCCCGAGCACGGGCTCGTGGCGGTCGGCTTCTTCCTCGCGTTCACCGTCGCGTTCGTTTTCGACGGCGTTGGCGACGTGCGTACTGGCACACGGGCTCGCGGTCTCGCGACGCTCGCGCTGGCGCTCGTCCACGTTCTCGGCTGGGCGGTGTGGTTCGGGGCAGGCACGCCGGGCGGGCTGGCGCTGCCGGAGCTCGTCGGCTCGGCCTGTCTCTCGGTCTGGGTGCTCGCCACGGCGGCGCGGCTGTGGTAAGTCAGTCGACGCGCTCGGACGAGCGGTCGTGGCGTTTCGCCAGCTCGACGTAGTGTTTGCCGGCATGGATCCACGGTGAATCTTCGACCTCTTTACGGATTTCGGCGGGCGTCCCGGCGACGAGCGTGTTCGGCGGGACGTCCATCCCTTCGGTGACGACGCTGCCCGCCGCGACGAGACTCTCCTCGCCGATGTGTGCGTCGCCGAGCACGGTCGCGCTCATCCCCACCATCGCGCGCTCGCCGACCGTGGCTGCGTGGACGATGGCCGTGTGGCCGACGGTCGCGCCGGGGCCGATCTCGCAGCCCTCGTGGCAGACCGCGTTGTCCTGGACGTTCGCGCCCTCGCGGAGGACGATCGCGCCCGAATCGCCACGGAGGGTGACGTTCGGCCAGACGCTCGCCTCGGCCTCGATCGTGACGTCGCCGATGACGACCGCCGATTCGTCGACGCGCGCCGACTCGTGGATGGTGGGTTCGGTGCCCTCGAACGAACGGATGACCATGCGATCCGCTGTCGCCGCGGGCGCATAAACCCACGCGGCCTGGGGGAACGTATAGGTGCGTGGGCACGAGCGTTCACGCATGCAACTCGCCACGTTCGCGGTCGACACGCAGCTCGGACCGAAACGACGTGTGGGGATCAACACCGAATCGGGACTCGTCGACGCGACGACTGGCTACGCCTGCGTGCTCGACGAGCGAGGCGAACCGACGCCCGTGGAACTCGCCGAATCCATCGCGCCACCCGAGATGATCGCCTTTCTCGAACGTGGCGAGCGTGCGATCGAGGCCGCCCGAGACGTCGTTTCGTTCGTGGAGCGCGACGGCCGCGAACGCGGCCCGAACGATGCATGCATCGTCTTCGATTCCGACGACGTGCAACTCCTGAGCCCACTTCCGCGCCCGAACTCGCTGCGCGACTGCATGGCCTTCGAGGAGCACGTCGCGAACACGATGGGCGAGGACGTTCCTGAAGTCTGGTACGAACAACCGATCTACTACAAAGGCAATCCCGATTCGATCCGCGGTACCGGCGAGACGGTCGTCTGGCCCGATTCCTCGGAGCTGATGGATTTCGAACTCGAACTCGCAGCGGTCATCGGCCGCGAGGGCCGCGACATTCCGGTCGAAGCGGCCGATTCGTACATCGCGGGCTATACCATCTTCAACGACTTCAGCGCGCGCGACGTGCAGGGTCGCGAGATGGAGGGAAACCTCGGGCCGGCGAAGGGCAAGGACTTCGCCAACGCGCTCGGGCCGTATCTCGTGACGGCCGACTCCTTCGACGTCGAAAGTGCGACGATGACGGCCGAAATCGACGGCGAGACGTGGTCATCTGGCACACCCGGCGCGATGGAACACACCTTCGCGGAGATCGTCGCCCACGTCTCGCGCGACGAACCCCTCCATCCCGGCGACGTCATCGGTAGCGGCACGGTCGGCGAGGGCTGTGGCCTCGAAATCGGGCGCTTCCTGGACGACGGCGACCGCATCGCGCTGTCAGTCGAGGGTATCGGGACGCTCGAAAACCGTGTGGTCACGTCGGAGTAAAACCCGGCACTGGTCGATCGCCTCTTCCCCCGAAATCTCATCGTGCTCAGTACGACCGAGGTAGGCCGAGATGGTGCTCAGCGATGAAGTTCTTCGCCATCTCGTTCGAGACGGGCGCGGTCTGGGTGAGCCGGGAGTTCTGCCAGAGGTCGTAGACCTCGTACTCGGGCGTGAACCCGTTGCCGCCGTGGGTCTGGATCGCCTGTGAGGCTGCCTCGGTGGCGAACTCGCTCGTCAGCAGTTTGGCCGCGTTGGCCTCCATGCCGCAGTCCTCGCCGTCGTCCCACTTGGCGGCGGCATCGTAGGTGAGCTGCTGGGCGGCGGTGAGTTTGGCGTAGTGCTCGGCCAGCGGGTGCTGGATGGCCTGATGGCTCCCGATCGGCTGGCCGAACACATCACGGTCGTTGGCGTACTCGACCGCGAGATCGATCGCGCGCAGTCCGCCTCCGAGAGCGCTCGCCGCGCCGCCGATGCGCTCGGTGTTAAGGGTATCGAACAGGAGGTAGAGCCCACCGTCCTCGGCCCCGAGGATACGGTCCTCGTGGACGCGCAGTCCGTCGATGTCGACCTGGTACTGGGTCTCGAACCACGGCACCGTGGTCTCCACGGGCGTCAGCGAGATCCCGTCCTGATCGGCCGGTTCCGGGACGAGGAACATCGTGACCCCGTGGGTGGGGTTCGAGGGATCGAGTTCGGACGTGCGCGCGACGAGTAGCATCTCGTCGGCGTTCTCGACGCCGCTGATGAACGTCTTCTGGCCCGAGAGCACGAACTCGTCGCCCGCGTGCCCGCCGGCACGATCAACGCGTTCGGCCTCGGTGTCGATGTTGAGCGTGTTCGTGCCTGCACGCGGTTCGGTCAGTCCCATGCAGAAGCGCATGTCGCCGTCCGCGATCTTCGGGAGATACTCCTCCTTCTGGGCCTCGGTACCGTGGCGTTCGATGCCGACGCCGCCGAACACGGGTGTGAGGACGAAAATAATCCCGCCCTGTCCGCCGCCGCGCGAGAGCTCCTCGATGACGATCGCCATTTCGAGCATCCCCATCCCTTCCCCACCGTACTCCTCGGGGATGGCGACGCCGAGCCAGCCGTTGTCCGCGAGGTCCTGCCAGTATTCCTCGGGAAACTGTTTCTCGTTGACGCACTCGCGCCAGTATTCGGCGTCGTACTCGGCGGCGATCTCCCGCGTCGCCTCCCGGATCATCTCGTGTACGTCGGTCTCGAAGGCAGCCATGGACATTGTGAGCGTCCACCACTCATAGTGGTTGTGCCGCTCATCGAAGGACGGCTCGGACGAGCGGCTTATTTCCGTTCTCGCGCTCTGGAACACATGATCAGTACCTCGCAAAGCCGGTTAGTGGCGACGTCTGCTTGCTGGAGATGTGACCACAAAACAGCAAGCAGACGACGAAATCCACGAGGACCAGCTCCTTAATTTCCTCGTCAACACTCTCACTGGCACGTTCTCCCTCACCCTCGGCGAGAACGCTGAAATCGACCCTGACGACATCTTCGAAGTCCTCGTCGGCGCGTGCGCCGACGGGACCTCCATCTCTTCGCTCTGCAAGCATAGCGAAGACGCTCCCTCTGGCACTAACGTCCTCCATCACCTCCGTACGAAGTTCAATCTCGACGGCGTCGCTTCCGTCGGTAATCTCCTGCTCCAACGCGACGTGCTCGAACTTCTTCCCGAGCAGGTGGAGGTCGTCGCTGACCTCCACCTGCGGCCCTACTACGGTGATGAAGACGAAACCGAGGGCCTCTATCACTCCGAAGCCAAACGTGGCACGACCGCGTTCCACGCCTACGCTACTCTCTACGCGCGCGTACGAAACAAACGCTACACGCTGGCGGTGCGCCGTCTCGAAGACGGCGACACCGCCAGCAGTGTCCTCGCGGAGTTCCTCGGTCTTCTCGAAGGCCTTGACCTCGAGGTCAAGGCTGTCTATCTCGATTCAGAGTTCTACGACGGCAAGTGTCTCACGCTGCTGCACGCGCACAACTACGCCTACGTCGTTCCGATCATCAAGTGGGGAGCGGCGATCAAGACGGAGCTTCGTCAGGGGTGGAGTCGGACCATCACTCACGACCTCGAAACGGGATTCGACGGTCACGAGTGGACCGTCGAATTTCCTGTCTACATCGACTGTACGTACCAGAACGGGCGATACGACGAGCACGGCGTGGCGCGTCACGGCTACGCCGTGGACGCGCCGTTCATCGAGACGCCCTCACAGGCGCGGACCTACTACAGCCGTCGGTTCGGCATCGAATCGAGCTACCGCCTCGCGGAGAAGACAACGATTTCGACGACAACGACTGATCCGACGCAACGGCTGCTGTTCGTCGTGATCAGTCTGCTCTTCCAGAACGCCTGGCGGTATTTGCACTGGGAGTACGTGGCGACGCCCCGCCGTGGCGGGCGTCGCCTATGGGAATGGTCGTTCGAGGAGTTCATCCGCATGGTGACGCGGGCAGCGTGGACGGCCCTCGACGTGCGTCGGGCCGTCCCCGCGAATAAGCCACCTGACGAGCGCTTCGAGCGCTGATCCACCGATCAGGACCGCCCGCTTGTCGAGTGGCAACGCTGTCGCGTCGGCGGCGTTCCGCCGCCGACTGCGACAGGCTCGATGCTCTCCATGCCGAATCGTCTTTCCCAGCAGTTGCTCGGCACCGATTTTCCATCGAACTCACATCTCAGAAGCAGTCAGCCGACGAGCTTTGCGAGGTACTGATGATTGGTCTGGAGCGCGGCAACGTCACGCTCGTTTCCCACCAACCGAAGTGGAAACGAGAGTACGAAACTAAAGTCGACCGACTCGAATCCAGCACCGGCGATCGACTCCACGGCTACGAACACGTCGGTAGCACCGCCATCGAGGGGATTGCCGCGAAACCCGTCATCGACCTGCTAGCTGTGCTCGACGATCTCTCCGCTGCCCGCGAGTCGCTCGTTCCGCTCCTCGAAGAGCACGGCTATGAGCATCGACCGGGCGATGTTCAAGGACGACTGTTCTTGGCGAAGGGGCCGCGCTCGAACCGCACGCATTACCTCTCGCTCACCGAGCGGGACAGCGATTTCTATGCCGAAACACTCGCGTTCCGAGACTCCCTCTGCGAGAATGCCGACATTGCGGCGGAGTACGAATCGCTGAAGCGGGAATTGGCGGAAAAACATCCGGACGACCGGGAGACGTACACCGAACGAAAAAATCCGTTCGTCGAGCGTGTCCTCGAAGACGCGATGAACGACCGAGGCGGAGCGGATTGAATCTCGATTAGCAGTGTGCTGCGGCCAGTTCTGGCGGTTTCACCGATCGGATGGACGACTGGCGTTCTTCGATCTCGTCATGCCATGCGAGCACCGACGAGCGATCGATAAATCGGTGTAATGCTTGCAAGTACCTGGCATGCGCACTTGCCGCTGGCTCTCAAGATGTCAAACGCGATGCCGAAGAACATCACAGCGGAGGACGAGGGGAAACCGGTCGTCGACGCCCGGGACGACCAGATCGGCGTCGTCGCCGAGGTCGAGGGCGACACGGCCTGGATCGAGTTCGATCCGGGCCTCACCGACGAGGTCAAAAGCCGCCTCGGTTTCGGCGATGCATCGGGCCAGGACACCGACCCGATAGACGAAGAGCAGATCGACGCCGTCGGCGACGACAAGGTGATCTTGAAGAACTGAGCGCCACTACGTTTCCACGCCGTTTCGAGCGGGCGGGCAGCGCACCATTTCCCGTCCGGCCCCAATCGGAATTTTGAGTGCGCACGAGCGAGTAGCGGCCAGTATGGCAGAGGGGAAAGAACCGACATGACTGAGGCTGACGCCGTTTTGAACGCCGAGACGCGGCGCGCACTCCGCAACTGGGGCCAGCGGCTCTTCGCGGTCGGCGCAGGCGTACTGACAGCTCTCGTGCTGCTCGTCCCGATCGCCGTGACGGCGGTGCGGCCGGCTGGCGTACTCTTCCATCTCGCCGTCACACTCGTCTTCAGCCTCGTTTTGCCGATCATCGCGGCGTATGTCGCCGTGAGGGCCTACGGACTCACCCACGACGAGGTGATCCGTGTCGGCAAGCGGCTGCTCGGCACGGCCGTCGCGGACATCTCGACGCTCAGCGATCACTCGGACGTACGCCGGTCGGAAACCGACCAGCAAGGCGACGACACGAGCGATCCGACGACACTCGTTACGAACTCCGACGACGAGGGCCAACGGTAGTTCGCCCGCGCTCAGAACTCCTCATCGGTCGATCGGAGGGGCTCGTTGAGTCGCTCCGTGGCGTCGGCTTCGAGCTTGTACCGCTGGACCTTGCGCGTCGCGCTCCGTGGGAGTTCGTCGACGAAGAACACCCGCCGAGGATGGGCGTAGCTCGCGACGTGATCGAGCGTGAACTCCCGAAGGGCGTCCTCGCCGAGCTCGGTTCCGTCTTCGGCGACGACGAACGCGACCGGGGCCTCGCCCTTCACCTCGTGAGGAGCGGCGACGACCGCGGCTTCAGCGATGTCGGGATGGTCGTAGAGTGCTTCTTCCACCTCGGCGGGATAGACGTTCTCGCCGCCGACGATCAGCATGTCGTCGGCACGATCGACCATCCAGAAGTAGCCATCGGCGTCGACGCGCGCGATATCGTCGGTGTAGAACCAGCCATCGTCGTCGAACACCTGCTCGGTTTTCTCCGGGCGTTCGTAGTAGCCCTCGAACACCTGCGGGCCGCGGACGGCGATCTCGCCGGTGACGCGCTCGTCGTCCTCGAAGTCGATCTCGGGATCGACGAACGGAGTGAGGTCGTCGGGGCCGACGAGCGTCTCGCGGGTCGCCGGATCGGCGATCTTGCACTCGATGTTCGGCACCGGCGGGCCGATGCAACCCGCGGCCTTGCGCACCCCGCGCGAGGGCTCGGTCGTGCCCGCGGGCGACGTCTCGGTCATCCCCCAACCCTCGGTCATCGGGACGTCCCAGGCCTCCTCGATCTCCCGGCGGGTCGCGTCCGCGAGCGGTGCGGCCGCGCAGGTGACGCTGTCGAGCGACGAGAGGTCGTACTCGTCGGGTTGCTGTCGGTACTCGCGATGCATCATCGTGTACATCGCCGGGACGCCCGCGAAGTGGGTGATGACGTGCTCACCGATGGCGTCGAGCATCGGCTGGGCCTCGGGCTGGGGCTGGAGCACCATCTTTGCGCCCGTGTAGAGAAACGTGCCCATGACCGCGTTCAGCGCGTAGATGTGGAACAGGGGGAGGACGAGCAACACCGAATCCTCGGCGTCGACGTTGAGACCGCCCGTATCGTACGATTCGATCGTCGAGAGGAGATTTTGGTGTGTCAGCAGCACACCCTTCGGCTTGCCGGTCGTCCCGGAGGTGTAGGGCTGGCAGGCCACGTCGTCGAACGATCGTTCCGGCCCCGCGAACTCGTCGCCCGCCGCATCGAGTTCGTGCGAGAGGTTGACGACGCCGTCCTCGGCAACACCGGGCAGAAACGTCGTTTCCAGTCCGGCGGCCGCCGCGAGGCCCGTCGCCTCCTCGGCGAGCAACGGCGAGGCGATCATCGCGTCGACGTTCGCATCGTCGAGGACGAACGCGAGCGTCTCGGGATCCATCCGTAGGTTGAGCGGGATCGGCACCGCGCCCGCACGGATCGTCCCGAAGTAGGCGCTCGGGAACTGGAGCGTGTTCGGGACGAACAGTCCGACGCGTTCGTCCGGTTCGACGCCGTGATCGGTGAGGACGTTGGCCACTCGGTTCGCCTCGTCGTCGAGTTCGTTGTAGGACTGTTCCTCGCCGAAGGCGACGAATGCCGTCTTCTCACCGTAGCGATGGGCCGCCATCGCCGGGAGGTCGCCCATCCGTCGAAGGGGGCCGCCGTCGTGATACTCCATGGTATGGTACGACACGTCTCGCGTGGCGTATTAAGTGTTCGTGCGTGAGCGACGTCAGCGGCTGTAGTAGCGAACGCCGTCGACGACCTCTGCTTCGATTCTCCCCCTTGCAGCGAGATGGGCGAGCACCGCGACCGTCTCGGGGAGGAGATTGGTGGGATCGTCGTCGTCCGTTCGTCGGGTGACGACGTCGGCAGCCGTCCGTGGCTCGTCGAGCGATTCGACCGTGTTGTCGAGCAGTCGATCGAGGCTCCGGCGGTCGCGCTCGATAGTGTGCTCGAAATCGGTGTGAACGGGGCCGTGACCGGGGTAGACGCGATCCGGATCGAGCGCCGCGAGGCGGTCGAGCGCGCCGTAAAACGCCGCGATAGCCTCGTCGACGCCACGATCGAGCCCCGTGTGGAGGGTGACGGGACGGAACGACTCGATGGCCATGTCGCCGGCGAGGAGCGCGCGCTCGCCGTCGAGTTCGACCGTGAAACAGCAGTGATCTGCCTGATGGCCGGGCGTGTGGAGCACGTCGACCGGGATGCCGCCGATGTCGTACGAGTTGCCGTCCTCGACCCAGACGTCGACCGCGGCCGGCGGGAGGAGATCACGATTGCGTTCGAGCGATTCGACGGCCATCCCGACCGCCCGTTCGTGGTCGTCACCCGTCAGACCGGCGCGCGTCGCGGTCTCCTCGACGACGGCGTCGAGATCGTCGCTGTCGCGCGCGAACCGCTCGCGGACCCCGACGGGCGCGTAGACGGTGGGGTCGGCCGCCGCGATCACGGCGTTGGTCTGGCCGATGTGGTCGATGTGGGGATGGGTGAGGACGAGCTGGTCGATCTCCGCGAGCTCGTAATCGACGGCCGCGAGCGCCTCGCGGAGCTGGCGTTCGCTGTCGTCGCCCGGCATGCCGGCATCGACGAGCGTCGGCCGCTCGCAGTCGACGAGATAGCTCGCGACGTGGCCGGGTGGCCAGTCGACATCGAACTCGATGCGGTGGACGGCCGTCGCCCGCTCGCGTTGGGCCATTGTCCCCGAGAGTCCCGTGGCGCGAATAAACGTGACGCCCAACTGTGCGGTACGGCAACCGCGGATACGGCGCAGTAGTTTGAAACCATGTGGGTGCGAGACATATGCATGGAGATCGACGTCGGCGAGGAAATCGACGGTGAAACCGCCCGCGCGCTCGCCACCGCGGTCTCGGAGCATCTCGGACGATCGGTCGAACTCGTCGCGGACGGCGAACGAGTCGCCGACGCCGGCGAGGGCGACTGGAACGAGGCCGGCACGGTGATGACCGACCGCGAACAGCGCCTCCGCGACGATATCGAGGGTGTCCTCACGGGCGGGCCGGAACGCGGCCACGGGAAGATCGCGGATCTCGGCAAACTGTTCGTTCGCGATCGCCTGGAGATGGTCTTCGATCGGATCGAGTACGAGGACGGTACGTTCGCGCGCCACAGCGACGATGACGACCTCGCGGCCGACGGACTGCTGACCGGGATTGGACTGATCGACGGCCGACGGGTGGCCTTTACCGCGAACGATTACACCGTAAAGGCCGGCTCGCTCGGACAGGACGGGGTCGAGAAGGTCATCCGCATCGAGGAGCGCGCGATGGAGCTCGACATCCCGATGCTCAGGCTGATCGACTCGACCGGCGCGCGCCTAGACGCCACCGAGCGCGACCCGGGCGACACCCACATGGGTCGCTATCACGGCGGGCGGATGTTCTACAACCAGTGTCGGCTCTCGGGACAGGTGCCCCAGATCGGCGTGCTCTACGGCCCCGACATTGCCGGCTCGGCGTACACACCGGTCTTCTGTGATTTCCTGATCATGGTCGAGGGGATCTCGGGGATGGCGATCGCCTCGCCGCGCATCGTCGCGGCGATGACCGGCGAGGAGGTCGACATGCAGTCGCTCGGCGGACCCGAGGTGCACGCGACCCGCAGCGGAAGCGCTGATCTCGTCGTTCCCGACGAGCAGGCCGCCGCCGAGACGGCCCGCGACCTCCTCTCGTATCTCCCGCAGAACTACACCGAGAAACCGCCCGAGAGCACGCCCGTTCCGCCGCTGAAGAACCCGAAGGGTCTCGACGGCGTGATTCCGGAAGCGCCGAACGAGGCCTACGACGTTCACGACTCCATCGATCGGCTCGTCGACAGGGAGTCGTTCTTCGAGCTCAAACCCCGGTTCGCGCCCGAACTCGTGACGGGGCTGGCGCGCATCGACGGCCGACCAGTCGGGATCGTGGCGAACCAGCCGAACCGCATCAGCGGGGCGATCTTCCCGGATTCGGCCGACAAGGGCGCGGGTTTCGTCTGGACCTGCGACGCCTTCAACATACCTCTCATTTATCTCTGCGACACGCCGGGGTTCATGATCGGCTCGCAGGTCGAGCGCGAAGGCGTACTCCGGAAGGGCCGGAAGTTCATCTACGCGACGGCGAACGCACAAGTACCCAAATTCTGCGTCATCACCAGGAAGGCCTACGGCGCGGGGATCTACGCGATGTGCGGACCGGCCTTCGGGGCCGACGCGACGCTCGCGCTCCCGTCCGCCGAGATCTCCGTGATGGGACCCGATGCGGCTGTCCACGCCCTCTTCGGCGAGCAGATCGCCGAGCTTGACGGGGAGGCGCGCGAGCAGTTCGTCGAGAGCGCGAAGGAGGAGTTCGAGAATTACGTCGACATCGAGGCCCAGGCCTCGAACATGGAGGTCGACGAACTGCTCCCCGCCGGCGATCTGCGCGACCAGTTGAGAGCCCGCCTCGCCACGTTCGCCACCAAGCGCCGCGACGAACGTCCGCGCCACCACGGCACCGTCCTGTTCTAAGGTGCGAACGCCCGGTGTGCGCCCTGTATCGCCCGCCACAGTCGCTCGCGGTCGGGGTCGAAGGCGAGGTGGGACTCACAGTCACAGTCCGAGGCACCGAACCCCGCCACCGGCTGGCCGGGAAGCACGTCGGCGACCGCGCATTCGACGTCCGCGTCGGCCGTCCGCGCGACCGTTGCAATGGTCGTTTTTGTGTGACCGAGCAGGTAGTCGATATGCCAATGACGGGTGTCGTTCTCGCCGTCGTCGACCGTACGGTGGCGTTCGATACGCGCGAACCCGCCCGTGCCGAACGCGCTGCCAGTGTAGGCGTACCAGCCAGGATTGAAGACGTGTTCGCCGAGCGCGCCGACGGTGATGGTCGTGCGCTCGGGCATCACGACGAGCAAGGTGTACGTTCCGCCGGGCATGATCGGTCGATGGCCGCCGATCGCCTAACGGTCACGGAACTCGCTCGTCGATCGCGGTTTCTGGATCGCTCAGAACGGCGTCGGCGCGAGCAGCTGGCCGCCGTCGACGGTGAAGTAGCCGCCGGTGACGTAGGCGGCCGCGGGACTGGCGAGGAAGAGTACAGGAGGAACGCAGTCGGCGGGCGTGCCGAACCGGTCGGCGGGCACGTCGTCCAGGAACGCGTCGGGCAGTTCGCCGCCGGCGGCCTCGGTCACGCCTTCGGTTTCGACGATCCCCGGCGCGACCGTGTTCGCCCGGATGCCGTGCTCGCTCCACTCGCTTGCCACGGTTTGCATCAGGTTGTGGACGCCGGCCTTGCCCGCGCCGGAGTGGGCGTGATACGGCGCACCCCTGACGGAGTTGGTCGCACCCATCGAGACGATCGCCCCGCCACCCTCGTCTATCATGTGCTCGCCCACGGCGAACGTGCAGTAGGCCGTCCCGTCCAGGATCGTGCCGACGACCGCGCGCCAGCCGCCCGGCGTGAGCGATTCGCTCGGTCCGAGGAAGTTCGCGCCCGCGTTGTTCACGAGAACATCGATGCCGCCGAACTCCTTGACCACCGTGTCGACCATCGTCTCGACCGCGTCGTACTCGCGGACGTCGACGGTGGTCGCGCACGCCTCGACCCCTCGCTCTTCGATCTCGTCGGCGACGGGTTCGAGGTGGTCCAGCTCGCGGCTGGCGATGGCCACGTCCGCACCGCAGTCGGCGAGCGCAAGCGCGATCGCCCGGCCGATGCCCGTCCCGCCGCCGGTCACGAGTGCGACCTCGGCCGCGAGAAGATCGTCGGCGAAGAGTTCCTCGACGGGCGGCGTTGGGCCGAGCCCCGCCATCAGTCCAACCCCATGATGGCACGTGCCTCGTCGGGCGTCGCCGGCTCGCGGCCCACCGAATCGGCGAGCGTGGCCGCGTGCGCGACGAGTTCGGCGTTGGTCGCCATCTCGCCGTCCGGCAGGTAGAAGTTGTCCTCCAGCCCGACGCGGACGTTGCCACCCATCGAGAGCGCCGCGGCGACGAGCGGCCACTGATCCCGACTGATGCCAATCACCTGCCAGTTCGCGCTCGCAGGGAGCTGGCGTACCTGATGAGCCAGGTTCTCGACGGTCGCCGGGATCCCGCCCAGGACACCCATGATGAGGCTGAACTGGAGCGGATGAGTGAGTTCGTCCTGCTCCAGAAGCGGTCGCGTGTTCCCGATATGGCCGGTGTCGAAACACTCCAACTCCGGGCGCACGCCCGCTTCCTCCATCGCGGTGACGAACCGACGGATCTCGTCGAAAGGGTTCTCGAACACCATGTCGAAGACGAATTCATCCCGACTGTCGGAGTATTTCGCGTAGTTCATCGACCCCATGTTGAGCGCGGCGATCTCCGGCCCGACCTCCTCAACGTACTCGATGCGCTCCTCCGGCGGCGCGTCGAGCGCACCTGTCGAGAAGTTGACGACGATGTCGGTGCGCTCGCGGATCTCGTCGTGGATCTCCCGATAGATGTCGGTGTCGAACGTCGGGCTTCCGTTCTCGGTGCGGGCGTGGATATGGGCGATCGCCGCCCCCGCCTCGCGCGCCGCGGCGGCGTCCTCAGCGATCTCCGCTGGCGTGTAGGGGATCTCTTCACACTGATCGCGGGTGGTGAGCGCGCCCGTGAGCGCTGCCGAGATGATCGTTCTATCGGGATCGTTGCCTTTGACGGATTCTTGCTCTCGTATCGTCATGGTTCCTCCATCTATCGGTCGCTCCAGTCGGGTTCCTCGTCCATCAGGAAGGCGTTGATCCCCTCCTCGGTGTCCTCGCTCATGGCGATCAGCGCGATGATCTCGCGCATGTAGGACAGGGCCTCGTCGAAGCCCATGTCGCGCTGTGTGTAGTAGGCCCGCTTGCCCATCTCGATCAGCACCGGCGAGGAGGCTGCGAGATCGTCCACCAGTTCGTCGAGTTCGCTCTCGAACTCGCTCTCCGAAACGATGTCGGTCGTCAGCCCCATCTCGTGGGCGCTCGCGGCGTCGATATGCTCGCCGGTGAACAGCAGTTTCAGCCCGCGCTTTTCCGTGACGGTGCGCATAATCGGGACGAGCGCCTGGGCGGGGAACAGGCCGATATCGACCTCCGGCGTGCCGAATGTGGCGTCCTCGCTCGCGAGCAGCATGTCACACGCCGCGGCGAGCCCCATCCCGCCCGCGAGACAGTAGCCCTCGACGGCTGCCACGGTCAGCGCGCGCGTCTCGACGAGCCGCCCCATCAGTCGCGATAGCCCCGTGAACCCCTCACGATAGGTCTGTGGCCCTTCGCCGAAGTTCGCGGCCATGCTCTTCAGATCGCCGCCCGAGCAGAAGGTTCCGCCCGCACCGCGGATGACGACTACCCGTGCCGGTCCCTCGTCGGCGATCGCGAGCACGTCGAGCAGCCCCTCGATCACCGCCTCGTTCAGCGCGTTGCGCTCGTCGGGCCGGTCGATCGTCGCCTGGATCACCAGACCATCGTCGCTCTCGTGTACGTCGAGCGTGTCGTTTCCCGCCGCCGTTCGCTCGGTCATCCCTTTTCACTCCGGTCACCACGTCGACTGTCGGTGCTCATCTCGCAATCCACCTGTCTGTGAACCACTCACACTGGTGGCTGTTAACTGTACGCCCTCGGATGAGTGGTGGGTCCGGCTCAGGCCGGGCTCGGCGTCTGGACATGCGAGAGGTACGCCGCGAGATCGCTGGAGGTGATCATCCCGATGAGGCCGTCCTCGTCGCTGACGACCGGCATGTGGTGGAAACCGTGCTCGGTCATCGCGTCCGCGACGTCGCGGATGGGGTCCTGAGCGCTCGTCGTGACGACGTCGGCGGTCATGTAGTCCGAGACCGGTGTCTCGGCTTTCGGACGGCTCTTGGCGACGATATCGACGAAATCCGTTCGCGTGAGGATGCCCCGCAGCTCGCCGTCCTCGACGACCACGACCGAGCCGACGCCGTTGTCGAGCATCAACTCCGCCGCGTCGGCGACGAGCGTCTCGGGAGCCACGGTGTGCAGATCGGTCGACATCAACCGCCCGACGAAGAGATCGTCCATAACGGTCGATCGTGTGGGTACGTGATAAACGTTCACACTGTGGTGAAATCCGCCGGGTGGCGGGAGGGATCGGGGGCGAAGCGAGCGACCAGCCGATTTATTCGCGGCGGGGCGCACGGAGTGCCATGGAGCTACTTCACCCCTGTCTCAACGTCGCAGACATGGATCGTGCGGTCGCGTTCTACACCGAGGAGCTCGATTTCACGGAGTCGTGGTCGTTCGAGACGCCCGACGGCGAGACCGAGAACCGCTATCTGGCCGCCGAGAACGGCGTCGAACTCCAGCTGTCGAAAACCGAAGGAGTGGACGAGCTCGAAGCGGGCACCGCCTGGGACCACCTCGCCGTGAGCGTCGAGAGCGTCGATCGGGTCTTCGAGGAGATCGACCACCACGGGGTCGTCAAGGAACCGACCGACGTACAGGCCGCCGGCACGCGGATCGCGTTCGTCCGCGATCCCGACGGCCACGTGATCGAGTTCGTCGAACCGCTCGACGACTGACTGAGGATCGGCGAGGCGGAAGTCGTTTGTCCACAGCGGCGCTGCTATCGAGTAGTGACGGACACGAACGCGAGCGAGCAGCCCGAGGACGGGACCGCCATCACCGCCGCCACGTTCCGCGCGGCGCTCGAAGAACTCGAAGAGCCCGTGGCGACCGCGAGCGCGGTGGCGCGCGTCCTCGACTGCAGCCAGACCGACGCGAGCGACGCGCTCGATCGGCTGGCCGAAGCTGGGCAACTCGACCGCCAGGACGTGGGCGACGACCCCGTCGTCTGGTATCCTCGCGAGTTCGCCGATTTCGTCGATCCCGAGCACGTCGTCGTCTTCCCCGAACGCCGCGAGCTCGTCGTCGAACGGCCCGAACAGTTCACCCGCGCGCAGCTCACGCAGTTCGCCCATCTCGTCGACTCGGCCGACGAGGCCTACATCTACGAGATCCGCGAGGAGGACGTCTGGTGGGCTCCCTACGACCACATCGACGGGCTCGTCGGGACGATGCGCGACGTGCTGGGCGAACCCGCACCGGAACTCGAAGAGTGGGTCGAGCGCCAGTGGACGCGCGCCCGGAAGTTCGCGCTGACGACCCACCAGGACGGCTACACGGTCCTCGAAGCCGAGAGCCCCGAACTGATGGGCAACGTCGCGCGCCAGAAACTCGACGCGGACCAGCTCCACGGGCCGATCTCCGACACCGAGAGCTGGGTCGTCGAGGGCAAGGAAGGTTCGATCAAGCGCACGCTCTACGACGCCGGCTATCCGGTCCAGGACCAGCGCGAACTCGAAGGCGGCGCGGAGCTCGACATCGACCTCGGCGTCGATCTGCGCGAGTATCAGGAGGACTGGCTCGACCGCTTCCTCGACACCGGTGCGGGCGTGCTTGTCGGCCCGCCGGGCAGCGGGAAGACGATCGCCGCCATCGGCGCGATGGCCGAGATCGGCGGCGAGACGCTGATCCTCGCGCCGGGTCGCGAGCTCGCCGGCCAGTGGCACGAACAGCTGCTCACCCACACCTCCCTCGATCCCGAGCAGATCGGCGAGTACCACGGCGGCGAGAAGGAGATCCGACCGGTGACGATCGCCACCTACCGCACCGCGGGGATGGACCGCCACCGCAAGCTGTTCGACGAACGACGGTGGGGACTCATCGTCTACGACGAGGTCCACCACGTGCCAGCGGCCATCTACCGCCGCAGCGCCGATCTCCAGGCTAAACATCGCCTCGGGCTGTCGGCGACCCCGATCAGGGAAGACGACAAGGAGGGCGAGATCTTCACGCTCATCGGCCCGCCGATCGGGACGGACTGGGCGAAACTGTTCGAGGCGGGCTTCGTCGCCGAGCCCGAGGTCGAACTCCGCTACGTCCCGTGGCGCTCGGAGGAGGATCGCACCGAGTACGCGAGCGTCGAGGGGTACGAGCGCCGGCAGGTCGCCGGTACGAACCCGGCGAAACTCGACGCGATACGCTCGCTGCTCGCCGATCACGCGGACGCGAAGACGCTGATCTTCGTCGAGTGGCTCGACCAGGGCCGGGAGTATTCGGATGCACTCGATATCCCCTTCATCAGCGGCGAGACGCACTATCCCGAGCGCGAGCGGCTGTTCGACGAGTTCCGGCGCGGCGAGCGAAGCAGACTGCTCGTCTCGCGGGTCGGCGACGAGGGTATCGATCTGCCGAACGCGGAGGTCGCCATCGTCGCCTCCGGGCTCGGCGGCTCGCGCCGGCAGGGCTCACAGCGTGCCGGCCGGACGATGCGCCCGTCGGGTAACTCGCAAATGTACGTGCTCGCCACCCGCGGCACTCGCGAGGAGGAGTTCGCCAGAAACCAGCTCCGCCATCTCGCCGGCAAAGGTGTCCGTCTGACCGAGACCGAGACGGACTGATTCCGGAGAAAAGTCGTGGCGTGGAGGGCTCAGAACGGGAGATAGCCGAGATACATCCCGCCGAAGAACAGTCCGAACACCACGACGAGCAGCAGCAAGATCCCCATCAGATACTGGTAGGCCCCGTCGACCGTCGTCAGCTGCGGAACGTTCATGCCTGTGTCGTTGCGGTCGAACCCTTTAGTGCTACCGTCCTCCGTCGACGACATCAGAGCACCTCGCAGAGCGCGTCGATGTCTTCGTCGGTGTTGTAGACGTGGACCGAGACGCGGACGGCCGCCGGCGACGGGATCGACCGGATCGTGACGTCCGCGTCGGCGAGGCGTGAAACGGTGGCCGCGGGATCGTCGGCGGCGATCGTCACCAGCCCGGATTCGTACTCGCGTGGGCTCAGTAGTCGATCGTCGTCGATCCCCTCCTTGAGTCGGTCGGTGAGTCGCTCGATGCGACCTTCGACCGTCTCGATCCCGATCGAGTCGATGGCGTCCATCGCCGCCTGGAGCCCGGCATACGGTGCTGGCGAGGTCGTGCCGATTTCGAGGCGTTTCGCGCCCGCCGAGAACTCGTAGCCGTCACCCTCGGGATCGGTCACGCTCCGGTAGCCGACCCGTTCGGGCACGAGCGCGTCTGTCGCCTCGTCAGCGACGTAGAGGAAGCCGGCACCCCACGGCCCGCAGAGCCACTTGTGGCCGGCACCGACGACGAAATCCGCGCCCCACTCGCCGACGTCGACATCGACCTGTCCCGGCGACTGGACGGCATCGACGAGCACGCGCGCGCCGGCATCGTGGGCGATCCCTGTGAGTTCGGCGACGGGCAAGCGAGTGCCGTAGTTCCAGGTGATCGAGCTCAGACAGAGCAGGTCTGCGTCCGAGAGCAGTTCCGTGGCCTGCTCGCGGTCGATGCGGCCTGCCTCCGTTTCGAGTACCCTGACCTCGATCCCCTGCGTGTCGCGGAGACGTTGCCACGGCAGCACGCCGGCCGAATGTTCGCAGTCGGTGCGCACCACCACGTCGCCCTCCTGCCAGGGGAGCGCCGTCGCGACGCGACTGATCCCATCGGCGGTGCTCTGGGTCAGCGCGATCTCGTCGGTGTCGGCTCCGAGGAATTCGGCGACGCGCGCACGGGTCTCCTCGAACGTCTCGAACAGCGCGGGATACGCGCCCTCGGCCGCGGGAGCGACGTGCTGCTGGCGTTCGATCTCGTCGGTCGCAGCGTCGACGACGCTCGTCGGTGCGGGGCTCGCCGCGCCCGTGTTCAGATAGGTGACCTCGTCGAGGACGGGGATCTCCTCGCGGAGGTCGAGCGGATCCATGTGTCGAAAAACACGGGCCCCATAGAAGGATGTTCCCGTTCGTTCCCGATTGAACACTGTTATCCCCTGGCCCGGCGGATTTTTCGTATGTACCTCGCGGATCGGACGTGGCCGGAACTCGACGATATCGACGAGCGATCGCTCGCGGTCGTGCCTGTGGGCTCGACCGAACAGCACGGCCCGCACCTCCCGCTCGCGACCGATCATCTCATCGCCGAATCGCTCGCTCACGAGGCGACCAGCCGGGCCGACGTGCTCTGCACGCCGACGGTGAACGTCGGCGTCAGCCCCCACCACCGCCAGTTCAACGGCACGATGTGGGTCGACCCGCCGGCGTTCAGGGACTACATGGAGAGCCTCGCGCGCAACCTCACCTATCACGGCATCGACCGGATCGTCTTCGTCAACGCGCACGGCGGCAACGTCAGCCACCTCAGAGAGGTCGGTCGCCGCCTGCGCGATGCGGGCGACGCCTACGCCATCGAGTGGATGTGGAACGATTCGATCCCCGAGCTCGTCGACGAACTGTTCGCGACGAACGGTCCCCACGGTGGTCCGAAGGAGACGGCCATGATCCAGCACATCGCGCCCGATCTCGTCCGCGAGGAGGAGTTCGAGACCGCCCGCGACGACGGGCTCGTCGACTTCGACGAAGGAGGCATGACGGTCCACGGCGCGCGGACGTTCTACGACTCGATCGATAACACCGACAGCGGCGTCCTCGGCGACCAGACCGACGCCACCGCGGAAAAGGGCGAGCAGCTGTTCGAGGCCGCTGCCGACCAGCTCGTCCAGCTGCTCGACTGGCTCGCCGACCAGCCCCGCGACGCGCTGATGGCGAAGCCACACGTCTGACATCGTCCCTCCGCAGGGTCGAAGTGGACTCGGCTCCGAGCGATGGCATGAAACCGTATGAGCGAAAACAGCTCCTCGCGCGCATCGATCGCGAGGGGGCGACCGTCGGAGCCGACATCCCCGAGGAGATCACGGTCCAGGGAGAGCGCCTCGCACTCGCCGAGTTCGTCTTCGAGACGCGCTCGCGGGAATCGGTGCCCGCCGGCGAGCGCGAAACCGTCGAGCAGGCCAAGCGAAATCTCCGGCGCGAGCGCATCGAACGCCGACAGCGAATCGAGGAGGACGATATCAGTCGCGAACGCGGCGAGGAGCTCGTCGAGAGCATCATCGGGATCGAGCGCGCGCTGCACGCGCTGTCCGATCTCGGGACGAGCGACGTCGAGCGCGAGGCGACGGCGAGCGAGACCGCCGACCGCAAACGCTGGATGAACTTCCTGAAGCAGGCACTCGGCCAGGACAGTTCGAGGGCGCGGCGATGAACGACAACGACGCCGTCGCCGACCGCTTCGAGGAGTTCGCCGATCGCCTCGAAGCCACAGGAGTGGAGTACAAACCCCAGTCCTATCGCCGGGCGGCCGAGAACGTCCGTGCCCATCCCGAGTCGGTCGAGTCGCTGGTCACCGACGGAACGGATGCTGTCGAGGGGATCGAGGGCGTCGGCGACGCGCTCGCCGCGAAGATCGTCGAGTACGTCGAGACGGACGAGATCGAGGAGCTGGAAGAGCTGCGCGACGAACTCCCCGTGGAGATGGCGGCGCTCACGCGCGTCGAGGGCGTCGGTCCGAAGACCGTCGGCACGCTCTACGAGGAGCTCGGCGTCGAGGACCTGGACGATCTCGAAGCGGTCGCGCGCGAGGAGCGCATCAGGGAGATCGACGGGTTCGGCGCGAAGACCGAGGAGAACATCCTGTCGGGGATCGACTTCGCCCGACAGGCCGGCGAGCGCTCGCTGCTCGGCGACGCGCGCCCGCTCGGCGAGGAACTGCTGCACTACGTGAGTGAGTCGGCGGCGGTCGCCGACTGCGAACTCGCGGGCTCGCTGCGGCGCTGGCGCGAAACCATCGGCGACGTCGATCTGCTCGTGGCGAGCGACGAACCCGAGTCCGTCGTCGAGCGGTTCACCGACTGGGACGATCGCGACGAGATCATCGAGGCCGGATCGAGCAAGGCGAGCATCCGCTCGGAGGGCATGCGCGTCGATCTCCGGGTCGTCGTCCCCGCGGAGTTCGGCAGCGCGCTCCAGTATTTCACCGGGAGTCGCGACCACAACATCGGTTTCCGCAATCGCGCCATCGAGCAGGATCTGAAGGTCAACGAGTACGGCGTTTTCGACATCGCCGATGTCGACGACATCGAAGCGGACCAGCGGGTCGGCGAGCACGTCGCGGGCGAGACGGAGGAGGAGATGTACGACGCCGTGGGGCTGCCCTGGATCCCGCCCGAGCTCCGCGAGGACGGCGGCGAACTCGCCGCCGCGGCCGACGGCGACCTGCCCGATCTCCTCGCCGAGGACGACGTTCGCGGCGATCTCCACGTGCACTCGGAGTGGTCGGACGGCGACAACACGATCGCGGAGATGGTCACGGCCGCGGCGGAGTTCGGCCACGAGTACCTCGCCATCACCGATCACGCGAGCGGACCGGGGATCGTCGCCGACATGGGCCTCGACGACGCGGCTCTCGAATCCCAACGCGAAGCGATCGAGTCGGCCGCGGAGAACGTCGATATCGAAGTGCTCGCAGGCGTCGAGGCGAACATCGAGGCCGACGGCGAGGTCTCTGTCGGGGAGAGTGTCCTGGAAGCGCTCGACGTGGTGATCGCCTCGCCACACAGCGGGCTCGACGGCGACGGCACCGAGCGCATCGTCGGCGCTATCGAGCAGCCCCACGTCGACATCATCGGCCATCCGACGGGGCGCTATCTCAACCGGCGAACGGGTCTGGAGCTCGATTTCGAGCGGATCGCCGAGGCGGCCGCGGAGTATGGGGTCGCGCTCGAAGTGAACGCGAACCCGCAACGGCTCGATCTCTCGGGTGGTGCGGTGCGGACGGCGATCGAGGCCGGCGCGACGATCGTCATCGACACCGACGCCCACCAGCCGGCGAGCTACGATCTGCTCCGATACGGCGTCCACACCGCCCGACGCGGCTGGGCCGAGACGGGCGACGTGCTCAACGCGCGCGATTACGACGGACTCCGGAAGTTCTTGGACTGATCAGAACGGTGCGTCGGTCTCGCTGCCGGATGGGACCGCACCGTCGGCGGCGTTGTCGTCGCTCGTACGATCGGCGGCAGCGCCGTGCTCGGCGGCATCGAGCGGGCCGTCCCACGCTTCGAGCCCGCCGTCGAGGCTCTCGACCCGGGCGTCGTCGACGGGTTCGGCCGAGCGCAGGAGCTGGAGGGCCTGGAGGCTGGCCTTGCCGTGCGGGCAGACCGTCACGATGTGCTCGGCGTCGGCGAACTGCTCGACGCGCTGGGGCAGTTCGCCGAACGGGACGTTCTCGCTGTCGGGGATGTGGCCGCGCTCGAAGGCGGCCGGCGACCGGATATCGACGACGCGCACCGGCTCCTCCTCGTCGAGCAGGCCGGCGAGTTCCTCGGGCGTGATTTCGTCGCTCACGGGAGCCCTACCGGTTTCGCGTGAATAAAACCGCCGTTCGTCAGAGCAGGCCCTCCTCGCGTGCGAGCAGCAGTCCCTCGATCGTGGCGTCGTTGGCCGGTTCTTCGCGCGCGGTGGTGAGCGCCTCGTTGATAGGTATCGTGGTTACGGTCAGGAACTCGTTGTCGTCGAGGTCGCGGTCAGCAGGCGAAAGTCCCTCGGCGAAGACGATGGCGCGGCGGTGGCGGAGCACGCCGGTGGCGACCCAGAAATTCTCAAGGAGCGAGACGCCCGCCGCCTCGAAACCCGTCTCCTCGCGGAGTTCGCGCGCACCCGCTGTGGTGGCCGATTCGCCGTCCTCGACGATGCCCGCCGGGAGTTCGAGACACTGCTCGCCGATCGCCGGTCGGTACTGATCGACGAACACCACGCTATCGCCGTCGCGGGCGACCACCACGACCGCCGCCGGCAGCTCCGCCCAGTAGTATTTCTTCTCGCTGCCGTCGGGCTGTTCGACGCGGTCGTAGCCACCGGTGTACCAGCCGGTCTCGTACTCGACTTCCGATTCGAGAACCGGCCAGTCGTGATCGGCCTGTTCGGTCATAGCTCTGCTGCGGGCGGCGCGCGCTAAACGGTGGCGTTCGACGGTGGGCTCGCCGGGGAGCGAAGCTACTCCACCTCGTGGAGGCGCTCGCCGCGGTGCAGCCGCGTCGCGATCGAGAAGGTCTGCTCGTTCGAGCGCCGCGTCGGAAAGTGGGCGGCCATGTAGCGCGCCGCCGCCATCAGTGCCGTCCGCTGCTCGCTCTTCTCGCCGACGTACTCGAAGCGCTCGATGGCCGCTGTCAGACTCTGTAACGTGTGGAAGTCGGCGTCCTCGCGGAGCAGCCCGCGGCCGAGCGTGCGTTTGAGATCGTCAGGATCGCCGTCGGCATCGAAGTGCTCGCTCACGAGCGTCGCCGTGCGATTCGTGTTGCCCTGTTCGTCGAACGCAGCGAGCAGGTCCTCGCGGACGTCCGTGGGTGCGCGGTCGGTCTCGCCGGGGTCGGGCACCGGTGCGCGTGGCGAGTTGAGGAACCGATCGAGATAGACGCTCATCGCGCCGTCGAAACACGCCCGATAGAGTTCGGTCGCGTCGGTCTTTTCGCTCGCGCGGTGGACCGCGTTGGCGTAGGTGAACGTGTGATGGACGGTGTTCCAGTCGGTGAACTCGTTGTTCGTGGCGAACCAGAGCACTCGGCGCGTGGCTGCGCGCGCGACCGCGTCCGCGAGCTGGGACGTCGTCGCACCCGCCCTGATGGCGTCGGTCAGCGCGTCGATGATCGCTTCGGCGTCGTCGGCGAGCAGCGTCTCGACGAATCCCTCGGGTCGCTCCCATTCCTTTCCTTCGCCGGCAGCCACGAGATCGGGCAGGAGATCGTTTGCATCGGCGCAGAGACCGGCGATATCGACGGGTTGACGCCACGAGGAGAGTTCCTCGCTTCGGGTGGCGTCGGTGATCTGGGCGACCGTCGAGGCGAGCGCGGCGTCGGCGTGCTCCTCCCAGCCGAGGTGCTGAGACGTCTCGAAAGCCGTGTTGATGAAATCGAGTGCGTGCCCGGCGTTCATGTAGCGGTGGTCGGTCGCGGCCGAAAAGACGATCTCCGCGACGTCGTCGGGCGGGAGCGAGTCGATGGCCGTGAGCAGACAGCGCTCCGCGCCGTCGGCATCGCGGACCTCGCAGGTGTCCCGGAACCAGGATTTGAGTCGTTCCTTCGAGAGATTCTGATTATCGAAGGCGTACTGCTGGAATCTGGGTGGTTCGCCGGCCGAGTTGTCGGCGACCTCGCGGACGCCCGTGAACATCGCGCGGCGCTTGTCCCGGCCGCCGACGTGATCGTAGAGGTTCGCCATGCAGCCGAGGGTGGTGAGGCCGCGCCCCCAGCCCATTTCCCGATATCGGGTCCCGAAGTTGACGGCGGTTTCGAGCGGTGTGTAGAACCCCTCGCCTTCCTCGTCGAGTCCGATAATCGATTTGGCCATCACGAGCGAGATGTCTTCTTCCAGTCCGTCGGCAAGCCGATTACGGAATCGTGTCGCCGGCGGGACGTCGGGTTCCGGATTGGGGTCGAGATACACCTTGCCGTCGTCGATTTCGGTCGGAAAGGTCTGGACGTCGTCGGCGAAGAGATCGAAGGTGTCGCCTGCTTCCAGTTCGAACCGCGCGTGGTGCCAGTGGCAGGTCAGGATGCCGTCCTCGACCGTGCCGCGAGTGAGTGGAAAGCCCATGTGTGGGCAGCGGTTGTCGACGGCGTAGACCTCGCCCTCGTGGTGGAAGAGTGCGATTGGCCGGCCGTCGCTGCTGACGACTTTTCGGCCCTCGTCTTCGAGATCCGACAGCGATGCGACCTGCACGTAGCCCGTGTCTTCGACCGCCATATCTGCGGGTTGGTGACACGCCCACAAAACGGTTCCCTGAAACGATGTTTTGTAATCCGATCGACTGTTTCGTGAGGATGTTCGACGAATCGTGACTGGATGTGTGGCGGCGCGGCCGCCGCGATGCGGTGGCGGTACGGCTGCTGTGCGGTCCCTGGTGGATGAAGGGCGAACGACCGCAGGGAGTGAGGGCTTCTGCGGTGCTGTGCGGTTACGGTGCGGTGGTGATGCGTCCGCGCGAACGTAGTGAGCGCGGTTCACCGCGAGCGCCGAAGGCGCGAGCGGGAGTTTTTGGTCCAGATTTTTGCGAGGGGTTGAGCGCGCCGCAGGCGCGCGATATCTCGAAGTAAAAAGGTGGGTGCTTAGAACGCGTCGCTTGTGACGGAGATGTCGGCGTGGAGCTCCTCGCGCAGCGCCGAGTGGACGTGACAGATCTCCTCGCCGCGCTCGGCGATCTCGTCTTCCTCGCCGTCGAGGTCGGCCTCGACGCTGATGTCGAAGCTGATCGATTCGAGGTCGTCGTCATCGTCGAGGTCGGCCGCAGCGTCGATCTCTACTGTGCCGAGGTCGTCGTGGTCGCGCTGCTGGGCACCGACGCGGAACGCCGGGATGTAACAGGAGGCGTAGTCGGCGACGAGCGTCTCGTTCGGGTCGGGACCCTCCTCGCCGGTGGCGTCGATCGTGAGCTCGAAATCGCCGAGCTGGCTGGTCGTGGCGAATCCTTCGTCGGACGTGCTCGTGACGGTGATATCTGCCATTGCATCGGCCATGCGAGCGCCGGACTCGTAAGTATCCCGGTCGTGCGGAGTGTTCTCGAACGACGATCAGTCGAGCGTGAACGAACCGTCGTCGTCCAAGACGTGGACCTCGCTGTCGGGGGCGTGCTCACCCACTGCGTCGACGAACTCCTCGGGATCGGCTTCGAGCGGCGGCATGGTGTCGTAGTGCATCGGGAAGACGTGCGGGGCCTCCAGCCAGTCGGCGGCGATGGCGGCCTGCCAGATGCCCATCGTGAAGTGGTCGCCGATCGGGAGCGCCACGGCGTCGGGCTGGAGATAGGGCGCGATGACGTCCTTCATCTCGCTCATGAGTCCGGTGTCGCCGGCGTGATAGAACGAGGTGCCCGTGCCGTCGGGGCCCGGCTGTTCGTCGCTGACGAGATAGCCGGCGGGGTTGCCGAGTTCGTACTCGTAGCCCATGTCGATGCCGCTCGTGTGGTCGGCGCGGTGCATCGTCACGTGGGCGTCGCCACACTCCACTGTGCCGCCGATGTTCATGCCGATCGTGTCGTCGGCACCCATCTCTTCTTCGACGTAGGCGGCGACCTCGACGGGGGCGACCACGGTCGCGTCGGTGAACTCGCCGGCGTGGGCGATGTGGTCCGCGTGACCGTGGGTGAGCAGGACGTAATCGGGCTGGTCGATCTCCGCCGGCTCCATCGAGGTATGCGGATTGTCGAAGAAGGGATCGATGAGCAGGCTCGTGTCGCCGACGGTGACGTACCAGGTCGAGTGGCCGTGCCAGGTGAGTTCCATTGCGCCCACCAGTAGTCGCGTCACGCACTTAATACTGTAGGCGAGCAGACAGCGCGCAGCATGCTGCCCGCTGTGTATGAGTTTATGGGGGCGGGCGACGAGGGGCCGACATGAACCGCGTCAGGTTTCGCGATCCGAACGGCGACGTCCGTACCGGCAGCTGGGACGCGGCCGAGAACCGCATCACCGCCAGCGCCGGCCCCGGCGGTCGTCTCTCCGTCTCGGACGACAGTTACACGCCCGCGGAGGTGGACGTGCTCGCCCCGACCGATCCCTCGAAGATCGTCTGCGTCGGGCTGAACTACCGGGGTCACGCCAAAGAACAGGACAAGGAGATCCCCGATCGGCCGCTACTCTTCCTCAAGGGCCCGAACACCGTGGCGAGCCACAACCAAACTGTCGAGCTGCTGCCCGACAAGGAACGCATCGACTACGAGGCGGAACTCGGCGTCGTCATCGATACGCAGTGTCGCAACGTCGCCGAAGCCGACGCGATGGATGTGGTTCGAGGGTTCACCTGCGTCGACGACATCTCGAACCGCGACGACCAGCGCACCGAGCAGAACTGGGTGCGCGGGAAGGCCTTCGACGACGCCGCGCCGATGGGACCGCTGCTCGCGAGCCCCGACGAGGTACCGGACGACGCGACGATCGAACTCCGGGTCAACGGCGAGCGCAGACAGCACTCCTCGCGCGAGGAATTCATCTTCTCGATCCCCGAGCTCGTCGCGGAGATCACGGCCTACATGACGCTCGAACCGGGCGACGTGATCTCGACGGGGACGCCGGCGGGCGTCGGCCCGCTCGCGGACGGCGATCGGGTCGCCGTCGAGATCGAGGGGATCGGCACGCTCTCGCACTCGGTCACGATCCCATGAGCGACTCGAACCAGCGCCGGAGCGTCGGGCTGACGTAGGCGATACCGCCCAGTGCGACCAGTGCCATCCCGAGCGGGAAGACGAGCGGATCGATCGAGACACACTCGTTCAGCGAGCCGATGGCCGCGTAGTAGCGATCACCTTGATAGCTGACGACCGTGCCCTCGCGCAGCGCGTCCGTCCGGATCGGCCCGTCGATCTCGCCGTCGTCCGCGGGACCGTTGACTGCCTCGTCGAGCGCGGCACGTTCAGGGTCCGAGAGATCACTCGCGGCGAGCGTGGGGCCGCTGGCCGGCGCGCTCGGCGAACTGACTTCGAGGAGCGGGTTGCCACACAGCCCCAGGTCCTCCTGGAACAGCGCGTAGCCGCCGACGACGGCCGCACCGATGCCGATGGCTAACAGCACCGCACCGAGAAAGCGCACCGTGAAGGCGATTGTATCCGTGCGATCCATTCGATACGGACTCCTCGCCCGGGTGGATTATGTGCTTTCGGATGCCAGCAATCGAACAGTTACGAACCGAGTCGGTCGAGACGCGGATAGTCGACGTGTGGCGGGGATCGAACCACGATCGTGTCGCTGCCGCGCTGGGTGAGTACGCTTAAACCCCGTCATCCATTCGTCCAACCATGCAGCCACGGGACCTCTCCGACCACGCCGTCTACGCGGCGGGCCGGGGGAGCGAGGAGGTCGCCCGCGAGCTGGGGCTCGATCCCGCCGAGCTGGTGACACTCTCCTCGAACGAGAACCCACACGGGCCGAGTCCGGCGGCGGCCGCCGCCATCCGCGACGGTGCCGCGACGGTCCACAGCTATCCGAAAAGCGCTCACACTGATCTTACCGAGCGCATCGCCGAGCGCTGGGCGGTCGACTCCGAGCAGGTCTGGCTCGCCAACGGTGGCGACGGCGCGCTCGACTATCTCTCTCGCGCGCTACTCGATCCGGGGGACTCGGTCCTCGTCTCCCGACCCGGGTTCGCCTACTACGCGATGAGCGCGCGCTATCACCACGGTCGCGTGAAGGCGTACGAACTGGCACAGTCCGAGAGATTCGAACAGACGCCCGAAACCGTGCTCGACGCTTACGACGGCGAGCGCATCGTCTATCTGACGAGCCCGCACAACCCGTCTGGGACGACTGCGAGTCTCGACACGATCGAGGCGATCGCCGAGAAGACCGACGACGAAACCCTCACCGTCGTCGACGAGGCCTACGGCGAGTTCGCAGACGTCCCGAGCGCGCTCGCGCTCGTCGAGGGTCAGGACGGGTGGGACGCTCGCGACGACGTCGCCGTGCTCCGGACGTTCTCGAAGGTGTACGGGCTGGCGGGCGTACGTCTCGGCTACGCCCTGATTCCGGAGGAATGGGCTGAGGCGTACGAGCGCGTGAACACCCCGTTCGCGGCCAGTGCGATCGCCTGCCGGGCCGGACTCGCCGCGCTCGACGATCACGAACACGTCGAGGAGACCGTCGAGAGCGTCCGCTGGGCACGTGAGTTCATGCACGACGAACTCGACGCCGTAACCTACCCGAGCGCGGGTAACTTCGTCCTCGTCGAGGTGGGTGACGCCACGGCGGTCGCGGAGGCAGCGAAACGACAGGGTGTCATCGTCCGAGACTGTTCGAGCTTCGGACTTCCCGACTGTATCCGGATCTCCTGCGGCACCGAGGCCGAAACGCGACGCGCGGTGGAAACGATCAACGAGGTGCTCGCGTGAGCATGCGGATCGCCGTCACTGGGACGCCCGGCACGGGCAAGACGACCGCGACCGAGCGCCTCGATCGCGAGGTAGTGCATCTGAACGATCGTATCCGCGCGGAGGGGCTCGATTCGGGCACCGACGAGCGCCGCGGCAGTCTCGTCGCCGATATGGACGCGGTCGCTGCTGCTCTCGATGACCGAGAGAGTCGTGAGATCGAACTCGTCGAGTCACATCTCGCCCACCGACTGCCGGCCGACCGGGTGGTCGTACTGCGCTGTCATCCCGACGAACTCGGCGAGCGCCTCGCTGCCCGCGACGAGTCAGAGGAAACGATCGCGGAGAACCGGGAGAGCGAGGCGCTCGACGTGATCCTCTCCGAAGCCGTCGAGGAGCACGGGATCGAGAACGTCTACGAGATCGACGCGACCGAGCGCGATCCCGCGGCGGTCGCGAGCGAGATCGAGCGCGTCGTCGCCGGCGAGCGCGAGCCGAGCGCCGGAACGGTGTCGTTTCTCGACACGGTGTCGCTATGAGTGACCGTCGATGACGCTCGACCAGTACCGCTCGCTCGCCGACCGACTGCTGGAACCGTTCGTCGGTCTGGCCGCTCGTGCGGGGCTGACGCCGAACGGGGTGAGCGCGCTCGCGTTCGTCCTCGCGGGCGCGGCGGGTGTGGCATACGCCCTCGCGGGCGGCGAGCCGCTGTGGTATCTCGTCGGTGCGGTGCTCGTGGGACTGAACGGCGCGCTCGATCTGCTCGACGGCGCGCTCGCCCGCCGGCTCGACACCGCCTCGCCGGCCGGCGATCTGCTCGATCACGTGCTCGATCGGTACGCCGACATCGTGCTGGTCGTGGGGCTCGCGATCGGTATCGAGCGAATGCTGTTGGGGATCGTCGCCGTGACCGGCGTGCTCATGACCTCCTATCTCGGCACGCAGGCGCAGGCGGTCGGTCTCGATCGGGTGTACGGAGGGTTGCTCGGTCGTGCGGATCGGCTCGCGCTGATCGGGATCGTGACGGCGATCGCGGCGTTCGTCGCTCCCTCGCTCTTCGACGTGGGACTGGTCGGCTGGCTGCTGGTCGTGCTGGCCGTCGTCGGCCATCTGACCGCACTCCAGCGCCTCTCGCACGCCTGGAGCGCGCTCTCGCCGAGGCGATGAGCACGGCGGACGTTTTATACGCGCGGGTGGCCTTCCCCTCGACATGGTTCAGTGTGAGATGTGCGGTGCGGAGACGTCTTCTCCGACGACGGTCGAGATCGAAGGTGCTGAACTCGACGTCTGCGACGACTGTGCGGACTTCGGCACCGAGGTCAAGCAGCAGTCGACCGGGAGTGCCTCGACGAAATACTCGACCGACTCCTCGGGCGGGTCGAGCGACTCATCGAGCGCCGGCGGGGCGAGCGGTTCGAGCAACACGCGTCGCCACGACATGTTCGACGACATGGAGGAGGTCGTCCAGGACTACGACGAGCGCATCCGGGACGCGCGCGAGGCGGCGGGACTGAGCCAGAAGGAACTGGCCCAGGAGCTCAACGAGAAGGCGAGCCTCATCCGCAAGCTCGAACGCGCCGCGAGCCTGCCGAGCGACAGCGTCCAGAGCAAGCTCGAACGCAAGCTCGACATCACGCTTACCGAGGGCGGCGTCTCGGACACCGAGTGGGAGGGTGGTGCCTCGACGGGCGAGTACACCCTCGGCGACGTCGTGCAGCGAAAGGACTCCTGAAACCGACACCGACCTCGCAACCTATTTGTCCGTCGCGGTGTCCCTCCAACCATGTTCGTTCTGGTCAATCTGAAGGCCTACGCGGCCGACGCGGTCGGAGTCGCCGCGGCGGCGCGCGAGGTCAGCGAGGAATCGGGCGTCCGGATCGCCGTCGCGCCCCAAGCCGCACGGCTCGCGGCGGTCGCCGACACGGGGGTCGAGACGTGGGCACAGCACGTCTCGCCCGTCGAGCACGGCAGTCACACGGGGAGCACGCTCGCCGAAGCGGCGGCGATGGCGGGTGCGGACGGTACCCTGATCAACCACTCCGAGCGCCGGTTCCGCCTCGCCGACATCGACGGGGCGCTCGACGCCGCCGAACGGGCGGAGCTTGAAACGATCGTCTGTGCGAACAACCCCGCGCAGGTGGGTGCGGCGGCGGCGCTCGGGCCGGACGCGGTGGCCGTCGAACCACCCGAACTCATCGGCGGCGACGTCTCGGTGAGTCAGGCCGATCCCGACATCGTCGAGGACGCGGTCGCGGCCGCCGAGGCGGTCGACGACTCGGTCGACGTGCTCTGCGGGGCGGGCATCTCGTCGGGTGAAGACCTCGACGCGGCGGGCGAACTGGGTGCTACAGGAGTGTTGCTCGCGAGCGGTGTGGCGAAAGCCGATGATCCGCGTGCGGCGCTCGCCGATCTGGTCGAGCCGCTCTCGTAACACCAGCGTCCATCGTTTCGCGCCCGCGTAGAGCTGTCAGTTCTGTATGAACATCATTGATGATGGGCGTGGCAGTAATCGGGGTATGGCAACGCACAACTTGCCGGAGTACGAGGCCGCCCGCGAGGAGTTCTCCTGGGACGATATCTACGCCGAGGCCGACTGGGACGCGCCCGAGACGTTCAACATCGGCCACGAGGTCTGTGATCGCCACGCCGACGGCTCCGGACGTGTCGCACTGGAGTATGTCGGCACCGCCGGCGAGCGCGAGACGCTGACGTTCGACGATCTCGCCGACCGATCGAGCCGGTTCGCGAACGTGCTCGAATCAGAGGGCATCGAGCGGGGCGACAGGGTGTTCACCTATCTCCCGCGGATCCCGGCCCACTACGTCTCCCTCGTCGGGACGCTGAAGCGCGGGGCGGTCTTCGGCGGCATCAACGAGCGGTTCGGTCCTGAGGGCATCGCCTATCGACTGGGCGACTGCGATGCCCGCGCGGTCGTGACGACCTCCGAGAACCGCGAGACGGTCGAACGCGCGCTCGAGGACGTTGCGAGCGTGGAGACGGTCATCACGGTCGATCGGGGTGATGGTGTCGCCGACGATGACGTGGATTTCGCCGCGGCGACGGCCGACGCGAGCGCAGAGTACGAGGCGGTCGAGACGGGCGGCGAGGACAACGCCCTGCTCTACTACACCAGCGGGACGACCGGGCTGGCGAAGGGCGTCCTACACAAACACCGCTGGGTCGCGGGCGTCGCGGCCACCCAGCGCTACGCGGTCGATCTGCAGGACGACGATCTCTACTGGTCGACGGCCGATCTCGGCTGGCTTACGGGACCGATCAACGCGCTCGGCGCGTGGTTCTGGGGAACGAGCCAGCTCGCCTACGAGGGTGAGTTCGACCCCGACGAGTGGGCCGACGTTCTCGACGAGTTCCCCGTCTCAGTTCTCTTCTCGGTGCCGACGGCCTACCGCATGCTCCGGACGAACGAAACCGTTCTCACCGACGTCGATCTCGATTTGCGCCACGCGCTCTCGATCGGCGAACCGCTCTCGGGCGGCGTCGTCGAGTGGGGTGAGGAGGCACTGGGTGTGACGATCCTCGACACCTACGGCCAGACCGAGACCGGGAACATGGTGATCAACAACTACCCGACGATGGAACTCCGGCCGGGGAGCATGGGCAAACCCCTGCCCGGCATCGAATCGGCGATCGTCGATCCTGCGACCGGCGAGATGCTCGACCCCGGCGAGACGGGTGAGATCGCCCATCGCGGTGATTTCCCCTCGTTCTTCGCCGAGTTCTGGGAGAATCCGGAAAATACTGCCGACAGTTTCGTCGACGGGCCCGACGGCGAGTGGTATCTCTCGGGTGATCTCGCCCATCTCGACGAGGACGGCTACTTCTGGTTCGAGGGGCGCGCCGACGACGTGATCCTCTCGTCGGGCTACCGGATCGGCCCCTTCGAGGTCGAGAGCTCCCTGGGCGAGCATCCGACGGTCGCCGAGGCCGCCGTCGTCCCGAAGCCCGACAGAGAACGAGGAAACATCGTCAAGGCCTACGTCGTGCTCACCGACGAGGGAAGCGATTCCGAGGAACTCGCTGACGAGCTACAAACCCACGTCCGCGAGGAGCTCTCGGCCCACGAGTACCCACGGGAAGTCGAGTTCGTCGACGAGCTGCCGAAGACGGTCACCGGGAAGATCCGGCGGACGGAGCTGCGCGACAGGACGGCCGATCCGACCGAATGAGCCCGATCAGCGGACGATATACGGCTCGTCGCCGGGCATGAACCGCCCGAGTTCGGCCTCGCGGCGGTAGTCGGTGGCCAGCAGCGTTTCGAGTGACTCGCGCAGCCGGTCGGCGTGGTCGTCGGTCCAGTCCCGTGGATCGACGATCGGGACGACGAGCCAGCCGCTGCCGCGGAGTTCGGTGGCGTGGAGGTCCTCCATCGCCAGCGGCTGCGGCGGGGTCCGGGCGGTGTAGGTCTGCAGGATCTGCTCGGTCGCGCGCTCGCCGACGGGAAGCAGGACGTGCGCGCCGATGGCGCGGAGCTCGGCGTCGAAGAAGCGCTCGCAGTCGGCGTACGACTCCGGCGTCGGCTCGCCGGCACAGAGGTGGAGATAGGAGAGATACAGATCGTCGAGGGTGGGGGCGTCGGCGTCGGGGTCGTCAATCAGCCCCACGTCGGCGAAGATCGAAAGCAGGCGACGGCCGGCGGCGTTCGTGAACGGAACCTCCGTGTCGAGCCCGCCGTGGACGCCGGGATGGTCGCCGACGAGATGGAGCGCCGCGTTCGCGTCGCCGTAGCCGGGCACGAACCGGTCGCAGGGCGGACGCATGCCGAAGGGGTTGCTCGTGCGATCGGTGACGTTTTGCACGGCGGGCGTCCGGCCGCTGCGAACAAATGCGTGCGGATTTCGATCGATAGCGGGAGCAAAAACCGTCAGTAGATGATGTACGACAGCAGATAGACGACGATGCCGAGCGCGAACGAGATCATCCAGAGCGAGGCGGCGACGCGACCGACACGCGGATGGTTCGTCTCCGGGAGCGCCGCGATCGGTCGGGTGAGCGCAAGCAGGAGGACGTAGTAGAGCAGCGGGATACAGACGATGGCGAGCGAGATGTGGATCGCGAGCACCGGCAGATAGACGAACCGATAGATCGTCTCGGGGCCGGGGAACGGTGCCGGCCCGAGCAGCGAGACGCGGTAGAGATAGAGCACCAGGAAGGTGACGAACAGCACGAGCGAGACGCCCATCAGTGCGCGGTGGCGGGCGACCGCGCCGCGTCTGATCGCCCGCCAGCCGGTCGCGATGGTGACGATAGCGAGCGCGCTGACGAGGGCGTTCACCGTGGGGATGGCGTCGAGCACCGCCGTCGGTGCCCGGGGGAGGGCTCCATCGAACAGCCCAAGGACGGCTCCGAAGACGAGCCCGAGCGAGATCAGCGAGAGCACTCCTGTCAGCGCTGGCACGTAATTGCGCGCGCGAAACTCCATGACTCGGGCTTGGATGGTGGCCGGTTTGTAGCTTGTTTATTCCTCCGCGAAGTCGTCGAAGTGCGCCTGGCCGTCGGTCGGTTCGGCGGGCGATTCCGACCGATCGGCTGGCTCGTCGCTACCCGTCTCCCTGGATCGTCCGGTGCCGCCGTCGGCTCGTTCGCGAGTCGCCGACTCGAAGCCGTCGAGGCTGGCCTGCTCGCCGGTCGCGAAGGCGAGGTTCGACACTCTGACGCCGACTTTCCTGACCGTGGCGTCGTCGAACTCATTCAGGAGATCGAGCGCGACCTCGGAGACGAGATCGGCGTCGGCCACCGGCCCGGGCAGCGAGCGCGCGCGGGTGTTGACGTCGAACGGCGGCGTGACGACCTTGATCCCGATGGTACGATAGAGCGCGTCCTCGCGGTCGGCGCGCTCGGCGACAGCGGTCGCGAGTGCCGCGACGCGTTCGCGGAGCGCACCCATATCGTCGGTGGCATCGGTGAACGCCGACTCGCTCGAGAGGCTCTTCGGGCGACCGACGGGCGTCACCTGGCGGGTATCGTCGCCGCGGGCGAACGAACGGATCTCGCGGCCGCGCTCGCCGAAGCGCTCGTCGAGTCTGCTCGGGTCGGCCGCCGCGAGATCGCCCGCCGTCTCGATACCCATCTCGCGAAGTTCGCGAGCGGTGACGGGACCGACGCCGTGGACGTCCTCGACGTCGAGTGGCGCGAAGAACTCGGCCACGTCGCCGGGTTCGACGGTCGTGAGTCCGTCGGGTTTCTCGCTGTCGGCGGCGACTTTCGCGGCGCTCATGTTCGGTGCGATGCCGATGCTCGCGACGACGCCTACTTCCTGGAGGATGCGCTCTTTGATGTGACGGGCGTAGCCCTCGGCGAGCGTTCGGCCGTCGACGCGCTGCCACGATGTCTGTTCGGTGACGTCGAGCGCCGCCTCGTCGATGCTCACCTCGCGGACGACGTCGGCGCAGTCGTGGAGGATGTCTCGCACTTCCTCGCCCACCGTCTCGTAGTAGTCGAGATCGACGGGGAGATAGTGGCCGGCGGGTTCGTCCGCGCTCGCATCCTCGACGCGGGGGAGGCGGTCGAGCGCCGTCGAGATGGCCTGTGCGCTCTCGATCCCGTGGGCGCGAGCCTCGTAGCTCGCGGTGGCGACCGCGCCGTGGCTCTCGCCGGCCTCGTAACCCATTCCGACGACGACGGGCTCGTCTTGGAGGCCGGGCTTGCGGCGGCGCTCGCAGGCGGCGTAGAAGCAGTCCATGTCCACGTGGAACACGATGCGGGGCGCGCCGTCGTCGACGCCTGGCAGACGCTGTCCGCCGTGTTCGACCATACGACAACCACTCGCGCGACGCCAATGAGGGTTGCCAAACGACCGATCGGATCCGTCGGATCGACACAAAGTTTATTACGGATACTGTGAAACAGTGACATGCGTCAGACGACATGACGACAATAAGACATCCCTTCCGGCGGCTCCGGCGTGCGCTCGCTCTCAGCTACACCGCAGAGGAGAGCAACACCGAACATCTCGACCCGTAACGGCGATCGGACGGTTTTTCTCCCACGATCACGAACGCGCAGCTCGACGATTCTGACGTTTTCTCAGACGGCAAAAGTGGGGTCGGAGGGATTGTGAACCACGCGAAGACGGACCTGCTCGCTTCGCTCGCAGGTTTCGACTTCTCTGCTTCAAACCCTCCACGTTCCATTGCTGCGGCTCGCGGAGTTGCTCGCCGCAGCAAGTGGGGTCGGAGGGATTTGAACCCCCGATCGACTGATATCTCCGGTCGCGCCTCGGTCCTCCAGAGGGTCGTCACGGCGGGCGATGATCAGTCGGCCGCTCTGTATATCAGTCTGGAGTGTCGTCCCGGGCGCGGTGCCTCTGGAGTCAGTCGCCATACCTGACTTGGCCACGACCCCGTGGCCCACCATAGAACGAAACCACCTAAACCCATTTCGGTTGCTACTCGCGATCGGTCGTGCTCCAGTCACAGTCCTGGCACTTCTGGCCGGTGACGAACTCGGTGATCGACGGCATGTAGCCGACTTCGAGCACGTCGCCGCCACACTCCGGACAGTCGCGGTCGGCGTCGGTTATCGGTTCGGCATCCATCACGTCGTCGCCCTCGATGAGTTCGGCGAGCGCTTCCGGCGTGACCATCCGTCCCTCGACGACGCGGTTGTCAGCCATGCGCGGCGTTTGTGGACGAGAACCCTAAACCCTTACAACCAGGGTGCGCGATCGGGACCGATGTCGGTCTCCTCGTCGGCCGTCGTGCTCGCCGCGGTCTCCTCGGCCGTTGCCTCGCCCGATTCTTCGTCGACCTCGCCGGGGTCGAACGCGAGCAGCGTCGTGACCCCGAGTACCGCCAGCGCGAGCGGTGCGTCGTCGGGAACGAGCCCGAGCACCGAGAGCCCGAGCACGCCGAGCGCGACCGCGCTACCGAAGCGGAATCGATCGATATCCACGGCATCGTGCAGCCACGGACTGGTGACGGCGACCGCGAGCGCGAAGGCCACGCCCGTTCCGGCGGCCGCCACGCCCCGGAGAACGAGGGTGGGGTCGGGCACCAGGACGAGCTGTGCGTTCGCGGGGTCGAGGCTCGCGACCATCCCCAATCCGACGATGACCGCCGGGCGCGGGAGATATTCGCCGACGCGCGCGCTCGCGGTCTTGGCGGCGATCGCGAGGATGACCAGCGCGGCGAACCGCTCGAACACGACGAGATCGAGCAGGCTCTCGATCGTCGGTGCGAGCGCCGCCTCGACGCCGGCGAGCACGAGGACGACCACGCCGACGGCGAGCGTCGTCTCGACGCGCTCGCGGCGGCTGCCGCTCATCTCGGCGAGGATCACCGCGACGGTCGCGCTGCCACCGAAGACCAGCAGCCCGACCTCGAGGATGCCGATCGGATCGGAGAGCGCGCCCGCGAGCACCATCGCGGGGAAGATACCGTCGACGAGCGGGAGCGCCATCACGGTCGCCAGCAGGCGGGCCGCGCCGCCGACGCGCTGCTCGAGGCGGAGCGCGACCGGGTGTTGGGAGTGACTCACGGCGAAGCGTGGCTCTTTCCCGGAGCCGACGGGTGGTGTGAGTCACGGTTCGGGGAACTGCGCCAGCCGTTCGTGACTCGCGTCGCCAGCGTGAGTTTGCATGCCGCTGTAAAAATCGAGGCGACCGCGGTATCGAGGGTCGTCGGGGCGGCGATGCGTGCGGTTGGCGGACTGGCGACGTCCATACACGAACAACTACTGTTACAATCATAAGCGTTCTGTGAGACGCGACCACACGAACCCCATGAACGATCGGCATAGTTCCGGGTCTCTCGGAACGTTTTTGATTCGGGGTCCCACACCGATTACATGGCGACTAATCGTTCGGAGCCGTTCTCCGAGAAACTCCGCGTGCCCGAAGCGCTCACGTTCGACGACGTCCTGCTCCGCCCGAAGGAGAGCCGTGTCGAACCCGACGACGCAGACACCGCGAGCCGCGTCTCGACGTCGGTCGAACTCTCCGTCCCCGTGCTTTCGGCCGCGATGGACACCGTCACCGAGAGCGAGCTGGCGATCGCGATGGCGCGTCGGGGCGGGCTCGGCGTGCTCCACCAGAACATGAACGTCGAGGAGACCGTCGCGGAAGTCGATCGCGTCAAGCGCGCCGACGAACTGGTCATCCGCGAGGTCGTGACCGCGAGCCCCGATCAAACCGTCCGAGAGGTCGACGCGATGATGGAAGAGGAGGGTGTCAGCGGCGCGCCCGTCGTGAGCGGCGACGACGAGGTTCTGGGGATCATCTCCGCGACCGACATCCGACCGTATCTGGAAGTCGGCGATCGTGACGAGGTGCGCGAAGCGATGACCGACGAGGTCATCACTGCCCCCGAGGACGTCGATGCCCGCAACGCGCTCGAACTCATGTACGAGCACAAGATCGAGCGCGTGCCGATCGTCGACGACGGCAACCACCTCACGGGACTGGTGACGATGCAGGGGATCCTCCAGCGCCGCGAGTACGATTCGGCCGCCCGCGACGACGCGGGGCGGCTGCGCGTCGGCGTCGCCGTCGGCCCGTTCGAGAGCGAGCGCGCCACCGCCGTCGACGCGGCCGGTGCCGACGTACTCTTCATCGATTGCGCGCACGCGCACAATCGCAACGTCATCGAGAGCGCCCGAGAGATCGAGGAGAGCGTCGAGGCCGACGTCGTGGTCGGCAACGTCGGGACGCGCGAGGCCGCCGAGGCGCTCGTCGGGTTCGCCGACGGGATCAAGGTCGGCATCGGGCCAGGCTCGATCTGTACGACGCGCGTGGTCACGGGCACGGGAATGCCCCAGATCACCGCCGTCGCGCAGGTCGCCGACGTCGCCAGCGAACACGACATCCCCGTGATCGCGGACGGTGGCATCCGCTACTCGGGTGACGCGATCAAGGCGATCGCGGCGGGTGCGGACGCCGTCATGCTCGGGTCGTACTTCGCCGGCACCGACGAGGCTCCGGGCCGCGTGGTGACGATGAACGGCAAGCGATACAAGCAGTACCGGGGGATGGGCTCGGTCGGTGCGATGCAGTCCGGCGGTGGCGAGCGCTATCTCAAGGACACCGACGAGGACGAGGACTACGTCCCCGAAGGTGTCGAGGCCGCGACACCGTACAAGGGCAGCGTCGAGAGCGAGCTCTTCCAGCTCGTCGGCGGGATGAAAAGCGGGATGGGCTACGTCGGGGCCGAAACGATCCCCGAGTTCAAGCGCCGCTCCGAGTTCGTCCGCGTCTCGGCGGCCGGCCAGACCGAGGGCCACGCCCACGACGTCGTTATCACCGACGAAGCGCCGAACTACAGTCCGGACAACTAGCAAAATCAGTTTCGGCTACTGGAATAGCGGTTGTTGATTTCGAACCACTCTTACCATAGTCTAACGTTCCTTCGAATCATGATTGGAAAAAGCGATTTACTCTATTCTCCAATTTGTCGCCGTTATAATACCAGCGTTTATTGTCCTAATAGAAATTGTTATTTCCAGAGATACAGGGGAGAAAATCGAGATGGGCTCATTCAGGATAAACGAAATCAGACTTCTCGAATACAGTTTAGTATTCATCATATTCGGAACCGGCTTGATACTTTATCGTCTGCTTTCATTCATTGAGAATCCACTCACCACATATGGGATCATATCTATATTTGGATCAATACCGCTCTCCATTGTAGCGCTATGGATCATGAGCAGCCGGCGAGAGTATGACAATTCAGACAACGAAGATATCTCAACGTTTGGCACTGCTAGATTGAACCCTTCAGTTCGAGTGCTTCGACCGGCGGCTGGTTCTCCAGCGCTTGGTGGCTCCGAGAGTGGTTGTAATAGGCGGTGTAGGCAGTCAGCCAAGCGCCGAGCGCTGGCTGACTGCCGTTCCACGTTTCGTGAAATCGCTCGACGCGCATGGTGTAGGTCTGGAACAGCTTCTCGACGATGTTACGGTCGGTGTAGTTGAGGTCGCCGAGAAGGTCGGTTTTGGCCAGCGCCGTCAGGTAGCCCATGCCGTCGACGAGGAACTCCGCATCTCCGACGCGGTGTTCCTCTTTGAGTTCGCGGAGAAACGTCGTTGCGGGCTCTGTCCCGCGATGCTGAGAAAGTCGTGCATGGAGCACGACTTTCGAATCGATGTCGATGGCTGCGTAGAGCCAGACGTTCTGCTCGTTTTCGAGCTGGATTTGTTTCTCATCGACGGCAACGCGATCCGGTGCGGCGGTGAAGTCCTGGTCGTAGTGCTCGGCGTAGGACTGGTACCAGTGGTGGATGGCGGCTCGGGTTCGGCTGACGCCGAACCACTCGTAGAGGTCGCGACACTCGGCCAACGACGCCGCAGCGGCGTGAGCAGCGCACGCCAGCCTGATTAGCCAGGCTGGCGTGCTCGTCCGATCCGCGTCCAAAAACGGTACATCTGGAGAGTTCGTGACCTCCACCTGGAGTTCTTCGAGCATCGTTCCAACCGCCTCGAAGGACTCCGTTCAGTTCAACCTCAATCTAGCAGTGCCTCTATTTATGATGTGTGGGTGAAATATTTGGAATGAATTGGATGAGACGAGCCCAAAATGCGCCGGGTTTTATTTCCCAACGGATACGATTCCCGTCCGTGCCTGAGACACGTCACCGAGGTATGATCGGCTCGTGAGCCGTCGCGGACAGGGACTCTACGACTGGTGGAGTCGTCATCGAAATCTGTTCGGTCGACTCTACGACATCGCCTTCCTGGGCCGCGAGTCCGAGCGCCGCGAGCGGGCGATGGAATCGCTCTCGCTCGATTCGGGCGAGCGAGTGCTCGAACTCGGCTGTGGACCGGGCAACTCCTTCGCAGCGCTCCGAACCCGCGTCGGGAGCGCGGGGCGCGTCGTCGGCCTCGACTACAGCCTCGGGATGGCTCGCCAGGCCCGTCGGCGAGCACGCGACAAGGGCTGGGCGAACGTCCACGTCCTCCGTGGCGATGCGGGCCGGCCCGGGATCGCCGACGGGGCGTTCGATGCGGTGTACGCCTCGATGTCGCTGAGTGCGATGCCGGAGTCGGAGCGGGCGATCGAGGCTGCCTACCGAGCGCTGCGCCCCGGCGGTCGGATCGTGGTGCTCGACGCGCAACCGTTCCAAACATTCCCGTGGACACTGCTCAACCCCGTGGTCGTTCCGCTTGCGAAGTGGGCCACGAACTGGTTTCCCGACACCGATATTCCGGCGCAACTCACCGATCGGTTCGCATCGACGAAGGTGGCCACCTTCGACGGCGGCGTGACGTTCATCGCCATTGCACGGAAATCGGAGCGGACGGACGATTTCGGGTAACATCGTCGGCTGGGTGCATCGACGGTCGGCCGTCGGTCGTGGGACGAGTGAGGACGAGATGCCGTGCAGCAGCGATCGATGACCATTGCGGGCGAATCACAGACCTCAATTGGGTCGTCTCTGTAGGAGGGGGCATGGCTTCCGAGGATCTCGGTGGGGAACTCGCGCGGATCAACGAGCGCTTCGACCTAAGCGAGTACGAGACGAGCGCTTACCTCGCCGTTCTCGATCACGGCCGTCTGACCGCCGCGGCGATCACCGAGCGGACCGACATCCCCCAGCCACGCGTCTACGACACCGTCCGGGACCTCGAAGAGCGTGGACTCGTCGAACTCAAGGAATCGCGCCCGATCGAGGTGCTCGCCATCGATCCCGAGGATGCGTTCGGCGACATCCACGCGTCGCTCGACACGCTCGTCGGCGATCTCGAAAGCCGATACACGACGCCGGCACGCGACGCCGAGGCGGCCTCGCTCGTCAAATCCCGCCCGACGATCCTCCGCTATCTCGAGACGGCGATCGAGAACGCCGAGTACGAGCTCAACCTCTCGCTGACGCCCGCGCTCGTTGAGCGCTTCGAGGACGCGCTGGCTACTCGCCGTGAGGACGGTGTGACGATCGAGCTGCTCCTCACGCCCGCCATCGACGTCCCTTCGCCCGACGACTACGACTACACGGCGATCGCGACTGCCGTCCGTGCCCGCCACGGCATCACCACCCCGATCCTCGCGGTCGCCGACGGCACCCACGCGGTCTACGCCACACAGGACGCGCTCGTCGCCGATCGCGAGCGCTACGGCGTCGTCTTCAACCGTTCAGAACTCGGTTTTCTGGTGTCTGGATTCTTCGACACACTCCTCTGGACGACTGCCGACGTGCTGCTCGATCGCGGCGATGGGCGCTCGTTCCCGCGGCGCTACGCCTCGATACGACGGTGTGTGGCCGATCTCGTCGAAAGCGACGGCGAGTTCGACGCCCACGTCGAGGGGCGGGACGTCGAGACCGGCGAGCGCCGATCGGTCGCCGGCCCGGTCGTCGATATCGAGAGCAACACGACGAACCTGACGGCGCGTCTCACCGTCGAAACGGATGCGGGCACGATCTCGGTCGGCGGACAGGCCGCCACCTACGAGGACATCGAGGCGCACGAACTCCGTATCGAACGCCGGTGAGCACGGCGCGGTCGCTTATCGACGGATACAGCTGTTTTCCCGATCAGAGAACGATCGACTTCCGCCGGACGAACTGCTCGATGCTCACGTCGATCCCCTCGCGATTGATGCCCGACCGCTTGTTGCCGCCGAAGGGGATGTCGCCGAGACCGTGTGACGGCGCGCCGTTGATCCGGACCGCGCCGGCGTCGATCCGTTCTGCAATGTCCATCGCGCGGTCGTGATCGGCGGTGAACACCGCCGCATCGAGCGCGAGGTCGCTCGCGTTCGCCACCGAAACGGCGTCGTCTTCGTTTTCGATCTTGGTCACGGGGATCACCGGCCCGAACTGCTCCTCGCGAACGATGCGCGCGTCGCGCGGGACGTCGGCGAGCAGTGTCGGCTCGACGAATCGGCCGTCGCGTTCGCCGCCGCGGACGAGGCGCGCGCCCTTCCCGCGGGCGTCCTGGATGAGTTCCTCGACCCAGTCGGCCTGCTCCGCGGAGATCAGCGGGCCGAGGGCCGTCTCCTCGTCGAAGAGGTCGCCGGCGGGCCACTCGTCCATCGCGTCGTCGATCGCTTCGACGAGGTCGTCGTGGATCTCTTCGTGAGCGAGCACGCGGCTGACCGCCGAGCAGCGCTGGCCGGCGTACTTGAGCGCACCCTTCGCACAGTCCCCAGCGGTCGCGTCGAGATCGGCGTCGGGGAACACCACGGCGGGCGCGTTGCCGCCGAGCTCCATGTGGAGGTTGACGATCCTGCTCTCGCGCGCGACGTGCTCGCCCGCGGCCGACGAACCGGTCATCGCGATCGCGTTCACGGCCGACGAACCGGAAAGCACGTCGCCGATCTCGCTCGCGTGGCCCGGAACGAAGTTGAACCCGCCCTCGGGGATATCGGTCGCACTGATGATCTCCGTCAGGATCGCGGCGCTCACGGGTGTCTTGCTTGCGGGTTTCAGGACGACGCTGTTGCCGGCGGCGAGCGCGGGCGCGACCTGGAGCGCAGTCGTCGAGAGCGGGTAGTTGTACGGCGTGATGCACAACACTGTGCCGATCGGTTCGGGTGTGGTGATCGCCTGCCAGCCCTCGTGGCCCGCGGTAGTTCCCTCCCGATACTCACCGGTGAGATCGCGTGCCTCGCCGACGGCGCGCTCGAAGCGCTCGGCGGCCGATTCGACCTCGCCGCGCGCGCTGGCGATTGGTTTGCCCGCTTCGCGGACGATGATTTCCGCCAGTTCGGCCTTCCGTTCGCGCAGTTCCGCCGCGATCGTTTCGAGCCACGCGACGCGCTCGGGCACCGTCGTCGCGGCGAGCGCGGACTGTGCGTCTTCGGCGGCCGCGAGTGCGCTTTCGGCCTGACTCTGGTCCGCTGCACTCACCCGGGCGAACACGCCGCCATCGGCGAGATCGGTCACGTCGATGACCGCGTCGCCACCTTGCCACTCCCCGTCGATGAACGGCTCTCGATCGTTTGCGGCCGATGCGGTAGCCATATGCATGGATCGAGCGCCGTGGGTAAAACGTTTACTACGTATCGAGTTAATGAGGGAATCGGAGTGGAGCGGGACGATCGCGTCCGTTTTCGTCGAACCGATCTCGGACGGCCGTGGCTGATTCGGTGTGGGAATCGAGCAATCACGACGATCGTTCGTCGCTGTAGAGCCGCCTCGGCCGCTACCGATCAGAGCTGTTCGGGCGTTTCGAGCACCGTCTCGTTGCGATAGACGGTGGCATCGCCGTCGATGTCGATATTGGTGATCTCGCCGGGGTAGGCGTAGCTGTCGCGTCCACCCTTGCCGACCTGTCCAGCGGCGGTCCGACCGTTGATGCTGTCGTTCGGATCCGCTGGCCCGATGATCGCGCTCTTGACGATGCCGTCACTGGTGGTGATCTCGTAGGTCGCGCTCGACTGGCTCTCGATCGTCACCGTGTTCGGGAGGTAGTCGGCCGGATCGATCGGCTTGCCGTCGTAGTAGAGGTTCGCACCGCCGTCGAGAACGAGGCGTGTGATTTCGCTCGTGAACGCATAGCTGTCGCGGCCGCCACCACCGACCTGTCCCGTCGCACGCTGCCCCGAGACACTGTCGTTCGGATCGACCGTCGCGTTGGCCGCCGTGGTCCGCTTTAGCGATTCGTTCGCCTCGATCTCGTAATCGGCTCCGGGTGCCCCCTCGATCGTGAGCGTCCCGCCGACGCCGAACTCGTTGGGGTCGATCTCGTCGCCGTTGTGATAGACGGTAGCGTCGCCATCGATATCGATACTGATGACCTCGCCGGGGTAGGCGTAGCTGTCGCGTCCACCCTTGCCGACCTGTCCAGTCGCGGTTCGCCCGCCGATGCTGTCGTTCGGGTCGGCCGCACCCATCGCTTCGCTCTTGGCGATACCGTCGCTGGTGGTGATCTCGTAGGTCGCGCTCGACTGACTCTCGATCGTCACCGTGTTGGGCAGATAGTCGGCTGGATCGACCGGCCGTCCATCGTGATAGAGGTTGACGCCACCGTGCAGCAGGAGCTTCGTTATCGTTCCCGTGTAGGTGTAGCTGTCGCGACCGCCACCGCCGACCTGTCCGGACGCACTCGATCCCGTGAGCTCGTCGTTGGGATCGTCGGTTGCGCCGAACGACGCGTTCGACTCCAGCGTCCCGCTGACCGCGAGTTCGTAGTCGGCTCCCGGGGCCGCCTCGATGGTGAGCGTGTTCTCGAACGAATCCGGTGATGCGGTCGCGTCGTTGGGCATCGGACATCCTCCACCGTTGGCGATCGCAGCGGTATCGATCGTGGCGTTCTCGGTCACGACCGGTTGGCCCGCCACGTTGAGCGTCGAGTTCCGGACGACCGCGCCATCGGAATCGACGATCTCGACGCCATCACCGTCGGTCTGCACACAGCAGCCATCGATAATGGATTCGGGGCGCTTGCGGAGTTCGATCGCCGCGGTATCACCGACGGCCCCCGTGACGCTGACGTTCCGGAGCGTGCCGTCGTACGGTGGATCCGTCGTGTAGCTCCCGCCGGTCGGGTCCTTCGCCAGCACGCCCCGGACGCCGGCAGGGCCGACGTTGATCCGCGTGTCGAGCGCCGCGAAGGAGCCGATGTCGCCCGATGCGACCACCCCGCCACCGGAATGGGGAACGTCGGCGATGGTGATGTCGCAGTTTCTGACCTCCGGGCCGGCCGTATCGAGCGAGCCGACTTCGAGGCGCACGCCGCGACCGTTGAGCATGTCGTTCGGATTGGGGCTGGCGCTCGCTCCGGCGTCGACCGTCAGCGTTCCACCGTCGACGTAGCTTCCCTCGCTGCCGATGCGAACCTGCGAGATGTCGTTGTTGCTGAATTCGCCGCCCTCGATCCGGACGACACCGTTCGTCCGGCTACAGTAGAGCCCGTTGTTGGGAAATCCCTCGAACCGGCAGTTCTTGAGTGTGATCGTCCCTTGTGTGGTAACACCGATCCAGACGCCGACGCGGCCGTCACCGGCATTGTACGCACCCATCAGTCCGTCGTTTTTCGCGACGACGTTGCTGACGTTGCCCGTACCGTCGGGCGATCTGACGATCGGTGTGAACGCGTTGGTGACGTCGGGATTGCCGTTGCCCCCATCTCGGGGATCGCTGTCCGGGTGGATCCCCTGGCCGACGAACTCGACGTCGTGCACTTCGAGATCGCTGTCGGCCCCGAAATGGAGCCCCGGCGTCGCACCGTCGGCAGTCAGATCGAGATCGATGTTCTCGAAGAGCAGCCCCGTGCCGTTGTCGACGACGAGCACTTTCTCGTTGAACCCTCCCGGCACCGTGAACCGGACGTCGCCCTCGCCGAGGAATCCGAGATTCGTCTTCCCGAGAACGACGTTCTGTTCGGTCAGTTTGTACGTTCCCTCGGGAAATTTCAACAGTGTGTTGTCCGCGGCGGCCGCTCGGAGCGCTTCGTCACACGGTGTGCCGCCCGTCGGATCACAATCGGCGTCCTCGACCACGTCGACGACCCGATCGAACCGTATTCCCCGCCGTTCCGTGGCGGCACTGGCCTCCCGAGCGGCCACCCCGCCCAGGCCGACCGCAGCCCCTGCGGCGACCAGATACGATCGTCGATCGATCGGAAATGCGCTTTGCTGTCCGTTCTCCCTTCGTCCGTTTCCGCTGTCGTTGCGTGGCATCTGTGTGGTGGTGTGATGGTCGACTGCTCACTTCTCGAAAGACGGACTCCCGTCTAGAGAGCGCTGGCTCGGCGCGTCAGCCGTCGATCGATCGGTGAACCCCGTCACGCGATCGCCAGCTCGTCACCGTTGCTGGAGCCCGTGATCTCGCGATCCGTCGCCGCACCTCACGCCGCCGGACTGCGTGGCATGCTCTCTTCACGTCCATCCTTCGGTAGAAGGCGACAGAGCCGAATCATATAAATCATTCTTTGCTAATCCTTACCGCTCAGCGACGGAATAGAAACTGCCGATCGCTGCTACTGTCGGAGAGAACCCATCGAGAACCGGTCGTGCGCCATCCTCTCTCCTCCTATCGCCCGTTACAGTGGATTTTCACAATCCGATCGTCCATCGTACTGGATCGCGACCGCCGGTTTCGACGAACGAATTGCACCAAACAGATATTGCCGCGTTACTTCTCGAGGTTCACTGCTGCCTTCTCGCCCCGTGGCAGCACGCCGAAAATCGATCCGTCGGAGCCGTCCTTGGGAACGAGCACCTCGACGATATCGCGTTTTTCCAGATCGCTCAGCGCTTGTGAGGCCTGTCCGGTGGAGAGGGACGTGCCATCACCGATCGCCCGAGCGGACGTCGGACCCTCGATCAGTTCGAACAGTACCACCGCACGGGCCGAGCGTCCCGTCGATTCGGTGGACGCTATCGATGCCCCCGACGACCCTCGAACGAAGTCGGCATCCGCCGTGATTTGCTCGTTTTCGACCGTGATCGTTTCGTCGGGCATGTCCGGTCACACGAACTGTAGTATCCTAAACGTATCGGCGGGTTGTCTGCTATATCGCGAACGATGGGATGTTCTCCCGATCGCCGATCGGTGTGCAGCGGGACGGTTCGTATCGGTGATGGATACAAAAGCGCCGCATAGCCGTCTCCTTCGCCAGCATCGAGGTCTGCACGCTCACCGAGCGCGGATACTGCGGTATATCATTCGTTCGTTTCCGGTTCGTCGTCCTTATCGAACCACTGGAGCGGGCCGGTGTACTCGTTGTGGATGAGTTCCTCGTCGACGATCTCGAGGCCGAGCGCGGCGAGATCACGGTTGATGCGGCTGAGATCGTCGCCGTCGCGGCCGACGGCACCGATCTGGATGTTCTCCTCACCGGTCATCAGCTCACGGGCCGAGACGACGCCGGAGATCGTCAGCGCCTCGCGGGCGAGCGCTTCGCGCTCGGGGATCGGTGCGGTACAGAAGATGCTGGTGAACAGCTGGTAGCCCGCGCGTTCGTAATCGATATCGAGATGTGCGCCACGGATGATCTCCTCGTCCTCGAGACGGGCGATGCGTTTGCGGACCGTGCTCGGCGAGACGCCGTAGTCCTCGGCGATCTCGGCCGCCGACGTTCCGTGACTGTCCGCCTGGAGTCGGAAGACGACGTACTCGTCCAGCTCGTCGAGTTCGCGCGGTGGCATACTCCGAGAAGGTATCGCCGCTCGGGAAAGCGTTTGCCGTTCGACCTACAGTAGCCGCCCTTCGAGCGCGCGCCCGATCCGCCCCGGCATACTCTCCTCGCGCGGACGCACGACGAGGACGGGTCCGTCGGTGCCATCGGCGAGCGACTGGGCGTCCGTCCCGACGACCAGCACGTCGGCGTCGTCGCTTTCAAGATCCCCCGAACCACCGTCGGGGCTGACGAGCGCCGTCCTGACGGGCACCGAACAGAGTGCCGCGATCTCCTCGTGGTAGTCGGCGATCGTTCGGCGCTGTTCGTCGGAAACGGACGCGTCGCGGGCGTATTCCAGGACGATCGCCGCGTCGTGTGCCGCCGCCACCGCGTCGGCGACGGCAATCTTCGCCGGATCGTGAGGGCCGTCGTCGGTCAGCACGGTCACGGTTTCGATCTCGGGGTTCGCCGCGGCGTTGTCGACGACGACGGCATCACAGCCAGTGTGGGCGAGCACCCACTCGTCGTCCGCATCGAACAGCCGTTCGCGCCGGCGTGACGGCTGGCGCTCGATCACGAGCGTGTCCACGTCGTGCTCGTCGACGTAGTTCGCCAGCGCGTGGCGGGTGTCGTGGCTGACGATCTCGCCGACGTGCACCGGCACGTCGAGCTCGGCCGCGAGCGCGTCCGTCCGCTCCTCGAACTCGATGTCGGCACCCGACCGTTCGGTGGCGGCTTCGAGCGGCACCTGGTCGGCTACCTCGTCGAACCGGACGACCGATACCGCGCCGTACTGGGGTGCTGCGAGATCCGCCGCGACGCCGACGAGTGTCTCCTCGTGTGAAGGGGCCGTTCCCTCCGGCACCGCGACGAGCGCCTCGTAGCCCTCCGTCGGGGCGATCGCGTCCCGTGTCCGTTCGACGGCCTGCCGTCCGACCTCGCGGCGGACCGCGTCGACGGCCGCGCCCTCGCGTTCGACGCGATCGCGGGCGTACCAGAGATACCACGCGACGCTGCCGGCCGTGATGAGGACGGCCCCGGCGAGCGGGATGGTTCCCATCTGCGTGAGCAAAACGAGCCCGCCGACGACGCCGAACGCTTGCATCCAGGGGTAGAACGGCGATTCGAACGTCGGTTCGTAGGTCATCGTGCCGCGGCGGAACGCGATCAGCGCGACGTTGACGAGGACGAACACGAGGATCTGGAACGCGCTCGCGAGTTTGGCGATGCTCTCGAGCGGGACGAACGCGATGAGGACGAGCAACACGACGCCGGTGAGCGTGATCGACGTGCTCGGCGTGCCGAAACGCTCGCTGATCTCGCCGAGCGAGGGGGGCACCAATCCGTCGCGGCTCATCGCGAACGGGTAGCGCGATGAGGAGAGGATACCGGCGTTGGCGGTGCTCACGAGCGCGAGCAGCGCCGCCATCACGACGACGAGAACGCCCGCCGGACCGAGTGCGGCCTCCGCGGCGACCGCCATCGGTGCCTCGGAGGCGGCGATCGCCGCCGTGTCGGTGACGCCGAGCATGACGATCACGATGAGCGCGTACAGCAGCGTGGTGAACCCGAGCGAGCCGAGAATGCCCAGCGGGATGTTCCGGCCGGGGTTCTCGATCTCCTCGGCGACGCTCGCGACCTTCGTCACGCCCGCGTACGAGACGAACACGAGCCCGGTGGCCGCGAGGATCCCGCCGGCGCTGGTCTCGAAGACGCCCGCGTAGTTCGCCGGCCGTACCGACGGCACCCCGCCGACGACGAACCAGCCGAGCGCCGCGAGCATGATCGCGACGATGATCACCTGGATGCGACCGGTCTGTTTCGCGCCGAACAGGTTGACGAGGACGAGAATCACGGCGAGGGTGAGCGCCAGCGGCGTCGTGATCGACGGCGGGACGTCGAACAGGTAGAGGAGATACGGCACCCCACCCACCAGCGCCAGCCCACCCTTAAACGACAGCGAGAACCAGGTACCGATGCCGGCGACCGTCCCCAGCAACGGCCCCATGCCGCGCTCGATGAACAGATAGGTGCCGCCGGATTCGGGCATCGCCGTCGCCATCTCCGACTTCGAGAGCGCCGCGGGGAGGACGACCAGCCCGGCCAGGACGTAGGCGATCACGACCGCCGGTCCCGCGTACTCGACGGCTACCGCGGGGAGGATGAAGATCCCGCTGCCGATCATCGCGCCGATGCTGATGGCGAGCACCGAGAACAGCCCGAGATCGCGTTCGAGGCTCTTTGGCACTAGCGATCACCACCCGTTCCGTCCGATCGGAGCCGTTCGCACTCCGATCCGTCGGCCGACCCTTTCGGGGATTGCCCGGTCGACGACTCCCCCGTCGCCTGTTCTGACTGCCGCTCGATCTCGGGACGCTTGCCGTCATGGTGCTGTCTGGCGAGTGCGGAGGCCAGCGTGGTCGCGGCACACACCGGCTCGATCCCGGCCGCGGCGAACGCGTCGACGTTCCGCGGGTCGTTGACGAGTGCGATGATGCGCTCGGTCCGGCGGCATCCCAGCAGCTGTGCGATCAGCAGGTTCCGTCTGTCCGTCCGCGAGGCGACGATGGCGGTGCCCATCGACTCGATCGCCTCGCGGTCGAGCGTGGCCGTCTCGCTCGGATCGGCCAGACAGGCGTCGACACCCGCCGCCGTCGCGCGTTCGACGGCGTGTTCGTCCTCCCCGAGAAATAGCACGACGGCCGAACCGTGTGCGAGTCGGCGAGCGAGTGTCTCCCCCACCGACCCGTCACCACCAATCACCAGTGTTTCGTTGATCATAACGAATCGTTCCTTGTATCGCGTTTAGAAGCTGGTTCGTGATAAAAATACGGATTTCGAGCGGTTTTCGTGATTATAATTCCTATCGTTCACCGATACTGACTGTTTCCATTGTTCCCGACATCGTTCGTTTCATCCGGATCCCACCGCAAGCGATAGCTGACGAGCCGACATACCGGACGACGGACCTCGTATTCTCTCCCTCAGCGAATCGATGTACGACTACTGACCCATCATTGTTAGTCATAGCTAATCAAATATTTTGGGGGGAACAATTATAGGATTCGTCTGTAAACACAGTTATGACGCATGAGGCTCGTCACGTCGGCACGTCTACCGATCGATGCAGAACCAGCCCTCACGGTCCCTGAGGTCACGTTCCAGATGTTCATGCTCACGGTCTTCTTCACGATCGTGATGCTGTACGTGTTGGCCGTGCTGTATCACTCGTCTCGCTGGGCGTGAGTCGGAGCCGGTCGCTCCCTTTCACCACCGACCATCCGCGTTCTCCTCTTTCGCCACGTTTAGATGCTTCACAACAACGATTTAGTATCTCGACAACCAAGGGAACGATATGCCAAGCGCGACATCCGAGGACTATCTCAAAGCGATCTACCAGCTCCATGAGGGCGACGAGCCCGTCTCCACGTCGGCGATCGCCGATTCGCTCGGCGTCACGCCTCCAACGGTGACGGCGACGACCAAGCGCCTCGAAGACGCTGACCTCGCCGAGCGCGAGGAGTACAAAGGCGTCCAGCTGACCGCCGAGGGCGAACTGGTCGCGCTCGAAACGATCCGCCATCATCGACTGCTCGAACTGTTTCTGACAGAGCAACTGGGCTACGACTGGGCGGAGGTCCACGAGGAGGCCGATCGGCTCGAACACCACATCAGCGAGCGCCTCGAAACCAAGCTCGCGGCCGCTCTCGGCGACCCCAGCGCCGACCCCCACGGCGCGCCGATCCCGACCGAGGATCTCGAACCGACCGCGGACGACGATGCAACGCTCGCCGACTGCAGTGAGGGCGAGACGGTCGTCGTCACACAGGTCGCCGACAGCGATTCGGAGGTGCTTTCCTATCTCGCCGATGCCGGTATCACGCCCGGGACACAGCTCGCAATCACCGAGATCGCTCCCTTTGGACTGATGACTGTCGCGCCGAGCGATGGCGGTGAGACGGTCTCGCTCCCCGACGAGATCACCACCAGCATGTACGTCCGCGAACTCGACACTGCCCCGTCGGACAACGAGATGTCGTTGGTCGGCTAGCATGGACGGGGTCGTCTGCCCGTCGTGTCGGACCATTCCTGCGATCGAGCTATCATGACAGTTGCCAGCAGCCACACCACTGCGGCCGCTAATGGATCGTTCGTCGGAATCAGATGTCGGCCACTCACAGTATCGTATCGGTTCGATCGCGGTCGCTGGAGGACGAGTATCGAGAACGAAACGCTAGGGAATGCAGAATTTCACTCATTTCGGTAGAGGCACACTGGTGTAGACAGATGTGTCAACACACGAGTGTTCGAGCCGTTCTATGTGGCGTGTCCAACGATCGTGTTTCACCTCCTGCCCGATTATTAGGATATACTAATTTATTTCTTTTGCTCTTCTAGAATAGCACCCATGGATGGGTCTCGACGATCTCGGCAATTATCGCTCTACCCCGCAAATCCTCGGAAGAACCGTCATCACTCGGTAGTTCACTCGACGCCAGAAGTCCGTTTTCGTATTATCCAGGCTGTGTTGAGAAACCGCCGACGGTTTTGAGAGACTCCCTATCGCTATTAGTGACTACTAATACACGATTTAGATACAAATCTTTATTGCCTTCGCTCATTCACAGTCGCCTGCGAATGAACGACAACTCTCGATCGAGCGAGTGTATCGCTTCCCGACTCGACCGTCGCACCCGATCCGAGGGGTCCCCTGGCTGATGATCCTGCTTCAACTCGGCCTGCCGGAGGTTTTCGAGATCCTCGTCGGCTCGTGGCGCGAAGGTTTCGTGCAGGTCTCGGGATTCGTCGGTGCGACGATCCTGCTGTTCAGCCTCGTCCAGTATCGCTTCGATGGCCGCCTCACCACGTGGCTTCAGGAAAACGAGCGCGCCCAGCCGCTCACCGGCGCGCTGCTCGGGCTCACGCCGGGCTGTGGCGGCGCGATCATCGCCATGCCACTCTACATCCGCGGGACGGTCAGTTTCGGTACCGTCGTCGCGGCGCTCGCGGCGACCGCCGGTGACTCGGCGTTCATCATCCTCGCGCTCGCACCCGAGGCGGCGCTGTACGCCTACGGGATGGCGTTCGTCGCGGCGGTGCTGTTCGGCTACGCGATCGATATCTTCGGGCTCGGCGTCGGCTACGTCGACAACGCGGTCGAGCGCATCGGCCGTCCGATGACTGACGGCGGGTTCGCGACGACGAGCGTCGCCGACGGCGGTCCGAGCATCGCCGACTACGACGGCCCGGACGGTCACGATCACGACCACGATCACGGCGGCGATCTCCCGAGCTACCTGTCCCAGTCCCGGCTGCTCGAACGCGTCAGCCACGCGATCCACGTTCTCTGGTGGGTCGTTCTCGCGGGCGCGCTCGTCGCCGGCGTGCTGTATCTCGCGAAGGGTGCACAGGAGCCCGCGTGGGAGGTCGCGGCCACCTACGACGGTCTGTTCACGATCACCGGGCTCGTCGGCACCACGCTGTCGTTCTACCTCTACTTCGTCGGTCGCCACTACATCGGCGAGGGTGAGACCGGTCGCGTTCGCGACTCGTTCGAGAGCCTCTACAACACCTTCCAGCACGCCGCGATGGAGACAGCGATGGTCACGGTCTGGGTCATCGCTGGCTACCTGCTCTACGAGTACGGTCTCCTGCTCACCGGCGTCGAGATCCAGGCGCTCGCGGCGGCCGCAGGCATCTTCGCACCGATCGCGGGCGCGGTGCTCGGACTGATCCCCGGCTGTGCGGCACACATCGTGTTCGCGCAGCTGTACGCCCTCGAAGAGGCGATCCCGTTCTCGGCGCTCGTGGCGAACGCCATCAGTCAGGACGGCGACGCGCTGTTCCCGCTGCTGGCGATCGATCTGAAGGCCGCGATCATCGCCACGATCTACACGACGATTCCCGGCGTCCTCGTCGGGATTCTCGTCTACTACTTCTGGCCGTACGCGCAGTTCGGCTTCGGGGTGCTCGGATGACGGGCGTCGACGGCCGACGATCGATCGGACGGATCGGAGGCCGCAACTGACATGTACGATCGCATCCTCGTCCCGACCGACGGCAGCGAGCCCGCAGCCGCTGCGGTCCGGCACGCGCTCGATCTCGCCGATCGGTACGACGCGACGCTCCACGCGCTGTTCGTCGTCGACACCGACAAGAGCTGGATGACGGTCTCGAAGGTCGAGGTCCACGACGCGCTCTGGGAGGTCGGCCGCGAGACCGCGACACGAGTCCTCGCGGAGGTCGAAGCCGTGACAGCGGATGTCGGCGTCGAACTCGTCACAGAGATCCTCGAAGGAGCGCCCGATCGACGGATCCCCGAGTACGCCGCCGAGAACGGGATCGATCTCGTCGTGATGGGAACGCACGGCCGCACCGGGCTCCAGCATCGGCTCCTCGGCAGCGTTCACGGGAGCTGGCTCCCGTGAGCCAATCAGAACCCGAAGGTTCTGATGACGTCACCGAACGAGTCATCCGCGAGACAAACGTTCCCGTGATGGCAGTCAACGCCGAAGAATCGGGCTGAACGGCGGGTTGTTACTCCGTTCCGCTTTCGTTCATAATCACTATTATTAGCGGCCGCTATTTTAGCAGTTAGGTTAATAAAAAGGCATCCCGTAGCGTCGGTAATGGACGCATCCGATCGGTCGGAGGACGGGATCGGCCCGCCATCCGACGGGCACGACGATCCCGACCGCGAAGCCAGTGTTCAGGACGACCCGCCGATTTCGACTTCGATAGACGAGGAAAGCGTCGTTCAGCTCTCGGTTCCCGACATGGACTGTCCCTCGTGTGCAGGGAAGGTCGAACGCAGCGTCCGGAAACTCGACGGGATCGACGGCGTCGACCCGCAAGTGACGACCGGCACGCTCACCGTCGCCTTCGACGACCGAACGAGCCGCGATGCGATCACCGACCGAATCGAGAAGGCCGGTTACACCGTCGAGGAATCGGGTACGACGACCACGACGCTCTCGGTCCCGGACATAGACTGTCCTTCCTGTGCGGGCAAGGTCGAGAACGCGCTCGATCGGATTACCGGTATCTCCTCGTACGAGACCCAGTCGACGACTGGGAACGTAGCCGTCACCTACGACGCGGCGACAACAGGCGAGAGCGAACTCGTCGAGGCCATCGAGAGCGCCGGCTACACCGTCACCGACGCCGCAAGCGAGGGATCGAGCGACGGGAGCGATACGAACGACAGCATCTGGACGAGCACGCGCGCGATCAAGACCTGGATCAGCGGTGGCTTCCTCGGGCTCGGACTGCTCTTCGAGTTCGTTCTCGGGGCGCAGAACGCCGCCGTCGTGACGGTTCTCGGAAGCGAGCTGTTCGTCGCGGACATCCTCTTCCTGATCGGGGTCGTGTTCGGCGGCCAGGAGATCCTCCGGAACGGCTACTACTCGGTGCGAAATCTCAATCTCGACATCGACTTCCTGATGTCGGTCGCCATCCTCGGCGCGCTGGTCGCAAGCCTCGCGTTCGGCGAAGCGCTCTACTTCGAGGCCGCGACGCTCGCGTTCCTGTTCAGTATCGCCGAACTGCTCGAACGCTCCTCGATGGATCAGGCCCGCAACTCGCTTCAGGAGCTGATGGATCTCTCGCCGGACGAGGCGACCGTCAAGCGGGACGATGGCGACGAGGAAACGATCCCGGTCGACGAGGTATCGGTCGGCGAGGTCGTAGTGGTGCGCCCGGGCGAGAAGATCCCGATGGACGGCGACGTCGTCGAGGGCGAGAGCGCGGTCAATCAGGCCCCGATCACCGGCGAGAGCGTCCCGGTCGACAAGACGACTGGCGACGAGGTGTACGCGGGGACGATCAACGAGGAGGGCTATCTCGAAGTGCAGGTCACCTCCGGGGCCGCGGACAACACCCTCTCACGGATCGTGGAGATGGTCGAGGACGCCCAGTCGAACAAGACCGAGCGCGAGCAGTTCGTCGAGCGATTTTCGGCGTGGTACACGCCCGTCGTCGTCGCGTTTGCCGTCCTCGTCACGCTCGGCAGTCCGTTCGTCCTCGGAACGACGTGGTCGACGGCCGTCGTCCACGGTCTCACCCTGCTGGTGCTCGCGTGCCCGTGCGCGTTCGTCATCTCGACGCCCGTCTCCGTGGTGTCGGGCATCACGAGCGCCGCGGACAACGGCGTGCTCATCAAGGGTGGCAACCACCTCGAAGCGATGGGCGCGGTCGACGTGGTGGCGTTCGATAAAACTGGGACGCTCACGAAGGGCGAACTCACCGTCACCGACGTCGTTTCGCTCAACGGCAACACCGAGGAGGACGTTCTCCGATGTGCGCGCGGGCTCGAAAAGCGCAGCGAGCACCCGATCGGCGAGGCCATCGTCGCCGAGGCCGGGGGCGCGGGCGTCGCCGAGCGCGAGATCGACGATTTCGAATCGATCACCGGGAAGGGCGTACGGGCGGAACTCGACGGCACGCCACACTTCGCCGGCAAACCTGGCCTGTTCGACGATCTCGGCTTTGATCTCTCACACGTCCACGCGACGACCGACGGAGGTGTCGTCACGGAGACGACGCGCCAGCTCTGCGAGCGCAACGACTGTCTCGATCTGCTGGAAGAGACGGTGCCAGAACTCCAATCCGAGGGTAAGACCGTCGTGCTCGTCGGTACGGAAGACGAACTGGAGGGTGTCGTCGCGGTCGCCGACGAAGTGCGCGACGAGGCGAAGCGGACGGTCGCCCGTCTCCAGGAACTCGGTGTCGAGCACACGGTGATGCTCACGGGCGACAACGATCGTACCGCGCGTGCGATCGCCGAGGAAGTCGGTGTCGACGAACATCGGGCGGAACTGCTGCCCGACGAGAAGGTCGAAGCGATCGACGAGCTGGTCGACGACTACGATGGAGTGGCGATGATCGGCGACGGGATCAACGACGCGCCGGCGCTCGCGACCGCGACGGTTGGGGTCGCGATGGGGGCCGCCGGCACGGACACGGCACTCGAAACCGCCGACATCGCGCTGATGGGCGACGATCTCGCGAAACTGCCCTATCTCTACGAGCTCGCGAACGACGCCAACGGCGTCATCCGCCAGAACATCGTCGGCAGCCTCCTCTTTAAGGCCGGGCTCGCAGTTGCGGTCCCGTTCGGCTACGTCCCGATCTGGCTGGCGGTGCTCGCCGGCGACGCCGGCATGACCGTCGGCGTGACCGGCAACGCGATGCGGCTCTCGCGCATCCGGCCCGACGAGTGACGCCCGCTCCGCCGACTGGTGGACGAGAAACCGATCCAAGACGGGGATGGTTTCGATATCTCTGATCGAGTCGGCGACCCATCCGGAACGGAAGACAAAGATGATCGGTGGCCGTTTCGTTGCTTCCGCATCGATGGGTACAGCAGGACGTCTCAGTCGGAACCTCTCGTGGATACACAGCGTCGCGGTCATCGTCGGGACGATGGTCGGTGCGGGGATCTTCGTCGTCACGGGGACGGCGGCGGAGCTCATGGGTCCGGCCGTCCCGCTCGGCTTCCTCGCCGGACTGCCGGTCGTGTTCTCGACCGCGCTCGTCTACGCGGTCTTCATGAGCGGTCCGCTCGGCGAGCATCCCGGCGGGGCGTACATGCACATCTCGCGGACGTGGAACTCGACGCTCGCGGGCTACGTCTTCATCTGGCTGAAAGTCGTCGCCTTCATCGGCGCGCAGGCGGTCTTCGCGATCGGCTTCGGCAACGCGATCCGCTACTGGCCCGTCTTCCGATTTCTCCCCGCCGAGTGGTGGGCGATCGCCTTTCTTACCGTCCTGTTCGTCCTCCACCTCGTCGGCGTCGACGTCTTCGGCCGGGCACAGGCGATTCTGACCGGTCTCCTCGTCGCCGTCCTCCTGCTGCTCGGCCTCCCCGGCCTGTTCCAGATCGATCCGGGAAACTTCTCGCCGCTGTTTCCCGGCCAGTTGTACGCCGACGGGCTCGTCGAACCGTTCGTCGCCGGGACGAGCGCGCTCTTCTTCTCGTACATCGGTTTCGAATCGCTCGCCCAGACTGCCGGCGAGACCGAAAACCCCCGGAAGACGCTGCCGCGCGTGTTCGCCGGCAGTGTGCTCTTCATCGGACTGCTCTACTTGCTCGTGAGCGTCGTCGTCCTCGGCATCCTGCCGTGGGAGCAGGTCGCGGGAAGCGAGACGCCGCTCACCGACGCCGCAGCGACGTACTTCCCGGTCGGGACGGCCGGCATCGTCGCCGTCGGGAGCCTGCTCGCGTACGCGACGACCGCCAACGCCGGCTATATGTCCCCGAGCCGGATTCTCTACGCGCTCGGTCGGGATCGACTGCTGCCCGACGCGCTCACGCACGTCAACGACCGGTTCGGTACGCCCGACGTCGGTCTCACGCTCACGTGGGGAATCGCCGTCGCGTTCGTCCTCACCTCGACGTTCTCGTACGCGCTGAGCATCTCGCTGGCCGCGCTCCTGTTCATGTACATCGCGCACGCGCTCTCGCTCGTCGCTCTGCCGCACGTCAACCCGACACTGTACGAGCGCAGCGGGTTGCGATTCGGACCGGTGACGGTCGCGGTCATCGGGCTGTTCAGCGCCGGCTCGATGCTCGTCTTCCTCTCACAGACGATCTCGCTGGCGGATCTCGGCCCGGCCATCCAGCAGTTGCTCGCCGGCAATGTCGGTGAGGCACTCCTCTCCAGCAGCCTTCTTCTACTGGGGATCTGGCTCGCCGTCGGCCTCCTAGTCTACGCGGGCTACCGGCTCTCGATCGACGACGAGTTCCCCGCGCGGCTACCGTTCGCCTTCCTCGAAGAGTAGTGAGCGAAAGGATACTGTACGCGCGGCGCTTCCGTTCGGTATGACCGCCTTCGACGCCAGCCACGAGGGTGCGATCGCTCGTGACGAGGCCGATCCGCTCGCCGGGTTCGCCGACCGCTTTCACCGCTCGGACGAGCTCTATCTCGACGGCAACTCGCTCGGCTCGCTCTCGACGGACGCACACCGTACACTTGAACGCGTCATCGACGAGTGGCGAGAGCTCGGCATCCGCGGCTGGACCGACGGCGATCCGCCCTGGTTCCGGTACGGAGAGTATCTCGGCGACCGTCTCGCGCCGCTGCTCGGCGTCGACGGGGACGAGGTCGTCGCGGCCAACGCTACGACGGTGAACATACACACGCTCGTCGGAACGTTTCTCGACACGATCGACGGACGGCCAACCGTCTTGATCGACGAACTCAATTTCCCAACCGACGGCTACGCCGTCCGCGCCCAGCTCCGCCAGCGCGGGTTCGATCCCGACGATCGGCTCGTGACCGTCGAGAGCGACGACGGGCGAACGATCGACGAGGACGACGTCGTCGCAGCACTGGAAACGAACGACGTCGATCTCCTCCTGCTCCCGTCGGTGCTCTATCGCAGCGGCCAGCTGCTCGACATCGAGCGTATCGCGACCGCCGCAGCCGACGAAGGAACGATCTGCGGGTTCGACCTCGCGCACTCGATCGGTGTCGTTCCCCACGACCTCTCCAACGTCGACTTCGCCGTCTGGTGTAGCTACAAGTATCTCAACGCCGGTCCTGGAGCCATCGCCGGGCTCTACGTGAACGAACGCCACTTCGGCACCCAGCCCGCACTCGCCGGCTGGTGGGGTCACGAGAAGGACACCCAGTTCGCGATGCGCCCGACGTACACGCCGGCCAACACTGCGGCCGCGTGGCAGATCGGCACCATCCCGATGCTGAGTGCCGCACCACTGGAGGGGGCACTCGACATCGTCACCGAGGCCGGCATCGACGCGATCCGGGAGAAATCACTCGATCTGACGGCGTACCTGATCGCGCTCGTCGACGAGCAGCTCGACGATTCGTTCACGATCGGAACGCCCCGCGAGCGCGCCCGACGGGGTGGGCACGTCGCCATCGAGCATCCCCACGCGGAGCGACTCGCCGCGGCACTCGCTGCCCGCGACGCCGTGGTCGACTTCCGCCCACCGAACGTCGTCCGGGTCTGTCCGGCACCGCTGTACACGAGCTACGCCGACGTCCGGGAGTTCGTCGTGACGCTGGCCGAGATCGCCGAATCGGGCGCGTACGAACGGTTCGATCCCGACGGTACTGTCACGTGATCCGCCTGCGAGTGACGAACGGCTAAGTGCCGACCGCCGGAATCCCACGCATGCTCTATCGTGAGTTCGAAACTCAGGCGGAGCTCGACGCGCAGTACAACGTGAGCCAGGCCGTCGACGATGCCTCCGAGTACGCGGAGTTCTACACCGAAAAGAGTCAGGAGGTTCGTGCGGAACTCGATCATCACCGTGACGTCTCGTTCGGTCCAACGGTGGCCGAACGGCTCGACGTCTTCCCCGCCGACCGCGAGAACGCCCCGATCCTCCTCTTCATCCACGGTGGCTACTGGCACAGCCGTACCAGCGACGAGTTCGATTTCGTCGCCCGTGGTCCCGTCTCGGCGGGCGTGACGACCGTCGTGATGAACTACGCGCTCTGTCCGGCAGTCTCGATCGACGAGATCGTCCGCCAGACCCGTGCTGCGGTCGTCTGGCTCGCCGATCACGCCGACGAGTTCGACAGCGATGGCGATTCCATCCACGTCGCCGGCCACTCGGCGGGTGGCCATCTGGCCGCAATGTTGCTGACGACCGACTGGACGAGTGAATACGACCGGTCGCCCGATATCGTCGAGAGCGCCTGTACGATCAGCGGACTGTTCGATCTCGCACCGTTTCCCTACACCTGGCTCCAGCCGAAACTGCAACTCACCTGGGACGAGGTCCGGCGCAACAGCCCGATCCGGCACGTCCCGTCAGAGGCACCACCGCTGCTGGTCAGTTACGGTGCGGACGAGCCCGCGGAGCTGTGCCGCCAATCGGAGGAGTTCCTGACTGCGTGGCAGCAGGCTGGCCTCGACGGCACCGGGCTGGCACAGCCGGAAACCAACCACTACACCGCCATCGAGGGGTTTCTCGATGCGGACAGTCGACTCTGTTCGGCCATTCTGGATCGAATCGAAAACTGACCTGTTCTTCGAACGCGATCAAAAAATGCGTGGAAGTACATCATTCATATACACCTTCCGTGATGTACTCATCCCTCGAAAACGTTGTAGAAGCGGGCCGGGAGGGATTTGAACCCCCGACTGTCTGATTAAGAGTCAGATGCTCTGCCTAACTGAGCTACCGGCCCTGACGATTCGGAGTTACCCGGCCCCAGTCAAATACGTTTTCCTTCACCGATCACGAGCGGGGCGATACTCTGCGACTGCGGTGTCGTGATCCTCACGCGAACGGGGCGGGATTCGACCGACGAGAAACCCTGGAGACGAACGGCGAGCGTCGTCCGGCGCGGGCAGAGAGTGATGGCCGAGCAGGGCTACCCGGTGCAGTAAAAACTACTACTGGAACCCGATGCGCCCGCCGCTGCGGCCGCGAGCGGGGTCCGCCGCACCGCCCTTGAACTCTTCGGCCATGCGATCGTAGTAGTCGAGGATGTCCTCGGTGATCGTCGGACGCACAGTTTCAAGCGCGGACCGGAAGTGGCGCATCTCGACGACGTCGGCGTCGGGATCGTCTCGGAGTGCCTGGATCGCAGCCTCGCGGGCGATGGATTCGAGATCGCTCCCGACGTAGCCGTCGGTGATCTCGGCGATCTCGCGCAGGCTCACGTCGGCCGCCAGCGGCGTGTCATCGGTGTGGATCGAGAGGATGCGCTCGCGACCCTCGACGCTCGGCTGACCGACCATCACGAGCCGATCGAACCGCCCCGATCTGATGAGCGCCGGATCGATCATGTCCGGTCGATTGGTCGCGGCGACGACCATCACGTTCTTCATGTCCTCCAGCCCGTCGAGCTCCGTGAGGAGCTGGTTGACGACTCGTTCCGAAACGTTCGAACCCACGTCGCCACCGCGGCTCGGGGCGAGGCTGTCGAGTTCGTCGAAGAAAATGACTGTGGGCGAGACCTGCCGGGCCTTCTTGAACGTCTGCCGGATCGCCTTCTCTGACTCGCCGACCCACTTCGAGAGCAGCTGTGGCCCGCGCACCGAGATGAAGTTGGCGTTGGTCTCGTTGGCGACGGCCTTGGCCATCAGCGTCTTGCCGGTGCCGGGCGGTCCGTAGAGTAGCACCCCCGCCGGTGGCTCGATCCCGAGTCGCGAGAAGCGCTCGGGGCTCGACAGCGGCCACTCGACGGCCTCCTTGAGCTCGCCCTTGGCATCTTCGAGCCCGCCGACGTCCTCCCACGTGATCTTCGGGAGCTCGACGAGTACCTCACGCATCGCGCTCGGCTCGACTTCGTTGAGCGCGCCGTCGAAGTCCTCGCGCTTGATGATCATCCGGTCGATGAGGCTCGGCGGGACGTCCTCCTCGTCGAGATCGATCTCGGGCAGGTAGCGCCGGAGCGCCTTCATCGCCGACTCTTTGGTGAGACTCTCGATGTCGGCACCGACGAACCCGTGGGTCTCGTCGGCGAGCCCCGAGAGGTTCACGTCGTCGCTCAGCGGCATCCCGCGGGTGTGGATCTGGAGGATCTCCTCGCGCCCGCGCTCATCGGGTACGCCGATCTCGATTTCGCGGTCGAATCGACCCGGTCTGCGCAGCGCGGGGTCGACCGAGTCGACGCGGTTGGTCGCGCCGATGACGATGACCTGGCCTCTGCTTTCCAGCCCGTCCATCATCGTCAGTAACTGGGCGACGACGCGGCGCTCGACCTCGCCCGTCACGTCCTCGCGCTTCGGCGCGATGGAGTCGAGTTCGTCGATGAAGATGATGGCCGGCGATTCTTCAGTAGCGTCCTCGAATATCTCGCGGAGCTGCTGTTCGCTCTCGCCGTAATACTTGGAGATGATTTCGGGCCCTGCGATCGAGAAGAAACTGGCGCTGGTCTCGTTGGCGACCGCCTTCGCCAGCAGGGTCTTGCCCGTGCCGGGCGGCCCGTGCAGCAGCACCCCCTGGGGCGGCTCGATGCCGAGCTTCTGGAATATTTGGGGGTGTTTCATCGGCAGCTCGACCATCTCGCGGACGCGCTGGATCTCGCTCTGGAGACCGCCGATGTCCTCGTAGGTGATACCACCTCCAGTTTTCTCGAAGCCCGAGATCGGCTCCTCGCGGAGTTCGACGTCGGTGTCCTCGGTAATGAGCGCCACTCCGTCAGGCTCGGTGTCGACGGCGATGAGCGGGATCGCCTGGCCCGGCGAGCGCATGAACGGATGGTTGGTCGAGCTCATCACGGGCACGATGTCGCGCTCGACGACGGGGCGCTTCAGGATCTGGCGTTTGACCATGCCGGCCGCGTCGCTGCCGAACTGGACGGAGGCCTCCTCGGGCGGGGCGAGCACGAGCCGGTCGGCCGTCCCGGGATCGGCCTTACGGATCTCGACGCGTTCGCCGATGCCAATATCGGCGTTCTGTCGGGTGAACCCGTCGATCCGAACCGTATCGGTGTTCCAGTCCTGTCGATCGGCGCGCCAGACCTTCGCGGCGGTCGTGTCGCCGCCCTCGATCTCGATGATGTCGCCCGGCGAGAGCTTGAGATGCAACAGGGTATCCGGATCGAGGCGGGCGATGCCGCGGCCCGAGTCGTTCGGGTATGCCTTCGCCACCTCCAGTTGGACTTCGTTCATGGCTGGCTGATGTCCGATACTCCGTCGCTGGCGGGGTTATGCCTTTTGCCTGTCCGCCCATGTCGAACCACTACCACGATCGGACGGCTTTTCGCCACGCCAACCCCCACCTCGACCATGCGAACACTGGCGTTCGACGGCCGTATGGGTGCGAGCGGCGACATGCTCTGCGGCGCGCTGCTCGCCGCCGGCGCGGATCCCGACGTGTTGACACCGGTCGAGAGGGCGCTTGACGTCCGATACGCGATCGATACGACGACGAAGAACGGTGTCGACGCGACGACCGTCACCGTTCTTCTGGACGACGAATCCACCGACGGCCACGGCCACAGTGAAGTCGACGACGATCGATCGCACGATCACACCCATTCTCACGACGACAACGATCACGAGCACACCCACGAGGGGCATGACCACCACGGCGATCACGACCATTCCCACGATCACACGCATGCCGAGGGTGCTGGCCCGACCCGATCGTACATCGAGGTCATCGAACTCGTCGAGTCGATAGGGCTCCCCGAGGAAGTCGAAAAGGACGCGACGGCGATCTTCGAGATCCTGGGCGAGGCGGAGGCGGCGGTCCACGGCACCGATCTCGATGCAACCCACTTCCACGAGGTCGGCGCTGACGATGCCATCGCGGACGTCGTCGGGGCGACGCTGCTGCTCGATTCGCTGGACGTCGAGCGCGTCGTGACGACCCCGATCGCGGGTGGCGGCGGCACGGTCGCGATGAGCCACGGCACCTATCCCGTGCCGGCACCCGCGGTGGTCGAGGTCGTCGAACGCGCCGACTGGGCGCTCCACGGTGGGCCGGTCGACGGCGAACTCCTGACTCCCACGGGCGCGGCGATCCTCGCACACCTCGCCGACGGCGTCGAGCGACTGCCCGCGCTCGATCTCGACGCGTCGGGCTACGGCGCTGGCGATCACGGTTTCCCCGAGCACCCGAACGTGCTCCGGGCGCTGGTCGGTACCAGTAGCGAGGGCCTCACGCGCGAGGGAATTCGCGTGCTCGAAACGAACCTCGACGACGCCCCGCCGGAGGTGCTCGGCGGGCTGCACGACAGCCTTAAACAGGCCGGCGCGCGTGACGTCTCGATCCTCCCGACGACGATGAAGAAATCCCGTCCGGGCCATCTCGTGAAGGTCATTGTCAAGTCCGAGGACGCAGAACGGGTCGCCCGCCGGCTCGCCGTCGAAACGGGAACCCTCGGCGTGCGCGAGACCGGCGCGCGCCACCGCTGGGTCGCCGAGCGCGTCTTCGAGACCGCGACGATCGCCGTCGAGAGCGAGGAGTACGAGGTCGCGGTGAAGATCGCCAGCGATTCTGAGGGAACGGTCTACGACGTGAGCGCCGAATACGACGACGCGAGCGTGATCGCCGCCGAAACCGACGTGCCGATCCGAGAGGTCATGCGGCGGGCCGAGAATACTGTTCGCAACAGTTGAGTACCACCGCCGGAAAGCATATCTATACGTGAATTGACGTGTAAACCATGAACATCCCTCTCTCGATCAGAGTCGTCGTAGTCGTCGTAGCAGTCCTCCTTGTCGATATTGCCGTCGCAGCTATCACCGAATCGCATGCAGCCGCTATCGTAGGCTGGTGGCTGGTCTACCTGCTCAGCGTGCTCGGAGCGATCGCAATCCTTGATGTCGTCGCTCGGGTCGGACGTATCGTACTGAGATGCCGGGGTTGCTCTTTCTGAGTCGACAACGCGCTTTGGCGACACGGCGCATTCTGTGAGTTTCTCGCTGTCCTTCATTGCTCGCGGTGCTCCGCAAGCGCTTCCTGGATACTCAGTTCGCCGGCGGCGACACGGCGGGCGAGCGTCTCGTCGATCTCGCGATTGGTATCCGACTGCTCGCGCGAGCGCGCCTTGATCACGTCGAGCTCGCCGACGGTGGGCTCGACGGTGCGCTCGCGGACCTGCTCGCCCGAGCGCCGGGCGATGTTGACGGCGGCGAGCACGTCGCCCATCCCGCGTGCACCGGTGCCGAGCGAAGGCGTCGTGCCGGTCTCGTCGACCAGCTCCACGGGAACGTCGAGTTCGTCGATGAGGGACGCGCCCGTGAGTCGCGCGCCGTCGCCGACACGGACGATCGGGTCCGCCGTATCGGCGATCTCGTCGGTAATGACGCCGCCGGCGTCGGCGAGCGGGACGTGAAACGCCGCGACCACCACGTCGCCCGAGAGCACGGCGATACCCGGACGATCGCCGGGATCGACGCCGACGATCGTCCGGCCACCGTCGCGCAGCGACGAGAGCGCGCTCTCGACCGCCCGCCGTGGCTCCGCTGGATCGGCACGGACGATCTCGATCTCTTCGTCGGATGTATCGTTCCTGTCGGGCACGTCGTCCCCGTCGCCGACGATGAGAACGTGCGTCCGCTCGGGAAGTTCGTCGCCGGGCTCCACCGTCGTGAACTCGACGCCGCGCTCGCGGAGCTCGGTGACGACGCCGTGATAGAGCTCGAAGTCGGCGGTGGCGACGACGATCACGTTCACACTCGATCGCCGGCACAAATAAACGCTCACCACGCGGCGACAGGACGACTTTTGGTCGGCGGGCAGCAACGGCCGCCGTGAGCGAACCGCTTTCGACCGGCTGTGGGGTGCTCGACGACCTCCTCGGTGGCGGGCTCCCGCGCGGAGCCGTCACGCAGGTCTACGGCCCGCCGGCCGCCGGCAAGACGAATCTCGCGCTGTCGGCGGCCGTCGAGACGGCCGTCGACGGCGATGCGAGCTACTACATCGACACCGAGGGGCTCTCCGTGGCGCGCTTCGAGCAGCTCGCGCAGGCACGCAGCGCCGATCTCGACGATCTCACCTCGCGCATCGTCGTCGCCGAGGCGCTCGATTTCGACGAACAGGAGGAGGCCGTCCGCGATGCCGAACAGCTCGCCGAGCGCACCTCGTTGATCGTGCTCGACAGCGCGACGGGTTTCTATCGCCTGGAGCGGACGAACCGGGAGGACGGCGAGGCGCTCCGACAGATCGGTCGTCAGGTGACGCATCTGCTGTCGCTCGCGCGCAAACACGATCTCGCCGTGTTGCTCACCAATCAGGTGTTCGCCGATCCCGAGAGCGAGTCGGGGCGGGCGCGGGCGCTCGGCGGCCACACGCTCTCACATCTGACGGGCACGATCCTCAGACTCGAACGGTTCCGAGCGGGCAACCGCCGAGCGACGCTCGAAAAACACGGCTCGAAAGCCGCCGGCGAGACCTGCCGGTTCGCGATCACGAACGACGGTCTCGAAGCGGTCGAAGAAGGGGTTTAGGCCGGGTTCGCGGCGACGGGGGCCAGCGACGAACTGTTCGCCGAGCCGCCAGCGCTCTCGTTCGAACCGCTACCGGATTTCTGCTCGTCGAGCCACGACTGGTACTCGCCCTGCGGCATGACCGTCATGTTGGCGAGCATCTTCGAGTGGCCGGAGCCACAGAACTCGGCGCAGTAGAGCTGGTAGGTGCCGGGTTCGGTGGCGTTGGTCATGATCGTGTTGTACTGGCCGGGGATGGCGTCCTGTTTGAGGCCGAGCGCCGGCACGTGGACCGCGTGGATGACGTCACGGGAGGTGATGTGGAGATAAACCGACTTGTTCGCCGGTATCGCGAGTTCGGTCGAGGAGTTGACGCCCGCGTCCGGATAGATGAACTCCCAGCCCCACTGGAAGGCGTCGATCTCGATCTCGACGGCCTGTTTGCTATCCGGGGCGGTCGCCCCTGAGCGGTTCGGATGCGTGACCGACGGTTGGAGCTGCTGTTGGGCCTGTGGCTGTGCCTGATTCCCGTCGGCGGTCAGCGCGATCGCCGGGTTGCCAATCACCGTGTAGGAGGCGACGCCGACGAACAGGAGGATGATCGCGGTGGCGATCGTCCACGTGATTTCGAGCCGTCGGTTCTCGCGGGTCGGCTGCGGATCGTCGTTGTTCCGAAATTTCCAGACTGCGTAGACCAGAATGACCTGGACGAGCAGCGTTATCGGGATCGCGACGTAGAGCAGCTTCGCGTTCAGTCCGTAGATGAGGTCCGCGTTGACCGACTGTGCCAACACCGGTTCCGTCGCAGCGAGAACGGCCCCGACCACCAGCAGGGCATACCGCCCGAGACGCGTTTTGGTCATCTGTCCGCGCTTCGGTAGTGGAGCATAAATACCTGCTGACTCCCCTGTCGATGGCCGAAAACGCGGGGCCTAAGTACGCCGATTGCGAAGATCGAAATCGAGTCACAACACCGTGACAGCCAACACAGCCACCGAGCGCAGACGGGTGACGACGCTGCTTGCGGCCGCGGCCATCGGCGTCTATCTCCTCATCGTCGTCGGAGCGACGACGGCGCTGACCGAGGCGACGCAAGCCTGCTCGACCTGGCCGCTCTGTGGCACCGATCTCTCCGATCCGCGCGTGCTCATCGCGTGGGGCCACCGCCTCGCGGCGCTCGTCGTCGGCGTCGTCGTCCTCGCGGCGCTCGTCACGACCTGGCGCTCGTCCACGTCGCGACGCGCGAAGGCTGCCCTGCTCGTCCCGTTCGTTCTCTACCCCGTCCAGATCGGGTTGGGCGCGCTCGCCGCGACCGCCTCGGCCGACTGGCTCTCGACGCTCCACCTGCTCTCCGGGATGGCGATCTTCGTCGGGCTCGTCCTCGCGCTCGCGTGGACACTCGAACTCGGCACCGACGACACGGCACCGGTCACGGATCCGGATCCACTCACGGCCACACCGACCGACACCGACACTGGCGAAAATCCGTCACTGCAAACCCCGTCACCGCCATCCGGCCCGCTCGCCAGCGCGAGGCGGATCGGCGCGGCGTATTTCAGACTGATGAAGCCACGTCTGATGTGGCTGCTCTGTCTCGTGGCGGCCGCCGGGATGGCGCTCGCGGCCGGGCCGTCGCTCGATGCCGGGATCGTCGTCAGAGTGCTCGGTGGCGGCGTGCTCGCGATCGGTGCGAGCGGCACGTTCAACCACGTACTCGAACGCAAGAAGGATCGGAAGATGCAGCGGACGAACGACCGCCCGATCGCCACCGATCAGGTGGGCGTGACGAACGCGCTCGCCTTCGGCGTCCTGCTCGCGGCCGCCTCGCTCGCGCTGTTCCTCTCGGTCAACCTGCTGGCGGCCGCGCTCGGCCTCTGTGCCATCCTCTTTTACAGCGTGATCTACACGCTCGTGCTCAAACCGAACACCGTACAGAACACCGTTCTGGGTGGCGCTGCGGGCGCGCTCCCCGCGCTCATCGGCTGGGTCGGGGTGACGGGAACGGTGGGCGTGCCGGGACTCGCGCTCGCGGGCGTCATCTTCCTCTGGACGCCGGCGCACTTCTACAACCTCGCGCTCGCGTACAAGGACGACTACGCCCGCGGCGGCTTTCCGATGCTGCCCGTGGTCCGTGGCGAACGCGTCACCCGTCGGCACATCGTCTGGTATCTCGCGGCCACGCTGCTCGGCGCGAGCGTGTTGTCGGCAGTCACGTCGCTCGGCTGGCTCTACGCCGGCGCAACGGTCGCGTTCGGCGCACTGTTCCTCTGGACGGTCGTCAGACTCCACCGCGAGCGCAGCGAACAGGCCGCCTTCCGTGCGTTCCACGCCTCGAACGCCTATCTCGGCGCGCTGCTGTTCGCCATCGTTATCGACGCCATCCTACTTTGAGCCGGCGATAGGCGTAAATCGGCCGAGACGCAATCCCGTCCATGGCGACAGTCGAGATCGAATACTGCGTTCCTTGTGGCTTCCTCGAACGTGCCGAAGACGTCCAGCACGCGCTGCTCACGAACTTCGGTGCCGAACTCGACCGCGTGGCGCTCGTCACCGGCGATCACGGCGTCCTCGAAGTGCGTGTCGACGGCGAGACGGTCTTCGAGAAGGGCGAGGACGAGTACGACGTCGACGGCATCACCCGCGAGGTACGCGGTCGGCTCTGACGCTCGTCGAATCGAACCCCTTAGAACGGCCGCGGCCGTCGATCCAGCATGGATGCGGTACTGCGTGCTGAGGACGTTCGCCGGGAGTACGGCGAGACGGTGGCGCTCGACGGCGTCTCGCTGTCGGTCGCCGCCGGCGAGGTGTTCGCGCTGGTCGGCCCGAACGGCGCGGGCAAGACGACGCTCGTGCGTGCGCTGACCGGTACCACCGCGATCGACGGCTCGGTGTCGCTGTTTGGCTCGCCACCCGACGCGGTCGAGAACGCACGCCTCGGCGTGCTTCCCCAATCGTTTTCGCCGCCGGCACGGCTGAGCGCACGCGAACTGCTCGACTACTACGCCGGTCTGTACGACGATCCACGTGACATCGAGAGCGTTCTGGACGACGTCGGGATAACCGGCAGCGCCGATACACGGTACGAAGACCTCTCGGGCGGCCAGCAGCGCCGGACCTGTGTCGGCGCGACGCTCGTCAACGATCCCGACCTGCTGGTGCTCGACGAGCCGACGACGGGGATCGATCCGGCCGGCCGACGCGCGCTCTGGCGTCTTCTGGAGGGGCTCGCGGCCGGTGGCACGACGATCCTCCTCACCACCCACTACATGGCCGAGGCCGAACGGCTCGCCGATCGGGTGGGGCTGCTCGCCGACGGCCAGCTGGCCGCCGTCGGCACGCCCGGCGATCTCGTCGCTGAATACGGCGGCCGGTCCAGACTCGAAATCGAGACCGACGCCGACACGACGGCGCTCGGCGGACTTGACCACACGATCGACTCCCACCCGACGGGCATCGTCGTGGGCGACGTTTCGGCGACCGAGATCGGGACGGTGGTGGATGCGCTCGAACGGAACGCTATCGAATACGGCGAGCTCGCGTGGCGACAGCCCGACCTGGAGGACGTCTATCTCACGGTGACCGACGAGAGCCGTTCGCGCGACGGCATCGACGACGACCGTTCGCTTGCGGATACGGGACAGGAAGCGGAGATGGTACAGTGACCGCGACCGGACGGGTCGGTGCAGCGACCAGCGCGGCGTGGCGCTCGTTCCTGCGCCGGCGGACGGCCGTCTTCTTCACCTTCTTTTTCCCCGTGATCCTCATCCTCATCTTCGGCGTGCTGGTCGGCACGCGCCCGACCGGCGGCGGACTCTTTACGGAGTCACCGGCGTACTACGTGCCGGGCTATCTGGCCGTCGTCGTGCTCTTCACGCCGCTCTCGCGCGTCGGTAGCACGGTCGCACGCCACCGCGATGGCAATCGCTTCGAGAAACTCGCCAGTACGCCGCTCACCCGCCCGGAGTGGCTGCTCGCCCAGACGCTGGTCAACGTACTGATCATCGGGTTCGCGGGCCTGCTCATCCTCGGACTCGTCGTCCTCCTCACGGGTGCGGACGTGACGCTCTCGGTCGTCGTCGTCCCGTTCGTCGTCGTCTCGGTCGCGCTGTTCTGTGGCGTGGGCGCGCTTCTCGGCAGCCTCGCCGACTCTCAGGACGGGGTCATCGCGGCGAGCAACTCGCTGGCGCTCCCGCTGCTCTTCCTGTCCGATACGTTCGTGCCGCCCGATCTGCTTCCCGAGTGGTTCCAGCCGGTGATGAACGTCTCGCCGCTGACGTACTTCGCCCGCGGCGTGCGCACGGTCGTCACCGGCGGGAGCGGCTGGGAGCTCGATCTCGTGGTTCTCTGCGTGCTCGCGGTCGTCTTTTTCGCGCTCGGGGCGTACGCCCTGCCGCGCACGGACTGATCGGGAAGTTGCGACTCGGTTTTCATTCTGGAACGGAATCGTCGTACAGGGATCGCCGCGAGTCGCCGGATCGAGGGTGCTCTCGGTTCGACGGTGCTACCGCGGCATCCAGCTGTAGAGATGGTTCAGCAGGAAGTAGGTCACGACGCCCAAAAACAGGCTGAGCGACCACGAGGCGACCGCGATGCGGCCGATGCGTGCGTGGGCGGTCTCCTTGAGCTCGGCGGGTGTGTGGGTCAGCCCGAGCACGACCGGGTAGATGACGACGGGAACCGCGATCGCCGACAGTAGGATGTGGATCGCGAGCATCATCAGATAGAGCGGTCTGATGAGACCGGCGTAGCCGGCGAGGAACTGGCCCTGTTCGATGACGATCTCCTTCTCGAACCCGCCGCCGACCTTCCAGAGGTAGAGCACGAGGAAGACCATGATGAGTCCGAAGGCGGTGAGCATCGCCGCGCGGTGGCGACGGACGTCGTCGTGACGGATGAAGTAGAAGCCGACGAGCAGCGCCGTCAGCGCGAGACTGTTGACGACGGCGATGGCGTCCGAGAGCAGGAGCACCGTCCCGTCGTCGATCGGCGGAAAGATATCGAGGACGCCGGCGAACGTCCCGATGACGAGCACGTAGCCGATCACCGAGAGGACGGCGGTCGCCGCGAGCGGATGCTCCTTGACGGGGCCGTGCGTGCTGGCTGTTGCCATTCCCGGCCGTTGGCACGTTCGAACTATCGGTCTTCTGGTTCGGCGCGGCGGGGGAAGATATTTATTGGCGGTTTCGACAGTAAATGTATGGTCCGATCGCTCCTTCGGAGCACGCTGCTCACGCGATACTCGTCGCTCCGATTCCTCCTGATGCTCCTCGGTGTCTGCGTGCTGCTCGCCAGCGGGCCGATCTGGCTCGGGACGGCCGATTTCGATTACCAGTTCGGCTACGACGGCCAGGTCGGCGAGCCGAGCTTCCAACAGCAAGCGCAGACGACGCCGTACCGACAGCTCGACGCCGAGACGAAACGCATCGTCGACAACGCCATCGACGGACAGAGCTATAGTTTCGAGGACGACGGCCTGAGCCTGCCGAAATACGTCTCGCGTGACGGGACGTTCTACGGGTTCACGTCCAGGAGAGCGGTCGACTGGACGAACCCGGGTTCGTTTGTCCCGATTCTGACCGCACTGGCCGGGTTCTGGCTGGTCTTCGAGGCGGTCCAGCACGAGCGCCGGCAGCTCGGACCGCACGGCTACTGACGATCGTGCATCGTTTTTCACCGATAAACACAAATCGGCGGCGACTGAATGGGCGTGCATGAGTGCAGAGCAGACACAGCGCCCCATCCGCTGTCTCGTCGCCAAGGTCGGACTCGACGGCCACGACCGCGGCGCGCACGTCATCGCGCGCGCCTTCCGCGATGCGGGCTTCGAGGTCGTCTATTCCGGCCTCCACCGCTCGCCGGACGAGGTCGTTCAGGCCGCCGTCCAGGAGGACGTCGACGTCCTCGGGATCTCCATTCTCTCGGGGGCACACAACACGCTCGTCCCCAAAATCCTCGACGGACTCGACGAGTACGGTGCGCTCGACGACACGCTCGTCATCGTCGGCGGGATCGTCCCCGACAAGGACGAGGACGAGCTCAGAGAACGGGGCGTCTCGGCCATCTTCGGCCCCGGCGCGTCGATGGAGGACACCATCGAGTTCGTTCGCGAGAACGCCCCCGAGCGCGAATGAGCGAGCTGCTCGACCGCCTGCTCGACGGCGATCATCGCGCGCTGGCGCGGGCGATCACGAAGATCGAAAACCGCATGCCGGGCCACCGTGAACTGGTCTCCTCGCTCTACGATCACACCGGCAACGCCGAGGTGATCGGCATCACGGGCAGCCCGGGCGCGGGCAAATCCACCCTCGTCGACAAGGTCGCCGAACACTACCGGAGCCAGGGCCTCACCGTCGGCGTCATCGCCATCGACCCCTCTTCACCCTTCACCGGCGGCGCGGTGCTCGGCGACCGCATCCGGATGGCGTCCAACGTGGGTGACATGGACGTGTTCTTCCGCTCGATGAGCGCGCGCGGGAGCCTCGGCGGTGTCTCCATCGCCACCGCCGACGCGGTGAAGGCGCTCGACGCCTTCGGCAAGGATCGGATCATCGTCGAGACCGTCGGTGCAGGGCAAAACGAGATCGACATCGTGAAAACCGCCGACACGGTGACGGTGCTCGTCCAGCCCGGCAGCGGCGACGACGTACAGATGCTCAAGGCCGGCATCCTGGAGATCGCCGACGTGTTCGTCGTGAACAAGGCCGATCTCGACGGGGCCGATAGGACGGTCCAGGAGCTACAGGAGATGCTCCAGCTGCGCGATGACGACCGCGGGCGCTCCTCGACCGACCACCACGCGGGCCATCACGCCGAGTCGGCCGAGGCGGTCGCACTCCAGCGTACGGAGGCCGAAAACGGCTGGATGCCGCCGATCGTCGAGGCGGTCGCCACCCATGGCGAGGGCGTCGAGGAGTACGTCAGCGCGCTCGACGACCATCGCGCACATCTCGAAGCGACGGGCGAACTCGACGCGAAGGCGCGCGCCCGCTACGCCGAGGAGATCCGAACCCTTCTGCGCGAGGACACCGCCGACCTCCTCACCGAGGAGATCGCCGCCCGTGGCGGTATCGAGGAACTCGTCGCGGGCGTCACGGCCGGCGAGACCGACCCCTACGAGATCGCGGATAGCGTGCTCGACCCCATTACCGACTGCGCCCGCCAGCGGCGCGATTCCTGAACCGAACGGTTCGAGAAAACGGATGATACCGTGGCGCGCGGTAGGCCACCGCAACCGGTATAGGCGAGCGCGAGATACCATCGATCCATGAAACCGCTTCCCGTAGCGGTCGGACTGGTGGCCGTCAGCGTTGCCGTCGCCGTCGTGTTCGGTAGCCCCGACGCAGCAGCCCTTCCCGTCGAACTGTCAGGCGGCGCAGCAGTCGTGCTCCAGCTCGAAGGGGTACAGGATCTCATCGAGCGCATCGACGCGATCCTCGAATCGGTCGTCGACCTACTGCGGACGATCGGTCAGCTGTTCGGCGAGTCGGGCGGCTGAGGCGTCAGCGCGTGATCGCCAGCGCGACCTTCTCGATCGGATGACGCGGCGGGGTTTCGCCGGGTCGATCGCCGAGTTGGGTCCGACAGGAGGTGCCGGGAGCGACCACTTCCTCGCCGCCGCTCTCGTCGACCTGCTCGAAGAGGATGTTGCCGATCGCTTGCGAGAGGTCGTAGTGTTCTTCCTCGTAGCCAAAGGAGCCGGCCATGCCACAGCAGCCCGAATCGAGCGGGTCCACGGCGTAGCCGGCCCGTCTGAGAACGCCGACCGCGTGGTGGTCCTTGTTGAGCGCCTTCTGGTTGCAGTGGCCATGGTAGGTGAGCGACTCGTTCTGTCCCTCGAAGTCGATTTCATCATCGAGCCGCAGCACGTCGATGTATTCGAGAACGCCGTAGGCGTTGCCGGAAACACGCTCGGTCGCGCCGTCCTGGGGAAGGAGATCGAGATACTCGTCCTGGAACATCACGGCGTCCGAGGGTTCGGTGAAGACGATCGACCAGCCGTCCCGAACGTAGGGATCGAGCACCGCGACGTTCGTCTCTGCACGCCCGCGAGCCTCGTCGAGAAAACCCTTCGAGTAGGCCGGTCGACCGCTCGACACCACGTCGTCGGGGATCTCGACATGGACACCCGCCGCTTCGAGCGTCAAGATTGCGGCCTTCCCCGGCGTGGTGTTGCTGTAGTTCGTGTAGGTGTCGGGAAAGAGAAGCGCCTTCTCGTTGGCGTCGGCGAGCGGGACCTGAGAGCCGCCGCGGGCGGTGAACCACTCCTCCAGACTCTCGCGCTCGAAGTGGGGGAGTTCGCGCTCCGCGGCGATGCCGGCGATCCGTTCCATCGCGGTTCGCGCGCCCGGTAGTTTCGTCCCCCAGTTCGACAGCGGCGCAAATCGGCTGCCGAGCGCGGCAAGGCTATCGATGTTGGCGAAGAGGCGCTCGCGGAGGCCCGCTCCCTCGCGCTCGTGGTACTCGTGTTTGACCTCCGTCTTGATTTTCGCCATGTCGACACCCGTCGGACAGTCGCTCTTGCAGCCCTTACAGCCCACACAGAGGTCGAGCACTTCCTCCTGGAACCGCTCGGAGAACATCTCTTCTTCTGATATCTCGCCGGAGATCCCCGCCCGGAGCATGTTCGCCCGCCCGCGCGTCGTCTGGATCTCCTCCTTCGAGGCACGGTAGGTCGGACACATCGTGTTCGAATCGGTCTGGCGGCAGGTGCCACAGCCGTTGCAGAGTTCGATGGCGTGCGAAAAGCCGCCCTCGCGCTCGAAGTCCATCTCGGTCTGCGGTTCGAGTGAGGAGTAGTCCGCCCCGTACCGGAGGTTCTCGCGCATGTCGGCTGGATCGTCCTCCCAGTAGACGACCTTCCCGGGGTTCATCCGCCGGTCGGGATCGGCGGCGAGTTTGAGCTCCTGGAACGCGCTCCAGAGCGCCTCGCCGTACATCTTCGGGTTGAACTCCGTGCGCGCGAGGCCGTCGCCGTGCTCGCCCGAAAAGGAGCCGTCGTGCTCCAGCACGAGCGAGGTGACGTCCTCGGAGATCGAGTGCATCGTCTCGATCCCCTCGCCGTCTTTGAGATTCAAGATCGGCCGTATGTGGAGCGTCCCCGACCCGGCGTGCGCGAAGTACGCCGCCGACGTGTCGTGGGCTTCGAGAACCTCCTCGAACTCCCCGACGTACTCGGCAAGCTCTTCGGGCGGCACGGTCGCGTCCTCGATGAACGGGTAGGGTTTCGGATCGCCCTCCAAGCTCATTAGGAGCGGGATCGCGGCCTTGCGGAGTTTCCAGAGCTTCAACTGATCTTCCTCGGTGTAGGCCTCCAGTACCTCGAAGGCGCTTCCCTCGTCGACGAAGTGGGCGTTCGTCTCGCCGATCGCGTCCTCGAAATCGTCCCGGAGCTCCGAGTCGTATTCGAGCATCAGCGCCGCGGCCGTCCCCTCGGGGATCGGTTCGGCGTACTGCGCGAACTCCGTCGATTCGCTCGCCAGCCGGAACACCTCGTCGTCCATCAGCTCGACGGCGCTCACGTCGAAGTCGAGCGCCTCGGGGACGGCCTCCATCGCGTCGCCCAGACTCTCGAAACAGTAGAGCGCCAGCGCGGTCTCGTCCGGTTTGCTCACGAGTTCGAGCGTTGCCTCGACGATCGTCCCCAGAGTCCCCTCCGCGCCGACGAACAGCTTCGTGAGGTTGATCACCTCCTCGCCGGCCTCGTTCTTGTCAATGACTTTGTGGAGGTTGTAGCCCGACACCGACCGTTTCAGGGTCGGATAGCGCTCGGCGATCTCCGCCTCGTTCCCCTCGACCAGTTTCCGTACCGTGCGATAGAGTTCGGCCTCGCGGTCCTCTTTCCCTACTATGCCATCCCACTCGGGGCTGTCGAGGACCACCTCGCGGGTGTGGATCAGCGAGCCGTCGGCGAGCACGACCCGCAGCTCCGCGGTGTAGGCGTCGGTGATGCCGTAGCGCACCGAGTGCGCGCCGGTACTGTTGTTGCCGATGCCGCCGCCGATCGTGGCTCGGTTCGAGGAGGCGGGATCGGGCGCGAACTTGAGATCCCACCGATCGAGGTAATCGTCGAGATGGTCCTGGACGACGCCGGGCTGGACGGTTGTAGTTTTCCCGTCGGGATCGACATCCAGGATCGAGTCCATGTGGCGGGTCGTGTCGAGCACGACACAGCCCGGTCCCACGGCTTGCCCGGCCAGCGACGAACCGGTGCCGCGCGGGAGCACCGGCGTGTCATGGTCGGCGGCGACACGGATCGCCGCCCGCACGTCCTCGGTGTCGCGCGGGCAGACCACGCCGGCGGGCCGAGCCTGATAGATACTGCCGTCGGTCGCGTAGAGGATCTGTGAGTATTCGTCGAAGCGCACTTCGCCACGGACCTGCTCGCGGAGATCGTCGGCGAGTGCCCGATACTCGGCGACGTCGGCGTGGTCGTGATCGAGCGAATCGGCCGAAGTCTGGATGTCCGGTGGGTCGTAGAACTCGTCGTCGACGGCCATACACTCAGTGGGCACGAAGCGCTGTTAAGAGCTATGATAACGGATACCAACTCCGTTACAACAGCGACTCGACGAGGCCGGATTTGAGGAGCGTTATCAACAGCGTCAGTACGGGCACACTCAGGAGCGTCGTCGTGAGGACGGCCGCACTGACGTACTCCGGGCCGCTGACACCCGTCGGGGACTCACCGCCCAGCTCGATGAGCAGGATGAGCGACGTTATCGCCGCCGGCGCGGCACATTCGAGGACGAACACGCGCGCGACGGTCGTGTTCCCGAAGTCGAGCACGCTCGCGATGGCGAGCCCGACGACCGGCGCGACGAGGAGTTTGAAGACGTTCGCCGGGCCCACGCGCGACAGCGCCGCCCCGTAGTTCGCGCTCGCCAGCTGGATCCCGACGAGAATGAGCATCAGCGGGATCGACGCGTCGCCGACGAGCTGGATCGTCGTCATCGTCGCGCCGTCGGCCGGTGGGACGAGCCCGAGCGCGCGCACGACGAGTGCGAGCACGACCGCGTAGACCAGCGGCAGTCTGAACACTTTCGTGAGCGCGCCGAGACCGCGCGCGCCGCCGGCCCGCGAGGCGAGATACACGCCGACGGTGTAGATGACGACGCTCTGAGCGACCAGATAGAGGACCGCCGTCGCCCGCCCGGTCTCGCCGAAGGCGAACTCCGAGAGGGGGATCCCGTAGTTGCCCGAGTTCGAGAAGGCGCTCACCAACACGAACGCGCTCTGTATCGGTTCGCTCTCGCCGAGGACGCGGCCGACGCCTTCAGCGAGCCCGACCATGGCCAGGATGAAGACGACGACACCGACGAACACCTTCGCCAGCGTCGCGCCGCCGACCGTGGTCGTCGTGAGGCTGTGGAAGACCAGTGCCGGCACGAGCACGTAGACGGTGACGGTGTTGAGCGGGCCGACATCGATCTCGCGGACACGCCCGAGGACGAAGCCGACCGCCGCGATCGTGACGATGGGGAGGATGGCCGTGGCGAAGACCGAGAGCAGCGACATGGCCCGCCCTACTCAACACCGGGTTACGAACGTTGCGAGACGATCCGGGCCGATCACTGCCCCGGAACGAGCACGAGTTTTCCGAGGAAACTCTCCTCCAGAACGGCGCGCTGGGCGTCGCCCGCCCCGTCGAGTCCGTACTCGCGGGCGATGTCGATCGTGAGATCACTCGTATCCATCAACTGGGCCAGCCGGGCGAGCAGCACGCGGAACTCGGGCGTGTTGAACATACTCATGAACTGGTAGGAGACGTCCTTACTTCGGGCGACGCCGTCGTTCTCCAGCCCGACCGCCGGATCGCTCTCGCCGATGCCGACCACCCGCGCGCCGGTCGCGGCCACGTCAGCATCGAACTGGAGGTAGTCGTCGAGACGGTGGTCGAGGATCACGTCGACGCCATCGGTGCCTGGACCCGCGCTCGCGATTTCCTGCACCGCGTCGGCGAGATCGTCCCGCGAGTAATCGAAGACCGTGTCGGCACCCAGTTCGGCGAGTCGATCGTGGTAGTCCGGGCTGGCGGTCGTCAGCACCCGTGCGCCGGCCGCGGCGGCGAGCTGGACCGCGACGTGGCCGACCCCGCCGGAGCCACCGTGGACCAGACAGGTTTCGCCGGGTTCGAGCGCCGCGTGATCGACGAGCGCGCGCCAGGCCGTCACGCCGGCGACGCCCGCCGCACCCGCCGCAGTCGTATCCACGCTGTCGGGCAGCGTGACGAGTCGATCCGTGGGGACGGCAACGCGCTCGGCGTAGCCACCGTAGTGGTCGCGGCCGATGCCCGTCCCGTAGACGCGATCGCCGGCCGCGAACCCTTCGACCGCGGAGCCGGTCTCGTGGACTTCGCCGGCGACATCGGTCCCCGGGATCATCGGGAGCGCGAACGGTTCGTATCCTCCTTCTCGGAAGTAGGTATCGACGGGGTTGACGCCGGCGGCGTGGACGTCGACGAGCACTTCATCGTCGCCAGGTGTCGGGTCGTCGATCTCCTCTGTTTTGAGCACGTCCGGACCGCCGTGATCGTGGTATCTGACGGCGCGCATGACGGTGACTCGTCGACCGGCGAGAAAAAGCTACCTCCGAGAAGGATTTGTACGTCGGCGGCCAAACGGCCCTGATGCGGCTGATCGCCCACCGCGCTTTCGCCGACCGCTATCCCGCGAACACGCTTGTCGCCATCGAGAACGCGATCGCCGACGCGGACATGATCGAACTCGACGTTCGACGGTGTGGCTCGGGCGAGCTCGTCGTCTTCCACGACGAGGTGGTCGACCGGGCGACCGACGATTCCGGGCGCGTCGACGAGCTCCCACTCTCTCGGCTCGAAGCGCTCGACGTACACGACACGAATACTGGAATTGTGTCGCTTACGGAGGCTGCCGACGCGATCCCAGATGGAACGGGGATCAATCTCGAACTGAAGGAGCGCGGGATCGCGAACGAGGCGGTCGCCGCTGCTTCGACGGTCGACAATGAGGTCATCGTCTCCTCGTTCGACGGCGAGGCGCTCGATCAGCTCGACACCGACGACCCCACGGTGGAGCTGGCCTACCTCTTCGGGCTGAACACCGACGAAGACTTCGAGAACGCACTCGCGCTCGACTGCGAGTATATCCACGTCCACTGGAGCCACTGGCTGCTGACCGACGCGATCGAGCGCGCCCACGACGCCGGCATGGCGGTGAACGTCTGGACGATCGACAGTTCGATCGCGACCGATCTGCTCGCTCGTGCGGGCGTCGACGGCGTCATCGCCGATTCGCCGGACGTGCTCTGAGTGAGAAGGGGCGGCGAACAGCGATCGGGGGCTGCAAGCGGCGACATGTCCACGATCTGTCCGACGAGAGCCCGTTCACCGGAACGAGCGACGTCGTGAATCGCGGGGATTTATGCGCTCGCCACTCCGTTCACGAGGTGATGCGACTCCACGAATATCAGGCAAAAGAGGTCTTCGCCGAGGCCGGCATGCCGACGCCCGAGTCAGCGCTGGCCGAAAGCACCGACGAGGTGCTCGACGCGGCCGAATCGATCGGCTATCCGGTCGCGGTGAAGGCACAGGTCCACGTCGGCGGACGGGGGAAGGCCGGCGGGATCGAACTCGCCGAGAACGACGACGAGGCCCGCGAGGCCGCCGACTCGATTCTCGGGATGGATCTCAAGGGCTACACCGTCGAGCGCGTGCTCGTCGAACAGGCCGTGGATTTCGTCGACGAACTCTACGTCGGCGTGACGATGGACCGCGGCGCGGGCGAGCCCGTGGCGATGGTCTCCTCGGAGGGTGGCGTCGACATCGAATCGGTCGCCGAGGAGAGCCCGGAGGCCATCGCGCGCGAACACGTCGATCCCGCCTTCGGCATGCACCACTACCAGGCTAACCGCGCGGTCTACGATGCGGGCGTCGATCGCGAGGTCGCCTCCGACGTCGCGAGCGTGCTCACGACGCTGTTCGACCTCTGGGAGAACCGCGACGCGAGCGAGGCCGAGATCAACCCGCTGATGATCACGGGCGACGACGAGGTCGTCGCTGCCGACGCGGTGATGAACATCGATGACGACGCTCTCTTCCGCCAGCCAGACCTCGCCGAAATGGAGGAGGCCGCGGCGGGCGACGATCTCGAAGCGAAGGCCAACGAGTACGGGTTCGACTACGTCCGCCTCGACGGCAACGTGGGCATCATCGGCAACGGTGCGGGGCTCGTCATGACGACGCTCGATCTCGTCGACTACTACGGCGGCGAACCGGCGAACTTCCTGGATATCGGTGGCGGCGCGAAGGCCGAACGCGTGGCGAACGCGCTCGACATGGTTTTCTCGGACGACAACGTCGATAGCGTCGTCTTCAACCTCTTCGGGGGCATCACCCGCGGCGACGAGGTGGCACGCGGCATCAACAGCGCCATCGAGGAGTTCGACGAGCTCCCGAAACCCGTCGTCGTCAGGCTGGCTGGGACGAACGCCGAGGAGGGCATGGAGATCTTGAACGCCGACGCGCTCGACGTCGAGCAGACGCTCGAAGGCGCGGTCCAGCGAGCCGTCGAGCAGGCCGGGGGTGCGCAATGAGCGTGCTCGTCGACGAGGACACGCGCGTGGTGGTTCAAGGAATCACTGGCGGCGAGGGCGAGTTCCACGCCGGTCAGATGATGGAGTACGGGACGAACGTCGTCGCCGGCGCAGTCCCGGGACGTGGCGGCGAGGAAGTTCATGGCGTTCCAGTCTACGACACGGTCGCCGGCGCTGCCGAGGCCGAGAACGCCGACGCGTCCGTTGTCCTCGTCCCGCCGGCCTTTGCGGCCGACGCGATCTTCGAGGCGCTCGATTCGCCCGTCGATCTGGTGGTGGCGATCACCGAGGGCATCCCGACCCAGGACATGAGCCGCGTCAAGAAGCGCCTCGGCGAGACCGACAAACATCTCGTCGGACCGAACTGTCCCGGCGTGATCACACCCGGCGAAGCCAAGTTGGGAATCCTGCCGGGTAACATCTTCTCGTCGGGCAACGTGGGACTCGTCTCGCGCTCGGGCACCCTGACCTACCAGGTCGTCGACAACCTCACCGATCGCGGGCTGGGTCAGACGACGGCGATCGGCATCGGCGGCGACCCGATCATCGGGACGGACTTCGTCGACGCGCTCTCGCTGTTCGAAAGGGACCCGGCAACCGAGGCGGTCGTGATGTGCGGCGAGATCGGCGGCAGCGACGAGGAGGAGGCCGCCCGATACATCGACGCGAACATGGACACGCCCGTGGCGGGCTTCATCGCGGGCCGAACCGCGCCCGCCGGCAAGCGGATGGGTCACGCCGGCGCGATCGTGAGCGGTTCCGGTGCCGGCACCGCCGAGAGCAAGATCGAAGCGCTCGGCGACGCCGGCGTCCCCGTCGGCGACACGCCCGAGGAAGTCGCTGACAACGTCGAAGAGCTGCTGTAACCCGACGATTTCCCGTTTTCGATCGTCTCCGAGATCAGTCCTGCGTTCCGATCGGCCCTGAATCGGCGACCACCAGCAGGGCGTGGCAATTGGTAACAACATTTAAGAAACTGGCTGTGCAACCGTGGGATGCAGACACACGAGGTCTGCGCTACGCTCGGCCGACACGGGGCCGCCGAGTGTGGGAGCATACGCGAACCACGGGCCGGGGGCCAAACCGGCCGGCCCGTTTTTCGCTCGCGATCACGAACGGTAGCACCGACGACAACGAACTGTTTCGGAGACGAAACACATATCCTTTCATCCGACTAAACGAGTCGTTGGATGCAGCACAGGAGCCGTTTATCGGCTACGACGAACGATACGATGCCCCCCGAAGATCACCACCGTCGGACGGCGGACCCATGTTAGAGGAGTTGTTCGTCCGGCTAGCCGGCACGGACCCGATCTGGCAGGCGCTCGTCGGCGGGCTGGTGATCGCCGGGCTCAACGCCGTCGGCGCGCTGTCGGTGATCGTCTGGCGCGATCCGAGCGAGCGCGCGCTCGACGGCGCGCTCGGCTTCGCCGGCGGCGTCATGCTCGCAGCGAGTTTCACGAGCCTCATCATCCCCGGCATCGAGGAGTACGCCAACGGGAGCCTCTTCCCGGTCGTCGTCGGCGTCCTGCTCGGCGCGATCGTCCTCGACCGCGGTGAGAAATGGGTTCCCTACGTCCAGCGTCTCGTCACCGGTCGCAGCAAGGAGGAGCTCTCAGCCGACGGGGGCGAGGCAGTTGCAGCCCACCGCGCTGCCAGCGAGCGTCGCATCACCCCACTCATCATCTTCATCGTCGCGATCACGCTGCACAACATGCCCGAGGCACTCGCGGTCGGTGTCGGCTTCGGCTCGGGTAACCTGAGCAACGCCATCGCGCTGATGCTCGCCATCGGCATCCAGAACATCCCGGAGGGGCTCGCGGTCGCGGTCGCCGCCCGCAACGCCGGGCTCGGCTCGCTGTTCTACGCCGGCATCACGGGGATCCGCTCGGGGCTCGTCGAGCTCCCGATCGCCGTCTTCGGCGCGGTTGCGGTTTCGTTCGCCGCTCCCCTCCTGCCCTACGCGATGGGCTTTGCCGCTGGCGGCATGCTCTACGTCATCATCGACGAGATCGTCCCCCAGACCCACGAGCGCGGCCACGAGCGGGTGGCGACGCTCGGCACGATCGTCGGACTGGTCGTGATGCTCTCGCTCGACGTCGCGCTCGGCTGAGATCGATTCGGATGCGTCGCTGGCGAGCGATCGCCGCGACCACAACCGATATCGCCGTCACACACCCATTCGAGACGTGTCCGACGCCCACGAGACGCTCCGCGAGGATCCCGTACTGCGCGCGCTCGTCGAGGAGTTCGGTGAACTCGAGATCGACACCGCTGAAGACCCCTTCGAGCGACTGGTCGTCTCGATCATCAACCAGTCGGTCTCGACGGCCTCGGCGAACGCCGTCCGCGAACGTGTCTTCGAGCGCTTCAACGAGATCACGCCAGCGGCAGTGCTCGCGGCCGACGCCGACGAACTCAGCGATGCGGGTCTCGGGGAGACGAAAACCGAGTACGTCAGAAACGCCGCCCGCGCGTTCCGCGAGCGCGATCTCGGTCGCGAGGGGCTCGCCGACGCGTCCGACGAGGAAGTCATCGACGAGCTCGGCGAGATCCATGGCGTCGGCGAGTGGACCGCGCGGATGTATCTCATCTTCGCGCTCGGTCGTGAGGACGTCCTCCCGCTGGGTGATCTCGCGGTGCGCCGCGGCATCGAATCGCTGTACGGTGATGGCGAGGAGTTGACGCGTGCGGAGATGCGTGAGATCGCCGAACGCTGGCGACCCTACCGCAGCCTCGCCACGCTCTACATCTGGCACCACTACGAGTCGTAGCCCTCGCGACGATCGGTGCGCACGCCATACCGGCCGGTTCGATCCTTTCCTTCCCCCTCGATTGTCCGTCGATACGACCCGTTCTCGTGGCGGGTATGGTCGAGCGGGTCCGGCGTCTGTCGGTCAGCGGTGATCGTGGGCAGTGAGGTGAGCGTGATCGTCCTCGCTGGATGGACAGAGTTCGACGGTCGCGTGATCGACGTCGTTCGTGGCGAGCACGTCGTGTACGCGTCGGGTGAGCGCGTTGTCGTCGGCGGCGGTGTCGGCTTCGACGTGTGCGGTGGCGATGATGATCTCGCTGCAGATCTGCCACGCGTGGAGGTCGGCGACCCGCTCGACACCGTCGGTCTCCTCGATCGTCGCGCGCACTGCCGCGACGTCGAACGGCGTGCGGTGGAGGAAGATCCGGCCGCTCCCGCGCAGGAGCTTGCCCGCGCTCCAGACGATCACGAGCGCGATGAGCCCCGCCGTGATCGGGTCGACGATCCGGACTCCCGTGTATTCGACCGCGAGCACGGAGACGATGACCGCGATCGACCCGCCGGCATCGCCGAGGAGATGGTAGAACGCGCCGCGCTCGTTGAGGCTCATCTCGCCGCCCTCGATGACGTAGACCGACAGCAGATTTATCACGAGACCGCCGACGGCGATGGCGAGCGTCGGCCCGGTGGCGATGGCGACGGGGTCGACGAAGCGCTGGTACGCCTCGTAGAGGATGAAGCCGACCATCGGGAGCAGGAGTGCGCCGTTGACGAACGCCGAGAGCGGTTCGAGCCGGTGGAGGCCGAACGAGTAGCGATCGTCGGTGCCGTAGCGAGCGGCGACGTAGGAGGCAGCGAACGCCATCACGTACGCGAGCGCGTCGAACAGCATGTGGATCGCGTCGCTCAACAGGGCGACCGAGCCGAACAGCAGGCCACCGGCGAGCTCGGCGAGGAAGCCGAGCAGGTTGATCACCGCGACGAGCGCGAGGTTGCGGGTGCTCGTGTCGCCGTGGCTGCCTGTGTGGCTGTGACCGTCCACACGATCGTGACCGGTCGCGTGATCGTGGTCGTGGCCCGTCTCGTCTCCGTGGCTGCCGACTCCACCACCCTCTTGCTCACCAGTGTGCACTGGCGTATCGCTCATTACCAACTATCGGTTCTCCGACTGTATTAACTCTACTGTCAAAATGACTCCGGTTGCTGGCCATGATTAGCAATTTATTTGCTATGAGTTATTATCGATATGCCCGCCGTCCATTGCCGGTATCGGCCGTGGATCGGGAGCCGTCGTGCGGTCTGTGGCGCTATCCGGTGACGTAACGCCTTTATCATGCGGGTTCGACCGTTAACGTGCATGAGTCAGTCGCATAATCGGGGTCTCATCGAGGACTTCGGGCGGTGGCGGGAGTTCGCGCCCGGCATGTGGGCGTGGATATTTCACAAGTTCACCGGCTGGGTGCTCATCGGCTACCTGTTCACCCACGTCGCCGTGCTGAGCACCGCGATCTCCGGCCCGCAGTTGTACACGACGACGCTGCGCTCGCTCGAAAGTCTGCTGTTGGTTCGCGTTCTCGAAGTGGGGCTGCTCGCCGTGGCGACCTTCCACATCATGAACGGGATCCGGCTGCTGTTCATCGATCTCGGCGTGGGTCTCGAATCGCAGGACAAGAGCTTCTACGCATCGCTCGTGCTGACGGGTGCGATCGCCGTCGCGAGCGTGCCGACCTTCCTCTCGGGGGCCTTCTGAATGGCCGAACGCTACTCCTCGTTCGATCGGCGCGGCTGGGCGTGGTTCCTCCAGCGACTGACCGCGGCGTTCCTCGTCATCGTGCTCGCCTTCCACTTCATGCTGCTGCACTTCGTCAACCACGCCTACGAGATCACTTTCCTGGGCTCGCAGGCGCGGATGAGCCAGGTAGGCTACTTCGTCACGATGGTGCTCTTCCTCGTGACGGCGACGTTCCACGGCGTCAACGGCGTGTTCAACGCGCTGGTGAACCAGGGTCTGAAGGGCACCCAGAAGAAGGTCGTTCTTGGCGTGCTGGCAATCGCCGGCGTTGGACTCGTCGTGCAGGGGATCCGACTCGCACTCGCGATGACGGGACTGGTGTAAACACATGAGTACACAGCTACAACGAAGCGAACAGGAAACGGACGAATCGCCACAAGAGCAGCGCCTCGAACGCAAGAGCCTCACCGAGGGCGAACGCGAAGCCCAGCGCACCGAAGAGGAATCGACCGGCGACGAGACGCCGCGCGCACACCTCAAGGTGTTCCGCTACGATCCGGAGGTCGAAGCCAAACGCGAGCCGCGCTTCGACGACTTTCACGTGCCCGCACCGCAGGGGACGACCGTGCTCGATGCACTGATGTACGCCCGCGACGAGTTCGACTCGACGCTCACCTTCCGGCACTCCTGCCGGCAGGCGGTCTGTGGCTCGGACGCGCTGTTCATCAACGGTTCACAACGGCTGGGCTGCCAGACGCAGATCCAGGATCTGGACCAGCGGCCCGTGCGCGTCGAACCGCTCCCCCACCAGGAGGTCGAGAAGGACCTCGTGGTCGACATGGAGCATTTCTACGACCAGATGGAGGCCGTCGAGCCGTACTTCCAGGGCGAGACGCCCGACGAGGAGGAGCAGCTCCAGAGCCGCGAGAACCGCGAGAAAGTGAAGATGAGCACGCGCTGTATCTGGTGTGGAGCCTGCCAGTCCTCGTGTAACATCGCCGCCGGCGACAACGAGTATCTCGGCCCCGCCGCGATCAACAAGGCCTACCGGTTCGCGATGGACGAGCGCGAGGACGACGACATCAAGCAACACCGGATGAACATCCTCGAACAGGAACACGGCGTCTGGCGCTGTCAGACCCAGTTCTCCTGTACCGAGGTCTGCCCGAAGGACATCCCGCTCACCGAGCACATTCAGGAGATGAAGCGCGAGGCAGTGAAGGACAATCTGAAGTTCTGGTAACGTAATAGAGTTATCTAGCACGGAGGCGAAGCACGTGAAAATGGCGAGGACTTTTGCGGACTTCCTGGGTTTCGAGGGCAAATACGAAGCGATAGACATCGATCGCGCAGGTCTCGAACCAGCCGGGGAGTACGACGTTTCTTGAGAAAACCCGGAACTCGACGCCGGGCATGAACAACCTCAAGTCCGGGTAGCCCTCATCACGAACAAGGATGCACGAACACGACGTCATCGTGGTCGGCGCGGGCGGGGCCGGCCTTCGGGCGGCGGTCGCGGCGAACGAGGAGGGCGCGGACGTCGCCCTCGTCTCGAAACTCCATCCCGTGCGAAGCCACACGGGGGCCGCCGAGGGCGGGATCAACGCCGTGCTCCGGGACGGCGACTCCTTCGAGAGCCACGCCGAGGACACGATGAAGGGCTCGGACTATCTGGGCGATGCACCCGCCATCGAGACGCTCTGCCATCAGAGCCCCAAAGAGACCGTCCAGCTCGAACACTGGGGGATGGCCTTCTCCCGGGACGACGATGGCCGGATGAGCCAGCGACCCTTCGGCGGGCTCTCCTTCCCCCGGACGACCTACGCCGGCGCGGAGACCGGCCATCATCTACTCCATACGATGTACGAGCAGGTCGTCAAACGAGGAATTACCGTGTACGACGAGTGGTACGTCTCCCGCCTCGCCGTCACGGACCACGCGGAGCCCGAGGACCGCGAGTGCCACGGCGTCGTCGCCTACGACGTCCAGACCGGGGAGGTCGACGCGTTCAAAGCCCGCAACGGCGTGATCCTCGCGACGGGTGGGCCGGGCCAGGTCTACGATCACACCACGAACGCCGTCGCCAACACCGGTGACGGTCCCGCGATGGCCTACCGGGCGGGCGTTCCCCTGGAGGACATGGAGTTCATCCAGTTCCACCCGACGACGCTGCCCTCCACGGGAGTGCTCATCACCGAGGGCGTCCGTGGCGAGGGTGGCATCCTCTACAACGCCGAGGGCGAGCGCTTCATGTTCGAGGGTGGCTACGCCAAAAACGTCGGCGAGCTCGCCTCTCGCGACGTCGTGGCGCGAGCGGAACTCACCGAGATCAACGCGGGCCGGGGCTTCGAGGACGACTACGTCCACCTCGACATGCGCCACCTCGGCGAGGAGCGCATCACCGATCGGCTCGAGAACATCATCCACCTCTCCGAGGATTTCGAGGGCGTCAACCCCCTGGAGGACCCGATGCGCGTCAAGCCCGGCCAGCACTACGCGATGGGCGGCATCGAGGTCTCGGAGAACGGCGAGACCTGTATCAACGGACTGTACGCCGCCGGCGAGTGTGCCTGCGTCTCGGTCCACGGCTCGAATCGGCTGGGCGGGAACGCACTGCCCGAACTCATCGTCTTCGGCGCACGCGCAGGTCGTCACGCCGCCGGCAAGGAGATGGAGACCGCCGAGATCGAGACGGGCCCCTCCGCGAGCATCGGTTCCGGCGACGTCGACACTCCCGTCTCGCCGGGCGCGATCGACACCTCCGAGGACGGTGTGGCCGCCGACGGCGGGCGGGCCGGCGACGACCCTGCAACCGATGGTGGCGCAGTGGTCGGCATGGACGAAACCGTCGAGCGCGCGCTCGACGAGGAACAGGCGCGCATCGAGCATCTCTTGGAGAAAGACGACGGCGTCCAACACGCCGACATCCGTTCGAAGCTCCAGGAGTCGATGACCGAGAACGTGAACGTCTTCCGCAACGAGGAGGGGCTGAAGCAGGCGCTACGCGACATCCGTGAGGCCCGCGAGGCCTATCAGGATGTCTACGTCAACGACCCTTCGCGCACGTTCAACACCGATCTCCAGCACACGATCGAAACCAGGAATCTCATCGATCTCGCCGAGGCGATCACGCTCTCGGCGCTCGCCCGCACCGAGTTCCGAGGTGCACACTGGCGCGAGGAGCATCAGGACCGCGACGACGAGAACTGGATCAAACACACGATGCTCGCGTGGAACGAGGGCTCGCCCGATCTCTACTACGCGCCGGTCATCCTCGACGGTGAGGACAAGAGCTACGAGCCGAAGGAACGACACTACTAACGCCACGTTTTCTGGTCGACTTCGTGCTTCGGCGCTCGCCTTCCATCCATTAGGATGGATCGAGATCACGCCTCGATCGAAATGATCGAGTTACCGGCTGGGGAACGTTGCATCGCAAGTCGGTCGAAAGCTGTCCACGTCTCTGCGAACGTTTCGTCGATCTCCGTTCTCTGCCGTCGAATCGCTTATCATGCTGTCCCTGGCGGATGAAGGGCGAGCGCGACCGCCGGAGCACGCTTCGCGCGCTCCGAGCACCCGTTCGCCTGTGGCTCACAGGAACGCCGGGAGCGCGAGGGCTTCGGCGGGGCGGTGCTGTGCGGTTTGCGGGCGGTCGCGGAGAGTGGGATAGTGTCCGCGCGAGCGAAGCGAGGTTCGACCGGAGGGAGAACCTCGGTAGCGAACGGTGAACGGAGTGAACCGTGAGCAGTGAGCGCGGTTCACTGCGAGCGCCGTCAGGCGCGAGCAGGGAGTTTTTAGCGTAGCTTTTTGCGAGGAGTGGTGGCCGACCGCAGGGAGGCCACCCGACGAAGTAAAAAGGTACTAGTAGATGAGTTCGTCGTCGTTGTCGACCATGTAGAGGGTGCGTGCGGAGATGTTGACGGCGTGGTCGCCGACGCGTTCGAGGTCGCGGATCGTGAGCAGCAGGCGGGAGACGTCGGCCATGAGCTGGTCGGTGTCGGCCGGATCGAGCTCCGATTCGATGAGATCGCGGACGACGATCTCCGAGGCGCGTTCACAGAGATCGTCGAGCTCGTTGTCGCGCTCGTCGATGGCGTAGCAGGCGTCGATGTCGTTCTCGTCGTAGGCCGTCATCGCCGCTTCGATCATCTCCTGGGTGATGCCCCCGATACCCTGGATATCGACCTCGGGGAAGACGTCGCGTTCGGCCTGGAGGGTGTACTCGCCGAGATTGGTGGCGAGATCGGCGACCCGTTCGAGATCGGTGATGATCTTGAACGAGGAGGCGATGAAGCGGAGATCGCCGGCGACGGGCTGCTGGAGGGCGAAGAGATCGATGCAACTCCGTTCGAGATCGAGATACATCCGATTGATCTCGTCGTCACCTTCGATGATTTCGTGTGCGAGGCGCTCGTCCTTCGTCGAGAGCGCTTCGAGCCCCATTCGGAGGCGTTCGAGCACGATCTCGCTCATGTAGAGGACGTCCTCGCGGAGACTGTCGAGCTGCTCCTGATAGCTTTCGCGGGGCATGTCGCCCCGTCGGACCCTCCACCTAATGTACCCTTCGCCGAAATCACCGTCTACACGCCGATCGACGACCGATTTCGGATGAATAACGATTTCAATATCGAACTATGTACCGCTACAGATCCGAAGCGTTGGATTTGCGGCAACCAATAGATGTCTTCCACCCATTTACCAAATCGTCGATTTACTATATAGAATAAACGGATTTATTGTGTCGGCGTGACGATCAGAAGCATGGAGACGCGCAAGGTGCAGGTCACCGGGGGCTCGACGTACACCGTCTCGTTGCCGAAGGGGTGGGCGACCGCCCACGGCGTCGAGGCCGGCGGCGAGATCGAGTTCTACCCCGAGGAGGGATCGCTGTTGCTCGCCCCACGCACCGAGACCGAGAACGCCGAGGGGACGCTCGACGTGACGGGATTGAACGACGGCGAACTCACCCGTGCGGTCGTGACGATGTACGTCAGCGGGTTCGACGTTATCACGCTCGAAACGGCGAGCGTCGACGCCGCTCAGCGCCGGACCATCCGGGAGACCGCCCAGGGGCTGGTAGGGCTCGAAATCATCGAGGAGACGGCCGAGCACGTGTGTTTGCAGGATCTTCTCGACTCAGCCGAACTGTCGATCCACAACGCCGTCACACGGATGCGACTGGTCGCGCTCACCATGCTCGACGACGCCGTGACGGCGCTGCGGACCGGTGACGAGGACCTGGCGGCCGACGTCATCGAGCGCGACGACGACGTCGATCGGCTCTGGTATATGACCTCGCGCGTCTTCCGGGGTGCGCTCCGTCATCCGAGCGCGGCGTCCGACATCGGCCTGCCGCGCGAGACGTGTTTCGACTACCATACGAGTGCGCGCCAGCTCGAACGCGTCGCCGATCACGCGACCAAGATCGCCGATCTCGCGGGTGCGCTCGACGGCGTCCCCGACGACGCGGGCGAAGCGCTCGGGACGCTCCACAGCGACGCCGCAGCGGTCGTCGAGACGGCGATGGACGCGCTGCTCTCGGAGGATTCCGACGAGGCCGTCGAACTGGCCAACGAGGCGATGGCGGGCATCGAGACGGTCGACGAACGTGCCCGCGAAGTGGACGACCTGCTCCGAACGCTCGATCCCCAGCGCGTCAAACGGCTCGGTCTCGTCGCGGACTCGCTGTCGCGCAGTGCCGACTACGGCGGCAACATCGCCGAAACGGCGCTCCAGAAGGCCGCGCCGCGACCGTAGACCGCGATAGACTCGAAAGCACTGCGACCCAGATCTCGTACCGGTTCGACCCCTCCGTGCTCACCCTTCTCGTCTTTCGGTATTGACTGCGAATCGATCGTTGCTCGACCGATGAACCGTCGATTCCAAACCGATCGGTCGGAAGGACCTTTGGCCGTCGCTCCCGTCAATCTGGCATGCGCGATCTCGACGAAACCGATCTCGAACTGCTCGAACTGTTGCTGAGCGACGCGCGCCGACCCTGGAGCGAGCTCGCCGAGGTCGTCGGCCTCTCGGCACCGGCGGTCGCCGACCGCGTCGAACGGCTCCAGGAACGTGGCGTTCTCCGTCGATTCACGGTCGACATCGACCGCTCGCAGCTCGGCGGTGGCGTTCCGGTGTTGCTCACGCTGTCGGTGCCCCCGGAGAGATTCGAAGATGTTCGCGAGACGCTGCTCAACGCCGAAGCCGTCGAATACGTGTTCACGACCGCCGAGGGCGACCTCCTCTGTTATGCACGTATCGCGGACGGCGACGTTCCGTTCTGGCTTTCGCGGACGATCGAGACCGATCACGTTGCCGACTACGAGGTCGAACTGCTCACGGACGCCGAGTGGCGACCCTCGACCGGCGGCACGGAGTTCGCGCTCACGTGTGCGGAGTGTGGCAATACGGTGACGAGCGAGGGTGTCGCGACCCGGATCGACGGCGATCTCTATCAGTTCTGCTGTCCCTCCTGCGAGGCGCGCTTCGAGGAGCAGTACGAGCGATTCGAGGAAGGCGCTGCGTGATCGGTCTCGATCGGGTTTGGAATCGAAAATCCTGCTGCCGAGAATCTTCGATGATCGTAACGGAAACCAGGTTAAACGTGGGGCCCGTAGTTACAACCGATGAGTAACCGAACCGCTCGACTCGACGTTCGGGGCATGAGCTGTGCGACGTGCGCCCAGTCGATAACGGAAGCAGTGGAGGGGCTTGCGGGGGTGAGCGAGGCGACCGTCAACTACGCGACCGACGAGGGAACCGTCGAGTACGATCCCGACGCCGTGTCGCTTTCCGAGATCTACGATGCGGTCGACGACGCCGGCTACGAGGCGGTGAGCAGCTCGACGTCGATCGCCATCACGGACATGTCGTGTGCGAACTGCGCCGAGACCAACCAGGAGGCGCTCGAAGCCGTTCCGGGTGTTCTCTCTGCGGAGGTCAACTACGCGACCGACGAGGCGACCGTCGAATACAACCCCGCGGACACCGACCGCGAGGATCTCTACGCGGCGATCGAGGACGCCGGCTACTCGCCCGTGCGCGACGACGGCAGCGGCGAGTCGGAACGGGATCAGCGCGACGCCGCCCGCGAGGGTGAGATCCGCCGCCAGTTCCGACTCACCCTGTTCGGCGCGGCGCTGTCGCTCCCGCTGATCGCGTTCATGGTCGAGAAGCTGCTTCTGGGTGGTGGCGCGCTCCCCGAGACGATCTTCGGCGTCGACTTCGGCTGGATCGAGTTCCTGCTCGCGACGCCCGTCCAGCTCGTGCTCGGGCGGCCGTTCTACGAGAACGCGTACAACGCGCTCGTCAAGAATCGGACGGCGAACATGGACGTGCTGATCGCGCTCGGTTCGTCGACGGCCTACGTCTACTCGGTCGTCGTCCTGCTGGGGCTGCTCGCGGGGAGTCTCTACTTCGACACCGCCGCGCTGATCCTCGTGTTCATCACGTTCGGCAACTATCTCGAAGCGCGCTCGAAGGGCCAGGCCGGCGCGGCGCTCCAGCAGCTCCTGGAGATGGAGGCCGATACGGCGACTATCGTCGACGAGGACGGTAACGAGGAGGAGATCCCCCTCGACGAGGTCGATGTCGGCGACCGGATGAAGGTCCGACCCGGCGAGAAGATCCCCACGGATGGGACCGTCGTCTCGGGCCAGTCGGCGGTCGACGAGTCGATGGTCACCGGCGAGTCGGTGCCCGTCGAGAAGGGCGAGGGCGACGAGGTAGTCGGCTCGACGATCAACGAGAACGGCCTGCTGATCGTCGAGGCGACGAAGGTCGGTGCGGACACGGCGCTCCAGCAGATCGTCCAGACCGTGAAGGAAGCCCAGTCGCGCCAGCCCGACATCCAGAACCTCGCCGACCGCATTTCGTCGTACTTCGTCCCGATCGTGATCGCGAACGCGCTGCTGTGGGGCGTCGTCTGGTATCTGTTCCCCGAAGCGTTCGCCGGGTTCGTCGACTGGCTCCCGCTGTGGGGACTGGTCGCCGGCGGACCAGCGATCGCCGGCGGCACGGTCTCGGTCTTCGAGTTCGCGGTGGTCGTGTTCGCCTCCGCCGTGTTGATCGCCTGTCCTTGCGCACTCGGATTGGCGACCCCAGCGGCGACGATGGTCGGCACCTCGATCGGCGCGAAAAACGGCGTGCTGTTCAAGGGTGGCGACGTCCTGGAACGCGCCAAAGACGTCGACACCGTGGTGTTCGACAAGACCGGAACGCTCACCGAGGGCGAGATGGAACTGACCGACGTCGTCCCGCTCGACGACCGCTCCGCCACCGACGGCGGCACCGAGACGGCGGCCGACGGTGGTACGCAAGCGATCGGCGGCGACGCGGAACCCGCCACCGAAACGATCGACGAGGAGACCGTGCTCCGGGCCGCCGCGAGCGCCGAATCCGGCAGCGAGCATCCGCTCGCGCGGGCGATCGTCGACGGGGCCGAGGAGCGCGGCATCGATCTCGCCGACTCCGAGGGGTTCGAGAACGTACCCGGACAGGGCGTGCGTGCAATGGTCGACGGCGAGAAGGTGCTCGTCGGCAATCGGACGTTACTGCGCGAGGCCGGCATCGATCCCGAACCCGCCGTCGAGGAACTCGAACGGCTCGAAGGCGAGGGGAAGACCGCGATGCTGGTCGCACGCGTGCCCGCCGACACGAGCGACGGCCGTCTCCTGGGTGTCGTGGCCGATGCCGACACGGTCAAAGAGAGCGCGAAAGAGGCGGTGGCGGCGCTGCAGGAGCGCGACGTGACGGTCCGGATGATCACCGGCGACAACGAGCGGACGGCCGAAGCGGTCGCCGAGGCGGTCGGCATCAGTCCGGAAAACGTCCGTTCGGAGGTCCTGCCCGAGGACAAGTCCGACGCGCTCGACGACATCCAGTCCGACGGGAAGAAGGCGATGATGGTCGGCGACGGCGTCAACGACGCGCCGGCGCTCGCGACCGCCTACGTCGGCACGGCGATCGGTTCGGGGACTGACGTCGCGATCGAGGCCGCCGACGTCACGCTGATGCGCGACGACCCGCTCGACGTCGTGAAAGCTATTCGCATCTCCGACGGCACGCTCCAGAAGATCAAGCAGAACCTCTTCTGGGCGCTCGGCTACAACACGGCGATGATCCCGCTGGCCTCGCTGGGGCTGCTCCAACCGGCACTCGCCGCCGCGGCGATGGCGTTCTCGTCGGTGTCGGTGCTGTCGAACAGCCTGCTGTTCCGGCGGTACTCCCCCGATCACGACTACGAACTGCTCGGATTCCTCCGCTGATCCCCCGTCCGTCACTGTGTAACGGCTCCGCTTCTGACGGATCCGCTCGGCCGTTTCGATCGTTCGACATCGATACCTGTCTCCTGTCTTTTGGCAGCGAGATCTGTGGGTGACGTTCGTGTCTGCAATCGATGCAAAGCGCACGACAGCACGCGATCTCCAACAAAAGACTCTAATGGATACCTCCCCGTGTGAGGAGTGGTACAATGTCAACTGATACAGTGGCACATGAAGGCACACGAACGCGCCGTCGGTTCCTCAAAACGACGGGCGCGATCGCGGGCGGTGCGGCGCTCGCGGGCTGCACTGGTGACGGCGACGGGCAGGGTACGAACGACTCGGGCACGAACGGCACGGCGGGGAACGGCTCCGAGGCACAGAACGGTAGCGGCGGAGGTGGTGGCGGAAAGATCGGGAACGATCGCCTCGATCTGGTCAACTCGACAGTCTCGTCGTTCGACCCGATCGCGGCGTCGGACACCGCCTCGGGCGCGGTCACGACGCAGCTGTTCGACGGGCTGATGACGTATCCGAACGGCGAAGTGCCGGTCACGGCGCTCATCGCCTCGGGATACGAGGTCTCGGACGATTACACGACCTACACCTTCTCGCTCAAGGAAGGGGTGAAATTTCACAACGGCGACGAGGTGACGGCGAACGACTTCGTCTACAGCTACGAGCGGTTGGCGGGCTCGCCGAACTCGCAGGCGGTCGCGGACATCCTCGACTCGGTCGGCATTGCCCACGAGACGGACGGCGACGACGCTTACAAGCCGAACACGCTGGCCACGGAGGCAGTCGACGAGTACACGTTCCGGTTCGAGATCGAACAGCCGTTCCACGCCGCGCTGCAGGTGCTCTCGAACAACCAGTTCGCGGCGGTTCCCGAGGGGATCGTCGGCGACATCCAGGGCTATCAGGGCCGGATGGAACAGGGGAAGTTCGCCAACGACCCGATCGGGGCCGGGCCGTTTCGATTCGGCAACTACCAGTCGGGCACCAGCGTCAGCGTCGAGCGCTTCGACGACTACCACGGAACGGGCCCGAAGATCGCCGGCGTGCGTTGGCAGCTCATCGAGGACACGAGCGCCATTTACAACTTCGTGATGGAGCGCAACGCGGACGTCTTCAACATCCCGACCGCACAGTACAAACAGGAGCGGGCGGCCATCGAGCGCACGGACGACAAAGGACGCCGGTTCGGGACGTACGGTCCGCTGCGAAACGGCGCGACCGTGAACTATCTCGAAGTGCCGTCGCTGTCGGTCTTCTACATCGGGTTCAACGTCCCGAACGTGCCCACGCCCGTTCGGAAGGCGACCGCGTACGCGCTCAACCAGGGCACCGTCGTCGATCAGGTGTTCAAAGGGCGCGGGCTGCCGGCCTACCACTACACGATCCCGAGCATCTATCCGGGCGGGCCGGATGCCTACGAGAAACACGCGAAGCAGGAGTATCCCTACGGCTACAACGAATCCCAGCTCGACCGGGCGCGACAGGTGATGGAGGACGCGGGCTACGGACCGAACAACACGTTCTCGCTCGGCATGACGATCTATCAGTCGAAGACGTGGCTCGAAACCGCGAAGCTGCTGCGTGATCAGCTCGCGAGCGCCCACATCGAGATGCAGATCCAGCAGACGCAGTTCTCCTCGCTGCTCGAACAGGTCCAGAAGGGCAGCGTCGACGCGTTCACGCTCGGCTGGATCGTCCCGTGGGCCGCACCGGACGCGTTCGTCAAGCATCTCAACCCTGCAACCTCCGACACGAGCACGCCGTCGCCGGAGTCGTACACCAATCGCCCGACCGATACCCAGTCCGCCCAGCGCGCCATCGACGCATGGGGGACGGTCCAGAACAACACCGCACCGACGAAACAGGCCAAGCGGGCCCGCAACGAGGCGTACATCACGATGGAGGAGGCCAACTGGGAGGCGATGGCCAGCCTGCCGGTCTACCACGAGGTCACGCCCCGGTTCTGGTACGATTCGGTCGACATCTCGCCGTTCGGCATCGCCGGCGACTACAAACAGAAGTTCAACGAGGTCACGCTCGGATAGCCATCTTTAGGAGGGTCGGGTGGTGAGCAACCACATGCCCAACCCCGATCTGGATCGGTTCACGTCACGCCGTTCGACCGTCTACGCGAACGAGGGGATCGTCGCCACGAGCCAGCCGCTCGCCGCCGAGGCCGGTCTCGAACTCCTCCGCGAGGGCGGCAACGCCTTCGACGCCGCCGTCGCCACCGCGGCCGCGCTCAACGTCGTCGAGCCGACGAGCACGGGCCTCGGCGGCGACGCGTTCGCGCTCTATCGCACCGCCGACGGCGAGGTCGGCGCGATGCGCGCCTGTGGTGGTGCGCCTGCCGACGCGACGATCGAGAACGTCCGTCAGTCGGTGCGCGACCACGAGGACTCGGCCTCGTGGTATCCGGCGGATCGCGGCTACGCGGTCGACGGCAGCGACGACTCCGACGAACTCGGCATGCCGTTTCTCGGACCACACGCCGTCACGGTGCCCGGCAGCGCGCGCGGCTGGGAGGCGACCGTCGAGCGCTACGGGCGGCGCTCACTCGGCGACGCGCTCCAGCCCGCGATCCGCTACGCGACCGACGGCTACCCCGTCTCCGAGGTCATCGCCCACCACTGGCAGGCCGGCGAGGAGCTGTTCACCGACGCCCACGCAGCCGAAGCTTACCTCGACGACGGTGCCGCCCCCGCGGCCGGCGAGCGGATCAGCCTGCCGCGACTCGGCGAGAGCCTCGCGACGATCGCCGAGCAGGGTGCGGACGCGTTCTACGAGGGCGAGATCGCCGAGTCGATCGTCGACGAGATCCAGGGGAAGGGCGGCTTCCTCTCGCACGCGGACCTCGCGGAGTTCGAAGTCGAGTTCCCTGAACCGGTCTCGACGCGCTATCACGGCGCGGACGTGTACGAACTCCCGCCCAATAACCAGGGGCTCGTCGCGCTCGAAGCGCTCAACATCGCCGAGGAGATCGACGCCGGCGCACACCCCCTGGAGTCGCCCGAGCGCGTCCACTACTTCTCCGAGGCGATGAAACGCGCCTTCCACGACGGCCATCGCTACATCACCGATCCGAACCACGAGGACGTGCCGCCGCTCGCCTCACGCGAGTGGGCCGAGCAGCGCGCCACCGATATCGGTGCGGTCGCGAGCGACGTGAGCTTCGGGGTGCCCGACAGCCACGCCGAGGACGCCGACACCGTGCTGCTCTGCGTCGCCGACGGCGAGGGGAACGTCGTCTCATTCATCAACTCGCGGTTCGCCGGCTTCGGGAGCGGGCTCGTCGCCGGCGACACTGGCATCGCCCTCCAGAACCGGGGCGCGTCGTTCTCGCTCGATCCCGAGCACCCGAACAGCCTCGCACCGGGCAAGCGCCCGTTCCACACGCTCATCCCCGGCGTCGTCGATCTCGCACCCGACGGGGATCGTGAGGATTGGGCGGCCTTCGGCGTCATGGGAGGGTTCATGCAGCCACAGGGGCACGTGCAGGTGCTCTCCAACCTCGTCGATTACGATCTGCCCCTCCAGGCGGCGCTCGATCGCCCCCGATGGCGCTACCGCGAGGACGGCTCGCTCGCCGTCGAAGGTCGTATCGGCGGCCATCTCGCGACGAAACTCGCCCGGATGGGCCACGAGGTGCGCGTCGACACGCCGACGCAGTTCGGCGGCGCACAGATCGCGCGAAACAACGAGGGTACCCTTTCGGGCGCGACCGAACCCCGGAAGGACGGCACGGTCGCCGGCTACTGACGTACTCTCGACGTATTTTTATCAGGATCGGCTGGGCGGTCTGAGCGCGAACGCGCCGATGCCAGCCAGCAGCGAGAGACCGCCGCCGATGAGGAACGTCGTCGACCAGCCGACGATGGTGATGAGGAAGCCGGCGACGACGCCGCCGAGGGTACCGCCGGCGACCTTTCCCATGTAGACCAGCGCGTAGTTGCTCGACGAGTTCGCCTGCCCGTAGTAGTCGCCGACGATGCTCGGGAAGAGTGCGAACTGCGGGCTCCAGAAGAACGTGGTGACGATCACGGCGGCGACGAAGCCGATGCCGGAGCCGAGTCGAGCGAACCAGACGAGCGCAAACAGGCCGACACCGGTGAGGATCGCCGACGCGAGGATGGTGCGCCGGCGAGAGAGCCGATCCGAGACGCCGCCGACGACGACGCGGCTGAGGCCGCCGACGAGCGCGAGGATCGTCGCCGAGGCGGTGGCGACCGTCGCCGCGAGACCGAACTGCTGGGCGAACGAGACGACCTTCGCCGTCAGCATCAGCCCGGCCGTGTTGACGAACGCGAACATGACGAGCAGATCCCAGAACTGCCAGGTGCGCAGCATCTCGCGCCAGGTGTAGTCGTTTCCCGAGTGCGCGGCTGCCGTCGCCTGCCCGCCGTCGGTTCGCCCTGGAAGCCAGTCCGTCGGCGGGTCGCGGAGCACGACCGCGCCGACGAGGACGCCGATACCGATGAGCAGTCCCATGTTGCGGAGCACGTCGGAATAGCCCCCGACGGTTGCGTTCGCGCGGACGTAGGGGATGAACGCTGCGCTGCCGGCGGCGAACGCCATCGTGCCGATGCCCGTGGTGAGCCCGCGCCGGTCGGGGAACCACTTGAGCGCGGTGTTGATGGCGACGGTGTAGACGATGCCGACGCCGATCGCGCCGAGCGAATAGAGCACGTAGACTTGCCAGAGTTCGGTCGCGTAGGCGAGACCGAGATAGCCGCCGCCGGCGAGCACGCCGGCGAGCAGGCTGATGCGGCGCGGGCCGTGGCTGTCACGCCACGTCCCGACGGGAAACTGTGAGATCGATTGGAAGGCGACGAACAGGGTGAAGACGAGGCCGAGCGCCGACAGCTGGAGGTCGAGATCGGCCGCCAGCGGCCCTTCGATCGACGACCAGACGTACTGGTAGGGACTGATGAGTGCCATCATCACCGCCGCGGCGGCGATCTGCCACCAGCGCGAGTAGCCGAGTGCTTCGCGTGCGCGGGCGCTATAGTCGACGTCGCCTGATTCGGCCGCGGACGCCATCAGTTCGCCGGCCACCCAGCGGCCGAACGATCGAACGGGGCGCTACTGACCGTGTGAAAACGATGCATAGGGTCGTTCGGCCTCGATTCCGAATAAATCTGCTGAAACGGGATTTCACGTCAAGAACGACGCCTCAGACCTCGTCGCGGTCGGTAAAGGTGTATCGCCGCGCGATCGTCTCGCCCTCGAACTCGTGGATATCGGCGAAGTCGAACCCGACGCGCTCACCGTTTTGCCGACCGGAGAACGAGCCCCGAACGGCGACCGTATCGCCGTCGACGAGCACGTCGTGGACCTCGTGTGAGCCGTCGTCGAGCGGGCGACCCTCCTCGTAGAACGTTCGCAGCGCGTCGCGACCCTCGATGGCGTCCTGGCCGGGGCGTTCGTAGCTGACATCGTCGGCGAACAGCGCGACGAGGTCGTCGTAGTTCTCGGCGTCGACGAGTTCGTAGTACCGCCGGACCACGGATTCGGGATCGGCCATGCGTCGGCTATCGCTTCCAGCGGGAAACGTTCTCGGGACGGACGGCCGATTGTCGGGCTCTCAGGCGGAGTCGTGATCACCGAGCAACACGCTCCGGGGAACGTCAAGGCGGACGAGCAGCGGGAGCGTCACGATCACGACGCCGGCTTCGAGCGCCGCGGCGGCGAGAAAGGCCGCGCCGAAGCCGAAACTGTCGGCGATCGCGCCGCCGCCCACTGTCCCGACGAGGAAGCCGAGGCTGCCGAAGACGTTGAACCCGCCCATCGCCGTGCCGCGGTCGGTCGCGAGATCGGTGACGAGCGCCATCGTCGCCGGGGCGACGAGCGCGCCGGCGATTCCTAAGAGCACCATCGTCGCGCTGGCGATCTCGATCGTGGGTGCGAGATAGACCGCGAGCACTGCGCTGCCGTAGAGTACCGACCCGGCGACGACGGGGAGTAGGCGGCCGATCCGGTCCGAGAGTCGCCCCATCGGGTACTGGCCGAGCGCGAACGGCGCGAAGAACAATCCGAGCACGAGCCCCGCCGTGCCGGCATCGAGGCCGAAGGTTTGCCTGAAGTAGAGCGTGCCGACGAGCGCGAAGAACCCTGCGGTGAAGCGATCGGCGAAGCCGAACAGGTAGGGTAATCCGAGCGCCGGCCGGTCGGCGAGCCCCGAGAGCGCCGCCCCGATGCCGCCCCGCCGGCTCTCGACTGTGCGTTCCGACAGTCGCACCGCGAGCAGCGCGACGAGACAGAGTAGGCCGGCGGCGACGACCAGCGGGACGAGCGGGCCGACGGCCGAGAGCTGACCGCCGAGCGGCGCGCCGAGCGCCGTCCCCGAGCCGATGGCGATGCCCGCCGCACCCATGTTGCGGCCGTGCCCGCCCTCCATATCCATCAGCATCGTTATCGACAGCGAGAACGCCCCGATGGTGAAACTTCCCTCGACGAAGCGGACGAGAAGCATCGTCGTGAAGCCGAGCTCGGTGAACCACGCGAGCCCGACCAGGAGCGCGTAGCTCGCCACGCCGCCGAGCGCGCCGGCGACGATGAACCGGGAACGGCGGCCGCCGGCATCGCTCAGTGCACCCCAGACGCCGGCGAAGAGGACGAATCCCGCGTATTCGGCCGCGAGAAACCACGTGCTTGCGTCGAGCGTCGTTTGCGCATCGAGCGCAGCGACGAGCTCCGGCACGCCAGGATAGAGTGCCACCTGCCCGAACATGACGGCGAAGATCATCGCCGCAAGCGTGGCACGGTCGGTATTCACGGCGAATCATAGGGTCGAGACGCGGATAAAGCGACTGGAACGCTATCGCACGACAGGCCGCGCGGCTCAGTCGTGACCCGAAACGGGCACCGGCTCGTAGGGCTCTTCGAGGTACTCCTGGTCGCTCTCGGACAGCGAGATGTCGAGCGCTTCGACGGCCTGTTCCAAGTGTTCGACGCTCGTCGTGCCGACGATCGGTGCGTCGACCCACTCCTTGTGTAGCAGCCACGCGAGCGAGATCTGTGCCATCGTGACGCCCTTTTCGTCGGCGAGTTCCTGGACGCGCTCGTTGATCTCCCGCCCGCCGCCCGCGCGGTATGGATGCTCGTAGAGGTGTTCCTCGCTCGCACCGCGGTCGGTCGCGCCGATATCCTCGTGTGGGCGGGTGAGGTAGCCGCGCGCGAGCGGGCTCCACGGCATGACGCCGATGCCTTCCTTGTCGGTGAGCGGGAGCATCTCGCGCTCCTCCTCGCGATAGACGAGATTGTAGTGGTTCTGCATCGTCACGAACCGTTCGAGGTTCTCCATTTCGCTCGTGTGCAGCGCGTCGGCGAACTGGTGAGCCCACATCGACGAGCCGCCGATATATCTGGCCTTCCCGCGGCGCACCGCGTCGTCGAGCGCGCCGAGCGTCTCGTCGATCGGCGTGTTCCCGTCCCAGCGGTGGGTCTGGTAGAGGTCGATCGTGTCCATTCCGAGCCTATCGAGACTGTTGTCGAGTTCCTGCTCGATGGCCTTCCGGGAGAGTCCGCCGGCGTTCGGGTTGTCCTCGTCCATCGGGTGGTAGACTTTCGTGGCGACGACCGGCCAGTCGCGATCGTAGCCCGCGAGTGCGTTGCCGAGCACGCGTTCGGACTCACCGAGCGAGTACATGTTCGCCGTATCGAAGAAGTTGATGCCGAGGTCGATCGCGCGCTCGATGATCTCGCGACTCTCCTCCTCTTCGAGCACCCAGTCGCGCCAGTCCGAACTGCCGAAGCTCATGCAGCCGAGACAGAGCCGACTGACCTCCATGCCCGTGTCACCGAGAGTCGTGTATTCCATAGCATGTCATCGGCGGCCGCCGGGAAAAGTCGTAGCATCGGCCCGAGATCGGTCGTCGCCATCGACCGACGGTATATGCCGCCCGAGAGCGGAAGACGTGTCGTGAACACGTCCATCGAGCGCACACCCGACGGCCGTCGGCTGCTGATCTCGCGGTCGATCGACGCGCCCGCCGAGATCGTCTGGTCGATCCTGACCGATACCGAGCGCTGGCCCGAGTGGGGACCGTCGATCGCGGCCGTCGACTGTCCCGACCGGTTCATTCAGGACGGATCGCGCGGCCACGTCGAAACCGTGGGTCCGGGCGCGCTGTTCTCGGGCCTGCCGGACGGCGGGCTGCGGGTTCCGTTTCGTGTCACGAGTTGTGCCGATCGTCGGTGGACGTGGCGCATCGCCGGCGTTCCGGCGACCGGTCATCGGGTCGAGTCCTGGGGCGAGAACTGTCGGGCGGCGTTCGAGATCCCGTTGCCTGCGGCGGCGTACGCACCGATCTGTCGGCGGGCGCTGGTCGCGATCGAACGACTCGCCGGCGACGCTACTGGCTGACGAGGACGTCGCTGACGGGTCGGAGGTCCTCTTTCAGTCCTGTGCCGTCGCAGTCGTCGTTTGGACAGTCGTATCGCCAGCCGTCCGTCGTCGCGTACCGCTCGGCGAAGCGCTCGCCACATACCTCACACACCAACTGGGCGTCCGAACAGACGTCGCGGTGGAGTTCGAGTTCGAGTTCGCTGCCGAAGGTGCGCTTGCAGTTCCTGCAGGTCTGGGTCATACTTGCCGATTCTCAGCCACGAGATATATGTGTGCCGCTTTTTTCGCCGTTGCCCGTTCGCCGCCGTTGCCCGTCCGCGGGAGTTTTGCCCGCGCGGGGCGAGGGTGGACTATGGCCACCTACGAGCGCGAGACGTACCTGCGCGCGCCCTTCGAGGACGTCTGGGAGTTCCACTCGGCGATCACCGGGCTGACGGCGGTCACGCCCCGACTCATGAACCTCCGGGTGGAGGCCTCGCGCGGCCCGGACGGCGAACCCGATCCCGATATCCTGGAGGAGGGGTCCGAGATCGACCTCTCGATGCGCCCGTTCGGTGTCGGCCCGCGACAGGGCTGGACCTCCCGGATCGTCGAGCGGCGGCGCGACGGACAGGCAGGACTGTTCCGCGACACGATGCACGACGGTCCGTTCGAGCACTGGGTCCACACCCACAGTTTCTACGCCGATGCCGGCGGGACGATCCTCCGCGATCGCGTGGAGTGTCGCCTCCCGTTCGGCGAGCTCGGCCGTCTCGCCGAATCCTTCAGCGATATCGGCTTCGAGCCGATGTTCCGCTATCGCCACCGCGAGACCAAACGCCGACTGGAATAGATCAGTCGTAACCAAATCCAGTTCCCGACTTAATTCACTCAACAACATATAGGAGATGGACATACTATGGTTATCGATCCGATTTGTGCCGATGTCAGATGATAGAACGGCTAATATTTGTTTTTAGTAAAATATACTTATAGCAGCCACAACGACCAGAAACAAAATGATGACACAGCTGAATATCTTGGTACGCCGATTGAGCCCTGATTGACTCTCAATAGACTGGATTGATACAGTATCGATTTCATCTTCGAAAAGGAGTATTTTCATCCGATTTGGCTCGTCTTCAAAATCAAATTGTGGGGAGTGAAGCATTATTTGCCTCTCTTTCCCAACCCGACTGTATTCTCCAAGACGTCCCACAACATCATATCCTGTCGAGAGATTTATCTGTACTACATCAGCGTCTTTTAGTGTTCCTTCCCAGGGTTGCCACGGATTTCGACGACGAGAAGTGAAGTGTCCGAGTAGTGCACGAGATTTATCAGGGATGTCGAAATGTAAACCGATAGAATATATAACACCAACAAAAATGGCTATAGCAAAAAGACCAACGGCAGCGATGACCTGGAATCCTGATTCGGTAAAGAATATGTTTTCAAGTGCATCTCTTCCTGTTACATCTTTCCCAGAGACCTGAACAATCCAAACAAAGACAACGTCAATAAGGATGCTAGATACAAAAGCTGTCCCGTATAGTTGGTATTGCGTCACCTCTCGTTCTACAACACCAAGAGTAATTGCAATAAGAACTGCAATAAGTCCCGGCGCGATCAACAGAGATGCCAATACAAGTGCTTGCGCTGTAATTGGCATGGTAGGTTTGGAGTTAGTTAGTTGTCTGAATCTTCGCCGTTTGTATCGTCATTCTCATCATCACTATTACGATCTGGATTATTCTGCGAAGGAGCCATCGTATATCCTTCTTCGGGAGCATCTCGAACATCAGTTACTTCTTGACCCCCTTCGACTTCTCCGGAAAGATCATCTACATCAACGCTTCGAGATTTTTTAATATGGGGTTGTTCACTTTCTTCATTGCTCTCATTTTCGTCTGGTTCATCATCAGTCATGCGACTGTGTTACATATAGTACGATTTAAATGCTGTGCTAACAGTGGCTCTTGTATGATTTGACACTTATTCTCTTCTGGTTCATTCGAAATATCGACATTCAATCGAAAATACCTTCCAGATTTCAACTACGATTATTGTACTATGTATTCATTAACAGATGTACCCCCGATATGGCGGTTTGGTATTTGGACTAGTCAACCGCTTTCGCCGATCGACTGCAGAGCTGCTCTTCATCATCTCACACGAGCGAATCGTACCGTGTTTAACCCAGCGGACGGATCGGTATCTATGAGCGACCCACAGCAGGACCTCGGGATCACCGAATCGAAGGAGCACAGCCCCGGCGAGTGGTACGCCGAACTCGTCCAGAAGGCGGGGCTCGCCGACTACGCGCCGATGGGCGGGTTCATCGTCACCCGCCCCCGTGGCTACGCCCTCTGGGAGGGGATCCAGGATCATCTGGATGGCTGGTTCAAGGACACGGGCGTCCAGAACAGCTACTTCCCGATGTTCATCCCCGAGAGCTACCTCGAACGCGAGAAAGAGATCGTCGAGGGGTTCGATCCGGAGGTCGCGTGGGTGACGGAGGCGGGCAACGACGAGCTCGACGAGCGCCTCGCGGTCCGCCCGACCAGCGAGTCGATCATCACGCCGTTCATGAGCCAGTGGATCCGGAGCCACCGCGATCTCCCGATGCGCCTCAACCAGTGGTGTTCGGTGGTCCGCTGGGAGGCGACGGATACGAAACCGTTCTTCCGCACCAAGGAGTTCCTCTGGCAGGAGGGCCACACCGCCCACCGCGACGGCGAGAGCGCGTGGGAGGAGACGATGCTCCGCCTGGAGCAGTACCGTCGCCTCCACGAGGAGGTGCTCGCGATCCCCGTGCTGGAGGGGCGCAAGCCCGAACACGACAAGTTCCCTGGGGCCGACACGACGACCGCCGTGCAGTCGCTGATGCCCGACGGCAAGAGCCTGCAGGCGGCGACGAGTCACTACCTGGGCGACGGGTTCGCCGAGGCGTTCGACGTGACCTACGTCGACGAGGACGAGAACGAACACGTCGCGCATACGGCCTCGTGGGGCCTTTCCTGGCGCGCGCTCGGCGGAATGGTCATGACCCACTCGGACGATCAGGGGCTCGTCCTCCCGCCCGCGATCGCACCAGAACAGGTCGTCGTCGTGCCCATCTGGCAGGAGGACACTCAAGAGGAGGTGCTCGACTACGCCGCCGAGCTCGCCGCCGAGCTCGACGAGGCGGACATCAGGGTCGAACTCGACGATCGCGACGGGCGCAACCCCGGCTTCAAGTTCAACGAATGGGAGCTCAACGGCGTTCCGCTGCGCATCGAGATCGGGCCGCACGAGGTCGAAGACGAGGAAGCGACGCTCGTCCACCGTCCAGACGGCGAATCGATCGTCGAGGGGCGTGAGAGTATCGCCGACACGGTCGACGAGCATCTCGACACCGTCTACGCGAAACTGTACGCCGCCGCCGAAGAAGAGCTAGAGGAAAACGTCCGCGAAGCCGAGAGTCGCAACGAGTTGCTCGGTACGATCGGTCAGCACGGTGGCTACGTCAAGACCGCGTGGTGTGGCGAGGAAGGCTGCGAGACCGAGATCAAAGACGAGATCGCCGCCGAGATCGTGATGGTCCCCTTCGACGAGGACGAGGGGCCGATCGACGACACGTGTGCGATCTGTGGCGACGACGCGACCGAGACAGCGTATTTCGCCAAGTCGTACTGAGCGGTTCCACCCCCTGAATCCTCTTTTTCCGCGCTGACGACCGCGGGACGGATGTACTGACATCCTTGAGTGGTATTAATACACACTTATCCTTTCAGGGTTAGCCTCTTATCCCTGTCAATGAGAGCCCGTTGCATATGGATGACACACATTCCCACGGAGAGCAGTCGGCGGCCACGGGACTGGCCGATCCGTCCGAGCAGCGCGCGAACTGCGGCGTCGGGGTCGTTATGGATCTCGACGGGGAGGGAGGCCACTCGGTCGTCGCCGACGGGCTCGAACTCCTCTCGAATCTCGAACATCGCGGGACGACCGGCGCGGAGGAGAACACCGGCGACGGCGCGGGCGTCATGCTTCAGACACCTCACGAATTCTTCGCCGACGAACTCCCGATTGATCTCTCCGGGACCTATGCCGTCGGATCGCTGTTCTTCCCCCAGGACGATGCCGCACGCGAGGTGCTCCAGGAACTCGTCGCCGACGAACTCGCCGAGCACGGCCTCTCGGTCGCCCACTGGCGGGCGGTCCCGACGGACAACACAGATCTAGGACGGACGGCGATCGATTCCGAACCAGCGGTTTACCAGGCGATCGTCGTCCCCGAAGAGGATCTCGCCACCGACGAGTTCGACACGCGGCTCTACGTCGGCCGTCGAGCGGTCGAAAAGCGCGTCGCCGAGCGCGAGCCCGCTGGCCACGAGCGCTTCTACGTCTGCTCGCTCGACCGCCAGACGCTCGTCTACAAGGGACTGCTGAAGGGCGATCAGCTCGCCGGCTACTACCCCGACCTTCGGGATTCGCGGCTCGCCTCGACGTTCGTCATGGTCCACGCGCGCTTTTCGACGAACACGCTCGGCGCGTGGCATCTCGCCCATCCCTACCGGCGAACCATCCACAACGGCGAGATCAACACGATCCAGGGCAACGTCAACTGGATGCGCGCCCGCGAGACCGACATCGATACCGACGAGTTCGACGTCGATGCGGTCAGGCCGGTGATCGCCGATGCGAAGCAGTCGGACACCGCGAGCGTCGACAACGCGCTCGAACTCCTCATGGAATCGGGCCGCGAGCTCCCACACGCGCTCAGGCTGCTGATCCCGGAGGCGTTCCGCGGCGACGAACACGAGATGAGCGACGAGCGCCGTGCGTTCTACGATTTCCACGCCTCACTGTCCGAACCGTGGGACGGGCCGGCGCTGGTGGCGGCGACGGACGGCGAGCGGGTCGGTGCGGTGCTCGATCGCAACGGCTTCCGGCCCTGTCGCTACGACGTGACGACCGATGGACGGCTCGTGATGGCCTCAGAGACCGGGGCGCTCGATCTCGACCCGGCGAACGTCGCCGAGCGCGGCCGGCTCGAACCTGGCCAACTGTTCCTCGCGGATCCCGAGGAAGGGCGCGTTCTGCCCGACGAGGAGGTGTTCGCGGAACTGACCCACGAGAACTACGGCGAGTGGATCGACGAGGAGCAGGTCGATCTCGCCGACCTCGTCGACGCGGCAGGCGATCACCAGGAATACGCGGAGCACGAGAGCAACACCGATCTCCGCAGCCGCCAGGCGCTCTACGGCTACACCCACGACGAACTCGATAACCTGCTCGAACCGATGGCGACCAAGGGGAAGGACCCGGTCGGGTCGATGGGCGACGACACACCTCTTTCCGTCCTCTCGCAGTTCAACCGCCCGCTGTTCACCTACTTCAAGCAGCTGTTCGCGCAGGTGACGAACCCGCCGCTCGATTACATCCGCGAGGAGCTGGTGACGTCGCTCGAAACGCGCCTCGGCAACCAGCGCAACCTGCTCGCCGAGTCGCCGGCTCACGCACGCCAGCTCGTCGCCGACTCGCCCGTTCTCTCGAACGACGAGACGGCAGCCATCAGGGGGATCGAGGGCGAGGCGGCCAACGGGATGGAGAGCCGTGTCGTCGACATCACCTACGACGTCGACGACGATCTCGAATCGGCCGTCGAGCGCGTGCGACGCGAGGCGACCGTGGCCGCCGACGAGAACGATATCCTGATTCTCTCGGATCGGACAGCGAGCGGCGAGCGGGTACCGATCCCGTCGCTGCTGGCGACCGGTGCCGTCCACCATCACCTGGTGCGCAACGGCCGTCGCAACCGCGTCGGGCTCGTCGTCGAATCGGCCGACCCACGTACCGTTCATCACGTCGCGGCGCTCGTCGGCTACGGCGCGGGTGCGGTCAACCCGTATCTCGCCTACCGGACGATCGCGGACCTCACGCGCGGCGCGGACGGTGCCGACCGCGATGCGGCCGTCGCGGCCTACCGGGGCGCGCTCGAGGACGGACTCCTGAAAACCATGTCGAAGATGGGGATTTCGACGGTCCAGAGCTATCAGGGGGCCCAGATCTTCGAGGCAGTCGGACTGGATTCCGACTTCGTCGCCGACTACTTCGAGGGAACGACCGCCCGCACGGAGGGCATCGGCCTCGCGGAGATCGAGGACGATCTCGAGGATCGCCACGTGCTCGCGTTCGGCGACGAGCCCGATATCGAACGGCAGGGTGAGTACGAACACCGCTCGGACGGGATCTTCCACGAGTGGAACCCCCAGACCGTCGGCACGCTCCAGCAGGCCGTCAGGCAGGGCGATTACGAGCAGTACGAGGAGTTCGCCCGTCTGATGAACGAGCAGAACGAGCAGCTCCAGACGCTGCGTGGTCTGCTCGAATTCGACAGCGAGCGCGAGTCGATTTCGGTAGAAGAGGTCGAACCGGTTCACGAGATCGTCGAGCGGTTCTCGACGGCGGCGATGAGCCTCGGCAGCCTCTCGCCGGAGATGCACGAGACGAACGCGATCGCGATGAACAGGTTGGGGGCGAAATCGAACACCGGCGAGGGTGGCGAGCCGCCGGCACGGTTCCATACTGAAAAGGAGTGTCCGGTCAAGCAGGTGGCGTCGGGTCGGTTCGGCGTCACCTCGGAGTATCTCACGTCGGCCGACGAGATACAGATCAAGATGGCCCAGGGCTCCAAGCCGGGCGAGGGCGGCCATCTCCCCGGGAAGAAGGTCAACGAGATGATCGCCCACGTCAGATACGCGACGCCGGGCGTCGGCCTCATCTCGCCGCCGCCGCTGCACGACATCTACTCGATCGAGGACCTGAAGCAGCTGATCCACGATCTGAAGGCGGCGAACCCCGAGGCCGACATCAACGTCAAACTCGTCTCTGAGGCGGGCATCGGCACGATCGCGGCGGGTGTGGCGAAGGCCAACGCCGACGTCGTCCACATCTCGGGGCACTCCGGCGGGACGGGTGCGAGCCCGCGCACCTCGATCAAAAATGCGGGTCTGCCGTGGGAGCTCGGACTGGCCGAGGCGAACCAACTGCTCCGGGAGACCCGACTCCGCTCGCGCATCCGGATCTCGGCCGACGGCGGCATGAAGACCGGCCGTGACGTGGCCATCGCGGCGCTCCTGGGGGCCGAGGAGTACGTGTTCGGGACCGCTTCTCTCGTCACCTCGGGTTGTGTGATGGCTCGCCAGTGTCACGAAAACACCTGTCCGGTCGGCGTCGCCACCCAGCGCGAGGAGCTCAGGGAGCGCTTCCCCGGCGAGCCCGAACACGTCATCAACTACATGACGTTCATCGCACAGGAACTCCGCGAGATCATGGCCGAACTCGGCTTTGCAACCGTCGAGGAGATGATTGGCCGCCCCGAGTTCCTCACCCAGCGCACGGATGTCGCCAACGAGAAGGCCAGAAAGCTCGATCTCTCGTCGATGCTCGCCGAGCCGCGCAGCGACGGCGAGCCGGGCACCGAACGCACGAAGATACGAGACCAGACCCACGAGATCGACGAGCAGCTAGATCACGAATTGATCGCCGACGCCGAGACGGCCATCCAGAACGGAAAACCCGTCTCGCTCAGTCGGGAGATCTCGAACGCCGATCGTGCGGTCGGCGCGCTGCTCTCCCACCATATCTCCCGCGAGCACGGCGGCGATGGTCTCCCCGAGGATTCCATAACCGTGGACTTCGACGGGACGGCCGGCCAGAGCTTCGGGGCCTTTCTCGCCACGGGCGTGACGATGCATCTGACCGGGACCACCAACGACTACGTCGGCAAGGGGCTCTCCGGTGGGAAACTCGTCGTGAACACGCCGCCGACCGCGCCCTACGAACCCGAGGCGAACAGTTTGATCGGGAACGTCGCCCTCTACGGCGCGACCGAGGGCGAGATCTACGTCAACGGGAAGGCCGGCGAGCGGTTCGCGGTGCGCAACTCGGGTGTCACGGGCGTCGTCGAGTCGGTCGGCGACCACGGCTGCGAATATATGACCGGGGGAGCGATCGCGGTGCTCGGCGAGACGGGGAAGAACTTCGCGGCCGGCATGAGCGGCGGCGTCGCGTACGTGCTCGATAGGGAGAACGAGTTCGAATCGCGCGTCAACCGCGGCATGGTGAGCACGACCACGGAACTCGACGAGAAGGACGAGCGGATGCTCCGCCGGCTGGTCGAAAACCACGTCACCTACACCGGCTCCGACCGCGGGCAGTCCGTTCTCGACGACTGGGACGAGGAGCTGACGAATTTCGTGAAGGTGATGCCAGATGCCTACGCCGACGTCATCGACGAGCGCGAGGGCGCGGACGTACGGACACAGCCACCGACTGCAGCGGCGCTCGACACCGACGGTCGGCCGGTCGCGGAGGGCGGCGCTGACTGAGAGCCACGGCCGACCCGATCAGTCGCCGTTGTCTAGAAGACGCTCCCGGACCACCCGGCGCGCGACGGTGCCCGAGGCGGTGCGGGGGAGTTCGTCGGCGAACGCGATCGTTCGCGGGAGTTTGAAACCGGCGAGGCGCTCGCGGCAGTAATTTCGAACCGTCTCGGCGTCGGTGACATCCCCGACGACGAGTGCACCGACGCGCTCGCCCCAGTCGGGATCGGGGAGACCGACGACGCCGGCGTCGTCGATGGCCGGATGGGACCGGAGCACGCGGGCGATCTCGCCGGGCGCGACGAGCTCCCCACCCGTCGAGATCATCTCGTCGCGCCGGCCCGTCACCCAGAGCCGCCCGCCAGCGTCGCGATGGCCGACGTCGCCGGTGTGAAAGCCTCGCTCGGAGAATGCCCGCGCGGTCGCGTCGGGATCGCCGTAGTAACCCGCGAACACCGTCGGGCCGGACACGACGAGCTCGCCCGTCTCGCCGATGTCGACGGATTTCCCGTCGCCGCCGAGAACCGAGAGATCGGTGTCCAGGAGTGGGCGGCCGACCGTACCGGTGTGGGCGAACGCCTCTCCGGGACGTGCGGTGGCGACCTGCGAGGCCGTCTCGGTCATGCCGTAGGTGGGGTGGACGGGAACACCGCGCTTCTCACAACGCTCGATGAGTTCTTCCGAGGCGGGCGCACCGCCCAGGAGGACGAACCGGAGCGAGTCGGCGAGCGACCCGGCGGCGAGAAGCCGCCGGAGCATCGTCGGCACGAGCGAGATCCCGGTGCAATCGAACCGTTCGAGCGCGTTGAGCGTCGCTCGGGCGTCGAACTCGCCCGGAATGACGACGGTCGTCCCGTAGAGTGCGGAGCGAACGATCGGCGCGAGCCCGCCCATGTGGTAGACCGCGAGCGGATCGAGCCAGCGGTCGTCGGGCGTGATGCCAAGCCGAAACGCCGAGGCGACGGCGCTCGAACGCAGATTTTCGGTCGTGAGCACGACGAGCTTCGGCTCGCCGGTCGTCCCCGACGTGGCGAGCATGACTGCCGGATCGTCGGCGTCGCGCGAGGCGGGCGCGAACTCCGCCGGCGAGACGCTGTCCAGGACAGTGATCTCCGTGTGCTCCGTGTCGTCGACGGAAGCGGTCGGAACGTCCACCGAGAGCTCGACGGCGGTGTCGGCGGTGTCCGCCCCGCAGACGAGCGCCGCGAGCTCCGCGCGTTCGACGTGGCTGTCGAGTTCGGTAGGCGTGAGACGCGTGTTCAGCGGGACGAGCACGCAGCCGAGGCGGGCGGCCGCGTGGACGAGAACGGCCGTCGCGGGCCGGGTTTCGAGTAGACAGCCGAGATGTTCGCCCGCGATCCCGAGCGCCGCGAGCCGGCCGGCGACCCGCTCGACGTGCTCGTCGAGCTCGCGGTAGGTCCACTCCGCTCCTCCGACCCCGACGAGCGCGGTCGCGTCGGGCGAGGCCTGCACGCGCCGGGCGAGCACGTCTGTCATCCGTCCTCCAGTGGCGCGTTGCCCGGTCCCTGTGGCACGCGCGCGTGGCCGTCGTCGATCGGTGCCGGATCAGAGATGAGATCCTCGGCGAGCCGATCAGCGGTCGCGAGCCCGGCCGCCAGCGGGTCAGGGAAGCTCGCCGCGACGTGGACGGCCCCTGCCCGTGCGAGTGCACCGTCGATCGTCGTCGTGAGAACCGCCTCGCAGCCGGCCTCGCGGGCGGCGAGCGTGGCCGCACGCGCGCGATTCGGCCCACCGAGCGCCATCGGTTTTACGATGATGACGTCCGCAGCATCGGCGGCGAGAACGCGCTCGACGGAGTGAATCGCGAGCGATTCGTCGAGCGCGATCGGCAGCCGTCCTCGGAGATCGGCGTGGCCGGCGAGATCGTCCGCGGGAAGCGGTTGTTCGACGTACGCGAGCCCCGCGTCGGCGAACTCATCGAGCGCTGCGCGTGCCGTCTCGTGGTCCCACGCACCGTTCGCGTCGGCACGGAGCTCGATATCGTTCCCGACCGTCTCCCGGACGGCGGCGACGCGCTCGATGTCCTCCACGATCGCCCGCGCGCCGACTTTGAGCTTGAGAGCCTCGAACCCCCGTTCGACGGCCGCGGTGGCTTCGGCGATGGTTTCGTCGACTGAGCCGTCGCCGATCGTCGCGTTCACCGGGATCTCGTCCGTCGGATCGCCGCCGAGATGGCGGTAGAGCGGGAGACCGGCGGCACGCGAGCGGGCGTCGGCGAGCGCGAGCGCGAGCCCGTGGCGGGCGGCCGGTGTACCGTCGAGCGCATCGAGCGCTGCTGACCAGTCGTCGGTATCGAGTACACGATCGAGCGCCGTCCGACACTTGTCGAGCGATTCCGTCCAGCCGGGCAGCGGTGTCGCCTCGCCGACGCCTCGCGTCCCCTCGTGGTCGATCGTGACGAGGAACCCCTCCCTCGTGTCGATCGTGCCCCGGGCGGTCGAGAGCGGGCTCGCGAGCGCCAGCGAGAGCGGTTCGATCCTCATAGCACCCTCGGCAGCGCGAGCCCGAGCGCGAAGAGCACGGAGTGGGCCGCGAGCAGTTTGCCCACCCGTTCGAGCGCGGGATTGAGCGCATCGCCGTCGGTTCTGGTCAGAACGGTCGCGGCGATCGAGGCGGCGTACGGCAGCGTCAGCAGCGGTGCGAGCACGAGCGCGCCGGAGCCGGTGAGCCAGAAGACGACGGGGATCACGTAGGCCATTCCCGTCATCAGCAGGAACTCGACGCGGCTCCAGCGGTAGCCGAGGAGCACCGCGAGCGAGCGCTTGCCCGCCGCCATGTCGGTCTCGCGATCGCGCAGGTTGTTAACGATCAGGATGTTGGTCGAGAGGCCCGCGGCGGGCAGGCTCGCCACGACGGCCGCGAGCGGCAGCGTGTCGGGTGGGAGCCAGAGCGGGAACGATCGTGCGAGAGCCGCGGCCTGCACATAGTAGGTGCCGCTGACGGCGACCAGCCCGAAGAAGACGAACACGAAGAGATCGCCGAGGCCGTACCAGCCGTAGGGGTAGGGGCCACCGGTGTAGAGGATCCCCGCGGCGACGCTCGACAGGCCGACGATCACGATCGGCAGTCCGCCGACGAAGACCAGATAGCTCCCGAGAACGATGGCGAGCGCGAACGTGGCGATCATCGCGCGCCGGACCTCGCTCGCCCCGATGAGGCCCGATTGGGTGACTCTCGTGAACCCGTCGCGATCCTCGGAGTCGACGCCGGACTTGGCGTCGTAGTAGTCGTTCGCGAAGTTCGTCCCGATCTGGATGAGCAGCGCGCCGACGAGCGCCGCCAGCGCGGGCAGCGGGGCGAACACGTCCATCGCGACGGCGAGACCGGTGCCGACGAACACCGGCGCGGCGGCCGCCGGCAGCGTCTGCGGTCGCGCGGCCATCAGCCACGCGCGGCCGCGGGAGACCTCCTGTGTACTCATTTCCGGAGAATCAGGCAGCCGGGAGCGTTAACGTTGGGATACGGATCGCCGACGAGACCGACGAAACACCTATTCTCGTTGCCGTTCGAGAACGAATTGATCTGTCGACAGGTGGTATGTTTCACGGCGTGACACATGCTTCAGTGTTTGAAACGTCGGTCAGGGAGTAAGTATAGGGCCTTCTGCATCGTGCATCCAAACGGAACCAGAGGGTTCCGGTCACACGGGAACACGGTCCGCTGCCCTGGCATCACCGCGCACCTTTCCCGTGTCTGTTTTCGAGACGAACGGCGTTCCGGAAGGCTTGATTGGCCGCAGGCCCGACGATGGACGAACAGGCCCGGCGCGCTCGTCCCGAACGAAACTACCGAGCATCGAGCGCGCGAGTGGCGAGTTCGACTCATGGAGTACGTTCAGGAACGGATCACGACGCTACACGGGTTCGCCGACGAGCCGCCGGCCGCGCCGACGGAGCGCACGGCGGTCGTCGTCCCGATGACCGGCCGCGAGCACCGCACCGATGCGGCCGAGCACGTCTTTTCGTCGCTCGCCACGCTCGACGTGGCCACCGTCATCGTCGCCTTGCGCGCCCCGCGCGAGCGCGTCGAGTCGATCGCCGAGTGGCTGTCGGGGTTCGCCATCGATATCGAACTGTTCTGGTGTGGCGGGCCGCGCCTCGCCGCGCTGCTCGACGAGCACGGTCTCGACGGCGAGAGCGGGAAAGGTCGGGACGTCTGGCTCGCGCTCGGCCCCGCGAGCGACCACGAGTTCGTCGTCGTCCACGACGCCGACGCGCTCTCGTACTCGCCCGCCGACGTCCGCCGCCTCTGCGCGCCGCTCGCCGACGGCTTCTCGTTCGTGAAGGGCTACTACGCCCGCATCGAGCGTAATCAGCTGTTCGGCCGGCTGTTCCGCCTCTTCTACGAACCGCTCGTGGCCACTCTCTGCGAGCGCCACGACGCAGCGGTCCTCGGCTACTTCGGCGCGTTCCGCTACGCGCTCGCCGGCGAGATCGGACTCACCGGCTCGCTCGCGCGCGAACTCCGGCTCGGCCGGGGCTGGGGGCTTGAAATCGACGGGCTGGCGACCGCATTCGACGAGGCAGGGTTTGCGGACACCGCACAGGTCGATCTCGGGATCGACGTCCACGATCACCGGTCGGTGTCGGGGGCCGACGGCCTGGCAGCGATGAGCCGGGAGGTCGGGCGAGCGCTGCTGCGCGCGGTCGAAGGACACGGCGTGCGCCCCGCGTACGATACCTTGCCGGCGCGCTACGAGCGGACGGCGGCGCGGTTCGTCCGCCAGTACGCCGCCGACGCCACCCACAACGGGCTGGAGTACGACGCCGACGACGAACGCGCGCAGGTCGGCGACTACGCGGCGGCCATCGAGCCACCCGAGATCGACGATCGGCTGCCGGCGTGGACCGACGCACCGCTCGACCCCAACGAGGTCCGGGCAGCGGTTCGGGCCGATCTCGCGGCAGCAAAGGACTAACCCGTGGCCCACGGTAGGACGATCGAATGAAGCTGACCCACGACGAGCTCGCCGGCATCGTCGATCTCTTCGGCGCACTTTCGCGGAGCGAACTCGCCACCGCGGGCGACGAACTCGCGTTCAAGCGCGGTGCGAAGTTCGACAGCCCGGACGTCGACGCGGCGCTCGCGGCCTATCGACTCGTCGCGTTCGATCCCGATACGATCGCCGACCGGACCGCGGACGAACGGCTGCTCGCCGCCGGTCCGACGGCGTTCCCGGCGCTTCCCGACGGTGCCGAGGACCTGCCACACATCCTCGACGTCGATGCCTGTACGCCCGATCGCGCAGCACTTGGGGCAGTCGTCGAGGAGCGGTTCCGCGCGGACGCGGCGCGTGCGGTCGCCGAGGACGATCACGAACGTATCGCGCGGCTGCTCGACGTGAGCTACGATCTCGAAACGTGGGCCCCGATCGCCCTCGACGGCGTGCGTGATCGACTCGATGCGGCCGCGGGCGACTGATCAGGCGCGGGCGGTGACGTAGAGCGCGGCCGGGCCACAGACGATGAGTGCAAACACGTAGCTCGTCGCCCGATAGAGGATCGCGAGCGCGGCCGCCGCGCCGGCACCGACGGGGGTGAGCGCGACCACGAGTGCGACCATCGCCGTCGAGACGCCGCCGAGACCGCCCGGCGTCGGGACGAAGCCGGCGAGCGAGCTCGCGGGGGCGAGGAAGGCGACCAGCAGCGGATCGACCGGCAACGAGAGTGCGAGCGCGGCGAAATACAGCGGCGCGGCGAAACAGATCCAGCCGAGATACGAGTAGACGATCCCGACGAGCAGATCGCGCGGCTCCGCGGCGATGCGCGCGATCTGGCTGTAGAAGGTGTCGATGCGCGTCTCGATCCGCTCCATCGACACCCGATCGGTGCGTGTCGTCACCGGACGGGCGAGCGTTGTGATGATCCGCTCGACGAGATCGCGCCGTCGCCACGCACCGTAGACGATCGCCGGTATGCCGATGGCGATGGCGGCGAGTCCGATCAGGATCGAACTCGCGCCCGGCGGCACTGTCCCGGTGATCGCGAGCGCCGCGAGCCCGATGCCGGCGAAGGTGAAAAAGGGCAGCAGATGCATCAGATCGGCCGTCGAGACGCTTGCGAGACTCTCTTCGTAGCTCGCCTCGGTGTCGGCCGAGAGGACGTAGGCGATGAACGGTTCGCCGCCGGCCTGACCGAACGGCGTCGTGTAGTTCGCGAACGTCGCCGCGAGATAGGTCGGAATCAGCTCCCGGTAAGGAATCTCGATCCCGCCGGCATCGAGGACGACCTGCCAGGTCTTCGTCCACGCGAGCAGGTAGCCACAGGTACAGAGACAAGCGACGGCCACCCAGCGGAGGTCGGCACGCGCGAGCGCGTCGGCGATGTCGGCCCAGCCGACGACGTTGCCGAGGAAGTAGAGGAGCACGGCGGCGATGAGGAAGCCGACGAGCATCTTCCCGATCGAGCGCCGGTCGAGGATGTCCGCGGATTCGGTCGCCACGTCAGGCTCCTGCCGGTCGCCGCCGGTCACGCTGCGATCCGATCATGCTGTCGAGGGGACGAACGGCGGTGGCATAAACGACCCGAAACGATCGTCCCGAGACGAACGGAGCGGACGAATTAAGCCCCGTCGGCGTCTCACGACGGTATGCATCTCGCGCGGGTCGCCGAGCACGCCGCCACGGGCGTCACCGACGAGCAGCGCGACGCGGCCGTGCTCGTGCCGGTCATCACGCGCGAGCGCCCGGACGACTACGGCGGCGCACATCTCCTCTTCACCAAGCGCGCCGACCACCTCGGCGAACACCCCGGACAGATGAGCTTCCCCGGCGGCGGGCGCGAGCCGATCGACGATGATCTGACTGCAACCGCGCTGCGCGAGGCCGACGAGGAGATCGGTCTCGACCCTGACACCGCCGAGGTCGTCGGCCGACTCGACGATATCCGTACCATCACGCGCTACGCCGTCCGGCCGTTCGTCGCGCGCGTCCCCGATCGCGAGTATGTCCCCGACGAGCACGAGGTCGCCGAGGTCGTCGTGCTCCCGATCGCGGCGCTCACCGATCCCGACAACTACGATTCCGAACGCCGCGATCACCCTCACTACGGCGATATCCGACTCCACTTCTTCCGCGTCGGCGACTACGTGGTCTGGGGTGCGACCGGCCGCATCCTCGTGCAGTTTCTGGAACTGACGACCGACTGGCGCGTTCCCGACGATCCCGATCGCGTCGTCGATTCGGATGCCGACTTCCCGGTTTAGAACTCGTCGACGTCGTCGTCCGTCGTCTCCTCGTCAGTCTCTACAGACGTATCCTCGACTGTCTCGTCGTCAGCCGTCTCGCCCTCGTCGGTGGAGATCCGGATCGGCCCGTCGTCGGAATCCTCGACTTTCGGTAGCTCGACTTCGAGCGTGCCCTCGGCGGTGAGCGACGCGCTCGCGACGTCGGGATCGACCGTCGCCTCGGCGGGGAGCGTCACGCTGCCGTCGAGCGAGAGGCCGCGACCGGGAAAGCGCATCTCGAACCCTTCGCGGTGCTCGCGGGTGCGGTCGATACGGACGTGGACGGCGCGCTCGGAGAAGCGGACTTGGACATCGTCGGCGTTCGCGTCGGGCGCGTCGAAGACGACGAGATAGGCGTCGTCGCTTTCGAGCAGATCGGTCGCCAGCGGGCGGCGCTCCTGGGCACGACCAGCGAACCGTCCGACGCCGTCGAGCACGCGCTTGAGGACCGATTCGCCGACATCGCTGCTCACAGTTCGACCTCCCGGAGCGAGTCCGTCTTAGTGCAGTACGGACATTCGAAGGCGTCGATGCCCACGTCGTCGGGCATGTCGTAGGTGTAGTGCATCTCGAACATGTCGAGCTCACAGTCGTCGTTCTCACAGACCACTTCGAGGGTTGCGGGCATACGTCCCGTACTGCCGGACGACCTATCAACCCCACGGGTCGTGAGAGTGGGAGTTTTACGCCGCGACGCTCTTGTGACCCCATGACCGATCCAGCCACGCTCGACGTCACCCTGGTCGATGGGTACGTCGACGAACCCGCCCACTTCGGGGTGCCGCCGTACATCTCCACGTATCCACGGTTCACCGCCGGCGCGCTCGTCGATGCGGGCGTTCCCGAAGAGCAGATCACCTACCACACGATCGACGAACTGCGCGACGAGCGGGACAAGTGGCGTGACGTCGCCCAGGCCGATCTGATGATCTATCTCGGTGGGATGACCGTTCCCGGAAAGTACGTCGGCGGCACGCCCGCCGAACCCGACGAGGTCCGCGAGCTCGCGTGGGTCGCCGAGGGCACGAGCCTGATGGGTGGTCCGGTACGGTTCGGCGTCGGGGAGGAGAACGCCGGCGGCCAAGAGACCGAACGCAAGGACCTCGATTTCGAGTTCGTCGCCAAGGGCGACGTCGAGGCCGCCGCCCACGATCTCGTGGGCAATGGGTTGGAGGGGTTCAGCAATCGCGTCCGCGATGTCGGGGAAGTCACGCGCTGGGCACGACAGGGCGCGTTCGTCGTCTCCCAGCACCCGAACCATCCCGACTACCTCATCTGCGAGCTCGAAACGTCCAGGGGCTGTGCCTACCGCTGTTCGTTCTGTACCGAACCCCTGTATGGAAACCCCTCCTTTCGTCCGCCCGATTCGATCGTCAACGAAGTCGCTGCGCTCGCCGACCGCGGCGTCAAACACTTCCGCCTCGGCCGACAGGCCGACCTTCTCGCCTACGGCGGCGACGGTGAAGCACCCAACCCCGACGCGCTCCGGGAGCTCTACGGCGGCATTCGGGATGTCGCGCCCGACCTCGAAACGCTCCACCTCGACAACATCAACCCGATCACCATCGTGCGCTGGCCGGAGCAATCGCGGGAGGGACTGCGGATCATCGCCGAACACAACACGCCCGGCGACACGGCTGCCTTCGGGCTCGAAAGCGCCGACCCCGTCGTCCAGGAACAGAACGATCTGAACGTGACCGCCGACGAGTGCTTCCGCGCCGTCGAGATCGTCAACGAAGAGGCCGGCTGGCGGCCTGAGAGTGATGGAACCGCTAACCGCCTGCCGAAACTGCTGCCCGGTATCAATCTCCTCCACGGGCTGCAGGGCGAGCGCGAGGAGACGTTCGAACTCAATAAGGAATTTCTCCACCGGGTCTACGACGCCGGCCTCTCGCTCCGCCGGGTGAACATCCGGCAGGTGATGGCCTTCGACGGGACCGAGATGAGCGAGACCGGCACGCAGATCGCCGACGATCACAAGAAACTGTTCAAGCAGTACAAAACCGAGGTCCGCGAGGAGATCGACAACCCGATGCTCCAGCGTGTCGCGCCCGCCGGGACGCTCCTGCCGGACGTCCATCTCGAATACCATCAGGACGGCAAGACATTCGGTCGGCAGCTCGGAACCTACCCACTCTTGGTGGCGATTCCTGGCGAGCGTGATCTCGGGAACGTCACCGACGTCGCCGTCACCGACCACGGCTATCGCTCCGTATCGGGCGTGCCGGCACCGCTCGATCTCAACCGTGCCTCGATGGACGAACTCGCGGCGTTGCCCGGGCTCGGCGACCAGCGCGCGGGCACGCTCGTCGTGAACCGGCCGTACGGGTCGCCCGCCGAGGCCAGCGACGCGCTCGGCGTCGAGCTCCCCGGTTTCGCCACTGCCCGCGCGCCGGAAGGGGCCGACTGAGAGCGAGCGAACGGGGACCGTGTAGAACCCGGAAATGATTTGTCGATGGCTGGCGCATTCGGAGCAATGAGTTCGGTCGCCGTGAGCGTCGTCCTTCCGGCCTACGACGAGGAGCGCACGCTCTCAGCGACCGTCGAAACCACGCTCGACACGCTCGGATCGTTCCTCCCCGACGGCTCGTTCGAGCTGCTCGTCGCCGAGGACGGCTGTACCGACGACACGCCCGAAATCGCCGCCCGGCTCGCCCGCGAGGACGACCGCGTGCGCCACGTCCACAGTGACGAGCGGCTCGGCCGCGGCGGCGCGCTCACCCGTGCCTTCCGGGCGGCGCGCGGTGACACGCTCGCGTACTTCGACACCGATCTCGCGACGGACATGGGGCATCTCGAAGAACTCGTCACCTCCGTTCGCTCCGGCGAGTACGACGTCGCCACCGGCTCGCGCCTGCTCGCGGCGAGCGACGCCGACCGGCCGGCGAACCGCGACGTGCCGAGCCGCGTCTACAACGGGCTCGTCCGGCTGTTCCTACGCTCGTCGGTCCACGACCACCAGTGTGGGTTCAAGGCCTTCGACCGCGCGGTGCTCGACGATCTCCTCACCGATGTCGAGGACGACCACTGGTTCTGGGACACCGAGCTACTCGTGCGCGCCCAGCGCGCCGGCTACCGCGTCCGGGAGTTCCCCGTCGACTGGACGCCGAAGGGCGATACGAAGGTCGATTTCGTCCGCGACGTGCTCGGCATGGGCAGCGGGGTGCTGCGAACGTGGTGGCAGCTCGCCGTCGCGCCACGGATCACTCGGCGCGTGACGCTCGTCGCCGGCACGCTGCTCACGCTGTTCGCCGTCGCGCTGATGCCACAGTACATCGACGTCTCACGGATGATCGCCGAGATCGAGACCGCGAACCCGGCGCTCGTCGTCGCCGCGGCGCTCGTCTATGTTCTCTCGTGGCCGCTCCGCGGGGGACGCTACCGCGACATCCTCGAAGAGCTCGGCTACACCGAAGGGCTCGGCTTCCTCACCGGTGCGGTGTTCATCTCCCAGACCGGCAACCTCGTCTTCCCGGCGAGGGCGGGCGACGCGGTCCGGGCCTACGTCGTCAAGACACGCCGACGCGTCCCCTACCCGACGGGCTTCGCCTCGCTGGCTGTCGAACGGGTCTTCGATCTGCTCACGATCACGCTGCTCGCCGGCGTCGTTCTCATTGGACTCGCCGGGACGGGGATCACTAGCCTCTCGGGGCTTGGTGCGACCGTCGCCGGCGGGAATCAAAGCGGGCGCGTCGCCCTCCTCGTCGCCAGCGGCGTCGGGGTGGCCGCTATCGTCCTCGTCGGTGCCATCGTCGCCAGCGCGCGCTCGGATCGCAATCTCGTCCGTCGCGGGATGGAGAAGGTGAGCTCGGACGCCTACGCCGACCGCGTCGCGGGCGTCATCGAGCGGTTCGTCGGCGACGTGCAAACTGTCGCCGGCGATCGCGGTGCGTTCGCCCGTATCGGCGCGAGCAGCGTCGTGATCTGGACGCTCGACGTCATCACTGCCCTGCTCGTGTTCGCCGCCTTCGACGTCGCACTGCCTCTCACGACGCTCGTCGCCGTCGGCTTCTTCGCCGTCAGCGTCGGCAACCTCGCCAAAGTGCTCCCGCTCTCGCCGGGCGGGCTCGGTCTCTACGAGGGTGCGTTCAGCCTGCTCGTCGTCGGACTGACACCGGTCGCCACGCCGATCGCCCTCGGCGCGGCCATCGTCGACCACGCGGTGAAGAACATCGTCACCGTCGTCGGTGGACTCGCCTCGATGCTCGTGCTCAACGTCTCGCTCACGACCGCCGTCGAGGAGGGCAGCGAGGTCGAGGCGACACCGACCGACGACTGACTGGTGCACTGACCAGGCCTATTTAGGCGCGCCGGCCCCTTCTTCGAACCATGTGCACCCTCGTGCTCGCGTGGCAGGTCTTCGCCGACCGTCCGGTGGCGGTGGCGGCCAACCGCGACGAGGCCGTCGACCGCGAGTCGAACCCACCAGGATTGCTCTCGGACGAACCCGCAATCCTTGCTCCGAGCGATGCCAAGGCCGGCGGGACGTGGATCGGCTACAACGAGCACGGACTGTTCGTCGCGGTGACGAACCGCTGGACCGATCAGGAGCTGGCGGGCGAGCGCTCGCGCGGACTGCTCGTCAGGGACGCGCTCGAACGCGACTCGGCGGAGGCGGCCGCCCGTCACGTCGAGCGCGCCGTTGAGGCCGACGAGTACGAGGGGTTCAACGTCGTGGTGGCCGATGCGCGGGCGGCGATCTTGCTCGAATGGGACGGCCAGTTGCAGCTCCGAAACCTCGACCCCGGCGTCCACGTCGTGATGAACACCGGCGCGATCGGCGACGTCGACGTGCCCGAGTCGTGGCCCGAGCGCGGCGAGCGCCAGGCCGAAAACGGCCGCCAGGTGCGCGCGGCGCTTCAGCCCGATCCCGGCGAAACGAGCGAGGAGTGGCTCGATCGCGCGGCCGATGTCCTTGGCGATCACGACTACGGGGTCTGCGTCCATCACGAGGAGTTCGGCTTCGGCACGCGCTCGTCGTCGCTCATCACCATCGACGAGGATGGCGATGGCAAGTACGCGTTCGCCGACGGGCCACCCTGTCGAACCGCGTTCGAGCCGGTCGAACGCCGGATTTAACCCATCCGGCGGTGTGGATAGCGTATGAGCACGACGGCCGAGGTGGAGCTCTCGGAGGACGAGCGTGCCGGTCTCGAACTCGTTCGCTCGACGGGCGGTATCCACCAAAGCGATTTCTGGAAGGAGCTCGATGTCGACTCGCGCACAGGCAGTCGCATCGCCGAGCGCCTCGAAGAGCACGGGCTCGTCGAGCGCGAGGACACCGTCTACGAGGGCCACAACACCTACTACATCGCCCCGGCGGCGCGCGATCTCGACTTCTCGCTGCTGATGGCCGGCAACAACCTCTCGCCGCTGGTCGGCGAGGAGGACGTCGAGGCCGACAGCGACGCCTTCTCGCAGTGGATCATGCAGCTGGCCTACGAGTAATTACCGGCATTCCCGGCTGCTTGCACCGAGCACGAACGTTCAAACCCGAAGCCGCGACCAATCGGCGGCGTGGAGCCGTCGCATCGCACGAGCATCGAGCCGACCAACCGGGTGGACGCACGCTGTGACTGTGAACCATCCGTCGAGAGCAGTCGTCTTTTGATCGACGCGAGCGACTGCGTCGGGGATGGCCGGATCGCGACGACGCCAGCCTGTCGGGCGACCGCCATCGCGGCGCTCGACGACTCTATCACCGAAATCGAAATCCACGACGAGGACTGCGAGCGCCGTCACGACGAGGGGACGGTCGGCATGTTGCTCGCCGCGGCTCGCTTCGCCGCCCTCGTCGCCGATCGAGATGCGACGCTGGCGCGGCGAGCACATCGGGAACCGCTCGTGGCGGCCCGCGCGGCGCTCGCTCGCGGTGGACGGGTGGGCGAACTCGCCGCCGTGACCGGTCTGGCCGAGGCGCTCGCTCGGGGATACGGCGTCACGGACGAACTCAATCCACTTACGTCGGGGACGGCTACCGGAGCCATGTTCCACGACGTCGAGAATGCGGGCGAACTCACGCCCGACGAACTGCGCGCGCGGTACGACGAACTCCTCCGTTCGGTCGTCGAGAGCCACGGCAGCGACACGATCCGCGAGGAGACGGGCGTCGAGGGCGTCGGGGCGCTCACGAACGGCGAATCGCCGTCGCTCACACTCGACGAGGCCGCGGCCGTGCTCGCGCTCGATCCCGAGGAACCCGACGCCGACGCCATCGCCATGGAAGCACGCGATCATCTCCTGATGGGGATGACCACCGCAGTTCTCGACGTCGAGGCGCTCGAATCGGGCATCGACGGTGCGCTCGACGCGCGCGAGATCCAGCAGAAGATCGAGGGACGGCTCGCGATGGAGCTCGACGAGTTCGCGCTGCTCCACGGCTACATCGAGGAACGAAAGCCATGAGCGTCGCCATCCTCGGCTGTGGCTACGTCGGCCTTGCACTCGGTCGTAGCCTCGCGCCCGATCGCCGGGTCGTCGGCGTGCGCCGATCGGCCGACGGGCGGGCGGCGATCGAACGCGCCGGTTTCGAGGCCGTCGAGGCCGACGTCACCAGTCAGGAGGAGCTCGCGGCCGTTCCGAACGTCGATACGGTGGTGTTCGCCGCGAGCTCCGGCGGTCGCGGAGCCGACGCCGCCCGCGAGATCTACGTCGACGGGCTCCGGACCGCCATCGAGACCTTCGGCGCACGCGAGGAGCCACCCGATCGGCTCGTCTACACCTCCTCGACGGGCGTCTACGGCGATCACGACGGCGACTGGGTCGACGAGGGGACACCCATCGAGCCGACGACCGAGAAGACCGAGGTGCTCGCCGAGGCCGAGCGGATCGCCATAGCGGCAGCGGACGAACACGGCATCGACGGCACCGTGGTGCGCTTTGCGGGTCTCTACGGTCCGGAACGCTACCGGCTCGATCGCTACCTCGACGGGCCCGTGACGGAGGGGTATCTCAACATGGTCCATCGCGCCGATGCCGCCGGCGCGATCCGATTCCTGCTCGAAAGCGACGTGGCGCGCGGCGAGACGGTGCTCGCCGTCGACGACGAGCCGGTCGCAAAGTGGCAATTCGCCGACTGGCTGGCCGACGAGTGTGACGTGCCCCGCCCGGAGAAACGGACGACCGCCGAGCGCCTCGCCGACGAGGGACTCTCGGCACCGGCGCGGCGACGCATCGAGACGTCGAAACGCTGCTCGAACGACAAGCTTCGGGAACTGGGCTACGAGTTTTCCCATCCGACCTATCGCTCGGGCTACCGGGCAGCGATCGAGGAGTATCGCCGCGGTTGACAGTACCCAGCGGAAGCTTCTTTCGTCTGCACGGAAATCCCCAATCGAATGGCGTCTTGGGAACACGTCGCGTTTCTCGCCGGTTCGGAAAATCGCGTCCGGATCCTGGAAGCGCTCCAGGAACGGCCGCGTCGGCAGTGTGAACTGGTCTGTGAGTGTGGGCTGTCGCGCTCGACGGTCCATCGGGCGCTCGACGGGCTCGCCGACCGCGAGTGGATCCACAACGAGGGCGGTGTCTACCAGCTTACGGTCGGCGGACGGCTCGTGCTCGATCAGTACGAACTGCTCGAAGCGACGATCGAGCGCGTCGACGAGTGGGGATCGTTTCTCCAACATCTCGGCGAGGCGGCCACGACGCTGCCTGCGGCGGCGCTCGACGACGCGCAGCTGGTGTCGAACGCGCCGGAGAACCCCCACGCGGCCATCGGCCACGTCGCCGACGCGTTCGCCACGAGCGACGTCGACACGTTTCGCGGCATCTCCCCGGTCGTCAGCCCCGTGCTCAACGACGGTGCGCGCGAACTCGCCACGTCCGGGGCGGAGATGGAGTATCTCATCGATAGTTCGGTGCTCGATGCGTCGCAGTCGGCCTACCCGGAGGCGCTCGCGGCCGCGCATTCGATCGATCGGTTCACGCTCTATCTCTATCCCGGTGAGATCACGTTCGGGCTCGCGATTCTCGACGAGCGCGTGCTGGTCTCGACCTACGACGAGCACGGCTCGCTCCACGAGTGCCTCGACGGGGCCGACGAGGCGCTCGTGCGGTGGGCGAACGACGTCTACGAGGATCACCGGGCAGTGGCCGAGCCCGTCGAGGCCCCCGAAGCTGAAGCTACCCCTCGACAGTGAAGCGCGGCTCCTCGATCGCCTCGCTCTTGCACTCGGGACAGCGTGAGGGGCGGTTGATGCGGTCGTCGAACCCGTCGAACCCGCAGTCACGACACTCCGGCGGGGCGACCAGCAGCTCCTCGTCGGTCCCGTCGATCGACTGGGCGACGTGCTCGACGTGATCGAGCGCGGTCGCCGTCGTGATCGAAAACTCGGTCGCGAGGCTGCTCGCGGCGGCCGGCTGTTCGCGGAGATGGTCGGCGATGCGTTGGCGCGTCGTCGCGTCGGCGTCCGCTCGGCGCATGGATTGTCTGGGAAGCGGTCGCGCAAAACCGTTTGCCTCCGCGCGGTCGTCTCGGAGTGGGTCGGAAGCCACAAGGCGCTGGCTGTCCATCCGCAGGTATGTTCGGAGGAGGCGGCGGTCTGAACCCGCGCAAGATGCAACAGATGATGAAACAGATGGGCATCGACATCGAGGAGATCGATGCCGAGGAGATCGTCATCCGCACCGGCGACGAGGAACTCGTCTTCGACGACGCCGAGGTCCAGCGGATGGACGCCCAGGGACAGGCGACCTACACCATCACGGGCGAGCCCGAGACACGCTCGGCCGACGACGAGGAAGCGATCCCGCTCGGCGAGGGCGACGACGATGCCGACACGGGCGGTACGGATCGGATTCCCGATTCGGACGTCGAGATCGTCGCCCAGCGCACGGATGCGAGTCCCGAGGAGGCACGCGAGGCGCTCGACGCCGAGGACGGCGACCTCGCGGCGGCGGTCTCGCGACTGGAGTGACGGCCGTTCTGCTCGTCGGCGAGGGCCGCGAGTATCTCCGCGAGCCGGGCGCGAAGTTGGAGACGGATCTCGGCGTGCTCGACGTACCGACGGACGCGAGTAGTGGCGACGTGCTCGAAACGCATCTCGGCACCGAATTCGAAGTCAGAGAGCTCCGCGGTCCGGATCTCTTCAACCATTTCGAGCGCACCGGCGCACCGATGTTACCCCGAGACATCGGTCTGGTGATGGGCCACACCGGCGTCGCGACTGGCGACCGGGTGCTCGACGCCGGCACCGGAACGGGCGTGCTCGCCGCCGCGCTCGGCCGTGCGGGCGCGTCGGTCGCGACGTACGAACAGGACCCCGAGTTCGCCGCCGTCGCCCGCGAGAACATGACTCTCGCCGGGGTCGAGGAGGACACGAGCGGCGGCAGCGTCGACGTCCGCACTGGCGACGTGCTCGACGAACTCGACGAACTCGATCGTCGCTTCGACCTGCTCACGCTCGACACCGCGGACGCGCCGGCGGTCGTCGAACACGCGCCCGATCTGCTCGTTCCGGGGGGATTCGTCGCGATCTACTCGCCGTTCGTCGAGAGCATGCGCGAGACGGTCGAAACGCTCGACTCGGTGGGGATGGACGCCGACACGTACGAGACGATCCAGCGCGAGATGGACGTCGACGAGCGCGGGACGCGCCCCTCGACGGCCGGTGTCGGGCACACCGGCTATCTGATTTTCGCACGGAAATAAGGGTCGTCGGTCTTCGCCGATCTTTCGGAGAACCGCGGGAAGGAGTTCAGTCGGAAGCGGGCGACGACCGCCGGACGAAGAGGTTGACCAGCGAGCGCCGCTGGATGCAGACGAACCCGGCGATGATGGCGGCAAAGCCGAGCGCGGTCAGCGTGTCGATGAGCTGGCCCAGGACGAGCCACGAGAGCACGGTCGCGGCCGCGGGTTCGAGATAGCCGATGAGGTTGACCTGTGCCGGGCCGAGGCGGTCGAGCAGCGTGAAGTAGATGAGAAAGGCTCCGGCACCCGAGACGAGGCCGAGATAGAGCAGCGAGATCCCCGCCGTCGGCGTCCATCGAATGGCGGCGAGCGATTCACCGCGCAGGCCGCCCGTGAGCATGAGCAACGCCGCTCCGATCAACATCGCCCAGGCCTGGACGGTGCGCATCGGCAGCGTCGTCTCGATCGTCCGCGTCAGCACGCCGCCGAGCGCGAACGAGGCCGCCGCGAAGAAGACCAGCACGATGCCGGTCATGTCGCCGGCCAGCAGCGCGCCGGGATCGAGCGCCGCGATCCGCTCGGCGAGCGGTAAGCTACTCTCCTCGGCGATGCCGGGCTGGGCGACCAGCAACACGCCGAAGAGGCCGAACGCGAACCCGAGCCCGTCGAGCGCCGAGAGATGGGCATCGAGGATGGCGACGGCGAACAGCGCCGTCAGTACCGGCCCGAGGCTGACGACGATGGCGGCGACGGCACCGCTGAGATACTGTTGGCCGAGATAGAGAAACGAGTGGTGGCCGCCGATGAGAAAGGCCCCCGCGACGCCCGCGAGCGTCCATTCACGACGACCTCGTGGTCGCCAGCGCGGCGTCGTCAGCCACGCGTAGGCCAGGATCACCACGCCGGCGATGAGGAATCGCAAGCCGGCGAACTCCAGCGGCGGGAAGTACGGCAGTCCGAGGTCGATCGCGACGAACGAACTCCCCCAGAGCGTGCCGAGCGTGACGAACGCGATCGCCAGTTGCCGTGTGCTCATCGACACCGCCGGCCGGTCGAGCGCGCGTCGAACCGCGGTCGGAGAACGAAGCCACCAGCTATCGAATCGAGTGCAAACATCTCATCCACACCTAGACAACCACACCATCATATTGCTATTGGTTCGGTCGTTCGCAGTCAATCAGGATGATTATCGTGTGTCAGTGCAAGACAAACGCACCCGTTCGTCGACCATTGCCGTGCGGTCGGCACGTTACTGACGTATTACCGACGAACTGGTGGCGAATCTGACGCGTGGCCCCGACGATTGGAAATCAGACGTCTCGCGTCGTGAGGACGGGAACGTCGCTGGTTCTGACGACGCGCTCGGTTACGCTACCGACGAGATAGCGTTCGATTCCCGTTCGGCCATGCGTCCCCATCGTGACGAGATCGATATCCGCCGCGTCGACGTAGTCGGTGATGGCCCGGTAGGGTGTACCCTGGACGACTTCGGTGACGACGTCGATCCCGCGCTCCTCGGCCGTGTCGGCGACGGTCGCGACGGCGCGCTCGCAGTCGTCCGACCAGGTGTCGATGACCGTCGAGATGCCGGGACCGACGTCGTAGGAGCCCGCCAGCGAGTTCAGATCGACGACCGACAGCGCGTGGACGGTGCCGTCGTAGCGATCGGCGATCGCCAACCCGTGTTCGACGGCGGCGGTCGCAGCGTCGCTGCCGTCGGTCGGGATCAGCACGTCGCCGTAGCCGGCATCGGTGGCCGGTTCCCGTCGCGTCGTGAAGACTGGAACGTCGCTCGTCCGGCCGACGCGCTCGGTGACGCTGCCGATGAGCACGCGCTGGAGACCCGTGCGCCCGTGGGTGCCCATCGCGACGAGATCGGCGTCACGATCGGCGATATCGAGGATCGTCTCGTGGACCGTACCGTGTTCGATCGCCGTCTCGTAGGAAACGTCCGTCTCGGTCGCGAGCGCTTCGAGCGTTTCGAGCGCGTCGGCCGCCTCCTCGTCGAGCACCGTCCGCCGCTCGGCGATCGAATCGAGACCGACGATTCCGTCCTCGTTCGCGGCGTTGACGACGCTCAGAAACTGGAGTCGGCTGTCGAAGGCGTCCGCGAGCGCCAGCGCGTGCTGTGCGGCCGCGTGCGCCCCGGTGCTGCCGTCGGTCGGAACGAGGATGGTGTCGTACATGATCGTCAGCGGACGTTCGACGGCGAGTGACAAAAAACGGTGGCCGGCGACGTCGACGGAATCCGACTGCGGCGTCGGCAGGGTCGGCGATCCGTAATGGTCGCCTCAGCCCTCGACGAACCGTTCGGGGACGTACTCGGTCATCGTGGCAGGGACGAACCCGATCAGATGCTCGGTTACTGCGGGCACTCGCCGGCGGACGAGCGCGTAGCCGACCGAGAGACAGACCGTCGTCCCGATCAGCCAGCGCAGCGGTGCGCCAGCGACGAGCAGCGGCGGGATGGCCAGTAGCGCGCCGAGCAGCGCGTCCTCGGGCGCACCGTCGTAGCGCACCCAGCGCCGTGGTCGACGCCAACGGCCCGCGAAGTGGTCGTACACCGCCCGCTCGGAGGTCGCACGCCACGGCCGGAGTTCGAGCCCGCCGCCGAAGACGTCCATCGTCGAGTGGAGCGCCGCCGCGAGGAGGAAGCAGACGAGGGCGACGGTCGCCGGCCCGGTCGAAACGACGGCGAGCGCGCCGGCGGCGAGCGCGAACGGCCAGTAGTAGACCGGGAAGTGGAGCGTCTTGCGGTGGCCGGCGTAGAGATCGAGGTCGGGGAACAGGCCGCCGACGAACGCCGCCGCGAGCGCCATGGGTGCCTGTTCGGGGGCACCGAGCGCGACGAGCGAGGCGACGGCAACGCCGGCCAGCGCGTGTGTCGTTGCCATCATCGTACCGTCTCGTAGGTGATCGGCGGCCAAAACGATATCGACTGCGCGGGACTGCGATTTTCGCAATTCGGACTGTACAGGCGTCTCAGACGCCGACGTACTGCATCAGCGCCGCCATGAGTTTGTTTTCCGCCCGCCGGAGATGTTCCTCGGCGGTGCGCCGTTCGACCCCGACTTCATCGGCGATCTCGCTGGTCGTCGTTTCGCGCGGGATTTCGTAGTAGCCCTTTCCGTGGGCGGTCGTGAGCGTCTCGCGCTGGCGGGGCGAGAGATCGGGCAGCACGCCGTCGAGGCTGAGCAACGGCGCGTCGTGGGCGACCGTCTCGATCTCGCGTTTCCGTTCGACCGAGACCGAGAAACCGTCATCGACGAGATCGCGATAACAGCCCGTCAGGTTGGCCGGATCGAGCGCGAGCACGCGACAGGATTTCGCGCCGTCGGCGTAGCGCAGCGGCGGCAGGAGCAGGCAGTCGTGACGCGCGAGATACGTCTCGATCGAACTTCGCTCGTGGCGTTTCAGACAATCGTCGGTGACGAGCACCGACTCGTTCGGCCGCTGGAGACTGTCCTTGATGCCGACACGCTCGCGGACGTGCGCACGTACCCCGTCGACGGCCTCGTTCGTGACGTAGAGGAGATCGCAGTGGTCGTTACACCACAGTTCGACCGTCGCATCCGTTCCCGCGGTCGCGGCGGCGTAGGCCCCGTCGCCCTCGATGCGGAAGGTCGCCTCGTACATACGCCGCACAACGGCTGCGCTGCCCTAAACCTGCCTCATGGGCGTCAGTCCTCGCCGGGGGCGGCGGGGACGGATCCCTCGCTCGTCGGTGTCGTCTCGCCCGTCTTTCCGTCCTTGTACGCGATCTGCCAGCCGGTGAGCCCCATGACGATGAGGACGAGCGGCGAGAGGAAGCCGAAGAAGTAGTAGGGCGCGTACGATAGCGTCGAGACACCGAGCGTGCCGGCCATGAACAGCCCGCCGCTGTTCCAGGGGATGAGTGCCGCGGAGGTCGTCCCGCTGGCCTCGACGGCGCGCGAGAGGTTCTTGCTCTTCAGGCCCTGTTCGTTGTAGAGATTGCGAAGGGTCATCCCGGGGACGACGATGCTGATGTACTGCTCGGCGGCGAGCATGTTCATCGCCACGGCCGAGATTGCCGTCACGCCGGTGAGACTCGCCACGCCACGACTCAGCCGACCCAGATGGTGGGCGAGCACGGCAAGCATACCCGTCCGTTCGAGGATGCCACCGAGCGAGAGCGCAGCGAGCGCGATCGTCACGATCCATGCACCCCCGAGCAGGCCGCCGCTTTCGAGCAGTCCGTCGACGAGCTGCATCCCCGTTTCGGGGGCCGTCCCGGACTGTGCGGCCGTCCACGCGGCGGTGAAACCGGTCCCCTGGACGGCCATCGAAGTGAATGCGCCCGCGAAGACGCCCGTGCCGAGCGTCGGGAGCGCCGGAACCCCGTAGATGGCCAGCCCGAAGGTGACGAGGATCGGGACGAACACGAGCGGCGACACGGCGTAGGAGCCCGCGATGGCGTTCTGGATCGCGCCGACGCGCCCGGCCGGGATCGACCCGGAGGCGCTCAGGCCGAGGATTACATATAGAACGACCGAGAGGCCGAACGCAACCAGCGTGCCCGCGCGCATCGCGTTGATGTGCTCGTAGAGATCGGTGTTCGTCACCGCGGCCGCGAGATTCGTCGTGTCGGAGAGCGGCGACTGTTTGTCCCCGGTGTACGCCCCCGAGAGGATCGCACCGGCAGTCATCGGCGCGGGGATGCCGAGCCCCGAGCCGATACCGATGAAGGCGACGCCGAGCGTGCCCGCGGTCGTCCACGATGAACCGACCGCGAACGAGACGATCGCGGCGAGGATGGCGGTGAGCGGGAGGAAGATCTCGGGTGTGAGCAGTTCGAGCCCGTAGTACATCAGTCCGGGAATCGTCCCGGCCTGGATCCACGTCGAGACGAGCGCGTAGACGACGAACATGATGAGCACGACCCGCATCCCCATCAGGATGCTGTCGGTGATGCCGTCGTAGAGCGCGTCCCACGAGAAGCCGAGACGGTATCGGACGAACAGTCCAGTGAAGGCGATCCCCCAGAACAGGGGAAACTGCGGGTCGAGGTCGAAGACGACGATACCGACGCTGAGGAAGACGATCATCGCCGCGACGGGGACGAGCGACGCCGCGAGCGACGGGCGTTCGTCGGGATCGATCTCCGCGAACAGCCGCGGTTCGAACGCTACCATTCGTGTCGATCGTCCGTGGTGGTCTCACTAAATGACTTCTCACTTCGCCCGCTCCGCCACCAACCGCCAGAATCGCTCCCACTGGACTGGAAGACGACTCCCACAGCCGATTGCCAATCTGCGACCAGCGAAATCCATGACTGTGAGATCGGGGTCCGTGCCGGTTCGTGATCGTCTATCCTGGGTGTTGTTCGCATAGCTCTCTGTTATCCCAGCGCGAACAAGGAAGGAATACTGCCGAACGGAGGGGTATTTTTATATTCATGCTCACACCGATCGCTCGCCATCGATTCGATCGATCTACGAACGACCGTAACACCCCCGCTCCAGATCGGCTTAAAAATCAACCACCGCTTGGAGGCCAAACTGTCTCGTGACTCGTTCGCATAGTTTGGCCGATGAGCGAACAAGAACCCGCACCGGACGAGGCCGGCATCGGCGAGCCGTCGGCGCAGTGGCGCGAGTACCAGGGAGCGCCCACGGGCACCGAGATCGAGTGCGAGGGCTGGCGGCAGGAGGCGGCCCTCCGGATGCTCAACAACAACCTCGATCCCGAGGTAGCCGAAAAACCCGAGGAGCTCGTTGTCTATGGCGGGACCGGCAGAGCCGCCCGGAGCTGGGACGCCTACGACGCGATCCTCGCCGAACTGCGCGAACTCGACGACGAGGAAACCCTGCTCGTCCAGTCAGGCAAACCCGTCGGACGGTTTCCGACCCACGAGCGCGCGCCCCGGGTCCTGATCGCGAACTCGAATCTCGTCGGGAGGTGGGACGACTGGGAGCAGTTCCACGAACTCGAAGCCGAGGGGAAGATCATGTACGGCCAGATGACCGCCGGCTCGTGGGCGTACATCGGCACGCAGGGGATCATCCAGGGAACCTACGAAACCCTCGCCGAACTCGGTCGCCAGGAGTATGATAGCGACCTCGAAGGAAAGATCGTCGCCACCGGCGGTTTGGGTGGAATGAGTGGTGCACAGCCGCTCGCGGTCACGATGAACAAGGGCGTTTGTATCGCCGCCGAGGTCGACGCCAACCGGATCGAGCGTCGCCTGGAGACCGATTACCTGATGGAACGCGCCGAGGATCTCGACGAGGCGCTCGACGAGGCCGCAGCGGCGGCCGACGCCGGCGAACCCTACAGCGTCGCCGTCGAGATGAACGTCGCGGACATGCTCGAAGCGATGGCTGAGCGCGATTTCGTTCCCGATGTCGTGACCGACCAGACGAGCGCCCACGACGAACTCGAAGGCTACTATCCGAGCGGCTACACGGTCGACGAAGCCGACGAGCTCCGGGAGGAGAACCCCGAGCGCTACGTCGAGGAGAGTCTCGATACGATGGAGCGCCACGTCGACGCCATCCTCGACCTCCAAGAAGAGGGTGCGATCGCCTTCGAGTACGGCAACAACCTCCGCGGGCAGGTCGAGGATCACCGCGGGCGTGAGGACGCGTTCGACTTCCCCGGGTTCGTTCCCGCCTATATCCGCCCGATGTTCTGTCGCGGTCGCGGCCCGTTCCGCTGGGCGGCGCTGTCGGGCGATCCCGCGGACATCCGTCGCACCGACGAGGCAGTCACCGAACTGTTCCCCGAAAACGACTCGCTCACCCGCTGGATCGATCTCGCCCAGGAGCAGGTCTCCTTTCAGGGACTTCCCTCGCGGGTCTGCTGGCTCGGGTACGAAACTGACGACGATGGGGTCACCGAACGCGCCCGCTTCGCGCTCCGGATCAACGAGTTGGTCGCCGAGGGCGAGATCAGCGCACCGATCGTCGTCACGCGCGACCACCTCGACGCGGGCAGCGTCGCCAGCCCGCATCGCGAGACCGAGGCGATGAAAGACGGCACCGACGCGGTCGCCGACTGGCCGATCCTCAATGCCCTCCTCAACTGCGCCGCGGGTGCGGACATCGTGAGCGTCCACGACGGCGGCGGCGTCGGCATCGGCAACGCGCTCCATGCGAACAATCACGTCGTGCTCGATGGCTCCGATCTGGCTGCCGAGAAGGCCGAGCGCGTGTTCACGACCGACCCCGGCATGGGCGTGATCCGCCACGCTGACGCAGGCTACGAGGATGCCATCGACGAGGCCGGCCAGTCGGACGTGCCCGTTCCGATGCAGGATCGGCGATGAGCCTGCGCGAACCGCCGGCCTGGGACGGCCCCTCCGCCGACCCGAACGACGAGCAGTTCGGCGATATCGTCGAACCGATAACCCTCGACCATGCCAGCGAGTTCGACACCGTCCTCGTCGGCGAGCCGTACGACGGCGCGGTGATCGGCCGACGCGGCGCACGTGAAGGTCCTACAGCGCTCCGCGAGGCGCTCACTGGAGTCAAAACCCATCATTTCGACGCGGGGCCCGTCGAATCGGTCGGCGATCTCGGCGACGTCGAGGTTCTGGACGGCGACGTCAGCACGGTCCAGGAATCGATCCGCGAGATAACTCGCGAGATCCACGCGAGCGACGCGCTGCCGATCTTCCTCGGCGGCGACAACTCGCTCACGTATCCGAATGCTGCGCCGCTGCTCTCCGAATCACTCGGCGTCGTCAACTTCGACGCCCATCTCGACTGTCGTGAGGTGCGTGGCGAACCGACGAGCGGGACACCCTACCGGCAGCTTCACGAGGCGGGGCTCGACGCCTACGCTTGCGTCGGTGCACGTCACTTCGAGACATCGACGGCGTATGCCGAGTATGTGGACGAACAGGGTGGCGAGATCGTCACAAGCGAGGCCGTCGGTGACGATGTCGAGAGTGCTGCCGAGCGCGCACTCGATGCGATGGCCGGGGTCGATACAGTCTACGTCAGCGTCGATCTCGACGTGCTCGACGCGACGGCCGCACCGGGCGTGAGCGCACCCACACCCGGTGGACTCACGACGCGCGAACTATTCCGCATGCTGCGAATCGTCGCGGCCGACGACCGCGTGGCAGGCTTCGAGGTCGTCGAGTATGCGCCGCCGCTCGATTCAAGAGAACTGACCGCCGCGGCCGGCGCGCGGGCGATTGCCCACTTTCTCAGTGCGTACGACGGAGATTCATCATGACTGAACTCACGACAGTAATCCACGACGCGAACGAGATCGTCGTCGGACCGGGAACGGACGCACCGCTCGAACGATACGAGAACGCCGCCATCGCCGTCACGGACGGCCACGTGACCGCGATCGGTCCGACCGAAGAGATCACCGACGAGTATCCCGCGGCGAACGCCACACACGCGATCGACGCCAGTGGGAAGACCGTGATTCCGGGATTCGTCGATTCCCACACGCATGGCCTGTTCGCTGGCGATCGTTCGGACGAGTTTGCGGCGAAGCTCGGCGGCGAGCAGTATCAAGACATTCTCGCCGAGGGTGGGGGTATTCTCAGAACCGTAAACGCTGTCCGCGAGGCGAGCGACGACGAACTCCTCGCGAACCTGCTCCCGCATCTCGACATGATGTGCGCCCACGGCACCACGACCGTCGAGATCAAGTCCGGCTACGGGCTCGATACCGAGACCGAACTGCGGATGCTCGACGTGATTCGGCGTGCCGACGAACAGCATCCGATCGATGTCGTGCCGACGTTTATGGGCGCACACGCCGTGCCCGAAGACGAGGACGCCGAGACGTACACCGATCGAGTGGTCGACGACCAGCTCCCCGCGGTCGCCGACCAAGGGATCGCGGAGTTCTGCGACGTCTTCTGCGAGGAGGACGTCTTCTCGGTCGCACAGTCCAGACGGGTGCTCGAAGCCGGGATGGAACACGGGCTCACGCCCAAGGTCCACGCCGAGGAGTTCGTCCGACTCGGCGGCGCGCAGCTCGCGGCCGAACTGGGTGCGACGAGCGCCGATCACCTCCTCCACGCGAACGCGGACGATCGCGCGGCACTCGCCGAAGCTGACGTCACACCAGTACTCCTTCCCGGAACGGCTTTCTCGCTTGGCGCGGATTACGCGGATGCGCGGGCGTTTCTCGACGAGGGCGGATCGGTTGCCGTGGCGACCGACTTCAACCCGAACTGCCACTCACAGAGCATGGGCTTCGCGATCGCACTCGCCTGCGTCGGGATGGAAATGACGCCCGCCGAAGCCCTGATCGCCGGCACACACGGTGGCGCACGCGCGCTCGATCGTGCCGGTGAGGCGGGAACGCTTCGTGAGGGGATGCCCGCCGACGTGGCGATCGTCGACGCGCCCTCGCACGTCCATGTCCCCTACAATTTCGGCGTGAACACCGTCGTAACGGTGCTCAAAGGTGGCGAACCCGTCTCTGGAGGGCAGCGATGAACGAGGACGAACCGGTCGTACTCGACGGCGAATCACTCACACCCCAGGGGGTGGCCGCGGTCGCCCGCCACGATCGCCCGGTGGCCATCGCCGATTCCGCGCGCGAGGCCGTCCGGGAATCCAGAGCGCGCGTCGAGGACGTCCTCGACAGCGACGAGACGGTCTACGGGCTGAACACCGGGTTCGGCCAGCTCGTGACCGAACACATCCCCGAAGGTGATCGCGAGCAACTCCAGACCAACCTCATTCGGAGCCACGCCTCGGGCGTGGGCCGCGAGCTCGAACGCGAGGAGGTGCGCGCGATGCTGCTCACACGGATCAACGCGCTCGTGAAGGGCTACTCGGGCATCCGCGAAGTCGTCGTCGACCATCTCCTGATGATGCTCAATCGGGGGATCCATCCGGTCGTCAAATCTCAGGGCAGCCTCGGCGCGAGCGGCGATCTCGCGCCGCTGGCCCACCAGGCGCTCGTGTTGCTTGGTGAGGGTAAAGCCGAAGTCGACGGCGAGCGCCTCGACGGCGAGGCAGCGCTCGCGCGGGCCAGCCTCGAACCGCTCTCGCTCGGAGCGAAGGAGGGGTTGGCGCTCATCAACGGCACGCAGCTCACGGTTGGGCTGGGCGCGCTCTGTGTCGTCGATGCCGAGCGCGCGCTTCGCGGTGCGGACGTCGCCGGCGCGCTCACGACCGAGGTCTCGATGGGGACGACCGCCGCCTGCGATCCGGCGATCCAGGACGTGCGTCCGCACGCGGGACAGGCCGCGAGCGCGCGTAACGTGCGAACACTCACGGCAGGGTCCGAGATCGTCGAATCCCACCGCAACTGTGATCGCGTCCAGGACGCCTACTCGATTCGCTGTCTCCCGCAGGTCCACGGCGCGGCGCGCGACGCGATCTCGCACCTGCGCGAGGCGGTCGAGGTCGAACTGAACAGCGCGACCGACAACCCGCTCGTCTTCCCCGGCAGCGCGGTCGACGACCGCGCGAGCGGCACCGAGTCCGTGGGCGTGCTTTCGGGCGGCAACTTCCACGGCGCACCGCTCGCGCTCCGGCTGGATTACGCCACGAACGCGCTCGCCGACCTCGCCGCCATCGTCGAGCGCCGTGTCGATCGGCTGCTCAATCCCAATCTCCAGGAGGAGCATCTCCCACCGTTTCTCACGCCCGATAGCGGCGTCGGCTCGGGCTACATGATCGCCCAGTACAGCGCCGCCGCGCTCGTCAACGAGAACCGATCGCTGGGATCGCCCTCGACGGACAACACACCCGTGAGCGGCGGGCAGGAAGACCACGTGAGCATGAGTACCCAGAGCGCATTCAACGCCCGTACGGCGGTGGAGAACGCGCTGACGGTAGTGGGGATCGAACTGCTCTGTGGCGCGCAGGCGATGGAGTTCGTCGACGACGGGCTCGATCCCGGTAGCGCCACCGGTGCGGCCTACGACGCACTCCGCGAACACGTCCCGCCGCTCGACGCGGATCGACCGCTCCACGGTGACATCGAGATCGCGACGGAACTGGTCGCCACCGGCCGACTAGACGAAATCGTCGAGGGTGCGTGCGACGACCCGATCTCATAGCGCGGGCGTGCTCGACTTTCGAGCTGAATTCGGCCGATGCGGGCGACTGTGGCGGCGTTCAGTCGTTGTACCGAGCGACCAGCGCCAAAATCGCGAACACGACGAGCAACAGCGTGCCGGCGATGGTGAACAGGCTGATCGATCCGAGCCAGTCGAGTATCCCTCCGCTCTCGCCCTGTGGCTGTGTGGTCGCGTTCGCCGCCTCGGACGGGGTCGGCGATGCTGTCGGCGTTGCGGATGGCGTCGCCGTGGTCGTCGAGGGTGTGTCCGGCGTCGGTGTCGCCGTCGACGTTGCTGTCGGTGTCGCGGTGGCTGTGGCCGTCGTCGTCGGCGTCGCGGTAGCCGTCGATGTCGGTGTGGACGTCGGCGTCCGCGTTGGCGTCGCCGTCGGCGAGGCAGTTGTCGGCGGTGCGGACTGTGGGAACGTCGCGGGGTCGACTTGCGTACCATTGACGGAGACCTCCGCGGGCCCGCCGGAGACGTTCAGCGCGGTGATCCGCCCACGAAACGTGAAGTTGTCGACGCCGTTGAGCGCCGTCGAGCCGGACGCCGTCGCTCCGTTGATCGTATCGGGCTGATCCGCACCCGTGAGATCGGCTCCCGGTCCTGGCTCGATATTGCCACTGACCGAGATCGTATAGAAGACGCGCTCCTCGCCCGTGCTTCGGATGGTCACGGTGTTCGGCGTCGACTGTTGAAGCTGTTGCTGTGTGGGTACGTCGGCAGCCGCTGCTGGACTGCCGTCGGCCATCGCTGGACCGCCGCTGGCTGCCGCGAAACCAGCGCCGAGGAGACACAGAGCGACGACGCTGACGCAACCGACCCGCCACCACGTCCGACCATCCCGCCGTTCGGCTTGCTGCTCTTGCATGGCGATGTTCAGTGCTTGCGTCGACCGTCGCGCGTGGCGTTCATCACCCTAGCGGTTCGGGATCGGGAGCACGAAAGTTACGCAGTGCCGAACGGATCGTCGAGATACTCCATCGGAACGGCGTTTCGCACCGTGACGAGCGGGTCGACGACCTGGCTGATCTCCAGACCACCGACGAGACTGGAGAACAGATACGCTTCGGTCGTCTCCCAGTCGTGCATGGCTTCGAGCAACGTCATCAGATCGCGATTGGCGAGCGTCGCGGCGACCTCCATCGTTTCGGCGCTCGCGATCGTCTTCCACGCCGCGTCAGTTTCGACCAGCGGTCGGTCGAGCGAGACGGTCGGATCGGACACCACGTCGAGGGTGATGTCGATCTCGGTCCCGATCTCGACGCCGGTGCCACACATCTCCCCGTCAGCCATCGCAGCCTTCGCGTCGCCCATTGCGAGCATCGCACCGTCCTGGAAGACCGGGAAGTACGCCGTCGTGCCGGCGGTCATATCCGTCGTGTCGAGATTCCCGCCGTGATCGTGCGGGACGAGTGTCGAATAGGAATCGGCGGCCGGTGCGACCCCGATCGTTCCGATGACCGGCTGGATCGGGACGGCAACGTCCCCGAACTCGACGGTATCCCCATCAATGGGCGTCATGCGCGTGAACGGGTGCTCGATGTCGGCTGCGTCCTGCTGGAGGCCGAACGCTGGTGCGGTGACGACGCGGCCGCGATCCTCGGTGACGCGTATCGCCTCGATATCGACCCGGAGGACGTCGCCCGGTGTGGCTCCTGCCACGGTGATGGGACCGGTCGCGGCGTTGACCTCGTCCGGGATCGACTGCAATCGGTCGGTATCCTTCTGGATCGCCCCTTCGAGACTGTCGACCGTCTCGACGGTCAGCGATTCGCCGTCCGCAGCGGTGTAGGCTGGTTCGAGCGCCGGCGTGAACTCGTAAATACGATTATCCGTATACGATACGGTCGTTCGTGACATTACTGAATGGTTCGAGGGGGACGAGCAAAAAACCACCTGCCGGTACGTTGCTTCCGTCGGTCGACCCGCATGGGTCCGACAGTACTGAGGAGTGATAGCAAAGAACATGTTTATACTGTCGGTGATTGACCGAAGAGCATGGTCGAACTGCTCGTCGAGAACGGTCGCATCGTGACGATGAACCCGGCGCGCGACGTCATCGATGACGGCGCAATCGCCGTCGACGGGGGCGAGATCGTCGCTGTCGGACCGATGGCGACGATCACCGACCAGTACGATGGCGATCGGATCGTCGATGCGAGCGGTCACGCCGTCCTCCCTGGGTTCATCGATCCGCATACGCACGTTGCGGACATCCTCGCTCGTGGCGGCGTGAGCAACGAGCGGGCGCTGTACGACTGGCTGTTCAACGTCAAAAAGCCAGCAATTTATGCCATGACGCCCGACGACCACGCCGTCGCGTCGGCGCTGTTCGTCACCGAGGCGCTCCGTGCGGGGATCACGACCTTCGTCGAATTCCCCGAGGTGTTTCTCATGTGGGACGACGAGTCCGACGCGATCCTCGAAGCGAAATTGAACGAGTACGACGCCGCGGGCATCCGGAACGTCTACGCGCAGGCGTTTCGCGACAACGACGATCTCCCACGCACCCTAACCGACTTCGTCGATCGCGTCACGCGGAAGGAATCGGCTGTCGAGCACGTCCCGATGGACGCCTCGTTGAGTGGGACCGACGCCGCCCTCGAACGGGTCGGCGACGTCTTCGATCGGTACCACGATCCGTCGCCAGACAGCCGACAGCAGGTCTGGATCGCACCCGAGAACGTCGTGACGGCGACGGACGACGGGCTGACCGCGGCCGCCGAGTTCGCCGAACGCCGGGAGACGATGACGACGACTCACGCCTCGGAGACGGTCCACGAGGAATACGGCGAGATGAGCCATGTGGAGTACCTCGACGCCGTCGACTATCTCGGCGACCGGACAGTGTTAGCTCACTGCGTGCACGTCGACGAGCGGGACGTTCGGCTGTGTGCGGCGACCGACACGAAGATCGTCCACAACCCGCTCACGAACCTGGTTCTCGGCTCCGGCGTCGCACCGGTCCCCACGATGACCAACTACGGAGTCACGGTCGGTCTCGGCACCGACAACCCGAGCGGCAACGACACGATCAACCCGCTCTCGGACATGCAGTACGCCGCCCTCATCCACCGGGCCGACCGCCGGGATGCCGGAGCCGTCACCGCCGAGAAGGCCCTGGAGATGGCGACGATCGACGGGGCTCGCACCATCGGCCGGGCGGACGAGCTCGGTTCGATCGAACCGGGCAAGCGCGCCGATCTGGCGCTCGTCGATCTCGACTACCCGCAGCTGACGCCGATCCGGAACATCGCGTCGGCACTGGTCCTTCAGACACACGGCCACGAAATAGATACCGTCGTCTGCGAGGGCGAGATCGTGATGGAGAACGGGACAGTGCCCGGCATCGAGGAGCGCTACCCGAACCTTCTCGCGGAATCGCAAACACGTGCCGATGACGTACGCTCCCGTGTGGGCCTGGATTCGGTGGCCGATCGTGAGTGGACCAGTCGCTCGGCCAACTGACTCGCTCCATCGCGGAGGTATCCCGGGTCGGGTTCCGAACGTTCCCTGGACCCGGTAGCCGCTGCCAAACGGAACGGACGACTATCGACGCTGCTCTCACGGATCTCGGCGTCGCAAACGAGCTTTCGATCGAACGTCCCGGTCCGTGGTCTCTATCCGTGCCATCACGCCCGTGTGTCGTTGTGAACGCGACGGAGATCGCTGTGAGCGCACGCTGGATCGAGGGTTAATAATAATCGTATATAAGTATGCAGTGATACGAGGTGTGTTTCTCAAACGAGCCTATATATAACCACACCCATACTTGCGTAACGTGGTATCATGTCACAGGAATCCGCTGATCACATACAATACGAATTAGACGACAAGCCGCCACTCCCCGAGGCGATACCGCTCGGCCTCCAGCACGTGTTCGCGATGTTCCTCGGGAACGTCGCACCGCCGCTGATCATCGCGGGTGCCGTCGGGCTCGCGACCGGCAGAACCACGTTCTTGGTCCAGATGGCGCTGCTCGTCGCGGGCGTGGCGACGCTCGTCCAGGTGTTCACTGTCGGTCCCGTCGGCTCGAACCTCCCCGTGATGATGGGGACGAGCTTCGCGTTCGTCGGCCCGCTCGTCGCCATCAGCACGCAGTTCGGCTTACCGGCGGTGTTCGGTGCCTGCCTCGTCGGCGCGTTCGTCGAGGTCGGTATCGGCTTCTCGTACGACTACATCGACCGGTTCTTCCCGCCACTGGTGAGCGGGATCGTCGTCATGCTGATCGGGCTGACGCTCATCCCGGTCGGGATGGACTACGCCGCCGGCGGCGCGGGTGCCGCCGACTACGGCTCGCTGATGAACATCGGGCTCGCCTCGCTCGTGTTCTTCGTCACGCTCGGGCTGAACCAGTTCTTCACCGGCTTCCTCCGGATCACGAGCGTGTTCCTCGGCATCCTGGTTGGCTACATCGCCGCCATCGCCCTCGGCGTCGCCGACTTCTCGGCGGTCGCCCAGGCCGGCTGGATCGCGATCCCGACGCCGCTGGAGTTCGGCATCGCCTTCGAGCCCAGCGCCATCATCACGATCGCCTTCCTCTACGCCGTCACCGCGGTCGAGACGATCGGCGATATGACCGGCATCGTCGCCGCGGCGAACCGCGAGCCGACGCGCGACGAGATCCGCGGCGGACTGTTCGCCGACGGTATCATGAGCGCGATCGCGGCGATCTTCAGCGCCTTCCCGAACACGTCGTTCTCGCAGAACGTCGGCGTCATCAACTTCACGGGTGTTCTCAGCCGGTACGTCGTCGCCATCGGCGGCGGACTGCTGATCGTCGCCGGCTTCGTCCCGAAGGTCGCCGCGCTCGTCACCGCGATGCCTGACGCCGTGCTCGGCGGCGGCGCGCTCATCCTGTTCTCGACGATCTTTTCGAGCGGCGTCAGCATCATCGACCGCGATGTCGATCTCAACCACCGGAACACGACTATTCTGGCGGTCTCGGTCGCGCTCGGGCTGGCCGTCGAGTTCCGGCCGGACGCCATCGCGAGCTTCCCCGAACTGTTCCAAACGGTGCTCGGCTCGGGACTGATCATGGGCGGCATCAGCGCACTCCTGCTCAACATCGTCATTCCCGGATCGGGCGATGCGGACGTCGAACCCGAACCGCCCGCCGACGCCGAACCGTCCATCTCGGGTGACGGTGGCGTCGTGGACGAGGACTGAGATCCACAACGCACGAAACTGACCCTCCCGTCCCGGTTTCCGAACGCGATTTTTGCTGGCCAGTCGATCAGCAGTTAGCAACGATCGGCGCGCTCGCCACCCCGATCGGATCGGTTTCGCATGCGGGTGCGAACCGGATGCGCCAGCCGTCGTCGATTGCTTCGACCCGAACCGGTACCGGTAGCCATTCCGATCGACGACGAGAGAGTTCGACGACCAGCGGGAGGGTCGGGAGCCGCCCGTCGTGTGGCGTCAGCGCGTACTCCGACAGCTCCATCACGACCGACCGCACGCTGTCATCGGGTTCGGTCGCGCCCGACGAACGAGCCGAACCACGGAGTACGCCGCGGTCACGGAGATACGCGAGCGTCGCCGCGACCGGCTCCGCGTCGGTCGATAGGACGGGCGAAGAGAGACGACGCGCGGCAGCCGAGAGGACGTCACGCTGGGCCGTCGGATCGAGTCGCGTGTCGAGTTCGACGGCCATCCCTTCGAGCAGGCGGAGACAGAGATCGTCGGGTTCGGAGATGGTCTCGGCGAGGTCGAAATACCGGTCCATGACGGCCGTTTCGACGGCGTCGTAGCCCGCTTCGGAGAGCGTCTCGAAGACGGCGGCGGCGGTGCGATGGCAGAACTCGACGAGTTCGCGGCGCTCGGCGACCGCCCCTTCGGCACCGGGTTCGATGCGACGGCCCCTCGCTGACGAGCGCCGATTCACCGGATCGTTCCCGTCGTATCGCGGTGTATGTTGCTGGACGATCACGTCGTGATAGGGAAGCTGTGGATCGTACCGGCGGAGCGCCGCCCGGTACTGCTCGGTCGCCTGTGCGGCCGCGCGGGCGGTGGAGCGATCCGCGAAGTGGTGGTCGGCGGCCGGAACGGGTCGGTCGCCGTACCGGCTACAGACGAGGCTGTACTCACCGTCCTCGCTGGCGAGCGATTCGATGTGGTCACGGATATCGCCGAGCGTCGTCCCGATCATGGTCCGCTACCTCTGTCCCTCGATCCGCCGTCCGGCGGTGGCGCTTCGGCGCGACACAACCGGCTGCCGATCGACGATTCGATTCGCACGGCTGGTGGACGATGCGTTCCGGATCACGGCGAGACGTTCCCCGCGACGATGTCGGCGACGCGCTGGCGGTCGAACAGCTGTTCGTCCCGATCGAATTCGTCGGGGTAGAGCTGCCACGCGCCGCGCTCGGTCCACGCGAGGTTGATGATCGGTCCCTGGTAGATGCCGGCACCGCGGTACACGTCGCCGTTCTCGACGGCGGTCAGCTGGCTCGCCACGTCGTGGTTCTGCATGAACGAGACGAGCGTGTCCTGAAACTCCTCGCGGGACATGCGTTCGAAGCGACCGCCGCCGTCCCACATGAGCAGGGCGTCCGGATCGGCCTCGACCACCGTCTCGTAGTCGATCGTCCCGCCGGAGACGTAGTAGTCCTCGATGCCGGCTTCCTTGAGGGCGCTCGTGGCACCGAGATCGCGCCACTGTTTGTACGATGTCCCCTCGTTGATCGGGTAGGGATAGAACTTCTCGGGCTCGTTTGAGGAAACGAGGAGGATTGCCACGGAGGGACGCTCTGATTTCGGCGGGAGGCGCTCTCGCACCCGACCGACGACCTCGTCGTGGAGCTGCTCGAACGCACGATAGCGCTGCTCCGCGCCGAAGACCTGCGCGAGCTTCCTGAACGCCTCGTAGAGGCTGTAGTACCGGTGATCGTGCCACTGGAAGGCGTGGGAGTAGATGCTATTGCCCAACACGGGGCCGACGTTCTCGCGGATCTCGTCGAGATCGGCCTGCTTCCACTTCGATCGGCTCAGTACGAAGACGGGATCGAACACGTGGACGTCGGCACCGAGCTCGTAGAACCGCTCCTTGCTGAGCGACTTGCCCCACAGCTGGTCGAGGTCCTTCCAGTGTACGTCGATACCGGGGATGTCGTCGTAGACGTGCGTGTGATACCGGTTGGGTCGCCAGAGCCCTTTCGGCGGCTCCCGGCCGAGCGCGATGCCCATGTCCGCCCAGCTGCCGTTGTTCGCGATCCACGTCTTCGGAACGCTCTCGAACTCGACGTCGCCTACCGGTGCCATCGCCACCGAGTACGAGTTCGCCCGCCCTGTCGTCCCGGTGGAACCGTTCGTCCCGTTGCCCGACTCGCCCTTTCCCGTACAGCCCGCGAGCAGTCCCCCGCCGACCGCCGCGCCGCCGTACTTCAGACAGTCGCGTCGCGTCGGTACCCGGTGTGTCGCCGGCTCGGTGTCCATACGATTTAGGCCAGCCTAAAACGGTATATCGGTTTCGGTTTTTAGGCTTGCCGAAATCGGGGGAAAGGGCGACGATAGCCGGGATCGTCGGCCGTATCGACGTTACGAACCCGTGACCAGCGCCTCTTCGAGCAGTTCGAGCGGGTGGCGGATCTCGTAGCCGGTGCCGTGCTCCATCTGCATCGCGCAGGTCGGACACTCGGTCATCCCGGTCTCGCCGGCGGCGTGCTCCATGTGTTCGAACATCTCCTCGCCGATCTCCATCGAGTAGTCGTACTTCTCCTCTTTCCAGCCGTAGGTGCCCGAAATCCCCGAACAGGAGTCGCCCACGTCCTCGATGGCAACACCGTCGAGGTCCGAGAACAGTTCGACGGCCTGCGTGTCGAGCCCCTGGTTGCGTGCGTGACACGGCGCGTGATAGGCGAACTCGCTTCCATCGACGCTGGTTTCGTCGAGCGCGCCCTCCAGGTCCTCGTGCAGGCGGAGGTACTCGACGCCCTCGTAGGTGTGTGCGGCGACGTCCTCGATGCCATCCAGATCGAACAGTTCGGGGTATTCCTGGCCGAGCGCCATCGAGCAGGAGGTACAGGAGGCGACGATCTCGGCTCCGTTCTCGATCGCTGCGGCGAGGTTCTTCACGTTGGTCTCGGCGTGGCGGCGCGCGTCGCCGAGCATTCCGTTGGCGAACATCGGCGTGCCCGAACACTTCTGTGGCGGGACGAGGACCTCGTAGCCGAACTCCTCGTACACCCTGACCATCGCCTTGCCGACCTCGGGCGTGTTGAAGTTCGAGTAACAGCCGTGGAAGTACGCGATCCGCTTGTCGGGATTGGAAACTTGTGCACCGCCGCGAGCGGCCCACCACTCGCGAAAGGTCTGGTCGGCGAACTCGGGGAACTCCCGCTCGCTGGTCACACCCATCGTCTTCGCCATCGCCCAGCGCGCCGGCCCGAAGTTCATGACGAAGTTCGCGACGCTCGGCATGAAGGAGGCGAGCCACGCCGACGTGTGGTAGTTCGCGAGGATTCGGTTTCTGAGTCGTTCGACGAGTCCGTCCTGGCCCTCACGGACGATGTCGAGCGCCTCGCGCAGGTTGCCGTCGGCGAGCGCCGACAGCGCCTCCCGGCCGAACCGCTGGTTCTCGACGTACTCGCCGCGGGCGGTGTTGTGCATCTGGCTCAGCGGCACCGATGAAGGGCAGGCGTCGTCACAGCGCATGCAGTTCGAACAGGAGGTGATCGAGTCGTCGATCTCGTGACCCTCCGTGCGCTTGAGCCGCCACTGTTCCGGTCCCTGAAACTTCGGACCGGGGAACTCGTCGTCGACCTCGGCGACCGGGCAGGACGTATCGCACGTCGAACACTTGTAGCAGTCGTCCGCGCCCGGGCGGAGATCCATCTCGGTCGTCTCGAAGACGTCCACCGGTTCGAACTCGTCGGCATCGTGGGTTGGTGCGTCGCTCATGTGTATCACTGGTTCGCCGCCGCGCCCGCCGCACGGCCGGCCGCGTGACCGGTCGCGAGCGAGATGCCGCTGCCCGATTTCTCCGCTGCGAAATCCGCCCCGCCGAGGACACTCCCGGCGGCACGGAGGTTGTCGTACTCCGTCCCTCCAGCCGCATCGAGCGGCCGCAGGTCGTCGTCCACCGTGACCCCGAAGCGCGCGAACGGGTGGTCGCCGAACGCCTCGTCGTCGAACCACTCGTAGCGGTCGTCGGGATGGGGGACGTGACAGTCGAAGACCGGCTCGACGACCCCCTCGCGATCCGAGTCGATTCCTTTGCCGACCAATCCCCCTGTCGCGAGCACGAACTCGTCGGCATGGAACGGCGTCGGTCGGCCGTTGCGGTCGGTCGATACGCTTCGAATTCGTCCGTCGTCTGCGTCGAACTCCACGACGGGATTGCCGGTCGTCCGGCGCACGCCCGCCTCGGCGAGCGCTTCCTGGAACAGCGTTTCGAGCCCCAATCCGAGCAGGCTCGGCGGTCCCATCGGCACCTCGAACACGTCGATGCCGAGAGCTGATTCGAGCGCGTTCCGGACTTCCTGGGACTCCTCCTCGCCGAGCACCGCCGGAAAGCCGATCCGTTCGGCGTCACCGAGATGGGATTCGACCGCTCGCACGAGCGCGCGCCGCACCGGCATCGATCCATTCGCGATTTCGACGGTCTCGTCATCGTCGAGTGCGCGGGCGGAGCGCGTCACGCGCGAGTCGGCCCTGAAATCGCCCGGGAACGCGACGGTGACGCCACGTGTCGCTCCTGGAACGCCGGCGGCAGCGAGGTGGTCGGCCGCGAGCGGTGCGTCGAAGGCGGTCAGCGAATCGAACCCCACGAGCAGCGTCTTTCGATCCTGGCTCGCCAGCCCCGGAGCCACGCGCGTCGGGTAGCGCGCGGTCGGCTTTACGGTGCCGCCGTGGGTCGCCACGAGCGCGTTCGCGTCGGTGTGGGTTCCTCGATAAGCGTCGCCGGTCACGTCGTCGAACAGGGACAGTCCCGCTCGCACGGCATCGTCCCCGACCCGCCGGTAGGGATGGGTTTCGGGGAGCGAGGGGAGCGCGTCGAACGGGTCGGCGACGAGTTCACCGTCGGCGTAGCCCAAAATATCGACGAGTCCGCTCGCGTGTCGGAGCGTGCTCTTCTTGTGCGAGAGCAGTCTCACCCGCGCACCCTCACGCGCTGCTCGAAGCGCGGCCGTCATGCCGGCGAGACCGCCGCCGATCACGCAGACGTCGTCCTCAATCGCCACGGTCGTCCTCCTCGTCGTCGGTTCCGTCGCGCCCACCAGCACGACCG